>NZ_FPBP01000022.1 GCF_900116705.1 Halomonas korlensis | reverse complement strand
GGCACCCCGCACGCCAGACTATATTGATTGGGATATGTTTCCCTGGCCGGATGGGCTGACCTGGTTTGCACGCGGACTGGGTGCTGTCCACAGCGATGACCTGGACGCCGCTCGCGAGGCCGAACAGCGGCTGGCAGCCCTGGTGAAAAAAGCCATGTCCGCCGCCGATCAGCGTTTCGCTACCTACATTGAAGTGGATCGGCGAATTCTTGCCGGCTGGATCGCCAACGCCGAAGGGGAACACGAGCGTGCCATCGAGCTGATGCGCTCCGCCGGGGAGCTTGAAGCTACCGCTGAGAAGCATCCGGTTACCCCGGGTGCCCTGTACCCGCCCTATGAAGCCCTTGGCGATTTGCTGCTTTCCCTTGACCGCCCGGCCGAGGCGCTGGCTAATTACGAGAACTCGAATCGCACCTGGCCACAACGCTATAACACCCTTGAAGGCGCTGCCCGCTCGGCGCATGCCGCCGGTGATGCCGAGTCTACCTTACGCTGGTCTCGTCGGTTACAGGAGGCCGCCCCTGACACCAATCGTGACTCGATCGATCACATAAGAAGTCTGGCAGGAACCCAGTAGAGTCGCCCATGGATTTGTGAGCAGGCAACAGGAAGGAGTCCTTGAGACTAGGTGTCGGGTCCCGGGTGATTAATTACCCGGGGCCCGACAAAGTCCATGTTCAGGGTGCTCGAAATTCACCAGGCCAGCACAGCCGTAGTCTGGCTACCGACATGTCACAGGAGCTCGACAACACTCTTTTCTTCGATATTGTGCAACTCATCGGTGGTCGCCACCGGCGCTGAGACGCAAGACGACCGGCGCACTAACAGGAGACCAAGCCATGGCCAAAACCAGAATGGTGACGCAGTTCGGAATGGGCAGCTCGATCCGCAGCCGTGATTACACTAATGCAGCCTCACGCGCGATCCGCGATTCGCTATGGCACAACTCACTCAATGTCGCCGATGCCTTCGGCTTTCCCAAGCAAGCGATGCTGATTGATGTCGAGATCGGCGTTCAGCACCCGGATGCCGTCAATATTTCTGCCCTGCTCGATATCTTCCCGTATGGCCAGCCCTCGATCACTCTGGTCAAAGGGGGACTTGACGTCACTAAACCCGACGGCAGCGACACCACCGTAATTGCCAACGCCGCTATCATCGTCTCCTTCGACATGGAGCGCCCCCATGACTGAACGACGCATCATTCTCGAAATGGGCTCCGGCAATGACCTTTACGGTGAAGACTACACCAAGGCCGCCTGCCGCGCCGTGCAGGATGCCCTGCACCACTCGTCTATCGTACTTTTTAAGTCGCTTGGCATTGACCACCGCGATATGCGGGTCCAGGTGACGATCGGCGCGCAAGAACCCGAACGGGTTGAGGCCGGGATCGTGGCGGCAGAACTGCCCCGCGGTCGGGCCGAGGTGAATGTCGTGCATGGCGGGCTAAACGTACACGACCCAGACAACGACATCACGCACGTCATCGCGACGGCAGCGGTCGCCGCTTTCCTCCCCATCGACGAGGGCGCCTGGCGACTCTGCGAGACTGTTGGCTGAACCTGGACAAATCGGCCACCCTACCGCCTGATACGCGAGAGGAGGTGCGCAGCACCAGGTCGGTGAGCATGGCACCCAGCAACCGGTTGGGCGAAAACTCGGCGAGACGGTGGTGGATGGCCAGGGAGTGGGCAATGCGCCGAGACACATCGTCCACTCTATGCTCTGAGAGGTCTTACCATAATCTTGGCGGACTATTACGAGATCCATTACTGACAACGAGTTTACATCACATTTGCCGAGTACCGCCCGGGACGAGAAGCCTCGTCCCCGACCCGGATGGCTCAGAACCCCTTCGCCTGGCCGCGCGGCCGCGCCGGCTGTGGCTTGTCGCATTTGAGGAACTGCCCATGGCCCGGCTCGGCGGTGGGTTCGCCGTTTCGGGACACCGAGGCGCCCCGGCACAGGGCCAGCACCGGCCGGCCGGTGAGCTCCAGGCCCTCGTAGGGGGTGTAATCTACCGCGTGGTGCAGGTCGACATTGCGCACCGTCGAGCGCGCCCGGGGATCCCAGAGGGTTAGGTCGGCATCGCTGCCGATGGCGATAGTGCCCTTGCGCGGATAAAGGCCGTAGATCTTGGCCGGGTTGGTGGCAGTCAGGGCCACGAAGCGGGTCGGGTCGATCCGTTGCTTGACGACCCCCTCTGAAAAAAGAATCGACAAGCGAGTCTCGAGCCCCGGAATTCCATTGGGAATGTGATGGAAGCCGGCCTCCTCCCCGTGCAGCTTCTTGCCCTGAGGATCGTCATAGCGAAACGGCGCGTGGTCGGATGAGAAAACCTGGAAGACCCCGCCCTCCAGCGCCTGCCAGACCGCTTCCTGGGCCGCCTTGTCGCGAGGGGGTGGGCTGCACACGCACTTGGCCCCCTCGAAGCCTTCCTGGTCAAGGTCAGAGGCCGTCAGCATCAGGTACTGAGGACAGGTCTCGCCATAGACGCGCAGGCCACGGCCCTGAGCCCAGCGGATCTGCTCGATGGCCTCGGGACCGGACACGTGCACGATCAGTAGCGGCACGTCGATCAGTTCTGCCAGCGAAATGGCCCGATGGGTCGCCTCGCGCTCGGCGATCGCCGAATGCGCCACGCCGTGATAGAACGGTGACGTCTGCCCCTGGGATTCGAGCAGCTCGGTCAGGTAGGCGATGCAATCGGCGTTCTCGGCATGCACCATCACCATACCGCCCTCGCGGCGGGCCATGGCCAGCACCTCGAGCACCTCGCGATCGTTCAGTTTCAGATCGTCGTAGGTCAGGTAGATCTTGAAGGAGCTGTAGCCTTCCTCAATCAGCGCCGGCAGCTCCTCCTTTAATACCGACTCGGTTGGGTCGGTGACAATCATGTGGAAGGCGTAATCGACCATCGCCTTGCCCTCGCTGCGGCGATGGTAGTCCTCCACCGCCGCGCGCAGGCTCTGCCCCTTCTGCTGGACAGCGAAGGGAATTACCGTGGTCGTGCCGCCACAGGCTGCCGAGCGGGTGCCGGTCAAGAAGTCGTCGGCCATCACCGCCCCGTCACCCAGCGGCTGGTCCAGGTGGCAGTGGGCATCGATGCCGCCCGGCATCACCCAAAGCCCCTGGGCGTCGATGACTTCGGCAGCCTCTCCCAGGTCCTCGCCCAGGGCGACGATTCGCCCGTCCTTGATGCCGATATCGGCGTCATAGCTGTCGGCTGCAGTGATGAGGCGGCCATTAGTGATCAGGGTATCGAAGCGTGTCATGTTCATTACCTTGTCGTTGTCGCCGGGGTTAGCCCATGGCTTCGGGAAGCCAGAGCACCAGGCCGGGCCAGAGGATGATTAACAGCACGAACAGCAGCATGATGGCCAGGAAAGGTAGGCTGCCGATCATCACGTCGGTGATGGAGCCACGGCCACGCACGCCCTGGACCACATAGAGGTTCATGCCAATGGGCGGGGTAATCAGCGAGATTTCCATCATGATCACCAGGAAAATGCCGAACCACACGGGGTCGAAGCCGAACTGGACCACCATCGGCACCACGATCGGCACGGTGGCGATCATCATCGACAGGGTCTCGAGAAAGCAGCCCAGTACCAAGTAGAAGACCACCAACGCCAGGATCAGCCCAAAGGGCGTAAGCCCCAGGTCAGCCACCCAGCGGGTCAAGGTAGAAGGGATACCCAAGATGCCGACGATGTAGTTAAGGAAGAAGGCCGCCACGATAATCAGCATGATCATGGCCGTGGTTCGTGCCATCGACAGGAAGCATTCGTGCAGCATCCTCCAGGTCAGCTTGCGATTCCATGCCGCGAGGCCCAGCGCGGCGACCACCCCCAGCGCGGCCGCCTCGGTAGGGGTCGCCCAGCCGCTGTAGATACTGCCGATGACGATCGCGAAAACGAATGCCGGCGGCAGCAGATCCACCAGCGAGGCGAGGCGCTCGCGGAAGGTCGCACGCTCGGAGGCCTTGCCCACCACACCGGGTCGCAGCAGGCTGATGGCCATGATGGTCCCCATGAAGGCACCCGCCAGTGCCAAGCCCGGGAGTATTCCCGCAATGAACAGCTTGCCGATAGAGGTATTGGTGATGGCCCCATAGATGATCATGTTGATGCTGGGCGGGATCAGAATGCCCAGGGTCGCCCCGGCTGCCAGCGTACCCAGCGCCAGCCGCTCGTTGTAGCCGCGCTCGGCGAAGGCGGGCAACGCCACGGTGCCGATGGTAGCCGCCGTGGCCACCGAGGAGCCCGACATGGCGGCGAACACGGAAGAGGCTCCGATGTTGGTGTGCAGCAGCCCACCCGGCATACGATCGAGCCACATCGACAGCGCGCTGTACATACGCTCGGTAATCCCGCTACGAAGGAGTAATTCCCCAAGCAGGATGAACAGCGGAATCGCTGTCAGGATGAAATCGTTGAGGGTTCCCCACAGCATATCCCCGAAGGTATAGAGCAGCGGCGTGCCCAGATACATCAGGGTTCCCAGGGTGGCGATAGTGAAGATCGCCACGGCCACGTGGATGCCGGCCGCCATCATGCCCAACATGATGACGAAGCCCACCATGACCTCGAAGGCACCGATCATGATCCTGCCCTCCCCGGCTCGGCGGCGGTGCCGCTGCCATAGTCCTTGCGCGCTTCGTCCAGTTCATCATCGGTGGAGCGCGGGCCGTACTCCCGGTCCAGCGCCACCAACTGGCCGGTGGCCAACAGCTTTACCGCTCGGCCAGCCAACAGCACCGTCAGCACGGTAAAGACACCAAGCCCGATCACCCAGAGGCCTTGCGGAATCCACAGGGGCGTCTGCAGCGGCGTGCTGGCCAAGCTGCCGAATTCCAGGGTTTCCTTGAGCGTCTCGATGGCGCGCCACAGCATGAAAGCCGAGAAGGCCGCCAGCATCAGAATAGCCAGGGCGTTGAGCGGCGCTTGCAGCAGAGACGGCAGGCGCGTCAGCAGCACGTCGACCCGGGTATGGGCACGATGTAGTAACGCATAGGCAAAGCTGAAGGAGACACCGATGGCCAGCACGTAGCCACCGATCTCGTCGACGCCCTGCAGCGAGAAGTTGAACAGCTTGCGAGCCACCACCTCGAAGGTGATCAGCAGCGACAAACCGAGCGATGCATAGCCGGCGGCTATCGCGGCGCCATGCGCCAGTCGCCTGGCCAGCAGGTAGGGGGGCGGTGAAGCCATCATGATTCTCCCATGGGGCTCCGGCGGGTCTGTGCCGGCCGGAGCGCGCCAGCGACATTACTCGGAAATGGTCATCCCGGCGGCATCACCCACCGTCTCGTTCCAAACCTCGACGCAATCCTCGTACTGCCGGCTACAGGTCTCGGCCCACACGGGGAGCACCTCTTCCTTGGTAATCGTCTCCACCAAGTCGCGGGAGGCTGGATCGATCTCTACCAGCGCCATGTCGTAGGCCTCATGACGGGAGCAGCTGTTCTGCCCCGTGTTGCAGGCAATCGCATCATCGTTGACGCCGTAGGCCAGCTCCCACATCTGCTCCTCGAGCCGGGCGAACGCCTCGGTCAGCGCCTGCTGCTGCGATTCGTCGAAGCGGTTCCAGGTATCCAGGTTCATGAAATGTCCCTGGACCGAGTAGGAGAGCGGCAACGGCACGAAGGTGTCGGTCACCTCGGGCCACTTACCGTTGTTGCCGGCGGAAGGAGCAGTGACACCACAGTCGGCCACGCCGCGCTGCAACGCCAGGTAGACCTCACTGAACTGCAGGGTCACCGGGGTCGCGCCGAGTCCTTCTACCAGCCGGGACATGGAAGGTGTAAAGACCCGCACCTTCTTGCCGGAGAGGTCGCCGACATCATCGATGTCGCCATTACAGAACATCATTTGTGGACCGAAGGGCCATAGCGTCATCAGCTTGGCGTTGAAACGCTCCTGTAGGCGAGCGTCGAAGGCCTCGCGCACGGCATCAATGGCCTCGTGCTGGGTATCTAGGTCCGGCGACACGCCGGCCAGGTCGATGCCCTCGAAGAAGGGCTCGTCGCGGGAGGCCATACCGATTTGCACCGACATCACGTCGAAGGCGCCGGATCGGATATTACGCAGCGCGTCTGCTGCCTCCACGCCAATAGCATCCATGGTGTTGTAGACCACTGCCAGGTCGTCACGGGCATCGAGCTCCTCGAAGAAGGGGCGTTCGACCTCATCCACGTGCAGCTTGTTGCCCGAGAAATTGCCGACCACGCGCAGCGTGGTCTCAGCCTGGACCAGGCCGCCGGCCATGAGGCCGCTGGCCAGCGAAACGCCGAGCGCCAGGGTCTTGAAAGGAGTCTTGATGGACATGGGGTTCACCTCGTCGTTGACTTTGTTGTGGGTGGTGCATCACACATCGAGCATCCATGCCGTTAGGCGCCGAGGCGCGGGTCCTGGAAAAGCTGCCCCCAGCCCGTGATTCGAGCGGGGTCGATCCCGGCCAGTGCCAGCGTCTTCCATACCGTGACGCTGACCGAGTCGTAGATGGGAATGCCGAGCTCCTGCTCCAGGGCCGACACGATCCCGGCTCCGCGCAGGTTGGTGCAGAGGATGGTGATGGCCTGAGGGGCATCACGGGCGACATCGCGGACCATATTCGCCAGGGTCTGCTCGTCATACTCCGAGAATGAGAAGTTGCCCTTGTCGTTGAGGTGCCGCTCGCTCACCACCTCGATCCCCTCCGAGGCGTAGTTGCCGATGATGGCCGACTGGATGTCGTCCAGATAAGGCGTCACCAGCCCCAGGCGCGTCACCCCGGTGCGCTCGAGCGCCTCGTTGAGGGCCAGCACACTGCTGGTAGCCGGCACGCCGGTAGCCTCGGTAATGGCGGCACACAATCGGCGATCCGCCGCGAAGCCCATCCAGCTGGCGGAAGTACCGTTCCAGGCGATGACGTCCATGCGGGCATCATTGAGCAACCCGGCGGCCTCGATCAGCGGGGCCGGGTCGAACTGGGCCAGCGCCTCGTCGCGCATCGAGATCTCACGGACGGTAAAGCGCTGGAAATGGGCGGTGACCTCGGGGAAGAGGTCCTTCATCAGCGCCGCGGTGTAGGGCTCCAGCACGGTATTTGAGGACGGCGTCAGCATGCCGATCAGGGTGCGTTCCATGGGGGCTCCGAGCTTGTTCTTGATATTCGGTATACTGTATTCGAGATACAGCACTAGCTTTGCACAGGCTTGCGATTTTGCAAGCCAAAATGGTCTAAATAACGCTGTAACACAAAAGTTATAACTCTTAAGCAATTGTTTCTTGGTTATTAAAAAAAATATGGTATTCGGTATTTTGTATTTCCCGCGAGCCTGTTCTAAGGTTCAGAAAGTCGCCTGCTCTCGGCAGCGACCCTCCAGCCACTCGTGGAACCAAGAGGATTTCTGCATGACAACAACAACACACCTTGCCCGTCGCACCGCCGCAGTCCTGCTGGCCATAGGCCTGGGGACCCCGTTGATGGCCAGCGCAGAGAATTTGCGCTTCGGGGGCAATTTCACCGACGATCACTCCAGCAGCCGCGCCATGGAGATATTCCGGGATGCCCTGGCCGACCGCACCGACGGAGACCTAACGGCTCAACTGTTCCCCAACATGCAGCTCGGCGGCGCTGGAGAGAACGTCGACCAGGTCAGCACGGGCGCCATCGCCGGTACCTGGATCGGCATTTCCTACCTGTCGCGCACCGTACCCGAACTGGAAGCCCTGAGCCTGCCTTTCGCCTTTGCGAGCCGCGACGAGGCCTTCGAGCTGATCGACGGCGAGGTGGGGGAGATACTCGACGAGAAGCTTGCCGAGAAGGGCTTTACCGCCCTGGGCTACATGGAGCTGGGTTTCCGTCATGTCACCAACGACGAACGCCCCATCGAGTCAATCGAGGACTTCGAGGGCCTCAAGATCCGCCTTCAGCCCAACGAGACCCACCTGGACACCTTCCGCGCCATCGGCGCGAATCCCGTATCCATGGACATCAACGAGGTCTATGGGGCGCTGCAGCAGGGCGTGCTGGACGGCCAGGAAAACCCCTACAGCATCATCAGCACTAAACGCCTGGACGAGGTACAGCAGCACCTCTCCGACAGCGGGCACTTCTATGACTTCATCGTGGTAGTCGTCAACCGCAGCACCTTTAACGACCTGAGCGATGAGGATCAGCAAGCGTTACGCGAGGCGATGGACGAGGCCGTGGCCTGGCAGCGCCAGACCGCCGCCGAGGAGGACGAGGCCGCGCGCGAGACCCTGATCGAGCGGGGCATGGAGTTCACACCGATCAGTGACGAGACTCGCGCCGAGCTGCGTGAGGCCAGCCAGGGCGTGGTGGATGATCTGCGCGAGAAGATCGGTACCGAGATCGTCGACCGGGTTCTCGAGGAGCTGGCATCATGACACCCGCGTGGCAGCGGCTGGAGGCAACCGCCTCCAGCCCCTTCAAGCGCTCTTTCCTGCGCGGGCTGATGATTCTGGATCGCAGCTCGTACTACGCCATCCTGGTGGCCATGGGCATGATGACGCTGTTGGTGTCCGCCCAGGTATTCACCCGCTACGTGCTGTCGAGTTCCATCGATTCCGCCGATGAACTCTCACGGCTTTTTTTCGTGTGGGCGATTTTCCTGGCTATCCCCCACGGCATCAAGGTCGGCATCCACGTGGGTATTGATGCCTTGGTGGCCTATTTCCCCGAGACCTTGCAGCGCCGGCTCGCCCAGCTGATGTCCTGGGTCGGCGCCGCCATGATGGGCGCGCTGTTCTGGATCAGCATCGGCGCGGTGGCCAGTAAGTGGCAGGAGATGATGCCGACCCTGCCGGTCACCGCCGCCCTCTTCTACATCGCCGTGTTGGTCTGCGCGGCCCATAGCTGCCTACACCTGGTTGCGCAGGCCCTGGGCCTGGAGCCGCTGCCCAGTGCCCCGGAACGTCGCGGAGGAACCCCGACATGACCCCGGCTATCGTCTTCACCTTCCTGAGCTTCGCGTTATTGCGCATGCCCCTGGCCTTCGCCCTGGGCGTCGCCTCCCTGGTCGGCCTATACGTAGGCGGCATGGATTTCTCGGTGCTGCCCCAACGCATGATGCACTCAGTCAACAGCTTTCCGCTGATGGCCATCCCGCTGTTCATGTTGGCGGGCGAACTGATGGTTGCCGGCGGCATCCTGCAGCGCCTGGTGGATTTTGCCAACTCGCTGGTCGGGCGCGTGCATGGCGGTCTGGCTCACGTCGCCATCGTCGCCGGCATGGTGCTCGCGGCGGTGAGCGGGGCCGCCGTAGCCAGCGCCAGTGCACTGGGAAGCTCGCTGATACCGTCCATGCGCCAACAGTACGGTACTGGCTACAGCAGTGCCGTGATTGCCTCGGCTGCCAATCTTGGCGCCATCATTCCTCCCAGCAATGCCATGATCGTCTACGCCCTGATGGCAGGTTCCACGGTCTCGGTGGGCGGCCTGTTTATGGCAGGGGTGGTACCTGGCATCATCCTGGCGCTCGGCTTCATGGGCCTAGCGACCTTCATTTCCATGCGTCGCCGCTATCCGCTGGCCGGCGGCGAGCTCAGCCTTAGGCATGTGCTGGTTCAGACCTGGCGCGCCCTGCCGATCCTGCTGATGCCCATCGTGGTGGTCGGCGGCATTGTCGCCGGGGCTTTCACTCCTACCGAGGGGGCAGCGATCGCCGTGGTCTACGCCTTGTTCATAGGCTTCTTCGTGACGCGTCAATTGCAGATCGCCGACCTGCCAGGGGCGATGTTCAACGCCGCCGTCACTGCCGCCATGGTAGGTGCGCTGATCGCCTTTGCCTCGACCATGACCTTCGCCTTCACCCTCGACCTGATTCCCATGCAATTGACCAGTTGGCTGCAGGACTTCACCCAGGACCCGCTGGTATTCCTGCTGCTGGTGATGGTGCTGCTGATCGGGGTGGGGATGTTCATCGAGTCCAATGCGGCCTTCATCATGCTGGTGCCGCTGCTCGCCCCCATCGCGCTGACCTACGGGATCGACCCGTTGCTGTTCGGCTTTCTGTTCGTGATGAACCTGGTGGTGGGCATGATGACGCCCCCGGTGGGCGTGCTGCTGTTCGTGATGTGCGGCATCTCCCGCATCAGCCTCAATGAATTGATGAAAAGCGCCTGGCCCTTCATTGCCTTTCAGTACGCCATGCTGTTCGCCTGCATCGCCTTCCCGGGCCTCGTCACCTGGTTACCTCGTGCCCTGGGCTACTGAGCCGACCCACATAACCATAATGATTTAAGGAACACGCCATGAAACTTCTGGTCATCAACCCCAATATCTCAGGCGATGTGACTCGCCTGATCGAATCCGAGGCACGGCGCAGCATCCGGCCCGGGACAGAACTGACCATGGCTACCGCCCCCTTCGGGGTGGCCTATATCGAGACGCGAGCCGAGGCCCAGATCGGCGGCTATGCCGCCATGCAAGTTGCCGCTGAGCTCCATGCTGGCCACGACGCAGTCGTAGTGGCGGCCTTCGGTGACCCAGGCCTGTCCGCCCTTCGCGAAATCATGGGGATCCCAGTAGTAGGGATGACCGAAGCCGCCTTGGTCAGCGCCTGCCAGGTCGGCCATCGGTTCTCTGTCATTGCCATCTCTCAGCGCATCCAGGCTTGGTATCGGGAGACGATCTCGGCCTATGGTTTCAGCAAGCGCCTGGCCAGTATTCGTGCCTTGGATGAACCCTTGGCGAACATCGGCCGGGTCCAGGAACATCAAGGCGAGCGGTTGGTTGCCCTGGCCGAGCGCGCCGTGCAGGATGATGGCGCCGATGTCTTGATCCTCGCGGGAGCTCCGCTGGCCGGCCTCGCCCGCAGCGTGGCCGGACGTCTGCCGGTACCGGCCCTGGATGGCGTCACCTGCGCCCTGCACCAGGCCCAGGCGCTGGTCGACCTCGGCGCCGCTGCGCCCATCGCCGGAAGCTTTGCGCTACCTCCCGAAAAACCCTGCAAGGGTCTGACCGAGGCGCTGGCCCAACTGGTAGGACGAGACCTTGCCAGGTCCACGACATCGGTCGGCTGATGGCGTCTCTATCAAGTGTTCGGAGACAATCGCCGCGTCTCCTCAGTCAAGAGGAATGGACGACATGACGATGGAAGGAGCCGCCCTGCTCGGGCGACGACGCATCACCACCCCTTCGCTGGCCGAGGAGGCGCATCAGGCGCTACACGACTTGATCGTTCACGGGCACCTGGCACCGGGCCAGCGCCTGAGCGAGCCCGAGCTGTGCGAGCAGCTCGGCATTTCCCGTACACCGCTGCGCGAAGCCCTGAAGATGCTTGCCGCCGATGGCCTGGTGACCCTGCGGCGCAACCGCAATGCCCAGGTATCGTTGATCGACTCTCAGGAGCTGGAGCACCTCTTCGAGGTAGAAGCCGGGCTTGAGAGCCTGGCGGCGAGCCTTGCCGCTCACCGCATGACAAATACCGAGCTCAAGCGACTGGAAACCCTCCAAGAGCGCTTGGAGCGCCTGCTGAAGAAGGGGGATCGAAATGCCTACTTCGAGCTCAACCAGCGAATTCATGGACTGATCGTGGCCGGCGCCAAGAATCCGGTGCTCGCAGAGACTCACCGTAGCCTGTTGGGGCGGCTGGAACGAGCACGCTTCCTAGCCCTTGATCGCCTTGGCCGCTGGAGCGAATCCACCAGGGAGCATCGCGAGATCCTGGAGGCCCTCAAGGCCCGGGATAGCAACCTAGCAAGACGCCTGCTCGCCGATCATGTTCAACATACTGGCGATGCGATCGCCGCCATCAATCGCCCTCATCCCTGACTTCATGGCAAGGCGTCCTCCTGATGGAGGGCACGCCGCCGAACGTTATCGTGTTCGGCACCGGTGCGGTCACCATCGCCCAGATGGCGCACGGCGGCATCGTCCTCAACATCATCGGGATCGTCCTGATCACGCTGTTTTGCTACATGATCGGCGGCTTCGCAATAGTACGCTGCCATACTATTGCCATTGGGTGACTACATCTTGATGCCCCTACCCAGGCGTATGTCGCACGGCGGGTGGCGGAGGGGCTCCCAAAGCTAGTAGCTATCCGGTGCCTGAAACGCTATAACGCCCGGGTGCAGTATTATGTGCTGTGCAACCGCCATTGAGAGATCCATCAGGCAGGAGTCACCACTTGTCACTTGGAAACGTCAATGGCACGGAGTTCGCCGACCACGCCGCCGTGGCCAAGGCGGTGACCCCAGCGATCTACTTTTGCGATCACTACTGCTCTGGCCAGCGTGAGAGCAAGCAGATGGCCGCCCTCTCAACACTAATAGCCTGACACGGTAGTATTTCCCCAGGGGGGACGGGCTTCCGACAGGTCACCGATATCGAGCTGGGTAAGGTAGTAAGGAGGGCGCCCTTTAAGCCAAACCGCCAAGCCTACCGCGTAACCTCTATCCCGCCTGGGCGATCGCGGGAAGCATCAGAAACAGCCTCGCGATAACGCCGAGCCAACACAGCACACACCATCAGCTGAAGCTGGTGAAAAACCAACAGCGGAAGCAGCATTGGTCCCAGTGCAGCGCCAGGGAACAGGATCTGGGCCATTGGCACTCCCGTGGCCATGCTTTTCTTGGAAGCGCAGAACACAATGGTCACTTCGTCATCGCGGGAGAAGCGCAGCAGCCGGGCCAGCCAAGCTGTCAGCCACAGCACCATTGCGAGCAGTGCGCAGCAGACAAGCGTCAGCGTCAGTAGTGCCCTCGGCGATACGCTGCCCCACAAGCCGGCAACCACTGAGGCACTAAAGGCGGTGTACACCACCAGCAGGATGGACCCCTGATCCACCCAAGTGAGCCAGTGCCGGTTGCTTGCCACCCAGGTTCCCATCAGAGGCCGTGCCAGATGGCCTGCCAGGAACGGCAGCAGCAATTGCAGACTTATCTTGCCCACGGCATCAGCAAAAGCAAAATTGTCTCCGACACCTTGGGTATCCAGCAGCCACATCAGTAGCAATGGGGTGAGGAAAATTCCAATCAAGCTGGAAGAGGAGGCACTGCAGATAGCCGCAGGAACATTGCCGCGAGCGAGCGACGTGAAAGCAATGGCGGACTGCACGGTGCCGGGCAGAACGCACAGATAGAGCATCCCCAGGGTCAACGGATTACCCAGCAAAGGCGTCAGGAGAGGGCGCAATATCACACCGATCAGCGGAAAGGCGCCAAAGGTAAACACAAAGATCAGTAGATGCAGACGCCAGTGAGTTGCACCAGCGATAATTGCCTGTCGGGAAAGCTTCGCGCCATGAAGAAAGAACAGCAGGGCGATAGCCGCCATGGTAAGGAGCTCGAAACCGCTGGCAGCGGCGCCTCGCGCGGGCAACAGACTGGCGATTAAGACGACTGCGATCAGGATCAGGGTGAAGGCGTCAAGATTCGCTTTGAGTGCTCTCAGCATGGTATCGCTCCTGAGTGGAAAAGTTTTCTACAAAATAATATCCTTGTTCCTTCAGGAGATTTTTCGGCAATCAGAAGTGAAATATCGCGAAACGGACATGCTTGAGACGCTGAGTGCCCTATCGCGGCTGCCAAGACCGCTATATGGCAGCGAGCATTCGCTTCCCAACCAGGCAATCGGACAGCCTCACTGCCACCCTTGGGCTCAGCTCTCCCATGCCCTTCGCGGTACTTTGCGGGTCGAGACTGAGCGCGGTCATTTCCTTGCTCCTCCTGGTCAGGCGGCCTGGGTGCCGGCGGGTATGCGCCATGCGGTGTACTGTTCCCCGGGCACCGTTATCCGCAGCCTTTACGTAGTGCCTGAGGTCCTGCCGACTTTCGGGAAGAAGAGCTGTGTTCTTCGCATAGACGCGCTGCTACGAGAGTTGATCCAAGCCTTTAGCCTTCTGCCCGAGCATTATGATGTGACAGGTGCGGATGGGCGATTGGCCGCGGTGCTGATCGATCGGCTAGCAGAAGCCGAAGAAGCAGGCATCATATTGCCCTGGCCAGAAGATCCCCGTCTTCAAGCACTATGCCGTCATCTCCAGGCACATCCCGATGATCGCACCGGGCTAGAGGCACTTGCTGAGCACTTCAGCGGCGTTACCGGGCGCACGCTGAGCCGCTGGTTTCTCGCACAGACGGGGCTGAATTTTCGGCAATGGCGAAAGCGTTGCCGTGTCATGGCGGCATTGCCCCTCTTGGAGCGCGGCGAACGGGTCACCGATGCCGCTCTAGCATGTGGCTACGACAGTCCATCCGCCTTTATTGCTGCCTTTCATGAACAGCTTGGTGCACCCCCCGGAGCTTTCATTTAGGTATCAGGTCCCACGTGATTGTTTACCCGGTTGGTAAATAGCGCTGTCCGTTTGGCCTGCCAGTCTTTAATCGCTGCGATCGGTGATTGATAGTGCAGCGCCTTCTGCGGGATATGGTGATTGTACAGCCAGCCGTAGCGCTTGAGCGTTTGCTTTAGGTCTTCACCTGTTTCATAGCGCCGCGTCGCCAGCACATCGCTGATATGACCATTGTAATGCTCTACCATCCCGTTGGTTTGTGGCTGTCCCGGCTTGATCAGGCGATGCTCGATGCCATAGGTCTGACATTCCTGATCGAAAGGATATCGACCGCTGGATTTGCGCTCACCGGCGCGTGTGAATCGATCGGTGAAGGAGTTGCCGTTTTCGGTCAGCACGGTCTGGACCTTGAAGGGGCCTTCTCTTCCACCCGCGTCGTGAACGCTCGGGCGTCTTTAGCAGACTGGCTTCTCCTGAACTCCAGATACACCCTTGCCACCCAAGCCATGCCTACTGTCGTCTTGGAAGCCAATAATGGCTCGACCCGGGCGACAAGTTCCACCCCCAACGGCGAAGAGCTTTGATTAGAGCTGCGACGCATCATAGCGCCGCAGCAAATCAAGCTTATTGGTTATTAATGGCATCATTCATAATATCTTGGGCTTCAAGTGCCCATTCTTCACCACCAATATCCTCATAAAACTGCGGCCAGATAGCCTTGGCTTTCTCCTGCCATTCAGCTTCATCCTCGGGTGGACCTAGAAGCTCCATACCCAACTCCACGAGTTCTTCCTTGGCTTCTGCAGTCAGCTTGGCGGAAAGCTCCCGTTCATAGTCAGCCGTTTCAACACCTGCCTTATCCACGGCGTCCTGAAGATCCTCCGGCAGGCCTTGATAGAACCTCTCGCTGACCAGCAAAGGGCCTGTCCACATCATATAGTGGATTTCGGTGATGTAATCTTGGACTTCATAAAAGTTACTGGAAATAGCCGTGGTATAGGGGTTCTCCTGGCCATCGATTACGCCCTGCTGCAGAGCCGAGAACACTTCCGCCCAGGCCATAGGGATCGGGTCAATGCCCCACGCCTTGAACGTCTCTATTGCAATATTGTTCGGTGAAACCCGTATCTTCTGACCCTCGAGATCATCCAAGGTACGAACGGGCTCCTCCGCTGTGGTCAATACCCGAAAGCCCTTTTCGAGCAGGCCAACAGCACGAACCCCCGCTTCCTGAGAGATACGTTCGTTGAGAGGCTCCTGCAAGGCATCCATGGCGGCCCAGGCCTGCTCAGAGGAAGTAAAGGAATACGGCAGCATTAGCACGCCAGCCGATGGTGCGAGTGGTACGAGGTTACCCGTATACACGATCGCAGATTCAATGGTGCCTCTGCGCAGCGACTGGGCCACTTCCTGCTCGTCACCCAGTTGGTTGGACGGATAGATATCGACCTCAATACGGCCGTCACTGTACTCCTTTACCAATTCTTGGAATTTTACGGCAGCATGGTGTGTAGGATTGCTCTCGTTATCCCCATGGGATAATCTCATCGTGAAATCGGCACTAAAAACAAATGGGCTGGCAAGCCCCATCCCGACAACGCTCATTCCAGCTATAATTTTGTTAAGAGTCATATTTGTTCCTCTTTTTTAGCAGCTAGCGGATAAACCCAAGGAGCTCAGGCAGTGCCATGCTCACTTGGGGTACAAAGGCAACGAGGAGAAGTACAGCCACCTCGGCACCAATGAAGGGTAACGATGCCCAGCTAATCTTTTCTATTGTTGTTTCACCGATCTCACTGGCAACGAATAAATTAACACCAAGCGGGGGAGTGGAATAACCTATTTCGCAGGCAATCACGAACATGATGCCGAACTGAACCGGATGGATATCCACTCCTATAGCGACAGGCAGCAATAGAGGCGTCAAAATAATAATTTGAGTCAACGTCTCCATCCACATCCCCACAAATATCAACAGAACAATGATGACAATAATCAGAGTCACGGGGTCGGTGAACGTGGACAGCATGAGTGAAGATATTTGCTGGGGGATCTGATACATAGAAAGCAGCCGACCAACAACGCGGCCAGTCACCAACACAAGCATGACCGTTCCGGCTACCCGTGCAGTATAACCCAGGCAATCAATAAACAGCGTGAGCTTTATCTCTTTATGAATGAAAATCCCAACAAAAAGTGCGTAATAGACAGCCACAATGGAGGCTTCTGTCACGGTAAAGACACCCGTATAGATGCCGCCGAGAATGATCACCGGGGCAAGCAACGACCACTTAGCGTCTTTCGCAGTTCGCCATATGTTGGAAAAATCACGCTTGCGTGTATCACTGGCAACGAAGCCACGCTTCTTACTGATCACCACCACTGTCAGGTAAAGTGCAAGGGCAAGCAACAAGCCAGGTATGACTCCCGCCACAAAGAGCGCGGTAATAGACGTTTCCGATGTGATGCCATAGATAATGATAGGAATGGATGGTGGAATGACAACACCAATTCCGCCTGCACTCGCGGTTATGGCACTAGAAAACCCCCGATCCTTATATTCCTTTATCATCGCCGGGATCATGATAGAGCCAATAGCGGCCGTTGTAGCAGGTCCCGAACCTGAAATGGCTGCAAACAGCGTGCAGGCAACGATGGTGACCGTCGCCAGACCTCCGGGCGCCGGGCCTACCAGTGCGCGGGAAAATAGGATGAGTCGCTCTGTCAGCCCTCCCTTCTCCATCAGGGCGCCGGCTAAAATAAACATGGGCACAGCGATAATCGTAAAGTCATTGACGGCGGAGTACGCACTCTGGACGACATACGACAGAGGCAGGCCGGACTGCATCATACTCAATATCGCGGCCATGCCCATAGCTATCGCAACAGGCACACCGAGTACAAGAAAACCAATAAAGCCTATTGAAAGGATAATAGCGGGGCTCATAGCATATACCTTCAGTCCACTCGGGTGTCTATTTTGATCAAGCCATACTTCCAACGCTTAACAATACATTCAATAACTCGCACCGATATAAAAAGCATGCCAAGAGGGACAATCAATTGAACCCATGCCAAGTTAATGCCTGTCGTCTGTGAGATATAAGGGAACTGCATGGACTCATAAAACATTTTCCCTCCCTGCCATATGACGACAATATTGAACGCTAACCAAACCATATCGGCAATCGTTAACACTACCTTTTGTGTAGTTTCAGGAAGCATAGAAATATGAAATGTCACCCGTATATGTCGATTCTGCTCCGCCGCAATAACAAAACCAAAATAAATGGCCCAGACGAAAAAATAACGGGACACTTCCTCCAACCAACTCAGGTTTCGTCCAAAGCCAAATCTAAGGACTACCTGAAAGCCAAGAAGAGCAATGACAACCGTCAACAAAATCGCTGAAAGCCACTCTTCCACAGTTCTCGACCGGAGCACGCTCAACATAACACCGCCTCTGCCGTTATTGATCAAGAATTGTATTCATTGTTACAAAGCATCACCTTAAGATGTTTTTGCTTGTCGAGTGAAGCATCAAATGCTTCCTCGGCGACACCAAACTCATAGGTAGCGGACACTGCACTAGCAAGTTTTGGGTTAGCAAGCACTGACGTGACAGCCTTGTCGAACTCATTTAAAAATCGATAAGCTCCCCTGATGGTGATCTCCTTCGTCAACACCATGTTCATATCAAGTTCTGCTGGGGCCAAAAAGCCGACCTGGATTAGCCGTCCCTTTGGAATAAGGACAGCCAAAGCTGTATTAAATGCTTGAGGGGCCCCGGAGGCTTCTATGACCACATCGAAGTAAGGGAGCTCACCTGAGGATATCTGTGATTGTAAATCATTGGCATTGATGGCTTGGATGTCGGCCAATTCGCGGGCGCGCTCCAGTGCCGCCTGCTGAATGTCTGCGACATATACCTCGCTGGCGCCCTCACTCAAGGCAGCCACGGCCGCAAGCGTACCAATTGTACCCGCACCAAACACCAGAACACGTTTTGAGGCTACCTCCCCCAAATTAACCGCGTGCAAAGAAATTGCATACGGCTCAGCCAGAGCCGCCAGCTTGAGGTCAGCATCAACAGGAATCACCACGCACTGCCGTGACTTGACCACCGGCCGTTCCTCAAAGGCACCTTGCGTGTGGGGGCGCTTGGCGGCACTCCCAAGATATTTCATATTGAAGCAGACGTTCTCGTCTCCTTGCAGACACATATCACATGTTCCACAAGGCAATGCGGGGCTGATGGCGACCTTATCCCCAACCGAGACATCATTAACGTTCTGCCCAATTTCCAGCGCAACGCCTGTAAGCTCATGGCCCAATACCATAGGCTCTTTGACGACGGAATGTCCTACCTTACCTTCCTGGTAATAATGCATATCGGAACCACAGATTCCTCCGTACGCCAACCCCAAACGTACTTCATCGGCCTCCAGCTCTCTTTCTTGTCGCTCCTCAATGCGCAAATCCTTCGGCCCATAAATCACATATGATTTCATATCAACACCACTATATTTAGGCAGTAAATGACTGAACGGTGTGTAGATGGCTCTTACCATCAACCCACCATATAACCTCCATCCACCGGTATGATTGCGCCATTGACATAGGAGGCAGCATCCGAGGCAAGAAAATAAATGACAGAGGCAATTTCCTCAGGGTCTGCCCAGCGTTTCATCGGGATGCGCGACGTGATCTGCTCGGCGCGGTTGAGGTCGGCACGTGCGGCCATCGTCATATTTGTCTTCACCCAACCTGGCGCTACGGCATTGGTACGCACCCCTTTCTCGGCCCACGCAACGGCCATCGCTTTAGTCAAGGAAACGATGGCGCCCTTGCTGGCTCCATATCCAGGCGACTTGGGCGAGCCAAAGTAACTCCACATCGATGCTATATTGATGATGGCACCGCCTGAGTCAGCCAAGAGGCTACTCAATCGAGTCGACAGCTCAAAGACCGCCGTACAGTTGATAGCCATAGATTTCTCAAACCCAGCCAGTTCCCACTCTTTTTCTTGCAGATTGACGCCAGCACAGTTTACCAAGGCATCCAGGCGATCGACCTGACTCACGATGGCATCCCTGTCCCGTTGATTAGTTAGATCAGCTTGAATGAAGAGATCCTCCACGCCATCGCCTTCCTGCATATCTGCCACGATGACCCGATATCCATGCCGCTTGAATACCCTCGCGGTCTGGCAACCAATACCGGATGCGCCACCTGTAATCAGCACTGTTTTCTCATTCAAAAGACTCACCACTTATAGATTTTTGTTGGTCGTCCCGTTATCCATCAATGCGTCGGCATCGTGAAGTGGTTGGTCTCCTCGCGGATGCCACTCGGCCAGCGCTGGGTGATGGTCTTCATGCGGGTATTGAAACGCACCCCATCGGGGCCGTGCATGTGCAGCGGACCGAACAGCGAGCGCTTCCAGCCACCGAAGCTGTGGAAGGCCATGGGCACCGGGATCGGCACGTTGACGCCCACCATGCCGACCTGAATCTGCTCGCAGTACTGGCGCGCGGCGTCGCCGTCGCGGGTAAAGATGGCGGTGCCGTTGCCGAACTCGTGGGCGTTGACCATCGCCACGGCATCGTCGAAGCTCGCCGCTCGTGCAATGGCCAGCACCGGACCGAAGATCTCCTCGCGGTGGATACGCATGGCCGGCGTGACGTGATCGAACAGTGAGCCACCCAGGAAGAAACCGTCGCCAGCCCCCTCGACCGCGGTGTCGCGGCCATCTACCACCAGATCGGCGCCCTCGTCCACGCCGACCTGGATATACCTCTTGACCTTCTCCAGGTGCTCGCGAGTGATCAGTGGGCCCATGTCATTGTCAGGGCCCTCGACCAGACCAGGCCCCACGGTGAGCTGCTTGAGCTCGGCCACCAGCTTCTCGCGCAGGCGGTTGGCGGTCTCCTCGCCCACCGGCACCGCCACCGAGATCGCCATGCAGCGCTCGCCGGCGGAGCCGTAGGCGGCCCCCATCAGCGCCCCGACAGCCTGGTCAAGGTCGGCATCGGGCATGATCACCATGTGGTTCTTGGCGCCGCCCAGGGCCTGGACGCGCTTACCGTGGGCCGACGCCGTCGCATAGATGTACTCGGCGATGGGCGTGGAGCCTACGAAACTCACCGCCTGGACACGCTCATCGGTGAGCAGCACGTCAACGCTCTCCTTGTCGCCGTTGACCACGTTGAAGACCCCATCCGGCAGGCCGGCCTCCTTCAGCAGCTCGGCCAGGCGCATCGAGGTGGAGGGATCCTTCTCCGAGGGCTTCATCACGAAGGTATTGCCGCAGGCGAGTGCGATGGGAAACATCCACATCGGCACCATGGCCGGGAAGTTGAACGGCGAGATGCCGGCACAGACCCCCAGCGGCTGCATCATGGAATAGCTGTCCACGCCGGTGCCGACGTTCATCGAATGCTCGCCCTTCTGCAGATGAGGTATGCCGCAGGCGAATTCGACGACTTCCAGGCCACGGGTCACCTCGCCCTTGGCGTCGGAGAACACCTTGCCGTGCTCGCGGGAAATGAGTGTTGCCAGCTCATCTGTATGTTCCTCGACTAGCGCCTTGAACTTGAACAGGATGCGCGAACGCTTGAGCGGAGTGATCTTCGCCCAGCCGGTGAAGGCCTCATGAGCGATGCGCACCGCCTCGCGGGTCTCGTCGGCTGAGGAGAGCGCCACCTGCAGGCTCTGCTGACCAGTGGCAGGGTTATAGACCGGCGCGGTGCGGTCGCTCTGGCCGGCCACGGCCTGTCCGTTTACGAAATTCCCTAGCGTCTGCATCTCTTTTATCCTCTTTCCACCGTGTGAATTTCTGTGCCGCGCTGACGCAACGAACGCCATTCATGGATCAGCTCGGCGTAATTGCTCGCTACCTGGCTCACTAGGGCATCGTCTTGAAGGTGGCCCGCCAGCCATTCGCGGCAGGGCTGCGCAAATAGCGTTCGACCGACGGTAAATCCTTTGCAGTGTGCGTGTCGTGCGGCAGGGCCAAACCCTTTTTTGACTTGGTCCATCGATGCATCCAGGCCCAACAGAACGACACCACGGCAATGAGGATCCTGTTCGTCGATGATCTGTCCGACCGCTTGCCAGCCCTCGTCAGACAACGCAGGCAACTTCCACCAGTCTGGCCGTATGCCCAATTCGTAGAAGCGCTGCAGACTGCGAGGCAGCGTTGTATCGTCGACGGTTTGGTCGGACGGAGGGATGATTTCAAGAAGCAATTCGAGCTCGTTAGCACAGGCAGCTTCATATAACTGGTGTACGCGAGCTTCTTGCTCAAGGCGCAGTTCTACCGGGTCATCAGGGTGATAGAAGAAGAGGCATTTGATGATGTGCTCGGCGGGCCAATGCCGAAAGCTGCTACCCAGGTCGTCGCCATGCTGGAATCGCAGCGGGCGGGAGCTCGGCAGTTCAACTGGACGACCGATCCACCAGCCCCGCCCAGTGGCTTCATTCAACGCATCCAGTCCCAGCACATCGTCCACCAGGATGGCCGGAGCCACGAGACCCGCATGTCGAGCGCCCTGCTCCGCCGCCTCCACCAGTAATCGCTTCATTAGTGGCAAACGACTGACATCCGCGCCGACGGACAGCGCCATATCCGTCAGCTGACGGCGATGATCAAACGCCAAGCCACAGACTTCCGGCCACTCTTTCTGAACCCTTGTGGTCACCCGATGCAGGTGATTAAGCCGAATATCCTTGTCTGGACGCGGAACAGCCTCACGGCGGTCCAAGTAATCCATAAGTTCTTCTTCGGTCGGCATTGCCGGGGCACAGCCATGCCGTGACACCACTAGCGCGCCACAGGCATTGGCGTAGGTTGCACTGATTTCCCATGTTTCACCGCGCAACCAGCCCCGAAGCAACCCACTCATGAATGCATCGCCAGCGCCCAGTACGTTGAGCACATCCACCTGGACGCCTTTGACCAGGACTCCGTCTTCGATGTGCTCGGGAATCTCCCCCTCGATGACAACGCAGCCAAGCGGGCCAAGCTTGCAAACCAGAGTCGCCTCACTGACCTCACGAACGGCCCGCAGCGATGTCAGAGTATCGGTACTGCCGCCGGCGATATGGAATTCCTCTTCGGTGCCGACGATCAAGTCGAAATCGGTCAACCAGCCCCGCAGGTCTGCAGTGACCTTGTCATCGGAAATGTAGCGCGTCTCGCCGTCTCCCGGGGCGGTCAGCCCCCACAGCACTGGACGATAGTCAATATCCAGTATCCGCTTGACGCCATGCTCCGCTGCAGCATCCAGGGCTTTTCTGCAGGCACGGCGCGTGGTGTCCGTCGATAAATGCGTACCGGTGATAGCTAGTGCCTGAGCCGTGCCGATAAAATCGGAATCAATGGCGTCTGCTTCTATTGCCATATCGGCACAGTCACGGCGGTAGAACAGCAGTGGAAACGTCTCTCGATCCTTGAGCGCCAGCAATACCATGCCAGTGTGCCGATGAGGATCCGTCTGCAGCGCTGAGGTATCGACACCTACACGCTGCAGTTCTTCACGCACGAAATTGCCTAGCTGCTCGTTGCCCACACGAGAAAGCATCGCCGTTTTCAATCCCAGCCGTGCTGTGCCAAACGCCACGTTTCCCGAGCTTCCCCCGAGGTACTTCGCGAAGCTCGAGACGTCTTCTAGACGGCTGCCAAGCTGTTCCGCATAGAGGTCAACAGCAATCCGACCTAGACAGATCAAGTCCAAGGGGTGTTGGTCATTGGGGCCATGCATGATCAGGTGGTCTCCTCTTCCTGGGGGACGTGGATGTGATCAGCCCCCTGGCGCAGCAACGTTTGGCTGGAATATAAATTCCATAAACGAGCACTGTCAAACCATTAATTCCATAACGAGACTAAAATAGAACATACATTCCATATATGCTATCGTAGCTTCGTCGAATAAAGGCTTTGAAATTCAATGACTCCACCAACCCAGGATTTTAACGACCTCAAGCAACGCGTCACCGCCAAGTACGCCTCACTGAGCCCCAGGCTTCAGGAAACAGCGCGCTATCTACTTGACCACCCTCAGGACATCGCCTTTTCCACCGTGGCTAAGATATCGGAAAGCGCCGGCGTCACCCCATCGACGCTGATTCGTTTTGCCAACACCTTCGGGTTTTCGGGCTTCTCGGAAATGCAGGTGCTTTTCAGGGCGAGGCTAGTTGATGAGCTACCAAACTACACGGAGCGTATTCATGCGGTTCGTAGCGCTACGGGCGAAACGCCTGACAGCACGCAGCTGTTGTGGGAATTTGCTGACGCCAACCGCCAAGCATTGGAGCAGCTACCAGGGCGAATTGACCCTCACAGCCTGGAGCAGGCACTGGATATCTTCGAGAAGGCACGCGCCATCCACGTCATGGGCGCTCGCCGAAGCTTCGTGGTAGCCAGCTACATGACCTATGCGCTTCACCACGTCGACAAGCGAGCTTTTCTTGTTAATGGGCTGGGTGGCATGTATGGAGAACAAGTTCAGGCTATCGGCCCACACGATGCACTGATGGTGATCAGCTTTTCCCCTTATGCCGAAGAAACACGGCAGCTGGCTGCCACCGCTTGCGAGCGACACATCCCCTTGGTCGTCATCACCGACTCCAACGTAAGTCCTCTCGCCCAGATAGCGGATGTGTCATTTGTCGTGCAGGAAGCGGAAGTCAAAAGTTTCCGCGGTTTGACAGCTTCGCTTTGCCTTGCCCAGACACTGGCGATTGCCCTAGGTGTCCGACATGACATGACCACATCACCCGCTATTACACGGAGCACCTAAGTCCGTTGATACCCTCTTACAAGCCCTGAAACACCAACGCCTTTTTATCCTGTTTCCTCACGCCGCCTGGAGACCTGCATGTCACCCCCGCTCTGTCTACTCTTCGATTCTGACGGCACCCTGGTCGACAGTGAGTTCCTACTCGCTGAAGTGATGGAAGAGATTCTGCCGGCCTTCGGTCTTCCCTTTTCTGCCCAGCAGTATATGGAGGAGTTTCGCGGTGTGCGTTTTCTCGCCATCGTGCTCGAGCTGGAGCCTCGCCATCAGTCTTTAAGCGACCCGCAACGAGACGCCATGGAGGCGGCCATGCGCGATTTGATGGAGGCACGGATGCGAGAACACCTTCGACCCATTGTCGGCATGCGCGAGGCACTGGAGCGCCTGCAGAACTATCCATGCGGGGTGGTTTCCAATGGCCCAGAACGCAAGATTCGCTGCGCCATGGAGAGTGTCGATTTCACTCAACATTTCGGTGGCAACCTGTTCAGCGCCTACACATTCGGCGTTTGGAAACCGGACCCCGTTCTCTACCTCAAGGCTGCTGAAGCCATGGGTTATCCAGCAGAGCGATGTGTGGTCATTGACGATGCTGCCGTGGGGGTCGAGGCGGGGCTGAAGGCGGGCATGCAGGTTATCCACCTGAATCATTTTCCCGACAGCGAAATCACCCCCGACGGTGCTATCGCCCTGCTCCACGCGAAGGACCTACCACAGGCGGTCGCGCGTCTCGCCGCTCTGTTACCTGCCTGAACGCACGAAGCCGCACCGATTAGAAGTGCGGCTTCGTTGCCTACATGCTAACGCGGGTGGATCAAGTCAGCTGCCGTACGGTGTGCTCCACCCCCCGCAGCTCCGCCAATCCCTTGAGGCGTCCGTAAAGCGGATAGCTCGGTGCGGTATTGCGATGCTGGTCGTCGAGGATGTGGTGGCCATGATCGGGACGCAGCGCTGCCAGTGAGTAGCACCGCAACCAGAGTGACTCCATATACGGAGTGCTTTCAACAAACGGAAACTGGCACCCAAATGGATGCCAGCCATGGCAAGAACGTCAGGACTGGATACCTAGACTAGTGCCTCAGTTCACACGATAGATGTCCCTGTTGAAACGCACGCTTTCATCCCCCCAAGAGTCGAATTTCATGACCTCTTCCCCTTGGGCTTTCCAGAGCCTCTTCTCCTCATCGCTGGCGAGCGGGGAGAACCACCCGGTCCATGCGTAGAGAATACCGATCAGCGGTGAGAGCCAGCAGGCGAAGGCCAGGGGGATATAGAGCAGATCAATGGGCGAACCGCTGTAGACGCCAAGCCCCAAGGAGGTGATGACCACGGCCCCACCGGCGTTCCACGGCACCAGGGGAGAAACCAGTGTGCCCCCTTCTTCAGTGGCGCGGGAGAGGTTGAGCATCGAATACCCCATGCCACGATAGGCCGGACCGAACATGCGGCCCGTCAGGGCGATCGAGAGGTAGGGGTCGCCGGCGACGACATTCGTCACCATCGAACTTCCGATCGCCGATGTCTGCAGGGACCCAAAGTTTCTGATGCGCTTGACGACCGCATCGAGAATCGCCCGCATGGACCCGGTGCTCTCAAGTATTCCGCCGAAGGAAAGCGCAATCAGCAGCAGCGTGATGACCCAGGTCATGGATTGGATGCCACCGCGGTTGAGCAGACCATCGATCTCGGTCACCCCCGTCGCAATCTCGTAACCGGAGAAAGCATAGACGAAGAGATTCTTTATACTTTCGCCCTGGAAGACCAAGGCGGCCAGCCCGCCCAGGAGCACACCGGTGAACAGTACCGGCATCGCCGGCATGCGCATGACCGCCAGGCCGATGACCAGCGCTACTGGCAGCACCGTCCACCAGGACAACATGAATTGGTCTGTCAGTCCGGTGTTGATGGAGGCAATCCTGGCGAGAGAAGCAGACTCATCACCCACCAGGCTGAAGCCCGCCACCAGATAGATCACCACTGCAATCAGCATGGCCGGCAGAGTGGTCGGCACAAGATTGCGGATATGGTCGAAGAGGTCCACGCCAGTGACGGCTGGAGCCAGGTTGGTGGTATCCGAGAGCGGAGATACCTTGTCACCGAAGAAGGCCCCCGACACCACCGCACCTGCGGTCCAGTACACTGGAATATCGAAGCCTGCCCCGATCCCCATCAGAGCCAAGCCCACCGTGCCGACGGTGCCCCACGATGTGCCGAGTGACACCGACACGACGGCGCACATCAGCGCGGCAGCCGCCAGGAATAGTTGCGGGCTGATCAATTCGAGACCGAAGTAGATCAGCGTCGGCACCGTACCGCTGGCGATCCACACGCCGGTCAGCATCCCGACAAGGATCAGGATACCAATAGCAGGCAGGCCAACACTTACCACGTGCAGCATGCCTTCCTCCATGTCCTTCCAAGAGGTGCCATTCCAGCGGCCGACCAGAGCCGCAATCCCGATACCCATGATCAAGGGGACATGTGGCGTGAAGGTATCGAACACGAACAGCTGGATACCGAGAACGATAAAGGTCAACAGAATTGGCAGCACAGCCAATTGCAACCCGATACGGGGCTTGGTCTTGTCCAACATCTCGACGTCTCCGCGTGCTTGTTCTTCTCAAGGGCAAGCCAAAAGCAACATGCCGGCCCCCACCATCGATCATCAAACACCAAGCGAGGGACGAGTTGATTGAACATATGCGACATAAACTTAGAACAAAGCCGGCAATCGACCTATTGACCAAGGGTAGGCACCTTTCTACTATCCTTTAGTATAAGGTTGATTATCGGCACAATTGAGACGGCTATGTTGGTATCTGTTGTTGGTCTGCGCCTATCGCCTTGCGAAACCACGCCTCCTCTGCTGGCTTAGCGGTTTCAAACAACCGCCGCCATGCCAGGTAATTGGGTAAGTACGCTGACCCCACCCCATGAAAGCGCACCATCCCGCCCTTTAGCCGGCTGATATAACTGTTCACGTTCTGAATGTGGTATTCCTTGCCGATCACTCGCTGGTTAACGAGTGTGATCAGTCGATGATGGGCAATCCCATGCTCAGCAGAGAAGGTCTTGTACCAGCTGTGTCCGTCCGAACATAAAATCGAATCACGATCGATGATCGGTGCCAGGAAGGCGTGGACAGTCGCCTTCTGCAGCGTCGGATCCACCAGGTCACTGACGTGGCCATGGCGATCACGCACGATAACGACCGAAATTTTATCCGCTTTTTTCTTTCTATTGCCTTGGCCACCGCGTTTCCGAGACGTCCGGTGCGTGAGGTGGCGCTTTCCCTTGCAAGACTCCACGAAGAAGGTCTCGTCTACCTCGATGATGCCGGATAGGGGGTTGGCGTTGTCTTGAGCGCTCGTTGTCAGGAAGCGATGTCGCCAGCGGAAGGCCGTCTTCAAATCGATGCCCACTCGGGCCGCCGAGACGCGTAACGTCAGGCTGTCTCGCATGCAACGCAGGTAGTCGAACCACTTGTCGCGGTGCTGCAGCTTGGCCAGAGGCGTGCCTGTGAGGACATTGAACGTCTTGTGACAATCGGGATTCCGACACCGATAGCGCTGCAGACCACCGCTGCGCCCCCACTTGGCAGGGTGTTCAGCGCCACAGTAGCGGGCAGGGAAGGTGAGGTCTTGCGATGTCGAGCATGGTATTCGCTTGGGCGTTGATTTGCCCAACAAGCTGACCTGCCAGGTATTTCTTGAGAGGGGCAGGGAGGCGAGTCAGTGTCTGCTCGAGGGCTTTGAGGCCTGCTTGATTCATGGCGTGCTCCAGAGGAAACTGGATATACAGTATTTTTAAAGCACGCCAACAACAGCGACCAACATAGCCCTAAAAAACCAGTAAATTTCGTTATGCTTAAGCAGATTGGAATCCACATGATGAGAGATACATTGGATCGACAAATGGAATACAGTGCCTTGCTCGTCACCTCTATGCCCGGGGTCAGGTAGTTATCGAGACACTCATTTGCTCCATAAACCAGTTTCGAAACCGGCTCAGTGCCTCATCGTCTGCCTTATCCTCGCGGAAGGCAAAGTAATGGCGCGTGTCATCCAGCACCACCTCCTCTTCGACCGGCCTGATCAGCCGTCCCTGTTCGACAAGCGGGCCCACCAAGTGCTCCCAGCCTAAGGCCGCCCCTTGGTCATTGAGCACTAACTGGATCAACATGTTGTAGTCGTTGGCATTGAGATAGTGAAGGCTATCGCGCGAACGCTCCTCGATGTCGAGGTGATGAATACCCAGCCATACTCCCCAATCCACATGCTCGGCGACCTGAGAGCGGCCGTAGGGACTCAGGTTCAGCAATACTCCGTCGCGTAGTCCCTCGAGGGTGCGGATCTCGGGATGTGCCTCGAGATAAGCCGGCGAACATACCGGATAGATCACGTCGTGGAAGAGCGGCACGCTGATGTAGCCATCGCGCACCCGCGACATCTTGGTAATGAAGATATCCGGATTGATCCCCGGTTCCATGGACAGGAAGTTCTGGGTCGTGACCAGATTGAGGTCGATATCCGGATTGGTGCTGAAGAAGCTTGGCAAACGATGTGACATCCACAGCGCCGAGAAGGCAGGAGAACAGCAAAGCGTCAGGGGGCGCCTGGCACTGGTGCTGTGCTCCTTGCGAACCCGATCCGCGGCTTGGGCGATGTTGATGAAGGAGAGCTGGGCGGCGTCGAAGAAAATGGAGCCGGCCGTGGTCAACTCCACCGCACGCCCCACGCGCTTGAACAGTGGCGTCCCGAGAAAGCTCTCCAGCTCACGCACCTGGCGACTGATGGCGGCCTGCGTCACGCACAGCGCCTCGGCAGCACGCGTGAAGTTCTGATAGCGCGCCGCCGCAACGAAGGACTTCACCGCCCGCAGCGATGGCATCTTGAGCAGAGTCTGGTCGGGATCGGTGTGCGTTGTCATGAAGAAGCGTTATCGAAATCCTGCAAAGTCGGAGTCATCGATAGTCATCCGGAACATGGGCCATGGTCAAGGAAAGCCTCCTTCTTGAGTCCTTATAGGCCCCAGTAGTCCGAGGTGCTAACCAAGGGTTGAGCTAATAAAAGGTTATTCCCTCTACCTCTTTCAGAACCGTACGTGGCTTTTTTGTAAAGGTCCGCTCATAACGTCCGATCATGGTTTATCGGGACGAAATGTTGCTTTTTTAGAGCAAACATACCCGCTTACCATCGTTTAACCGACCCACCAGCCAACAAACACAAGGCGACATTATGAATTTCAATGGCATCTGGACACCTGTCGTAACTCCTTTTTCCCCGGATGGCTCCCTCCAACTCGACAAGCTTGAGAGAGTCGCTGACACCTTGATCAGCCAAGGGGTACATGGCTTGATCATTGGTGGCACCACCGGCGAGTACTACGCCCAGAGCAAGGATGAGCGCAAGCGGGTCTTCGATTTCGTCGCGGGCCATACGAAGGGGCGCATCCCGATCATGGCGGGCATCAATGCCACTAGTACCGAAGAGTGCCTGGAGCTGGGTCAGCATGCCAAGGCCGCCGGCTTCGATGCCATTCTCGTGCCCGCGCCCTACTACTGTCAGCCGGCCCAGGACGAGCTATTGGCCCATATTCGGGCCGTCGACGATGCCCTCGACATGCCGATCATGCTCTACAACTTCCCCGATCGTACTGGCGTACCCATGACGCTCGAGCTGATCGAGGCACTGCGTGATCGTCCCAACATTCAGGCGATCAAGGAGAGCACCGGCTCGATCGAGCGACTGCATTCCCTGGCCAACGAGCATGCCGACCAGCTCCAGCTCAGCTGCGGCATGGATGATCAGGTACTAGAGTTCTTTGTCTGGGGCGCGCGCAGTTGGGTAGCAGGTGCTTCCAACTTCCTGGCCCCCGAGCATGTCGCCCTGCATAAGGCCTGTGTGATCGACAAGGATTTCGTCGCCGGCCGCGAGTTGGCCGCCCGCCTGTTGCCAATCCTCAATCTGCTCGAGCAGGGCGGCAAGTTCTGTCAGTACATCAAGTACGGTTGCGAACTCTCCGGCCTGCCGGTCGGGCCGGCGCGTCGTCCGCTGTTGCCACTGAACGAGGCCGAGAAGGCCGCCTTCAAGCAGGCCTACGAGACCCTGGTCGCACAGCGCGGCTGAGTCTCTGTCAGTGGAGCGCACCCCATGAAGCTGCAATGCAAGTTTCTTCCCCAAGACGACGGCCGCTGCGGGTGGTACGAGACCCTGCCTCAGCCACCGCCAAGCACGCCGCTGCGGAGTACCGTGCGTGCCGACTGGGTGGTACTGGGTGCGGGTCTGGCCGGCCTGGCCGCCGCTCGGCGCTTGGCGGAATTGCAGCCGAATTCCTCTATCGCCCTGATAGAAGCCCGGCGTATCGGCTTCGGCGCCGCCGGACGCAATTCGGGCTTCATGGTCGACCTGCCCCATGACCTGAACTCCCACGACTACACCGGCGACCGTGAGCGTGATCTCCAGCAGATTCGTCTCAACCGGAGCGCCATCGACTACATGCGCGAGATCGTGCAACGCCACGGCATCGAATGTGACTGGCGGGAGCAGGGCAAGCTACATGGCGCCGCCAAGGAGCAGGGTATTCGTGCCTTGGAAGCCTTCGCCAAGGGCCTATCAGGGCTGGACGAGCCCTATCGCGAGCTCGACGCCACGGAGATGGAGGCGGTGACAGGCACGAGCTTCTACAAGGCGGGCCTGCACGCGCCAGGTTGTGTGCAGGTACAACCGGCTGCACTGGTTCGCGGCCTGGGCCAAACCCTGCCCGACAATGTGCAGGTGTTCGAGGACAGCCCGGTACGTCAGATTGATGTGGGCAACCCCCATGCCCTCACCACCGATGCGGGGCGCCTGGAGGCACCACGCCTAGTGCTGGCCAACAACGCCTATGCCGCCCAGTTTGGCCAACTGGGGCTTAAGGGTCGCATACTGCCCATTTTCACCTACGCCAGCCTGACCCGCCCGCTCGACGATCAGGAAAAAGCGGTGCTGGGCGGTGAAGAAAGCTGGGGACTGATCCCCGCCGACCCGATGGGTACCACGGTGCGGCGCATGGGGGACGGGCGCATTTGCATTCGCAATTCCTTCACCTACAACCCGCACGTCAGCGCAAGCGCCAACCAACTGTCACGCGTGCGTTCCGCCCACCAGCGATCCTTCGGGCGACGCTTCCCGATGCTGTCCAAGGTGGACTTCGACTATACGTGGGGCGGCGCCCTCTGTCTGACTCGCAACGGTGGTCGACCGTTCGGTGAGATCGCCCCGGGCATCTTCAGCGCCCTTTGCCAGAACGGGCTGGGCCTGACCGGTGGCACCATCGCCGGAAAGCTGATCGCCGAAGACGCGCTCGGCATGCAGAGCGAGCTGCTCGACATCATACGCAAACAACCCGAACCGGCCATCAACCCGCCAGAACCGCTGCTCGGTCTGGGGGTGCGTTCGGCCCTCAGCTGGAAAGAGTGGCAGGCCGGTATCGAACTCTGACCGCCACCCTGGATAGCCTTCAGATCGATCTCATAGGAGACAACAACAATGTCCGCTAGCCTCACCCAAAACGCCATTGCGCGTCAGGTTGAACGACTCGAGTATCGCAACCTGGCCTTCATCGATGGTCGCTTCGCCCCCGCGCGCTCCGGCGAGACGTTCGAGACCCTGAATCCCGCCACCGGCGAGGTGCTGACCGAGGTCGCCGCCTGCGACGCCGAGGACGTGGGCCTTGCCGTTCAGGCCGCCCGCCGGGCCTTCGAGGCCGGCGTCTGGTCGGGGCTCGCCCCCGCCGAGCGCAAGGCCATCATGCAGCGCTTCGCCGAGCTGATCGAGGAACACTGTCTGGAGCTCGCCGTGCTGGAAGCTCTGGAGGCGGGCAAGCCCATTAGCGAATGTTTCAATGTCGATATCCCCGATACCGCCAACACCATTCGCTGGCACGCCGAGGCCGCCGACAAGCTCTACGATGCCGTGGCGCCGTCCGCCAAGGACGTGGTGGCAACGATCAGCCGCGAGCCGATCGGGGTTGTCGGGGCGGTACTGCCGTGGAATTTCCCCGCCATGATGGCCGGCTGGAAACTGGGGCCGGCGCTGGTGACCGGCAACAGCGTGGTGCTCAAGCCCGCTGAGCTGACCTCGCTGAGCACCCTGCGCCTCGCCGAACTGGCCTTCGAGGCCGGCATTCCCGCCGGGGTGCTGAACGTCGTGCCGGGGCTCGGCCATGTGGCCGGCAAAGCCATCGGCTTGCATCCCGACATCGACCTGGTCACCTTCACCGGTTCCACCGAGGTGGGGCGTCGCTTCCTCGAGTACTCGGCGGCGAGCAACCTCAAGCGCATCGTCCTGGAATGCGGCGGCAAGAACCCGCAGGTGGTCATGCCCGATGTCAGCGACCTCAAGACCGTGGCGAGCCATGTGCTGGCTGCCGCCTTCTGGAACATGGGCGAGAACTGCTCGGCGGGTTCGCGGTTGATCGTGCATCGCTCGGTCAAGGCGGCACTACTCGACGAGATGATGCTTCAGCTCGAGACGGAATGGACCACCGGCGATCCGCTGGACCCCGAGGTGCAGCTCGGCGCCTTGATCGAGCAGGCCCACATGGACAAGGTGCTGGCGCATATCGATCAGGCCAAGGCAGAAGGCCTGGCCCTGGTGATCGGCGGGGCACGTCTTCGCGAAGAGACTGGCGGCTATTTCGTGGCGCCGACTATCTTCGACGAGGTGCCCAAGGAAGCCGCGGCGGCGCGGGAGGAGATCTTCGGCCCGGTGCTGGCGGTGATCCCGTTCGACACCGAGGAGGAGGCCATCGCTATCGCCAACGATACCTGTTACGGCCTGGCGGCCTCGCTGTGGAGCGAAGATCTCAACACCGTGCACCGCATGGCCGCTGCCATTCGCGCTGGCACGGTCGCCGTCAATTGCTTCTCGGAGGGCGACATCACTACCCCCTTCGGCGGCTACAAGCAGTCGGGCTTCGGCGGGCGGGACAAGTCGGTCTATGCCCATGATCAGTACTGCGAGCTCAAGACCACCTGGATCCAGCTGGCCTGATTCAGCGTCAAGCTCGCCACAAAGACAGCTTCTGCCCTGCCATTCGCGTTCCCGTGGGTGGCGGGAGGCGGCTGGCTCGCCGACAGCGATCATCCACATGTAGCAACGAAAGTCTAACCCCCGCCGTTCGTGGCAACGATAACCTCAGGTTTTGTTTTGCACTAAAGAAAAGTCGTTTCCATAATTTTTGCCACTGTAATAGCTTAAATAAATGCTTGGTCATGGCCAGGCAGGAAATGAACCCCAACTATAATAGCTCCTACGGAGAAGATGGCATGACATTGAAAAGTTCAATAAAAGTTAGCTCTAGGGAAACGCTGCACAAATCCCACCGTAGCTGCCTGATCGCCATCGGCGGGGTAGAATTTGACCCTCCCACCACCGTCTGACAGAGCCATCCGATGAAGCAGATCTCGTTCGCCCAGGCAGAGCACCAGAACAAGAAGAAGGTCACCCGTCGAGAGCGTTTCCTGGCCCAGATGGAGACTCTGGTGCCTTGGCAACGGCTGATCGACGCGCTGTCGCCGTCCTACTTCCCGAACTCGGCGGGCAAGCGGGGCCGGCCGCCCATCGGGCTGGCGCGTATGCTGCGGATCTACTTCCTGCAACAATGGTATGCGCTCGCCGACGAAGCGCTCGAAGATGCGATCTACGATAGCCAGGCGATGCGCGACTTCGTGGGCATCGACCTGGCTGTCGAGAGCGTGCCGGATGCGACCACGCTGCTTCGCTTCCGCCACCTGCTGGAGAAGCATGCCCTGACCCAGCGGATCTTCGAGGAGATCAACGCCCACCTGGCCGAGCAGGGGTTGTTCATGCGCGAGGGCACCATCGTCGACGCGACCATCGTGGCAGCGGCGCCTTCCACCAAGAACCAGGCCAAGCAGCGCGACCCGGCGATGAAGCAGACCAAGAAAGGCAACCAGTGGTATTTCGGCCTGAAGGCCCATATCGGCGTCGATGCGGTCACCGGGCTGACCCACAGTGTCGTTGCCACTGCGGCCAACGTGGCCGATGTCACCATGGTCAGTCATCTCGTGCATGACGATGACAAGCGGATATACGGCGATGCCGGCTATACCGGCATGGGGAAGTACCTGGACGAAGAAAAGGACGCCCCGGATTCTCGGTGCTGCGTCGCCGCCAAGCGCGGCGCCATCAAGAAGCTGGACGACAGCCCGATGA
>NZ_FPBP01000021.1 GCF_900116705.1 Halomonas korlensis | reverse complement strand
AACGCCGGTGAGAGCTGGGAAGCCCTGCAGAAGGCCGTGGATCGGGTCGTGGCGATCATCCAGACCGACCCCCACAAGGAGCGCATCGACCGGATCATCACCCGCTGGCTCAAGCGCCATTTGCATCGGCTTGGGGCCGGGGTCAATCTGGATCAGCTCGAAAGCCTGGTGGAGGACAAAGATATGTTGGCAGAGAATTTACAGAACTTGGTGAAGAAAGAGCGGCTGGAAGGCCGTCAGGAAGGTCGTCAGGAAGGCCGTCAGGAAGGCCGTCAGGAAGAGGCGCAACGGATTCTGCGCAAACAGATCAGCCTCAAGTTCGGCGACATGCCGGAATGGGCGCAGAAGCGTATAGACCAGGCGACGCCAGATCAGTTGGAGGATTGGTCAGCGGCTATCCTGACCGTCAACTCCCTCGACGAGCTGTTCAAGCATTGATTCCCGGTCGGATCACGACTCGATCCGCCCCGCCCCCTTGGCGATCAATTCGCCGTCCAGCAGGCGCTCCGTGGCCCCCACTATCAAGCTAGATGGAGCCTCGGCGGAGGTAGCTCAGGAAGAAGGCATCTCCGCAGCAACCCTATATAACTGGCGGAAGAAAGCTCGGCAGGCCGGGCTTCTGCCGCGCGCTGTTCCAGCTGTAGGTCACGTTGGTAAAGGGCAGGCCGGTCTGCGGATTGGCGAATACCCATTCTTCCGCCTTGCACCGCCCGGCGACTTCACCGGTACGTCATCGCTGCTGATCGGTAGCGTCCATACGTACGCCGCCGCCGAAGCGCCCAGCATCGCCTTTAGGCGCTGGGGAGATATCGAGTCGCTTTTCAAGGCGCTTGGCGCCGAGGTTGAAGAACGCGAAGGCTCTCGAGTTGCGGTGCTGTTTGGTGAGGCACGAGTCTTCCATCGTCCTCACCCATCGCCTGATACCGACAAGGGAGCTGTGGCGAGTATTCGCAAAGGGTTGGATGAAAACGGAGTAACGCCATGAACAATCTCATGGTCATTGATGGTTATCGGGCCATCATCCAGTACGACCCCGAGATCGAGATGTTCCGGGGAGAATTTACCGGCCTGAATGGTAGCGCGGACTTCTACGCAGACAGTGTGGAGGCGCTACGGGAGGAGGGTAAGACGTCGCTGCGCATCTTTCTGGAGGTGTGCCGGGAGAAGGGGATCGAGCCTACCAAGGTGTATTCGGGGAAATTCCAGGTGCGACTGCCGGAGGGACTGCATCGGGATGCGGTGGACGCAGCGAGGGCGCGCGGTGAAAGCCTGAATCAGTTTGTCGCCCACGCCATCCAGCATGAATTGTCAGCGTAGAGCCGTTTGGGCTACCGAACTCAGGGTGTTCCGCATGCGGAATACCCGATGCAGCCATTTTGCCCCCTCATGATATGGCCGGCCACCCGATCCGGCTCTCCGGGCTTGAGCCGAGCTACCCCCCGATTCGCACAACTCTTGCACCAGGCCTGCACCGCTTTTACATAAGAAGGGCACCCGACGAAAAGCCGCCGCTTCGAGGCACCGAAGCGGCGGCTTTTGGGTTTCAGGGTAGGCACAAGGGGCGAGATGGACGTCGTTACCTGGGGCGGCTATGATGCAGATATGTAGCAATAAGGTTGCATACGAAATGCGAACTGCTGCCCAGGAGCATGTGCCTATGAGTGGTGACGCTATCATCGACCTGGAGGACTACCAGGCGCCCGAGACTTTTGAGCGATTCGTGGAGGATCTCAAGCGATCCGCTACGGTGACGGGTAAGCCGATCATCGATCCCAGGCTCTTCGCGCGAGCATTGAGCATGGATCTACAGACCTTGGCCACCGATGCCCATGTCCACCGGGTCACACTTTCGCGAGCTCAAGGTACTGAGAAACTACAAGGCTTTCTGCGAGAATCCTTGCAAGTGCTGCGTGCAGCAACCGACATCAACGGCAATTTTCGACATGCCTTGTTCTGGTTTCGCAATGAGCCTATCAGCACTTTCGATTACCGTACCCCCGAACAATTGGTCAGCGAGGGGCGTAGCAAGGATGTCGTGCGCTACCTACAGGCATTGAGGGCGGGAGCGGTGGGATGAATGAATCGCCCCGGGTTTCATCGTCACCTTCAGGCCTTATACTGGAGACACTCGGGAGGTCCCAGAGCCGTCTACGATACACTGAAGAATTCAAGATCGAAGCCGTCAAGCAAGTGTTGGAACGACTTCGCCAGAATGTCCCAGCCCAGTTAGCGAGAAAGTGCCATGAGGTTGAATGACAAGGAGATTCAAGTCATCAAAGCATCTGTGGAGGCGATCTTCGGCGCTGAGGCCCAGGTCTCATTGTTTGGTTCACGAGCCGACGACACAGCTAGAGGGGGCGACATTGACTTGCTTGTAACCGTCGACAGGTTCATTGAGCATCCTGCTTGGGATATCGCAAGGCTTCAGGCCAAAATCATCAGGCAACTGGGTGAGCGGAAAGTTGACGTTCTGCTGGATGCTCCCAATATGCCCAAAACCGTAATACATCAAGTTGCTAAATCGCAAGGAATTAACCTATGAAGGCACCGCAGGAAACACGCGAAAGACTCAAGTTCTTGTGCCGTGTGGTAGACAAGGAAGTCAAGCACCTGGACTACGCTTCCCGTCGGGTTTTTGGTGGCCCGCTATCCTATGAAGACGTTGAGAAATTGGACGCAGCGCCCGAATTGGCGATGCGAATAGAGGCGTTTGTTAGCCGCTTTTGCCGCCTGCAAGACACACTTGGGGACAAGCTGTTACCTGAATTGTTAAAGGCCTTGGGGGAGCCGTATAGTGCTTTTATAATTAACCTTGATAAGGCAGAGAAGTACGGTTGGCTTGAATCTGCAGAGCAATGGGTTGCGTTAAGACAGTTACGCAATCAGATGATCCATGAATACATTGAAGATTCACAAACGTTGTTTGATGCATTAACCACGGCCAATGCCAATTTGGATGTCCTGAAAAGATTTGCGGACGTACTGCTTAAGCAGGTTGCAGACTTTTTGGCGCGAAGCTCCAGTGACAAAGCTTAGTTCTGATATGACTGCATCGGCAAAACTTAAAGCGCAGCAAGAGAGGTAGACGATGCCTACCATAGAGCAAATCGCCCAACAGGTTGGTAGCCTTCCTGAGCCACTGCAAAGAGAAGTGCTGGATTTCGTGGAATTTCTACAAACCAAGCACCACCTCCCTGGCGGGAAGCCTCGCCCGTGGCGCGTCAGCGCTTAGGGCGGGGAGCAGTCACCAATGACCGCGTCTACCTGGGCTATGACCTGATCATGGGGCATTCCTCGGCCAGGGTTGTCGATGCTGTGCTGTATCTTGGTACGGAACCAGCGGTCGTAGCTGTCGGCCTGCTCCTGCGTCTCGAACTCCGAGACGATGGGGTCTAGCTGGGTGCTCATAGGGCTACCTCCTCGGTGCTACCAGTCTAATGGGAGTCGTCCGGTTTGTCGCTCCTGAGTGCTTGAACAGCCCCTGTTGCGAGCAAGGGCGTCAGGTCAGTGCGCTGACACTCCCCGCCCTGATGAGGACGTCAATACTGCGACGATAAGCCAACGCGTTACCCTGAGCTGCAGGTTAAGAAAAAATCTGGCTTTCGTTGTTATCTGAAGTTTTTCTTGGTGTAGTGAACAAAATATTCCGTCACTAGGTTCATTACGATGAAAATTGTGGGCTATGCGTACCTCCATGAGCGGCTGGAGCTGGGCGTCTTCCCACCCGTATGCCCTGCGCGGGTCCGGCCGGTAACGCGGATTGTGACACTGGAGGACGAGTTAGCAGTACCTGCCGAGCGGGCCCCCGAGGATGACCTGCTCTCGCATCTTCTGTTTGCACTGAAGCATGAAGGGATAGATCTGGCGATTCTTTCCGAGACATTGCACCATTTGCCACCACAAGCACTAACCAAGGCGCTGGACGATGCGCCCAATGGCATCTACCTGCGCCGCCTGGCTTATCTGTATGAGGCCTTCGTGGATCGGCTGCCGGTGGAGCCAAAGATTCGCGGCCGCGCCGTGCCGCTGTTTGATTCCAAGTACTATGTGACCGGCCCCGCTAGGCGAAACAGCCGCTGGCGTGTGGATTTCAATGGGCTGGGCACTCTGCATTACTGTGCCGTGGTACGACGCACACCCGAGATCGAGGTATTGCTGGAGGAGGATGTGCTGGCCGAGGCGCGAGCCTTTATGGCTTCCTTACCGCCCCGGATGCTGGATCGCGCCATCCAGTGGGCCTACCTCAGCGAGACACAATCCTCGTTTGCTATCGAGCGCGAGCCACCTTCCCCCGATAAGCAGCAGCGTTTCATGCAGCTTCTACGCAAGGCTCATGAGGGCCAACCCCTGGGCGAAGGTTACCTGATCGAGCTTCAGAACAGCACGGTCAGCAACCCCTACGACAAGGCGGCGGTGTTTCGCCATGAGCAGAACTATCTGCATAACGGCCTGCCGGGGGCCATCGGCGTCAGTTACCTGCCGCCGCCTCCTGAGCTTTGTGAAGCGCTAATGAAAGCATTGATGGCTTGGGCCAATGGGCTGTCTGAAGCCGGGGCGGAAGATGGCGAGAAAAGTGTGCCAGCGCTAGTGGCGGGCGCGGTGATCTCATTTGGCTTCGTGTTCCTGCACCCCTTTATGGATGGCAACGGGCGTATCTCGCGCTTCCTGCTGCATCATGCGCTGTGCCGGATGGGGGAGCTGCCGCGTGACAACCTCTTGCCTATCTCTGTGGCGATGAAGCGGCATGAGGCCGACTATCTTGCGGCGCTTGAGGCCTTCTCGAAACCAGCTCGTGAGCACTGGCGGGTCAACTGGATCGACGCTGACCACTACGACTTTCGCTTCGTGGGTAGCGATGCCCTTTATCGTTACTGGGATGCGACACCGGCGGTTGCCTTCACGCTCAGGATGGCTCGAGAGGCGCTGAAGGAGGATCTCAAGGCCGAAACGCGCTACCTGGCCTGCTACGATCGCGTCTATCGAGCCATCGATGCTCGCTTCGATGTGCGCGGCAGTGATCTGGCTCGCCTAGTGATGATGAGCCTTAATCAGAACGGGCGTTTGTCGAAGAACCGCCGCAAGCAGTTTCGCTACCAGGTACCCGAAGAGGTACTGGATGCCATTGAGGCCGAGGCCAGCATGGCTCTTGAGGAGGCTGAGGCTCTTGTCGATCAAAGGACTCAGTCATAAAGATGAGGTTTGGAATGATGTACCAGTCCGGTGATGTTGTTCTAATTCCTTTTCCATTTTCTGATTTGAAGCGAGCGCGTGGAAGCTACCAGCCATTCGCGGATCATGACCGCCAATGGTCTGTCGCGCGCACTGATCACGAATCGGCTTCGGGCGGCCAGCGGCCTGCGTCAACCAGCCCCCGGAACCACTGGCTCATCGCCGCATCGTCCACGGCGTACTCGCCCCGGCTCGATTTCCAAGCCAGGGGCGGTTTTCGTTCTCGCAGGCTCTCCAGGGCGCGTTGCGCTTGCTGAGCAGAAACAGGCTTGCCGGTGATGCGCTGATAGAAGTCCAGGGACTCGGCGTTGTACGGCCGGTATCGCTCTCCCATCTCGAGCATCCGCCATAGCACTGCCCGTTGGAGAGGGGCCAGGCCGAGATAGTCACTTTCCATGTCCTGTTCGACATCCCGCTGTCGCTCGCTTGCAAGTGACAAGAGCCGCCGCTCGAATCGATCACCATTCGCGGCCAGGGGGCTCATGGCTTGTCCGAGCGCCTCCATGAACAACTGGGGGCGATACCCGTAGGTGGTGAAGGCTTGCAGCAGCATGTCCGTGTCCACGGGCGCCTGCGTCGGTTGCTGGCGTACGACCAGGTCGGCGATATGCTCGATGAAGGCCTTGCCGAGTAGCGGCATCTGCTGGATCTGCGACCCGTAGAAGGGGGCGGCATGGCTGTTGACCAGCCGGAGGAGCTTGTCGCGATCGGACCCCGACATGACCAGCATCAGCTGGATGTGGTCGGGCGTATTGAGTTGGTCCCGCGCCGACTTCAGGGCGGCCATCAGGGTGTTTCCGGCTTCGGTTGTCACCGCCTGCTGGGCCTCATCAATCACCAGGGCGACCGGCTTGCCGCCGGCCTCAATGAGCAGACGCAGCGCTGCGGGAAGAGAGATGGCATCCTCCTCTGCGGGGCTTGCGTCAATCTGAAGCCATTGCCCGAGGCCCACCTTGCTGATGCCTAGCTGGGTCGCAAGCTTCTCGATCGCCGAGCGGTGCGGGGCCATGGCTTCCTGGATCGTGGCCTGAATCAGCTCGGCAGGGTCGCGCTTCTGATCCGTCCAAAGGTCGACATAGACCACTTCAACGCCTTGAGCCTCCAACGTGGGGAGCAGGTCGTTGCGCAGGAAGGTGGTCTTGCCGGTTCTTCGAGGGGCGGCGAGGAATAGCCCGTTGGGCGCGTCGCTGAAGAGGATCCGGCCTCTCAGAGCGTCCGCCATGTCGGCGGCCAGTTGATGTCTGGGGAAGTAGATCACGGCTTTATCGTCTTTTATCGGGCTTCTGATAATTTATTATTCTAGGCGTAAAAAGCCGTAAAGCAATGCTGCCTGGCCGGGGCGCAAGCCCAGACCGAGCAGCGTGAGGGCCGAGAGCACAATGCGCCTACTCCAGCCGTCAGTGGTCTTCACTCTGTCGAAGCGTTCCACCAGCAGGACATCCTTGCCCAGTGAGCGGGCCATCTCGACGGGAGCGACATCGAGCCCTGTATGCCTGGCGAGCCGCATGGCGACGAACTCTGCCTTCACCACGCTGTAGAGGTCGGTGCTGGAAGAAAACTTTGCCACCCGCTTGCGATCCCGATCGTCCAGCAGGGCCTTGGGGCGGGCGCCACCGATACTGCTGCCGTGCTGAATGGCCTGGTCCAGGGCCGGGGGCAGCGGCTCTCCTGCCTCCACATACGCTGAGGCTTCCTGCAATTCATCCAGGGTGGCAGTCTGGCTCTCACGCGGCCGGTAATCGGTGGCAGACTCTTGGAAATCCAGCGCACCGATCCTGTCCGAGCCGGATTCGAGCAGGTAGACCAGCTCGTTGAAGTCGACACCATCAGCCGCATCGCCGTTCTGCCCAGTCAGACGGTTGATGATGACGCGACGTCCCCAGGCATCCGGGGAGGCGTCACGCAGGCAGGAGGGCAGTGCACCGTCGGCCTGCGCCTGGCTTCCGGGCCGAAGGGGAAGCTCGTCCGGAAAGAGGCTGATCGCATCAGGGCGCGCGAGATAGCGACGACCATAGGTAAAGCGATAGCGGTCCTGGTCATCGCGCTCGACGAGACCGGCGACCAGGGGGGATGTCTGTCCGGGAAGCCAGATCCAGACGTAGGCGCGTCGACTAGAAGTCATCATCGATGGGCGCTTGGGGCTGACGGCGAGCGCGCTTGGGGAGCAACGTCAGCCGCTCCCGCTGGGTCGCCTGTTCGCGTTTCAGTGTGTCCGGGTCATCGGTGAACAGCGACACGCCAACCAGCGCCGCGGCTTCAAAGTACGTCCCGATGGCCACTCGGGGAGAGCCCTTGGCGACCTGACGGATCGTGACCACGCCGACGCCCACTCGCTCGGCGAGCTCGTCGCGGGTCCATCCCTTGCGTAGCCTCCCCTCTTCGATCAGTCCGGCGAACAGGCGCAAGGAGAGGGCGGCTTTAGGGCTGAGGGTGACGTGTCTGGTTTTCATGTCGACAGTATGTCATCGATATGGGGCTTCATCGATACTATAATGTCGTTTTCTTTACGTTCACTGACCGCCCCTCCAGGAGGCCCTGGAGGGGCGGTTTTGTGTAAAGAAATTGCGTAAGCCTGTTTACGTAAAGGAAAGTTGGGTTTTCTTACGCGGCATCTAGTACGCGCATTTCGACATGCAGCCCCGCTGCTACCACCATGTTCACCAGCGTATCGAGACTAAACAGGTGGATTTTGCCACGCATCAGATCGGACGCCCTGGGTTGAGTGACGCCCAGCCGCTTAGCGGCTTCGCCCTGGGTCCAACCCTGCCGGGTAATGTGCTGCTCAAGGGCTATCATCAGACCGGAGCGAAGCTTCATGTTTTCCGCTTCGGCGGCAGTGTCCTCAATGGCATCCCACACGCTGTCGAATGTCTCATTACTCATTGTTTCACCTCGCTTAGTAAGGCGCGGTATCTGGCTTCGGCCAGGTCGAGATCCGCCTTACTCGTCTTCTGGGTTTTCTTCTGGAAGCAGTGCAGGACATAGACAGCCTCGGCGAGCTTGGCGACGTAGATCACCCGAAACGCCCCGTTAGCGTCTCTGATGCGAATTTCCCGCACGCCTTGACCAACGGTAGCCATTGGCTTCCAGTCTTTCGGCTCAAGCCCCCGTTGCACCTTGTCGAGCTGGTATCCCACTTCCTGTCGGGCTGTCGCTGGGAAAGCTCGAAGGTCGGCGAGGGCACTACCTCGGAAATTTAGGGGTTTGTGTTCTGACATGCTGTGATTATACAAAATTTTGTATGGATCGCAATGTTGAGAGGCTCCTTCCCCTTCCGAAGAAATGCCTGGGTGCGGCCCTGGCATCGACTACAAGATCGGCCATTCTGTAAAAAACTTCCCTTTTATGAGGTTTACCCCGTAATCCGCGGGATTGACGATGTCCTCACGCTTGCCGATCTGCGAGACGTTACCTTTGCCGATCGGGTAACGGCCATACTTACCCCCGGTTTGTCCTGTACCCGCATCGTCTTGCGGCCTCATCGATTCGGCGGTAGGTGGCAAGCGCCGAGTCGAAGCGCATGAAGGCCACCACGGCTCCGGGAAGCTGGAGGCCAATCCAGCGGGCAATCGCCTCCAGGATCTTCTCCAGCGACGCCGGCTGGGCGATCAGCTCATGAATGGCCTGCTGGGCTTCGAGTAAGTCGAGCTCATTAGTCACGAATACACCTCCCTGTGTCGTTCGCGATATACAGGGTTTAACCGCTTGTGTCGGTCCTAGAAGACAAGTCGTAAGCGGATGAAAATATTAATTAAAGCTAGACTGACTGAGGCAATGTTTACAGGGGTTTTTTCAATATTCGCGTAGGTATTTATTATGGCTTATTTCAAATAAAAAGAAGGTTAATGGGAAAAGAACGAATAAAGAGGCACGAATATTTCGATACGGAGGGCCCGGGTCGATATGGGATGCGTTGTTGCTGAGGGGTGCCTACCTTCATGTTTCTCGTTGCTGGGCAAGATCACACCTCATGCAGCGCCTCCATGGTTTCATGGATCGCGGCAAGGACGTCACTGCAGTACTGCTTAGCCACTCTCATCCCTCCTTACTCCCCCCTTGCCTGCGCTGGGAGTCTATGCTGCTTTCAGATGACAGACAGCAGGCTGACAGCGGAGAGCACCCAAATGAGCATGATTGCCGTCCATCGCGAGCTGGAGATCGACGAGACGCCGCTCGCCGAGCGTATCGTGGAAGAGGCCGTACGCCAGGCCGAGGTGCTCGGCTGGGAGGGGGTGCGCCTGACCGAGGTGGCGGCCCGCCTCGAGGTGCCGGTGAGCCGGGTGCTGGTGGAATACCGTGATCTCGACGCAGTGGCCAATGCCTGGTTCGCGCGCGGCTGGCGGGCGATGCTGGATGACAAGCCCGATGGCTTCAGCCACTGGCCGGAGCGGGCGCGCCTCGAGCACTGCCTGCTGGCCTGGTTCGACGCCTTCGCCGGCCATCGTCGCGTCACGGTGGAGATGCTGCGCACCAAGGCTCACCTGCCGCATCTGCACACCTGGGTGCCGATGGCCTTCGATCTCTCGCGCACTATCCAATGGCTGCGTGAGGCGGCCGGCCTCGAGGCCCGCTATGGCACTCGGCGTGCCCAGGTGGAGGAGGTGGCACTGACGGCGCTGTTCCTGGCCACCCTGGCGGTATGGGCCCGCGATCACAGCGAGGGCCAGACGCGCACACGTCACTTCCTGGAGAAGCAATTGAGCCGGGGCGATGGCTGGATGAAATGGCTACCGGGGGGCGGACACGGCAAGGCCCCGCCTGGGTCGGCAGATACTCGTGAGGCCCTTGATCGCATTACCTAGAGCGGGCCCTAAGCCAGGTCGGGTATATCCGAGAGGTACTACCAATGCGCCGACGGTGGGGAGTAATCTGCGTTGCCATGATCCTGCTCATGGGCCTGGCGGTCGCGGCGGATCGAGAAGAGAAGGCGGAAGCCGCCAAGGACAAGGCGGAAGAGCTCGAGCAGGCCGCCACGCCGGAGGGTGGCGAGGCGTCCACTTTTCCCACCGAGACCATCACCAGGCCCGAGGTGCAGGCGGTCGACCCGTCGGGGGACGCCCCTCTGGATGAGGCGGTCACCTGCCTGTCGCGCACCATCTACTGGGAGGCGAAGGGGGAGGAGGTCGCCGATATGGAAGCTGTCGCCCATGTCGTCATGAATCGGCTGGGCCACGAGGGCTTTCCCGGTACCATCTGCGAGGTTGTCACCCAAGGCTCCGAGCAGGGGGCCTGTCAGTTCTCGTGGTGGTGCGATGGCCGCCCGGATCATGTCGTGGAGGAGGACCGCTATGAGATCGCCAGGGAGGTCGCTCGGAAGGCCCTGAACCAGCAGTTACCGGACCGCACCAATGGGGCGCTGTATTTCCATCAGCGGGAAGTGTCCCCCCTCTGGGCCGCGGAATACATCAAGACGGTCGAGATCGGCGGGTTTCTCTTCTACAAGCCGCATAGCGACGCCGCGCAATAGAAAATCATGTTGTTTCGTACCTGTTTGCCAGCGCATCTTGGCCACAGCACGGCGATATCAGCTCTCTGGCGGCCAGGTCGGCCATCAAGGACCCTCGTGGGGTGGTGACGGCGGTGTTCCGATTGCCGCCTGAGCCGAATAATGACATTATTCGGCTCATTGGGTGAGCCAAAAGCGTTGTCTATTCGGCTCATCCGCTTGCGTAGAGCGCTTTATGACCGAATCCACGTCAACCTGGATCTGGCAGCATCCCGACTGGCCCTCTTTCACTTGGCAAGCGCGCGAGGTGCAGCCAAGGCTTCAGCGCTGCTGGCGCAACCTGGGTGTGCTGCTGGGGCGCGCCAGCGCAATGCCAACAGGCAATGACCCACAGGATGAAGCCCGAGCAGCGCTGGACACCCTGCTGCAGAACATCATCACTTCATCGGCTATCGAGGGAGAGCGGCTTAACGCAGCCTCCGTGCGTTCGTCGCTGGCCCGCCGCCTCGGGGTGGACGTGATCGATGGGTCTCCGTCGCCGCGATCCGAAGGCCTGGCTGACCTGATGCTGGATGCCACGGTTTGGCCGGAATCACTCCTGGACATAGATCGGCTATTCCAGTGGCATCGCTGGCTCTTTCCGGAGGCCGAACGTTCGCTGGTCGAGCTACGCCGCGGTGAATGGCGGGGTGACGAGCCAATGCAGGTCGTGTCGGGGCGGCTAGACCGCCCCTCGGTGCACTTCGAGGCCCCGCCTCGCCAAAGACTCGAGGCTGAGGTCGCCGAGTTCCTGGCGTGGTTCGAGGCCAGTCGGGTTGACCCGGTACTGGACCCGCTTCTGCGTGCCGGCCTGGCGCACTTCTGGTTTGTCACGCTCCATCCCTTCGAGGACGGCAATGGGCGCATCGCTCGGGCCATTGCCGATCGAGCCCTTGCTCAGGCAGACCGCCAGGGGATTCGGCTGTATGCCATGTCCGCGGCGATCCTGGAGCGTCGTGAAGCCTACTACCGTTGCCTGGAAGCGAGTCAGCGCGGAACCCCGGACCTCACACACTGGCTGTCCTGGTTTCTGGACACCTTGGACGCGACGCTCGGGAGTGCGCTGGCGCAGATCGACCGCACCTTGGCCAAGGCCCGGTTCTGGCAACGATTCAGCCAACTGGGGTTGCTCCCTGAGCAGATCAAGGTTCTCAACCGCCTGCTCGATGGTGGGGAGAAGGGCTTCGAGCAAGGGATCAGCGCCGCTCAGTATCAGAAGGTGGCGAGGGTGAGTAAGGCCACTGCCACTCGCCACCTTGCCGGGCTTGTGGAGAAAGGCTGCCTGGTTAAACTCCCGGGCGGAGGGCGCAGCACGCGTTATCGAGTCGCCAGGCCATGACGGCGGCGTGCCGGTTGCGGCGGCGTCTGGGTTTCGCTCCAATAGTGTCCTTGCACTCTCGCCCCGAGGAGATTCCGTGTCGGACGTTCCTATTTCCGATCCCGCCCTGACGCTTTACCACGCCCTGAAAGATGTCGGCTGGCAGCAGAGCTTTGATCCGGGTTCGCTCGCGCGGGGAATGGGCTATGCCCGACAGGGCAGGGTGCGTGAAGGCATCCGCCTTGAGCGCCAAGGGCATCTATTGGTGCTGCGGGCGCAGGTGGATGGCAGCGGGCGCAGTCGCTACGGGACAAACCTGGCCGTGGACCCTGACAACCCCGAGATGGGGGTAATCAGTGACTGCAGCTGTCCGGTAGGGCGGCAGTGCAAGCATGCAGTAGCGGTGATCGGCAACTTTATCGACGAGGTGGAGGCCACCGGCATCCCGGAGCGCGATGATACGACAAGGCTCGAGCAGCGCTGGGAGGCGTGGCTGGCGGAGTTTGAGGCACCCGGCGCTACCGACATTCCGGTGGATCGGGTCGAGGAGGCGTACCGCCTGGCGCTGTTTCTCGACGTCGACAGGGACCCTTTGTCACCGACGCTCATGGTATCGCCGGTGTTGTTGCGTCCCTCCAGGCAGCGTATCCGCGGCCACGGTTGGGTGAAGCCTCGCGCCATTCATGCACGGGGCAGAGGCGGCCTCCAGCCCATGCCGCCAGCGGGCTGGGCACCTGAACAGGAGGAGGCCCTGGAGCTGCTGCTGCAGGCCGGAACCCGGCGTCAATACAGCGTCGGTAATGAGCCGCTGTGGGGGGTGATCTCACAGGCCTTCCAGGCGCGTTCGCTGTGGTCGCTGCTGGAGAGTGACACGCCGCCACTGCTGTTTTACCAGAAGCAGACCGGCACCCTGCTTGACGTGGGCCCGGCGTGCCGGTTGACCCTGGTTTGGGTGCCGGACGCCGAGGGTAATCAGCACCTGCAGGCGGATATCGAGCCGGCGGACGTCGTGTCGGGAAATGCGATCGTGGTGTGTGCCGGTCGCGAACTCTGCTATCTCGACCTGGAGCAAGGCCGCTTCGGGCGCCTGTCGGGCGACCCCGAGCTGCTGCGGCGCCTGCGCTATTCGCCGCCGCTGCCACCGGAGATGAGCGGCTGGCTCGGTGAGCGCTTGAAGAAGACCCCGGCGCTGGCCGACAGCCTGCCGGCACCGCAGGCGGTACAGGAGCGCACGCTGGAGGGTGTGGCGCCGCGCCTCAAGGTCACCATGCAGGTGGGACAAGGTCAGCTGGGCCATCGCGACGGTGTCCTGGTGCCACGGTGGATCGAGGTGGGCGCCGCCGTGGTCAGCTTCGACTACGACGGCGTGGAGGTGCCGCCGGAAGACGGCGATAGCGCTCAGGTCTTTCGCAATGGCCAGCGCCTGACCATCGTGCGTGACCCGGCGGCGGAGCTGGCGCTGGTGCGTTCCCTGCCGTCCGGTATGGTGACGCTGGAACGGCTGCAGGAGACCGGCGCGGTGCCTGCTCATCTGACGCTTCCTGCCTGGACGCTGCTGTTGCCCGTTGATGGCACGCCGCCGCCAAGCGCTGCTGATTGGCCGACGCACCTGGCCGGTCCGGATGGGTGGTGGGACATGATCGCCCAGCTGCGCCAGGCGGGCTGCTTGGTGGCGTTCGACGATGCGTTTCCCGACGAGCCCCTCACCCTCGAGCCGGATGACTGGTATGGCGAACTGGAACCGGCTGGCAACGGATGGTTCGACCTGGCACTGGATATCGAGGTGGACGGTGAGCGGCTCAACCTCCTTCCGATCCTGCGCCGCCTGCTGAGAGACCCGACCTTTCCGATTGAACCGCCCGACCACGAGCCTGATGAGGCGACCTGGACGATGTGGCTAGATGACGCGCACCGCCTGGTGCTACCGCTGGCGCGGCTGCGTTCGCTGATGGCGCCGATCCTTGATTGGCTGGGCGATGAAAGCGACCCCGAGGCGGCGCTGCGCCTGCCGATCAGTGCCGCCGAGACAGTATCACCTCTGGCCGAGCACGAACGCTGGGCAGGCCGCGAGGATGTGGCCGCCCTGGCACAGCGCCTGCGCGAGCTGCCCACCAGCCTGCCGGCGCCGCCGGGTTTCGTGGGGGAGCTGCGCAATTATCAGTCCCGCGGCCTGGCCTGGCTGCGTTTCCTCTCCGAGCTTGAGACCGGGGGCATCCTGGCCGACGACATGGGGCTGGGCAAGACCGTGCAGGTGCTGGCGCATGTGCTCGACGAGCGCGCCCGGGGTGCGCTGCAGGGCCCGGTACTGGTGGTGGCGCCGACCAGCCTGGTGGGTAACTGGTGCGCCGAGGCGGCGCGCTTCGCACCGGAGCTTAAGGTGGTGGCACTACAGGGCGGCAAGGCGCAGCGCGCGCGCCAGTTCGAGGAGGCGTTGCCCGCGGCTGATCTGGTGGTGACCACCTATGCGCTGCTGATCCGCGACCTTGAGCGCCTACGCGAGAGCGAATTCGGCCTGCTGGTGCTCGATGAGACCCAGGCGATCAAGAACGCCGCCAGCCAGACCGCTCGCGCGGTGCGCGAACTCAACGCCAAGCGCGCCTTGGCGATGACCGGGACACCGCTGGAGAACCACCTGGGCGAGCTTTGGGCCCAGCTGGACGCGGTGGCGCCGGGAGCGTTGGGGAGCCAGCAGTGGTTCGGCCAGCATTTCCGTACGCCCATCGAGAAAAATGGCGATGTGGCGCTGAGCCAACGTCTCTCGCGACGGATCTCGCCGCTCATGCTGCGGCGTACCAAGCAGCAGGTGCTGGGGGAACTGCCCGACAAGACCGAGAGTCAGCGTGAGATCATCCTGACCGGCTCCCAGCGCGAGCTCTACGAGAGCCTGCGCCTGGCCCAGCATCAGCGGGTGCAACAGGCGGTGGCCGAACGCGGCCTGGCTGGCTCCGGCATCGTGATGCTCGATGCACTGCTCAAGCTGCGCCAGGTCTGTTGTGACCCGCGGCTGGTCAAGCTGGCCAGTGCCCGCAAGGTGCGCCGCTCGGCCAAGCTGGAGCAGCTGCGCGAACTGCTGCCGCCGTTGATCGAGGAGGGGCGGCGCATCCTGGTCTTCTCGCAGTTCACCGAGATGCTCAGCCTGATCGGCGAGGTCCTAGAGCGCGATAACATCCCCTACACCACGCTCACCGGCGACACCCCCGGCAAGACCCGCACCCAACGGGTCGCGTTGTTCCAGCAGGGCGAGATACCCGTGTTCTTGATCAGCCTCAAGGCCGGCGGTACGGGCCTCAACCTCACCGCGGCGGACACGGTGATCCACTACGACCCCTGGTGGAACCCCGCGGTGGAGGCCCAGGCCACCGGCCGTGCCCACCGGCTGGGGCAGCAGAACCCGGTGTTTGTCTACAAGCTGGTGTGCGCGGGGACCGTGGAGGAGCGTATCCTCGACCTGCAGGCGCGCAAGGCAGACCTGGCCGCATCGATACTGGAGGGTGGCAGCGAGCGACGCAGCGAGGGTCCGCTGTTCGACGAAGACGACTTGGCGCTGTTGTTTGCGCCGGTGGCGTAGTGACCTCAAGGGCTCAGGTTAATAAAAATGTATAATCCGCCCCGGTGACACAGGGCCTTTCATCGATGTGCGCGCAGGAGGCCCCATCCTGAGTCGCGGAGGGCGAAGGGTGGGGAGGGATAGCGCGCCGTCCTCGCGCAAACCCTCCGCTAGTGCCGACCGGCTCTTTAACTAAAACAACTCCGTATGAGCAGTGTTTTTAGTTAAGATGCTGAGTAGGGTTATGAGTAAAGTCGTCTAATCTGAAAGAGGAACAACGTGGGCTACACTCGGCTTCAACTGGAGCAAGCCAAGGTCTCCACCAATGCCATTCAGCTCTTCGAGGCGTTGGAGGCGCATCGTGGCCAAGCGCGCCAGGTGGCAGGGTCCATGCACTGGAAGCAGATCGCCGGTCGTGAGTATCTCTACCGTGGGTACTCCCACGGCAAGAATCACTCGCTTGGACCGCGTTCACCCGAGACGGAGGCCATCAAGGCGTCTTTTGAAGAAAGGAAGGCGGCCTACAAGACGCGGGAAGACGCGTTGAGACAGCAGCTGACAACGCACGCGGCCTACGTGCGGGCCAATCGGCTACACCGCTTCCCCCTCACCGCTGCTCGCGTCATTCGTGTGCTGCAGCGTCAAGGAGTTCCCTTTCGCATCATCGGTACCAGTGCGCTTTATGCCTACGAGGCACGGGCCGGCGTGCTGATCGAGCCCGAGCATCTGGCCACGTCCGATGTGGACATATTGATGGATGCCCGCCAGGGGGTCCGTATTGTGGCCCAGGTGCAACCCGAGGGCTTGCTATCCCTGCTTCGCCAAACCGACAAGACCTTCCAACGGTTCACAGACGCGACGTTCATGTTCTGCGCGGTCAATGACACCGGCTATCGCGTCGACTTCATCACTCAGGGCGGCAGTGATCCTCTGCAGATGAACGACTTTGAGCGTCTGCTTGATGAGGGTGATCTAACGCCGGTCACCATCGAGTCGCTGAAATGGCTGGTGGCGTCGCCGCGCTTTGAGGCGGTCGTCTTCGACGAGCGGGGGATGCCGCTGAGGCTGCTGACGGCTGACCCCCGGGCGTTTGTGCTGCACAAGTGGTATGTCAGCCAACGCGCTGACCGTGAGCCGGCCAAGCGCTATCGTGATGAAGCCCAGGCCAGGCTGGTGGCAACCCTTCTTCATCATGAGCTGAGGGAACTGCCAACGACACGGGCGGTGGCACACGCTTTTCCTCACTTGCTGCGTCAAGACGCCAGCGCCGAGCTGGACGACTTCGACGTTTGACGTCCTCTTGCAGCGCTTCATCAAGGTCTACCTCGATCAAACGCGACGATCTGGCGCTGCTCGCGGGAGAATACGACGCCGACGAGGTGCAGCGGCTTGCCGTCGCCGCTGAGCTTTTCGTTATAAATTGAGGCTTTTCTTATGAATAACTATAGCTTTATTTCATTGGGAGGTGGTTCCGTCGCGCTGTTAGGTTAGGCGCACTGCTACCATCCGAGACTCCCGACATCGATGAATTCTCCTGAACAGGCCCGTCTGTTCGCGCTTCAGCAGCTCGATCTGCTCGACACGTCGCCCAGCGAAAGCTTCGATCGCATCACCCGGATGGCCAGCCAGCTGTTCGGCCTGCCGATCTCCGCCGTGTCACTCACGGATGTCGATCGTCAATGGTTCAAGTCGCGGGTCGGGGTCGATCAATGCGAGATTCCCCGTGACAAGGCGCCCTGCGCCCAGGTGTCTGAAAGCGCTGGGGTCGTCGTCGTCACCGACATGCTGGCTTCGCGTCGCTACCGTGACAGTTACCTGGCCCGTTCGGGCATTCGCTTCTATGCCGGCGCACCGCTGACTACTCGCGAAGGCCACACCCTGGGGGCGATGTGCGTGCTGGGCACGGCGCCACGGGAGATCACCGAGCAGGAAAGCACGGCCCTGCGCGACCTGGCCGCCATGGTGATGGCTCAGATCGAGTTGCAGCACGCCTTTGGCAGGGTCGATCCCCTGACGGGCCTGGCGAACCGCGGCCAGTTCGACGAGGACCTGCAGGATCTGGCCCTCGATGCCCCCGGCGAGCGGCGGGTGGCGCTGTTCACCGAGGTGGTCGAGGCGAGCCAGCTGAGCGCCCTGCACCGCACCATGGGGCCCGCCTTCCTGGACGAGCTGAGCCAGGTATCCGCCCGGTGCCTCCGACAGGCCATGAGCGGCGAGTCGCGGCTTTATCATCTCGGCGGCTGCCAGTTCGTTCATCTGATGGCGGCGAAAAGCGATGCCGACATGATCGACCATGCCCTGCGGCTGCGCGAGGCGCTGTTGTCGCTCGAGTCGGCCCGTGAAGTGCCGGTGCTGGTGCAGCCGGTCGTGGGCATCGCCGCCTTCCGGCTGGGCGAGACCTCGTCGTCCGATATTCTGCGCAGCGCCCATGCGGCGAGCCTCGACGCGCGTCAGATGGGCGAGGGCGCCGGGGTGTTCTCTTCTGCATTGGACGAGCGTTTCCAGCGTCGCATCATGCTGCTCTCCGATATCGGCCGGGCACTCGCGAGCGACGACGAGCTTTACCTGGTCTTCCAGCCCCGCGTCTCCGTGGAGAGCGGCATCTGCCATGGGGCTGAGGCGCTGCTGCGTTGGCGCCATCCCGTGCTGGGCGAGGTTTCGCCGTCAGAATTCATTCCGCTGATCGAGAACACGCCCATGGTGCGGATGCTGACCGCGTGGGTGGTGCGCCGGGCGATACGGCAGGCGGCTCTCTGGCATCGGCGGGGGAGGTGGTTGCGGGTCTCGATCAATGTGTCGGCGACCAATCTGGAGGAGGCCGACTTCGCGCAGCGGGTGCTGGCGGAACTTCGCGAGGCGCGCCTGCCCGCCGATACCATCGAACTCGAGGTAACCGAGAGTGCCCTGATGGGCAAGGGCCGGGTCGCGGCTTCCCAGCTCGAAGCGCTGGTCGCGGCGGGTATCCTGGTGGCCATCGACGACTTCGGCACCGGCTACAGCAGCCTCGCCTACCTGCACGAGCTTCCGGCGGACATCGTCAAGATCGACGGGCGTTTCATCACCCGCCTGGGGGAGGATGCGCGTACCTGGATTCTGGTCGCGTCGATGATTCGCATGGCCCACGAGCTGGGTTACCGCGTCGTCGCCGAGGGCGTGGAAAGCGAGGCCGCCCGGCGCTGCCTGACCCGGTTGGCCTGCGATGAGATCCAAGGCTCGCTGATCGCCCTGCCCATGGCGCCGCCGGATTTCGCGGCCTGGGCAGAGCGGGTCGATGGTTACCGCATTACAAGGACTGGTTAGCTTCTGCTTCACACATATTGATAACGCAGCAGCCGATACTTGATGCGCTCGAGGATCACCTGGTCGATGACCGCGGCCAGCACGGCAATTACCAGGATATTGGTCATCACCCCAGTCATGTCGGCGATCTCGCCGGAGTAGGCAAGCGACTTGCCGAGCCCGGCGCTGAAGCCGACGATCATCTCGGCCGAAATCAGCGCGCGCCAGGCATTGCCGAAGGCCAGCTGGGCGCCGGTGATCAGCTCCGGGGTAACCGCCGGGAAATACACCCGCTTGAGCATCTGCGTGCGCGAGGCGCCCATCACCCGGGCGGCATCGATGTGCACCCGCTCGACGCTCTCGGTGGCGTTCATCACGCTCAGCGCAGTGGGGAAGAAGGCGCCGATGGCGACCACCACGATGATCGGCGTGTTGCCGAAGCCCATCAGGATCAAGAACAACGGCACCCAGGCGATCGACGGGATCGATTGCAGGATGATGATGGCGGCCTTGAGGGTGCTGCGCACCGAGTTCAGCGTGCCGCCGACCAGCCCCAGCACTACGCCTGCGACCAGGGCCGCGCCGTAGCCGGCGCCCAGTCGGCCCATGCTGTTGCGAAGCCCGGCGTAGAACTCGCTGCTGGTGAGCTCCTGACCCAGGCGGACCAACGCCACGTGCACGTCGGGCATGAGGAAGCTTGGCAGGAACCAGGCGGCCACCTGCCAGAAGAACAGGATAAAGGCGATGGCCAGCACATAGGCACGCTTGCTGGCCACGCCATAGGTCGAAGTACTGGACATGCTTAAATCTCGCGGTCTTCCTGCCAGGTGAGATCGAGCAGCGCGTCGACATCGAATTCACCGTCGACTTCGAGGATGCCCTGGTCCTGCATGATGACGGCGAGCTCCTTCATGCGGTCGATATCGGCCTCGGTCAGCTCGGCGCTGAAGTCGTTGGTGCGGATGGCCTGCTCAATCACTTCTTCGCTTGCGATGTCGCCCTGATCGCGCGTCTCGATCACCGGACCGTTGACGAAGTAGCTGGTGATAAAGGTGGCGGCCTGCTCGGGGTCGTTCTCGAGCATGTCGATGGCTTCACGCTGGGCGTCCATCGCCGACCACAGCACGTCGCGGCGATTCTCGAGGGTCTCGGCGGAGGTGATGACCACCATGCACGGGAATGGCCATACTTCCCCGATCTCGTAGATCTCCTCGACCGGCGCCTGCAGCTTGGCGATGCTGGAATAGGGCTCGAAGAGGAAGGCGGCGTCCACGCGGCCACCGGCCAGCGACTGGACGGCTACCGACGGGGCCACGCCCATGATGTTGAGGTCGTCGGCGGTCAGGCCGGCATCGGCCAGGGTCACGCCCTTGAGCACGATGTCGGCGGTGCTGCCCTGCTTCTGAGAGGCGAGGCTCTTGCCGGCGAGGTCGGACACCTGCTCAATGCCGGAATCCTCGTGGGCGAGCAGCGCATGGTAGCCGCGCTGGGCGCCACCGACGATCTTCAGGTCGGCGCCGCGCGAGGCCCAGGTGAAAGCGTTGGAAAAGCCCAGCACGCCGATATCGAGCTGGCCGCCGACGATGCCCTTGATCAGGTCGGTACCGGAGCTGAATTCGATCAGCTCGGCGTCGAGGCCGTACTTCTCGTAGAGGCCGGCTTCCTGGGCCACCATCACCTGGGCGTCGTCCATGACGCGGACATAGCCGACCCGCAGGTCTTCCGCGGCCATGGCGGGGCTTGCAAGAACGATCGCGAGCAGGGGAGCTGCCAGCTTGCCTGACAGGGAGGAGAGCAGGGGAGTAAAGGAACGAATCATGACGTTTCTCCTTGTGCCTCGCGCTGGGTAGCGGAGGGGGTCGTATCGGTATCGGTGTCGATGCCCAGCAGGGTGAGCACTTCGCGGCGCACATCGGCGAACGCCGTGAGGTCGTGTGTCTTGGGTATATGACCTAGGGTGACCTCGCGCATCACCCGCGCAGGGCGCTGGCTGAACACCAGCACGCGGTCGGCGAGGTACAGCGCTTCGTCGACATCGTGGGTGACCAGCACCACGGTGGGCCGCTCCTGCTCGATGAGGTCCTTGAGCACGCTCTGCAGGGTCATGCGGGTCAGGGCGTCCAGGGCGCCGAAGGGCTCATCGAGCAGCAGCACTTGGGGCCGGGCGATGAACGCGCGGGCCAGGGCGCAGCGCTGGCGCATGCCACCGGAGACCTGATGCGGGTAATAGCCCTCGAACCCCGCCAGCTTGACGCGCTCGAGCCAGATAGATGCTTCGTTGCGCGCATGCTCGGCGGGCTGTCCCTGAAACTCCAGCGCCACGGCGACATTCTCGAGCAACGTCATCCAGGGGTAGAGCGCATGCTCCTGAAATACCAGGGTGCGCTTGGGCGACGGGCGCTCGATGTCCTGGTCATCCGCCTGCACCCGGCCGTGGGTGGCCTGCTCGAGGCCGGCGACCATGTGAAGCAGGGTCGACTTGCCGCAGCCGGAGGGTCCGACCAGCGCGACGATCTCGCCATCGGCGATGGTGTTGTCGAACCTGTCGATGACGTTCAGGTCGCCGAACGACTTGGAAACCCGCTCGAAGTGTAGCTTCATATGATTTTCCGGCGCTTAGTTATCCTGTTACGTGACGTGTTAACCCCATGCGGAAGGGCTTATCTCGGTGGGGTTTTAGTCTCAGCGGGGGTTCTAATTCCCATACGTCACTAGGATATATTCCAAAATAGAATTACTAGCTGAAATGATATAATGATTTTATACAGACGTAAAGGCGTTCAGTTCCCGCCTGGCGCGTATGAGGCTTCTTTTTTGGCGCTATTTCCTTTAGCTTTTACTTTATATCTGCTTCCTTTCGCTGCTCCTGACGACAAGCGAGCCCATGTCCGATCTCCTCTGGTATGAATATCTGCTGATCGGCTTGATCTTCGCCTGGAGCGGTTTCGTCAGGACGAGCCTGGGCTTTGGCGGGGCGGTGCTGGCGCTGCCCTTCCTGCTGCTGGTGATGAACGAGCCGCTGGTCTTCTTGCCGATCATCGCCGTGCATCTGCTGATCTTTTCGAGCTGGATCGCCTGGAGCGGCCATCGTCAGCTTCAGAGCCTTCAGCGACAGACGAGCGCCGGCACGGTGCCTCCGGGCGCGAGCGTGACCCCGGAAGACAGCAATATCGATTGGGCGTACCTGTTCAAGGCGCTGAAGATCATGATTGTGCCGAAGCTGATCGGCGTGGTGGGCCTGCTGACGCTGCCTGCGAACGTGATGACCAGCATCATCTTCGTGATCGTGATCATCTACGCCATCGGCTACGTGCTGAACCGGCCGTTCAGGAGCCGCAACAAGTACGTCGATTACGTGCTGCTGGCGCTTGGCGGTTATGTGAGCGGGACCTCGTTGATCGGGGCGCCGCTGATTGTGGCGGTGTTCGCCTCCCACGTGGCCAAGGCGCAGCTGCGCGATACCATGTTCGTGCTGTGGTTCATCCTGGTGGTGATCAAGATGGTGTCGTTCCTGATCGCCGGGGTGGACCTGCAGCTGATCCATCATCTCTGGCTGTTGCCGTGCGCCTTTGCCGGCCACCTGCTGGGCGAGCGCGCTCACCAATACATGCTCAAGGCCGATACGGGGCTGTTCTTCCGGGTGCTGGGCGCAGTGCTGATCGTTGTTAGTGTGGTGGGGCTGATCCGACCGCCAGCTTGACCCCCCCGAGCATGCTGACGATAGTAGTTTGAGCGGCTTCGCCGCATTCCTGACTTCACAACGAGCATATGGAAATGTTCATGTCGCTTTCGCATCGTCGGCTCGAGGGTGAGCTGATGGATGCTGCCGACCTCGATGACCAGACGCACCTTCAGGCGCTGCGGGGCCTGCGGCGTATCAATGTCGCGAGCCGCACGGCTGCCGTGCTCTGGCCGTGCATCCTGCGTATCGCCGAGGCGCGGCATCACCGGCCCTTGAAGCTGCTGGATGTTGCCACCGGCGGCGGTGATGTGGCGATCGAGCTCGCCTGCCGTGCCCGGCGTGCGGGCATCGCCCTGGAGGTCGAGGCCTGCGATATCAGCCCCACCGCCCTGCATGTGGCCGATGAGGCGGCCCGGCACCAGCATGTCGCGGTGCGCTGTTTCTGCTGGGACGCGCGCATCGAGCCGCTGCCGCGGCATTATCACATCGTCATCTCGACGCTCTTCCTGCATCACCTCGATGACCCCGAGATTGTCTCCCTGCTGCGCCAGCTGTCGTACCAGACCGATCATCTGTTGATCAGCGATCTGCTGCGCTGTCATCTGGGGTACGGACTGGCCTACTTCGGCACCCGCCTGCTCTCGTCGTCGCCGATGGTACACGAAGACGGCGTGCGCTCGGTGCGCGCGGCCCTGACCCTGCCCGAGGCGCGCCGGCTGGCCAGAGAGGCGGGATTGACGACGGCGACCTTCCAGTGCCACTGGCCGAGCCGCTTCTTGATGCAGTGGTCGTCTCCCGAGTTTGGCAAGGAAAGCCGCTCATGAGCCTGGCGAGCCTGCCCCGCGACTGGGATGTGGTCGTGGTGGGTGCGGGCATCGCTGGCGCCGTAAGTGCCTTTCGTCTGGCGCGCCGTGGCTGTCGAGTACTGCTGGTCGAGAAGGCCACCTGGCCCCGCGACAAGCCTTGCGGTGGCTGCCTCAACGCCGCGACCCTGCAGGGGTTTCGCGACCTCGGTCTGGCCGATATCGCGATTGCCGGCGCGGCCTACCACCGCTTGCACCTGGCCTGCGGTAAACGCCAGGCCGAGCTGGCCTTGCCTGCGGGCCGGGCCATCAGCCGTCGCCGGCTCGATGCACTGCTGGTGGACCAGGCCGTTGCTCAGGGAGTGCATTTTCTCTCCGCGACACGAGCGTCACTCGAGCCGCCGCGTGGCCACGGGCGCGAGCAAATTGATGGAAGTAATAAGCGAATTGAAGAAGGCCGACGCAGCGTCTGGTTATCGACCGCGGACGAGCGGGCCAGGGTCACGGCCAGGCTGGTGGTCGCCAGCGACGGGCTGGGCAGCCGGTTGCTGCGCGAGGTTTCGCCGGGCGACATGCACGTCGATGCCGGGGCGCGGATCGGCCTGGGCACGATCGTTCACGGCGCTAATGTTTACGGATCTAGTGTTCACGGCGCGAGGATCGAAGCGCCGGCGTACCCGCCCGGGGCGATCCATATGGCGTGCGGGGCGCCTGGCTATGTCGGGCTGGTGCGGGTCGAGAACGGGGCGCTCAATATCGGCGCCGCGCTCGACCCGCATTGGGTCAAGCAGCAGGGCGGCCCGGGGCCGGCGGTCGCAGCACTGTTGGCGCAGACGCGGCTGCCCGCCCCCGGCGCGCTGCACGAGTGCGTCTGGCAGGGCACACCAAGGCTGACCCGCCGGCGCACCCGACTGGGCGGCGAGCGAGTGCTGGTACTGGGCGATGCGGCGGGTTACGTGGAGCCGTTCACCGGCGAGGGCATGGGCTGGGCGCTGGCGAGTGCCGCGGCCCTGGAGCCTCTGGCGCTCGAGGCAATGAGTGGCTGGCATGACGGCATCGTCAGCCGCTGGACGGCTCGGCACGGCAAGTTGCTGCATACCCGTCAGCGGGGCTGTCGCGGGGTAGCGGCGGTGCTGCGCCGCCCACGGCTGGTCTCGGCGCTATTGCCTATCCTGCACGCCGCGCCGGGGCTGGCCGCGCCTTTCACGGCCTGGCTGCATCAGGGCTATTTCAAAGGCAATTTCAATCACGACAACCGATGGCTCGAGCCACGGGAGGCGAAATGACGTCACCACAGGCAAGCATTCTGGGACTCGGGGTGGCGTCGCCCCCGGCCCTAACCAGCCAGGAGACGGCGGCCACGCTGGCTCAGGTGCGTTGTGGCGTCACGCCGCGTCAGCAGGCCTGGGTTCGCCGCCTCTATCGGCACAGCGGCATTCAGCGTCGTGGCAGTGTGCTGGTCGATGCCGAGCAGGGGACGGCCGGGTTCGAGGCCTTCTTCCCCGTGCCGCAAACGCCGGACGAGCGCGGGCCGACCACGGCGTCGCGCTTGCAGCGCTACGAGCAGGAGGCGCCGCCGCTTGCCGAGGCGGCGTGCCGTCGGGCGCTGGCGGATGCTGCGATTGAACCCGGCGAGATCACCCATCTGGTGTGCGTGTCGTGCACCGGCATGATGGCGCCGGGGCTCGACGCGCACCTGGTCGAGCGGCTGGGGCTGTCAGTGGATATCGGGCGCCTGCACTTGGGGTTCATGGGCTGCCACGGCGCCCTCAACGGCCTGCGCACGGCGAGTGCCCTGGCTCAGACGTGCGCCCGGCCGCGCGTGCTGGTGTGCTGTGTCGAGCTGTGCAGCCTGCACTTCCAGTATGGCTGGGACGCCCAGAAGATCGTCGCCAATGGGCTTTTCGCCGATGGCGCCGGTGCCGTCGTGGTGGGTGAGGCTGGCGAGAACGCCTGGCGGCTGGTCGATACCGCCAGCCGTTTGACCTCCGGGTCGGCGGACGCGATGACCTGGCGCATTGGTGATCACGGCTTCGACATGACGTTGTCAAGCGCAGTGCCCAAGCTGGTGCGGGAGACACTTGCCGCCTGGATCGAGCAGTGGCTGGCGGGGCACGGGATGACGCTGGGTGATATTCGCCACTGGGTCATTCACCCCGGCGGCCCGGAGATCCTGCGCGCGGCGACCAGTGCCCTGGACTTGCCAGAGCAGGCCGCCCAGCTGTCGGCCGAGGTGCTGGCCGAGCATGGCAACATGTCGTCGCCTACCGTGCTGTTCATTCTCGAACGTTTGCGTGCCCAGGGTGCCACCGGCCCCTGCGTGACGATGGGGTTCGGCCCCGGGCTATCATTGGAGGCCGCGCTGATTCTGTGTGAATAGCAGCTGTGCGAGCAGGTGCTGTGTGAGTAAAACCCGCGATGCTACTGCATGACGGCTTCACTTAAATGCATGTAGCGCGGATCGAAGTCGCCAAAGGTTTTCAATCGATCCCAGTCCTTGATCTCCAGATGCTTGTTGGCATAGGTGATCAGTCCTTCCTTGCGTAGCCGCTGAAGCACCCGGTTGGTATGCACCACGGAGAGCCCGGCGGCATCGGCCAACTCGTTCTGGGTCAGGGGAAAGTGGATGCTGTCGTGGCGATCCGTCAGCCCCGCCGCGCGATAGCGCATCATGATTTCGCAGAACATGTGAGCCAGGCGCTTGTCGGCCGGCCGGCTGGTCACATTGGCGAACCATTCGCGCATGATGGATTCTTCAATCAGCGCCGACCAGAAGAAGGCGCGGGCCAGGGTGTTGTTATTGAAGAACATTTCTTCGATTTTCTCGCGCGACAGATAGGCGATCTTGAGCGGCGTAAGACTGCAGACCGAGTGATCCATGTGATCGAGCAGGGCGATATGAATATCGCAGAGATCGCCGGGGATAAGATAGGCCACGATGGCACGCTGGCCGTCCGCCAACAGCTTGTAGCGGCAGGCCCAACCCTCGATGATGAGGTGAACGAACTCAGGCTTCTCGTTCACCAGAATGATGTCCTGATCCTTCTTAATATCCTCCACGCGATCAACGGCGTTCGTAAGATGCTGTTTATCGGCGTCGGAGAGCGTCAGGTAATTTTCCAGTTTATTTATCAGCGCATCAATCAAGGGAGATCTCCTTTCGCCGGATAGGGGTCGGGCTAAGATGGTTTAGATCGAGATCTAATGCTAAAAAATCATATGTATGCTGGGTAACATAACGCTATCAGACACGGGAGAAACGGTCACGTTCTTGCTACACCCATGGAGAAAGGTAAATTCCTTATTTAGGTTTTAATTTTTAAATATATATTGGTATAGACAAAATAACATTTTGTTATAAAAAGACGTGGTTGCGGGTGATTTATTAAAGGTTAATCGCTAACCTCAGAATAACGCGTCACATGAATCAACATGGAGGTGTATGGCTGCCATGCTCGAGTCACTCTCCCCACAACAGAACCATCTATTGGCGACCTTGCCCGACGATGTCAAGCAGCGGCTGTTTCCAAGTCTTGAGGCCGTCACCCTTCCGCTGGGCGAGGTACTTCAGCAATCAGGTAAAACGACCCACTACGCCTATTTTCCCACTACCTGCATCGTGTCGCTCGTCTATGAGCTGCAAAGCGGCCACTCCGCGGAGATTTCCCTGGTCGGCAACGACGGAATGGTCGGCATCGCCTTGTTCATGGGTGGGCAGACTGCGGTTGGCAAGGGCTTGGTGCAGGTGGCGGGTGAGGCCTTTCGTATCGACGAAGCCCTATTTCTTGAGGAGTTTGAACGCCACGCCGGGCTGATGCACCACGTGTTGCTGTATACCCAGGCGCTGATGACCCAGATGGCCCAAACGGCGGTGTGCAACCGACACCATTCGGTGCAACAGCAGTTGTGCCGCTGGTTGTTGATGTCACTGGATCGTCTATCGAGCAACCAGCTGGTCATGACTCATGATCTGATTGCCTCCATGCTGGGGGTTCGCCGTGAGGGCGTTACCGAAGCCGCCGGAAAGCTACATCGGCTGGGCGCCATCAACTATCACCGTGGCCGTATCGAGGTCATAGACCGCGCTAAGCTCGAGCAGCTGAGTTGCGAATGCTATGCCGTGGTCAGAAACGAGATCTCGCGGCTGCTGCCCGGCGGGCCGTCATGATGGCGTTGCTGACGCGGTAGCCGACACGGTTAGTCATCGACACGGTTAGTTACCGACACTTCGACCGTGCGCGGGCCGTGCGACCTCGTCGAAGTTCTTCGCCAGCACGTCCAGGCCGAGACTCAACTCATTCCCTTGCATCGGAACGCCGTGGCCGGTCATGGCCGTATCGGGCTTCAGTGCCGCTAACCGCTGGACGGAATCGCGCGCGGCGTCCCAGTCAGGCGTGAAATAGCGCGGCGGGCCGCTGAGCTCCTGCTGCTGGGTCAGCACCTGGTAAAGCTGGTCCTGGCGGACGGTGACGAAGGCGTCGCCGACGATCATGGCGCGATCCTGCTCACGGAAAAACGAGACGTGTCCCGGGCTGTGCCCCGGGGTATGTAGCCACTGCCAGTCTGGCAGATGAGGCACGCTGCCGTCGGCGGGCAGGGGCTGGACGCGCTCGCCGAGATCGACCGGGTCGGTAGGAAAGAGGCGTGACATCTTGGCGATCATACCACCTTCCACCTCGACATCCGGGTCGGGGTAGTGCGCCTCGCCGGTCAGGTAGGGAATCTCCTGCGGGTGGGCGTAGACGGGCACCTCCCAGGCCTCGGTCAGTTCGACGACGCTGCCGACATGATCGAAATGGCCATGGGTCAGGAGAATTGCCCTGGGGCGCGCGCCCTGTCCGAAGCGGGCTTCCGCCGCCTTGCGGATTGCCTTGTGTTCGTTGGGCATGCCGGCGTCGATGAGCACCCAGTCATCGCGATTGCCGGGATGACCCACGAAAGTGATATTGACGATCTTGACGGTCAGCCCGGCGACATCGGGCAGCACGTCGTAGACGGTGCCGCTCTTGAGTGAGGTCATGGGCAGATGCGACTTGCGCAACGGGTTATCGGACATTTCGCTTCTCCTTAAGCGTACGTTTGATGACGGGCGCCTTCCTGCGCCTCTCCTGTACTGCGCTTGCTTCTCCTTCACCACGCTTCTTGCTTCTCCTTCACCACGCTTCTTGCTTTTTCATCGCGTCTCTTTCTTTTTCATCACGTTGGTCCAAGGAGTGTAGTTATTTTCCTGTGGGGTCATCTAGCGTCGTCAACATGAACAAAACCCAACCGCAACATGAGCGAGCCGCATTTCACCTTTTTAGTGCAATATGGCATTATGCGCGCTCTTTTTGTGCATAAACGGGAATATGAAAACCTACCTCGGCAAGATGCGCGGCGAACGCGCGCGCCATGTCAACGCGGACTGGCAGGACGCCCTCTGGTCATGGCTGGGCGCTTTCAGCGGCATGGGCGCCATCTGTTGGCTGAACGACCACTGGCTGTCGCAGCATCTGCTGGTAGTGGCTTCCTTTGGCGCCACGTCGGTATTGATCTATGCCGCCCCCGAAAGCCCCTTCGCTCAGCCGCGCAATGTGCTGTTCGGCAGCGTGCTCTCGGCAATGATCGGCGTGGGCTGCTTTCAGCTGTTCGGTGCGACGCCGCTCGCCATCTCGTTGGCGGTATCGCTCTCGATCCTGGTCATGCAGCTGACCCATACGGTGCATCCTCCCGGGGCGGCCGCTGCGCTGATCGCGGTTATCGGTGGTCCCGAGATTCAGCAGATGGGCTGGTGGTACCCGCTGATGCCGATCGGCATCGGCAGCAGCGTGATGCTGCTGATCGCGATCCTTGTCAATAATCTCGCGCGGCATCGACGTTATCCGCGTTTCTGGTAATCCGCTTTCTGGCCAGTCCTGACTGGCCAACCTTGCCGGCCACTGCTGTGGTCAATCCTGCTCCGCTTGCACCCTTCGTGAGGCTTGCTGATTCTCGAGTCGCGCTTCGAGCTCATGAGCGGGCACCCCCGGGCTGAACCAGAAGCCTTGGCCCCAGCCGTCGGCACCGGCCGTTTCCAGCAGCACGCGGCGTTGTGCATCGGTTTCGATGCCCTCGGCGATGGTGTGCAGGTTCAGGCTGGCAGCCATCTGCTGGATGATGGACACCAGCGCCGCGCCCTTGCTGCCCGACTGATCCAGCTCGTTGATGAAGCTGCGATCGATCTTGAGTGTCTGTATCGACAGGTGCTGCAGCCGGCTCAGCGATGAATAACCGGTGCCGAAGTCATCGATGGCGAGCTGAAAGCCCTGCGCATGCAGCACGTACAGCAGGGTCTCGATGGCCCCCGGGTCGATCATCAGGGCGTTTTCGGTGACTTCCAGATGGATCCAGCGGGGGTCGACGTGAGGCCTGACCAGGGCGGCGAAACTCTCGGCGATGCAGCCCGGGTATAGCTGGTTGAGGCTGACGTTGACGGCCATTTCCAGCATGAACCCTTGCTCATGCCAGGCCTTCAACTGCCGTGCGGCGGTTTCCAGTACCCAATCGCCGAGTGGCTTGATCATGCCGGTTTCTTCGACCACCGGCATGAAGGCGCCGGGCATCAGGGTGTCGCCATCGGCCTGCGGCCAGCGAATCAGCGCCTCGACGGCGACAATCCGGCAGCTGTCGAGCTCGAAGATCGGCTGGTAATGGAGTTCGAACTCTTCGTTGTTTAGCGCTTCGCGCAGGCGCGATTCCATCGCGAAGCGCTGCTGACGGCTGGTCGAGAAGTCCTCCGAAAACAGCAGTTGGCCGCCACCGCCCTGACGCTTGGCCTCGAACATTGCCTTGTCGGCATTCTCGATCAGCAGGGTGGCATTGCGTCCATGGTCGGGATACAGGCTGATACCGATGCTGGCGACGATATGGTGCGTGAAGCCACCTTCCATCAACGGCTCCGCCAGGTGAGCGATGATCCGGTCGGCCAGCGCACAGGCATTGGCGATGATCTGCTCGCGCGTCGAGGCGCCGGCATGGCGGGGGTCATGGATCATCAGCACCAGGAATTCGTCGCCTCCCTGACGGATCACCTGGTCGGCATGGCGCACGGCGCCTTGCAGGCGCTGCCCGATCTGGATTAGCACACGATCGCCCACCTCGTGGCCCAGGGCATCGTTGATCAGCTTGAAGCGGTCAAGATCGATGAACAGTACCGCACCGGAGGTTTCGGTGTGTTCCGCGGCGTCCAGCATGCGGTCCAGGTAGCGCACGAGATGGCGACGATTGGGCAGGCCAGTCAGCGCGTCGGTATAGGCAAGATGATGGATCTTGGCCGACTGTTGCTGGCTTTCCCGCAGGGTGCGTAAGGCGTTCAGGCCAAGCACCAGGTTATCGGCGAGCCGTTCCAGCAGCCTGCATTCCTCATAGCCGAAATGCCCCGCCTTAATTTCGATGGGCTTGTCGGCCTGGCCGATGGCGAAGCCCACCCAGGCGAGGTTGTAGCCCTCTTCATCGACGATGGTCCGGCACAGCGAGCTGAGCATCTCGCCCTCGCTCTTGGAGCGGACCACGATCCTGTCGCAGGCGTTCAGGGTACTCAGGGCGCTGACGACGCCAACGAGCTGCTGGCGGCTGCTCTCCTGCTGGCGTGACAGGTCGCGCAGGCGCAGCAGGTTGTCGATTCGCGCCTTCAGTTCCGCCTGGGTGGTGGGTATGCGCAAGAGATCATCGACGCTGTGGCCCAGCTCGGCGGTGAGGCGCGAAGGGAGCACGGTACGGTTATCGGCGACCATCAACACCGGCAGGATCATCGGCGCCGCCTGCTGGCGCAGGTTCAGTATCCGTTGTCGGTAATGCTGTAGCGACGCCGTGTCCGCGACGATCAGGTCGATCTCCTGGGCCGCCTCGTCGCTTTCCTCGGCAAACGCATCCTGTACATGAAAGTCGTGGCCGAGCATCCGCTTGAGCAGCGCGGCATTGGCCCTGTTCGCCAGAGCGAGCGCCATGACGGGGAGATTCTGAAGCTTGTGCTCACGAGCCGTCACGGCGTGACACTGTTATTGCTGGGCTGACTGGCAGGGTTGGGCTGGCTAGTCGTATTGGGCTGGCCAGTCGTGTTGGGTTGAATCACTTCCGGCACGCCACTCATTAGGCCGCGCATGCCGTGCAACGGCCTGCCGACCTGCAAGCCTTCCTGGGTGATATCAAACTCGCGCAGGGCTTTCTCGAAATTGCCGGCCCGCTTTTTGAGCACGCCGATGGTCTTGCGCAGCTCGCCGTCCAGTTCGATGTAGCGAAGCATGATGATGTTATCGGCGACATAGCTCAGGCCATATTCCGTCACGCGCGCCTGGGTGCCGGTAATCGTAAAGATCTCATTGACCAGCACCACGGTCACTCCCATGTTGGCCAAGTAGCGGCACAGGGCGTGAACACGCGCCTGCAGGTTCTCGCCGCACATCGACTGCTGGTATCCCGAGAGGCTGTCGATCATCACCATGGTTGTGCCGGCGTCCTCGACTTCCTGGCGGACTCCCGCGGCGAACTGATCGGGGTGATAAAGCAGGGGTTCGACGGCCTCGAAGCGCAGGTGGCCCTTGCCAACCATTTCCTCGACCGGCAGGCCGATCTGCCGGCAGCGGGCCCGGGGGCAGTCATCTTCCTTGATGGTTTTTCTAGATACTTGCACTATCAATCGCTTACCGCCGCCGAAAGCCTCGCTGAGGAATGGGTTCAGCGCTTCGCCAGCCATTGGCTTGCGTTGTCGGATGGCGCGAACCGGGCAATAGACTGAAAGGGAATATTAAGTCTAGCTTACCGATATTGTGCTGAAACATCGAACGAGCAGGCTTGACCTGCCTTATAAGCAAGCACGGCAGGGAAAATATGCAGTATGTTCAAATTCAGTCGCTGGCCTGTTCTTTATCTCGAACAGTTAGATGAGGCGTTAAATAAAGTTAAATGTAGGGCTTAGATGTAGGGCTTAGATGCAGGGCTTAGCTGAGAGGCGCCGTGCCATCGTGGGTTTGATTCGCCTAGCGCTGACGAGGAGGGGAGAAGCAGAGAATGTTGAACAATAGAGGGCCTCGGCACCCTAGCTGCCAGCTTTTCGCTGCTTTGCCAGTTCGGCTTCGAATGAGGCCAGTTCCGTCGCCAGCAGTGGCTCGGAGAAGCACCGACCCTGCATGTAACGCAGGCCCATGCTTTCCAGCCGCTCCCGCTGGGCCGCACTGTTGACGCCTTTTACCACCATGGTCTTCGACAATACTTCGCAGAGCTGCGTCATGCTCTGCAGGAAGCGGTAGATGGTGGCGTTATTGAGCAGATGTGTCATTACCTGTTCGTGTAGCACTAGGCAGTCGACGTTGGCGGCCACCAGTGCCGGGATGCTCATGCTGTCCGGCAGGTAGTTGTCCAGGCCGACGCTGATGCCCAGCTCCTTGAGGGGTGCGATATAGGCATCCAGGTCGGAAAGGTCCAGCGTGGGGGGCTCGGTCAGGTCGACGCTCAATACGTCGGTCGAGATGGCGTAATCCTCCAGCAGCCGGCGCAAGGCAGCGATGAACGCGCTGTCTTGCAATGGGGCCGGATGCAGCGGCAGCGAGAGCCTTATCGTCTCGATGTGGCCGGTGCGTTGCAGTTCCACGAGCAGCTTCAGCGTCATTTCGACTTTTTCCAGCTCTCGCGCCCATCCGGAGGCCTCGGCCTCCTCGCCTGACTGTGGCGCCGGGAGCACCACGGCGTAGCGCAATACGGTGGACTGCTGGGTATCCACTACGGGAAAGAAGCGTATCTCCTGCTCTGGCCGAGGACTGATTTGATTGGCCATGGGGCCTCCTGAGCGGCAGCATGTTAAAACAGTAAAAAGCCAAATTACCGAATCCCGTTCAGCATTGCCATATAAGCATATTTTTCTAATGGAGGGTGCTTATGAGACAACAGCAGGCAAGAGCGGTGACGACCATTGCGATTCTCTATCCTTGAACGGGTAGAATCCCTAAGCCGAGCGGGAAACAGCGGAGGTAACTGGCGGTATGAGCCTGGGCAAGACACTCAAGCAGATACGACGTGAACAGGGAATGACCCTGGCCCAACTGGCGGCGCAGGTCGATTCGCATGTCGGCAACCTCTCGCGTATCGAACGCGACCTGACCAAGCCCAGCCTGGAGTTGCTGTTTCGCCTGGCCAAGTCGCTGGATTACCACTTGGCGGACATTTTCGCGCTGAGCGACGAAAGCCACTACCGCGACCCGGAACAGCTGGCGCTGAATACCGTGTTTATTTCCCTGTTGGCCGATGACCGAGATCTGTTGCTCGAATTTGCCAAGCTGCTGAAAACCAGAGCCTCTCGCGGCCCAGCGGACTTGTCGGAGATCGCCCTTGACGCCTCAGGGGAGCGCCGCTCTTCGGGGCTCGATCATGCCAAGCCGCCAAGGGTCGATCATAAGCAGCCACCCGATTACAAGGAAAAGCTCGATCACAAGGATAAGTTTGATCACCACGTTAAGAAGCCCTAGTTAAAGGAGCGCTAATTGAAGAAGGCACAGTCAAGAAAGTCTTGGTAGAAAGAATCAAGCCTTTGCTTTCCCCGATGGGTTTCACTATTTTCAGTTTAGTACTCGCGTTTCAGGTTGGTACTTCTGTTTTAGATCGATACTCGCGATTCAGGTCAGCGCTCGCATTTCTGACAAGCGCTCACGGCGTTTCGCACGTGCATGGATGCATATTTATTTCAGGGAGGAGATATGGCGAAGTCCAAATCGTCGGCGCCCGGTCATGGGCGCGGTGCCGAGCGTCCCACACAAATTCCCAAATCCGGCTGGCTGGACATTCTATGGCGAGTCAAGGACGAGATGACGCGGGATCATGTATCGATCATCGCGGCGGGTATAGCTTTCTTTGGGCTCCTGGCGATCGTGCCGACCCTCGTGGCGACACTCTCGCTCTGGGGGCTATTATTCGACCCTCAGCAGATGTCTCAGCAGATTGCCTCGATCAGCCATCTCCTGCCCGCCGAAGCGTCTGACATCATTCAGCAACAAGCTCAACAGGCCAGTCAGGATGCCTCGACCGGCATGGGGCTTGCGGCTCTCGGCGGCCTGCTGCTCACGATCTACAGCGCGTCCAAGGGCACCAAGGCGCTTATCGAAGGGCTGAACATCATCTATGACGAGGAAGAAACCCGGGGGATCATCAAGAAAACGCTGGTTACCCTGGCCCTGACGCTGGGCGGGATCCTCATGACGCTTGTCGCTCTGGGTACTATTATCGCCATTCCCATGATCGTCGGCCTGCTGGGCCTGGATAACATGCTCGGCACGGTGATCAATCTGGCGCGCTGGCCACTGCTTTTCGTGATCGTGTCCATCGGCATTGCCATCCTCTACCGCTATGCCCCCGACCGCGACGAACCCCGCTGGCAGTGGACGAGCGTTGGCTCCACGCTGGCGGTGCTCCTTTGGGTGCTGGGTTCGATAGGGTTCTCGATCTATGTGCGTAACTTTGGCAGTTATAACGAGACTTACGGCTCGCTAGGGGCGGTAATCATTCTGCTCATGTGGTTCTGGCTTTCCGCTTTTATCATGCTGATGGGAGCGGAACTTAACAGCGAAATGGAACGACAGACTAAGCGTGATACGACGGTCGGCCACAAGGAACCGATGGGACACCGTGATGCCCATGCGGCGGATACGGTAGGTAAGGCAAAAGACGCCTGAGTGAATATTTGGTTATTACCGACGGGTGGTTTTGCAATCTTTTATTTAAAATTGAGTCTAAGTGTTAAATAATTAATAAAGCGTTATTTAATACATCTTAATGGTTAATAAATGCACATTGACAATGTGCAAGTGCCCACTATATTGCAACTAGTCGGCCGCGGCTCGCGAGCACGCGGCCCGACCCGGAAGCCAGCGGAGCGACACCCTTAGTCGCCCCTACAAGGAGGTAAGCGGATGAACGAACACGACCAGCACCGTGGTGCGGGGACCTCGCCGACGCCGCCGGGCGGTTCGCCGTCGACCCCCGCGAGTGGCGGGACGCGCGACGAGCTCAAGGGCCGCGCGCGCGAGAGCGCCGAGGACGTCAAGGGCGCGGCACAGCAACGGGCCGAAAGCCTCTTCGACAACCAGAAGAGCGCCGCCGCCGAGCAGACGCACAAGATCTCCCAGGCGCTGCACAGGATGGGCGACGAGTTCGACCAGCAGCAGCAGACCACCTTCTCGCGCTGGGCCAACCAGCTGGCCGACCAGACCGACCGTGTCGCCGACCAGCTGCGCCACCAGGACCTGCAGCGCCTGATGGACAGCGCCGGGGCCTACAGCCGTCGCGAGCCGCTGCTGTTCATGGGCGGGGCGATCGCCGCGGGCTTTGTCGTCTCGCGGTTCCTGCGCAGCTCGGGCCGTCACCGCCATGACGCCACCACGGCCTCGTCGTCCTCGCGCGGCGCCTACCCGGACATGGCCCCCGACGCCCCGGGGCGAACCCCGGGCGGGGTCACCCACCCGGGCAGCCAGACGCCGCGACTCTAAAGGCCGTGAATGCCGGGCCGCGCCGAGGTGCGGGCCCGGCCCGTTCTATGACCGTCATCGCCACGGAGGCGACCAAGCATGGATGCAGAACATAATCGAACCACGTCGACGTCGGAAAGCACGTCCCTGGGCTCGCTGTTGTCGACGCTGACCCGCGAGATGAGTTCGCTCGTGCGCCAGGAAACCCAGCTGGCGAAAGCCGAAATGTCGGAGAAGACCCACCAGGTCATGACCGGCGTGGCCGCCATCGCCATCGCCGGGGCCGTGCTGTTCAGCGGCTTTCTGGTGCTGCTGGCCGCCGCGGTGTTCCTGCTCAACGAGGTCCTGCCCCCCGATACCACGCCGTGGCTCTCGGCGATCATCGTCGGCCTGGTGGTCGCGATCGTCGGCTACGTGATGCTCAAGAGCGGGCTCAAGAAGCTGCAGACCCAGAACCTCATGCCCAACCGCACGATGGCCAGCCTGCAGAACGACAGGGAGCTTGCCCGGCATCACGAGGCGCATGCCAAGGAGGAGCTGAAATGAGCCAGCATGACGAGCAGCGCAGTCCCGACGAGATCGAGAGCGATATCCACGAGACGCGCGAACGCCTGGACAGCACCCTGCACGAGATCGAGGAGCGCATCT
>NZ_FPBP01000019.1 GCF_900116705.1 Halomonas korlensis | reverse complement strand
GCCGGCATGATCCCCATGGTGCTGCCCGACTACCAGCCGGTGACTGATGCCCAGGTGCGCAGCGCCTTCGAGGAGCTGTGGAACACCGAACTCGACCCCGAGCCGGGGCTCACCGTGGTCGAGATCATGGACGCCATCGCCGCCGGGACCATCCAGGGGATGTATATCCTCGGCGAGAACCCGGCGATGTCCGACCCCGACCTCGACCACGCGCGGGCGGCGCTGGGCAAGCTCACGCATTTGGTGGTGCAGGACCTGTTCATCACCGAGACCGCCCAGTTCGCCGACGTGATCCTGCCGGCCTCGAGCTGGCCGGAGAAGGACGGCAGCGTCACCAACACCAACCGCCAGGTGCAGCTGGGGCGCGCCGCGGTGCCGCTGCCCGGGGAGGCCAAGCCCGACTGGTGGATCATCCAGCAACTCGCCAACCGCCTGGGCCTGGACTGGGATTATACCCATCCCCGCGAGGTGTTCGCCGAGATGAAGCGCGGCATGGCCTCGCTCGACCATATCTCGTGGGCGCGTCTCGAGCGCGAGAGCTCGGTGACCTATCCGTGTCCGGCCGACGACGCGCCCGGCGCCGACGTGGTGTTCTCTGATGCCTTCCCCACCGCCAGCGGGCGGGCGAGCTTCACGCCGACCCGGCCGCTGCCGCCGGACGAACCCATCGACGCCGACTACCCCACGGTGCTGATCACCGGGCGCCAGCTCGAGCACTGGCACACCGGCGCCATGACCCGCCGCAGCCGGGTGCTCGACGATCTGGAGCCCGAGGCGGTGGCGAGCCTCGCGCCCGCCGAGCTGGTGCGGCTGCGCCTCTCACCGGGGGAGCCGCTGACCATCGCCACCCGGCGCGGCGCGATCACCCTGAGGACGCGGGTCGACCCGCAGATGAGGGAAGGCATGGTGTTCGTGCCCTTCTGCTACGTCGAGGCGGCGGCCAACCTGCTGACCAACCCGGCGCTCGACCCCGACGGCAAGATCCCCGAGTTCAAGTACGCCGCCTGTCGGCTGAGTCGCGCGGAAGAGGCATTGATAGAGAGCGAATAAAAAGGCCGCGGCCCCTATTCTCGAGGGGGCCAAAACGACAGGGCCCGCATGATAGCGGGCCCTGTCGCGTTATTGGCAAAGGATCAGCCGCGAACCACTCGCAGGCTCGGGGCGCTATGCTCCAGGTTCTCCTGCATCCGCTCGCTGTACCAGTCGATGAAGTCGATCACCCCGAACTCGTAGGTCTCGGAGTAGGGGCCCGGCTCGTAGGCCTTCGAGTTAATGCCGCGCTGGTTCTCCTCGGCCAGCCGCTTGTCCTGGGCGTTGGTGGCGTCCCATACCCGGCGCAGTTGCTCGGGGTCGTAGTCGACGCCCTCCACGGCATCCTTGTGGACTAGCCACTTGGTGGTAACCACCGTCTGCTGCGGGCCCAGCGGCAGCACCCGGAATACCACGGCATGATCGCCCATGAAGTGGTTCCAGGAGTTGGGCAGATGCAGGATGCGCAGCGAACCCATGTCGGGGCTCTGTAGGCGCCCCATCAGCTTCTTGCAGCCCGGCTGACCATTCGGGGTCATCGACACGGTGCCTTCGAGCAGCGGGGTGCGGGTCAGGCGGTTGCGTTTGCCGAAACGCCTGAGCTGCCAGGGCACCTTGTCGCCATCCCAGTCGGCCTGCTTGCGCGCGACCAGGCTCTTGTAGGCCGGTGTGGCGCGCGGGTCGTCGGTATCGTCGAACTCCTGCAGCGAGTTGAGCAGCTCGGGATGAGCGCCGTTGCAGTGGTAGCACTCGCGATTGTTCTCGAGCACCAGCTTCCAGTTGGCCTGTTCGACGATGTGCGACTCCACCGCCACCTTGACGTTGGCCATGTCGTAGGGCTCGAGATAGTGCTCCAGCGTCACCAGGAAGTCGTCGATGGCCGGCGGCTGCTCGGCCAGGCTGACGAAGATGAAGCCGCCGGCGGTCTTCACCTGCACCGGCTTGAGGCCGTACTGGCCGAGGTCGAAGTCCGTGCCCATGTCAGAGCCGGCGAACAGCAGCCGGCCGTCGAGCTCGTAGGTCCATTGATGGTAGGGGCAGACCAGCTTGGCGACCTTGCCCTTCTCGCTGACGCACAGCCGGGAGCCGCGATGCCGGCAGACGTTATGGAACGCATGGATCACGCCCTTGTCGCCCCGCACGATGATCACCGGGTTGTCGCCCACCTCCAGGGTCATGTAGTTGCCCTTGGCGGGAATCTCGCAGGTAATGCCGGCAAACAACCATTCCTTGCCGAAGATCTCCTGCATGTCCAGGGCGAACAGCCGGGCATCGTTGTAGAAGGGCTGAGGCAGCGAGAGGTTTCGCGCGCGACTGGCAAGCATGGCACTGGTGGCCTCGCGTGCCGGGGCCAGATCATCATCCAGAGCGAGATGGGCATTGATATCCATGGAAACACGTCCTCGTGCAGGCCGCTTGTGCGGCATCGGGCGGATTATTGATGTTGTGAGAGACATGGCGTCGTGTGATGGGCCGCATACGCCAGTCGCGGTGTTGGATGAAAACAGGCCAAGTGTGAATCAGCCGGCGAGGGCAGAATTGCTTGCCGGCGACAGGCGACGATGCAGGAGCGACGCCGGCTCATGACAAGAGACGCCGGGTGGAGATCATGGGCATGTCCGTGTCGCTGACAGGCAAGTGGGGACGCCATCGATTGGCGCAGAATTTCGCTCAACGACAAGGCGGTGGCACCGCGGTCGGAGCCTCCCATGGTGCAGCCCAGGCGACATGACAATGACTATGAACTTCCTCAACCCCGTCACGACCCAGACCTGGACCAATGGTCGCCATGCGGTGCGCTGCGTCAAGGTGATCCAGGAGACCTGGGACGTCCGTACTTTCTGCTTCATGGCCGAGCAGCCGGTACTGTTCTTCTTCAAGCCGGGACAGTTCGTGACCCTGGAGCTGGAGGTCGATGGCGAGCCGACCATGCGCTCCTACACCATTTCCAGCTCGCCGTCGGTTCCCTACAGCTTCTCGATCACCGTCAAGCGGGTGCCAGGCGGCCGGGTGTCCAACTGGCTGCATGACAACGTGAAGGTTGGCGACGAGCTGGCGGTACACGGCCCGGTGGGCAACTTCAACTCGATCGACTTCCCCGCCGACAAGGTGCTGTTCCTCTCCGGCGGCGTCGGTATCACGCCACTGATGTCGATGACCCGCTGGCTCTTCGACACCAACGCCAACGTCGACGTCGAATTCATCCACAGCGCCCGTGCACCGCGCGACGTCATCTACCATCGCGAGCTGGTGCACATGTTCTCGCGAATTCCCGAGTTTAAGTTACATATCGTCTGCGAGAAAAAGGACGACATCGGCGAGGCCTGGGCCGGCTACCGCGGGTATCTGACCCAGCCGATGCTGGAGCTCATGGCGCCGGACTTCCTCGAGCGTGAAATCTTCTGCTGCGGCCCCACGCCCTACATGAATGCCGTGAAGAAGCTCCTGCGCGATAACGGTTTCGACATGAGCCACTACCATGAGGAGTCCTTCGCTGCCACGCCAATTGAGGTCCAGGAGGATGTGCTGGAAAACGTCGAACAGGCCGAGGCGCTGGCCGAGGAGTTCGACGCCGCCGACTTGATCAGCGTGGAATTCTCATCTTCGGGCAAGAGCGTGCGCATCCAGCCCGGTGAAACGGTGCACTCCGCAGCGGCCAAGCTCGGCCTGCACATTCCCAAGGCCTGCGGGATGGGCATCTGCGGGACCTGCCGGGTCCCCCTGAGTTCCGGGCAGGTGGACATGGATCACAACGGTGGCATCACCGACGAGGATCTCGCCGAGGGCTATATCCTCTCCTGCTGCAGCAAGCCGCTGGGCGACGTGGTGGTGGAGTACTGACGCGACGGCTCCCTGCGTTTATCTGCACTTATAGGAAGGGGGCAGGCAAGCAGCGTATAGGTGTTACCTGCCGTGGCGAATGCGCTAGAGTCGTGCAATGAACGACATCAAAAGTCCTATCCGCTCTTCAGAGAGAGCCAGCAAGCGCTCTGTCATGCCCCCTGTCGCCGCAGATGCGTCGCTCTCGGTCGGCTTCGTCCTTTTGCACCGCTTCACCCTGTTGCCTTTTGCGGCCTTCGTTGACTGCCTGCGTCTCGCTGCCGACGAGGGGGACCGTAGCCGCCAGCTACGTTGCCACTGGACGCTGATGACCAGTTCCGGTCAGGAGGCCCTCTCCAGCTGCGGTGCCGCGATTACACCCTGCCTGTCGTTCCGGAGTCCGGCCGAGTTTGACTACATCGTGGTGATCGGCGGCGTCCAGGACGAGCGCGACCAGGTCGATACCACGGCCCTGGCCTATCTACGTCAGGCGGCGGCCGCCCAGGTTCCGCTGGTGGGGCTTTGCACCGGCGTATTCGCCCTGATCCAGGCAGGGGTGATGGCGGGGCGGCGCTGCTGCGTCAGCTGGTACCACCATCGCGACATGATCCAGCGCTTTCCCGCTATCGAGCCGGTAGCCGACCGCCTGTTCATCGACGATGGCGACCGACTCAGCTGCGCGGGCGGGGCGGCCTCCGCGGACCTGGCCGCCTACCTGGTCGAGAGGCACCTGGGCAAGGCGTGGGCCATGAAGAGCCTGCATATCATGTTGCTCGACGAAGCTCGCATCGGTACACACCCGCAGCCGCAGCCGGTGGTGTTCGGCAAGATCGAGGACCGCCTGGTGCGTCGTACCATCGCCGTGCTTGAGCAGCATCTGGGCGAGTCGATCACCATGGAAATGCTCGCCGAGCGCGTGGGGACGTCACGTCGCAACCTAGAGCGCCGTTTTCGCGAGGTGCTCGGCGTAGGGCCGCAGAAATTCGCCCGTGACCTTCGCCTGCGCTATGGCCTATGGCTATTGCACTACACCGGCAAGAACATCACCGAGATCGGCGAGCGCTGCGGCTTCGCCGATACGGCTCACTTCTCGCGTCACTTCCGTAATGCCTTCGGCGCGACGCCGTCGGCGATGCGCAAGCTCGCCGGCGAGCCTGGAAGCGAGCGGGTCGATCCCTTCTTCCTGCATATCGACGGCCGCCCTACGCTCTGAGCGTTGGCTCGCTTCGTGTCATCTCGAGCTCCCCCACGTGGCGGCGCTGCTCCACCGGAAGCTCGCTGCGAGAAGCTCGCTGCGAAGAGAGGCGCTAATGGCTTGGCGTGCCGGACGTTCAGGAAACCTGTCGCATCTGTTCAATCTTTACCCCTCCCTATCGCCTTTAATCGAAACGTGAGCCCGATGAGCTGTGCAGCGATTATCTGCGCATAAGGATTTCAAATTTTTCACCCTGGCAGGTTATCGATAGATTCGAGGAAAAACCCTGCCCATCTTCAAGAACAACAGGAGTCTTTCATGAACCATTCTTCCCTTACCGACTTCGATTCCCAGATCGCTGCCGCCATCGCCGACGAGGTGTCTCGCCAGGAGGCGCATGTCGAGCTGATCGCCTCCGAGAATTACGCCAGCCGGGCCGTGATGGAGGCCCAAGGCACCCAACTGACCAACAAGTACGCCGAGGGCTACCCGGGCAAGCGCTACTACGGCGGCTGCGAGCACGTCGACGTGGTCGAGCAGCTGGCGATCGATCGCGCCTGCGATCTGTTCGGCGCCGATTATGCCAACGTGCAGCCGCACTCCGGCGCCCAGGCCAATGCCGCGGCCTTCATGGCGCTGATCAAGCCGGGCGATACCGTGCTCGGCATGAGCCTGGCCCACGGCGGCCACCTGACCCACGGCGCGGCGCCCAACTTTTCCGGCAAGCACTACCACGCCGTGCAGTACGGCCTGAACCCGGAAACCGGTGAGATCGATTACGAGGAAGTCGAGCGCCTGGCGCGCAGCCACAAGCCGAAGATGATCATCGCCGGCTTCTCGGCCTACGCGCGGGTGGTCGATTGGCGGCGTTTCCGCGCCATCGCCGACGAGATCGGCGCCTGGCTGATGGTCGATATGGCGCACGTCGCGGGCCTGATCGCGGCCGGCCACTACCCGAGCCCGATTCCCCACGCCCATGTGGTGACCACCACCACCCACAAGACCCTGCGCGGCCCGCGCGGTGGCCTGATCCTTTCCGCCCATGGCGACCCGGCGCTGTACAAGAAGCTCAATGGAGCGGTCTTCCCCGGCCAGCAGGGCGGGCCGCTGATGCATGTGATTGCCGCCAAGGCGGTGGCCTTCAAGGAGGCGATGAGCCAGGAATTCGTGCGCTACCAGCAGTGCGTGATCGACAACGCCCGCGCCATGGCCAAGGTATTCATGGCGCGCGGCTATGACGTGGTCTCCAACGGCACCGACGATCATCTTTTCCTGGTGTCGCTGATCAAGCAGGGCGTCACCGGCAAGGACGCGGATGCGGCCCTGGGGCGTGCGCATATCACCGTCAACAAGAACGCCGTGCCCAATGACCCGGAGAGCCCCTTCGTCACTTCCGGCCTGCGCATCGGCACTCCCGCGGTCACCACGCGTGGCTTCGATGAAACGGAGTGCGCCGAGCTGGCGGGCTGGATCTGCGACATCCTCGACGTGCTGGCCGAGCGCGGCAACACCGAGGCGGTCGAAGCCGAGGTGCGCGAGAAGGTCGCCGAGCTGTGCGAGCGCCATCCGGTCTACGGTACGGCATCGTCCGACACCGGCGCGGTTAGCGAGACATCCCTCGCCTGAATTCATCCGTCAGGAGAACTCCCCATGCAACACTATTCAGGCTTCGGGCTGGCCAAGCACGCGCTGAGTCATCATGAGAACTGGGAGCGCCAATGGCGCAATCCCACGCCCAAGAAGCAGTACGACGTAATTATCGTCGGCGGCGGCGGCCACGGCCTGGCCACCGCCTACTATCTGGCCAAGGAGCACGGCATCACCAACGTGGCCGTGGTCGAGAAGGGCTGGCTGGGCGGCGGTAATACGGCGCGTAATACCACCATCGTGCGCTCCAACTATTTATGGGATGAGTCGGCGGCGCTCTACGAGCACGCCATGAAGCTGTGGGAAGGATTGTCGCAGGACATCAACTACAACGTGATGTTCTCCCAGCGCGGCGTGATGAACCTGGCCCACACGCTGCAGGACATGCGCGACGTCCAGCGCCGGGTCAACGCCAACCGTCTCAACGGCATCGACAGCGAGGTGATCACCCCCGAGCGGATCCAGGAGATCGTGCCGATCATGGACTGCTCGAAGAACGCGCGTTACCCGGTCCTGGGGGCCTCCTGGCAGCCCCGTGCCGGCGTGGCCCGCCACGACGCCGTGGCCTGGGGCTACGCCCGGGCGGCCGATGCGCTGGGCGTCGATCTGCTGCAGAACACCGAGGTCACCGGCTTCAAGGTCCGCGACGGTCGCGTCTATGGCGTGCACACCAACCGTGGCGACATCGAGGCGAAGACCGTCGGCTGCGTCGCGGCCGGCAACTCCGGTGTACTGGCCAAGATGGCCGGCTTCAAGCTGCCGCTGGAGTCGCATCCCCTGCAGGCGCTGGTCTCCGAGCCGCTCAAGCCGATTCTCGATACCGTGGTGATGTCCAACCACGTGCACGGCTACATCAGCCAGACCGACAAGGGCGACCTGGTGATCGGCGCCGGCATCGACGGCTATAACGGCTACGGTCAGCGCGGCAGCTACCCCACCGTGGAGCACACCCTGCAGGCCATCGTCGAGATGTTCCCGATATTTTCCCGGGTGCGCATGAACCGCCAGTGGGGCGGCATCGTCGACACCTGCCCGGACGCCTGTCCGATCCTCTCCGCGACACCCGTGAAGGGGCTGTTCTTCAACTGCGGTTGGGGCACCGGTGGCTTCAAGGCCACCCCGGGCTCCGGTCACGTCTTCGCTTGGACCCTGGCCAAGAACCAGGCTCATCCGCTCGCCGCGCCGTTCTCCATCGACCGCTTCCACACCGGGGCGCTGGTGGATGAACACGGCGCCGCCGGCGTGGCCCACTAGGAGGAGCCAAACCCATGTTCCATATTCATTGTCCCTACTGCGAAGAGCTCCGTGAGGAAGAGGAGTTCCACCCCAAGGGCCAGGCGCATATCGCCCGGCCGGCCGACCCCGAGGCCTGCAGCGACGAGGCGTGGGGCGACTACCTGTTCTTCCGCGACAACCCGCGTGGCATACATCACGAGCTGTGGGTGCACGCCATTGGCTGTCGCAAGTTCTTCAACATCACGCGCAACACCGTGACCTACGAGATCCTCGAGACCTACAAGATGGGCGAGCAGCCGGCAATCACTGCCGAGAGCCTGGCGAGCACCGAGAAGCTCGCGGGCGTGCAGGTCGCCGGTGGCGGTCAGCAGACGGTGGGCGCAAGCGACAGCGCGGTGAAAGACTCAAGGGGGGCCAAGGTATGACACGCAATGCACAGCAGTCCAACCGCCTGGCGCAGGGCGGTCGCATCGATCGCGCCCGCACGCTGAGCTTCACCTTCAACGGCAAGCGTTATTCAGGCCATGCCGGCGACACCCTGGCCTCGGCCTTGCTGGCCAACGGGGTGGACATCGTCAACCGCAGCTTCAAGTACTCGCGCCCCCGCGGCATCGTCGCCGCCGGCGCCGAGGAGCCCAATGCGCTGGTCCAGTTGGGCAGCACCGAGGCGGCTCAGGTGCCCAACGTGCGGGCCACCCAGCAGGCGCTGTTCGATGGCCTCACGGCGCAAAGCACCAACGGCTGGCCGAACGTACAGCGCGATGTCATGAGCCTGGTCGGCAAGCTGGGCGGGCGCTTCATGCCGCCGGGCTTCTACTACAAGACCTTCATGGCCCCGGCGTCCATGTGGATGACCTACGAGAAATACATCCGCAAGGGCGCCGGCCTGGGCCGCAGCCCCATGGAGCGCGATCCCGACAGCTACGACCATCTTCACCAGCACTGCGATCTGCTGGTGGTCGGCGCTGGCCCGGCCGGCCTGTCGGCGGCGCTGACGGCGGCGCGCAGCGGCGCCCGGGTGATTCTCTGCGATGAGCAGGAAGAGATGGGCGGCTCGCTGCTCGACAGCCGCGAGCTGCTCGACCATCAGCCCGCCGCCCAGTGGGCGGAGCGCGTCGTCGCCGAGCTGGCCGCACTCGACAATGTCACCCTGCTGCCGCGCACCACCGCCAACGGCTACCACGACCACCACTTCGTCACCCTGCACGAGCGGCGCACCGAGCATCTCGGCGAGACCGCGCCGCTGGTCGATGGCTATCGCCCCGCCCGCTCGCGCATGCATCGTGTGCGTGCCGGCCAGGTACTGCTGGCCACCGGCGCCCACGAGCGGCCGCTGGTCTACGGCAACAACGACGTGCCGGGCAACCTGCTGGCCGGCGCCGTTTCCACCTATATCCGCCGCTACGGGGTGGTGCCGGGCAACAAGCTGGTACTTTCCACCAGCAACGATCACGCCTACCGCGCCGCCCTGGACTGGAACGATGCCGGTCGCGAGGTGGTGGCCATCGTCGATGCGCGCAAGTCACCGGACGGTGAGCTGGTCGAGCAGGCCCGTGCCCTCGGTATCCGGGTGATCGCCGGCAGTGCCGTGCTCGAGGCCAAGGGCAGCAACCGCGTGAACGGCGCCCGCGTCGCCACCATCGACGCCGAAGCGTTCAAGGTCACCGGCCAGGCCGAGACGCTGGAGTGCGACACCATCGCCAGCTCCGGTGGCTACAGCCCTGTGATCCACCTGGCCTCCCACACCGGTGCCCGACCGACCTGGAACGACGAGATCCTCGGCTTCGTGCCCGGCCTGGTGAAGGGCGTGCATGCCGCCGGCAGCGCCCGCGGACTCCATGATCTGGCCGAAGGCTTGGCCGATGGCATCACCATGGCGTCTCGGGCGCTGGATTCCTTAGGCCGCTCGGCCAAGGCGATCGAACTGCCCCAGGTCGACGCCCGCCGGGAAGGCGCCGCCTGCGCGCTCTACCACGTGCCTCATGAGAAGCCGACGCTGCGTGGGCCCAAGCAGTTCGTCGACCTGCAGAACGATGTCACCGCGGCGGCCATCGAGGTGGCGACGCGCGAGGGCTTCGAGTCCATCGAGCACGTCAAGCGCTACACCGCCATGGGCTTCGGCACCGATCAGGGCAAGCTCGGCAACATCAACGGCATGGCCATTGCCGCCCGCTGCCTGGGCAAGTCGATCCCCGAGGTGGGCACCACGGTGTTCCGTCCCAACTACACCCCGGTGACCTTCGGCGCCATTGCCGGGCGCCATTGCCGCGAGCTGTTCGATCCCGAGCGCTACACCGCGCTGCACCAGTGGCACGTGGAGCACGGTGCCGAGTTCGAGGACGTTGGCCAGTGGAAACGCCCCTGGTACTTCCCGAAGCGCGTCAACGGCAAACTCGAGACGCTGGACGAGGCGGTAGCGAGAGAGTGCCTGGCCGTCCGCCAGGGGGTGGGGGTGCTGGACGCCTCGACCCTGGGCAAGATCGACATCCAGGGACCGGACGCCCGGGAATTCCTGGGGCGGGTCTACACCAACAAGTGGGCCAAGCTGGCACCCGGTCGCGTGCGCTACGGACTGATGTGCAAGGACGACGGCATGCTGATGGACGACGGTACCACCAGCTGTCTGGGCGAGAATCACTTCCTGATGACCACCACCACCGGCGGAGCGGCAGGGGTCATGGAGTGGCTGGAGCTATGGCATCAGACCGAGTGGCCCGAGCTTCAGGTCTATTTCACCTCCGTCACCGACCATTGGGCGACGATCACCGTTACCGGCCCGGAGGCGCGCAAGCTGCTCGCCGAGATCACCGATATCGATCTCGACAAGGAGCAGTTCACGTTCATGGACTGGCGCGAGGGCAAGGTGGCCGAGGTGCCGGCGCGGGTGTTCCGTATCTCCTTCACCGGCGAGCTCGCCTACGAGATCAACGTCCAGGCCAACTACGCCATGCACGTCTGGCAGACCCTGTTCGCGCACGGCGAGAAGTATGACCTGACGCCTTACGGCACCGAGACCATGCACGTGCTGCGGGCCGAGAAGGGCTTGATCATCGCCGGCCAGGACACCGACGGCTCGGTAACGCCGGAGGATCTGGGCATGCAGTGGGCCGTCGGCTACGACAAGCCATTTGCCTGGATCGGCAAGCGCGCCCTGTCACGCCCCGACACGCGTCGGGTCGACCGCAAGCAGCTGGTGGGCTTGAAGCCTCGTGATCCGAAAGTGGTGCTGGAGGAAGGGGCACAGATCGTTCTCGACCCGGACCATGCGATCCCGATGCCGATGGTGGGCCATGTGACCTCCAGCTACTACAGCGCCATTCTCGGCCACGGTATCGCCCTGGCGGTGGTCAAGGGCGGGCATAACCGGATGGGCGAGACGGTCTACCTGCCCATGGTCGATGGCCAGGTGCACGAGGCCGAGATCGTCAGCAATGTCTTTTACGATCCCAAGGGGGAGCGCCAGCATGTCTAATTCGGTTGCCCAGAACGTCAGGACCTTCGAGACGCATCCCGAAGCCACGGTGCCGGCAGAGTCTCCGCTGGCCTGGTCCTATCATCACAGCGGCCGCCCCAGCGCCAGCGCCAAGAGCCGCGTGGTGCTGCGCGAGCGCGCCATGCTGGGTCATCTGATCCTGCGCGGCGGCGCCATTGTGCTCGACGAGGCGGTGCGACAGGTACTCGGCTTCGGCCTGCCAGGGCGACCCAACGGCCTGACCCGGGACGCAAGCGGCGAGCGCTCGATCCAGTGGCTCTCGCCCGACGAGTGGCTGGTCATCGTGCCCGGTGGCGAGGAGTTCGCCCTGGAGGGCAAGCTGCGCAAGGCCCTGGGCGAGGCCCACTACGCGATCGTCGACGCCAGCGGCGGCCAGACCCTGATCGAACTCGAGGGCGAGATGGCCCGCGAGCTCTTGATGAAGTCGACCCCCTACGACGTCCACCCCGATGCCTTTCCGGTGGGCAAGGGCGTCACCACGGTGTTCGCCAAGGCGACGGTGATTCTGCGGCGCCCGGACGAGCAGCGCTGGGAGTTGGTACTGCGGCGCAGCTTCGCTGACTACCTCTATCGCTGGATCCTGGACGCCGGCGCGGAATATGCCATCGGCGTCGAGGCCTGACAGCAGATGGCTTGACAGGAGAGAGGGGGGCCGGCAGCCGCCGGTCCCGTCCAGGAGAGACACATCATGCAAGACAACAACAACCGCTGGATCCTGGCGGCCCAGTGTCCGAGCCGGCTCGGCACCGTGGACGTGGTGACGCGCTTTCTCAAGGAGCAGCGCTGCTATATCACCGAGCAGCACTCCTTCGATGACCGGCTTAACGGTGGTTTTTTTATCCGCACCGAGTTCCGGCCCGAGGCAGACGGCTTTGACGCCGACGCCTTCGAGGCCGGCTTCGCCGAGCGAGCCGCCGAGTTCGCGATGCGCTTCGAGCTGACCCCGCCGGGGCGGCGCATGCCGGTGGTGATCATGGTGTCGAAGGCCGATCACTGCCTCAACGATCTGCTCTACCGCTATCGCGTCGGCCAGTTGCCGATCGATATCCGCGCCATCGTCTCCAACCACCCGGACCTGGCACCGCTGGCGGAATGGCACGACCTTCCCTATCACCATTTCCCGATTACGCCGGAGACCAAGCTCGAGCAAGAGGCGCAGGTCGCTCGGGTGATCGAGGAAACCGGCGCCGAGCTGGTGATCCTGGCCCGCTACATGCAAGTGCTGTCCAGCGGGATGTGCGAGCGACTCAGTGGCCGCGCCATCAATATCCACCACTCGCTGCTGCCGGGCTTCAAGGGGGCCAAGCCCTACCACCAGGCCTACGACAAGGGCGTCAAGCTGGTCGGCGCGACGGCCCACTACATCAACGACGACCTGGACGAGGGGCCGATCATCACCCAGGGCGTCGAGCCGGTTGGCCACACCGACTACCCGGAAGACCTGGTGGCCAAGGGCCGCGATATCGAGTGCTTGACACTGGCCCGGGCCGTCGCCCTGCACGTGGAGCGCCGCGTCTTCCTGCATGCCAGGCGCACGGTGGTCTTCGATCGCTAACACAGACAACGACAAATATTCTGCAAGGGTGGGAAGCATGCCAATCAGCGTTTTCGAATTGTTCAAGATCGGTGTCGGGCCCTCGAGCTCGCACACCGTTGGCCCCATGCGGGCCGCCTTCGACTTCCTCGGCGAGTTAACGGCGCGCGACCTGCTCGCGCGCATCACCCGCGTCGAGGTCCAGCTCTTCGGTTCGCTGTCGGCGACGGGGATCGGCCATGGTACCGATCGGGCGGTGATCATGGGCCTGATGGGCGAGCGGCCCGACGGCATCGACCCGGCGATCATCGGCCCCGCCATCGATGCCCTGCGCGCGTCCGATTCGCTGCGGCTGGCGGGTGACCACGCGATCCCCTTCCGCTGGGCGCGCGACATGCAGTTGCACGAGGAGAGCCTGCCGCACCACCCCAACGCCATGCGCCTGATCGCCTACGACGACGACGGCGAGCGCTACCGCAACACCTACTACTCGGTGGGCGGCGGCTTCGTCATCGACGAGGCCCAGGCTGGTTGCGGTGAGCTCGATACCGATGCCAGCCAGTTGCCCTACGATTTCCAGACCGGTGACGAGCTGATGCGCATGTGCCGGGAGAGCGGCCTGCGCATCAGCGAGCTGATGCTGGAAAACGAGAAGACGTGGCGCAGCGAAGCCGAGATCCGCCAGGGCCTGCTGACGATCTGGGCGGCGATGCAGGACTGCGTCAGGCAGGGCATGGAAGCCGAAGGCGTATTGCCCGGCGGGCTCAACGTCAGGCGTCGCGCCAAGTCGCTGTACCAGCGCATGCTGGCCAGCGAGGACGACCACTCGCTGATCGCCTCGACGATGTCGGCCATGGACTGGGTCAACCTCTACGCCCTGGCGGTCAACGAGGAGAACGCCGCCGGCGGGCGCATGGTCACCGCGCCCACCAACGGCGCGGCGGGCATCATCCCCGCGGTGCTGCACTACTACATGCAGTTCCGTCGTGGCGCCAGCGAGCGCGACGTGGTGGTTTACCTGCTCACCGCCGGCGCCGTGGGGGTGCTGTGCAAGAAGAACGCCTCGATCTCTGGCGCCGAGGTGGGCTGCCAGGGCGAGGTCGGCTCGGCCTGCGCCATGGCCGCCGCCGGCCTCGCCGAGCTGATGGGCGGCAGCGTGGGTCAGGTGGAAAACGCCGCCGAGATCGGCCTGGAGCACAACCTGGGGCTGACCTGCGACCCGGTGGGTGGCCTCGTTCAGGTGCCCTGCATCGAGCGCAACGCCATCGCCTCGGTGAAGGCGATCAACGCCGCGCAGATGGCGCTGCGCGGCGACGGCGAGCACTTTATTTCACTCGACAAGGTGATCCGCACCATGCGCGATACCGGGGCCGACATGCAGGACAAGTACAAGGAGACCTCCCGCGGCGGGCTGGCGGTCAATGCCATCGAGTGCTGAGGAAGCCGATAAAAGGTGGCTCGAAGTGATGCTGACATGGCGCCGCGCCTGGGCGTCCGGCTCGGCAGCCGGGTCTTCCACACCCTGATCCTTCATCTCGAAAATGACGTACCCATCCAGCTCGAAAGGCGCTTCGTCAATCCGCGCTGGGTCCCGTATTATTCCGATACCGATTTTGCGCGTTACACGCCCAACAAGGGCTAGTGACGGACCTGACATTTGTTCCGCCGATGGTGATGTTTGGGTGACGAGGGCGGCGTTGATTTAAATAAGCCCTAACTGTTGAACCAGTTGGGGCTGCTCATTAACTGAGAGAGTTCCTCGATGACTTCTACGCTTAACGCCCTCTTCGGCCCGCTGTTGCGTCTGGGCCTGATCACTCAGATCGCTATCGGCATCGTTTGCGGTATCCTGCTCGCCGTCCTTGCGCCCGGGGCCGCCGTGTCGGTCTCGCTGCTCGGGGAGCTGTTCGTCTCGGCCCTCAAGGCAGTGGCCCCCATCTTGGTCTTCGTGCTGGTGGCGGCCGCCATCGCTGGCCACCGCCAGGGACAGCCGACGCATATTCGCGGCGTGCTGCTACTCTACGTGATCGGAACCCTGGTGGCGGCGCTGGTCGCCGTGGTGGCGAGCTTTGCCTTCCCGACAACGTTGACGCTGGACATGCCGGAGGTTAGCGGCAATCCCCCGGGCGGCATTCTGGAGATCCTGCGCAACCTGCTGCTCAATGCTGTTGCTAACCCGGTCACCGCGCTGATGGAGGCGAATTTCACCGCCATCCTGGCCTGGGCCATCGGCCTCGGTCTGATGCTGCGCCACGCCAGCGAGACTACCCGCGGCGCGCTCAACGACCTCTCCGAAGCCATCTCCGGTATCGTCCGCGTAGTCATCCGCTTCGCCCCGCTGGGCATCTTCGGTCTGGTCGCCAATACCCTGGCGGAAGCCGGACTGGGCGCACTGCTCGAGTATGGCCGACTGCTGGGTGTGATCGTCGGCTGCATGCTGTTCGTGGCGCTGGTCACCAATCCGCTGATCGTCTTCTGGCAGACCCGCCGCAACCCCTACCCGCTGGTCTTCACCTGCCTGCGCGGCAGTGCCATCACCGCCTTCTTCACCCGCAGCTCGGCGGCCAATATCCCGGTCAACATGGCGCTGTGCGAGCGCCTCGATCTCGACCCCGACACCTATGCCATCTCCATTCCGCTGGGCGCCACCATCAACATGGCCGGCGCGGCGATCACCATCTCGGTGATCACCCTGGCCGCGGCCAACACCCTGGGCATCAGTGTCGACTTCCCCACCGCCATATTGCTGTGCGTGGTCTCGGCGCTGGCCGCCTGTGGCGTCTCGGGCGTGGCCGGTGGTTCGCTGCTGCTGATTCCCATGGCAGCCAGCCTGTTCGGCATCTCCACCGACGTGGCGATGCAGGTGGTGGCGATCGGCTTCGTAATCAGCGTGGTGCAGGACTCCACCGAGACGGCGCTAAACTCCTCCACCGACGTGCTGTTTACCGCGGCCGCCTGCCGTGCTGCAGAAAAGCGTCAGGCCGCCGCTTACGCGAGCAAAGGGTGATTCCATGTTCGTCAGCGTCTTCGACTTGTTAAAGGCCAACTTGGGGCCCTCGAACTCGCACACTCTGGGCCCTATGCGGGCCACCCACCGCTTCATTTTTCGAAATTAAGCGCCACCATTCGCAGTCGCAGCGCATTGGCGATCACGCTGACCGAGGAGAGGGACATCGCCGCGGCGGCGATGATCGGTGACAACAGCATGCCGGTGAAGGGATAGAGGATGCCGGCGGCGATCGGCACCCCCGCGGCGTTGTAGACGAATGCGAAGAACAGGTTCTGGCGGATGTTGCGCATGGTCGCCCGCGATAGGCGATGCGCCTCGACGATACCCATCAGATCGCCACGCAACAGGGTCACGCCGGCGCTCTCGATGGCCACGTCGGTGCCGGTGCCCATGGCAATGCCCACGTCGGCGATCGCCAGGGCGGGGGCGTCGTTGACGCCGTCGCCGGCCATTACCACCACGCGTCCTTCGTCGCGCAGGCGCTGCACCACGCGTCCCTTGTCCTGGGGCAACACCTCGGCCTCCACCTCGTCGATGTTCAGCCGCCGTGCCACCGCCTCGGCGGAGGTGCGGTTGTCGCCGGTGAGCATAACGACCCGGATGCCGTCCGCCTGCAGGGCGCGGATGGCCTCGCCGGTGGTTTCCTTGACCGGGTCGGCAATGGCCAGCAGGCCGGCCAGGCGACCATCCACGGCGGCGAAGATTACCGTGGCGCCGTCGCCCCGCAGCTCCTCAGCCGCCTCGGCCTGTTCGGCGAGCTCCACCTGCTCGCTCTCCATCAGCAGGCGATTGCCGAGCGCGACGCGATGACCGTCGACCCGGCCCGTCACGCCCTTACCGTTGGGGGCGTCGAACTCCGTGGCCTCCGAGAGCGTCACGCCCTCTTCCTTGGCCTTGTCGACGATCGCCTGCGCCAGGGGATGCTCGCTGCCGCGCTCCAGTCCTGCGGCCAACCGCAGCAGTTCTGCCTCATCGAAGCCTTCCGCCGGCCGCAGCTCGGTCACCCGAGGCTTGCCCTCCGTCAGGGTGCCGGTCTTGTCGACGACCACGGTGTCGACCTTCTCCAGGCGCTCCAGGGCCTCGGCGTCGCGGATCAGCACGCCGGCCTGGGCACCCCGTCCCACGCCGACCATGATCGACATCGGCGTCGCCAGGCCCAGGGCGCAGGGGCAGGCGATGATCAGCACGCTGACCGCGGCGATCAGGCCGAAGGCCATGGGCGGTGCCGGCCCCCACAGCGACCAGGCGATGAAGGCCACCACGGCCACCAGGATCACCACCGGCACGAAGACGCCGGCCACCTTGTCGGCCAGCCCCTGGATAGGCGCCCGGCTGCGCTGGGCGCTGGCGACCATCTGGACGATCTGCGACAGCATGGTGTCGCGGCCTACCTTGTCGGCACGCATGATGAACGACCCCTGGCCATTGATACTGCCGCCGATCACGCCGGCGCCGGCTTCCTTGCGCACCGCCAGTGGCTCACCGGTGACCATCGACTCGTCGACGTTGGAGCGCCCCTCCAGCACCTCGCCGTCCAACGGCACCTTGTCGCCGGGGCGCACGCGCAGGCGATCGCCGACCTGAACCTGGTCGAGGGAGACCTCTTCTTCCTGCCCCTGGTCGTCGAGGCGACGCGCGGTGGCCGGGGCCAGGTCAAGCAGCGCACGGATCGCCCCGGAGGTCTTCTCCCGGGCCCGCAACTCCAGGACCTGCCCCAGCAGCACGAGTACCACGATCACCGCCGCGGCCTCGAAGTAGACGGCCACCGAGCCGTCGGCCTGGCGGAAGGTTTCGGGGAAGATGCCCGGCACGATCGTTGCCAGCAGGCTGTAGACCAGCGCCGCGCCGGTGCCGATGGCGATCAGGGTGAACATGTTGAGGCTGCGCCGCACGATGGAGCGCCAGCCGCGCACGAAGAAGGGCGCACCGGCCCAGACGACCACCGGCGTGGCGAGCAGTAGCTGAACCCAGTTCGAGACCTGCGGGGCGATCAGATGATCAAGCCCGACCAGATGACCACCCATCTCCAGCACCAGTACCGGCAGGGTCAGCACCAGGCCAATCCAGAAGCGCCGCGTCATGTCCTGCAATTCTTGCGAGGGCCCGGTGTCGGCGGAGACCGTCTCGGGCTCCAGAGCCATGCCGCAGATCGGACAGTCGCCGGGGCCCTCCTGGCGGACCTCGGGATGCATCGGACAGGTGTAGATCGTCCCTGGTGGCGCCGATTCGGCCGGTGGCTTATCGCCCATGTAGGCCTCGGGGTCCGCCTCGAACTTCTCCCGGCACTTCGCGGAGCAGAAGTACCAGGTCTTGTTCGCGTGGGTAGCGCGGTGCTCGGTCGCGTGCGGGTCGACGTCCATCCCGCAGACCGGGTCCTTGACCATGTGGTGGGAATGGCTATCCGGCATCGTTCATGCTCCCTGTCGACCGAGCCAGAGGCTCGCGAAACTGCGCCAATCGATCCACTCACCGAAGGACTTGAGGTCCGGAAGGTGTCTCCCGGACAAATCAGTGTGAGTGCGAATGTTCGTTATCGCCAGTCGACTCATCAGGCGGCTCGCGACGCGACAGGAATAACCCTTCGCCGAGCAGGATGAGCGTGAACCAGACGGCGGCCTGTCCCAGCGCGGGCCGGGCGGCAGCCGCCAAGGAATAATCTTTCGTCTTCAGGGGAAAGAGCTCAATCGTCATCTCGGCCATCTGCCCCGTCAAGGCGAAAATACCTGCGCCGATCATCACGCCGGTGCCCAAGGCCACGGCAAACGACAGACTGTTCTCCTGCTAGGCTGGCGAACGGTCCGTGTCCGGCATGTTGATCCCTCCTAATGATCCAGGTACCGCAGATGCTGGATGGGTCGATAATCGCCACGTATTCTCAGCCTATAACCTGCGTGTTACCCAAGGGTCAAGCGTTGTATCGCGACAAGACCTCATGGTCGTTTAACTCCTGGCAAGCCAGCCCCAGCATCGATCCTGACGACCGTAATATAGTCAAGAACCAACAAAGCCAATGCCAGGATAGAAGCCGACTAATTCAGCTTCAGTTCAGCTTTTACACCTATGTTTAAGTTAGGCAAGGGTCTAAAAGGCGTAAGTACGATTTCAGGCATCAATCAATGGCACTTCATGACCCTTAGCAGCAGTTATATCTATTCATTAATGAGCGCAGCCTCGCAGTCGGTGTTGATGAATTCATTGCGCCTGCGCCGGGGGAGATCTGATCATGAATGACGAAAGGGGGTGGTTGGACAGAGGGCCCAGCAAGGGCACTTTCTGGCTCATGGCGGCACTTGCCTTGGGGGTAATGGGCTTCCTGCTCTGGGAGGAGCACAAGGTGCATATGCTTGGTGCCCTGCCTTGGCTGATCCTGCTCGCCTGTCCGCTGATGCATGTGTTCATGCACGGCGGGCATGGTGGCCACGGAGGTAATGGCGGGCATGACGACCATAGAGGAGGACGCGATGAGTGACGGCGTACCCGCCTATGGCTTTTAGGCTATCTCCGGCCCGGCCACCTTCGGCTGTGGGAGGACCGCGTGAGCGAGTCGATTGCCTCGATACTGAGTCTTGCCGGCACCATGCGCAACAGCATGTGCAAGACATGGTTTCAGGGCCTCTATGGCTGGAGGCTGTCGCGTGAGAACGAGAGACGTAGCTGAAACCGGTCCGGTTCACAACACATACGGTTAGCACATGCCTTCAAGGGAGCGCACTGGATGAATATCGAGACCTTTCAAGACCTGATCGATTGGACCCGGCAGCTGCATGGCCATCTGGCAGAGTGCCTCAAGCACTGTGCCACCCAGCAGGAGGAAGCCCGTGCCAAGTGGTTACTGGAGTATCTTGCGGATCACGAGGCGACACTGGAGCAAACAGTAGCCGGCTTCGAGAAACAGGCCGACCCGAAGGCCCTTCACACTTGGGTCTACGATTACCTGTCCCATGCCCCCATCGCTCCGCACCAGGTGTGTCGCTCACCCTATGCCGAGATGAGCTTCGATGATATCTGCCGGACCATCTTTTCGCTGCATGACCAGGTCATCGAGCTGTATCGCTACCTGGAAGGGCGGGCCGAAATCCCCGAGACTCGCGAACTCGTTCGCGAACTCTTGAAGCTTGAGGAACACGAGTCGATGCGCCTGGCCCAGCAGACCAACCGGGCTCGGGACATGTAGCCAGGCGATGAACAGGGATCACCATCCGGCTCCGGGGAGACAGGGGTAGTCAGGCCTTGAAGGGGAAGAGTCGGTACCTGTTTTCGATGTTGACCGCTGTGCGACACATAGCGGAAAGAATGTAAGTAAAGGTCCTGAATGGACCCAATGGTTCGCCAGGAGAACGATCATGGAAATTCGCAAGCATACTCTCGCCCTCGGACTCGCCCTGGCACTCGGTGCCAGTGGGAGCGGCGTCGCCCTCGCCCAGAGCATGCCTGACAGTCAGCCCGGTCAGGGAAGCGACATGATGCGCGGTAGCGGCGGCCAAGGCGGTATGGATCCCGGCATGATGGGGGGAATGATGGGCGACGGCCAAGGCGGCATGGGGCCAGGCATGATGAGAGGCATGATGGGTGGCGAAATGATGCCCTGCCCGATGATGGGAGGCGCTGGCATGGGCATGATGCAGGAGATGCTCGACCCGGAGCAGCGCGACGAGATGCGCGCGCTGACGCAGGAGCACCGCCCCGCCCAGTTCGAGCGCATGGGACGCCTGATGAACCTGCGCGATGACCTGATGACGGAAATGCGCGGCGAGCGCCCCGACCCCGAAAAGGTCCAGGCCCTGCACGGCCGGATGGCCGAGCTTCACGGCGAGATGATGGCCGAGAGGGTGCGCATGCAAAATGCCATGCATGACCTGATGACCGACGAACAACGTCAGCAGCTTCAGCAGGCCACCCCCGAGAGTGACGTCGACCCCGAGGACCACGAGGCCCATCACTGACCGGGGGTGTCACAGACTCAGGCAACAGGACGGCCATGTTTGGCCGTCCACTCGGCAATGCCCGCAGGAGACAAGCGATGAGCGACTCGCCCTCTAACACGATTACCCTGACGGTGCCCGGCATGGGCAGCGACCACTGTGCCGGTATCGTGCGCAAGACACTGGAACGCCTCGACGGCGTCGGCGAGATCCAGACCAACATCGCCAACCACCATGTCAGCGTGTCCATCGAAACAGGCGGGCCCGACGGTGGCACCGTGAAGGAAGCCGTTGAGGGGGCCGGGTATGACGTGGCCGCCGTCAGTGGAGGGATCGGCAAGCAACAGGTTCGCCTGACGGTGCCGGGCATGGGCTCGGACCACTGCGCTGGTATCATCCGCAGCACCCTAGAGCGGCTCAAAGGTATCGAATCGATCGACACCAATATCGCCAGCCACCGTGTGTCGGTGACCGTGACCAGGAATGGCCCCGATGGTGACGCACTCAAGCGCGCCGTGGAAGGAGCCGGCTACGACGTGGCCGCCGTGCAGGCCGACGAGGCGGACGACGCCGACAGCGACGCCGAGATCGAGGAGGCCTACCTTTCTCAGGCCCGCATGCGGCTGATCATCGCCGCGGTACCCACCACCCTGATCATGCTGCTGATGATACCGCACATGTTCTGGCAGCCGATTCCGGGGTATCTCGCCATTATCGCCGTACTGGCCTTCCCGGTGGTGTTCCTCTATGGCGGTATCGCCACCCACAAGTCGACCTGGCGCTCGCTGAAGAACGGCACCTTCAACATGGATGTGCTGATCTCCATGGGCAGCCTGCCGCCCTATCTGATCGGCCTGGTCGGCTTCGTCTATCCCATGACCTCGTTCATCGAGATGGCCGCCACCATCATGACCTTCCACCTGCTGGGGCGTTACCTGGAGGCCTTGGCCAAGGGACGTGCCTCCCAGGCCATCCGCCGCCTGATGACCCTGGGCGCCAAGACGGCACGCGTCGAGCGCGATGGCGAGGAGGTCGAGGTGCCGGTAAAGGAGCTGGCCCCGGGCGACATCATGATCGTGCGTCCCGGCGACAAGATCCCCACCGACGGCGAGGTGGTCGAGGGCGAGAGCCACCTCGACGAGTCCATCGCCACCGGCGAGTCGATACCGGTCTACAAGAGCAGCGGGGACAGCGTGATCGGTGCCACCATCAACAAGGAGGGACGCTTGCGGATCAAGGCGACCCGTGTCGGCGGCGATACCTTTCTCTCCCAGGTGGTGCGCCTGATCGACCAGGCGCAGGGCTCGCGCGTGCCGATCCAGGAATTTGCCGATCGCATGACCGGCCGCTTCGTGCCGGCAGTACTGGCCATTGCCCTGGCGAGCCTGATTGTCTGGGCGCTGTTTCCTGATGCTCTGCGGCCGATCCTCGACTGGGGCGCCACCTTCCTGCCCTGGGTGAACCCCGAGGCCGCCACGCCGGTGCTGGCGATACTGGCCGCGGTGGCCGTGCTGGTCATCGCCTGCCCCTGCGCGCTGGGCTTGGCCACCCCCACGGCGCTGATGGTGGGCTCCGGCATCGGTGCCGAGCGCGGCATCCTGATCCGCTCCGGCGAGGCGATCCAGACCTTTAAGGACGTCAAGGTGATGGTGCTCGACAAGACCGGCACCATTACCCGTGGCGAGCCCAAACTCACCGAGGCCGTCGCCGCAGAGGGCGTTGACGAAAACCGCCTGCTTACCCTGGCGGCGAGCGTCGAGAACGCCCCGGAGCACCCCATCGCCCGGGCCATCGTCGACGGCGCCCGGGAGCGCGACGTGAAACCCGGCGAGGTCAGCGAGTTCCGCTCCACGGGGGCGCGCGGTGTTTCTGGCAAGGTGGGCGATGAAACCGTGCTGATCGGCAATCGCCGCCTGCTCGAAGAGGAAGGCGTGACCGGCCTCGAGGCCCTGGACGACGCCATGGGCAAGCTCGAGGGCAAGGGCCGCACCGTGGTGATCGTCGCCGCCGATGGTCAGGCCCTGGGGCTGGTCGCCGTGGCCGATACCCTCAAGCAGGAGTCGGTCGAGGCCATCCGTGGCATGCACGAGCTGGGCCTGCATGTGGTGATGATCACCGGCGACAACGAACGCGCCGCCCGCGCCGTGGCCGATGAGGTGGGCATCGACGAGGTCCAGGCCGGCGTGCTGCCAGAAGGCAAGGTCGATGCCATCCGTGCCCTGCAGGAGAAGCACGGCAACCACGTGGCCATGGTCGGCGACGGCATCAACGACGCCGCGGCACTGAAACAGGCCAACGTGGGCATCGCCATCGGCGCCGGGGCCGACGTGGCCATCGAGGCGGCCGACGTGACCCTGGTGCGCGGCGAGCTCACCGCGGTGGTGGACGCCATGCACCTCTCTCGCGCCACCTTCGGCAAGATCGTCCAGAACCTGATCTGGGCCAGCGCCTATAACGTGGCGGCTATCCCCATCGCCGCCATCGGCCTGTTGCACCCGATGATCGGCGTCATCGCCATGACCACCAGTTCCCTCTCGGTGATCGGCAACTCGTTGCTGCTCAAGCGGCGTTATGCCCGCAAGCAACCCCGCCATGAGCAATCAACTGCTGCCCCAACGGCCCAGCCCCAAGCCCAAGGAGACCGCTCATGACACGGCCAGAGTCCACCAAGCCCCCCTCAGGAACGCCCGAGTCACAGGAGGCGCCGTCACCACATGCCGGGGCCCTCCATAAAGGGATGATGACCGCCTGCCTGGTATTGATGGGAGGTGCCGTGCTGCTTGTCATGTGGCTCGGCCCCCCCGTCGGCGCCGGCATCTGGCTGCTGCTCCTGCCGATGGGGCTTTGCCTGGGCATGCACCTGTTCATGCATCGCCACGGTCAGCACCGCGATGAGTGAACAGCCCTGCCCGCGCCTCTCATCGTGACACTCTCAGGGAAAGTTGCCCTAGGTCAGTGCAACGCCGGGGACAAGGAGGCAAGCTAAGGGCCTGGCTCAAGGGAGTTCACCATGCGGACATTATCCTCACAGCGCACGGGAGGCCGCCTACTGGCCCTCCTGCTCGCGCTGCTGTTTGCGATGGTCACGCTGTCGAGCCACGGCGCCATGGAGAGCCCTCAGGTCGATTGTGGTATCGCAGCCGAATGGATATCGGTTGATGGCCATTTGGGTGAAGGCCATAACATCGAGCACGACCATGAGGCCTCTTCCTGCGTCACCTGCTTTACCACCACGGTCCAGGCGCAGCTGCCCGTGGTGGGTCCGCAACGCCAGGCCATCACACTGGCCATGGCCGTGCTCCCCCAGTTCCCACTACCCCCCAGACGCCCTCCCAGAGCCTGATCGAACGCCAACGGTATCGCCGTCGGATCGCGACACCCACTCGCATCAACGTTACGTTCATCAGGAGTTCATCATGATTATCCGTTTCCCATCGGCCGCAATGGCGCGCCAGGCATCCCTGCTTTCCACCCGTTCCCCCAACGGGAAGCCCCTGCTCCTCTGCTGGCTCATAGCTGCCGGGCTGGCCCTCTCCACGACACCGACGCTCGCCGCCTCCCTTCCCGCGGGGGAGGTCGTTACCGCCAACGAGCATGGCGCTTCCCTCACGCGTATCAACCTGACAAGCGGTGAGACCACTACCCGATCCATCGGCATCACGCCCCACAACGTCCAGGTCAGCGCGACCGGCCGCTACCTGATGGCCGTGGGGGAAGCAGTATCCGACGACCATGGTCATGGCAACGGCGGCGGGCATGCCCACGGTGATGCCCCCGGGCAGCTCAAGCTCTACCAGGCCAATGGGACGCTCGGCGCTCCTGTGGCCAGCATCGACGTAGGCCGCCACCCAGCCCATGTGGTCAGTGACTTGGAAGGTCGATTCGCCTTCGCCACCAATGCCGGAGGGGACAGCGTCTCGGTCGTCGACCTGGAGGCCAGGGAGAGCGTGGCCAGCATCGCTACCGGAGAGTATCCCCACGGCCTGCGCCTGAGCCCCGACGGCCGAGAGCTCTATGTGGCCAACGTGCTGGACGGCAGCGTCTCGGTGATCGATGTCGCGGCGCGGGATGAGGTCGCTCGCCTGCGGGTGGGTCAGGCACCCGTCCAGGTGGGCTTCACCCCGGATGGGGCTCGGGCCTTCGTCTCACTGCGCGACGAGAATCGCGTGGCCGTCATCGACACCGCCAGCCGTGAAGTCATCGAGCGTATCGAGGTCGGCCGGATGCCGATCCAGGTACATGCCACCGTGGATGGCCGTTTCATGCTGGTGGCCAATGAGGGCAGTGAAGCCGAACCCGACAACCGGGTCTCGGTCATCGCGCTTGATAGCCTGTCGGTCGTGGCCACCCATGAAGTCGGTCCCGGGGCCCATGGCATCAGTGTCGACGACACCGGCCGCTTTGCCTTCATCACCAGCCTGTATGACGACAGCCTCTCGGTCATCGACCTGGACGCCGGCACCGTCATCAGCCGCCATGACACCGGCCCAGGTCCCAATGGCGTGACCTGGGTAGGCCAGTAAGGAGCCACCACCATGACGGCACAATGCGACTCTTCATACATTGACGTGATGCTGGGCGGCAGGAAAGAACGCCGCGCGTAGGGCACACCGTGGGAGCGCTCTTTAGATCGCGAAAGGAGGCCGGAGGCCTCCCCGGCCTTAGGCACTCAGCCGGGGAGGCCTCTCGGCACCATTCGTACCATGAATTTCGCTCCTATTAAGGAACTGTCGGTGTCTTCATGCCGAAATGCGATGATCCCAAGCAAAAGCGCTACATGCAGCTCCGTTGCTCAGCGGACCAAGCGTAGCTTCATGCAGCGCTCACCCGCAGGCTAGCCTTGCGCATGAGTAAAAATGCCATTCAATGGCAGCTCCAAGGTTCCTTTTGGGCATTGTCCTTCACGTTCTGGTCGACAAACCGGTAATGCTCTTCCTTGAAGCGGGTCCACCAATCATGGCTGATTTCGACAGCATATTTATCCAGGATTTCTTCAACACAGTCGAGACAGAGGCGCGAGGCATCATAGGCCAGATGAAGCTTTCGTTTCTTGTCATCGAAGGAAACATTGTCGATCCCGTAGAGCTCATCAATATCCGCTACTGCCGCGTGGACTGCATTCAGGTCTCTGGAATCAAGCTTTAAGTGCCGGTTAACCAAAGTAGTTTCAGAGACTCCCAAGCGGTGCACTCGACGTTGTTTCATGGCAACCTCCGTAAAGTGCAATATCGATAAGGCTTTTCCAATCTTATCGCCATGTCTCCCATGGCAGTGGCATATCTCAATGCCCCGATGAAGCAACCAAGGTTTGCTGGCGGCGATACGCCGTGATAATCAGCAGCGCGCCTGCTGCCAGCATCGGTAATGTCAGTAACTGACCCATGGTCAGCCAGCCGAAGGCGATGAAGCCCAGCTGAGGACCGGGCAAGCGCACGAACTCGACGGTGAAACGGAAGGCGCCGTACAGAAGCAGGAACAACCCCGATATCAAGCCTTGCTGCTGCGGCCGCCGCGACAGCCACCACAGCACGGCAAACAGCACCACGCCTTCCAAAGCAAACTCATAGAGCGCTGATGGGTGGCGCGGCTCAGGTCCCACTCCCATCATGGGAGGGAAGACCATCGCCCAGGGAACATCACTGATCTTCCCCGGCAGCTCATGATTGATGAAATTGCCAAGTCGCCCGGCACCCAGGCCGATCGGCACCAGCGGGGCGATGAAATCGGTCAGCTGAAAGAAGGCCAAGCGGTGACGGCGAGCAAACAGCCACGCCGCTATCAGCACACCGGCAAGCCCGCCATGGAAACTCATGCCGCCTTCCCAGACCTTGAATAGCCACAGGGGATTGGCCAGGAGTTGCTCGAACCCATAGAAAAGCGCATAGCCCAGGCGGCCACCGACAACGACCCCCAAGGCACCATAGAAAATCAGGTCGCCGATATCATCGTCGGTCAGGCCAAGACGAGGCGCGCGACGCCGACCCAGCCACCATGCAGCCGTCAGCCCTACCACATACATCAGGCCGTACCAATGGAGCTGTATCGGTCCAAAGGAAAATGCCACGGGATCGATCTGTGGATATGGAATCATGGCGTTCTCCTCGTGGCTCCGGGTTGCCGAAGTTGGACGGTGTTCTGCTTAGGTTGGCACCAAAGACTCAAGGTCATGGCTGGTGTCAGTCTCGGCTCGCTAACTGAACTCATCCTGAATCTAGCCTGACCGGCGGTTGATCGCGGTCAAATGATTATGGAAAAGCAGGCTCAATCGAGAACGCCACCTTTCGGTGGCGTTGGTATCGAAAACACAATGAAGGTCAGAACATTAGCCGGACGCCGGCCACCACGCCGGTATCTTCCGTGGCATCACCGCTGGCGCGAGCGAGATCGGCGGTGTCGCCGTACTGCTTCTCCCAATAGCCACCCACGTAGGGTGCGAACCGCCGGGTTACCTGATAGCCCAGGCGCATACCGACACGCACGGAGTTGAGCCCCTCGCCGACGCCGAACGCCTCGACCTCGCTGGCAGCGACGGCAATTTCGGTACGTGGCTGCAAATAGAGGCGTTGCGTCAGGCGCAGGTCGTACTCGCCCTCGACGCTCGCCGAGACGTCTCCCTCATCACTGACCTGTAGGGCCAGGTCGGTCTCGATGCCATAGGGCATGACCCCTTGCAGGCCCACCACGCCGTAGGTTCGCTCGGCATGGTCATCCGAAAATACCCCACCCTGGTAGCCGATGCCGCCCTGCAGTTCCCAGAAGTCGGCGACGAGCCGGCTATAGAGCAACTCCAGCGACTCGAACTCGGCATCCTCGCCGTCGCCTTGCACGTTGTCGCCCTCGGACTTGAGGTAGACCCGGTTGACGTCACCGCCGTACCAGGCCTCGAAGTCCCAGACCAGCGCCTCGTCCCCCTTGTTGGGCACGGCGTACTCGAGTCGGTCGAACAGCGCCATGGCCATGTTGTGCTCGACCATGGGGGAGGGCCAGTCGTCCGGGGCCTCATAGCCGTCTTCCGCCTGAGCGACGGAAAGCGTCAGCATGGTCAGCACGGCGCCGGCGGCGGTCATGGGGATGTTGATAGTCATGCCTTCTCCTTACGAAACCTTGACGACCCGGAACATGCCGGCATCCATGTGATAGAGCAGGTGACAGTGGAACGCCCAGCTGCCTTCCGCGTCGGCGGTGATCAGTGCCGAGACGCGCTCACCGGGCTTGACGTTCAGGGTGTGCTTGCGGGGGATCAGCTCGCCCTGGCCGTTTTCCAGCTCCATCCACATGCCGTGGAGGTGGATGGGGTGCTCCATCATGGTGTCGTTGACCAGGATCAGGCGCAGTCGCTCGTCCTTGTCGAAGTGAAGGGGACCCGTCACCTCGCTGAATTTCTTGCCGTCGAAGGACCACATGTAGCGTTCCATATTGCCGGTGAGGTGCAACTCCAGCTCCCGTCCCGGTTCTCGTCGGTCCGTCCAGGGCGTAAAGGCCTTGAGGTCGCGATAGACCAGCGTCCGGCGCGCGTCGGGATCGATGCCGATACCGGCCTGGTCGTAGCGAGAGCCCGGCTGCGCCGCCCCCGCTGCCAGCATGCCGCTGGCTTTCATTCCGTTACGCTCATCCGACATACCCCCCAGGCTGGAGTGATCCATGCTCTGCATGTTGGCGTGGTCCATGCTCTCCATATCGGAATGATCCATGCCCTGCATGTTGGCGTGGTCCATGCTCTCCATGTCGGAATGATCCATGCCCGCCATGCCATGAGCCCCCATGGCCTCCATGCCACGATCGGCGATCTGGCGGCGCTCGGGAATTTCAGCGGCCATGCCCTCGCGGGGCGCCAGGGTGGCGCGCGCATAGCCGCTGCGGTCCATGGACTCGGCGAAGAGGGTGTAGGCGGTATTGTCCTCGGGCATGACCAGAACGTCATAGGTCTCGGCCACTGCGATGCGGAACTCATCGACCGGAACCGGTTGCACCGGCTGGCCGTCGGCGGCCACCACGGTCATATTCAGTCCGGGGATGCGCACGTCGAAGTAGGACATGGCCGAGCCGTTGATCACCCGCAGGCGAACCCGCTCACCGGCCTTGAACAGCGCCGTCCAGTTCTCCTCGGGCGAGTGGCCATTGAGCAGATAGGTATAGGTGCTGCCGGTGACGTCGGCGATATCCCGCGAGCTCATGCGCATTTTCGCCCACATGCCGCGCATCTCGGCCGTCGCGGCAAATCCCTTCTCGCGCACGTCGGCGAAGAAGTCGGCGATGGTTCGCTCCTGGAAGTTGTAGTAGCCCTCGGCGGTCTTTAGGTTGCGGAAGACCGACATGGGGTCCTCGAAGGTCCAGTCGGTGAGCAGCAAGACGTGCTCACGGTCGTAGCGGAAAGGCTCGCGCTCGGCCGCATCGATGATCAGCGGCCCGGCATGACCGAGCTGCTCCTGCAGACCGGAGTGGCTGTGATACCAGTAGGTGCCGTTCTGGCGCACCGGGAAACGGTAGGTGAAGGTCTCGCCCGGGGCGATGCCGGCGAAGCTCAATCCCGGCACCCCGTCCATGCCTGGCGGAAGGATCAATCCATGCCAGTGGATGGAGGTGGGCTCGTCGAGCAGGTTGGTGACGCGCAGTACCGCATCCTGGCCTTCCTTGAGACGAATCAGCGGCCCCGGGCTGGACCCGTTGATACTGATCGGATGGGTTTGCTGGCCCGCGACCGGCAGCGACTCACGACGGATGGCCAGTGCCACCTCGGGGCCTTCCTCGACCCCCTTGGCATAGGCGTTGGTCCGGCCCCAGGGATTGGCCCAGCTGGGACGCAAGCCAAGCGCTGCCGCCGATCCCAGGCCCAGTGCCGCACCGCCTTTCAGGATCTGGCGGCGTGACAGCGGGTGCGTGATGACGCTGGAACTTGCCATGTGTAACTCCCGTCGATGTCTGAACGCAGCATCTTGACGGGTTAAGCTGAATCACAGCTGAATAGGTGTCATCACATCAAGCGCTCCTTGAGGGGAATCGTCAGCTCGACTCTCAAGCCACCCAGAGGACCGATGTCGAACCTCACCTGCCCTGAATACCGAGGCATGAGTTGTGTCAGGATCGACAAACCCAGTCCGTATCCGGGCTGGCGCTCGTCGAGGCGCATGCCTCGCTGGCCAAGGCCAGACAGATCTTTCTCTGCAACTCCTGGCCCATCGTCCTCGACACTGATCCTGAGCGCTCCATCCACCGCCACTTTGCAGACCACCTCGCGGGCCGCCCATTTCCCCGCATTGTCGAGCACGATGCCGAGCATCTCGGAGAGATCTTGGGACTCGACCGGGACGCGTTGGTCACTGTCTTCCGGCAGGAGCAGATGAAATCGCTTGTCTGGATACATTCCCCGAAACATCTCGATCAGCCGCGTGCCGTCACGGTGAAGGAGGGAGAGCCGTCCGGCATTGGGACCGGCGATACGCGACCCCCTGAGTTCGACATCGAGCTGGGCGTGAATCTCTTCGAGGCGCTGCACCAACTTCTTGCGACGAACCTCATCGATGGGACGCGAGCCTCGCAGCACTTGGGTGACTGCCGCGAGCGGCGTCTTGAGCGCGTGCGACAGGTTCGCCACCGATTCGCGGGAGCGTTGCAGGCGACTGTCGATCTCATCCATGAAGCGGTTGAGCTGCATTACCAGGCCATCGAGCTCGGCAGGCACGTCGAGAGACAGCCGCTCGCGCTCACCGTCCTGGAGTTGCCCCAGCTGATCGCGGAGCCGGGAAAGCGGGACCAGTCCACGGTTGACCGCCAGCAGGTTCAAGGTCACAAGCAGCACCAGAAGCCCGGCAGCGATACCGGCGACCCACCAGTGAAGTTGCTGCAGCCCCGCTTCCACTTGGGAAAAATCCTCACCCACCAGCAATACACCGGCTTCCCCATCTCGCGTGAAACGGCGCCGGTAGACGAGCAGATGTCGTTCATCCTCCTTTACTTCGATGAGAGCATCGTCTGCCTCATCGAGCAGGGGCGCCAGGATCTCCTGCCAGCGGTCATCCGATGCCGAGGTAATCCCACTCAGCTGTAGCACGTAGAGATGGTGGAAAATCTGATAGCTCCGACTCGCCGAGTCCAAAGTCATGGGAATAGCGAGGCGATCCTGCTGCAACTGCTCGATCGCATGATCGGCTTCACGCTCAAGGCGCTCCCCGAGGAAATCACGGGCCAGATCCTGCAACAGGATGCCATGCAGGAGCCACGTCGCCACCGCCACCAGCAGGGCAATGCCGGATAGCCAGGCCAGCAACCGGAAGCGCAGGCTGCGTCGGTCAATGCGAAACGAAGACATACCCTTGCCCGCGCCGCGTTTGGATAATCGGCTTGCCAAGACGGCGCCGCAGCCGACCGATATAGACCTCCACCAGGTTCGGCGCTGCCGCATCTTGTTCCAGGGCATAGAGCTGATCGATCAGCTTCTCCTTCGAGTGGACGCGATCGGGATGATGCATGAAGTAGCGCAGCAGTCGAAATTCGGTACCTGTCAGCGGTTGCCAAGAACCCCCATCGATGCGGACGCACTGGTTGGCTTCATCGAGGCTGACCCCATTGAGCAACAGTTCCTGCGACATGCTGCCGGAGCGGCGACGCAGCAGTGCCTTGAGTCGTGCGAGAAGCTCACCCTCGTGGAAGGGTTTGGTGAGATAGTCGTCCGCGCCGCCTTCCAGGCCGACGACCTTGTCTTCCCAGGTGTCGCGGGCGGTGAGGATCAGCACAGGGAGATCTTGCCCTTCCTTGCGCCACTGAGACAGCAACGCGAGGCCGGAACCGTCTGGCAATCCGAGATCGAGGATCGCCAGCACATAGTGTTCTGTCGCCATCAGCGACTTGGCCGCCTTCAAGGAAGTGGCCAGGTCGACGCGGTAACCGTTGTCCTTCAGGCTCTCGGCCAGGCTCTCCGCGAGCAGGTCGTCATCTTCGAGCAGCAACAATTTCATGCGGGAGCATCATCCCTGAAGATCGATATTCCCTGACATGCCGGCTTCATAGTGACCCGGGATGTTGCAGGCGTACTCCAGCTCACCGACGTTCTCGGGGGCGGTCCAGACGAGCTCGGCGGTCTCCCCGGGCGCGATGGTGATCGCCGGCATGCTACCGCCATGCTTACCTTCGGCCATGTCATGCCCGCCATGATTGCCATGTCCACCATCACCGTGGTCGCCACTCATTTCCTGCATCATCTTGCGATGCGCTTCCTGCGCCTCTGCATCACCGATGACGAATTCATGCTCGAGATTACCGGTGTTGGCGATCTCGAACTTGATGGTCTCGCCAGGCGTAATGTCGAGACGCTCGGGATCGAACCACATGTCGCCTGCCTCGAAGCGAATGGTGCGATCGATGTCGGCGTCGCTCACCGTAGCGTGGGAGCCGCCGTGCTCACCGGCAGCGAAGGCCGTCGTGGTGGTCAGGCCCAGTGCCAAGGCCAGCAGTGTCTTGCGCATCTTGTTACCTCTCGAGTGGGATCTGGGGGAAGCTCGTTTATACCGTACGAACCTGAAACGAGACTGAACCCGGGGCCGCAGGGTTGCAAAGAGGAAAATCCGTCTTGACCATGGGGCAACCCATAGGTTGTAAGCTTATAATTGAAGCTAGCCCCGCCTTCTCCAAGCAGGGAAGGCGACTTCTCTACCATCAGCAAGATGAGGGGAAATACCATGGTTAAGCACAAGCAGTTTCTCGCCTTAGCGCTAGCCGCCAGCATGGGGGTCGCCGCCAGCGGCGCCGTTTCTGCTCAAGGTATGCAGCAGGGCCAGGGCATGCAGGGCGGCATGGGCCACGGCATGATGGGCGGCGGCCAGGGCGGCATGGGTTCCGGCATGATGATGGGCGGCCAGAGCGGCATGAACTCCGGCATGATGATGGGCGGACAAGGCGGAATGATGCCCTGCCCCATGATGTCTGGCATGGGCGGCATGTCTGGCATGGCCGGAATGCTCGACGAAGAACAGCAGAACTCTCTGCGCGAGATGCGCCAGGAGCACCGCACCTCCCACTTCGAACGCATGGCCGAAATGATGAATCTGCGTGACGACATGATGCTGCTGATGCAGGCGGAGCGTCCGGATCCGGAGGAAGTGAAGGCTCTCCATGGTCAAATGGCCACCCTGCACGGCGAGATGATGGCGGACAAGGTGCGTATGCATAATCAGATGCAGGACCTTTTGACCGACGAGCAGCGCGAACAAATGAAGCAGGGCGCCTCTTCTCGCAAAAGCCAGCAATGACCCTTGGTGCCCGCCGCCTGGCGGGCACCTCTCGTCCATCACGCTCTCACTTGCGCTGGATCAATGCGGCGACTTGCATGACTGACTCAGAATGACGCAAGGACGACGAGGCAATCATCATGACCACTCAGGCCACACCGCTACATCGCACACGAGCAGGACGCCTTTTGGCGTTGATGCTCGCGCTGCTGTTGTCGGTGACCAGCCTGGCCGGCCATGCGGCCATGGACGCCTGCGCTTCCGATTGCACGACGGCTCAGGTTGATATGGTGGATAACACCGACCACGAGTGCAGCGCCTGTACGACCTTGACCGCTACTCGCGCCATCGCCCCTGTGAGCCTCGACACGTTGGCCGACGCCTCCCGTCCGGCCGTGGTCGAATACATTCCCCTACCGCCCCGGCAACCTCCTAGACCCTGACGGCGCATCCGCTAACTCGGTGATGCTGGCAACCGCCCGCCACCGAAATTTCCGCGTTTTCGTCAGGAGTCTCACCATGATGACCACCGACTGCTTCGCCCTGATGGGTTGGATGGGCTGGCTGATGCCGCTCGCCGTCCTGCTGCTGCTGGGCCTCGGTATCTCCGCCCTCGTCAAATACCTGCTTACTTCCCGTCACCCCCAGGAGGATCGCTCATGAATCGCCATACCACTTCCTTGTTGCTCGCCGGCGCTCTGATGTTCGGCGCCGCGACGGCCCAGGCCGCCATGCCGAACGAGGCCACCCTGTATAAGAATCCCCAGTGCGGCTGCTGCGATGGCTATGCCAGGCATCTCGAGGAGATGGGCATCGCGGTTACCGCCATCGATGATGCCGATCTCGGCCAGATCAAGGAAGCTTCCGGCCTCCCCTATGGACTCGGCTCCTGCCACACCATCGAGATGGGCGAGTACGTGATCGAGGGTCATGTGCCGCTGGCGGCGGTGGAGAAATTGTTCGAAGAGCTGCCAGCCATCGATGGCATCGGTCTGGCCGGTATGCCCATCGGCACACCCGGTATGCCCGGTCCCCAGCAGGCGCCCTACGAGGTCTACCAGTTCACCGACCGACAAGAGGCAACCTTCATGACCCTTTGAAGGCACATTTAACCCACCGCCAACAGATGTCGCCCCGGCCGCTATCGGGGCGATTCGAACTTTGATTTCTTCTTGGCACTATAAGCATGGGCTGAGCAAGGGCAATATCTGCCGCTTTTTGTCGGCAATTTCCTACACGCTGTTTTAATGTGCATTAATGTTTTTCTCGCTGAATAGCCGTAAGCTAAATCTATAGAGCCATGGAGGGCTCAACTAGGAAGACCGAGCATGGACCGCTCGATACATACAGGGATGCGCGGACAGGATGTGCGCGATAAGCGAACAAGGATGAAAAGGTAAAAGCCCAACCTGTGAAGGTTGGGCTTTCTTTTTAATTTAAGACATATTTGTAATAGTTATCATAACTAATAAAGTCTAATCTTTAGACAAGCCTCACTGGCCAAGGTCAGCATCATCAGCATGAAAAACCGGCATGAAAAAGCAGGCCAGCGTGTCTGGCCTGCTTTTAAGTAAGGTAAGAAATAAGGGAAGGAAAGTTTAACTATCCGGCCTTGCGGTTTACATCGTTCTTGGCCAGCTTGGTCAGTTTCTCATCGGCAGCTTTCTCTTCCTGGAGGGTTTCGGCGAGAAGCTCCTTGGCCTTCTGGTATCCGAGCTGTTCGGCGAGCGTGGCCAGAGTGCCGTAGGTGGCGATCTCCACATGCTCGACCTTCTGGGCAGCTCCAATCAGAGCGGCATCGCGCACCGGCCCTTTCTCGGAGCCGTCGATCAGCTCCTGGGCTTCCTCAATCAGGCTTTCCATGGCGTAGTTCTTGAGGCGCTTGGTGCGAATACTGTCATCTGATTCCACTACCTGCTCGATTCGCTCAACCTGTCCGCGGGTTTCCTCAAGGTGCTCCTTGAATGCCTCCACGAGCGATTCGTCATCAGCCGCACGAGCCATCTTGGGCAGTGCACGCGTCAGTTGCTTCTCTGCGCTATTGGCTTCCGAGAGCAGGCGAATGAACAGGTCGTTAGGATTCTCGATCTTCATGCGTGGCTCCTTTACGCGTGATACATCGTTCCATGTTGGCTTCTATAACGTAGCAATGTCCTGAAGGTCTCATGGTGACAATGCGTTACGTTTTGTATCTGATGTCTTCTAGCGCGACAAAGTCGGTAATACGTATAAATAAAGTTTAAAAAAGCTTTTCTTGTTTAAAAGACGGCTTGATCATGGGCCCCTTCAGCCACTGCTCCCCATGTGGTTGTCTTTCCTGGGAAATTTTAGTTGTCTAAATATTGATTAAATAATTTATACAAGCGGTACAGAAAGCCTGCCGCTATTGTTGCTTTGTGCCATGCTGGTGGAAAGTTGAACAGGGAACGTTGGGCAGGGAAAGTTGAGCGGGGTAAGTAAAAAAAGCCGTATATAAGTAATGGCTCGCTCCGACACGCGACACCTGTCTACAGATCGTCAACCTTTTGCAAGGAAGCATTAGCATGGAAGCCATCTGGGGAATCGGCGGTACTGATCAACACCACTACCCGACCTTGAATGAGGATATCAGCGCCGACGCGGTGGTGATCGGCGCGGGCATCACCGGGATTACCACGGCGCTGCAACTGGCGGACGCCGGAATGGACGTGGTGGTACTTGAGGCGCTGGCCGTCGGGCAAGGGGGCACGGGAGGTTCGACAGGGAATCTCTACAGCACCGTGGCGAGGGGGTTGGCGCCGTTGCGCAAGACGTGGGACGACGCGACCATCCGCGACGTGGTCAACGCCCGCGCCCTGGCCATCGACCATATCGAGGCCTTGGTGGAGCGCTTCGGTATTGATTGCCAGTTCCATCGCCGCGTTTTGTACCATATCGCCAAAGCCGAGGATAAGCAGATCCTCGAGACGCTCGATGCGGAGCGTGAGGCCATGCGCTGCGCCGGACTCGAGGTCAAGTCGGCGGAAGACGCCATGCTGCCGTTCCAGATGACGCATGGGCTCAAAATCGAGGGGCAAGCTCAATTCAACCCCTTACGCTATGTCCAGGGGCTGGCCCGCGCAGTCAGCCAACAGAGCGTGAGGATCTTTGAAGGAAGCCCGGTTCGCGAAGTGAAGTATCCACAGGGGGTTGTCGTGACCGACAAGGCAACCGTTACCGCGCACCACATCATTCATGCCACGCATACGCCCAAGGGGATCAATCTCCTGCATGCTAGCCTGTTGCCCTCCCGTGAATACGGCATCGGCGTTAAATTGAACAGCGGTGCCTATCCCGAAGGCATTTTCTTCGTGCATGACCCGTTTCATTCGCTTCGCAGCTACCGGCACGGGGACGAACATTACCTGGTAGTGATTGGCGAGCAACACAAGACGGGTGAGGGACAGGCCGACGCTGCGTATTTCGAGCGCCTTCACGCCTATATCAGCGAGCACTTCGATGTCGAGAGCATCGCTTACCGCTGGTCAAACCAGCAATACAGCCCCGCCGATGGCTTGCCCTACATAGGCCGGATGCACGGCAAGGATAACGCCTACCTGGCGACCGGTTTTGCCGCCGATGGCCTGACCTGGGGGTCGCTGGCCGGGATGATCATCGCCGACCTGGTCACGCGGCGAGACAGCCCCTGGCGCACGCATTTCGATTCCAGCCGCTTCGATTCACGGCGTTTCACGCCCGGCAAGTCGGCCATGAACTGGGCGAGAGAGAATGCCTCGGTGACCAAGCACCTCGCCAAGGATTACCTGGGCACACGCAATCTCAAGGAACTGGCAGACGTTTCGCCAGGCCAAGGCAAGGTCATGACGCTAAAGGGCGAAAAGCTCGCTATCTACATGAGCCATGACGGCGAGCTTTCCGTGCTTTCAGCGGTGTGTCCGCACATGAAATGCCTAGTGCACTGGAACGGTGCCGAAACGAGTTGGGATTGCCCGTGCCATGGGAGCCGCTTCGATATCCAGGGTGAGGTCATCGAAGGGCCAGCCTATCACCCCTTGGCGCGTCGTGAGCAGCCTCATTAGAGGGCTTCAAAGCGGGGGTATCTGCCGGACTGGTCTTACCCGCGCCGGGTCGCCAGGTAGATCCCCGCCCCGACGATCAGCACGGCACCCAGATAGGTCTCGATCAGCGGCACATCGCCGAACACCAGATAACCGGAGATAGTGGCCCAGACGATCTGCAGGTAGAGGAAGGGCGATACCAGGGAGGCGGGCGCGCAGCGCATGGCCATGATCAACCCCAACTGGCTGGCCGCCCCCAGGGTCCCCACCACCAGGAACAGGGGAATATCGCCCATGGCGATCGGCGACCAGAAGAATGGCACGATAATCGAGCTTGCCAGGGCCCCGGCCAGGCCCGCGTAGAACAGCGAGGCCAGGGGATGGTCATTGCGGCCGAAGCGTCGCGTGGCCAGCTGATAGAGCGAGAAACAGAAAGCCATGCCAAAGGGCAGCAGGGCCGCGGGCTGGGCTCGCCAGTCCACGGGGCCGATGGCAATGATGACGCCGACGAAACCGGTGGCAACGGCCAGGCCGCGAGCCAGGGTAACGCGCTCCTTGAGCAGCGGGATCGCCAACAGGGTGACCAGCAGCGGCGTGCTGAAGTTGATCACGTAGACCTGCAGCAGTGGCAGCTCGCGAAAGGCGAGAAACGCGAAGGTACTGGCGCCTAACAGCAGCAGGCCGCGCAGGAACTGACCCGGCAGCGATTCGACGGAGGTCATGATCGCTCGGCAGCGCGGCCAGCCAAGCATCAGCAGGTAGGCCCCCAGCACCAGCATGTGGCCGGTGTAGCGCGCCCATACGATCTGAACGGGAGAATAGCTCTGGGTGAGCCACTTCACGCCGGTATCGAGCAGGGTGAACAGCAGCCCCGCGGCGAGCATGAAGGCAATGCCCAATAGGGGGCGGTCGGCTGGCAGGGGCAATGCGGGAGTCGGTGAGGTCGCCATGGGGTCCTGGAGAAAAGAAGGGAATTTAATACTAGCAGGCTAATGAGCTGGCGCTAAGCACCGCCGCGCCATAGACCACCATGGCCTCGCGCTCGACTCATGACGGCTCATCAATTCCCTTTGGTGTAGGCCTCGATCACGTCTCGCCCGGTCAGGTCGCGGGTCGAGTTGGCGAAGGCATACCAGGATGGCTTCTCGTCGATGAAGACCTGGGTATCGAAGGTCCAGGCCTCGCCGCCGTCGACAAGACCGGCCGGAATGGCATACTGCCCGTCCGCCTTTAGCCGGTAGAAGAGATGGGTGCCACAGCGCCGGCAAAATCCGCGCTCGGCGATATCCGACGAGGTGTAAAAGGTAACGTTCTCCTCGCCCTCGATCTGCGCCTCGCTGACCGTCTCGAGCGCCAGAAGCGGGCCGCCGCCCCAGGTGCGACACATCCGGCAGTGACAGGCTGCCACATTCTGTCGGTTCACCCTTATGCTCACACGCACGGCACCGCAAAGGCAGTGGCCGCTGGCCGTCATCAAGTCGTCCATATGGGACCTCCCTATCGGCATGTTCCAGGAAAGGGGCAACGTGGTCGCCTCCCTCGACGCCCTTCAGTCTAGGTCGAGGATGGCGTGATTGCCGGCATCGGAGGAGGGGTGCTCGAATGCTGTGTCAGCAGCGCTTGCTGTTATCCTCGGACCATCGATACCAAGGAGCCGGTTATTGCGCCTGGACTATCAAGGGCTCTTGCCCGAAACCGTGGGGTTTCTGTTGCTGCCGCGATTCTCGATGATGGCGTTCTTCTCGGCGGTCGAGCCGCTGCGGATCGCCAATCGAATCGCCGCGCGACCGCTGTTCGACTGGACGTTGATCAGCGAGGACGGCGAGCCCGTCACCGCCTCCAACGGCATGACACTGCTGGCCGATTGCGCCATCGGAGAAATACACCAGCTGCCGTCGCTGGCGGTGTGTAGTGGTTTCGGGCCCGAGCAGACCTTGAGCCGCCACCTGATGGCCTGGCTGCATCGCCTGGATCAGGCTAACTGTGTGCTGGGTGGTCTCGACACGGGCGGCTTTCTGCTGGCCGAGGCGGGGTTGCTCGAAGGCGAGCGAGTTACCCTGCACTGGGAAAGTCTGCCGGCCTTTCAGGAACGCTTCCCGGGTATCGAGACGTCCGATGAGCTCTTCGAGCTTGGTGAGCGGCGTTTTTCCTGTGCGGGGGGTGCGGCGGCCATGGACATGGCCCTCGAAGTGATCGCGCGTCGCCACGGATCGCGATTGGCTGTCGATGTCTCGGAGCAGCTGATTCACGAGCGGACTCGCACCCGTAACGATCAGCAGCGCATGTCGCTGGCCAGGCGGCTGGGCATCCACAACCGCCGTCTAGTGGAGGCCATCTCCCTGATGGAGCGACATCAGGAGCTGGTGCTACCCCTGAGTGAGGTAGCGCGTCGCAGCGGTGTCTCCCCGAGGCAGCTTCAGCGACTCTTCGAGCAGCATCTCGAGACTTCTCCCCGCGAGTGGTACCTGAACTTGCGACTCGAGCGTGCCTGGCATCTGCTCCTCGAGTCTGACAGGGAGGTGCTGTCGGTAGGGCTCGCGTGCGGCTTTGCATCCGCTTCCAGTTTCTCGCGCGCCTTCAGAGCTCGCTACGGCCTGTCCCCTCGCGAAGCACGCCGCCAGCCTGCCGGCTGACCCTGCCCGACACGGGCCGACGTCGCCAAGCTGGCCTCCTGGTGGCACACCGATGCCGATCTCGGGCGCGAACTCGAGTGCGTCAACGACGTCATCATGTCCCGCGATTTCGGCTTCGCCCACTTTCGCGAAACGCGCGCCCTGGTTCTTCTTGCCAAACCTGGCGCGCGCGTGGCCAACCAGCGACTCACCTACATGGCGCAGTATGACATCCTGACCGGCCTGCCAAACCGAGCCCTGTTTACCGACCGCCTGGAAGTCGCCATTGTGCAGGCGAAACGTTCGGGCAAGCCTCTCGCACTTCTCTTTATGGATCTCGACCGTTTCAAGAACGTGAACGACGTCTTCGGGCACGCCTTGGGCGATGGTGTGCTGAGTGAGGTGGCCCTTCGACTTTCGTTCTTTGGCCTGTCACAGGGGGCAGGGGTATCTCTATGCCAGGCCCTTCCCTGCCACGGAATGTGCGGACTATCTGCGTAGCCACGAGGCCGCGCTGCTCGTTTGGTGATGAGGAGGAGGTTTCCTAACGGACGATTTCCGCGTTCACCTTCGTTGGCCCAGATCGAGGCCTTCCATCAATGGTCGGGGTGCGAACCGGGTTTGCCGGCCGCACGGGCGATGGCGTCGGCGGCCCACTGGTTCAGGCTCTTGCCGGACGCCTGCGCGGCGATGCTGGCAGCGGCATGCACCTCGGGAGGGATGCGCAGCAGCACGCGGCCGGATGCCGGCTTGAGCGGTTCGCGGCCGGTGGCGTGGCAGTCATCCAGATAGTGATCGACGGCCATATGGAAAGCGTCGGTCAACTCGGCGACGCTCGCGCCGTGGAAGCTGATCCGATCGGTGATCCCGAGCACATGGCCGACGAACACTTCATCTTCTGCGTCGAACTCGATGCGGGCTGTATAGCCCTGATACTTGATCACGTTGGTCATGGTCTGATTCCTCTCTCGTCCAGCCACTGGCGGATGATCGTGTGATGGCGCTGACCGTCGTAACTAGGGAAATGCCCACCGTAGGGATCAGTCAGCGTCTCACGCCGCCCGGGGTGGGCGAGAATGTCCGCCTCGGCGCGGTGCACCACGCGGTGGTCGAACTCATGGTGGCAGCCGATATAATCGAAATGCGTGTGGCTCGCCACGGCAACCAGCTCCCGCTCGGTGACGATCGGCACCCACTCACGCAGTGATACCACCCCCCATGCCGCTGTCGACCAGCATGTCGCGCTCCCGGCCCCTGATATGCCAGACGTTGCAACGATAGAACGTCTGGATGAACGGCTCGCCGATGTGGGTGATCCCGTCACCTACGTTTTCCGTGGTGTACCACTCGTCGGGTCGGGCGCGAATCAACATGGGCCGGTCTCCTCTGCTGCTAATGGGGTAAAGATGCTCACACCCCCAAATCAACGCTTTTTAGCGAATTCCCATGCATCACGATCTCGGTCAGGGTGTCGCAGAAGGTGGAAAAGGCTTCACTCATCTGGCCTGGGCTTCGATGCAGTTCGATCTCGACGTATTCGAGCGCCGGCAGACCTTCCTCCGCGCCCACGATCCGGCAACCCACCGGCACGCTGCGCGGTGTCTTCACGGTCAGGGCCAGCCCCGCCTGCACGGCGATATTGATGGCGGTGGGCGAGGGGCTGGTATAGCAGACTTCCCATTGCCGATTCGTGCGACCCAAGGCGGCAAAGGCGTGGGCGCGAAAGATGCAGCCCTCGGGATTGAGCGCCAGCGGCAGGCTATCCCATTGATCGAGCCGCGTGTCATCGGCTGCGATCCATACCATGGGCTCACGGCCGAGAAGCTGTCCTGTCTGGGTGGGCGCGTGACGCACGGCGAGCACCGCGTCCAGCAGCCCTTCCTGAAAGCGCCGGACCAGCGTGCTGCTGATGTCGCAAGTGACCTGAATGCGGACCTCGGGAAACAACTCGGCCATGCGCGGCAACAGCTCGGGCAGGTAGGCCGTGGCCTGCTCCTCGGATATTCCTAAGCGTATGAGTTCGCCCTGCCGCTCGGCGCCGAGCAGGCGCTGGGCCTCGTCCTGAAGCTTCAGGATCTGGCGTGCGTAGGGCAGCAGCCGGCCACCTGCCGGGGTCAGCAGCACGCTGCGACTGGTGCGCTTGAACAGCGACTCACCCATGCGGTCTTCCAGCCGCTTGATCTGCAGGCTGATGGCGGATTGAGTGCGGTTGACGATCTTTCCTGCCGCGCTGAAACCCTCGCACTCGGCCACCGCAACGAAGGCGCGTAGAAGTTCGGTATCCATAACCTATGATTTATCGAAATGGTTTGCATATCAACCATTCATTTTTATGATCAATCAACCCGGACTACGCTGTGCTTGGTTATGAATTTTTTCTGTTCAGGTGTCGACTTCATGTCTCTCCAAGCTGAAGGATCTTCTCTACCAGGTGGAAGCTCCGCAACCACGCGTACTGACGGTCAGGCAAAGGCGCTGGAAGGGCTTATCGATCTCGAGCGCTACCCGATTACCTCACTGCAAGGAGATCAGGGCCGCGAGCTGGTGGACGAGTGCCGCCGCCAGTTGGCGGCCGATGGCTGTATCGTGCTCAAGCGCTTCGTGCCGGAAGCGGCGCTGGCGCGCCTGGAGCGTGAAACCGTGCGCTTGTCGCCCGAAGCACACTACAACCAGAACGAGACCAACCCCTACAATTCCGATGGCGATGACGCGCTGCCGCCCACCCATCCCAAGAATCGCTTCGGCGATCGCACCAACGGCTTCGTTGCGGGTGATCGCATCGACGACAGCACCATCATCCGCCAGATCTATGAAAGCCCCGAATTCCAGCGCTTCATCGCCACCGTGGTGGGCATGGAAGAAATCCACGAATACGCCGATCCCTTGGCGGGCCTGGTGATCAACGTGCTGCGTGAGGGCTGCCAGCATCCCTGGCACTACGACACCAACGAGTTCATCGTCACCATGATGACCAAGCAGGCCAAGGGTGGCGGGCGTTTCGAATACTCGCCGGGCATTCGCAGCCCCGAAGGCGAGAACTTCGACGCGGTCGAACGAGTGCTCGATGGCGATCGTTCGTCGCTCAAGTCGCTGGATCTGCAACCAGGCGATCTTCAGATCTTCTTCGGTCGCTATTCGCTTCACCGCGTCACGCCCGTCGAGGGCGACCGCGAGCGCCATACGGTGATCTTCGCCTACGCCAAGGAGCCCGGTTTCATCGGTCGTCCCGAGCGGGCCAAGCGCATCTTCGGGCGCATGGCACCGATCCACGAGCAGCTGCTCAAGGACGGCATGCAGCGCAGCGACAACCTCCAGGATTAAGGCGAAACTCTCAATGAACCAAGTAGAATTCGAGCAGCTATCCGACCGTGAGCCGGACAGCATTCCCGTGGTGCCCTCCGCCCCGATGGGCAATGGCGACAGCATTCCCACGGCCTTCGACCCCAAGCAGTTGCGCGCCGGACGCCTGGCGCGGCTGCGCCACATGATGGCCGAGCAAGGCTATGCGGCAGTAGTGCTCTTCGACCCGAACAACCAGCGCTACGCCACCGGCTCGCGCAACATGTTCGGCTACTTCCTGCGCAATTCCACGCGCTACATTTATGTACCGCTGGACGGTCCGATCATCCTCTTTGAGTATCCGGGCAGTGCCCATATATCGACCTGGCTCGAGACGATCGACGAGGCACGCACCTCAAAAGTGGTGTGGTCCGCCGTCAATCAGCGCGACAACCTGTCGTCCGACCCCTTCGGCATCGAGATCGCCGAACTGGTCAATGCCCACGGCCAAGGAAACCGCAAGGTCGGGCTCGACCGCTGCACCTTGAACCTGGCGCGCTCGCTCGAGGCCCAGGGCCTGGACGTGTTCGACTGCATGCAGGACACCCTGCATTGTCGTCGCATCAAGACCCCGGAAGAGGTCGCCTGCCTGGCGCAATCTATGGCCGGCAGCGAAGCGGCCGTGGCGGAAGTGGAAGCGGCGATCAAGCCGGGACTCACCGAGAACGACCTGTTCGCGATCATGTACGGCAACGTCATCAAGCAGGGCGGCGAGTTCATCGAAACCCGGCTGCTGTCATCCGGCCCGCGCACCAATCCCTGGTTCAACGAGGCCAGCGATCGGGTGATTCGCCCCGGCGAACTGGTCGCGCTGGATACCGACACCATCGGCTGTCATGGCTACTATTCCGACTTTTCGCGCACCTTCCACGTCGGGCCGGGCAAGCCGACCGGCTACCAGCAGAGCCTGTATCGGATGGCCTATGAACAGGTGCATCACAACATGGCGATCCTCAAGCCGGGGATCAGTTACCGCGAGATCGCCGAACGCGCCTGGAAGATCCCCGAGCGCTTCCTCGATCGCCGCTACCCCTCGATCATCCACGGGGTCGGCATGCACGGCGAAACGCCGCTGGTCGCCCATCACATGGACTTCGACCGCTTCTCCAAGGATGGTGAGTTGGAGCCCGGCATGGTGGTCTCGGTGGAAAGCTATATCGGCGAAGTCGGTGGCGCCGACGGCGTCAAGCTCGAGGAGGAGGTCCTGGTCACCGAGACTGGAATTGCAAAGCTTAGCCGCTACCCTTTCAGCGAGGCGCTGCTCGGCCGCGAGTTCTGAGGCCAGCGGTATGTTGAAGGAAAACGACTACGCCTCTCTGGCTCTGGGAGGGGCACGGTCAGCCTCAGGGCCCTTCATCACGATCCTTTAGAGTGCATTTTGGCCATGCCAATATTGGCATTAACTACAATATAATTACACTGTAGTTATGAGCCGCCTGAGCTTCGAATGGAATCCACAGAAAGATGCTTCTAACCAGAAGAAGCATGGCGTTTCATTCCACGAAGCAAAAACCGCCTTTACGGACGAGTACGCTCGCTTAATCGCGGATCCGGATCATTCTGACGAGGAGGACTGGTTCATACTCCTTGGTACGAGTATTCACTCTCGCCTGTTGGTTGTGTGCCATTGTGCTAGAAGTGGCGAGACCATACGCATCATCTCTGCGCGTAAAGCCGACAAGCGTGAACGAAAGATTTATGAAGGGTACAGGCATGCGTGATCATTATGATTTTTCTGATTCGGTCAAGAACCCCTATGCAAAAAAGCTCAAAAAGCAGGTCACGATAAGGCTCGATGAAGATACTATTGAGTATTTCAAGAAGCTTGCCGATGAAAAAGACCTACCTTACCAGAGCCTCATAAACCTCTACCTCAGAGACTGTGCCCAATCGCATAAAGATCTCAAGATTGAGTGGAAGTGAACAAGTAGCCCAGCTAACGATACCCCGCCATCAGCTCGCGAATCAGCGGGGTGTCGGCGTCGCGCAGGGTCGGCAGCTCGAAGCGCGCCTTGGCGATGGCGGTGCGTGACAGCTCGGCAGTAATCAGCATCTCGCAGTCCTCGGCCTCGGCCAGCGCTTCTCCGCGCGGCCCCAGGATGCGCGAGCCGCCCCAGAAGTAGCTCTCGCCCTCGCTGCCGTAGCGGTTGGCCATGATCACCGGGGTGCCGTAGGTCATGGCGTAGAAGCGTACATTGAGCGCCCAGTTCTGCTCGTTGGAAAACGCCTCGCTGACGATGCCGCTGGCCGAATTGATCGGCGCGCAGAGCACGGTGGGGCGGGGCAGCAGGGCGGCATGCACCAGCGCAGGATTCCAAAGATCGGCGCAGATCAGCTGCGTGGCCGACCAGCCGGGGCGCACGGTGGTCTGCGTCAGCGCATTGCCGTGGGTGAACCATTTGCCTTCTTCAAGCCCGCCGTAGGTCGGCAGGTTGAGCTTGCGATGCACCGCGACGATCTCACCGTCCTGGAGGATAGCCAAGGCGTTGTAGTACTCGCCGGGACTCGCCTCCTCGACAAAGCCCACTATCGTCTGCATCTCGCCGGCGGCCCGGGCCAGCCGGGCGAGGCGCGGATCTTCAATAGGCATCGCCGCTTGCATCACGTCGCTGCCAAGCCCATAGCCGGTCAGCGAGAGCTCAGGAAACACCAGCAACGCCAGCTGACGCTCCCGGGCCTCGGCAATCACCTCAAGGTGGCGTTCCAAGTTGAGGTTGATGTCGCCTAAAGAGGCGTTGATCTGAGCGGCGCCAACGCGCAGCGTATCCTGGTAATGCATGGGAAAACTCCCCTTGTAGTGGTCAACTAATCCCGGACAGTATTTTAAGTTTTTCTTCAGCGACCACGGGTGGCATGCCGTCATTGAAGGTATGAGGACGTTGCCTGTTGTAGTAGTCCATCAGGTAGTCGCCAATATCCTTTCGTGCATCAGGAATTGAGCGGTAACCGAGTGAAGGGATCCATTCGCTTTTCAAGCTTCGGAAGACTCGCTCCATCGGGGCATTGTCCCAGCAGTTTCCCCGGCGACTCATGCTTTGCTCCATGCGATAACGCCAGAGCCTCTGACGGAACAATCGACTGGCGTACTGACTGCCTTGGTCAGTGTGGAAGAGAACCCCGGTCGGCTTGCCTCGTTGCTCGTAAGCATGAACCAGTGCCTTTACCACCAACTCGGCATCAGGTCGGTCCGATAATGCCCAACCCACAATACGACGGGCGTAAAGATCCAGAACGACCGCCAGATAGCTCCAGCGCTGGCCGGCCCACACATATGTGATATCGCCGCACCACGCCTGGTCTGGGCGACTGACGCTGAACTCACGGTTCAACCGATTAGGAATGTCTGGCCTCTCCACGGTGGCCTGCTTGTAAGCGTGTGGCCCTGGCTGTTTGCAGATCAGCCCCAGCTCACTCATCAGTCGACGGACCTTGAAGCGTCCGATTTTGACACCTTCGTCATTGAGCATGCTGGTGATCATCCGGCTGCCCGCTGAGCTTCGGCTCTTGCGGAATATCCGGCTCACATCGGCTCGCAGCACGACTCTTTCGGCATCCACTACGGACCGTCTGCGGCGATAGTCGTAATAGCTGGACCGGGATACCTCAAACGCTTTACAGACCATCTCAACCGGCTCCTGCTCACTTAACTGGTCTATCAGCGCGTACGATTCATCTCGTCCGACATCAAGAGAGCGGTAGCCTTTTTTAGGATCGATTTTTCCCGTTCCAGGCGCTCACAACGGGCTTCCAATTCCTGGATCCGCTGCTGCTCCGGCGTCAGCGCTTTGGACTGGGGAGTCACCCCGCCACGCTCTTCAGAGAGCTGCTTCACCCATCGCCTGAGGGCGTTTTCGCCGACATTCAAAGAACGGCTGGCTTCGGCAACAGAGTAGCCTTGGTCAAGCACCAGACAGGCCGCTTCCTGCTTGAACTCCGGTGTAAAAGATCGTCGTTTCCTGGTCATCAGACACCTCGTGAACGGTGGCAATGTTACCACCTACGTTGGTGTCCGGTTTCATTGGACCACTACA
>NZ_FPBP01000020.1 GCF_900116705.1 Halomonas korlensis | reverse complement strand
ATTTTCATCGGGCTGTCGTCCAGCTTCTTGATGGCGCCGCGCTTGGCGGCGACGCAGCACCGAGAATCCGGGGCGTCCTTTTCTTCGTCCAGGTACTTCCCCATGCCGGTATAGCCGGCATCGCCGTATATCCGCTTGTCATCGTCATGCACGAGATGACTGACCATGGTGACATCGGCCACGTTGGCCGCAGTGGCAACGACATGTGGGTCAGCCCGGTGACCGCATCGACGCCGATATGGGCCTTCAGGCCGAAATACCACTGGTTGCCTTTCTTGGTCTGCTTCATCGCCGGGTCGCGCTGCTTGGCCTGGTTCTTGGTGGAAGGCGCCGCTGCCACGATGGTCGAACGTGAGAAGGCCTTGCGCAATCTGACGTGGCCATGCTCATCCAGCGCGCAGACATGAAACGTGGATTTGCCAATATCGATGCCAATCGTTGCAATGGTCATGGTGCCTTCCTCCTTCGCCTCGGCATAGCCTCATCCAGAAGGGTATGAGGGAGGGGCGGACCATTCCATTACGAAGGTTTGTTTTCTGTGGAGCGAAGGTGACCAGAGAGCAGGCAGCACCGTTTCAAGGCACCGACGAAAAAGTCCGCTCCTGGCCGTTTTTTGACCCCGCAGCTGATCGTCTATTTGGCCAGGGACGATAGGACCTCAGCCGTACAACAGGCTGTAGATGGAGCGCAGCAGCTAGCCAGGATATACCACATGCACGGAAGAAAGTGGATATCCTTTTCTGCTCATTCAGGCTTGGCATCTGGACGTTGCTTGGTGAGTTCAGATAGCCGGACCCGTCAGCTAGCACTTATAAGGCGGGGGTTGCTGGCCAGGGGGAAGATTCGGATCCCAGTCCCGGCATTCTCCTGGCGGTGGTAGGTGCCCCGGGGGAATCGGCGTTTCGTGGTTATGGTATCGGCCTTCACCGTATTCACGATGGCGCCTCACACGGTCCTTACCGTACCCACCATCATCGATCACTATGGCAGGCACTGTGCTGATTCGTGCTGGCTGGTAGCTACAGCCTGCCAGGCTCATAATGGCAATAGCACTGATTAGCAGGAAGGTCAGTCGCATGCGATTCTCCAAAATCTATCATGCCCATATTAGCAAGCTTTTGTTTCTGATCCATGTGGCAGAATGGCGACAGATACGGCGTCATTGTTGTTGCAGTGAGGCAGTGAGACTGTCCCTTCGTCGAGGACCGACCCGTACAAAAGGGCAACCACTTTCTTGCTACGTAATATCAGCGTGTAATGAAGGACCGCTCGTGGCCGAATGCGGCTGTATATATGTCCTTTGCGGGCTAGCTTCGCTGACTCCTAATGGTGGGTCGGAGCAGATGGGAATCTTATGCCCGCGTATCACTTTTATTCTTTTTGGTTGCTGCATCGGATGCCAGGCACCAGAACAGCCGTCGTTTTTTCCACAGGGTATACTGTCGGTATCAATCGGTACTGATCGTGCTACCAAGTGGCTTGTGCCCAAATGCGTGCCCGGCCTCGGCCAGTGGTCAATCATTAGAAACGAATATAGCGTATTTGGATTTCAGGTTGGGCACCGAATGGGCACCGTTTGGGCACACGCACGAAAAAGGGCTTACGACACTGTCGTAAGCCCTTGAAATCATGGCGCGCCCGGCAGGATTCGAACCTGCGACCCTCGGCTTCGGAGACCATTCTGACATCAATTCCAAACTTGCCGCTGGTGGCGTACCAAGGTAACGATACTTGCTAATTCAGAAGGTTACAACCGCTCAACTCACGAGGGTTAATTCAGCGGTGGTCGATTAAGGACATTCGACCTACACGCAAGTGGTGGTGATAGGCACAGGCTGTTAAGTCTGGAGGTGGCTAGATGCGGACAAATAACCCTTGGCAATCTTGCGATTTTTGAGAATCACTTGTATTTGGACCGGCCTTTGATAGCCACACTCCTGAGGAGCAGGGCGGTGTTATCGGGCCATATGAAAACTGACACTACATAGGCAACTTGCAAGATCCTTCAATGTAGCAGTGCGGGTTAACGGTGGCCGGCTGGTGATTCTCAACACCCCACCCATTCTTCAGGTTCAGCCGGCTTCTCATGTGTCTGGGCAGTGTGAATGGTGAAGTCAATCTCGTTGGGATTGGCGGCAGGAAGTCGAGCAATGATCTCACCACAGGCAGCAAGCCAGGCGTCGCCATCAGCTTTCAGGGGGCTCTTCGCCAGTACCATCATGGCCAGGTCGCTGTCCTCCAGGGGCGGGAAGCGTACCCGGGTAGCCATGTCGAAGCCTTCCTTGACCAAGACGACGCGTCGGCTGGTGGCATGTCGAACGATGGATCAGCTGGGTGCCCAAGTGCTCCTCCAACCGGGCGTTTCATAGCCACCTAGTAGTTGTCGTATCCCGAGTGTTGATGGTCGAGACCTTGCACCTATCCGTCAGAATGGCTTTTAGAGCAAAATCCATCTAACAAATTACTAAAAATCATAAAAAACGCTCCTTTCTTCTGTAGTTTTATTTGGCGCTCCGAGAACTTCTCAATTAATACTTAGTAACTCATACATGGGCATATAGAACGTTAGTCAAGTAATGCCAAAGGGTAACTTATCCTCTCTTCAGCAGGGGGAGCGGTAGCCTTTGAAAAAGAATTTAACACGACTGTTTCGCAAATATTGCCATCTGCTGCATAAGCCTTAATGAGCCATGGGTACAGCATCTAGCGCAGTGCGGTGGTGGCTTCTCGCAAATGCACTGCGTCCAAGCTCGATCGCAACGATCAACACGAGGGCGGCTCGATCATTACCGGCGAAATAGCGGCAGTAGTCGGCCATAGCAATACCGTACCTCATCGGGCAGCTGTTGCACTTGGTCATTGAAACCGCCCCTCACCTTCTGAATTTAAACCAGCGTTCGATAAACACACGCCGCGACATGCATATACGAGAAGCCGGTCGATGGCGGCAATGAGATGACCTGAGATGGACTCTCCGGAAGCTACATCAAAACGCCCTGACGGCGAGCAGAAGCCCGCGGCCCCCTCCATCTCTCTGCCCAAGGGCGGTGGAGCCATCCGAGGTATGGGCGAGAAGTTCGCTGCCAATCCGGTCACCGGATCGGGCTTGATGTCCGTGCCGATCGCCACCAGCCCCGGGCGCTCCGGATTCGGGCCGGAGCTGTCCCTCTCCTACGATTCCGGCGCCGGAAATGGACCCTTTGGCTTCGGCTGGACGCTTTCTCTGCCGTCGATCACCCGCAAGACCGATAAGGGGCTGCCACAGTATCGCGACGCAGAGGATTCGGACGTCTTCATTCTTTCCGGCGCCGAAGACCTGGTGCCCGTATACCGGCAGGACCCTGATGGAACCTGGGTCGCCAGCCACCCAGGCTTCCAGCGGGACGCGGAGGGGGGTTGGGTTCGGGATCCATCCAACCGTTTGGTCGTCCACGAAGACGAACTCGACGGCTATCAGGTTCGCCGATACCGGCCACGCATCGAGGGGCTCTTTGCGCGTATCGAGCGCTGGAACAAGCTCGACGCACCCGGCGATGTCCACTGGCGATCGAGCTCAAAGGACAACATTCTCACCCTCTATGGGTTGGATGTGAATTCGCGCATCGCCGATCCATTGGATGCGAGCCGCATCTTCCGTTGGTTGATCTGCGAGACGCGCGACGACAAGGGCAATGCCGTGCTCTACCGCTACAAAGCGGAAGACGGGCTTGGTGTCGATCTCGGCAACGCGCACGAGCGCAACCGCGGGCCGCAGAACGACGCCCGCCGCACGGCCAACCGCTACCCCAAGCGGATCCACTACGGCAACCGTACCTCGCTACTCGACAATATGGGTGAGCGCCCTCGTTTTCTGAACAAGGGGGCAATCGATACCCAAATCGGCAATGCCGACTGGATGTTCGAGGTTGTGTTCGACTACGACGATCACGAACCGACCGTACCCAAGCCAAGCGACGACCAGGCGACGGACGCGACGGGAGCATTGACATACCCTTGGAAGCGGCGGTCCGACCCATTTTCCGCCTACCGAGCCGGCTTTGAAGTCCGCACCACTCGCCTTTGCCAACGCGTCTTGGTGTTCCACCACTTCCCGGGCGAGGCGGGCGTAGAGCGTGACTGCCTGGTGCGCTCGACAGACTTCACCTACTCGGACAAAGTCGATCCCACGGATGTCCGCAACCCGGTCTACACCTTCCTGCGCAAGGTCACCCAGAGCGGGTATCACCGCAACAACGGCGGCTACGCCAAGCGCAGCCTGCCGCCTGTCGAGTTCGAATACACCGAGCCCACCGTGCAGGACACCGTGGAGGAAGTGGATCCGCAAAGCCTTGAAAATCTGCCCATCGGCCTCGACGGCACCCTTTACCAGTGGACCGACCTGCACGGTGAAGGCGTCCCCGGCATCCTCACCGAGCAGGCGGGCGCGTGGTTCTACAAGCGCAACCTCAGCCCGATCCCGCAGACGCTGGCTGACGGTCGGGAGCAGGTAAAGGCGCGGTTCTCTCCGCTCGAAACCGTCGCTCTCAAGCCCAACATCGCCCTGGCCAGCGGCGCGGAATTCATGGATCTGGCCGGCGACGGTCAGCCCGATCTGGTGATGCTGGAAGGGCCCCTTCCCGGCCTATACGAACACGACGGCAAGGAAGGCTGGCAGCCGTTCCGTCCGTTCACGTCGCGCCTCAACCGCGACTTCGGCGATCCAAACCTCAAGTTCATCGACCTCGATGGCGACGGCCATGCCGATGTGCTGATCACCGAAGACGACGCCTTCGTCTGGCACGCCTCGCTGACCGAAGCGGGTTTCGGCCCGGCCCGGCGCGTCGCGCAGGCGCTCGATGAAGAGAAAGGCCCGCGCATCGTCTTCGCCGATGGTACGCAATCCATCTACCTCGCCGACCTGTCCGGCGACGGCCTGACCGATATCGCCCGAATCCGCAACGGCGAGGTCTGCTATTGGCCCAACCTGGGCTATGGCCGCTTCGGCGCCAAGGTGGCGATGGACCACGCCCCTTGGTTCGACAATCTCGATCAATTCGATCATAAGCGCCTCCGCCTGGCCGACATCGACGGTAGTGGCACCAGCGACATCATTTACCTGCACCGCGACGGCGTGCGCCTGTACTTCAACCAGTCGGGCAACAGCTGGAGCCACCCGCAGGTCCTGAAAGCCTTTCCGCATATCGACGACCTGGTGAGCATCATGCCCACCGACCTGCTCGGTAACGGCACGGCCTGCCTAGTCTGGTCGTCGCCGCTGCCCGGCGACGCGCGGCGGCCACTGCGCTATGTGAATCTGATGGGCGGGCGCAAGCCCCACCTGCTGGTCAAGACCATCAACAACCTCGGCGCCAAGACCCGTATCGAGTACGTCCCCTCCACCAAGTTCTACCTGCGGGACAAGCGCGACGGAATTCCGTGGATCACCCGGCTGCCCTTTCCGGTGCATGTGGTCGAACGCGTCGAGACCTTTGACCACCTCAGCCGCAACCGCTTCGTCACCCGCTATGCCTATCACCACGGCTACTTCGATGGGGAGGAACGTGAGTTTCGTGGCTTCGGCATGGTCGAGCAATCGGATACCGAGCAGCTCGGCGCCCTCACTGCCAGCGGCGCGGTCCCGCAAGGCGACAACTTCGCCGACGAATCGCACGTGCCGCCGGTGCATACCAAGACCTGGTTCCATACCGGGGTCCACTTCGGCCGCGATCACGTGTCCGACTACTTCGCCGGCTTATTGAACGCCACCGACCAGGGCGAGTACTTCCGCGCGCCCGGCCTGACCGACGCCGACGCTCGAGCCCTGCTGCTGCCAGACACGGTACTTCCCGTCGGCCTCGCCTTGGATGAGGAGCACGAAGCCTGCCGTGCCCTCAAGGGCATGATGCTGCGCCAGGAGGTCTATGCCGATGACGCCGGGCAAGGCGCCTCGGCTGAGCAGATCCAGCGAGCCCGCACGCCCTACACGGTCACCGAGCAGAACTTCAGCATCCGTGTGTTGCAGCAGCGGGGGACCAACCGCCACGCTGTCTTCTTCACTCATGTACGCGAGGCGATCAGCTACCACTACGAGCGCAACCCGGCCGATCCACGCATCCAGCATGCGCTGACCTTGGAAGTGGATGGCTACGGCAACGTTCTCAAGCAGGCCGCCATCGGCTATGGGCGCCGTGGCTCGCCGCTGTCGACGGCGTGGGATCGCGACCGGCAAACGACCCCGCTGCTGACTTACACCGAGAACCGGGTCACCAATGCCGTGGCGGAAGCTGGTGCCTACCGCACACCGCTGCCCTGCGAGGCCGTCACGTTCGAGTTGACCAGCTACACGCCCACCGGCGCGGCCGGCCGCTATCAGGGCTCCGACTTTGTCGAACCCGATCCCGCCGCACCCGGCCGTCTGCGGCACACGTTCACCGACCAGGTTGCCTACGAGGCCGCGGCCACCGGCAACCCTTGCCGTCGCCCGATCGAATGGTTGCGCACACTTTACCGACGAGACGATCTGAGCGGCCTATTGCCGCTCGGGAATCTGCACCCGCTCGGCCTGCCTGGTGAGAGCTACAAGCTCGCCTTCACCCCGGGGCTTCTGGCGCAGGTCTTCCAGCGCCCGCTCGCGGTTCAACTCGCCGAGCCCTTGCTCCCCGATCCTGCTGCTGTGCTTGGCGGCCAGGGCGGCTACCTGCAAAGCCAGACGCTCAAAGCGGACGGGCGCTTCCCCGCAAGCGATGCCGACGACCACTGGTGGCTCCCGTCCGGTCAGTCCTATTCCACCGAGGACCCCGCCGCTCCCCCTGCCGCAGAGCTAGCGCAAGCCCGGCAGCACTTCTTCCTGCCGCGCCGCTTTCGCGATCCCTTTGGGCAGGACGCCTTCGTCGACTTCGACAGTAACGATCTGCTCATGGTCGAGACTCGTGACGTGCTCGACAACCGCGTGACAGTGGACGCCAATGACTACCGCTTCCTGCAACCTCGCCTCGTCAGCGACCCGAACCGCAACCAGACCGAAGTCGCCTTCGATACCCTGGGCATGGTGGTGGGCACCGCCGTCATGGGCAAGCCGCTGCCCGCGCCGGTGGAAGGCGACTCGCTGTCCGGCTTCGTTGCGGAACTGACGCAGGCCGAGATCGATGGCTTCTTCGATGCCGCGGACGATCCACACACGATTGCCCCCGCGCTGCTGCAAGGCGCCACCACGCGCATCGTCTACGATCTCGATCGCTTCCGTCGCACCCGACAAGCGAACCCAAACGATCCATCGCAGTGGCAGCCGCCGTGTGCCGCGACGCTTGCGCGCGAGACTCACCTAAGCGCTCCCCTGCCGCCGCAAGGACTCAAGATCCAGCTCAGCTTCTCCTATTCCGACGGCTTTGGCCGCGAGATCCAGCAGAAGATCCAGGCCGAGCCGAAGAAGGTGAATGGTGTGGCTGGCCCACCGCGCTGGGTCGGCAGCGGCTGGACCATCTTCAACAATAAAGGCAAGCCGGTTCGCCAGTACGAGCCTTTCTTCAGTGCGACGCATCGCTTCGAGTTCGGTGTCATGGTCGGCGTCAGCCCGGTGCTGTTCTACGACCCCGCCGAGCGCGTCGTCGCCACGCTGCACCCGAACCACACCTTCGAAAAGGTGGTGTTCGATCCCTGGCAACAGACCACCTGGGATGTCAACGACACCTGCGCCGCCCGCAATGCTCAGACCGGCGATCCGCGCACCGACCCCGACATCGGTGGCTATGTCGCCGCCTACTTCGAGAGCCAGCTGGACGACTGGCAGACCTGGCATGCCCAGCGCATCGGCGGCGCCCTCGGACAAGACGATCGCAATGCCGCTCTCCGCGCCGCAGCCCATGCTGACACACCGATCACTGCCCATTCCGATGCGCTGGGTCGCCCCTTCCTGACCATCGCCCACAACCGCGTGGTCTGCGCCGGTCACGACCTCGACGGGAGCGAAGCGCGCTTCACCACCCGCGTGGAGCTGGATATAGAAGGCAATGAGCGTGCGGTGGTTGATCATCTGGGGCGTGACGTCATGCGCTACGACTATGACCTGCTCAGCACGGCGAGCCACACAGTAAGTATGGATGCCGGCGAGCGCTGGATGTTGGGCGACGTGGCTGGCAACCCGATCCGTGCCTGGGACAGCCGCGGCCACGCGTTCCGCACGACCTACGACGAGCTGCGCCGGCCGTTGGAGGCTTTTGTAGCAGGAACCGATTCACAAAATCCGGCCGCCGAGTTGCTGTTCCAGGCCACGATCTACGGTGAATCGATGGCCGATGCCGCGCAGGGATTGAACCTGCGGGGCCGCGCCGCAATTCAGTTCGACGCGGCTGGGGTGGTCGTCAGTGCGGCTGAAAACCCGGACACGAATATGGTCGAAGCCTATGATTTCAAGGGCAACCTGCTACGCAGCACGCGGCGGCTGGCCAGGGAATACAAGCAGACTGTTGATTGGGATGCCGCAAATTGGAACACCGTCGAGGCCGCACTCGCTGCCGGTCCGTTTGTGCCGGACGACGTGCTGGCCTCGCTGGCACCGCTGCTGGAGCCGCAGGCGTTTAGTGCAAGCACGACCTTCGACGCACTCGACCGACCGATCAGCCTGACGATGCCGGAAGCCAGTGAAATCCTGCCCACCTACAACGAGGCAAATCTTCTCGAACAGGTGGCCGTGCGCCTGCGCAGCGCGACAACGACCACGCCGTTCGTTAACGACATCGACTACGATGCCAAAGGCCAGCGGAAGCGGATCGAATACGGCAATGGCGTCGTGACGGAGTATGAATACGACGAAGAGACCCTCCGCCTGATTCATCTTAAGACGACGCGGCAGACGGGCGTCAACCCGCTTCAGAATCTGCGTTACACGTATGACCCGGCCGGGAACATCGCCAGGATCCGAGATGACGCCCAGCAGACGATCTACTTCGACAACGCGATAGTGGAGCCGCACGCCGACTACACCTATGACGCTCTCTACCGGCTGATCCGGGCGGAGGGGCGCGAAAACATCGGCCAGACATCCAACAATCTGCCGGAGAATCACCCTCAGAAGAAGCCGCACTACGACTTCAACGACAGCACACGCCGCAACCTGCCACATCCGAACGATGGCCAGGCCATGCGTGCATACACCGAGCTGTATGAATACGACGCGGTGGGCAACATCCTTACGATGATTCACCATGCCAACGGCGGCAGCTGGACGCGCCACTACGCCTACGCCGTCGACAGCAACCGCGTGCTCTCGACCAGTCTGCCGGGCGATTCTGAGGAGGGCCCCTACTCGGCAAAGTACGAGTACGACGTGCACGGCAACATCGTAAGGATGCCCCACCTGCCGCTGATGGAGTGGAACTTCCGCGACCAGCTTCAGGCCACGTCTCAGCAGGTCGTCAACAACGGCGGCACGCCGGAGATAACGTACTATTTTTATGATTCGGCCGGACAGCGCGCGCGCAAAGTGACCGAGCGCCAGGCCGCTGCGGGCCAACCGCCCACACGCATGAGAGAGCGCATCTACCTGGGTGGCTTCGAGGTCTACCGGGAGTATGAGAGCGACGGCGAGACGATGAAACTAGAGCGGGAGGCGCTACACATTATGGACGACATGCAGCGTGTCGCCCTGGTGGAGACCAGAACGCAGGGCACGGATCCAGCGCCGCGGCACCTCGTCCGCTTCCAGATCGGCAACCATCTCGGCTCGGCCAGCCTGGAGCTGGACACTGAGGCCCAGATCATTTCCTACGAAGAGTACTACCCGTACGGCAGCACCTCGTATCAGGCGGTGCGCAATCACGCCGAGACGCCGAATCGGTATCGATATACCGGGATGGAGCGGGACGAGGAGAGCAGCTTCAGCTATCACGGCGCGCGGTTTTATGCTCAGTGGCTAGGAAGGTGGATCAGCGCAGATCCGTCCGGCCTGAAGGGAGGAATAAACCTATATGCTTATGCCTACGGCAATCCCACCATATATACCGATCGCGGCGGAACCAACCCCAAAGAGTTCTTGCCAGGATTGATCACCGATTACCCACTCTTGGGCCAAGCCTGGGATGATGCGGCCCAATCACATCTGGAGTACAGATATGGCAAAGAAAATCTAGCCGCCAATAAGAAAGCGTTCCATGCCGCGCTTGACAAGCTACCTGAGGGCCCGAAGAGAAGCGCGCTTGCGAGGGAGGTCTTTGATTCAGTTAGGAAGGGTTTTTACCGCAGAGTGGGAAGGTTGTATGAACAGGGTCTGAAAGTGCTTGGCGGAATAGATATTCCACAAGACACTATTAAAAAAATGATAAAAAGCGGCACGAACCCTGCGCCAAGCGTGCAAATCGACCATGCAATCGACGAACTGGCTAAGACCCCCCACAACGCCCTTGAGGCGACCAATCTTGGCATAAGAATGGGGCATGCCGGTGTGCCAGGTGGCTCGCATAATACAGCTACTGTAGGAAGACTACGGTTAGCACTCGGCAGAGCAGGCATGAAAGGAATGTCTAGCTTGGGCAAATTCGGCCGCCGATCTGCTGGAAAGTTAGGACATGGTGTAAACATACTTAAACCAGACATCATATCTGTTGCTACGACGTTGTCAAAGGCATGGTCGAAATATGAGATTGAACAAACAAACATAAAACTGAATCACTTGCATGCTGAATTACTACTTCAGAAGGCAGAGATGTATTTTGATACTGGTATTCAGTTGATAAGCCTTGATAAGAAAAGTGAAGATTTTGAAGCCCTGTATTTTGTTCATTCGCTAATCGCTGATGAAATGAGACCTGTATTTAGTAGCAAGGAGAATAAAGAGAAATTCTTTAAGGAGGTGAGAGAATACGCAAACGCGCATCCGGGCAACTACAGAGTCTACGTGTTTGACGAAGGGTATGTAGACCGTGATGCGGTGGAGCGCATAGGAGATGTGAGCCATTACAGATCAAAGTAGGCTTCTGTCGTCTGGCGATCAGCGAGAAGGCCACCGACAAGTGGCTGCATTCAACTGAGGAAGAGTAAGCCGTGAACACGATTTCCTTCCCCCTGCAACTCGGTCAAACCTCCAAGGCGCCCTGCTTGCTAATCGCGACCGGCCACCAGCAACGCTAGCTTGGCCACACCGAGGCAAGGCCCGCCAGAGCGGCCTAGTGCAGGGAATCGGCTTTGTCGGTGGTGAGAGGTGGGTGTTGGTGAACCTCGAGCAGGCCAGGCGCCACCATCAGCCTTTAGGGACTCTTCGACAGTACATCCAAGGCCAGCGCTGCCCTCCAACGGAGGGGAGCGTACGCGGATAGCCATGTCGAAGCTCTCTTTGACCAAGTCGACGCGTCGGATAATGACCTTCACCTAGGGACAGTGCTACATGAAGCGCACCAGCAGCGGTGTCATCAGGTAGTGAGCAGGCTCGGCGGGCAGCTCAGCCGCACCGTACCGCGCGGTAATGAGAGGTTGCGCATAACCATCTCATCAGCCGCCATCGCCTCCACCAGTATCGTCACGTAGAGGCGGTAGCAGGCCTGGTCCAGTTCGGTCACCGACAGATAGGCGACGTGTCGAACGATGGATCAGCCGGGTAACCAAGTACCCCTCCAGCCGGGCATTTCATGGCCACTTGGGTAGCTGTCGGGTCCCGGGTGTTGATGGCTTGGGACCCGACGCCTATCAGACAGCATGGCTTTTCGAGCAAAAGCATTCTAATAAATTACTTAAAAGTATTAAAAATACTCCCGCTTCTTTAAGTTTTATTTGGTGCTTAGGGCATTTCTCTATTAATACTTAATAACTCATAGATAGGCTTATAGAAAGTTTGTTCAAGTACTGCTAAAGGGTGCCTTGTCCTCACGTCAGAAAGGGGGAGCGGTAGCGTATGAGAAAGCCTCTAGAAAGACTTTCTCGCAAATATTCTCATCTGCTGAATAACCCATTATGAGCCATTGGTACGGCATCTAGCGCAGTGCGGTGGTGGCTTCTCGAAAATGCACTTCAGCCAAGCACGATCGCAACGATCAGCACGAGGGCGGCTCGATCATTACCGGCGAAATAGCGGCAGTAATCGGCCATAGCAACACCGTACCTCATCGGGCGGCTGTTGCACTTGGTCGTTGAAACCGCCCCTCATCTTCTGAATTTAAACCAGCATTCGACAAACACACGCCGCGACATGCATATACGAGAAGCCGGTCGGTGGCGGCAATGAGATGACCTGAGATGGACTCTCCGGAAGCTACATCAAAACGCCCTGACGGCGAGCAGAAGCCCGCGGTCCCCTCTATCACCCTGCCCAAGGGCGGTGGAGCCATCCGAGGTATGGGCGAGAAGTTCGCCGCCAATCCGATCACCGGAACGGGCTCGATGTCCGTGCCCATCGCCACCAGCCCCGGGCGCTCCGGATTCGGTCCTGAGCTTTCTCTTTCTTACGACTCCGGCGCCGGCAACGGCCCCTTCGGCTTCGGGTGGAATATTTCGCTGCCTACCATCACCCGCAAGACTGACAAGGGGCTGCCGCAGTACCGCGACACCATGGAATCCGATGTTTTCATTCTTTCTGGAGCGGAAGATCTGGTGCCGGAGTTCGAGAAGGACGCCAACGGCAACTGGGTCCTTCACGATGGCACGCCTGTCATCCACGACAAATCGCGCACGGTGGACAACGTCGCCTACCGGGTGCGGCGCTACCGGCCACGCATCGAGGGTCTGTTCGCGCGCATCGAGCGCTGGACCAACACCGCCACCGGCGAGATCCACTGGCGCTCCATCTCCAAGGACAATATCACCACCCTCTACGGTAAGGATAACGACTCACGCATCTTTGACCCGGCCGATCCCAACCCCGCGCACCCGACCCGCATCTTCAGCTGGTTGATCTGCCAGAGCTACGACGACAAGGGCAACGTGATCGTTTATGGCTATCAAGGCGAAGACTCTGCGCAGATTTTCGAGGATGTAGCCGGCAATAGACCCTCCAAGTCCTACGAACGCAATCGCACGGATAAGTCCCGCTCGGCCCAGCGTTATCTCAAACGCATCCGCTACGGCAATCGCGTGCCGTACTTCCCGGTGCTGGAAGAAGACACACCCTGGCCCGAACCCCGAGAGGCCCGGGCGCCGAACGGTAGCGATTCCTGGCTTTTCGAGGTGGTCTTCGACTACGGCGAGCACGACGCTAACGCACCCAAGCCTAGCGAGACGCGACCTTGGCCAGCACGCAGTGACCCGTTCTCCTCATACCGAGCCGGCTTTGAGGTCCGCACCTATCGCCTCTGCCGGCGCGTTTTGATGTTCCATCACTTCCCGGGAACAGAACCGGACGGCGTCGGTGCCGACTGCCTGGTACGCTCCACCGACTTCACCTACTCCGATGAAGTGAATCCCACTGACGTCCGCAACCCAGTCTACGCCTTCCTGCGCAAGGTCACACAAACGGGTTATCGCCGAAACAACGGCGACTACGACAAGCGCAACCTGCCGCCCGTCGAGTTCGAATACACCGAGCCCATCGTGCAGGACGCCGTGGAGGAAGTGGATCCGAAAAGCCTTGAAAACCTGCCCGTTGGCCTGGACGGCACCGCTTATCGATGGACCGACCTGCACGGCGAGGGCATCCCCGGGGTCTTCACCGAGCAGGCCGGTGGCTGGTTCTACAAGCGCAACCTCAGCCCGATCAACGAAAGGGTCGAAAACGGCACTCCCCATGTCGAAGCAAGGTTCGCCCCTGACGAGCTGGTCGCCACCAAGCCTAACCTCGCGTTGGGTAGCGGGGCGCAGTTCATGGACCTGGCTGGTGACGGCCAACCCGATCTGGTGGTGCTGGAAGGGCCCACGCCCGGTCTGTATGAGCACGACAGCGAGGAAGGCTGGCAGCCTTTCCGCCCCTTTACCTCACGCCTGAACCGCGACTTTCGCGACCCCAACCTCAAGTTCGTCGACCTCGATGGCGACGGTCATGCCGACGTGCTGATCACCGAAGACGACGCCTTGGTCTGGCATCACTCGCTCGAAGAAGCAGGCTTCGGCCCGGCCCGGCGCGTCGCGCAGGCGCTCGACGAAGAGAAAGGTCCGCGCATCGTCTTCGCCGATGGTACTCAGTCCATCTATCTGGCCGACCTCTCCGGTGACGGCCTCACCGACCTCGTGCGCATCCGCAACGGTGAGGCCTGCTACTGGCCCAACCTGGGCTATGGCCGTTTCGGCGCCAAGGTCACCATGGATAACGCCCCCTGGTTCGACCATCCTGACCAGTTCCATCACAAGCGCATCCGCCTGGCCGACATCGACGGCAGCGGCACCACCGACATCATCTATCTGCACCGCGACGGCGTGCGCCTGTACTTCAACCAGTCGGGCAATGGCTGGAGCCAACCGCATCTGCTAAAGGTCTTCCCGCGCGTGGACGACCTGGTCGCCATCACGCCCACTGACCTGCTCGGCAACGGTACCGCCTGCCTGGTCTGGTCATCACCCTTGCCCGGCGATGGGCGACGGCAGATGCGCTACGTCAACCTGATGGGCCGCCGCAAGCCGCACTTGCTGATCAAGACGATCAACAACCTCGGCGCCGAAACCCGCGTCGATTACGCGCCCTCGACCAGGTTCTACCTGCAGGACAAACGCGACGGCAAGCCCTGGGTCACCCGGCTGTCGTTTCCGGTGCACGTGGTCGAGCGCGTCGTGACCTACGACCACATCAGCCGCAACCGCTTCGTCACCCGTTACGCCTACCACCACGGCTACTTCGACGGGGAGGAGCGCGAGTTCCGTGGCTTCGGCATGGTGGAGCAGTGGGATACGGGAGAAATCGGTTCCCTCGCCCCGGGCGGAGAAGAGAGCAGGGGTGAGGGGGCAATCAATCTCGACGCCGCCTCCAACGTGCCGCCGGTGCATACCAAAAGCTGGTTCCACACTGGCGTCTATGTGGACCGGACCCACATCTCGCTGCAGTTTGAGGATGAGTATTACCGCGAACCAGGGTTGAGCGACGAAGCCTTCCGCAACCTGTTGCTCCCCGATACGCATCTCTCTGATGGACTGACACTTGAAGAAGAGCGCGAGGCTTGCCGGGCGCTCAAGGGCCAGATGCTGCGCCAGGAGTTGTATGCCGATGACGCCGGGCCCGACGCATCCGAGGAGGCGAAGCAACGCGCCTGCATTCCCTATACCGTCATCGAGCAGGATTTTACCATCCGCCCGCTGCAACCTCGCGCCGACAACCGCCACGCCGTCTACTTCACCCACCCGCTTGAGGTCATAACCTACCACTACGAACGTAACCCAGCGGACCCGCGCATCCAGCACGCCCTGACGCTGGAGGTGGATGATTTCGACAATGTGCTGAAGGAGGTCGCCGTCGGCTACGGTCGTCGCCAGCCCGATCCATCGTTGCCCACGGTTGATGACCGCAACAAGCAAACCCTCGCTCTCCTGACCTACACCGAGAAAAGCGTTACCAACGCCATAGATGAAGCTGACGGCTACCGTACGCCGCTGCCCTGCGAAGCACAGACCTTCGAGCTGACCGGCTACTCGCCCACCGGACCGGTCGGCCGCTATCAGGCCTCCGACTTCGTCGAACCCGATCCCGCCGCACCCGCCCGTCTGCGCCACACGCCCACCGACCAGGTCGCCTACGAAGCCGCAGTCACCGCCAACCCTTGCCGCCGCCCGATCGAGTGGCTGCGCACGCTCTACCGCCGGGACGACCTGAGCGGTCTGCTACCTCTGGGGGAGGTGCAGCCGCTGGCCCTGCCCGGGGAGAGCTACAAGCTCGCCTTCACCCCCGGGCTGCTGGCGCAGGTCTTCCAGCGCCCGCGTGCGGGTCAACCGGCAGAGCCCTTGCTCCCCGATCCTGCTGCCGTGCTCGGCGGCCAGGCCGGTAACCAGGGCGGCTACCTGCGAAGCCAGACGCTCAAGGCCGACGGCCGCTTCCCCGCGACCGATGCCGACGACCACTGGTGGATTCCCTCGGAGCGGTCCTTCTACAGCACGAATCCCACCGACGATGCAGCAACCGAGCTGGCGCAGGCGCAGCAGCACTTCTTCCTGCCGCGCCGCTACCGCGACCCCTTCGGCCAGGACGCCTTCGTCGACTTCGACGGTAGCGATCTGCTGATGATCGAGACCCGCGACGCGCTCGACAACCGGGTGACGGTGAATGTCAACGACTACCGCGTCCTCCACCCGCGCCTCGCGAGCGATCCGAACCGCAACCAGACCGAGGTGGCATTCGACACGTTGGGTATGGTGGTGGGCACCACTGTGATGGGGGAGCCACTTCCGGCCCCCGTGGAAGGCGACTCGCTGAGCGGCTTCGTCACCGATCTAACGCAAGCCCAGCTTGACGCCTTCTTCAACGCCCCAGACCCGCATGCCAGCGCAGCGGCGCTGCTGCAAGGCGCCACCACGCGCATCGTCTACGACCTTGATCGCTTTCGTCGCACCCAGCAAGCGAACCCAAACGATCCGTCCCAGTGGCAGCCACCGTGTGCCGCGACGCTGGCGCGCGAGACTCACCTAAGCGCTCCCCTGCCGCCGCAAGGGCTCAAGGTCCAGCTCAGCTTCTCCTATTCCGACGGCTTCGGCCGCGAGATCCAGCAGAAGATCCAGGCCGAGCCGAAGAAGGTGCATGGGGTGGCTGGCCCACCGCGCTGGGTCGGCAGCGGCTGGACCATCTTCAACAACAAGGGCAAGCCGGTTCGCCAGTACGAGCCGTTCTTCAGCGCGACGCATGGCTACGAGTTCAATGCCATCCACGGCGTCAGCCCGGTGCTGTTCTACGACCCGGCCGAGCGCGTCATCGCCACACTCCACCCGAACCACACCTACGAGAAGGTTGTCTTCGACCCCTGGCAGCAGACCACCTACGACTTCAACGACACCTGCGCCGCCCGCAACGATCAGACCGGAGATCCGCGCACGGACCCCGACATCAGCGGCTACGTGGAGAAATACTTCAAAGCGTTGCCCGTCGATCTGACCAAGCCCTGGCTGACCTGGCACGCGCAGCGCGGCGGCGGAGCGCTCGGCCCGCATGAGCAGGCAGCTGCCACCCTCGCCGCAGCCCATGCTGACACGCCCACCACCGCGCACTTCGACGCGCTGGGCCGCCCCTTCCTGACCGTCGCCCGTAACCGCGTCGTCTGCGCCGGCCACGACCTCGACGGCACCGAGGAGAGCTTCGCCACCCGCGTCGAGCTCGACATCGAAGGCAACCAGCGCGCCGTGCTCGACGAACGAAAACTGCTTGTCAAACATCTGCCGACAGGTGCGCTCGAACAGCGCGTCGTCATGCGCTACGCCTACGACATGCTGGGCAACCGCATCCACCAGCTCAGCATGGAGGCGGGCGCGCGCTGGATGCTCAGCGACGTGACCGGCAACCCCATCCGCGCCTGGGACAGCCGCGGCCACAACTTCACGACCACCTACGACGCGCTGCGCCGCCCGGTGGAGCAGACCGTGCGCGGCACGACTACGGATTCCGACCCGCGCACACTGAACGGCGCGCTGCTGGTCGATAGGATCGAGTACGGCGAAAGCCTAGCCAACGCGGAAGCGCTCAACCTGCGCACTCGAATCCACCGCCACTTCGGCTCCGCCGGCGTCGCCACGAACGCCCGGCTCGATGCCAACGGCAACCCTATCGAGGCCTACGACTTCAAGGGCAACCTGCTGCGCAGCACGCGCCACCTTATTAGCGGCTACAAGACCGTCCCCGACTGGTCACAGCCATCCGAGCCGCAACTCGAGTCCGAGTTCTTCGAGGGCAGCACCCGCTACGACGCGCTCAACCGCCCCATCCAGTCCGTCGCACCGCACAGCAGCCTGACCCGCCCCGGACACCCCAACAAGATCAACGTCACCCAGCCGGTGTTCAACGAGGCCAACCTGCTGGAGCGGGTGGACGTGTGGCTGGAACGCGCCGCCGAGCCCGCAGCACTCCTGGACCCTGCCGCCGAGGCCGCATCACCGGTCGGCGTCGCCAACATCGACTACGACGCCAAGGGCCAGCGTCAGCGCATTGATTACAAGAACGGCGCCAGCACCCTCTACAGCTACGACCCGCAGACCTTCCGGCTCACCCAGCTACTCACCCGTCGCGACGCGGCCGCCTTCCCAGCTGACGATCCGCAGCCACCCGTGGCCGGATGGCCGGGCAGCCACTTGCAGAACCTGCACTACACCTACGACCCCGCCGGCAACGTCACCCACATCCGAGATGACGCGCAGCAGACCGTCTACTTCAAGAACAGGCGCGTCGAGTCGAGCAACGATTATACGTACGACGCCCTCTATCGCCTGATTCAGGCGAGCGGCCGCGAGCACCTTGGGCAGGGTGGCGCGCCTATCGCGCACTCGCACAACGACGCCGGCCGCGTGGGCCTGCTGAGTGCGGATGCTGCCGGCCGGTTCAGCCCCAACGACGGCAACGCCATGGGCTCGTACATCGAGCGCTACGTGTACGACGCCGTCGGCAACTTCCTGCAGATGCAGCACCGCGGCAGCGACCCGGCCCATTTAGGCTGGACGCGTCGCTACGCCTACGGCGAAGCCAGCCTGATCGAAGGGGGCAAACAGAGCAACCGACTGGGCAGCACACAGGTGGGCAACGGGGTCGCGTCTGCGCCGGAGCCCTACCAGCACGATGCCCACGGCAACATCGTGTGCATGCCGCACCTGGGCGGCAGCCTGGCCGGGCCGAACATGCACTGGGACTACAAGGACCAGTTGCGTCAGACCGATCTGGGTGGCAGCGGCGCGGCCTACTACGTCTACGACGCCTCGGGTCAACGCGTGCGCAAGATATGGGAGAAATCGCCGGGCCGCATCGAAGAGCGCATCTACCTCGGTGGCTTCGAGATCTTCCGCAGGTACGGCGGCCCTATCGGCGCCAACACCGCCACGCTGGAACGCGAGACGCTTCACGTGATGGACAACAAGCAGCGCATCGCCCTGGTCGAGACACGCACGCTCGACACGGCGGGCAATGACCAGGCACCGCGGCAATTGATCCGCTACCAGTTTGGCAACCACCTCGGCTCGGCCAGTCTAGAGTTGGATGGGAAGTCGCAGATCATTTCCTACGAGGAATACTCTCCCTACGGCAGCTCGACCTATCAGGCGGTACGCAGCCAGACGGAGACGGCGAAGCGATATCGCTACACCGGAAAGGAGCAGGACGAAGAGAGCGGCTTCTGCTATCACGGGGCGAGGTATTACTCGCCGTGGTTGGGACGGTGGACAAGCGCTGACCCTGAAGGGTTGGTCGATGGAGCGAATCTATTTCCTTATGGCCGAAACAATCCGCTCACGTTTAATGACCCAACGGGAACCCAGTGTGACCCGGCAATGCAATCATGTATCGACCCAACGGAGTCAACCGCTCGCGAGGAGGCGTTGCAGCAATCTTTGTCAGAGGAAGAACGTTACCTTCCTCCAGCTTCATTTCCAGAGCCAGAGCACTCTACTTCTTCCATCACTACAGACACCTCAACTGAAGGTGATGTGTCAAACAGAATTCCATTGGGTGGAAACATTACCGAAGACGAAAAAGCCACGCTAGCAGCGGCAGGCATATTTTGGATGCCAGACAATAGTGCCGATATTGGCACGCCTGTCCATCTAGTCGTCTTGCCTATCCTGGCAGCTCGACTAGCGGGACATGGAATTCCTAGCATGGTTGAAGCGCCGACGCTTTACGGGGGATCGAAGTCCGGTCAGAGCGCAGGGTTCATAGATCTGACAGTACTTGTTCCACCCGTGACATCTCCTGCGAGTTCTGCGCTCGAAGCGCATGTGTATGACCTCAAACCCGGCGGCTCGTCATCAGGCTTGCAACATGCGCAGCAAGTGCAACGCTACGTAGACTACTTTGACAACGGTCTGATTCCAGGGGTTGGTCTGGTTACACCACAGGTTGGTACGGTGCTGTATGACGTGGCCGCCCAACATCCAGACATCCTTTCGCCAATCGATGTGCCTGGCACTATGGGAACTGCTTACATCGGATTGCAGCTCACCTCTCCTGGAATCATCGAATATCACTTAGGGGCACGACCTGTACCGGTGAGAGTTCCCGTGCGAGAGCCTGTGGTAGAACGTGTCCGTGCCCGGGATACTGAGCAGCCGCGGATTCGTGTCTCAGAACCCGATCCGGTGCCTTGGTACATACCGGTTGGTACGGCCGTTGGTGCTGCTGCTCTTTTTGTCGCTTGGAAAGCCAAGGGCTGCATTTTTGGTCCCGTTGGGTGTGCCGTCGGCGCGGCCTTATGAGAACCCGTAGGACCAAGGGAAACGACGGGCATCAGCAACGACGGCCAACGAGAAGGAACTAACAAGCGAGCGATAGACCAGGAAAGAATGAACTTCGATCCCCAGAAATTCTTCATCGGCCTGATGGACTTCTTCTCCATCCTGCTGCCAGGCGCGCTGCTCACCTATGTGGTGATGGGTTAGGTGGGCCCGGTCGTGCTGGGGGACCGCTACGCCACGCTCGCCGGCGCGGAAGCCTGGGCCACCTTCCTGTTCGCGAGCCATCTCTTAGGCCATTTAGATGGCGCGGGCAAAGGCCGTGCCGTGCCGCTGCGCGAAGGCATCTCAGGTCCCAACGTCATGCTGGTGCAGGAGAAAACGCCACGGCCTCGACATGCTCGATCTGATTAACGAACGGAGGCATCGCAACCAGTTCACTTCGTCTCCGGTTGCATTTCGCCTCTTGACGAAGGCCAAACGCAAGATACGCGAGCCCGCCACAGTAGGCCTCATGGAGGGATAGATCATGCCACGCCTCATCGCCATCCGCCTTCTCCCGGAACACCCGGTCTCGCCCGAGGCGTTCACGGACTACCTCAGCGGGCTTTCCGTCACCGTTTTCGACGCCTCCTTTGAGGATCCAGGCGCCAACGCGCCTGCATCGCAATTGGGCACGGCAGCATACATCGAGCCCACCACGCCGCTGAACCCGCCGCTAATCAATCAGCCGATCCACGACCCCGACACCCGGGTCATCCAGCATTTCGGCCTGCATCCCGTCAATCCGGCTGCCGGGAACGTGATGTTCTCCGTGGCCACCGCACTGATCGAGGTGCAAGCCGGTGTGCCCCCGGCTGAGCACAACACGGTCGACCTCCGGATCACGCTCCAGCGGTCCGGTGCGACGATCCAGCACAAGCGCCGCTATTTCAACATCCCCATGCGCCCGGGTGGCCTTCCTGGCGATCCGATCGATTATCAGGGTCTCACTCTCAACGGTCAGCCCTTTGTCAGCCTCTACCTCTACCTGCCGGCGCCCGGGCTGGAGACCGGTGGGACGCTTAACGTGCCGGAGGACGGCACGGCGCCGAATTTCGACCAGCTGCGGACCGCGGTCGAGCAGGTGCTGAATGCTGATCCGGGCGATACGAACGACATCGCTAATCTGACGCCGATCCTGGCGCGGCACGTAGCAAACGAGATCGTCTGGGATCGGGCTGCGCGCCCGCTGCCTGCGCCGGATCTCGCGGTCGATCACATCTACACCGAGCCCTTCGCCGCGAACGACGCCAGCGAGCGCGCGCGCACGTCGTTCGAGGGCGATCTGAAGACCTATCAGGTCGGCAATGACGCTATTGCCGAGCGACTGGCCAATTTCGTCTTCACGCTGTCTGCGGCCCTGCGCATCGAGGCCGAACTCGCCTCCGCCCCGCTCGGCGATGCAGCCGTGCTCTCTGTGCCGGTCGATCCGGCAGATGTGGGCGGTGCCACCGCGCGGATCCGGCTCACAGGACTCGTCGCCTCCGCCCACTTCGCGGTGCCGGCTGCCTATGTCTATGCGCTGACCGCCACGTTGCCGCTGCAGGTCGCCCCGGCGCAACGCCGCAAGATGGTGCTCTTTGGCTCCGAGGAGACGACAGTCCCGACGCTGGAGGAGGCGCTTCACAACGGCATCGTCGACGATACCGGGCTGATCACCATCCATCAGGCGGCGCGTCGGCTGATCGCTCTTGGCGGGGCGCGCGAGACCGGCCTGCCAGAATGCCCTGTCACCGGGTCACCCGAGCTGGACCTCGTCAACGGCTGGCTGGCCGAGTCCGCCTCGGACATCGCCGCCTTCTGGAGCGGCATGACCGCGGTGCAGGCGGACGGGCATTTCGCGCTCGTCCTTTGCGCGGTCACCGACGACCACCAGGATCTCATCACGGCACTGACGAGCGCGCCGATAAGCATCTCCAGCGTGGCCGGGCTGCGCGCCCTGCCGGATGGCGAGTGGGCGGCACTCTTTGCTGGCAACCCGGCGCTGCTGCCGCCGTTCACCCATCCCGGCTCGGTCTCCGAGCAGACCCAGACCTTCCTGCGCCATCTGCGGCGCTTCTTCGATGCGGCCGTGGCGCTTGCCGCCCCCGATCCGGCCGCCCCCGGCAGCTTGCCGCTTCTCGATCCGCCGGTGGACGATCTGCTCGCGGCGCTCGGCGTCGATGTCGAGGCCTTCGACCCGGTGGCCGACGCCGCGGCGGTCGACGCGCTCTTTCCCGACGATCCGGAGGGGCGCGAGGCGTTTCTCGGCTGGCTCTCCTGCCTCCAATCGGTGCTTGCGCTGACCGTTGGGATCGCTCCCGAGCCCTTGCGCTTTTCGGTGGCCGAGGCGCTCTGGGTGCGCGGCTTCGTGCGGTCCGCCGATCTCGACGGGCTCGACAACGCCGCCTTCTCGGGCGCGCTCATCGGCACGGTCGCGCATGAGCACGCTGCCACGATCCTTGCCAATGCCGAGGCTGAAGGCGCGCAGCCACTCGAACCCGCCGGCCCCTTCGCGCCGGTCAACCCCTGGGGGTCGCTCGTCAACTGCATCCCGCCCAAGCATCTCTCGCCGCTGGGGCCGGTCGCTTATCTTAAGGAGCTCTTGCAGGTCACCGACGCGGCGACCTGCGACGATCCGCTGGCGGACGGAACGACGCTCGCTGTGGCGCTGGCCGCGAGGCGCGGGCCTTTGGGCGCTCTGGCTGCGAGCCATTCCAATGCCTGCATCCCGATCCCGGTGATCGACATTGTGAATGAGTCCCTTGAGCACATAGTGGCGGCGGGCACGCTTCCCGGCGCAGTGCACGATTCCAACCGAGATGCGGTCGGCGGGCATGTGCTCAGCACCAACCCGACGCCGCCCGATGGCGCCACAGTGCATGACGCGCAGACCCTCTTCTGCGCGCTGCCTGAACATTCCACCCCCGCTACCCCGACTGCCGAGCAGACCGCCTGGGACACTCTGGCGGAGGATTTCACCGCCTGCGTTCTGCCCTACAACCAGCCGCTCGACGTGGCCCGCTCGACGCTCGACACGCTCCGCACCAGTCGCTTTGCCACGATGCGGGGCTTTACCCGCGAGATCCACGCGTTCGTGCATGGTCTCACCACGCCGCCCGCCGAGTTCCGCAGCCATCTCTGGCGTCTGCCCGTCACGCGACCCCTGGCGCTCGAGTACCTCGGCATCTCGCAGGAGGAGTTCGACGTACTCTACAGCCCGGGACAGCTCGGCCCGGCGGCGCTCCCCTCGCATTTCGGGTTTCCGCCCCCCCCGGACGACAACCCCAATGCCTGGATGGACGAGGTCCGCATCCTCTCGGTGTTTCTGGAACGGACCTGCCTGAGCTACTGCGAGTTCCGCGATCTGGTGCTCTCGGGCTTCGTCACGCTCCGTGTCCGGCACCGCCGGGAGGATGTGCTGCCCGAGTGCGAGCCCTGCTGCCTTGAGGAGCACCTCATCGAGTTCCCCGAGGATCCCGACCTCTTCGGGCCGCTCAAGCGCCTCTCGGTCTTCATCCGGCTCCGGCGAAGCCTCGGCCGCGCACCGCATACCACGCTAAGCTTTGCCGAGCTAGCCGATACCGCAAGCGTCTTGACCCTCTTCAACGGCAACACCGCGAATGCTGGCTTCATTCCGCAGCTTGCCGCCTTCCTGATGCTGCGCCGCGACTTCTCCCTGCAGCTGACCGACCCCAAGGATCCGCCCTCGCCCACGGCCATAGGAGCGGCGCGCACGCATCTCCTGGCGTTTTGGTCGCCGGGGGCCACAAAGTTCGACTGGGCGGTCGGGCATCTCATGAACCAGATCCAGCAATACGCGCTGGGGGTCTATCGCTGCCCCTGCCGGCTGCCCGAGTTCCTCAAGCTCCTGCAGCGCAATCTCGACCCGCTCTCGCGGCTCGCGGGGTTCGATCCCGGCACGCCGGGCCTCGAATGGCATGCCCGGCCGACCAGCACCCAGCGGATTGCCGAGATCCTCGCCAAGATCTATGCCTCGAAATTCGGCGTGGGCGAGCTCCTCTTCCTTTTCACCGCCGATCCGCGGCTTCAGGGTGACGATCCCTTCCCGGCCCAGACGCCCAACGAGGCGCTCGACCTGCCCTTCGATCTGCCCGACAACGAGGCGGAAAGCTCGCTGTTTGCGCTGCGCGACTCGCTTCTTGCGGTCGAGGCCGAGCCCGAGGGCTGGAGCTGGGCGCGCATCGGCGAGACGTTGCGCACCACCTACGGGTTGCCCGATGGCGACCCGCGCTGGGTGGAGCTCGGCCAGCGCTTCTTCCCCGATCTGCTCGAGTCCGAGGGCACGCCGGTGCCGCCTGCCGACCAGGTCTGGCGCGAGCCGCTTGCCTCAGCCGCCACCTCCGAGGCGATGTGGAACACGCCCGAGGGGCCGTTCCGCTACTTTGTCGCAAGTCAGGAGTTGGAGACAGCCCTGCCGCTCGTCGACGCCGCGGTGATCGTCAAGCTCGCCCGAATCCGCCAGCTCAACCCGCAGGAACGCCAGGCGATCAGCGATCTCTACATGGCGCCGCGCCGGCTCCTCGCCTTCTTCGGGTTCCTCTTCGAGAACCACAGTGAGGCCGAACAGGCGCTTCTCGAGGCGCCCGACGAGGAGACGCGATGGGCCTGGTTCCGGCAGAGCTTCGCCCGCTTCCATGCCCGCAGCCTTGCCATGGCCGAGCATCTCGCGGGGCATCTCGACCGGATCACCGGCGATGTAAAACACGACGGGGCGGAGACGGCGCTCTTGATCCTGCGCCATCTCTGGGCCGACGAGAACACCGCCACCGCTCCCTGGGAGGATGACAGCGGTGCGGCACCTGGCGCCCTCTGGGGGCCGCGACCCAATGGCGGCGCGTTCCACGCGCTGCATGGGGTGGTCGGCACCGGACTCATCGCGGAGTATCGCGGGGCCGGGCCGCTCATCCGCTGGCGCGAGACCCGCGGCGGGCTCGACGCCTTTGGTGAGGCAGAGAATGCGGCGAACGCACCACTGCCAGTGCTGATTCCGGCAATGACCACGACGCTGACGGCCGAACAGCTCGAGCATGTCGCGATCCGCAACGGCTTTGCATTCGGCAACTCCTACGCCACGCCGGTGGGCGGAGCCGAGCCCTTCACGCTGATCTGGCGCGGGGTGCTGCTGATCGAAGAGGGGGGCGAGTACGGGTTCCGCGCCGGCGCCCCGCGGCCCGGCGCCGAGCACCCCGATTTCGAGGAGCTGCGGCGATTCCATGGCTGGCGGGTGCGGCTTGCCCAGGGCCAGAAGGAGTGGGTGCTGCTCGCCCACAATCATGACGAGGAGGCGCCGGCCGAATGCGCCAAGCCGATCCATCTGGAGCGCGGGTTCTACGACATCGAGATCGAGTTCGAGCGCCTCGATCTGGTGCTCGACGGGCCCGAGGATGTCTGCCCGCAGACGACCGGCTTCCAGATCAAGTATGACGGCCCCGATGCAGGCGGCGACTGGGCGGTGATCGCGCATGACAAGCTCTTCATCGGTATCGGCGAGCGGATGGATGACGGGCTCGACACCGGCATCTCCTCGCCCGGCGTGCTGGGCGCATTGGGGCTGCGCCATGTGGTGAGCCTACGCTCGATGCGCCGCACGCTGAAGCGGGTCGTGAAGGGGATGCTCTTTGCTGACCGGCTAGATCTCGGGGCGATTTCTATTGCCGACAGCGGCCAGTCGGAACTCGGCTACTTGCTGAGCCAGCCCGCCGCATTCTCCGGCCAGACGCATTTCGACCCCGGGGGCGGGTTCCAGACGCACCGCGCGGACTTCGACATGAACCTTTTCCCGGTGCTCGACAATTACGCGCCCCCGACGCCGGCGCAAGATCAGCGCGTCGACCCGAGCCCGCAGCGCATGGCTGCGCTGTTCGACTGGTTCGAGCGACTCTTCGACTATTCGGTGATGCGCGCAGCCACCGGGACAAGCCCCGAGCCCTCCGCCTCGCTCCTCTTTCACGAGGCTGCCGAGGCGCATGTCGACGAGCCCGCCCAACTTCTGCGCCATATCGGGGTGAACATCCGCCATGTGCCGTTGGTTCTGAGGTATTTTGATCCTGCGCAGGTTTCGCTCACATTCGAAGTGACCAGCCCGGATCTGATCGACGACCGTTGGGCCGTACGCGTCTGGCATGCCGATCGCTGGCTGCGGGGGCTGCGGGCGGCGTTTCTGGAGGCCGATATCGGGGGGGCCGAGCCGCATCTCTGGGCAGCGCATCCGGTAGAGATGGCGGGGCTTGCCAATCTCACGAAGTTCCATCGAGACGGCTGCATCGAGAACGACGATCCACGCCGCTACAAGGAGATCGAGCGGCTCAATGATGGGCTGCGGGAGCGCGGGCGCGACGCGCTGGTCGCCTTCCTCACCGCGATGAACCGCGTGGCGCTTCCCTGGGGCGGGTTTGCGACGATAGCACGCGATCTCTCCGACCTCCTCTTGCTCGACGTGGAGGCCGGCCTATGCCAGAAGGCTGCACGGGTCGAGGAGGCGATCACCGCGCTGCAGCTTTTTGTTGACCGCGCGCGGCTGGGACGCGAGGCGGGGTTCACCCCCGGGGCGGGGTTCGCCATGGCCTGGGACCGAAAATTCGCCGGTTTCCGCACTTGGCAGGCCTGCAAGCGCCGCGATATTTACCGTGAGAACTGGATCGGCTGGACCGCCGAGGCCGTCGCGCAAGGCTCCGAAGCAATGCGCTTTTTGCAAAGCGAGCTGCGGCGGAGCGATCTCACCCTGCCAGTTCCGGGCGGCGGCGTGCATTGGCCGAGTGCTGATCTGGCCCCCGCCCAAGCACTCACGCTCCTGCAAAAGCGCGAGCCCGCTACCCAGCGGCGGCTCGAGCCGCCGCGCCAGGGGATCGGGCTCATGGGCATTCCCGACCGGCATGCACGGCCCAACTGGCTCGCACCGCTTGACGGTGGCCCGCGCCGGCCCGGCGACGACGAGTCCGATCCGGTGATCCTCTTCACCCACCCGACCGGCATCGCCTCGGCGACCCAGCCGAGCCTCGCGACAGGAGCCGGCCAGTCCCTGCCGATGTGGTTCGAAGCGCCGGTGCGTCTCGGGGCGAAGTTCCTGCGCGTGGCGGCCGCCGCCCTGCCTGCCGCCTCGGCGAGCTATACGGCGAAATGTGACCGGTCTGCACCGTCTTGGTGCTGCCAGTGCTGTGGGCGCGACCACCCACCGATGATCGACGAGTATTACTTCTGGATCGACGTCTCCGAGGAATACCTCCCCGAAGACGCGGAGCAGCAGGCCGAATGGGTATCGAGAACGCTCTTCGACGAGGACGGCCAACTGATCAACGACGACGAGATCGTGCCGGAGGACGGCGGCGAACGGCCCGTCCCCGACACGGTCTGGCATGACGAGACCGCGCTCCCCGGCGCGCTCGCCTGGGCGCCGCGGCGTATCGCAAGGCTCAACTGGAGCCGCGTGCACAATGGCGAGTTCCAGCCGCCGCGGCGGTCGAGCGAGGGGGTGCTGCTGAGCGAGGGTCTTGCCGCCAGCCTACCCGAGATCAGCTTCCGCGGCCGCGAGGCTGATTCCCTCTTCTTCGACGTCGAGGGCGGCGAGGCGCGCATCGGCTATCCCGACGATCCCGTGCCGGGTTTCCGCTACGACATTGCCCCCGATACCGCAACGCCCCTGCCGGCGCTTCAACCGGCGGATGTCCCGGCGCTTCCCGGTGGGCTTGCGGCCTTCCCTTGGTTTGCCTTCGCCTGTCCCGGTGCGCCGGTGCTGCCCAAAAAGACCTTCGGGGCGGTGCTCGCGGTGGCCGAGCATCTAGCCGCCCATTGCCATTATGAGGACGCGTTGAAGTGGCTCGAGCTCGAGTTCCCGACTCTTCAGGGTGACAATATTTGGGCGGCCTGCGATCGCCCACGCCTGCCCGATCCCACGTTTCCGGATGATCCCGACGACCCGGATGATCCCGAACTTCCGGTCCCTGTGCCTGCAGTGATCAACCCCGTCCTCCTGCCGCGGCCCGGCATCTGCTGCTGCCCGAGCGACCCGGTCTCCGACACCCGCGCCGAGCGTCGGCTCGTGATGATGCTCTATGGCGAGATCCTGCTTCATTGGGCCGAGGCTCTGATCCGCAAGGATACGCCTGAAGTCTATCAACGCGCGCGGCTTCTGGCCGACACGGCGCGGCGGGTCCTCGGCGCGATGCCGAAGACCGTCGTGGTCAAGCCGGGCGAGGCGCCCGCCCTGCCGGTCCGCGACGTGACGCTCGCCTGCGCACCGCTCAACCCGCGGCTGATGTGCCTCTATGAGAAGGCCGAGGACATCGAGGGGCGCATCCATGCCTGCCTCGACTCGCATCGCCACAAGTGTAGCCGGCCCTGGGCCGTGCAGCCTTACTTCTCGGAGGATCTCGCCCGCGAATGTTGCAAGCTCTCGGGCGACCCCTGCCTTGATGTGGCGCAATGGTGCCGGCGCAAGAGCCCGCACCGCTTCACCGTGCTCGTCGAGCGCGCCCGGAGGGTGGCCGGCGAATGCGCCCAGCTCGGCCGGGCGCTCCAGCAGGCGTTTCAATCGGGCGATGCGGAATTCCTCTCCCAGCTCACTACCAAGCATCAGCGCCAGATCAACGATCTAATGCTCGAGATCCGCCAGAACCAGTGGCGCGAGACGGACTGGACGGTGCAGGCCCTTCGCAAGTCGAAAGAAGCCTCGATCACCAACCTCACCTACTACCAGAACCTTCTCGCGGCGGGGCTCCTCTCGGGCGAATCGCAATACGAGCCGCTGATCGGTACCGCGACCGGGCTGCGCGCCGCCGGCAATGTGGTGGAGGCAATCGGCCAGGCGATGAACCTTATCCCGGATCCGAATGTGGGCTTTCCATGCAACTTCGTCACCCTGCCGCCCGGCAAGAAGCTCGCGATGATCTTCTCCTCGATCGGAACGGTGGTGAACGTCGCTGCCGATATCGTCAACACGGTGGCCTCGCTGGGGCTGACCAAGGATGGCTGGGAGCGGCGCGAGGACGAATGGCGCCACCAGATCGACGTCGTCACCATCGACGTCGCCCGCAACGAGCGCGAGATTCTCGCCGCCGAGCGCCGTCGCGACGCCGCCCTGCGCGAGCTCAACGCGCATCGGGCGAGCATCGCCAACACCGCCGAGTTGCACAACTTTCTGCGCGACAAGTTCACCAGCCATGAGCTCTTCCTGTGGATGCAGAAGGAGCTCGCGGCACTCCACGCCCAGTGCCACGATCTGGCGCTCGTCTGCGCGCTTGACGCCGAGGCCGCCTTCAACTTCGAGCGCGAGCTCTCGACCGAACGCTTTGTGTCGCTCGATGCACCCGACAGCCTGCATGAGCGACTCCTCGACGGCGACCGACTGGGCCTCGCACTTGCACGCATGCAGAAGGCCTATGAGGACCGTGACAGACGCCCCTATGAGCTCACCAAGCACATCTCGCTACGCCAGCATTTCCCTACCGCCTTCCTGCAACTCGTCGCCACCGGGCGCTGCGTGGTCGAGCTACCCGAATGGCTCTTCGACCTCGACTATCCGGGGCACTACCTGCGGCGCATCCGCAGCCTTGCCGTGAGCCTTCCTTGTGTGGTTGGCCCCTATCAGGGAATCCAGTGCAAGGTCATGCTGCTCGCATCATCAATCCGTGTGAGCCCGGAGGTACGCACGGCCGACCATCGCTGCTGCGACGACATGGGCTGCAACTCGGGCTACGAACCCCTGCCCGACGATCCGCGCGTGGCGCATCTTTATGGCGCGGCGGAGGCGATTGCCACGTCTTCGGGTCAAGAGGATGCGGGGCTCTTCTCGCTCGATCTGAACGATTTGCGCTATCTACCCTTTGAGTATCAGGGAGCCGTATGCCGGCTCTGCATCGAGCTGCCCCCCGAAACCAACCGCTTCGATCTCGAGACGGTGGCTGATCTGGTACTGCACATGCGCTACGTAGCCCATGAGGGCGGCCATCTCCTTCGCGCCGCCGCCTGGGAGTGCGCACGGCGGTATCTACCGGGGTCGGGCCAGCGCTTCATTGACGCGAAGCGCGAGATGCCCGGGCGGTGGCGGCGAATGGCAGCTCCGGGGCACCACGGGATGTCGAGGGAAGGGACCGACTATCTCGGCCTCGCCCTCGACCGCGCGATGTTTCCCTTCCTCACCGGCAACCGCCGGCCCGTGGTCGGACGCATCGAGATACTCTGCGAGGCGCCGGATGCCGATCCGAGCCGCCCGCTGCGGGCGATCTTCTTTGCCAGCGAGCGGGTGGAGACGATCCGACCCGACACCTGCCGCGAAGGGGTCTTCACCGTGGACTGCGTGGCCGACGCCGCCTGGCCGGGCTTCTTCCACGGCGTCCTGGAGATCGACCCGGTGGAGCTGGCGGGCCATGACACCGTGCTCGGCGTGCTCGCCTTCGACCCGAGGGCACTGAAGATCTGCAACGCCTGGCTCGTCTTCGGCTATACAGCAACCGAGCCCTCGCCCCGCTGTGTCGCTCCGCCGCCCGAGCCGCCGTCTTGCCCATGAGGGCCGCCACCTTCTGGACTCCCGAGCCACAAGCTGTCTACGTTCTGTCTGAAAAGCCATGATTGCCACACCACCTCCTGTCATGACAGGGAAGGCGCGTATGGCAGGACATCACGAACTTTCCGACGAGCGCTGGCGCATGATCGAGGAGTTCGTTTCCCCGCCGCAGGTCATGGGGCGTCCACGACGAGACGACCGCAAGATACTCAACGGCATCTTCTGGATCCTCTGCTCCGGGGCCAAGCGGCGGGACCTTCCGGAGCGCTATGGCCCATGGGAGACCGACTATCAGCGATTCCGTCAGTGGCGCGATGACGGCACCTTCGATCAGGCACTGGCTCGTCTGCATCTTCGCCTGGGCAAGGATGGGCTCATGGATCTCGACGCCTGGATGGCCGATTCGAAGTCGAGTCGGGCGACCCGTGCCCCCGGGGGTGTCGGTAAAAAGGGGGGGCCGGAAGAACCGGTAGATCATGCAGATCATGCCTTGGGGCGCAGTCGTGGCGGGCTGACTACCAAGCTGCACCTGCTGTGCGATGCTCGGGGGCTCCCGTTGAGCTTCACGTTGTCAGCGGGGCATCAGGCCGATTCGCGACATTTCTTCGAGCTGCTTGAGCAGGTGCAATTGCCCGGCGATCGGGGTCGTCCTCGTAAGCGCTGTCGGTACGTGGTCGCGGACAAGGGCTACGACAGCGATCCGCTACGTCGCTACTGTACCCGCTTCTGCATGCGTCTGATCATCACCCGGCGCCGACTGTGCGGAATAACTAAATGACCGCCAATTTATTTAGGTTCAATTGCCACAACAGGGCGTATGCCAAGGCAGCGCTACTAACTAAAAGCACTGCGGACGATAAATATAACCAGAAAAATCAACTGTTAGAACAACTAACTATGGAATAATCATGAACGAAAACACTCTCTTCTACTTTCCCTACGCCTCTTTTACGGATGCTCAGCTTCCACTTTTGAAGGTGGCGGCACTCTGGTTCGACAAACTGGTCATTCTCGACCCGGTCGGCGCGAGCTGGGACACGGTCGGGGCCGACCACGTCGCCCGCGATGCTGTGATACTTCTTCAGGACGCTGGCATCCTCGAGGTGGTGACGCCCGCCGCGGCCCTCGCTCGGCACGCCGGCGCCATCGTCGACGCCATCCGTCGCGACATGGCCGACCCCGAGTTCCTACACATGTGCGAGGGCCACAGCTACGCGACGGGCAAGCAGCGATGGACGCTCTCCTTCGCCAAGCTACCGCGTGGCTTGAAGGAGGACGAGGCCATGCGTTACCTGCTCGGCGATCTCGCCCGCGAGGTGTCGGGCACTGCCACCAACCACAGCGAGGGCGGGGCCGCCGAGTACTATGCCTACGCCCAGTCGGGCCAGGCCTACGACGAATATCGCGAAGGCTACGACGGCGCGGTCGAGTACCGCTATGCCGACTTACCGCTGGCCCTCGGCGAGTCAATCATGATGAACCACGCCCTCTTCACCGGCCTGCTACACGCCGGCGCCACTCCGATCGCCGACAATCCATTCCACAGCCAGGCCCTTGCGCTAAAGCTCCGCCGCGCCACCCAAGAGCCGGCTATCCAGCAGGTAGTGAGCGACCGTGTGCGGGCACGCCAACTCAAGACCGATGAACTGGCGGCTACCACGCTGACCGATACGCAACTTACGCTGCCCATCCTCAGCCCGATCATCCCTCTTGAGGAAGTTCTGGAGCACCGCCAAAGGCACGCTGCCACTCTAGCTCAGGCCCGCGACAAGTTAGGCTGGATGGCACGCCAGATCGAGTCCGAGCCGTGGAGCGCTGACTTCGCCAATACGCTTGAACGCAAGACTATTCCCGCCATCGCCAGGGAACTGGACGAGGCCCGCAAAGCCCTTGATACCGGGCTCACTGAACGCACGAAGCGGTTGCTTGCGGCTGCTGGCATCAGCATTGGCGCGGCCTCCGCCTTATTGGCAGTCTTCGCCGCCCCGATCACCCCCATTGCCCTGACGACGGCCGGGCTCGGCCTCGCTTCCGGCACGGCCATCCCCGCCGCGAGCTGGCTGCTCGATTGGCAGAAAGGAAAAAATTCGGCACAAGAGAATGGCTTACACTATTTGTTGAAATTTTGAAAGAGCAGGACGCCCGGCCCTCTGCGCAACTAGAGGAGTCGGTTATGGCCTCAAAACCCAACCCAAACTACTACAGCCGTAATTGCTGTGAAGTTTCGGCATACTTCTGTCGCCTTCTACGGTGGCGCTGCCAGGCACGGTATTGATGTCGTCGACGCCGGTCGGACCCATGCCACCCATGCGAAGCGGTTTCCATGCCCCGCCACACCAGGCGAATCAGTCACTTCCTGATCTCCGGAAGCGTCAGGTCGATTCGTAGGTGGGACGTTGATGGCCTGTTTGGCGCATCACAGCGAGCAAGGCATACGCCAGAAGAGCGAGCGTAATATGCCGGTACCCGCCCGACCAGCGGCGGACCTTCTACTGCTCCAGGCCACCTTCTCCCTTGGCGGTCTGAAAGCCTTGCTCGATAGGCCAACGTTGGCTGGCGACCCGGATCAGGGCATCCAGCGAGACCTGATCGCGGGAAGCAAACGCCATGTAGAACGCCCGGTCGGTGGGGTCAGCGCACGATTGGCGAATTAATAGGTAATGGCCCCAGTGTGGCGCTTCTTCCGCTAATGGGAGACGCCATAAGGGAGTCATGGCCCAGCCGTACCAGTGTTCGTCCTTGCTGCCGCTGCCGGCGGAAAGACGATGCCAGGCATCGCGTGGCAGCGCATCGGCTATCTCGTCGGCTCGGATATACTCTGGCCCCTGCCACACTAACGGCTCATTGCATGGCACGGCGAGGACGAAAGGGTTGTTCCCGCTGTTCGGGCCAAAGGCGAAGGCTACGGTTGCCCCCATAGACGGCATCTCCGGTGACACAGCCGGCAGGCATGCCATTATAAAGCGCCCGTTCCAGCATTCGCCGGGCCAGTTCCGGCTTGCTGGCAAAGCCGACCTCATCGGGAATCCCGGCCTTGCTACAGCATTAACGATCCTGTGTTCGAGCGTCCGGCAGGTACAGCTCGCGAGCGATGAAAGCACTTCCCTGGGAGCTGGCATAGCTGAGAAATCAGGAAAATCACAGCACACCATGACATCCCTGTATCGAAAGAAGGCTCTACTTTAAAGCGTAAGTCAACCAATTACGGTTATAGTAGTAGGCACTGATAGTTAGCCAGACAACAAAAATCACTCTAATACTGCAGTTATAAATAATGCCTATACGTCGTTGGTTACCTATCAACAATGATCCACGTCTGGTGAAGGCCATGGCTTGGGTGTAAATACAAATTACCGGAATTGAGTGCAGAATCTTTTGAGACACTATGCATTTGGTAAAAAAGGAATCAGTCATGAAAAAAAATTTCATATTAACTACGATCATCGGAATTATACTTTTCGTAACGGAAGTATCCGCAGAAGAAATAATGACTATTATTCCTGGCAGTATGTGACAGCCAGACTCACCTGCGTCACTACCCCATATCGTGCATCGAAGTGTTGGAACATTCAACCTTGATGGCAGTGGTGCCCTAAGAAGTGTCACTTGCCCGATCATACGGCATAACACCCATAACTCGAACGGCCTGCCTAGTGTTCAGATCCGTGTAGAAACCAACCACACGCTAGATGCACGTCGTAACCCGCTCGACTGTGAACTCTACAGCAGGGACATGTTTGGAAATCGTGTGGGCGGAACGCTTCCCACAAGAATTCAGGATAGCTTTAAACACACCCGAAACGGACGAGGGAATTATCGTTTGGTCGCTCGGCAGAGTGCTCCTGCAGGATATTACGAATTGACCTGCAAGCTTCCATTTCAGGGGGGCGTTATAAGTATTCAGGTCACTGAGCATTCTAAGCCAAAGTGAGTATCCAGGTCACTTTGTACACTAGTGCAAATTTACCACCTTGGAATAACGTGTTCTCGTAATATAAAGACTCAACTACTTTGGCACAACCGGCCAAAGTAGTTGACGTCGTATAACCATGAGGCGGTTATGTGTCGGACCTTATGGCCGTTCCGTTTGGCGGGCTGGGCATGCTCTTAAGTTGGCGGTGTGATGCTATTGGCGGCCGATTGGTGATTCTCGGCATTCTATTCATTTTCAAGCTCAGCCAGCTTCTCATGTGTCTGGGCAGTGTAACTGGTGAAATCGATCCCGTTGATATTGTCGGCCAGGTACCCGGACCTCGTGGCCGAGATGCCACTCCAACATCAGGAACTCGCCGTTGATACAGTGCACTGCCTGTTCCACGTGCACCATCTGACTGAAGATTTTGGCCTCGACGTTGGGCTTGCTGAGCGGCCCAGCATCTTCATCACCGAGCGCACACAGCGGCGCATGAAGCTGGAATCGTGTCGGTAGGTGGCCTAGGTCGTGGGCGACTCGTCAATGCGGAAGCGATGGCGTCGGGTACACCTGAAAGTTCAGCGACGAAGACAGCCGCAAGCTCCCGTGATTACCCGACATTTGGCACAGGAACAGAGGATCCAGAAGATGCCATTGTATCTCTGCACGGTTGGCGTGCGTGGTCGTGGCGCATTGATGAAGCAGTTGAGCCCTGGATCCTCAATGGACAATGGTTCATGCCATAGGCCACTACTTGCCGGGACCATACACGTAGCGATGAAAAATAACAGTTCTCCCTTGCTCAGCAGTAGCGCTGCTTCTTTATCTCGGCCCAGTCAATAGACGGTGCCTGTCGTCCATGGCGACCTCGGTAAGGCGCGGGCCTCGGCGACTCCCATCCTTCGAACAGAGCAATCCCCTCTCGCCGATCAACCGGTATTGGACTAGATTTGTAGTAGTAGCTGAGCATGCAGGGTCAATGACTGTCAGTATGTTTTCAGCCCCCGACCGTTTTACGACATGCCCGGTCCCGCCACTCAATGGTTCTAGGGGGTGTCGTCATGAACACGGCTTTCCGCTTTGCCCTATTTGTCGCAACTTTAAGCATTGCCCTTCCTGCTTCGGCGCACCAGGACGCTACGCACGATAAGCATACGGCCAACGGCGAAAATGCCGTTGGCACGATCAGTTTCAAGGCGCAATGTGCTGAAGATGTGCGCGCTGATGTCGATCACGCACTGGGAATGATGCATCACATGATGTACGCCCAGGCCAAGGCCGAGTTTGAAGCGATTATTCAGGCCGACCCCAATTGCGCAATGGCGCACTGGGGCACAGCCACTTCCCTGTTTCAGCCGCTATGGAGCACGACGCCAAGTGCGGATGATATCGCCCAGGGCCGTCAGGCCATCCAGGAAGCGCGCGAAAACGTCGAGGACGAGCGTGAGCGATTGCTGATTGAGGCGTCCGCCGCCTTTTTCGAGCCAGAGACCGACCGCGTCCAGGCGCGGCTGGCAGGTTGGATCGAGGGGATGGCCTCCGCTTATGCGTCCTACCCTGGGGATCTCGACGTTGCCACGTTTTACGCGCTTTCGCGGCTGACACTGGCGCAATTTGCTGACGACCGAAAGGCGCTGCACAACGAGGCAGAGCAGGTTCTGCGCACTGCCTGGGAAACCGATCCCACCCATCCTGGGGCAGTCCATTACACGATCCATGCCACCGATGCCGATGGACGCGGAGGAAATGCGCCAGAGATCGTCGAATCTTACGGTGAGATTGCTCCAGACGTGCCCCATGCCCTGCATATGCCATCCCATATTTATGTCCGGCTTGGCGACTGGCCCAACGTGATTGATTGGAATCGCCGCTCCGCTGAGGTTGCAGTGAATCATAAGGAGGGTGGCGCAACGTCGTTTCACTACATCCACGCCCTCGATTATCTGGTTTATGGCCACCTCCAACGCGGCGAGGACAGTGAGGCGCACAAGGTTTGGGAAACGGCTCAGGCAAACGGGCCGCACCAGGCCAACTTCCCCGGGGCCTACCACTTGGCGTCGATACCGGCCAGGCTGGCTGTCGAGACACGGAATTGGGAAGCGGCAGCGGCTATGGCACCCCGCACGCCAGACTATATTGATTGGGATATGTTTCCCTGGCCGGATGGGCTGACCTGGTTTGCACGCGGACTGGGTGCTGTCCACAGCGATGACCTGGACGCCGCTCGCGAGGCCGAACAGCGGCTGGC
>NZ_FPBP01000010.1 GCF_900116705.1 Halomonas korlensis | reverse complement strand
AGTTGCCCGTCAGGTGCATGGGTCGTTAGCTCAGTTGGTAGAGCAGTTGGCTTTTAACCAATTGGTCGTAGGTTCGAATCCTACACGACCCACCAGTCATCAAAATGCCCTCGCTTCTCACGAAGCGAGGGCATTTTTTTGACCATCATGCGTAGCGCGCAGGACTCAGTAATTTCTGGAAATCCGCCGCCGGAAGTGGCCTGCTGAACAAGAAGCCCTGGGCGCCATCGCAGCCTTGAGAGGTGAGATGGTCGAGCTGTGCTTGGGTCTCGACGCCCTTGGCGATGACGTTCAGGGACAGATTCTGACCAAGAGTGATGATGGCCTTGATGAAACGAGCATCGTCGGGGTTGCCGGTCATGTCGTGGACAAAACAGGGGGCGATGTTGAGGGCATCGATCGGAAAGCGCTTCAGGTGCTTCAGGCTGGTATCCCCGGCCCCGAAGTCGTCGATGGCAATGCGAAGCCCCAGCGCGTTCAACTCGACCAGCGTCGATACCGAGGCGTTGGTATGATGCATGAGACTGCTTTCGGTCACTTCCAGTTCGAGAAACCGCGCGTCGAGTCCCGTCTCGGCAAGGATATCGGCAATGCGGGTGGGCAGCGTCTTATCGCTCAGTTCGATGGCCGACATGTTCACCGCAATGGGCACGATGTCGACACCTTCCTCACGCCACGCCTGTAGCCGGCGGCAGGCTTCACGCAGCACCCAGTGACCAAGCGGGACGATCAGCCCGCAGGCCTCCGCGACGGGAAGAAACGACGGGGGCGGCATGAGGCCCAGTGTCGGGTCGCGCCAGCGAATCAGCGCTTCGGCACTACACATGTCACCGGTGGCGATGTCTATCCTGGGCTGAAAGTCGAGGAAGATGGCGTCTTCCTCGAGCGCCCGATGCAGTTGGGCCTCGATATAGCTACGTTGCATCATCAGGGCGTTCATGTCGGCCCGGAAGAACTGGTAGTGGTTACGACCACTTTTCTTCGAGTGGTACATGGCCGTGTCGGCATTGTGGAGCAAGGTATTGTCATCGGTACCGTCATCGGGATAGAGACTGATGCCGATACTCGTGGTGATGCGCAGTTCATGATTGCCGATTCGATACGGCTCGGCTAACGCACCAAGGATTTTCTCCGCAATTCTGGCGGCGTCCTGCGGCTTTTCGATTTCACTCAGCAGCACCACGAACTCATCGCCGCCCTGGCGGCATACCGTGTCCGTATCGCGGATGCAATCGCTCAGCCGACTTGCGACCGATTGCAGCAGACGATCCCCCAGGGCATGGCCAAGCGAGTCGTTGATGGGCTTGAAGGCATCGAGATCCAGATACATCAGGGCAACCTGATGCTGGTGTCGGTGTGCCAGGCCGATCGCCCGGGTGAGACGTTCAGAAAGCAGGACACGATTGGGAAGCCCGGTGAGGGCATCATGTTGTGCCTGATAAGCCAGCTTCGCCGATTGGGTGGGAGACTGACAGGCATCATGAAACACGATCACCGCCCCGGTGACGCGACCGTTACGGTCATGAATAGGCGCCGCCGAATCTTCTATCTCCAGTTGGCTGCCATCTTGGCGAATCAGTACGCAGTTCATGGTGAACCCGACGGTGCGGTTTTCTTCCATGGCTTGCTGCGCCGGATTGGTTGCCCCCTGGAGCGTCTGTCCATTGATGAGCGGGAAGACTTGAGCCAGTGGCTTATCGATCGCATCGGGACTCGACCAGCCGGTCAGCCTTTCAGCCATACGGTTCAGATAGGTGACACGGTTGTCCCGATCAGTCGTAAGTACGGCATCGCCAATCGAGTTCAATGTCACCTGGGCCCATTGCGCCGCGGCATGCAAGGCGGCTTCGGTGTCGCGCAGCCGCGCGTCGTTAGCTTTCTGCTCGGTAATATCCTCGACCGTCTGGACCTCACCTTCATGGCACAGGCCGCCTTGAACGGTGCCTGAGTTGATGCGCACCCAGACAGTGCGGTGGTCAGGCCGCACCATGCGCGCTTCGGCGTGGAAGGGCTGCTGATGGGATTTCGCCCGTGCCCATGCTTGCCGTAGCCAAGGGCGGTCTTCAGGATGGATCGGCAGGCTCCAGTGATCTCCCACACCATACGGCGCTGATTGCCCGGTTATTCTCTGGTAAGCCGGGTTGCTGTATAGGCAGTAGCCCTGGCTGTCGATGACCAATGTCCCGATGGGAGAAGCATCGATCATCCGGCGAAAGCGCTCATCGCCATGACGCAACGCTGCCATGGTGGCCTTATGGCCGAGAGCGGTTTCCAGGGCGCGTGGCAGCCAGTAGCCATCCAAATGGCACTTGAAGAGGAAGTCATGTATGCCGCGCTGCATGACCTCATGCTGGATCGGTGGGTCCTGGGGATCGCTCAGGCCGATAATGATGGCGTGGGGTGCCGCTGCGACCAGCCGATCAAGGGCGTGGGCCCAGAATGTATCGGGCAGTGTCAGATCGAGCAGGATGATATCGGGTATATCTTGGCTAAGCGCCGCCTCGGCGTCACCCAGTGATTGTCGCCATTCGAGACGGAAGCGCCCCAAGGGCGACACGAGGGCTGCCATGACCTGACGTGCCTGTTGCGGCTCGTCCTCGATGAGCAGTACATGCCGTATGGCGTCTTTGCGCCTTTCGGCATTGTTCGAAGTGATAATGGGCATTGATCTGGTTTGCAAGATCGTTTCCAATTCCATGGGGCCCGCTCCTTATTCCTCTACTCGCCAGATACCGGAGAGGAGTTCACCCTTTTCTTATAAAGCATTGCATTAGATACTGCCGACTCTAGGGGCATCCATGCTCCGCTTCTGTGCGCTACCGTACAAATAGCGCATTTTGCGGTGCTTTGCATGATAATGACGGAAAAAATCATGAGAAAGTATGGGGAGTGATTATTTTTTTATATTTTCTCATTAGAATGTTAATTTATTTAACATTGATCAACCTGATAATCGCTAATTAAAGAAGTTTTTTTTCAATGATACAAGAAGCGCCATGCGGGAGCGTCGAGTGTAGGATGTGGCAACAAAAAAACTGTAGAATCTCTGGTTCATGTTTATTACTAAATTAGTGTTGTTTTTCTCATAGAAAAGTTACACGGAAAGGAATCCGCCATGTCGATAAAGCCCTCCCAAGACAAATTGTTATCATATGCATTGGGGAACGGCCTGCTCAACGGATTGCTGGCACCAGAGCATGAAAGACTTAGGCCACATCTTGAAACGGTCGAGTTGGTATCAGGTGATCCACTGGGTGAGTCGGGTAAGCCGATGTCTCATGCGTATTTTCCCATAGATGCCGTCGTATCGCTACTCTGCGCAATGGATGATGGTGCCTCCACCGAAATTGCCATGGTGGGCGACGAGGGGGTAATAGGGCTCTCGCTGGTCATGGGCAGGGGGGGTATGCCTGGGCGCGCCATTGTGCAACGTGCAGGCGTTGCCTACCGGATCAAGGCCGAGTGGTTTCAGGATGAGTTCAATCGTGGCGGAGGCTTCCAGAAACAGTTGCTTTACTATATGCAGTTGTTATTGATTCAGGTATCACAAATTGCGGCATGTAATCGTTATCACACCCTCGATCAACAACTGTGTCGCTGGTTGCTGTCGAGCCTTGATCGCTTGCCGACCCATGAGTTGTTGGTGACGCAGGAATTTATGGCCAATCTGCTCGGTGTGCGTCGCGAAGGCGTCACGGAATCCGCTGGTAAACTTCAGAAGGCAGGGTTGATTTCCTATCACCGTGGGCGCATTACCATCTTGGATAGGAAAGGTCTTGAGGCGCGTGCTTGCGAATGCTATCGCGTCATCAAGCAGGGGCGTGAATATGCTTTATAACTCTGTTTGAGTAGGAAGTTAGCATCTGCGAACGCCATTCTGGCAAGAGTTGAGTATTAGGGTAGGGGAGGTTGTTTGCCGCTATTCATTGTGGTGCGTCTGCAGGAATGACTAATTATTTAATATAATAAGATTAAATACTCTGATTGCCTAACGTAGCGACCTTATCGATAATCATGATGCCACCTACGCAGGCGCTGCGTATCGAGGTGCGCAAGCGCTTGGTGCGCGCCGTCGCTCTCGCTGCTGATGGCGTCAGCTATAGAGGCATCGAGAAAAGGAAGCGGGTGGCGCTACGTTCCCTGCAGCGCATAGTGCAACGTCCTGTTTAGGCATGTCCTTTGCCACACTCGGTCCGATAATGAGCGGGAACGTTCACGCTTACTGTGCGGCAGCGTACATAGCGTTACGAAATCGCCTCTGCTGCTTTTTGATCAGGAGTCATCACCGACGTGCCCACTCACGCGCTTGGCATACGGTTACCCCTACCTTGGCAGCTATCTGTTCGGTAGCGTACAGAGTTTGCCTCCAAGCACTTTATACTGAAAAAAAGTGTGCCTAGTGTTCAAGGGAACGTTAGGCAGGAGCGGTGGAATCAAATACTCGATGGGGAATCGTAAGCCGGCGCTGGGTCCTAGACAGCGCAACAGCGAGTGATAGGGGATAAGTCACAATGCTTGCACAGCATGATTTTCAGAAAAACGGTTTGCTAGGCTCGCTATCGGAAGATGAGCTATCGAGGATCTTGCCTCATCTTGAAAAAGTGACCCTGCCGCTGGGTGAATCGCTTAGCGAATCGGGCAGGGTCATGAACCACGTTTATTTTCCGCTTGATAGCATCGTCTCGCTGCTTTGCGTGATGGAGGATGGGGCGTCGACAGAAATTGCCGTGGTGGGTCATGAAGGTGTCGTCGGCGTTTCGCTGTTCATGGGCGGAGAAACCACGCCCAGTCGAGCGATCGTGCAGAGTGCCGGGGAGGCCTACCGTCTCAAGGGCCATCTACTCAAGCGCGAATTCTATCGTGCCGGCGCGATGCAGCGGTTGCTGCTGCGCTATACCCAAGCACTGTTGACGCAGATGGCCCAGACGGCGGTCTGCAATCGCCATCACAGCGTCGATCAGCAGCTATGTCGCTGGCTGTTGCTCAGCCTCGACCGCATACCGGGTAACGAGCTGAACATGACCCAGGAGTTGATCGCCAACATGCTCGGCGTGCGTCGCGAGGGAGTGACCGAATCAGCGGGTAAGCTTCAGAAAGCCGGGTTGATCGACTATCGGCGTGGCCGTATCACCGTGGTCGACAGGCGAGGCCTGGAAGAGCGCGTCTGTGAGTGCTACGAGGTGGTCAAGCAAGAGTACGATCGCCTGCTGGAGCATGACGCCGTCATGTAAGCGACCCGAGCCGATGCGGTGACATTCGCGAGTTATGTACGCTAGCGTGCCGACGGCAGAAGTGCCTGATGGTAATCTATTGATATACCATCGAGAAACAGTTGATGGGGTCTCGATCTGCAGCCGACATCGAAATGAGTGTGACCTTCATTGTGCCGTTTGCCAGGTTCTTTTAACCGGAGCGGAACATGACCTCTCTCACTCAAATTCCCGTTACCAATCAACTTCTTGCCCAGCTACCGGCTGATGAGCGGGACGTCTTCATGGCTGCCTGCGATACCGTGGAGCTGGCCTTCGGCGAGGTGTTGGTCGAGCCCGCGGGACAGATCACCCACGTTTATTTCCCCCTCGACGGCTTCATATCATTGATCGCCATTCTTGTCGATGACAATCGGCTGGAAGTGGCGATGGCGGGACGCGAGGGCATGATGGGGATCTCCCTAGTGCTCGGCGTCGATGAAGCGCCGCTGTCAGCGTTGGTTCAAGGCGCGGGATCGGCGCTGCGGATGGAGGCTGCCCGCTTCCAGCTGCTTCTGCTGAGCAGCCCGGTATTACATCAGCGGCTGAAGCGTTATCTCTATGTGATGATGAATCAACTCGCACGCTCATCAGCCTGTAACCACTTCCATCAGGTCGAGGCACGCCTGGCGCGCTGGTTGTTGATGACCCAGGACCGTGCAGGTTCTGACCGATTGCAGCTGACCCATGAATTTCTTGCCATGATGCTGGGGGTCAGACGTGCGGGCATTACCCTCGCGGCGATTGCCTTGCAAGCGCGTGGATTGATCCATTATCACCGTGGTGAGATTACGGTGCTTGACCGGCCGGGCCTGATCGAGGCGTCCTGTGGATGCTATACCGCCGATCGTGCGCTATATGCCAAGGTGCTGGCACCATCTTGAGGGATCTATTGGCGTCGATTGTGGTCTAGAATGGGTGATGGGTTGGCCGAGGCGAGAGACGCAAGGGCCAACCCTCTGGTGTATCGCCTCGCACGGAGCGTGCAAGCGCGATACCTGGCGAAACGCAGGGGGAGCCCCTGCCAGTCACGGTGATAGACACATGACAATCATGACTTCCCGCCTTGAGGTGCGCGAGCACCTGGCACGCGCCTACTGCCCGACCCGGATTCCCGCTGAGGATGAGGCGCGCATCGATGACATCAAGCGCTTGCTGAAAGTGCACAATGCTGTGCTGGTGGCGCACTATTATACCGACGACGCCATTCAGCAGTTGGCCGAGGAAACGGGCGGCTGTGTGGCTGATTCGCTTGAGATGGCGCGCTTCGGCGCCCGTCACGACGCCGATACCTTGGTGGTGGCCGGCGTGCGCTTCATGGGCGAGACCGCCAAGATACTCTCCCCCGAAAAGCGCGTGCTCATGCCCACCCTCGAGGCAACCTGTTCGCTGGACATCGGCTGCCCGGCCGACGAATTTTCGGCCTTCTGCGATGCCCATTCCGACCGCACCGTGGTCGTCTATGCCAACACGTCTGCCGCCGTCAAGGCGCGCGCCGACTGGGTCGTGACTTCGTCGATCGCGGTTGAGGTCATCGAGCATCTCCAGGCGCGTGGCGAGAAGATCCTCTGGGCTCCCGACAAGCATCTGGGCGGCTTTATCCAGCGCAAGACCGGTGCCGACATGGTGCTGTGGGATGGCGCTTGCATCGTCCACGAGGAGTTCAAGGCCAAGGGCCTCGAGGATCTCAAGGCGCTCTACCCGGAGGCGGCGGTGCTGGTCCACCCCGAGTCGCCGGCATCCGTGGTGGCGCTCGCCGACGTGGTGGGTTCCACCTCCCAGCTGATCAAGTCGGCCAAGGAGCTGGCGAGTAACAAGCTGATCGTGGCCACCGACCGAGGCATCTTCTTCAAGATGCAGCAGGCAGTACCGGAGAAGACGCTGTTCGAGGCCCCTACCGCCGGCACCGGGGCGACCTGCAAGAGCTGCGCGCATTGCCCGTGGATGGCGATGAACGTGCTGGATAATCTGGCCGGGGCCCTGCGCGATGGCAGTGGCGAGATCTTCGTCGACGATACGCTGCGAGCGAAGGCGCTCAAGCCGCTGGAGCGGATGCTCAATTTCCAGCGTTGAGTCTCCGGCAGGTTCCTAGAACTTCTCCAGCGCTTCCCGGTAGCCCAGGAAGGCTTCACGGCGCTGCTCAATTCGGTTGGTCGCTTGCGAGTCGTCTGCCTGTTCGGCGACTCGCCTGGCCACGCTCAACTGACGGATGGCGTCGTCGATATGTCCGGTGAGCTGGAGCTGTTCGGCTCGTGCCAGATGCCCCAACGCCTCTCGACCGCTGCGCCCAGCGGCTTCCGCCAACAGCGTGAATACCTGGGGGTCTTCCGGCCGCCGGTCTGCCAACGCGTCGAGGACTCGCCAGGCCTGGTCAGGGTCGCGCTGCAGCAAGGCCTCTCCCAGCAGGCGCGTGGCAGGGACATGGCCCGGCATCAACCGCAATTGACGCCGACTACGTTCGATGGCCTCGTCGATGCGGCCGGCGTCGAACGCCACATAGGCGGCGGAGGCAGGCAGCATGGCCAGGTCGGGCAGTTCGCGGGCGAGGGAGTCGAGTTCGCGCAGGGCGGGGTCGGTCTTGCCGGCTTCGGCGTCGGTCAGCGCGGCCAGGTAGCGCTGAGCCGCTGGCGGCGCGTCATCCTGGGCGAGGCGCGTGACGGCCTGTGCGGGTTCGCGGTCATGGATCGTCAACAACGCACGGGCGCGGATCAGATGATACTCAAGGGCGTCTCTGGGAGTCGCCTCGACGCCCAATCGTTTGGCGCGATCCAAGGTGTCGCTGAGACGCGATTCAGTGACCGGGTGGGTGAGCAGAAACTCCGGCGGGTTGCCGCCCTGCAGGCTGGCCATGCGCTGCATGGCGCGAAACATCTCGACCATGGCCATGGGGTCGAAACCGGCCTCGGTCATGGCTTGCAGGCCGATGCGGTCGGCCTCCTGCTCGAAACGGCGCGAATAGGCGAGCTGGTCCTGCAACAGGGCGGCCTGGGACCCCATGGCAACGCCGATCCCGGCATCGCCCCCGCCACCCGCGGCGATCAGCATGCCGGCGAGCATGGCTGCCATGGCGGGAATCTGGGTCTGTTCGGCGCGCGCCATGCCGCGGGCATAGTGTCGCTGAGAAAGGTGACCCAACTCGTGGGCGAGCACGGAGGCTAGCGCCGCTTCTCCCTCGGCGAAGGCAAAGAGGCCCGCATTGACCCCGACCACACCACCGGGGACGGCAAAAGCATTGAGGGTGGGGCTTTCGACCAGGGTAACGAGAATGTTGGCATTTCCGAGACCACTGTGAGGCAATAGCCTGGCGATCAGCGATTCCAGATAGTCTTGCGAGATAGGATCGTCCCATTGTGGCGCATGGGCTCGGAACTGCCGTAACCAGGCGCGCCCTAGCTGGATTTCCTCATTGCTGGCTGCTTGACTGGCGCCGCTGGCAAGGTTTGGCAATCCCGGCCCACTGTAATCTTCGTCCCTGAGATCACGGACGCCGGAATCTCGCACACTGAAATCGAGTGGTGGGGCCTGCCACTGGGGCTGGCCAACAACGGGCGAGGCGAGCACCAGGCTCAGCGAGCCGGCAATGAAACAGCGGGTGATTCGGCGCGACATGTCCATCCTCGGTTGTCGGGGTTGGCGGCAGGGTTCTCTTCCGACATTGATTCGACCCGCAAAGTGCCTTTAAATCAGCAAGTGCCTTTAAATCTCAAGGGGTTTCATGCTGACAGACCTAAGACAGTCACGCGGCATACCCTTATCGCATTCTCATGGGAGACAACATGGCGCTGCAACCCGATGACGTGCTCGATGCCCGAGGTCTTCCCTGTCCGTTGCCGCTACTCAAGGCCAAACAGGCACTATCTCGGCTGGCGCCTGGCCAGGTGCTGGAGGTCATGGCGACCGATGCCGGCTCCTGGCGTGACCTTGAAACCTTCATCGAACAGAGTGACTACCAGATGCCGGCCCGTGAAGCACGTGGGGACGTTTACCATTACTGGATTCGCAAGGCCGCGGAGCCTTCTCGATGACCCTGCGATCGGTTTTCCGCGGCTGGGTTGACCATTACTTTTCGGATGAAGAGGCGGTCATACTGCTGGTGGTGCTGATTCTCGGCTTCGCCGCGGTGATCTGGCTGGGACGGATGCTGGCGCCATTTTTCACGGCGCTGGTGCTGGCTTTTCTGCTTCAGGGAGCCGTGAGTTGGCTGGAGCGCCACGGTGTGCACCATCTCCTGGCGGTGATCCTGGTATTCCTGGGGTTTATCGGCATATTGATGTCGATGGCGTTCATCCTGATGCCATTGATCTGGAACCAGTTAGTGGGGCTGGTCCAGGAAACGCCGCGCATGTTCGCCAGCGGCCAACAACTGCTGGACAACTTGCAGGAGCACTATCCCAATCTGATCACCCCGGACCAGATCCAGAACTGGATCGATGTGGCCGGACGCGAGTTGACCCAGTTCGGCCAGCGGGCGCTCACTCTGTCGTTGGCGTCGCTGGGTAACGTCATGGGGCTGATCATCTATCTGATACTGGTGCCGATTCTGGTGTTCTTCATGCTCAAGGATCGCGACAAGCTGGTGGGATTCACCCTGTCGTTGCTGCCCCAGAATCGCGACCTGATGAACCGTATCTGGAAGGAAATGGACGTCCAGATCGCCAACTACGTGCGTGGGAAGTTCATCGAGATCACCATCGTGGGCAGCGTGGCCTTCGTGACGTTCGCCTATTTCGGCCTGCCCTATTCGGCACTGCTGGCGGTGCTGGTGGGGTTCTCGGTGCTGGTGCCCTATATCGGGGCTGCGGTGGCGACCCTGCCGGTCGCGGCGGTGGCGGGGTTTCACTTCGGCCTCACCGACGAGTTCGTCTATGTGCTCGTCGCCTACGGCGTCATCCAGGCGCTGGATGGCAACGTCCTGGTCCCGGTGCTGTTCTCAGAGGCTGTCAATCTTCACCCGGTATCGATCATTCTGTCGGTGCTGTTCTTCGGTGGTATCTGGGGCTTCTGGGGCATCTTTTTCGCCATTCCCCTGGCGACGCTGCTCAAGGCGCTCGTCTATGCCTGGCCGCGTGGCATCAAGCGCCGCCAGAAGGACGGGAGGGCCGCAGCGGCGCTGATCGAAGAATGAGCCTTCAGCTTCTTGAGAATGAGCCCTCAGCTTCCTGAAGAATGAGTCCTCAGCTTCCTGAAAAATGAGCCCTCGGCGCGTTTCGATGGCTAAGCGCTCAGCGTTTCGAAGACTTGAGCCATCAACGTGCGGCGTGAAGCGCCTGAGCCGCCTCGAGCACTTCCTGTGCATGCCCGGGCACCTTGACCCCGCGCCATTCCCGGGCCAGGCGGCCCTCGGCATCGATCAGAAAGGTGCTGCGCTCGATGCCCAGATGCTCCTTGCCGTAGAGCTTCTTGAGCTTGATGACGTCGAACAGCTGACAGACGGTCTCGTCCTTGTCGGCAATCAGGTCGAACGTGAACCCATGCTTGGCCCTGAAGTTCTGCTGGGCGCGCAGGCCGTCACGCGAGACACCGACAATGAGGGTATTGGCGGTCGCGAAGGCGTCCTGGCGATCCCGGAAGTCGCCACCCTCGGTGGTGCAGCCGGGGGTGTTGGCCCTCGGGTAAAAGTAGATCACGACCTGATGTCCCTTCTGCTCGGAGAGGGAGAAGGTAGTGTCACCGGTGGCGCTGGCGGTGAAATCGGGGACGGGCTGGCCGATACCTAGACTCATGAGAGGGCGTCCTGACGGTTGCGAAAAAGAGCACCGATTACACGCAAGCACGCGGCTGCTGTCAAAGTCGCGCCCGCCCGTGCTGTACAGGCTCTGATCGGCTGAGTACCATCTACCCCTTGATTATTTGTGCCATCGCTTGCGATGTCTTCCGACGAGCGATGAAACAGTGGATATCGCCGAGGCAGCGAGCAGCAGTCGTATCGAGAGGAATGAGAGGATGATCACTGGCAGCATTGTCGCCCTGGCGACGCCGATGAAGGTCAATGGCGACATCGATTGGGAGGCCCTGCGCCGCCTGGTGAACTTTCATCTCGAAAACGGTACCGATGCCATCGTCGCGGCCGGCACCACCGGTGAGCCCACGACCATGTCCTTTGCCGAGCACTTCGACGTGATTCGAGCAGTAGTGGAAGAGGTCGGCGGTCGTATTCCGGTCATCGCCGGCACCGGCGCCAATGCCACGTCCGAGGCGGTCGAGCTGGCCCGTTATGCCGGCGAAGTGGGGGCCGACTATTGTCTGTCGGTGTGCCCCTACTACAATAAGCCCACCCAGGACGGCCTCTATCTACACTTCAAGGCAGTCGCCGAAGGCAGCAAGCTGCCGGTGATTCTCTACAACGTGCCGGGGCGGACCTGCTCGGATCTTTATAACGAGACGGTGCTGCGCCTCGCCGAGGTCGACAACATCATTGGCCTCAAGGATGCCACCGGCAACCTCGAGCGCGCCGAGGATCTGATCGCCCGCCTCGAGGGTAGCGGCTTCATGCTATATTCCGGCGATGACGGCACCGCCTGTGATTTCATGCTGATGGGGGGGCACGGCGACATCTCGGTCACCGCCAACGTTGCCCCGCAGGCGATGCACGAACTCTGTGCCGCTGCCGTGGCCGGCGACAGCGACCGCGCTCACCAAATCAACACCCGCTTGATGCCACTGCATACCAACCTCGGTATCGAGGCCAACCCGATTCCTGTGAAATGGTCTTTGCACCGGATGGGGCTGGTCGAGCCGGGCATTCGCCTGCCGATGACCTGGCTCTCCGAGAAATATCATTCCACCATCAATGAAGCCCTGCAGCTGGCCGGCGTGATCGACGACTGACCGGTGCTGAATGCCGGACCCTCAACAAGATGCAAGGTGGACGCATGAACTCTGCGCTGAAATGGATGCCACTGGTGGCGGTCATCGCCCTGGTCACGGCTGGCTGTGCCCGCGAAGGCTATTACCATGATCGCAACATCGACTACGCCGAGGCCCGAGAAGGCACGCCCCTGACGCTTCCCGAGACCCGCAACCCTGCCCGTTACCGGGACGCCATGCCGGTGCCCGAGGCGAATCGTGAGTTCCATCCCGGCGAGGAGGGCTTTGAGGCGCCGAGTCCTCAGGCACTGGGAGGCGGGCGCTCTGTCGAGCGCGAGTTCGTCGAGCGGCGCAGCGTGGGGCGCGACAGTTGGCTGATCGTTGCCGCCGATCCCGGCACTGTCTGGCCGCAGCTCGAGAGTTTCGCCAACACGCGTGGCCTCGGCGTGACCTCGACCGACTCTGCCAGCGGCGTGATCGAGACGCGCCAGGCGCGCCTCAGCCTGCGACAGGGCCTGCGCGCTGGCGACAGCGAGATACGTTGCGACCAGGGCGGCACGCCGGTGGTCGAGTGTCTCGACGCCCTGGAGCAGTATTTCAGCGCACGCAGTGCGTCTGCCAGCACCTCGTCGCTGGCCGCACAGCGCCTGGCCGGTGAGGAGCGTGTGAGCCTCGAGCAACAGGGCGATGAATGGGTCGTGGCGATTCCGCTGGATATCGATCGCACCTGGGCCGAACTGAGCTATCAGCTCGAGCAGGAATTCACCGTCGAGGAGCGCCGCGAGCTGCTCGAAAGCGACCCTCAGGCGCATGACTTCCTGATCAGCTATATGACCCTGACCGAGCGTAACCGCAACCCCCTCCAGGTCGTGTTCAGCGCCGATGTAAGGCAGATGTCCCAGCAGATCCGCCTGGTACTGGAATCGACCGGTCCGGAACAGACCGTCCTGCGCGCCGTGAACGCCAGCGAGCGTGACTTCACCTCCGGCGACCAGCGCGAGTTGCTGGAGCGGGTGGCAGGTCTGCTGCGCTGATGGCGCACTGGGTGGAGGGCAAGACCCGGCTGCGTTTTGGCTCGCTTGGCAGCGGCAGCAAGGGCAACGCTACCCTGGTCAGTGATGGCGAAACCCATGTGCTGGTCGATTGTGGGTTCGGCCTGCGCCAGACGGAGCGTCGGCTGGCCGATTTCGGCCTGCATCCGCGCCAGCTCGATGCGCTGCTGGTCAGCCATGAGCACGGCGATCATATCCGCGGTGTCGGCTCGCTGGCACGGCGTTACGATCTGCCGGTCTATCTGACGCCCGGGACCTGGCGCTCCGGCCGGCTCAACGACCTGCCGGTACGTCACTGGATCACGCCTCAGGCGCGTTTCGCCATCAAGGGGCTGGTGATCGATCCGGTGACGGTGCCCCACGATGCCCGTGAGCCGGTGCAGTTTCGCATCCATGCCCGCGGCAGGAGCCTGGGCGTGCTGACCGACCTGGGCTACCCCAGCGATCACGTGGTGGAGGCCTTCGCCGGTTGTGACGCCCTGGTGCTGGAATGCAATCACGATGTCCGCATGCTCGCCGAAGGTCCCTATCCGGCGCGGCTCAAGCGTCGCGTCGGCGGCAACTGGGGGCACCTGGCCAATAGTCAGGCAGGCACGCTGCTGCGTCGCCTGGGACTCGATGGCCTGCAGCGCATCGTCTGCTCGCACCTTTCCGAACACAACAATCGTCCCGAGCTGGTGGTCGAAACCCTGACCCCGCTGCTCGATGGCGATGCGTCACGGTTGATGGTGGCCGCCCAGGACGACAGCCTGGCGTGGCAGGCCATCGCCTGATGCCTGTTCGCTTATCCTTATCTGTGCCTGTGGAGGCTGCCATGGAAAAACGCCAAGAACTCTATGCCGGCAAGGCCAAGTCGGTCCATGCCACGGACGATCCTGACCTGCTGGTCCTGACGTTCCGCGACGACACCAGCGCCTTCGACGGTGAGCGCATGGAGTCGCTGGCTCGCAAGGGCATGGTCAATAACACCTTCAACGCCTTCATCATGGAGAAGTTGCAGGCGGCCGGCATTCCGACCCATTTCGAGAAGCGGCTGTCCGGCACCGAGAGTCTGGTCAAGAAACTCGAGATGATCCCGGTGGAATGCGTGGTGCGCAACATCGCCGCCGGTGGCCTGGTCAAGCGCCTGGGGGTCGAGGAGGGCAAGACGCTCTCGCCGCCGACTTTCGAGCTGTTCCTCAAGGATGATGCCAAGCACGACCCGATGATCAACGAGTCGCTGGCCGAGACCTTCGGCTGGGCGACCCCCGAGCAGCTCGACGAGATGAAGGCGCTGACTTTCCGGGTCAACGAGGTGCTCAAGGCGCTGTTCGAGGCGGGCGGCCTGTTGCTGGTCGACTACAAGCTGGAATTCGGCCTGTTCAAGGGCCAGATTGTCCTCGGCGACGAGTTTTCCCCGGACGGTTGCCGCCTCTGGGATGCCAAGACCCGCGAGAAGCTCGACAAGGATCGTTTCCGCCAGGGCCTCGGCGGGGTAATCGAGGCCTACGAAGAAGTGGGGCGGCGCATCGGGGTGCACTTCGATTGAACGGCGATAGTGAATCAATGAACGACCAACAGGGGCCCCGCAGGGCCCTTGTTGTGTATAGATAATGAGAGGCCATCATCGAGGCAAGCGGAAGCGCGAGCATCAAGCCGGCACGATCGCGACGACCCGCAGGGTCGTCGGCTCGCCAGGAGCTTGCTCGGCGCGAAATCGCACGTCCAGGTCGCGAAGCCTTACCCCATAGCGTCTGCCCTCGGCGCCGTGTCGGGTGTGCTGGTGGTAGGCCGGGCGCGGGTCCTGGGCCAGCACCTGGCGAATCAACTCGCGCAGGACGTCGCCATCGGCGCGACTGGCCAGCGTGCTTTCGGCCTCGGGCGAGAAGCTCACCGGCAGAACGGGTGGCGCCTCGGGCGCGAAGCCGGCGCGGGCCTCGGGGCGGGACTCTGCCCAGGGCAGGTAGGGCTTGATGTCGAGCACCGGGGTGCCACAGACCAGATCACAGTCCGCGAGATGGAGCGTGACGCCACCAGCGGTGTCGATATCGACCAGCTCGACGAGCGACAACCCCAGGCGATTGGGGCGATGGGTGCTGCGCGTGGCGAAGACACCCAGCTTGGTGTTGCCGCCGAGGCGTGGCGGGCGCACCAGGGGTGACCAACGCTCGGGATCGGGCCTTTCCGGGCTGAGGTGGAAGACGAAGGTCAACCACAGGTGGCTGAAGGCCTCAAGCCCCCGAATCGCCAGCGGGTCGTCGAAGGGCGCAGTGAGAGTCAGGCGGGCCCGTGCGGCTGGGGCGAGTCCTGGCTGGCGGGGGACGCCGAACTTGTCGGGGTAATCGCTCCCGATGCGGCCGATCGGCGTCATCGAGAAATCTGCCGTGGCAGGCGCAGGCGGTGTAGAGTCCATGGAGGCATTATGCCGACTCGTCGACGCCGGGGCGAGGGATTGGCCGGTCGCATTGGCTTGTGTAGGCTTGCAGCAAGAGGCGCCGCAAGAGACCTCACTTTTTCCGACCCATCGCAGGGCACACCATGATGAAACACCATAGCTCCGAGCAGGGGGCAGCGGGTCAGGTGCCGAGACCGCCGCGTATTGTTTACCGGTCGGCCCTGGCGCGCGATGCCGTCGATCAGGCGGAAGTCTTCCATCATGCGGTCATGCAGGGCGCCATGGGCCACTATGGCGTGGACGAGCGCGAGGCCTGGGCCGCTGCGCTGCCACGCGATGCAAGTGCCTGGGCCGCCCGCCAGGCGCTGTTCACTACCCTGGTCGCGTCCTGCGATGGCCGCTGTGTCGGCTTCCTCGAGTTGTCGCTCACCAGCGGAAGCATCGAGACCCTTTATGTCTGGCCGTCGCTGGCCAGGCGCGGTATCGGCGCGACGCTACTGGTACATGCCGAGCGGATGCTGCTGGAACATGGCGTGTCGCGGGCCCGTATCAACGCCAGCCTGGTGCTGACCGATAGCCTGGTGCGACGAGGCTGGCGCGAACTCGGCGAGGAATGGGTCGAGCGCGGGGGGCAGCGACTGAAGCGCAAGCGTCTGGAAAAGACGCTGCGCCTCGTGGAAACCTGAGGGCTGCACCGACAGAATCGTCATTTCAATACTGGATCAGGCGCATGGAAAGGTCGATGGCCTTGACATCCTTGGTCAAGGCGCCGCTGGAAATGCAATCGACGCCTGTTTCGGCGATGGTGCGTAGCGTCGCTTCGTCGACATTGCCCGAAGCTTCCAGCGTCGCCCGCCCGCCGGTACGTCTCACTGCCTCGCGCATGTCGTCGAGGCTGAAATTGTCCAGCATCACCACATCGGCCCCGGCGCTGAGCGCCTGATCGAGCTCATCGAAAGTTTCCACTTCCACTTCCACCGACAGCTCGCGAGCGATATCGCGCGCTTCCTTCACGGCAGCCTCGATGCTCCCGCAGGCAGCGATATGATTTTCCTTGATCAGAAAGGCGTCATAGAGGCCGATGCGGTGATTATGGCCACCGCCGCAGGTCACGGCGTATTTTTGTGCCAGGCGCAGGCCGGGCAGCGTCTTGCGGGTGTCGAGCAGGCGAACGCCGGTACCGTCGAGCAGGTCCACGTAATGGCGGGTGCGGGTCGCGGTGCCAGAGAGCGTCTGGAGCAGGTTGAGGGCAGCCCGCTCACCGGTCAGCAGGCTGCGCGCCGGCCCTTCCAGCTCGAGGAAGGCCTGGCCGGCGTCGAGCCTGTCACCGTCGGCGGCATGCCAGCGCAGGCTGACGCTGGCATCGAGGCGCCGGAACAGCTCGTCGACCCAGGCCACGCCGCAGAGGACGGCGGCTTCCCGCGTGATGACGGGAGCCGTTGCCATGGTGGAAGCGCCAATCAGCTGGGCGGTGATGTCACCGGGACCGACATCCTCGGCCAGCAGCCGGGCGGCACTGTCGCGGATCTCTTCGGCAAGGGCGTCCTGGTAATGCATGGTGGGCGGGTCACTCTTAAAGATGGCGAAAGGGCCGGCGAAAAAGGATAAGTGGCTGGCGAAGCTAGACAAAGCGCTGGGCGATCGCCAACTGGTTAGCCATTATAGGGGCTCAGCGGCGAGGCGTCAGGAGAACTCGAATGTCAATCAATCAGGGGTGGTGGAAAGCGGCCCGCTGCGTGCCGTCACCCAATCGGGACGCGCGTCCAAACCACGAAGTCTCGCTGCTGGTGCTGCATGCCATCTGCCTGCCACCGGGAGAGTTCGGTGGCGCGGATATCGAAAGGCTGTTCACCAACCGGCTTGATCCTGACGCCCACCCTTATTTCAAGGCCGTCGCCAAGCTAAGGGTCTCGGCCCACCTGCTGATCCGGCGCGACGGAGAAAGCGTCCAGTTCGTGCCCTTCGAGGCCCGTGCCTGGCACGCCGGCCGTTCGCGCTGGTGCGACAGCGGGTGGCCGCGCTCGGCGCTCAACGACTTCTCCATCGGCATCGAGCTTGAGGGTGACGAGCACACACCATTCACCGAGGCGCAGTATCACTCGCTGGCCGAGGTGACCCTGCGGCTGATGGAGCATTACCCGATGATCAATCAGCGCCGCATCACCAGTCATGCTCGCGTCGCCCCGCTGCGCAAGATCGATCCCGGCCCGACTTTCGATTGGGCCTACTTTCGCCAGCAGTTGAACAACCCGGTCCGTCAGACAAGTCACCAGGCGTAATTGATCGAATAGTGCCATCCTCGTTTACACGGTTGTTTCATACGCTAGTTGGTCTACAACCCGTTGGCCTGAGTCGGCTTCGACCGACGGAGGCCAACGTAAGGTATTGTGTTGCGGTGCAATAATTGTTTTTCGGAAAATATTTCCATATTCATGTGAATTGGCAGCAGCGCTGGTTTAAGGTATCTTCAGAAACATTAATAGCCGCCATGCTGGACGACCTGTAAAAACACTACATGAAGCGACGTACGGCGATAACAACAACCCTCATCCCCGAGAGAGCGTCTGGTGCCCTGGCCAGTGGCGGGGTAGCCGACACCCATCGTTATTCGGAGACACGTCTATGAGTCTGGAATCAAGAGAAGATATCGATCCGATCGAAACCACGGAATGGTTGGATTCCCTGGAGTCGGTGCTGGATCGTGAGGGAGAGGACCGTGCCCGGTATCTGATGACCCGCCTGGTGGATCGCGTACGTCGCGACGGCATGCAGGTGCCTTTTTCGGTGACCACGCCGCATCGCAACTCCATCCCGGTGCATCGGGAAGCGCCCCTGCCGGGGGATATCTTCATGGAGCGGCGGATTCGTTCGCTGGTCCGTTACAACGCCATCGCCCAGGTGATACGCAACAACCGCGCCAATCCGGGGCTGGGTGGCCACATCGCCAGCTTCATGTCGGCGGCGACCCTCTATGACGTGGGCTTCAACCACTTCTTCCGCGCGCCCCAGGGTGACTTCGAAGGCGATCTGGTCTACATCCAGGGTCACGTCGCGCCGGGCGTCTACGCCCGTGCCTATCTGCTCGGCCGGCTCAGCGAAGAGCAGATGGACAGGTTCCGCCAGGAGGTCGACGGCGACGGCTTGTCGTCCTATCCCCACCCCTGGCTGATGCCGGACTTCTGGCAGTTCCCCACGGTGTCGATGGGCCTCGGGCCGATCCAGGCCATCTACCAGGCTCACGTCATGAAGTACCTCGACGCCCGTGAGCTCAAGGCGATGTACGATCGCAAGATCTGGTGCTTCATGGGCGACGGCGAATGCGACGAGCCGGAATCGCTGGGCGCCATTCACCTGGCCAGCCGCGAGAAACTCGACAACCTGATCTTCGTCGTCAACTGCAACCTGCAGCGTCTCGACGGTCCGGTGCGCGGCAACGGCCGCATCATGGACGAGCTCGAGGGCGTCTTCCGCGGTGCCGGCTGGAACGTGCTCAAGGTAGTCTGGGGCCGCCTGTGGGACCCGCTGTTCGAGAAGGACAAGAAGGGCATCCTGCAGAAGGTCATGGACGAAACCGTCGATGGCGAGTACCAGAACTACAAGTCCAATGGCGGCGCCTACACCCGGGAGCGTTTCTTCGGCAAGTACCCCGAAACCGAGGAGATGGTCAAGGACCTGACCGACGAGGATATCTGGAAGCTCAACCGTGGCGGCCACGATCCCTTCAAGGTGTATGCGGCCTACCATCAGGCCGTGAATAACGCCAACGGCCGGCCCACCGTGATCCTGGCGCACACCGTCAAGGGCTATGGCATGGGTAGCGGTGACGGTGAGGCCGCCAATGAGGCTCACCAGGTCAAGACCATGGAATACGAGGCGCTCAAGACCTTCCGCGACCGTTTCGGCATTCCGTTGAACGACGAGCAGCTCAAGGAAGTGCCGTACTACAAGCCCGAGGAAGATTCTCCCGAGCTCAAGTACATGCATCTCCAGCGCGAGCGCCTGGGTGGCTTCGTGCCGAGTCGACGCAGCGACTTCGAGGCGCTGGATATCCCGTCGCTCGACGACAAGGTTTTCGCCTCCCAGACCGGCGGCTCCAAGGGTCGCGAAGTGTCCACCACCATGGCTTTCGTGCGCATTCTCAACGGCCTGGTCAAGCACAAGCAGCTCGGTTCGCGGGTGGTGCCAATTGTGCCCGACGAGGCACGCACCTTCGGCATGGAAGGCATGTTCCGCCAGCTCGGTATCTACACCTCGGAAGGTCAGAAATACGAGCCGGTCGACAAGGGCCAGATCATGTTCTATCGCGAGGATCAGAAGGGCCAGATTCTCGAGGAAGGGATTACCGAGGCCGGGGCAATGTCGGCCTGGATCGCCGCGGCGACCTCGTACTCCAACAACAACCTCACGCTGTTGCCGTTCTACATCTACTACTCGATGTTCGGCTTCCAGCGCATCGGCGACCTGGCCTGGTCGGCTGGCGACATGCAGGCGCGAGGCTTCCTGATCGGCGGCACCGCCGGGCGCACCACGCTCAACGGCGAAGGTCTCCAGCACCAGGACGGACACTCGCATATCCTGGCCTCGACCATTCCCAACTGCCGCAGCTACGACCCCACCTACGCTCATGAGGTGGCGGTGATCGTTCAGGATGGTCTGAAGCGGATGTTCAGCGACAAGGAAAACTGCTTCTACTACCTGACGGTGATGAACGAGAACTACGAGCATCCCCAGCTTGAGACGGTGCCTGCCGAGGACATCATCAAGGGCATGTACCTGCTGAGAGAGACCCAGGGCAAGAAGGGTCGGGTCCAGCTGCTCGGCTCGGGCACCATCCTCCGCGAAGTCGAAGCGGCGGCCGAGATGCTCGCCGACGAGTGGGGCATCGGCGCTGATATCTGGAGCGTGACCAGCTTCAACGAGCTGCGTCGCGAGGCCCTCGAGATCGATCGTCAGGCCTTCCTCAAGCCCGACGCCGAGCCGGGCAAGCCGCATATCACGAGCTGCCTTGAGGGTCGCGAGGGACCGGCCATCGTCTCCACCGACTACATGAAGCTATTCGCCGATCAGGTCCGCGCCTGGGTGCCGACCGACTACTATGTATTGGGGACGGATGGTTTCGGGCGCTCCGACACTCGCGAGAAACTGCGTCGCTTCTTTGAAGTCGATCGCTACTTCGTCACCGTGGCCGCGCTCAGGGCGCTCGCTGATCGGGGTGAAATCGATCGCAAGGTCGTCGCCGACGCCATCGCCAAGTACGGCATTGATACGAACAAGCCCAACCCCTTGACGGTGTGAGGCGTCGACCGGCTAATCCGGAGGAACGGCGGGCTTGTAGCCCGCCCCTGACAAGATTCTGAAGGAGCGCGACCTTGAGTAGCGAAATCATCAAAGTTCCCGATATCGGCGGCGACACCGATGTGGAAATCATCGAGATCGCGGTGTCCGAAGGCGATGTGATCGAGGCCGAAGATACCCTGATCACCCTGGAATCCGACAAGGCCAGCATGGACGTGCCCGCGCCCAAGGGCGGCAAGGTGCTGAAGGTGCTGGTCAAGGAGGGCGATACCGTCTCGGCGGGTGACGACATCCTCGAGCTTGAGGCCGAAGGTGACGGCGATGCCGACGCCGGAGGCGACGAGAAAAGCGACGAGAAGCCTGATGAAGCGGCCGGCAAGGCTGCCGAGTCATCGTCTGCGGAGAAGCCGCAGGAAAAGCCGCAGGAAAAGCCTGCCGCCAAGTCCTCGGGTGGCAAGCGCACCGTGGAGATCAAGGTGCCCGACCTATCGGGCTCTAGCGATGTACCCATCATCGAGATGGCAGTGGCCGTCGGTGATGAGGTGAGCGAAGAAGATCCGCTGATCACCCTGGAATCGGACAAGGCTTCCATGGATGTGCCGAGCCCCTATGCCGGCAAGGTGGCTAGCCTGGCGGTGAAAGAGGGCGATACCGTTTCCGAAGGCGATGTCATCGGCACCATGGAAATCGCCGACGAAGGCGGCGACGAGGCACCGGCAGCGTCACAACCTGAAGCCTCCGAGTCCCAGTCCGAGGCTGAATCGACCGACTCGGCACCTGCCGAGGACGACAGTGCTGGCGGGGGAGAGCCGGAGCGCAAGGAAATTCGCGTACCGGATCTGTCGGGCTCGAGCGACGTGCCGATCATCGAGATGGCGGTGGCCGTCGGTGACGAGGTGAACGAGGAAGATCCGCTGATCACCCTGGAGTCCGACAAGGCTTCCATGGACGTGCCGAGCCCCTACAAGGGCAAGCTGGTCGAGCTGACCGTCAAGGAGGGCGATACCGTCTCCGAAGGCGATCTGATCGGCTACATCGAGACGGCTGGCGCCAAACCGGCGGCCGCTGGCAAGGCGCCTGCGAAGGCTGAGCAGCCGGCGTCATCCAAGGCCGAGAAACCGGCCGCGACCCCGTCACAGGCGCCAAGCCCCGAAGCGCAGATGGCCGCCCAGAAGCCGCGTGACGGCAAACTGGTGCATGCCGGCCCGGCGGTGCGCATGCTGGCCCGTGAGCTGGGCGTCGACCTGGGTCTGGTCAAGCCGAGCGGTCCCAAGGATCGGGTACTCAAGGAAGACGTCAACGCCTACGTCAAGCAGGTCATGGCCGGCAAGGCCGAGACGCCTTCCGCTCAGGCTCCAACGGCGGCTGGAGGCGGTATTCCGCCGATTCCCGATCAGGACTTCAGCCAGTTCGGCGAGGTGGAAGAGAAGCCGATAGGCCGGCTGATGAAGATGGGGGCGACCAACCTGCATCGCAGCTGGGTCAACCTGCCCCACGTCACCCAGTTCGACGAGGCGGACATCACCGAGCTGGAAGCCTTCCGCAAGTCGATGAAGGCCGAGGCCGAGGCCCAGGGCGCCAAGCTCACCCCGCTGCCGTTCCTGATCAAGGCCTGTGCCTTCGCGCTTCGCCAGTACCCGCAGTTCAATGTCAGCCTGAAGAGCGATGGCGAGACGATGGTGCACAAGAAGTACGTGCATATTGGCGTTGCCGTCGATACTCCGGACGGCCTGATGGTGCCAGTGATTCGCAATGCCGATCAGAAATCGCTGATCGAGCTTGCCAAGGAGTCCGTGGAGCTCGCCAAGAAGGCACAGACGAAGAAGCTCAAGCGCGAGGAGATGACCGGTGGCTGTTTCACCATCTCGAGCCTGGGCTCCATCGGCGGAACAGCCTTCACGCCGATCGTCAACGCCCCCGAGGTGGCCATTCTCGGCATCTCCAAGGCGCAGATGAAGCCGGTGTGGGACGGTGGCAATTTCGTGCCGCGCCTGATGATGCCGTTGTGCCTTTCCTATGACCACCGAGCGGTCAATGGTGCCGATGCAGCGCGCCTCACTGCCTTCCTGGCCCAGGCGCTGACCGACATCCGCCGTCTACTGCTGTGAGTCAAGCGACGGCGCCTTGGGCGCCGTCGCTTGCCAGTTGGCAATCGTGGCAGACCAAAGTGCTATTACGTTGTTAAATCCTTGATCGTGAGGATTTTTTTGTTTCTGAACGTGTTATGGGGTGCCAGATTCGCTTGTCTGGGATCGGTGCCGCGGGTAAGGTTCATGTCATTCATTTTCGCCAATACACGATATTGACACTTTCAGATAATTATCAAGAATAAGGAGCCGCTAATGCGTTTGATCCTGTTGGGCGCCCCGGGTGCCGGCAAGGGGACACAGGCCCAGTTCATCTGTGAGCGCTACAAGATCCCGCAGATATCCACCGGCGACATGCTGCGCGCAGCGGTCAAGGAGGGCAGCGAGTTGGGGGTCAAGGTCAAGGAGATCATGAACAGCGGCGGCCTGGTGTCCGACGATGTCATCATTGCCTTGGTCAAGGAGCGCATCAGCCAACCGGACTGCGAGAATGGCTTCCTGTTCGATGGCTTCCCCCGCACCATCCCCCAGGCGGAAGCGATGAAAGAGGCAGACGTGAAGATCGACCATGTGCTGGAGATTGCCGTCGCCGACGAGGAAATCGTCAATCGCCTGGCGGGCCGGCGTGTCCATCCGGGGTCCGGCCGGGTCTACCACCTTCAGCATCAGCCGCCGAAAGAGTATGGCAAGGACGATGTCACCGGTGAGGCGCTGATCCAGCGCGATGACGATCGCGAATCCACGGTACGCAATCGCCTGGCGGTCTATCACGAGCAGACCGCTCCGCTGGTCAGCTACTACCAGCAGTGGGCCAAGGACGATCCGCAGACCGCACCGAGCTACCATCGCGTCGAGGGCATCGGCAGCATCGATGACATCACCGCTCAGGTGATCAAGGCCCTGGAGGGCTGAGACTGCCTCGCCAGGCGAATTCGACGGCCCGCATCCTGCGGGCCGTTATCGTATAATGCCCCGATACTTCCTTCGACACGTGTTGCCCATGCCGATCCTGCTCGCCCTGGACGCTTCCTCGAGTGCCTGTTCCGCCGCTTTGCTGCAGCGACGCGAAGGCGCCGATGACCAACTGATTGCCCGTTTTGCCCTTACGCCCCGCGAGCATACTCGCCGGTTACTGCCGATGGTCGACGAAGTACTGGCGGAAGCCGGCCTCTCCGCCTCGGCCCTCGATGCGGTGGCCTACGGACGAGGACCCGGTTCCTTCACCGGGTTGCGCATTGCCGCCGGCGTGGCCCAAGGGCTCGCCTTCGGCCTCGACCGTCCGTTGCTCGGTGTCTCGACCTTGGCCGCCCTGGCGCTCGGCGGGCATCGTCGCTATCACTATCGCTATCTGTTCACAGCCCTGGATGCCCGCATGGGGGAGATCTACGTGGCGGCCTGGCGGTGCCGTGACGGGGTGCCCGAGGCGCTGACCCCCGAGGCCGTGATGCCGCCGGATCGGCTACGCTTGCCGCCCGGCCACGAAGACCATGATTGGGTAGGTATTGGTTCCGGCTGGGGACTCTGGGAACGCATGCCGGCCGAAGTGCAGGTCGGTATCGGCCAGCACCTGCCGGAGTGGGAGGCCGATGCCAGCGATATGGCGTTGCTGGCAGCCCGGGCCTTCGAGGCCGGTGAGGGACGTCCGGCCCACGAGGTGCAGCCGGTTTACCTGCGTGACCAGGTTGCCTGGAAGAAGCCGCGATGAGAGCAGGCGTCGGTCTGTCAAAGGACGACGAGGCAGCGGCCGAGCTGACGTTGGCCTATCGTGAGGGGCGTCTCAGCCTGGTCGGCGACCCCGCACGCTACGGCCAACCGCTAGCAGTGGACTTCGTCGCGGGCCGTTCGGCCCATCGACGACGCTTCGGCGGGGGCCGAGGGCAATTGATCGCCCGTGCCTGCGGACTGAGCAAGGGTGTCACCCCTTCGGTTGTCGACGCCACCGCAGGGCTGGGGCGGGACGCCTTCGTGCTGGCGAGCCTTGGCGCCGAGGTCTTGATGGTCGAGCGAGTCGCGGCGATTCACGCCCTGCTCGAGGACGGGCTGTTGCGGGCGCTGGCCGATCCGGCGACCCGCGAGATCGCTGCACGAATGTCCTTGATTCACGGTGACGGTGCCCATCAACTGGCTGAGCTAGTGGCGGGCACCGAGGTGGCACCACAGGTGGTTCACCTGGACCCGATGTTTCCCCACCGCGACAAGTCGGCACTGGTCAAGAAGGAGATGCGCCTGTTTCGCGACCTCGCCGGGGATGATGCCGATGCGCCACGACTCCTGGAAGCCGCCCTGGAGGTGGCGACACATCGTGTGGTGGTCAAGCGGCCGCGCAAGGCGCCCCACATAAAGGGTCCCGCGCCGCGTCACGTCATCGAAGGCAAGACCAGCCGTTACGACCTGTACGTTCATCGCTCGTTAACGTCCAACTGATTCACTGTCGCAACGTCGGGTTATCAGCTGCATACGATGGCGCAGCGCCGGATCGAAGAGCTCGGCGGACAGCCTGGCCGCCGCCGGCAATCGCTCATCGAAGACCAGCTTGCCGTTCACCTGCCATAGCCAGCCTTGTACTTCCAGGCTCTCCACCAGGCTCACGAACACGCGGGTATCGAAGAATTCAGGGGCATCGAGCCCCGAGAGCACCGCGAGCCGTTCGGCCAGCTGACAGCTGAGGTTCGCCAGTTCCTCGCGCGCCAGCCGGCCCGAGCCTGCCTCGAGCAGCAGGGCGATGAGCAGGTAGCCGCGCTCCAGGGTCGGTTGCATCAACTGGCCGAGCAGGCGCAAGTGCTCGCCGGCTTCCACGGGTGTATCAGGACGCCACCAGGAGCCGCCATCGCAACACAACAAGCCCTGCTCGACCAGCAGGTCGAGCATCTCCGCCAGTGCCGCTCGCAGCGACGCGGGTGGGGCAATGACGAGTTCGCGGGCGAGTATCGGCCAGCTTGGCGCGAGCATCGCCTCCAGTTCGGAGAGGGTGTGACGCGAACGGTGCCGAAAGGCGAAGGCGGTCAGCCCGGCCAGGGCGAAAAGGTGCAGTACATTGTTGCGGTACCAGGCCAGCAGGCCGGCTTGGCTGGGGGCGGCGAGCAGCATGTCGCCGAGGGGATGGGAGCGTCGTTCGATCATGCCCAATGTCTCGACCTTCTTGATCCACGCGGTGGGTTCGCCTCCCGGCAGGCTCGCGTGGTCGCCACCGGGGCAACGGCGCTGGAGCGTGACGAGCAGGGCCAGCTGGCGTTCGAGCAGGCTGGCTTCCAGGGCATGATGCGGTGTGGCCAGCAGTACCAGCGCCACCAGATTGACAGGATTAAGCGCGGCGGCGGCATTGATGCGCCGCGAGAGCTCCTCGCCTAGCTGCGGTATCAGCGGCGTGAGCCACGCCGGTCGCGAGTCACCGATATTGTTTCGCCAGTCGCCTGCCTCGCGGTCGAGATAATCCGACAGGATCAGGGGGGCGCCGATGTTCACCGCTACGCGACCAAAAGGCTGGCGCAGCTGGCCGATTACCCGCAGCAAGGACAGCGGTGTTTCCTTGCGCTTGCGTCCGCCGCGCAGCTCACGCTGATAGCTGGCGTTCTCGATGATCCGTTCATAACCGATGTACACCGGCACGAAGGCCAGCCGCTGTGGACCGTTGCCCTTGGCGCTGCGCAGGTAGGAGCGCAGGGACATGGCGAGCATACCCGGGCGAGCCGGCAGCAGGCGTCCGCTTCGCGAGCGCCCGCCCTCAATGAAGTACTCCAGCGGGTGCCCACGGGAGAGCAGGCGATGCAGGTATTCGTTGAACACTGCGGCATAAAGGGGATTGTCGCGGAAGCTGCGCCGCATGAAGAAGGCGCCGCAGCGCCGCAACAAGGGACCGACCAAAGGCATGTCGAGATTGCGCCCGGCGGCGATATGGGGCGGCATCAGGCCTTCGTGATAGAGCACGTAGGAAAGCAGCAGGTAATCGATATGGCTGCGATGGCAGGGCACATAGACCAGCGTATGGTCCTCCGCCAGTGGTTTGAGGTCGTCCAGTCCGCGCACCTCGACTCCGTCATAGAGACGATTCCAGAGCCTTCGCAGCAGGCCGTCCATGAAACGCAGCACCGGATAGAGCATGTTCGAGGCGATCTCGCGTCCGTAGCGTCTGGCACGGGCCTGCAGGCGGGCCGGGGAGACACGCTCGCTGACGGCGAGCTCGTCGATGACCCGGCGCACCTCCGGGCTTGTGGCGACACCCTCTATCAAGGTACGGCGGTGGGATAGATCCGGCCCCAGCACGCGGGTGCGCACGCGGCGAAAATGCACGCGCAGCAGCCTGGCGGTCTTGCGGTTGGTGATGGCCGGGTCGCGGTCACCAAGGACCTCCCCGAGCCTGAGTGGGGCGCCGAAGTGAACTTCCACGTTGCGGGCATTGACCATTACCGACAGGGCGCGGCGTAGGCGTCCGGTGAGCTGCCAGCTGTCGGCCGCGAGCATGTTCCAGAAGCCGAAACGCTTGCCCGGCGCACGCCCCCAGAAAACACTCACGGGCACTAACTGCACCTCGTGTTCGGGATGTGCTTGGCGTTGCGTGAGCAGATCGAAAAAGGGCGCCTGGGGTGGCGACACGCGACGCCAGAGTCGGCGCCGCAACGTGGGCAGGGCCAGGCAGGCGGAGAGGCGCAGCGCGCCTACCCGTCGATGCCCACTTGCCGAAGGCAGGCCATGGCGTCGGGCCAACGATGCCAGCAGCAGGGCATCAGACAGCGCCGGACGCGGCAGGACGTACAACACCGGCAGCCTAGCATCGAGGCCCAGCGATTCGGGATCGGGCTCAACGAGGCGTACGTCTCCCCAAGCTACAAACAGGCGTCCCAACAGCGCATGAAAGGGAGCGAGAAGCGCTCGCCGGGGCGTCAGGCGCGAAAGGAAAAAGGCCATCCGGTCGTCCTTGCCGTGGGGAAGGAGGGCCAGTATAGCCACGCCGGCCGGCCGCGGTCAGGCCGTGTGGCTTTTCCTTCCCCGGCAATCATGCGTCAATGCGGTGGGTCTCGCTGGAGAATGCGGTTATGCATGGGGTGTGGAAGGACGGCAATCATTTCGCGTTGTTGCCGGAAGCGGCTCGCTTCCTGCCGGCCATGTTCGAGGCGGTCGGCGCGGCGCGTGAGTCAATAATGATCGAGCTGTACCTGATGGAATCGGGTCGCCTGGCCTCGGCGATGATCGAGGCATTGTGCAAGGCCGCCGGTCGCGGTGTCACGGTCATGCTCATGCTCGACGACTATGGGGCCATGGGGCTTGCCGACGAGGATCGCCGGCGACTGGAAGTCGGCGGCGTGGCGCTGCGGTTCTTCAATCCGCTGGGCTTTCATTCGCTGGCCCGCAATCTGAGTCGAGACCATCGCAAGTTGCTGGTGGTGGACGGCCGCATCGCCTTCACCGGGGGCTTCGGCGCCGTGGATGAGTTCCTGGATGCCTGGTACGAAGTGGCGGTGCGCATCGAGGGGCCTGTGGTGGCGGATTGGGTGCGGCTGTTCAGCCGCCTGTGGGATTCGTCGCTGACGCGGGGCCATGGCGACCCGGCGCTGGTGCGCCATCTGCGCCTGGCGGTATCGCCGCTGGCGGATTATCGTGGTATGCGCGGTCGAGTCGTCTGGGGCCAGGGCTACCGCTACCAGGCGATTCGTCACTCCCTGCAGTACCGCGTTTCCTCGGCGGAGAAGCGTATCTGGATATGCACGCCGTATTTCGTGCCGACCCTGGACCTGCGCCGACGCCTGGCCAGGGCCGCCCGACGCGGTGTCGATGTGCGGCTGTTATTGCCCGGCGAGCATCATGACCATCCCGGGGTGCGCTACGCGGGGCAGCGCTTCTACGGTCGCCTGTTGCGGGCCGGCGTGCGCATCTTCGAGTTCCAGCCGACCTTCATCCATGCCAAGTGCACCTTGGCCGACAACTGGGCCAGTGTCGGGTCCTGCAACTTCGATCACTGGAGCCTGCACTGGAACCTCGAAGCCAATCAGGAAGTGGAGGATGGCCGCTTCACCGACGAGGTGTCGGAGCTTTTCTCGCGCAACTTCGCGGCGAGTCGCGAGATCCACTATTCGGCCTGGTCGCGCCGCTCGCGTCTGCAGCGCTTGCGCGAATGGCTCTTCGGCTCGCTGGATGGCCTGCTGACGCGGCTTCGTTAACGGCGGTGGCTGCGCCCGGCGGAGGGCTTGCGTCGCGGCTTGGGCTTGGGGGTTTCGGGGGGGACGCGATAGTGCAGGTAGAGGTCGAGCACCAGATCGGGCAACTGTCCGGCGAGGCTCTCCAGGCGTCCGGCCTCGGCGGTGAACTCGGCCATGTCCGGCTCGTCGTCGAACAGCCCCGACAACGCCATGAACGGCAACAGCAGTGTGGCGACGGCTTCTTCATCGGCCTCGAACCACGCCCCCTCGTCCAGGAACACGCCTTCCATGAACCCGGCACACCAATCGCCGATGGGGGTTTCCTCCGGCGGCAGACCCTCGAGTACCAGTTCGAACGGCAGCTCCGGAAGCCGTCCTTGCTCGAGCGTGGCGATAGCGTTGTGCCTGAGCTGCTCCAGCAGGCCAAGAATAGTGTCGCGCTCGGCGGTATCGGCGAAGCTTGGTTCGCCATGGAACAGCTCGGCGATCCAGGTGGCGGCGTCGACCTCCCGCGGCGCTACGGCGAGCGCGACCAGGAACCCATGCGCGCCGATCAGGTCTAGCGCATCCGGGTCGACCCGCTCGGAATCGAGAAAATCGTCGAGCCTCTCGAGGTCGACATCGCTTAGCAGGGGGTGAGGGGGAAGCGTCTCGGCATCGGACATGGCGGCTCTCGCTGGGTAACGGTGGCGTGTCTTCGGCAGGGGTCTTGATCTGAGTCTTGGACGAGAAACTTTACGCGTCTTCATTGAGGCTGCATTCTACCACCCCATGACCACTCCCGTGCTTCCCTCTCCGGCGACTGCCCAACTCGACGGGCTCGATACCAAGGCCCTGCATGCCGCGCTTCACGAACGGGTGGAAGCTGCCTGGCGGCTGTGTCATGAGTTCCATCCTGGTCTGCCGCGACCGCTTGTCTGGCTGGATCTGCGCGGTAAATCGGCCGGACAGGCGCATCTGGGCCGCGGAGGATTACGCTTCAACCCGGTATTACTCGAGGAGAATCGCCTGGCCTTCATGGTCGAGGTAATACCTCACGAGATGGCGCACTGGTTGGTATTTCACCTCGAGGAGGGGCAGCGAGCCCGTCCCCATGGCCGCGAGTGGCAGACGGTGATGCGACGTCTCTTCGGTCTCGAGCCGCGCACCACGCATCGTTTCGATGTCAGCCGGGCCAGCCCTGCACCGCATCGCTATGGCTGCGGTTGCCGTGAGCATGCCTTTACCCCTCGGCGACACGCCCTGGTTCGCCAGGGTCGACCCTATCGCTGTCGTCGCTGTGCGCAGACACTGGTATATCTTGGTACGGCAAGAAGTTAAAAAACAACTTAATGTGTTGTTATAAAAAGAAAAAATATTTCTACCAATGTCTAAAGGGAAGGCAGGCCGCTGGCGTATATGCTGGGGTGAGAATGGTAGTGCCGACTTATTCGTAAAATGAGTCGGTAACATCAATCAGGGATGCATTTTTCCGGAAGAGGCCGATTCATGACCGAACAGCAGAAAGTTCACCCGGTGAGCGACGAGTTCGCTGCCAATGCTCATGCCGACAAGGCCAAGTATCAGGCCATGTATCAGCAGTCGCTCGACGACCCGGAAACCTTCTGGGCCGAACAGGCGAAGCGCCTTGATTGGTTCAGGGCGCCGACGAAGATCAAGCACACTACCTTCGATTCGCATAACGTAGACATCCGCTGGTTCGAGGATGGCAGCCTCAACGCCAGCGTCAACTGCCTCGATCGCCATCTCGATACACGCGGCGACCAGACTGCGATCATCTGGGAAGGCGATGACCCCGGTGATTCCAAGCACATTTCCTACCGCGAACTGCATGCCCAGACCGGCAAGCTCGCCAATGCGCTCAAGGAACTGGGCATCGGCAAGGGCGACGTCGTCACCCTGTACATGCCAATGATTCCCGAGGCGGCGGTCGCCATGCTGGCCTGCGCGCGCATCGGTGCGATCCACTCGGTGGTGTTCGGTGGCTTTTCACCGGATGCCGTGGCGCAGCGTGTCATCGGCGCCGATTCCAAGCTGGTCATCACCGCCGACGAATCCGTGCGTGGCGGCAAGCAGGTGCCGCTCAAGGACAACGTCGATGCGGCCCTGAGTCGCCCCGGTACCGATGTCGCCAAGAATGTGCTGGTGGTCAAGCGTACGGGCGGCGAGGTGGAATGGAAGGAAGGACGTGACGTCTGGTATCACGATCTGGTCGACAAGCAGTCGAGCGACTGCCCGGCCGAGGAAATGAATGCCGAGGACCCGCTGTTCATCCTCTACACCTCCGGCTCCACCGGTGCGCCAAAGGGCCTCAAGCACACTACCGGCGGCTATCTATTGCACGCCGCCATGACCCACCAGTACGTCTTCGACTATCAGGATGGCGAGGTCTACTGGTGTACCGCCGACGTTGGTTGGGTCACCGGCCACAGCTATATCGTCTATGGGCCGCTGGCCAACGGCGCCACTACCCTGATGTTCGAGGGGGTCCCCAGCTACCCGACCCACGGGCGCATGGGCGAGATCGTCGACAAGCACAAGGTCAGTATCCTCTATACCGCACCGACGGCGGTACGCGCGCTGATGGCGCACGGCGATGAGGTCATGGCATCAAGCCAGCGCGATAGCCTACGCGTGCTGGGCTCGGTGGGCGAGCCGATCAATCCCGAGGCCTGGGAGTGGTTTCATCGGGTCATCGGCAATTCCAAATGCCCTATCGTTGATACCTGGTGGCAGACCGAAACTGGTGGCATCATGATCGCTCCCTTGCCTGGCGCCATCGATCTCAAACCGGGGTCCGCCACGCTGCCCTTCTTCGGCGTGATGCCGGCGGTCGTCGACAATGAAGGCAATCTGCTCGAGGGTGCCACCGACGGCAATCTGGTGATGCTGGATTCCTGGCCGGGCCAGGCCCGCTCGATCTGGGGCGATCACGATCGCTTCGTGCAGACCTACTTCTCCACTTACCAGGGCATGTATTTCACCGGTGATGGCTGCCGTCGCGATGAAGACGGCTATTACTGGATCACCGGTCGCGTCGATGACGTGCTCAACGTCTCCGGTCACCGCATGGGCACCGCCGAGATCGAATCCTCGCTGGTGGCCCACGAGGCCGTGGCCGAGGCTGCCGTGGTCGGCTTCCCCCACGACATCAAGGGTCAGGGCATATATATCTATGTCACCCTGACCGATGGCGTGGACCCGAGCGATGAGCTCAAGAAAGAGCTGACCCAGTGGGTGCGCAAGGATATTGGCCCGATCGCCTCGCCGGATGTTATTCAATGGGCACCGGGCCTTCCCAAGACGCGCTCGGGCAAGATCATGCGCCGAATCCTGCGCAAGATCGCCGCCAACGAGTGCGAGGGTCTGGGAGACACCAGCACCCTGGCCGATCCCTCGGTAGTCGATGAGCTGATCGAACATCGCGCCAATCGCTGAGGTCACTTTCGGGGAGGGCTTTTCCAGCCATGCCGGCTCGCCTTGCGAGCCAAGCGATGGTAGACCCGCCTGTTCTTCGTACTTTCTTTCGCCGGCCCGAGTGGCCGGCTTTTTGCGGCCGGCATAGTCGCTCGGGGACAGCCCTGCCGTTGACATGGGTCACGATCGACGCCGCCGCGCTTGCAAGCGCTTGGGAATCGGTTTGTGCATGGGGTAACATGCCACAACAATAGCATTACCCAAGTGGCGGCCACCCGCCCGCTGCTCGAGGAACCGGAGGAGAATCCATGGCCTATGCCCAGAAATTCATCGTTGCCGATGATCATCCGCTGTTCCGTGCAGCCCTGACCCAGGCTCTCCGACAGCTGGCACCCCAGGCCGAGATCGTGGAATCCGACACCATGGCGGCCACGACAGAAGTGGTGACGCGCCATCCCGATGCCGACTTGATCCTGCTCGACCTGCATATGCCCGGCGCTCATGGATTTTCCGGCCTGATCCAGTTGCGCGGCCAGACGCCGGATATTCCCGTGGCAGTAGTATCAGGAAGTGATGAACCCTATGTGGTTCGTCGCGCCATCGATTACGGTGCCTCGGGGTTCATCCCCAAGTCCTCGTCGCTGCAGTTGATCGCCGAGGCGGTGGGTGAGATTCTCGACGGCGAGGTGTGGCTGCCCGCGGAGCTTGCCGCAACATTGGGTGATTCAAACGAGGAAGAAACGCGTTTTGCCGAGGCGATCGCCTCGCTGACGCCTCAGCAATTTCGCGTTCTCAACATGTTGACCGAGGGCCTGCTCAACAAGCAGATCGCCTATGAACTCAATGTCTCAGAGGCGACCATCAAGGCTCACGTGACCGCCATCCTGCGCAAGCTTGGGGTACATTCCCGCACCCAGGCGGTCATCGCCGCGCAAAAGCTCGAGGTTGAGCCGCCCAAGGTCGAATCCTGATCTTAAAACGGCTATCCGGACTGAAGAGAGCCCCCGCTGGCGCGAAGCCGCGGGGGTTTTTGGTTAGTTCTTGGCAGATCAGCGTGAGCCGCCGCGCGACTTGCGCTTGCGTGCGCATCAGCTCTCCTGCTGGGCCGCACGGCTGGCCTGTAGCGTGCGTGTCAGTAGCGCGCGCAGGGCTGCCGGGCGTACCGGCTTGAGTAATAGATGATAGCCGCTACGCTTGACCTCCTCGGCCACTTCCTCGGTGCGGTCGGCGGTGATCACGATGCCCGGCACCGCGCCGCTGAGCCGTTCGGCCAAGGCGTCGAGGGCCATCAGTCCGGTGACTTCGTTGTCCAGATGATAGTCGGCGAGGATGCCATCGGGGTCCGTCTCGAGATGGCGAAGCACGGATTTGGCACCGCCGATGGAAGTGGCGGTGAAGACCTCGCAGCCCCAGCCGGAAAGCATGGCCTTCATGCCCTCGAGGATCAATGTCTCGTTATCGATGCACAGGATCCGGGCGCCGGCGAGCTTGTTGCCGGCCCGCTTCGGCGCCGACTCCTCGATCTGCTGCGCCTCGCTGCGTGGTGCGACCACCGGCACGGTGACCGAAAACATGGTGCCTTGTCCCTCACGTGAACGAATGCGGATGGGGTGGTCGAGCACTCGGCTCATGCGATCGGCAATCGAGAGCCCGAGTCCCAGCCCTTTTTCGCTCTCCTTGTGCCGCGAGGCCTGATCGAGGCGGCGAAATTCCTGGAAGATCTCGGTCTGCTTGGAAGCCGGGATGCCCGGACCGCTATCCCATACTTCGATGGAAAGCCGCTCGTCGAGACGTCGACAACCGAGCAAGACGCGGCCTTCCTGGGTGTAGCGAATGGCATTGGAGAGGAAGTTCTGGACGATTCGACGCAGCATCTGCGGATCGCTGTCGACCCAGGCGCGAGTGATGACAACCACCAGGTCGAGACCTCGATCCTCGGCCATCACTTCGAACTCGGCGCGCAGCGGGCGGAAGATATCGGCGAGAGCGAAGTGGCTGCGTCGAGGCGTCAAGGCGCCGGCATCGAGCTTGGAGATGTCGAGCAGGGTGCCGAGCAGTTCCTCGGCTGCCTGTAGCGAGTTGTCGATATGGCCGATGGTGCGTTTCATGTCGACGGCATCGCTTTCATAGGCGAGGGCCGAGGTAAACAGTCTGGCGGCGTTGAGGGGCTGCAGCAGGTCGTGACTGGCAGCCGCGAGGAAGCGGGTCTTCGAGGCGTTGGCATCCTCGGCGAGTTGCTTGGCCTGGCGCAAGGCCTGCTCTGCCTCGGCGCGTACGCGGTTTTCCTGACGCAGCGCGGCATTGGCCTCCGATAGCGCCTGGGTGCGCTCACGCACACGCTCTTCGAGTGTCTCGTTGGTCTCCTTGAGGGCGATCTCCGCCAATCGGCGTTCGGTGATGTCCTGGTAGAGGGCAAAGAAGCCCAGAATCGAGCCGCTGTCACCGAAGTGGGGCGTGTAGGTCACCAGCATGTAGCGGGTTTCCTCGGCGAGAGGCAGCGAGACCTCGAAGCTGACGCGCTCCCCGGCCAGGGCGCGCTCGATCCAGGGCGCACGATGGCGAGACATCTCGGAGGAGATCACTTCGTCGATTTGTTTGCCGATCACTGCGTTACGGTCAATGCCGAAGGCCTGCTCATAAGCGCGGTTGGTAAAGAGGTAGCGACACTCCTTGTCAAAGTAGGCGATCAGTGCCGGTACGTTATCGGTATAGATGCGGATGTTGTTTTCCGAGCGGATCAGCGCTTCCTCGATGCGCTTCTGCTGGGTGATGTCCTGATAGGTATAGACGAAGCCGCCGCCGGGCATGGGATTGCCCTGTACTTCCAGCACGCTACCGTCCTGGCGATAGCGCACGTAGCGGTGGGGATGGCCCACGCGGATGTTGTCGATCAGCAGTTGCACATGCTCTTCCGGGTCGCCGGGCCCGTATTCGCCGTTGTGGGCGTTGTAACGGAAGATGCGATCGACGGGCGCCCCGACCCTGATCAGGTGGTCGGGGAAGCGGAACAGCTCCAGATAGCGCTGGTTCCAGACCACCAGGCGCAGGTTCTGGTCGACGACGCTGATGCCCTGGTTGATGTTCTCGATGGTGGCCTGAAGCAGGGCGCGGTTGAATTCGAGTACCTGGGAGGCCTCGTCGACGATCGAAATCACGTCGGATATGCCGATGCCTCGCCCCTGCAGGGCCGAGTTGACGACGATGCGTGCCGATGAGGCCCCAAGCACCGAGGCGAGAAAGCGCTCGGTGAACTGGATAATATCGATGGAGGCTCGGGTGCCGTTCTCGAGGGGTTTCGCCGTGCGTCGGGCATAGTCCTCGAAGGCGCGGTTGACCTGTTCGGCGCCCAGGAAGCGCTCACAGAGTACCTTGAGGTCGCCCACGGTCGTGGCCCCGGTCCAGGGACGGTTTACCGAGGTCTGACGGGTCTCGACACTGTCGACGAACAACGAGGCCTGAATACGCTCCACGACCCGCTGGGGAGTCATCTGGGAGACAAAGATATAGCAGAACAGGTTGACGCCCAGCGAGAGCATCACGCCATGGGTAAAGGAGTCACCGACGTTGAGGCCGAACAGCGAGGTGGGGGCTAGCCAGGCGAGCCCCAACGGACCGCCGGCAATCCAGGCCTCAGGCAAGACTCCGGCACCGATCATTGCGGGCATCAGCAGGCTGTAGGCCCAGATGGCGAAGCCGGCATTCATGCCCACGACTACGCCCAGGCGATTGCCACGCTTCCAGTAGAGCCCACCGATCAATGCCGGAGCGAACTGGGCGGCAGCAGCGAAAGACAGCATGCCGATGGAGGCCAGCGAGGCGAACTCACCGATCAGATGGTAGAACCCGTAGGCCATCGCCAGTACTGCGGCGATGGTGATGCGCCGCGCGCGCAGCACCAGACGCCCGTAATCACGGGCCTTGGTATCGAACCAGCGCAACCGGAAGAGTGCCGGAATCACGATCTCGTTGGAGATCATGATCGACACCGCCACGGCGGCGACGATGACCATCCCCGTGGCGGCCGAGAAGCCACCGATGAAGGTCAAAAGCGTCAGCCAGTGATTGTCGGCGGCCATGGGCAGCGCCAGGACGTAGGTGTCCGGCTCGACATTGCTGCCGGCGAACATCGTCAGGCCCCCAGCGGCCAGCGGCAGGACGAAGAACGAGAACGCCAACAGGTAAAGCGGAAAGAGCCAGCGCGCCTTTCTGGCGTCATCACGGTGGGTGTTTTCCACTACCGCAACATGAAACTGTCGCGGCAGGCAGAGGATTGCCAGCATGGCGAGCAGTGTCTGGGCCCAGAAGCTCTGGCCGAAGTCTTGCCGGGCTAACTGATTCTGGAGTTCCAGCAGCGCCTCGGCGCGGCCCAGCAGGTCGCCCAGGCCATCGAACATGCCCCAGGTGACATAGGCCCCGAGCGCCAGGAACGCGACCAGCTTGACCAGTGATTCGAAGGCTACGGCATGGATCAGACCTTCGTGGTGTTCGGTGGCGTCGGTATGACGGGTGCCGAAGAGAATGGCGAAGGCCGCCATGACCAGCGCCACGTAGAAGGCGGTGTCGCCGAACAGCGGTGCCCGGATAATATCGGCATCGTCGGTGAGCACGCTGAATGACGTCGAGACCGCTTTCAGCTGCAGGGCGATGTAGGGCAGGGTACCGATCAGCGCCACCAGGCTGGCGAAGGCCGCCAGCGACTGGGTCTTGCCGTAGCGTGAGGCAATGAAGTCGGCGATGGAGGTGACGTTCTGGTGCTTGGCCACGCGGATCATCTTGGTCAGCACGGGCCAGAACAACAGAAAGGTAAGAATAGGCCCCACGTAGATGCTGGCGAAGGACCAACCCGCGGTGGCGGCCTGACCCACGGCACCGTAGAAGGTCCAGGAAGTGCAGTAGATCGCCAGCGCCAGGCTGTAGATCACCGGACGTCGGCGGCTGGCGCCATGCTCACGGGCTCGACGGTCGCCGCGCCAGGCGATGCCGAACAGTACGGCAATGTAGATCAGCGAGACGACGATCAAGAGCCAGCCAGCGAACATGCAATTCTCCCTTCTTGGTGCCTGCATTCTAAGGGAATGCAGGCGGTGAGGGCAGTAGCGATCGAGGGCTGGGTAACGCTACTCCTGCTGGCAGACGACCTGAAAGAGCGGGTCCGTTTCCGTAAAGGTTTGCGTTGCCTCGGTACGGGGACGCGGCGGTTCGCCTGCCAAGGGGACGGTTTCGCGCGAGGTGCAGTTCATCAGGTAGGCCTGGTGGGTGACCTGATCCACGTATTCTTTCCTGAAGCGGTAGCGTCGATATTGTACCAGTCGCTGGCCGTCTGCCTGACCAGTGATCAGGTCGTCCTGGTCAACGACGCTGAACGCCGTGGTCATTGGAAAGGCGTAGGTCCAGGGACGCCAGAAGGCCTGCCCCTTTTCGACATCCACCACCCGAGCCGAGTCGGGTAGCTGGGTCTGCTTGTGGTCGAACCAGGAGTATTCATGGTTGATTTGGTAGGCCAGCATGCCGAGGCCAGCGCAGACCGGGACGATCCAGCGCGGTAGCCGTTTGCCGCTGACGAGACGGAGCAGTAGTCCGACCCCCGCGGCGCCCAGTCCGGCAAACACGGCGGCGATGAGGTGCCATATCATAAAGTATTCTTCCTGAAAGCAATCGGGCTTCCTGATGGAAGCCCGATTGGGTGTTGATTCCACAACGCAGACGATCTGTGTCAGGAATCCATTATCGCTTAGTGGTCAAGCGCAATACCAGCCCCTTTGGGGTAGCGCACGCTTTCCACCAGATCCTGAATTTCCTGCGGCGGCTCCTCGGTAACGCTGGAGACGGCGAAGGCAACGGCGAAGTTGATCATCGCGCCTACCGCACCGAAGGACAGCGGAGAAATACCCAGTATCCAGTTTTCCTGAGTGTTGGCGAGCATCTCGGTGCCAGGGACGAAGAACCAGCCCAGGTAGGTGAAGATGTAGAGCAGGGTGGCGAGCAGGCCGGAGAGCATACCCGCAACCGCGCCCTTGCTATTCACTCGCTTGGAGAAGATGCCCATCATCAGCACCGGGAACAGCGAGGCGCCGGCGATACCGAAGGCCAGGGCAACCGTCTGAGCCGCGAATCCGGGTGGGTTCAGACCCAGATAGGTTGCCAGCAAGATGGCCCCTCCCATGGAAATACGCGCGGCCAGCATCTCGCCTTTTTCGGATATTTTCGGGTTGATCATGGTTTTGATCAGGTCATGACTGATCGCCGAGGAAATCGCCAGCAGCAAGCCAGCGGCCGTGGACAATGCTGCTGCGATACCACCAGCAGCGATCAGGCCGATGACCCAGCCCGGCAAATTGGCGATTTCGGGGTTGGCGAGCACCAGGATGTCGTTATTGACGTCAAGCTCGCTGCCCTCCCAGCCACGCTCGGAGAAGTCAGCCGCCTCGTTGTAGAGCTGAATGCGATCATCGTTGTTCTTGTCCGTGTAGGTGATCAACCCGGTCTCTTCCCAGGTCCTCATCCAATCCGGACGCTCTTCGTAGAGGATCGGGTTGTCGATCGCCTCGTCATAGTTCTCGACCTGGCCGGCCATGTCCGGATAGACGGTGGTCAGCAGGTTCAGGCGAGCCATGGAGCCGACGGCGGGAGCGGTCAGGTAGAGCAGGGCAATGAACACCAGCGCCCAGCCGGCAGACCAGCGAGCATCGGCGACCTTGGGAACGGTGAAGAAACGGATGATGACGTGGGGCAGGCCTGCGGTACCGACCATCAGCGACATGGTGAACAGTACCATGTTCAGCTTGTTATCGACGTCGGCGGTGTAGTCGCGGAAGCCCAGCGCATTGACCACTTCATCCAGCTTTGTCAGCAGGGGGACACCGGACTCGGTGTGGGTACTGAACATACCGAACATCGGGATGGGGTTGCCGGTCAGCTCCAGGGCGATAAATACCGCGGGAATGGTATAGGCAATGATCAGCACCACGTACTGGGCCACCTGGGTATAGGTGATGCCCTTCATGCCGCCGAATACCGCATAGAGGAACACGATGAAGGCCGCGATCCAGATGCCCCAGGTGTTGGAGACTTCCAAAAAGCGCGAGAAGGCCACGCCGGCGCCGGTCATCTGACCGATGACATAGGTGACCGATGCCACGACTAGACAGATGACCGCGACCAGACGCGCAGTGTTGCTGTAGAAGCGGTCACCGATGAAGTCGGGCACGGTGAACTTGCCGAACTTGCGCAGGTAGGGCGCGAGCAGCATCGCCAGGATGACGTAGCCACCGGTCCAACCCATCAGGAAGGTCGAATTGGCATAGCCGCCCGAGGCCAGCAGGCCCGCCATGGAAATGAAGGACGCCGCGGACATCCAATCGGCCGCCGTTGCCATGCCGTTGGTTATCGGATGCACGCCACCGCCAGCGACGTAGAAGTCCTTGGTCGATCCGGCTCGCGCCCAGATTGCGATACCGATGTACACGGCGAACGAGGCGCCCACGAACAATAGGTTGATTGCAAATTGACTCATGCTGGCTTACTCCCCCAGGCCGAACTTTTTGTCGAGCCGATTCATTTTCCATGCGTAGAAGAAAATGATGCAGATGAAGGTCAGGATCGAGCCCTGCTGAGCGAACCAGAAACCCAGATCCGTTCCTCCGACGGGGATGCCCGCCAGCAGCGGACGCAGCAGGATGGCAAAGCCGTAGGACACCAGTGCCCAGACGGCCAGGCAACCTCCTATCAGGCGCTTATTCGCCTTCCAATATGCATCGGCGTTGGATGTGTCTTCAGCCATCGTGTAGCTCTCCGTTTTTTTGGGATAGTCACTTGCACCGATAGTCGGCGGACTCACCAGGGCAATTGCGCGTATACATGGTTATTTCTTCTCGCCGACATGGTGCCTTCGCATCGTGTTGCATGTCAGATGACGAGACGTCTTGTCGACGTGCAATTGCCCCTGAGTCCCGCACCGCTGAATAGTGGGCAATGAGTGCCCAAAAATAAATCCCAGACTTTGGTATCATGAGAAAAATTTTAATTACTCATATTCAACATAAAAGCATTTAAATCAACAAAATACTATCTGTTTTATGGATATATCCGGTTTCTTTTGGGCGAGGCATTGGACGATTGTCTAGGCATCAAAAGCGCCAACGAGTGTTGCCTCCCGCTAGACTCAGGGCAATGGCCTAACGGGAGCAAATAGGACGATCGTCTAGGTTCTTTCCTGAAACCCGACTTTGTTATCGTCATATCTTCGTGGCCGTGATATCTCAATTCCCCCTTGGGGGAGATGGCCACATAACGAGGACACCATCCATGGTCGAGGTCGATCTCTCTCAGCCGCCTTTTACCTTTCTCGATGAGGAAGGGCGCGAGCGCATCCGAAGTGGCATTGATTTGGCCTATTTCGATCGTGACGAGATCATTCTAGAAACCGGCCAGCCCGGAGAATACGTCTTCATCATTCACAAGGGAGAAGTCGCCGAACTGGATCCCACCCTACCCACCAATCAATCACGCATCGGCCACTACACTGCCGGCGACCTTTTCGGCGCCATCAGCATCATCAATGGAAAAAGCCGCTACCGGTTTCGTGCCGAGCAGGAGAGCCTCTGTTATCTCTTGCCCAAGGGGCTGTTCCTGCAATTGTGCGACGACTATCCGCCGTTCGATGAGTTCTTTCGCCAGACGCTATCCCACAAGACGCGCCTGCTGACTGAGCAGCGTGCCGAGGGTGGCGTAACCATGGCCGGTTTCATGCTCGCCAAGGTGAGCGAGTGCATGCGTGAACCGCTTTGCGTGAGCGAGACGGCCACCATTGCCGAGGCGGTCGCCACCCTGCACGAGAGCCATGCCGACAGCCTGCTGGTCAAGAGTGAGCGGGGGGCTGGCATGATCACCAAGACCGATCTACTCAACGCCCTCGTGCTGCAAGGGCTGGCGAAGGATAGCCCGGTCCAGTCGATTGCCCACTTTGAGCTGGTCAGCGTGGCGCCGGGTCAGTACCTCTTCGAGGTATTGGTGTTGATGACCCGCTTCAAGGTGGAACGGGTGGTCGTCGTCGACCAGGAGCGCCCGGTGGGCGTCGTGGAACTCACCGACGTGTTGAGTTTCTTTTCCAGTCGCAGTTATGTGGTCACCCTGCAGGTGGAGCAGGCCAATAGCCTCGCGGCACTGGCCACCGCCAGCCGCCGCACCCCGGAGCTGGTGCGGGCACTGATGGCGCAGGGCGTCAAGCTGCGTTTCGCCATGGGGCTGTTGGCGGCCCTCAACGGCCGCATCATGAGCAAGGCGTGGAGCTTCGTGATCGATGAGCGCTACCACGCAGACAGTTGCCTGATGGTGATGGGCAGTGAAGGGCGTGGCGAGCAGATCCTCAAGACCGATCAGGACAATGGCCTGATTCTCGCCGATGAAGTGGAGTGGCCGGACTGCGCCGAGCAGATGCAGCGGCTGACCGAAACGCTGATCGAACTGGGCTACCCGCCCTGTCCCGGCAACATCATGGTCTCCAACCCCGAGTGGGTCGCCACCGTGAGTCAGTGGCGAGACCGTATCGCTCATTGGGCGGCGACACGTAACGGCGATAGCCTGATGAAGCTCGCCATCATGCTCGATTCGCATGCCGTCGCCGGCAACCCGGTGTTGCTTGACCGAGTACGCGAAGAGCTCTTCGAGTGCTGTTCGCGAGATGAGATCCTGTTGTCCTATTTTGCTCGTACCACCCTGCGGTTCTCGACGCCATTGACGCTGTTCGGCTCCCTGAAGAAGCAGCAGCACGGTATCGACATCAAGAAAGGCGGGATTTTTCCTATCGTGCACGGCGTGCGCACACTGGCGCTGGAGCGCCGGATCCACGCCACCTCGACGCTAGAGCGTCTCGACGCCCTGGCGCAGGACGGGCGCTTGAAGCGTGACTTTGCCGATGATCTCGGTGAGGCCCTGTCGCTGTTTACCGAACTCAGGCTAAGGCAGCAGCTGGCCCGTCTCGATGATGCGCTAGACGGCAGCGACAACCCCGATCGCGTCGTGGTGCAGGACCTGTCTTCCCTGGAGCGCGACCTGCTTCGCGAAGCGCTGCATATCGTCAAGGACTTCAAACAGCGCCTGTCGCATCGCTATCACCTGGAATATTCATGAAACGGCATGAGCGGTTGTCAAGGAACGACCATTGGAAAGCAACAGAACGTCAGGGAGCATCGCAATGCTGAAGATACTGCGTCGGGCCGCCGACCGGCGCCGACAGGTTGATGGAGATTACGCCTGGCTGTTTCATCCTTATACCGGTGATGAGCTCGTAGTCATCGATTGCGAGACGACTGGCATCGATACGCGTCGCGCCGAGCTGGTATCGCTTGCAGCGGTCAAGATCCGCGGTGATCGAATACTCACCAGCGATTCGCTTGATCTGCGTCTGTCATGCCCTGCGAGCCTCAGCGGCGACTCTATTCGCGTTCACGGCCTGCGTGGCGTTGATCTGGTGGATGGCGAAACGGTCGAGTCTGCATTGGCCCGTTTTCTCGACTTCATCGGCAATCGCCCCCTGGTGGGTTGGCATCTGGGTTTCGATCTGGCGATTCTCAATCGTGAGCTGCGCCCACGCTTTGGTTTCGAGCTGCCCAATGCCGGTATCGACGTGGCTCAAACCTATGCTCGCCAGCTACGCCGCAGCCATCCCGAACTGGATGTCCGGCCGCGCTTCGAGCAGGTGGCCGAACGCCTGGGAGTGCCGGTGATGGGGCGTCACACCGCCCTGGGTGACGCCGTGACCACGGCACTGATGTACCTGCGCCTGGAGCGCGGCGCCATGCTGGCCAAACGCAGTTCATGACCCGTCACCACGCCCGATGGCGGCCTGTGGCTGGCGTCGCCAGCGAGCGGCGGCGATGGTAGGATGAGCGCCGACCATTTCCAGCCGCTCTGGCAGTGCACCGACCATGCAAGATGCCCTGAACTTCGACCCTCGCTCCACCGACTCACTATCTCCCGGCAACACGCAGCCGATGACGCGGGATAGTCTTGACGCCAACAAGAGCCGGCGTGAGTTCAACAAGCTGCAGAAGCGCCTGCGGCGGCAGGTGGGGCATGCCATCATCGATTACGACATGATTCGCGAGGGCGACCGGGTGATGGTCTGCCTCTCCGGCGGCAAGGATAGCTACACCCTGCTGGAAATCCTGCGCAACCTCCAGCGCAACGCGCCGGTGAATTTCTCACTGGTGGCCGTGAACATGGACCAGAAACAGCCGGGCTTTCCCGAACACGTGCTGCCCGAGTATCTCGACGGCATCGGCGCCGAGTATCACATCCTCGAGCGCGATACCTACTCGGTGGTCAAGGAGAAGACACCCGAAGGCAAGACGACCTGCGCGCTGTGCTCGCGACTGCGTCGTGGCTCGCTCTATGGGTTCGCCGAAGAGATCGGAGCGACCAAGATCGCGCTCGGCCACCATCGGGAAGATATCCTCGAGACGCTGTTTCTCAATCTGTTCTTCGGCGGCAGCCTCAAGGCGATGCCGCCGAAGCTGCTATCCGACGACGGCCGGAATATCGTCATCCGGCCGCTGGCCTACTGCCGCGAGGCGGATATCGCCGAATTCGCGCGGCTGATGGATTTCCCCATCATTCCCTGCAATCTTTGCGGCTCCCAGCCCAACCTGCAGCGTCAGGTGGTCAAGGAAATGCTGGCCGAGTGGGAGGCGACGCATCCCGGACGGCTGGAAAGCATGTTCAAGGCGGTGACCCAGGTTGCTCCATCACAACTCGCCGATCGAGACTTGTTCGACTTTGCGGGGCTTGAAGATAAACAGGCGCGCATGCAGGCCGACAGGATCGATATCCTCGACACCCTCAAACGGTAAGCGGGTAATGGTTGACCAGCACTTGTTGGTGAGTAACCAATGGCCAGCCACGACCGTTTAGCTAACGCCAGGCGAATCGAGGGCTTTCTTATCCCGACACAGCGCTGGGTACCCGGATCGAGGATATGAATCTCACGCCCCGAGACGGCGACCAAGCAGCTTACGCAGGTCATCGATAACCACTTTCCTGGGATCGCTCTCCCGGATCAGAAACTGTGCTTTTCCTTCCCGATCGAACGCGAATACCGCATTTGGGTGCGACACGTCATAGTGGTCGGTCTCGTCCTTTTCCCCATGGCTGTAAGTCACGCGGTAACGGCGTGTCAGGGCATTCAGCGCGTCCTCGGTGCCGGTAACCCCAACGAACTCGGGGCCGTAATTCGCAGTGTATTCACGCAAGGTATCGGGATCGTCGCGGGACGGATCCACCGAGACAAAAAGGACCTGCAGGTCGCCGCGCGCCTCTTCATCGAGTTCGCCAATGATCGAGTCGAGATGCGCCATGGTTGTCGGGCAGACGTCATGGCAGTGGGTGAAGCCGAAGAAAAGCAGCGTTACATCGCCACGAAAGGCCTGCGCAACGACCGTCTCCCCCGATTCGCTGGTGAGATCGAATTCCAACGGTGGCATGAGTCCGGAAATGTCCTTGGTCTGCCAGTCGGTGTCGGAACAACCCGCCAGCCATGAGCCGAGCATGAATACCCCTCCCATGAGCACAGCTTTCGACAAGCGCCCCGGAAGGAGGCAAGGTAGGCATCGCCCCACCGGGCCTGCAATGTGCGTCATGGCGTTCATGGTTGAGTCATCCCCCGTTCAGGGTCTGCTTTGCCCGTGTTCGCGTCGTCCTTTCCAGCGAGTATGTGGCGAACCACGATCAATATGCCGATCACGCTCATCATCGATGCGGGTATCCATGTAAGCAGGCCACCGAGCCGTTGGTCGGTCAGTGGCGCGATCGGCCAGGCGCGGCCACAGACGTCATAAACGTCGAACAGGACCCTTTCGCTGAAAGTGAAGTAGGCCCCCAACAGAACCTGTGGCGTAATCACTGCCAGCATCACCAGGATGCGTGTTCCGTACCCCAGCCCACCCTGCTCGGGGGTACGCGGATCGAGCATCAACCACCAGAACAGCAGGCCATCGAGTAGCATGCTCCAGTTCATGATCTGGTAAAGCTGACGACTGAGCATCGCATCGAAGTGGATTTCCGGGATGAGCCAGAAGTAGATCAGCCCGACGAACAGCAGCGGGGCGATCAGCGGATGTTGCAACAGGCGGTACAGCGGGCCCAGGACCCGTCCTGCCATGGCTCGCCCTGGGAGGCTCACGCTTCGAACTGGCAGACCTGCCGCCAGTACCGGCAGCGGCGCGGCCAGGGCGATCAGAAACGGCGCCATGTGATGCAATACCAGATGCTGAGCACGATGAGTGAAGAACATGAACTGGGACAGGTAGTCGTATTGCGTCTGGGTAACTGCATAGACCCCGATGACGCCCAGTAAAAAGGCGAATGATCGCCAGAGGTCCGGCGCCTGACCCTTGCTTCGCTGCCGCTTCAGGCCGCGCAGGTAGCACCCGGCCGCAACAAGACAGGCAATGGCCCAGGCGGGCGAAAACTCCCAGGGCAGCAGGTAGCCGACGACGCGCTCCAGCTCCCACATGACTCCTCCTCTGCCTAGACGAGATGCCAACCGTCTGATGCTATGTTTTTGAGCATAGCGAACATGACAAGCCGGAGCATACCGGTATCGGCAGGAGGGAATGTCTTGCCAGATGGCGCGTCCTCAACTGAATGCAGCGAATTGGCGGAAATCGAAGGGCCGACAACGAGACATCCGCAATGCTGGGCAGGAAAGAGAATCCTGGACTAGGGTAAAGCCGTTATGTTCGTAAATGTAACGATTCAGACCCAGGGCCGGTTCTGATGAGTCGTCAGGGGGATACCGCCACGCCGTGCTGATAGGCAATGGGCACAGCACCCTTGGCTACCGGTATTTGCAAGGGATGTGTCGCCATCGGTTTGCGGCGCATGATGCAACGGATTGTTCATGCAATGTCCTTGAAGAAAGTCTACCGAAAGACAGGTTGGCTCGGAGCCGTCGTTCTGCTCTTGACCGCCTGCGAAGGCTCCCAGTCGGCTCTCGATCCGGCGGGTTCGGCAGCCGAACTGATTGCCCGGCTCTGGTGGCCGACGCTGTTCGTCGCCACCCTCGTCACGTTGTTGGTGCTCACCCTGCTGGCGGTGGCTGTTTTCCGAGCCCATAAGAAACACGCTGAGCTTCCCCTGAGCGTCCGCCAGAGCCGCAACCTGGTGATTGCCGGTGGCATCATCCTGCCACTGGCCGCGACCATTCCCTTCGCCTTGTCGAGCTTTTCCATCGGACGCACGATTCATGCGCCGCTTCCCGATGACGCCCTGACCGTGGAAGTCATCGGTAAGCAGTGGTGGTGGGAAGTGCACTACCTGGATGAGGCGGGAGACCGCATCGCCACCACAGCCAATGAGATTCATATACCCGTGGATGAGCCGATCCGCTTCCTGCTGAGCTCGGACAATGTCATACACAGCTTCTGGGTGCCCAACCTGCAGGGCAAGACGGACATGATACCGGGGCGCACCAATCTCACCTCGATGACGGCGGACGAACCAGGCGTCTATCGCGGCCAGTGCGCGGAGTACTGCGGCACGCAGCATGCCTTGATGGCCTTCCTGCTCGTGGCCGAGGCGCCGGAAGCGTTCGACGACTGGTTGGCTCACCAACGCCAACCGGCCAGGGAGCCGGCGACGGACGCGCAGGCGCGGGGGCGCGAGGTGTTTCTCGAAGCAGAATGCGCCGATTGTCACACGATCCGCGGCACGCCCGCCGACGGCGAGGACGGGCCCGACCTGACCCACATCGCCAGTCGGCAAACGCTGGCCGGGGCCACAGTGCCCAATCGTATCGGACACCTGGGTGGCTGGATTACGGACCCGCAGCACATCAAGCCGGGTAACAAGATGCCGCCAAGCGAGCTGTCGCCGGAAGAGCTACAGACACTGCTCGGTTATCTGGAGAGTCTGGAATGACGGTCGAGAGCCCCGCCAACCCGCGCGACCTGACCGATTCGCCGGAGCAGACCGCTCAATTGGAGCACACCTGGCACTCGCCCGGCGGATTCATCGGCTGGTTCACCCACGTCAACCAGCGCATGATCGGCAAGCGCTTCATCATCACCGCCTTCATCTTCTTTCTGCTGGCGGGCATTCTCGGCGTGCTGATGCGGCTGCAACTGGCCGGCCCCGAGCAGCAGTTGTTCGGGCCGGAGCTCTACAATCAATTCTTCACCATGCATGGCACGGTGATGATGTTTTTCTTCGCCATTCCGGTGATGGAGGGTTTCGCCATCTATTTCGTGCCGCTGATGATCGGCACACGCGATATGGCCTTTCCCCGGCTCAACGCCTTCGGCTATTACGTCTATTTGATCGGCGGAATCGTGCTGATTGGCTCGCTACTGTTGAACATGGCGCCCAATGCCGGCTGGTTCAACTACGTACCCCTCGCCAGCAAAGAATACACCCCGGGCTACGGCGTCGACGTCTGGACCACCATGATCACCTTCATTGAAGTCTCGGCGCTGACCGCGGCGGTCGAGCTGATCGTCACTACGCTGAGGATGCGCGCGCCGGGCATGTCGCTGAATCGCATGCCGCTGTTCGTCTGGGCGGCTCTGGTGATGTCGTTCATGATCGTTTTCGCCATGCCGGCGGTGATCGTCAGCAGTACGCTGCTGATTCTCGACCGACTGGTGGATACCCAGTTTTTCATCGTCGAGAGCGGTGGCGAGCCTCTGCTGTGGCAGCACCTGTTCTGGTATTTCGGCCACCCCGAGGTGTACATCATCCTGGTGCCGGCGCTGGGTATGATCTCGACGATCATCATCACCTTCACGGGTCGTCCGATCTATGGCTACACGGCGCTGGTACTGTCGGTGGTGGCCATCGGCTTCGTCAGCTTCGGCCTGTGGGTGCACCATATGTTTACCACCGGCCTGCCGCAGCTCGGCATGAGCTTCTTTACCGCGGCGAGTGCCACCATCGCCATCCCCAGCGGGGTGCAGATCTTCTGCTGGATCGCCTCGCTATGGGGCGCCCGGATCCGCTTCGCCACGCCAATGCTCTGGGTGCTGGGATTTTTTGCCATCTTCGTCATCGGTGGTCTCACCGGCGTCATGGTGGCCTCGATTCCCTTCGATACCCAGGTGCACGACACCTTCTTTCTGGTCGCGCATTTTCACTACGTGCTGATTGGCGGGGCGGTCTTCCCGCTGATCGGCGCGACCTACTACTGGTGGCCCAAGATTACCGGGCGAATGATGAGCGAAGCGGCAGGCAAGTGGAGCTTCTGGCTGGCGTTCATCGGCTTCAATGTGACCTTCTTCCCCATGCATCAGTTGGGGCTAGAAGGCATGCCGCGGCGTATCTATACCTATGTTGAGGAGATGGGCTGGAGCGAGCTCAACCTGCTGGCGACAGTCGGCGCCTTGGTGCTGGCAACGGGCTTCGGCATCACGCTGGTCAACGCGATCTGGAGTCTGTTTCGCGGGCAGCGTGCCGAGCCGAACCCTTGGGGGGCGCCCACCCTGGAGTGGGCGGCTGACTCTCCGCCGGCCTCCTACAATTTTCGTCATATTCCCGTAGTGAAGAGCCGCTGGCCACTGTGGGACTGGGAGAGGGATCGTGAGCGTGGTGTCGTTACCGGGCTGCGCAACGACCGTCGCGAGGTGGTGCTCACCAGTATTCTGGATGCTAGGCCGATAGGCGTACAGGTGCTGCCCGAGCCGACCATCTGGCCGTTCGTCTCGGCGGTGGCCGCTTCCCTCGGCTTCGTCGGCATCATTTTCCATCCGATCTTCTTCGTGATCGCGTTCTTTCTGGTGTTCTTTAGTCTGGTGGCCTGGTTCTGGCCTCGCCGGCCATGGAGGAAAGACTGATGCGAGTGGTGCAAGGCATCGATGTCGCGGACATGACCCGCTTCAATCCGGACCGGCGGGCGCCACTGTGGTGGGGCATCCTCGGTTTGATCACGATCGAGTCGGCGGTGGTGCTGGCGTTCTGCGTTAGCTATATGTACCTGGCGGCCTATGCCGAGGCCTGGCCACCCGTTGGTGAATCCGCGCCTCCGCTGCTGTGGCCGAGCATCAACCTGGGCCTGCTGATGCTCAGTAGTCTCACCATGTTCCTGGCTGGACAAGGTATCAACCGCGGCAACAAGCGTGTGCTGGCCCTCGGCGTCAGCGCCAGCGTGCTGCTGGCCTCGGTGGTGCTGGTGTTGCGCTCGCTGGAGCTGATGGCCTACGAGTTCAGTTGGAAGGACCATGCCTACGGCTCGATTATCTGGACCATCTCCGGCTTCCATTATGTTCATGTGACATCAATCGTCGTCGGCAGCGCAGTGGTCGCCATTCTGGCCTGGCGTGGTTACTTCACCGAGCAACGCCAGATCGGTGTCGTGGTGGATACCAACTACTGGTACTTCGTCTGCTTCGCCTGGATACCCTTCTATCTGCTGCTGTACTGGGGGCCTCGCCTGTATGGCTGATGACGTGCAGGACGGCGGATTACAACATCCGCTGCGGCTATGGTCCGGCTGGGTGATCGGCCCCGCGGCTTGGGCGCTGCATCTGCTGGGCAGCTACCTATTGGTACCCAAGGCCTGCGAAGCTGAGACTGTCTGGTTGCTGCACGCCGTGACGCTGGTCACTCTGATGCTGGGCCTCGCCGGCGTGGTGGTCGCCTGGCGTCAGTGGACACGGGCCGGGCGACGCTGGCCAGGATCCGGTGACGATGGGACGTCAAACATACGTTTCATGGCGGTCATGGGGTTACTCATCAGTGCCCTGTCGTCGCTGCTCATCGTGGCCGAGGGTGTGCCTAGCTTCTTTCTGAGTCCCTGCCTATGACAGCGAAATACCTATTCATCTTGCTGTCGCCGCTGCTCCTTGCTACCGGTTGTAGCAAGGACGAAGCCGAGCCGCCGCCGGGCGATCCGGCCAAGGGTAAGGCGTTAATCCGCGACTATGGCTGCGGCAGTTGCCATGCCATTCCCGGCATTCCGGGGGCAGACGGTCGCACGGGGCCGTCGCTCGAGCGCATTGCCAGGCGTGTCTACCTGGCTGGCGTACTGCCCAATACGCCCAGTGACATGATGCGCTGGATTCGCGCTCCCGAGGCGATCGATCCACGCACGGCCATGCCGAACATGGGCGTTAGCGAAAGCGACGCACACGATATCACCGCTTACTTGTACACACTGAAATGAATAACCAGGGTCGCCAAGATTCAGTCCAGAAGATCCGCAAGCGGATCGAGATCCATGTCGGCCTCGCCATCGCGGCGCTGGTCGTTGCCATGGGGGTGGGCGCGGCCGGTTTCGTCTATTGGGGCGCCTATAACGTCTCGGCGCTGCAGCAGCATACCGAACCCGTCTTTACCGTGCTCAACCTGGCGCTGGATCGCTCCATACGCCAACGGGCCGAGGAGGTCGAGGTTCCGAAGTTGACACCCGACATGGCCGAGCAGGGACGTCGTCTCTACGAGAGCCGGTGCGTGCAGTGTCATGGCGCCCCCGGCGTGGGCCGCGATGACGTGGGCAAGGGGCTGACGCCGGTACCTCCCAATCTGGCGCATACGGCAAAAGCCAAGAGCGCTGCCGAAATTTTCTGGCCCATCAAGCACGGCATCAAGATGACCGGCATGCCGAGTTGGCAGTTCAAGTTCAACGATGAGCAGATCTGGGCCATCGTGGCCTTTATCACGCGCCTGCCGGAAATGTCTCCGGCCGACTATCAGACGATGAGCGCGAGCGGCGGCCAACCGTCTCGCGACGTAACGACCGTGAGTGCGCCCGCTCCGGCGCGGACCGCTGCTTTGCCCGACCCCGAACGAGGCAAGCTGGCTCTGTACGGTTACGCCTGCATTGCCTGCCATCGCATTCCCGGGACGGTCGGGCCGCACGCCGACGTGGGGCCACCGCTTAAAGGGATTGGTGAGCGCCGTTATATTGCCGGGGTGCTGCTCAACACCTTCGATAACATGGTGAAGTGGCTACGCCATCCCACCGAGGTGGACCCCCTTACCGCCATGCCGGACCTGGGCGTGACAGAGCAGGACGCCATGGATATGGCGGCTTATTTAAGCTCGCTGGAATGATAATCATATAATCTGAAAAAATCTTACTTACCTGCTTTCGAAATAAAAACATAATGTCCAAAAATCGAAATAACCCAAGGCCGCTTTCATGAGGTGACCAAAGGCAAAGACAGTTTATTTCTTTCTGAAAACGGGGGCGTGCTCGTGGCAAGACGTGAAAATAGGATTCCTTTATTAATATGTAATTTTATTTAAAAAACTCTTTAAGTTTCTTGCGATTTAACATTTCTGAAGGTTGCTGAGGTGTGAAGCGATACGTTAAAGGCCTTTATAGGTAATTGACCACCTCCATTCTAGCGACTATATCTTAATTGACCTTACAGGCGACTATAAACTTTATACTTTAATTATCAGCGTTCAAATTCTGGCAGGGAGGCTGGTATGAGCGATCAAGAGGTGGGCGATTTTCTCCTGAAGCGCTTGGCCGAGTGGAACATAAAGCGCCTTTATGGCTATCCCGGCGACGGCAGCAACGGCATCATGGGAGCCCTTAATCGGGCCGGCGATCAGTTCGAGTTCATCCAGACCCGGCACGAGGAGTCGGCTGCCTTCATGGCCTGTGCGCATGCCAAGTTCACCGGCGAGGTGGGCGTCTGTACCGCTACCTCCGGCCCGGGGGCAATTCATCTGCTCAACGGGCTTTATGACGCCAAGAAGGATCATCAGCCGGTGGTGGCGATCGTAGGCCAACAGGCGCGTGCCGCCATGGGCGGCGAGTATCAGCAGGAAGTCGATCTGCTGTCGCTGTACAAGGATGTCGCCCACGAATACGTGCACATGGCGACCAGCCCGGGCCAGATTCGCCATCTGGTCGATCGGGCGATTCGCATTGCTCTGTCCGAGCGTACCGTTACCGCCATCATCATCCCTAACGACCTGCAAACCCAGCCTGCCGTGGAAGAACCGCCGCATGCTCATGGCACGGTGCATTCCGGGGTCGGCTACACCCCACCGCGTTCGATACCGCATGAAGATGACCTCAGGCGTGCGGCGGCGGTGCTCAACGAAGGCGAGCGCGTGGCCATTCTGGTCGGCGCGGGGGCGCTGGACGCCACCGATGAGGTCATCCAGGTCGCGGAAAAGCTCGGGGCCGGAGTGGCCAAGGCGTTGCTGGGGCGGGCGGCGCTGCCCGACGACCTGCCGTTCGTTACCGGCTCGATTGGCCTGCTGGGCACCAACCCCAGCTGGGAAATGATGTCGAACTGCGACACGCTGCTGATGATCGGTTCCGGCTTTCCCTACTCGGAATTCCTGCCCGAGGAGGGCCAGGCGCGCGGCGTGCAGATCGATATCGACGGGCGCCAGGTAAGTATGCGCTATCCCATGGAAGTCAACCTGATCGGAGATAGCGCAACAACGCTGCAGGCTCTGCTGCCGCACCTCAAGCAGAAGACTGACCGCGACTGGCGCGAGCATCTCGAGAAGAGCATCGCCCAATGGTGGGAGGTGCTCGAGGAGCGCGCCATGGCTGAGGCCGACCCGGTCAACCCGCAGCGCGTATTCTGGGAGCTGTCGCCTCGGCTGCCCGATAACTGCATCCTGACCAGCGATTCCGGCTCGGCGGCCAACTGGTACGCCCGCGATCTCAAGCTGCGTCGCGGCATGCAAGCCTCACTTTCCGGGGGGCTGGCTACCATGGGTAACGGCGTACCCTACGCCGTCGCCGCCAAGTTCTGCTATCCCGATCGGGTCGCCATTGCCATGGTGGGTGACGGCGCCATGCAGATGCTGGGCAATGCGGAACTGGTGACAATCGCCAAGTACTGGCAACGCTGGACCGACCCGCGCCTGGTGATCATGGTGCTCAACAACCAGGACCTGAACCAGGTGACCTGGGAAATGCGCGTGATGGAAGGTGACCCGAAATACGAGGCGTCGCAGAACCTACCCGATTTCCCGTATGCCGAATATGCCGAGCTGATCGGACTCAGGGGCATCAAGGTCAGCGAGCCCGAGGCACTGGCTGGCGCCTGGGACCGTGCCTTGAGCGCCGACCGTCCGGTGGTGCTGGAAGTGATCACCGACCCCAACGTTCCACCGATTCCGCCGCATATCAAACGTGAACAGGCGCAGGCCTACATGTCGGCGCTGCTGCATGGTGATCCGGACTCGCTGGGTATCGTCAAGGCCTCGTTCAAGCAGTTCGCTCGCGCATTCATTCCCACGGCGCGCAAGCATTGATCGTGCCATGACGGCTTGCATGACACGGCGGGGGTGAGGCAATGATGGATCAACATGTCCCGATCGAAGCACTCGATGTCGCGGCCTATGAGATCCCCACCGATGCGCCCGAGTCCGATGGCACGCTCAAGTGGGATTCGACGACCCTTGTGCTGGTGGAAATCCGCGCGGGGGACAAGATTGGGCTCGGCTACACCTATGCCCATAAGGCTTGCGCCACGCTGATCCACGACACGCTGGCCGGCATCGTCGAAGGGCACAATGCGCTTGCGGTGCGCGAGGGCTGGCTGAAGATGGTCGAGGCGATTCGAAACCTCGGCCGGCCGGGAATCAGTTCGATGGCCATTGCCGCCGTCGACGTGGCGATATGGGATCTCAAGGCGCGTCTGCTCGACATTCCGCTGGTGTCGCTGCTGGGCGCGGTACGCCCGACCGTGCCCGTGTACGGCAGTGGTGGTTTCACCTCCTATTCGACCGAGCGACTTCAGGCGCAGGTAGGTGGCTGGGTCGAGGCGGGCATCCCTCGCGTCAAGATGAAGATCGGTCGTGAGCCCGAGCGCGACCTTGAGCGTATCCGCCTGGCGCGGGAAACGATCGGCCACGAAGCCGAACTCTACGTCGATGCCAACGGAGCCTATGCCCGCAAGCAAGCGTTAGCCATGGCCGACGCCTTTCAGGCTCATGACGTGAGTTGGTACGAGGAGCCGGTGTCATCGGACGACTTGGCGGGCCTGCGGCTGCTGCGCGATCGTGCTCCCGGTGGGGTCGAGGTCTCCGCCGGGGAATACGGCTTCGATCTGCCCTATTTTCGCCGAATGCTTGAGGCCGGGGCAGTGGATGTGCTGCAGGCCGATCTGACGCGCTGCGCCGGTATTACCGGCTTTCTCGATGTCGCCGCACTATGCGATGCCCATCGGGTTCCGCTCTCTTCCCATACCGCACCGGCGCTGCACCTGCATCCCGCTTGCTGTGCGACGCCGCTGCGCCATTTGGAATATTTTCACGATCATGCTCGGATCGAGGCGATGCTTTTTGAGGGAGGCGTTGACCCGGATAGCCAGGGAGACATGTGGCCAGATCTCTCGCAACCCGGTCTGGGGCTGACGTTCAAGCGACAGGACGCGCAGCATTTCAGGCTTGCCTGAGTACTCTTCATGAATTCAAGCGCAAGGATTGGCGATGAATAACGTGATCAGCACATCCCGTTTGCTGCCACGGGATGAACCGGAGTATTACCGCAGCCTGGCTGAGGAGCTGGCCGAAGCGATCGAAGGAGAAGTGCGCTTCGATGCCGGCAGCCGTGCCCTGTACGCCAACGACGCCTCGAATTACCGTCAGCCACCGATCGGTGTCACGATTCCTCGCTCGGTGGACGATATCGTCGCCATCCACCGCATCTGTCACGCCCATGGCGTACCCATCCTGTCGCGTGGCGCCGGCACCAGCCTGTCGGGTGAAACCGTCAACTACGCGGTAGTGATGGATCACTCGAAGTACCTTCATCACATCCTGGATATCGATACGCAAAACAAGCGCGTCACCGTGCAGGGCGGGGCCATCAATGACAAGGTCAACCAGGCGCTAGGGCCCTATCGTCTGGTGTTTCCACCTGACCCATCCACCCATGAGTGGTGCACGATTGGCGGCAATATCGGCAACAATTCCTGCGGTGTCCATTCCGTTCAGGCGCAGTGCTTCGGGCATGGCCCGCGCACCTGTGACAATGTGTATTCGCTGGACATCCTCACTTACGACGGCGAGCGAATGACGCTCAAGGATGGCTATAGCGAAGAGGAAATCGACGCCATTATCAACAGGGGCGGGCGTCAGGGCGAGATTTTCGCCAGATTGAGAAGCCTCCGCGACAGATATATCGAGGATATCCGCGGGAAGTACCCACAGGTCGAGCACATGCCGCGTCGCGTATCGGGTTATAACCTTGATGACCTGCTTCCGGAGCGTGGCTTCAACCTGGCAAGCGCCCTTTGCGGCACCGAGGGCACCTGCATAACCGTGCTGCACGCCACGCTCAAGCTGACGGAGGACGCCAGGCATCGCACGTTGATGGTGGTGGGCTTCGATAGCGTCGAGGCCGCAGGCGACCATGTGGCGACCATTATCGCCGCGAGGCCGATTGCCTTGGAAGCCATCGACAAGCGGCTGTTCCAGCATGAAGCCGACCAGCACATGAATGTGGAAACCCTCAAGCAGATGCCGGAAGGCGACGCCTTTCTGATGATCGAGTTCGGCGGGGAGGACTCAGCGACCACCTGTGCCCAGGCGAGACAGCTGATCGATAAACTGCGACGTTCCGACAGTGCGCCGAAGGATTACCAGATTGTCGACGACAAGGAGTACGCCAACCGTATCTGGGCAGTGCGCAAGGCCGGGCTGGGGGCGACGGCGTTTCCGCCGCCCAAGAACGCGCCGCACTGGCCCGGCTGGGAAGATTCGGCTGTTCCGCCGGAGCGTGTCGGCGATTACGTGCGTGATTTGAAGGGGCTCTACAAGAAACATGATTACGTGGGCGCGCTGTATGGTCACTTTGGCCAGGGTTGCATCCACTCGCGCATCGATTTTGACCTGCAGTCCGAGGAGGGCGTACACAAGTATCGCGCCTTTGCGGAGGAGGCGGCCGATCTTGTGGTGTCTTATGGCGGTTCGCTCTCGGGGGAGCATGGCGACGGCCAGGCGCGCGGCGAATTGCTGGAACGCATGTACGGTGCGGCGCTGATCGAGGCGTTCCGCGAGTTCAAGCGCATCTGGGATCCGCAGTGGAAGATGAACCCTGGCAAGGTCATCGATCCCTACCGGCTCGACGAGGACCTGCGCCTGCTCAATTACAAGCCAGAGAGGGTGGAGACCCACTTCCGATTTCCCGAGGACGAACGCAGCTTCGGGCGGGTTGCGTTTCGCTGTGTCGGTGTAGGAAAGTGCCGAAGCGACAGCGGCACCATGTGCCCAAGCTACATGGTCACCCGCGAGGAGAAACACACCACGCGGGGCCGGGCCCGGCTGTTGTTCGAAATGATGAACGGCGAGTTAATCAGCGACGGTTGGCAGTCGGAAGCGGTACGCGAGTCGCTCGATCTGTGCCTGGCCTGCAAGGGCTGCAAGGGCGACTGCCCGGTCAATGTCGACATGGCCACCTACAAGGCCGAGTTCCTGTCGCACTATTACGAGGAGCACCGGCGTCCCTTCAACCACTACGCCTTTGGCTTCATCGACCGCTGGTCGCGACTGGCCGCAAAGATGCCGGCGCTGACCAACTTCGTCACCCAGGCGCCGCTGCTGCGCAACGTGACCAAGGGTATCGTCTCCATGCCTCAGCAGCGCCGCGCACCGGTCTATGCACACGAGACCTTCAAGGCCTGGTTTGCCGCACGCCCCATCGTCAACGAGCATGCCACCCCGGTGATGCTGTGGGCGGACACCTTCAACAATCACTTCTATCCCGATACCGCCCAGGCGGCCACCGAGGTGCTCGAGGCGGCGGGTTATCGCGTGATGATCCCCCCTGAAGGGCTGTGCTGCGGGCGGCCGCTTTATGATTTCGGCATGCTCGATAACGCCAGGGCATATCTGGAGCGGGTGATGGCCACACTGAGTTCGGCCATTGAAATGAACCTGCCGATCATAGGCCTGGAGCCGTCGTGCATTGCCGTGTTCCGTGACGAGCTGATCAATCTGTTTCCGGACGACGCCCGTGCCAGGCGGCTCCACGACAACAGCGTGATGTTCAGTGAGTTCCTGATACAGCGCGCCGAGGACTATCGGCCGCCACGGTTTCATCGCAAGGCGCTGGTGCACGGCCACTGCCATCAAAAAGCCATCATGCACCTGGATGCTGAAAGGGCACTGATGGAAAAGATGGGGCTGGATTATGACGTTCTCGACTCGGGCTGCTGCGGCATGTCCGGTTCGTTCGGTTTCGAGCGCGACAAGTATGACGTATCGATCGGCGCTGGTGAACGGGTCCTGCTGCCGCGGGTGCGCGAGGCCGAGGCGAGCACCTTGATTATCACCAACGGGTTCAGTTGCCGCGAGCAGATTGCCCAGGCTACGGATCGACGCGCGCTGCATATCGCCGAGGTGCTGCGCATGGCCATGGACACCGTTCTGGCCGGCGGTGCGGCAGAGCAGGCCATTGTTCAACGTCGCGCTCAGGCTCAGCGTCTTGCCAACCGGCGGGCTGCCGCTGTCGCCGGCGCCGTAGTGGCCGTTGGTGGCCTGCTGGTTTGGGGATTGAAGCATCGCCAGCAGCAATATCGGTTGTAGTGGAAATCGCCATTAACGTGGGGAGAGGCTTCGCTATGCAACAGGATCAGCAAGTGGTCGCCATTACCGGCGCCGGCGCCGGTCTGATGCGTGCCACCGCGCGGGAATTCGCCCGTCACGGCGCTCGTCTGGGACTGATGTCGCGCAGCCACCAGCGTCTCGAAGCGGTGAAAAGTGAGGTCGAGGCTCTCGGAGCAAGCGCGATGACGGTGAGTACCGATGTCGCCGATGCCGAGCAGGTCGAAAGCGCGGCTGAGCAGATCGAAGCCGAGTTGGGGCCCATCGATATCTGGATCAATGGCGCGATGACCACAGTGTTCTCGCCGTTCCACGCGATGAGCGCGGCAGAATTCCGCCGCGTGACCGAGGTCACCTATTTGGGCTATGTCCACGGCACCATGTCGGCACTGCGCCGCATGCGGCCGCGCAATAGCGGCACCATCGTTCAGGTTGGCTCGGCGCTGGCCTACCGTCCCATACCGTTGCAGACGGCCTATTGCGGCGCCAAGCACGCCATCAAGGGCATGACCGAGGGACTGCGCTGCGAACTGCTGAATGAGGGCAGCAGCGTGCACGTGACGCTGGTGGAGATGCCGGGGCTCAATACACCACAGTTCGACTGGTGCAAGAGCCATCTGCCCCAGCGTGCCCGTCCCATGGCACCGGTCTACCAACCCGAGTTCGGCGCCCGTGCCATTTATTGGGCGGCGCAGCATCGTCGGCGTCAGCTATATGTGGGGACATCCTCGGCGCTAACGATCTGGGGCAACAAGCTCGCCCCGGCAGTGATGGACCAGGTTCTGGCCAGCACCGCTGTCAGCGGACAGCAGACGCCCGAGCCGCGGGATCCCAACAGTCCCGACAACTTGTGGCAGCCGGTCCGAGGCGACATGGGGGCCCGCGGCCGGTTTAATCAAGAAGCGTATGACTCAGACCCGCAGCTATGGCTGACGACTCATCGCGGTCAGGTGGGGCTTGCATTAGGCGCGGCCGTGCTCGCCGGTGCACTATGGGGCGCGTGGCGCAAGAAGCGCCAGCATCACCATCAACGTGGTGCGCCACTGGCATGGTCGCGCCGTTAGAAAATCATTGCCCTATGTCTACGTGAACTCAGGGAGCAAGGAGATCATGCCAACCGCCGTTGGACGTACTTGCTGGGTCATCGCCGAAGGGTATATTCCTGGCAATAGCCACGGTACTGAACCGCAGATGACCAGCCATGAAACGGCCTGCATTCTCAATGCTTCGCCGACTGATGCCCACATTCGCATCACACTCTATTTCAGTGACCGCGATCCGGTGGGACCGTACCGGATCACTGTGCCTGCCCTGCGCACCCATCATGTGCGATTCAACGACCTCGACGATCCTGCGCCAGTACCTCGCGATACCGACTATGCCAGCATCATTGATTCCGATGTGCCGGTCGTGGTTCAGCACACCCGACTTGACTCGCGACAGAGCGAACTGGCACTTCTCAGCACGGTGGCATTTCCTGCCTGAGCGGAAAATGGATGCCGCTGTGATGCTATGGAGTTGGGCATAAAGATAGGCCAATGCTTGGCTTCAGCCCCTTTTGCTGCGGTCTTGTGCGGGTCCCATGCGCTCGCTGAGGTTGTGGGCGCTGTTGATCAGCCCAACGTGGGAAAAGGCCTGGGGGAAGTTGCCGAGCTGGCAGCGCTTGACCGGATGATACTCCTCGGCGAGCAGACCGAGGTCGTTGCGCACGCTGAGCAGCTTATCGAACAGGGCAAGCGCCTCATCCTGTCGGCCGAGCAGCACAAGAGCGTCAACCAGCCAGAAGCCGCACACCAGAAAGGCGCCTTCGCTCTCGCTCGGATCGTGTGCCTTGTCGTGGTGACGGTAACGATACACGAATCCTTCATGGACCAGTTCCTCCTGGATGGCATCGATCGTGCCGCGTATGCGCGAGTCATCGATGGGCAGAAAGCCAACCTGTGGCAACAGCAGCAGCGAGGCGTCCAGGGCATCGGCACCATAGTATTGCACGAAGGCATTGCGCTCCCTGTTGAAGCCCTTCTCGCAGATCTCATCATGAATTCGTTGGCGAAGTTCACGCCAACTCGCGACGTCACCAGGCAGGCCGAACTCCTCGACGCTGTGAATGGCACGATCCACGGCAACCCAGACCATCACCTTGGAGTGGGTGTAATGGCGGGCCGGACCGCGGTGTTCCCATAGGCTCATACCCTTTTCCTGCCAGTGCTCCTTCAGGTATTCGATAAGCCGGCACTGGATGGACCACATGTCCTCATTGGGTTCCATGTCATGAACGCGACCAAAATGCAGGCCATCCATCAATTCGCCATAGATATCCATCTGGCGCTGCAGATAGGCGGCATTGCCGATACGCACCGGTCGGCTGCCGTTGAAGCCGCCTAGCCACTCCAGTTCGTGCTCGAAGAGGCGCCGCTCTCCCGCCAGGCCATAGATGGGCTGCAGGTTGGCAGGATCGCCGGCCACAGCGCGCAGCAGCCACTCCCGCCAGGCATAGGCCTCGTGGCGATAGCCCGACGAGAGCAGGGCATACAGCGTGAAGGTGGCGTCGCGCAGCCAGGTGTAGCGGTAATCCCAGTTGAGACCGGCGCCGAGTCTTTCTGGCAATGAGGTTGTCACCGCTCCCACCATGCCGCCGGTCTCGATATGGGTGAGCGCCTTGAGCGTAATCAGTGACCTCACTACCGGCTCGCGAAACGCTTCATCGACCTCGCAGCGCGCGCTCCACTCCCGCCACCACTGTTCGGTACGCTCCAGCGCCTGGTTGGCATCGCGTGTCTCGGGCATCTGGCCGAAGGAGCGATACCAGGTCAACACGAAGGGGATGCGTTCACCGGGGCGAACGGTGAAGCTACCCCTTAAAGTGTCATCGTGCTCCGCCAGCGACACGGGTGTTTCCAGGCGCAAGGCATCCGGGCCGGCAAACGCCGTGATGTCCTCCTGGCGTGCATGTAGCCAAGGCGTGATGTGGCCGTAGCCGAAGCGGAAGGCGACATTCGTGCACATCTTCACGCAGCCTTCGCGACCTTCAACGATACGGATCACGTCTACAACGGCATCCTCCTCGCGGGAGAGCGGCATGAAGTCAATGACCGCTACACTGCCTGAGTTCGTTTCGAACAGCGTTTCCAGCACCAGGGTTTCCCCCCGATAGCCGCGGGTAAGCGAGCGGATCTCCTCGCCACTATCGGGTGATATCTTCCAGTAGCCGTTGTCATGTTCCCCGAGCAGCGCAGCGCAGCAGGCGTCCGAGTCGAAACGCGGCAGGCATAGCCAATCAATGGATGCGTCTCGGTCGATGAGGGCGGCGGTGCGCATGTTGCCGATTAAACCGTAATCCTCTATCTGCTTCTGCCGTCCTTGTTGGCGCATTGTCGGTGCCTCTGTCCTGTTAGCAGGAATTGGCCTCAGTCCTTAACTATGGGAGCTAGACAGTAATGACTCAACCTGTATATAGAGTGGAATGTGCCAATCCTGCTGGCGGCTGGGGCAATGGGTGCCAACCCACTGTAAAGCAATATTGGATGAGGGCTTGTTGGTTCTTGGAAGTTGCTTTATTTAAAGGATGATGAACGAGGCTGAGTCAGATGACTTTGCAAGCGTCTAGCTTAAGATTCATTCTAAATAAGCTTTAATGCAAAGTTGCTGCTGTCTATTACACGCTGGAGTATAAGCAATGCGTTGAAGTACTAAACAGAGCGCTGTGCTCAGGCGATGCATCAGCACTATGTATAATATTGTTTAGTAGCTTACCGTCTTGGTTGCCCGCTAACCGGCAAATTCCAATGGAGTAGGTGAATAATGGCTGACCACTACTGACTACTGGTTGGTGAGCAGCAACTGATCAGCCACGACCGGTTAGCTAACGCCAGGCGAATCGAGGGCTCTCTCTTCCGCGACACAGCCCAGGGTATCCAGATCGAGGATATGAACCTCACGCCCCGAGACGGCGACCAGGGATTGTTGTTGAAAACGGTTGAGGATACGACTCACGGTTTCTACGGCGAGACCCAGGTAGTTGCCGATATCGGCTCGTGACATCGAGAGGCGAAAACTGTAGGGCGAGTAGCCGCGACGCCGGAAGCGCTCGGAAAGACTCACGAAGAACGACGCCAGGCGCTGATCGGCGCTCTTGCGCGAGAGCAGCCGCATCATGCGGCGGTCGTCGCGCAGCTCCTTGCTCATGGTGCGAAAGAGCTGGCTGCGTAGTTCGGGAATGTCCTGGGACAGCGCCTCCAGGCGATCGAACGGAATCTCGCAGACCGTGGTGGTTTCCAGTGCGATCACCGTGCCTGGATAGCGGGTCTCGTCGATGCCGTCCAGACCCACCAGTTCGCTGGGCAGGTAGAAATTGGTCAGCTGATCCTCGCCGCTACCTTCCGTGGTGACCTGCTTGAGGCTGCCGGAGCGAACCGCGTAGAGGCTGGTAAAAGTCGCATCCTGCAAGAACAGCGTCTCACCCTTCTTGAGCGGGGCTCGCCGACGAATAATGGCATCGAACTCATCCATATCGGTGAATTCGAGCGACAGTGGCAGGCAAAGCGGGCTGAGGCTACAGGTCTGACAGTGGGCCTCGTTGAATAGAGAGTGCCACTTGCCGGTAGTGATATCGGGCATGCTCATTCTCCCCAGTCTCCTTGAAACATCGGCTGTCCCCTTGGCGAAGGGCGTTCCCACGCGACACAGCATTCTTGGATGATCTCGATCAATTTGCGACTTGATCTTGATCAACAAACATTAGTCTAGTGGATTTCCTGGTTACCGTCGCGCTTGTATCAGGCGTGCGCATGGCTGGGCAAGAGGAGCCAGAGCTGCCAGAGGGCGAAGACAATGATCGACAGGGCCGCGAGGGTGCGTGTAGCCGGATGGCGAATCAGCGTGCCGAGCTGGCGGGCGGCGAGTCCCGTGGCGAGCAGGGCGGGTAGCGTGCCCAGGCCGAAGGCGCCCATCAGGGCCGCACCATGCAGCGGGTCGGCCACGGCAAGGCTCCAGGCCAGCATCGAGTAGACGAGCCCACAGGGCAGCCAGCCCCAGACGGCGCCCAGAGCCACTGCCTGGGGCACCTTGACCACCGGCATCAGCCGCCGGCCCACCGGTTCAAGATGCCGCCAGAGGCGGCGGCCGATGGCCTCGACCCGAAGCAGGCCCTTCCACCAGTTGGCGATATACAGCGCCATCAGAATCAGCATCACCGCGGCCAGGCCCTGGAGTATCAACCGGGTGGTAGGGGTGATGGCGACCAGCGTGCCCAGGGTAGCGACCAGCGCGCCGGCCGTCATGTAGCTGGCGATGCGTCCGAAGTTATAGCCAAGCAGCAGGCCGGTGAGTCGTGCGGGATGGCGCATGCTGGGTGGCACGGCGAAGGTCAGCGCACTCATGATGCCGCCGCACATGCCGATACAGTGGGCGCCACCAAGCAGGCCGAACACGAAGGCTGCGGCCAGGGGCGAGAGATCGAGTCCGGTGGGGTCCATCAGGTGTCGCGATCCATCCTGGTGCTGTCTGTACTGGCGTTATCCGTACCCGTATCGATGCCAGGGTTATCTTGAGCGTCTTCGGCATCGTCGCTGTCAGGTTGCTGGCGGCGCTTGCGTGCCTCTGGGGGCAAGTCGTTCTCGTCCTCGTCGAAGAGGATGCGATAGGCGGGCCCCTCGAGGTCGTCGAACTGGTCGTGCTTGACCGCCCAGAAGAATGCCCACACGGCGAGGCCCAGCAATGACAGCGACAGGGGAATCAGCAAGTAGAGGATGCTCATGCATTCACCAGGCGAAGGCTCGGATCGGCGGGCGGCGGTGTGCCGCGAAAGCGGTTAAGACGCAGGGCGTTGCCAACGACCACCAGCGAGCTTGCCGACATGCCGATGGCTGCCAGCCAGGGCGGTACGATGCCGACGGCCGCCAGTGGCAGTGCCGTGGCGTTGTAGCACACCGACCAGACGAGATTCTGATGGATGATGCGCCGGGTGGCTCGGCTGATCTCGATGGCCTCGACGATACGCATGAGCCGGGGGCCGAGCAATACCGCATCGGCGCTGGTCCGGGCAAGATCGGTAGCATCGTTCATGGCAATCGAGACATCGGCGCCGGCAAGGACCGGCACGTCGTTGATGCCGTCGCCGACCATTGCCACCGTCTCGCCCAGCGCCTGGCAAGCATGGATGCGCTCCAGCTTGTCCTCGGGGCTGGCGCCGGCCTGCCAGATGTCGAGTCCCAGCCGTTCGGCCAGCGGGCGTACCGCCAGGGTGGTGTCGCCGGAGAGCAGCTCGACCTCCAGGCCCAGCGCCTTCAGGGCCGCAATGGCCTGGGCGGCATCCTCGCGCAGCGGGTCATCGAGGCCAAACCAGGCGCGCGGTTCGCCGCCTTCGGCGAGCAGTAGCCACTGTCCCTCGCCGGGCGGCGCGGGCGGGGCCTCGGGAGCTGCGAAGTCCGGCTTGCCCAGGCGCCAGGTCTGGCCTTCGAGTTCGCCTTCCAGCCCCTGGCCGGTAACGCTGGTGACGTTGCGGGCGCGCCGCCGTGGCGTTTTCCAGGGCCGGAAGGCGCGGGCAATAGGGTGCTCGGAGTGTGCTTCCAGGGCGGCCGCCACGGCGCGGGCCTCTTCGCTTGCCAAGCCCCCCAGGGGACGGGTCTCCGCCAGCAGCATTTCGCCACGGGTCAGGGTGCCGGTCTTGTCGAAGATCACTCGGTCGAGCTGAGAGAGCGTCTCGATGGCGTTGGCCCGGGTGACCAGCACGCCGCGACGGCGCAGCTGGCCGTGGCCGGCGGTCAGTGCGGTGGGGGTCGCCAGGGCCAGCGCGCAGGGGCAAGTCACCACCAGCACCGAGAGCGTGACCCACAGCACCCGTGACGGGTCGATGAACCACCAGACGATGGCGACCCCCACGGTGACCAGCAATAACCGCAGCACAAACAGATGCGCCATGCGGGCGGCGAGTTGGGCAATGCGTGGACGGCTGGCAAAGGCGCGGTCGGTAAGATCGACGATGCCGGCAATTCGGGCGTCGCGCCCGGCATGTGTGACGCGCACCACCAGCGGGCTTTCGACGTTCTGGCTGCCTCCGGTGACCAGCTCCCCGACCCGTCGCGTGACCGGTAGCGTCTCGCCGGTGAGCATGGACTCATCGAGGCTCGACTCGCCGCTTTCGATCACCCCGTCGGCCGGGACGCCATGTCCGGGCCTGACCAGCACCCGGTCGCCGGCGACCAGATCGCTGGCCGGTAGGATGCGCTCCTCATCCTCGGCGGTCAGGCGGGTCGCCGAGAGCGGCAGGGCTCCCGAGAGCGCATTGCCGGTGTGGCCGCTGCGACGCCGGGCCCGAGATTCCACGTAACGCCCGAACAGCAGGAAGAAAGTGAACATGGCGACCGAGTCGAAGTAGACCTCGCCGGTGCCGCTGATGACCGCATAGCCACTGGCGAGATAGGCGCCGCCGATAGCCAGCGACACCGGAACATCCATGCCCATCACGCGGGAGCGCAGGTCGCGGGCGGCGCCCGTAAAGAAGGGCTGGGCCGAGAACAACACCACCGGGGTCGCCAGCGCGAAGGAGAGCCAGTGGAACAGGGCGTGAAAATCGGCGCTGAGCTCGCCAGGGTCGGACACATAGATCGGGATGGAAAACATCATGACCTGCATCATCCCGACGGCGGCGACGATCAACCGGCGCACGGTCATGCGTTCTTCATGCTGCAGTCGCTGTTGCGCCTGGTCGGGCTCGTAGGGTTGAGCCGGATACCCGATGGCAGCCATTTCGGCGAGGATGCGCGACAGCTTGAGGCGCTGCGGGTCCCAGCCGATGCGCACCCGATGATGGGTCAGGTTGACGGCGCTGGTATCGACCCCGTCCAGCGCATTGAGACGATGCTCGATCAGCCAGGCGCACGCCGCACAGGTGATGCCGTCGACCGCCAGGGTGGCCTGGACCCGCCCCTCGGCGCCGGCCTCGGGATGCACGAAGCGGCGCTGCAAGCCCGGGTCGTCGAAGACCGCCCAGGTGTCGGCGTCGGCGGCCTGGCGATCCTCCGGACGTGCGGGAAGTTCGGTGCGAAAGCGATAGTAGCTTTCCAGCCCACCGTTGACGATGGCGTGGGCCACCGCCTCGCAGCCGGGGCAGCACAGCGGATGCTGCTGCTGGTCGAGCGTGATCGACCAAGGCGTCCCATCGGGAACCCGACTGCCGCAGTGATAGCAGTCGAGGCTCGCGGTGGCGGCTGGCGCAGGGGAAGAGGCGAGAGTCATCGTCGCTCGGTCAGAGGATCATTCATCAGGAGTCGGCCGCGCGTCCCGGGGTCAGGGCGAACTCCCCTTCATCGGGAAAACGGCCTTCGCCGACCAGGCGCCAGGTCGGCGTTTCCTGGTCAGGCTGAAGCTGGAGATACCAGCGATAGCGGAGATTGTCGGGCGCCTGGCCCAGATAGCGGCCATCGCGAACGTGTTCCAGCCTCAGCTCGTGATCGCGGTCGGCCTCGGTGGGAAAGATGAGCTTCAGCACCAGGCGCTCCGGGCGGTCGTCGCCGGTCAGGTCGAGTACTGCATCGCTGGTCAGGGGGTCGATGCGCAGCGTGGCGCCAAGGTTGAGGTCGGCAGCCTGCTGCTGCTTGGCCAGTACCATGTTGATCGCCTTGCCATGCTCGTAATAGTCCTCCTGGACCATACCGTCGAAGGAGCGAATCGAGAGCACCGCGAAGCTCGTGCTGACGGCGATGGACGATAGCAGCAGGCCGATCAGAAACCAGGGCCAGAACTGCTTGTACCAGGGTTGGGGGGTGGGGTGCGATGAGCTCATCGGCGGATTTCTCCCAGAAAGCGGCTTTCCTGCTCGATCGAGATGTCGTCATTCACGGCCTCGAGGCGCATCAGGATTTCCTGGCTGGGGAGCGTGAGCGCCTCAGCGTCGACTCGGGCCTCGACGACCAGCTGACGTGCTTCCCCGGCCGGTACGCTGACCCGGTCGGTGTCCAGCGTCAGGCCCGGTAGCCCCGAGACACTCAGCCGGTAGTCATGGTCCTGGTTGTCCAGGTTGCGCACCGTCAGTGTGTAGACATTGCTGATCTGACCGTCACGGGTCATCTGGAAAAGCTGGCTGCGTTCGCGCTCGATGTCCAGGCCCAGTGGGGTACGGTCGGCGACGGCCCAGGCGAAGACACCGATCATCACCAGCAGGGCGGCGAGGTAGCCCAGCAATCGTGGGCGCAGAATCCGGCTGGGCTTGCCCTTGAGGGCATTCTCGGTGGTGTAACGGATCAGCCCGCGAGGATAGCCCATCTTGTCCATCACGCTGTCGCAGGCATCGATGCAGGCAGCACAGGTGATGCATTCGTACTGCAGGCCATTGCGAATGTCGATGCCGGTGGGGCAGACCTGTACGCAAAGGTCACAATCGATGCAGTCGCCATGCCCTGCCGCGCGCGCCTCCTGATGCGTCAGGCTCTTCCTGCGCGCTCCCCTGGGCTCGCCTCTGGTGTCATCGTAGGAAACAATCAGCGTATTGGCATCGAACATCACCGACTGGAAGCGGGCATAGGGACACATGTAGATGCAGACCTGCTCGCGCAGCCAGCCAGCATTGAGATAGGTGAAGACGGTGAAAAAGCCGATCCAGAAATAGGCCCAGCCGCTGGCATCGAGGGTCGGTAAGGCGACGACCAGGTCACGTATCGGCGTGAAATAACCGACAAAAGTCACGCCAGTGGCCAGGGCAATGGCGAGCCAGATAGTATGTTTGGCTGTCTTGCGGCGCATCTTGTCGGTCGTCATCGGCTGTTGATCGAGCTTGATGCGCTGGTTACGACTCCCTTCGAGACGGTGTTCCACCCAGATATACAGGAATGTCCACACACTCTGTGGGCAGGTGTAACCGCACCACACGCGGCCGGCGAATACCGTGATGAAGAACAGGCCGAAGGCGCAGATGATCAGCAGCCAGGAGAGCAGGATGAATTCCTGCGGGTAGAAAGTGGCGGCGAAGATATGGAACTCACGACCGGGCAGGTCGAACCAGATGGCCGGCCGGTCGCCCCAGTTGAGCCAGGGCAGCAGGAAAAACCCCAGCATCAAGGCCCAGTTGGTACCGCGGCGCAGGCGCTGAAAGATCCCCTTGATCTCGCGGACATACAGGTGTCGCCGACGGGTGTACATCTCCTGGGTAACGGTCGCCTGGGGGGCGTGATGCCCCACAGGGTCGGGTGTGATGTCACGGGTCGGTATCTGGTCGCTCATGGCAGGCTCACGCAAGTGACAGCTCGGGCAGAGTGGCAGCGGTCATTGTAGCGAGCTTTGCATGCCGCGACGCAGGATGCGACCCGTGGCCGCACCCTGCTGGCAGGCGAGATAAGGCGCTGCCTAGTCCTGCAACCGCAGGCTGTAGACGTAGGCGGCTACCAGATGAACGCGCTCCTCGCCGATATAGGCGGCCTGGGCCGGCATATGGCCGTTGCGACCATTGCGTAGGGTCTGGCGAACCGAGTCGGCCACGCTCTGCCCCGGGGCCTGATAGAGCCAAGTGTCGTTGGTCAGGTTAGGCGCACCCAATGCCTGATTGCCGGTGCCATCGGGCATATGACAGGCGGCACACACCGAGGCGTACACCGCGGCACCCTGCTCGGCACGCTCGGCCTCGTGCTCGAGATCGGAGAGGGCAAGCACGTGCTGGGTGAGGTTCTCGATGTTGTTCTCTCCCAGCTGCTGCCAGGAGGGCATCAGGCCGTTGCGACCCTGGTGCAACGTAGCTAGAAGCGCTTCGGGTTCGCCCCCGTAGAGCCAGTCCTCATCGGTCAGGTCAGGAAAGCCGTAGCCGCCACGGGCATTGGAGCCATGGCAGACCGCACAGTTGTTGAGGTAGATCCGCTCCGCTACCCGCATGGCTTCCTGATCCTCCGCCAGGTCGGGTACGGGGATTTCTTCATACTGGGCAAAGATCGGTGTGAAGCGCTCCTCGGCTTCGGCGACTTCTTCTTCCCATTGGCCTTCCTGTGTCCAGCCCAGCACCCCGGCGAAATTGCCGAGCCCCGGGTAGAGCACCAGATAGCCCAGCGCGAAGACCACTGTGGCGACATAAAGCTGGAACCACCAGCGCGGCAAGGGGTTGTCGTACTCCTCGATACCGTCGGCAGCATGCCCAGTGGTCTCGACATTGCCCTCGGCGTCTGGAGTCTTGTCGGTGCGACGATTGGCATACAGCAGCCAGAAGGCGAAACCGATGGAGCCCAGCGTGATGACAATGACCCAAGCGCTCCAGAAGCTGGAGAGGGAGTCATTCCAAAGGTAATTCATGTGTTCTTGTCTCCCTGGTTCTCTCGGGCATCGTCATCTCGGGGATCGGTCTCGTGGCGATGAGCGTCACGCGAGGCGTGCTTCGAGGAATCCTCTTCGTCGGCGAAGGGCAGGTTGGCCGCCTCGTCAAAATCGGGCTTGCGGCGCTTCGAATAGGCCCAGAACGTCAGTCCCAGAAAGGCGATGATCAAAAGGCCGGTGATGATGCCGCGGAAAGTGCCGGTATCCATGATTAACGCGTTCCCTCGAGCACAGTGCCTAATTGCTGCAGATAGGCGATCAGGGCGGTGATCTCCTGCTCGCCGCGCACCGCCTGGGTGGCACCGTCGATCTGCTCATCGGTATAGGGCACGCCCAGGGTGCGCAGGGCACGCATCTTGGCCGGGGTGGCCTGGCCATCCAAGGTATTCTCGAATAGCCAAGGGTAGGCCGGCATGATCGATTCTGGTACCACGTCGCGCGGGTTGTACATGTGGGCGCGGTGCCAGTCGTCGCTGTAGCGACCGCCGACGCGCGCCAGATCCGGGCCGGTGCGCTTGGAGCCCCACAGGAAGTTGTGGTCGTAGACCGATTCGCCGGCCACGCTGTAGTGTCCGTAGCGTTCGGTCTCGGCCCGGAAGGGCCGCACCATCTGGGAATGGCAGCCCACGCAGCCTTCGCGGCGATAGATGTCGCGGCCTTCCAGTTCCAGGGCGCTAAGCGGCTCGAGACCCTCGACGGGCTCGGTGGTCTGCTTCTGGAAGAACAGCGGCACAACCTCAGCCATGCCGCCGAAACTGATTACCACCAGGATCAATACTGCCAGCAGGCCGACGTTCTTTTCGACGATCTCATGTTTCATTGCTGTCGGGTTCCCCGGTTGGCTCAGGCGGTTTGCGCAAGCGGTTGGCGAGCTTCGGCGACGTCACTGCGCTTGACGGTCATCGTCACGTTATAGGCCATGATCAGCATGCCGACTACCCAGCACAACCCGCCAATCAGGCGCACGATATAGCCCGGTCCGCTGGCCTCGACGGACTCGACGAAGGTATACATCAGCGTGCCGTCGGCGTTGATGGCACGCCACATCAGGCCCTGCAGGATACCGTTGACCCACATGGCGGCGATATACAGCACGGTGCCGATGGTGGCCAGCCAGAAGTGCACGGCGATCAGGCTGACAGAGTGCATCTCGGTACGCCCGAACAGGCGTGGGATCAGATGATACATGGAACCGATAGTGATCATTGCCACCCAGCCAAGTGCTCCGGCATGCACGTGCCCGATGGTCCAGTCGGTGTAGTGCGAGAGGGCATTGACCGTCTTGACGGCCATCATCGGCCCCTCGAAGGTCGACATGCCGTAGAACGACAGTGCCACGACCAGAAAGCGCAGGGTTGGGTCGGTGCGCAGCTTATGCCAGGCACCCGACAGCGTCATCATGCCGTTGATCATGCCGCCCCAGGAGGGGGCCAGGAGGATGATCGACATGATCATGCCAAGGGATTGTGCCCAATTCGGCAGCGCGGTGTAGTGCAGATGATGCGGGCCGGCCCACATGTAGACCATGATCAGTGCCCAGAAGTGGACAATCGACAGACGATAGGAATAGATCGGCCGTTCGGCTTGTTTGGGCACGAAATAGTACATCATCCCCAGGAAGCCTGCGGTCAGGAAGAACCCCACGGCATTGTGGCCGTACCACCACTGCACCATGGCATCGATTGTGCCGGCGTAGATGGAGGTCGAATACATGGCGGTGACCGGAATGGCGGCGTTATTGACGATGTGCAGTACGCCGATGGTCAGGATGAAGGCAGCGTAGAACCAGTTAGCCACATAGATGTGTGAGGTCTTGCGCTGCTTGATAGTCATCAAGAAGACGATAGCGTAGCTGATCCAGACCACCGCCAGAAGAATATTGATCGGCCACTCCAGCTCGGCGTATTCCTTGGTGGTGGTGTAGCCGAGAGGCAGTGAGATTACCGCCGAGAGAATCACCGCCTGGTAGCCCCAGAAGGTGAAGGCGGACAGCTTGTCTGAGAACAGGCGCGTCTGACAGGTGCGCTGGACAACGTAATAGGACGTAGCGAACAGTGCCGAGCCGCCGAAGGCGAAGATCACGGCATTGGTATGCAGCGGCCGCAGGCGGCCGAAGCTCGTCCATGGCAGGCCCAGGTTGAGTTCCGGCCAGACCAGTTGGGCAGCGAGAAGGACACCGAGTAGCATACCCACGATGCCCCACACCACCGTCATGATCGCGAACTGCCGAACCACCTTGTAATTGTAGGTCGGGTGTTCAAGTGCTGTGCTCATGTCAGGTTCCCATCGAATGCGATCTTGGGGTTGGCCCCGCGGCATTGTGCCCGGTGGCAGCTTCCCGCAGGATGATGCAGGTCAATATCAGGTTGGAAATAGGGATTCTACCGCACCGCGGTCTCGCCTGAACATGTCAACGTGTCGATGCATGAACTCGAGAGGGTGGTCGCGTGACAACATTTTTTTACCAGAACGACCGGCGAATTTCACCTGTAAAGCTACGCGAGGCCTTGCGTTCGGGTGAGGTGGGCGAGTGGTGGGTCGATGGGCTGGGGCCGTTGGCGGTGCGTGGTGAGGCACGCCTGGGACGCCTGTTGATCGCCCATGGCGCGGGGGCTGGACAAGATTCGGTGTTCCTTGAACGCTTGCACCATGCCCTGGCCGAAACCGGCGTCCAGACCCTGGCGATGGAGTTTGCCTACCTGCAGCAGATGCGTCGTGAGGCTCGCCGGCGTCCTCCGCCCAGGATCGACCGACTGGTCGACGAACTGGCACGCTGGTGCGACACCGTGTCACATAATGATTTGCCGCCGCTCTGGGTCGGCGGCAAATCCATGGGCGGGCGAGCGGCCAGTCTGCTGGCCGCTCGTGACGCCGCCGCGGGTCTGGTGCTTTGCGGTTATCCCTTCCATCCACCCGGCAAGCCGGACACGCTGCGCCTGTCACACTGGCCGCTGATCACCTGCCCGACGCTAGTGGTGCAGGGCACCCGCGACCCCTTCGGTAGCCAAGATGAGGTGAGTGGCTATTCGCTGCCAGACAGCGTGGCGCTGCACTGGCTGAAAGACGGCGATCATGACTGGAAGCCGCGGCGCAGTTCGGGACGCACCCAGCTTGACCTGATCCAGGAGGCCGCCGAGGCCATTGCCTCCTTCATGGCCGGGGCGTCATGAGCGCCATGCTCCGGCATGAGGCTTATGCCTGGCTTGTCGGCAAGTCGATGAATGGCCGATGTTTCTCCCATCAGTACCGCTTGGTCTTGGCCAAGAAAAAGCGTTGACATTAGCGGGTACCCCTGTAGAATTCTGCGCCACGTGACCGAGGGTGGTTAGCTCAGCTGGGAGAGCACCAGCCTTACAAGCTGGGGGTCACAGGTTCGAACCCTGTACCACCCACCATTGCCGCTGGTAGTGGTCGATCATGTAGGAATCACGCAGTGGACCGGTAGTTCAGTTGGTTAGAATGCCGGCCTGTCACGCCGGAGGTCGCGGGTTCGAGTCCCGTCCGGTCCGCCATCGTGTTCCAAGCTGTCTCGTCTTATTGTGGACCGGTAGTTCAGTCGGTTAGAATGCCGGCCTGTCACGCCGGAGGTCGCGGGTTCGAGTCCCGTCCGGTCCGCCAGGATGGTCCGCAGATGCAAGATAAGTGACGCTGAGAGATGTAAGTAACGCAGCAAGATGTTCGTGGGTGATTAGCTCAGTTGGTTAGAGCACCAGCCTCACATGCTGGGGGTCACTGGTTCGAGTCCGGTATCACCCACCATGCGGACCGGTAGTTCAGTCGGTTAGAATGCCGGCCTGTCACGCCGGAGGTCGCGGGTTCGAGTCCCGTCCGGTCCGCCATCGCGATTTTGACCCCGAGGTCTCTGGCCTCGGGGTTTTCGTGTGCCTCGTGTTTTTTATGCTTAGCGTCGATTGCGCATAGTTCTTGCCCGCGCGCTCCTGATGCTGTCGTCAGTGCTCGCCGTTGCCAAGCCGGTCTTGTACTTCAACGATGACGGTCTTTTGCGTCTCCCTGTCGACTGTCATACAGTTGTTTGAATGCTGGCGATGACGACTGCGAGGATCTCGGCCGTGAGCGACACGACTCCCCATCTGTTTCGCCCCTTGAGGGTTGGCCCGCTGACGCTGCCCAACCGGGTATTGATGGGGTCCATGCACACCAACCTCGAAGAGGCACCGAACGGTTTTGCGCGCCTGGCGGCGTTTTATACTGAAAGGGCGCGCGAGGGCGTGGGGCTGATCGTGACCGGTGGTTTCGCACCCAACGCCGAAGGCGCCGTGTTTCAGGGGGCGGCGAAACTCACCACGCCCGACGAGGCCGAGCGGCATCGTCCCGTAGTCGAAGCGGTACACGCCGAGGGCGGCCGTATCTGCCTGCAGATCCTGCATGCCGGGCGTTACGCCTATTCCCCCGATCTGGTGGCTCCTTCGCCCATTCAGGCGCCGATCAACCCCTACCTTCCCCGTGAGCTTGCTGCCGATGAGGTGGCTCGGCAGATCGACGACTACGTGCGCTGCGCCACCCTGGCAAAGGTGGCCGGCTACGACGGCGTCGAGGTGATGGGCTCGGAAGGCTACCTGATCAACCAGTTCCTCTGCCGGCGCACCAACCAGCGAACGGACCAATGGGGCGGGTGTCTCGAGAATCGCCTGCGTTTTGCCGTGGAGATCGTAAGGCGCATTCGTCAGGCGGTAGGGAACAACTTCCTGCTCATCTTCCGGCTGTCGATGATCGATCTGGTGGAAGAGGGCAGCACCTGGGACGAGGTCGTGACGCTGGGTCGTGCCATCGAGACGGCCGGCGCCGATATCATCAATACCGGCATCGGCTGGCATGAGGCGCGCGTGCCGACTATCGTCACCAGCGTGCCGCGTGCTGCCTTCACCGAGGTGTCGCGACGCTTGCGGGCGGAGCTGACGATACCGTTGATCACCACCAATCGCATCAATATGCCGGAGGTGGCTGAAAGGGTGCTCGCCGAGGGTCACGCCGATATGGTGTCCATGGCGCGCCCCTTTCTCGCCGACCCGGCCTGGATCCGCAAGGCGGCCACCGGTCGTGATGATGAGATCAACACCTGCATCGCCTGCAACCAGGCCTGCCTGGATCATACCTTTCAGGGGAAACTGACCTCCTGCCTGGTCAATCCCCGCGCCTGCCACGAGACCGAGTTGCTCATCGAGCCAGCAGCAACATCTCGCGCCATCGCCGTGGTCGGTGGAGGTCCTGCGGGGATGTCGGCCGCGCTGGCGGCGGCCCAGCGCGGCCATTGCGTTACGCTATTCGAGCGCGGTGCGGAGCTGGGTGGGCAGTTCAACTACGCACAACGCATTCCCGGCAAGGAAGAGTTCGCCGAGACGCTGCGTTATTACCGGGTCATGCTGGCAAAACACGGCGTGGTAATTAAGCTCGACTGCGAAGCAACGATGGACACGCTGCGCGGCTTCGATGCCGTGGTGCTGGCCAGTGGCGTGCGACCGCGACCCCTGACCATCCCCGGGGGCGAACACTCCTCGGTGATCAGTTATCCCGAGGCCATCACCCACCCCGAGCGAGTGGGCAGGCGAGTCGCGATTATCGGGGCGGGGGGTGTCGGCTTCGATGTCGCTGAACTACTGAGTCACACCGGCCAGCCCAGCCTCGACGCAGTGGCCTGGCGCGCCGAGTGGGGCGTGGATATCACCGTGACCGAGCGAGGCGGTCTCACGGCACCGGTTGCGCCACCCATCGGCCGTCAGGTCATGTTGTTGCAGCGTAAGGCCAGCAAGCCCGGCAAGGGGTTGGGCAAGACCACCGGCTGGGTCCATCGCGCCTCGCTCCGGCAGCACCGAGTCGAGACATTGACCGGCTGCGAGTACGTGAAAATCGACGATGACGGCCTGCATATGCGTGTCAATGGCAAGATGCGTCGACTTGACGTGGACAGCATCGTGATCTGTGCTGGGCAAGAACCGGTGCGCGAACTCTTCATGCCGTTGCAGGCAGCCGGCGTGACGGTGCATCTGATCGGCGGGGCCGAAAAAGCCGCCGAGCTCGATGCCAAGCGTGCCATCGATCAAGGGGTGCGCCTGGCGTCGCAGCTATGATATCGCTCGTCGGAGGCACCTCCACGGCGCCACTATCCTTGCAGCGTTTAATACTGCACGTTTTTTCCATGAACTGCTTCTACGCACCCGGGTTCTCAATGATGAGGGCTCGTGCGTTGATTTGCTCAGCAAACCCTTATCCGCTGATGCTGTCTACGCTGTTGAGACCCCACCGCGATCAATCCCTGTACAACAAGGAAGTCGGGGGAAACGGGTATACAGGAGGAATCGATGAGCATCTTCGATCATGTGCAGAACCGCTTCGCTCGTGTCCAGCAGGAAGAGATGAGCCTGCAGGAGTATCTGGAACTCTGCCGCCAGGAGCCAGTGGCTTACGCCAGTGCGGCCGAGCGGATGTTGGAGGCCATCGGCGAGCCCGAAGTGATCGATACCGCGAAGGACTCGCGGTTGTCACGTATCTTTTCCAACAAGGTGATTCGCCGCTATCCGGCATTCGCCGAATTCTACGGCATGGAGGAGGCGATCGAGCAGATCGTGTCCTATTTCCGCCATGCCGCCCAAGGGCTTGAGGAGCGCAAGCAGATTCTTTATCTGCTCGGTCCGGTAGGCGGTGGCAAGTCGTCGCTCGCCGAGCGCCTCAAGCTTCTCATGGAACATGTGCCGTTCTACGCCATCAAGGGGTCACCGGTCTATGAGTCCCCGCTGGGGCTTTTTTCGCCCGAAGAAGACGGCGAGCTGCTTGAGAAGGAATACGGGATCCCCAGGCGCTGCATGAAGAGCGTAATGTCGCCCTGGGCGGCCAAGCGCCTCAAGGAGTTCGGCGGCGATGTATCGAAGTTTCGGGTGGTGCGCCTTTACCCGTCACGGCTTCATCAGATCGCCATTTCCAAGACCGAGCCCGGGGATGAGAACAATCAGGACATTTCCTCGCTGGTGGGCAAGGTCGACATCCGCCAGCTCGAACTCTACTCCCAGGATGATCCGGATGCCTACAGCTTCTCGGGCGGCCTGTGTCGAGCCAATCAGGGCCTGATGGAGTTCGTCGAGATGTTCAAGGCGCCGATCAAGGTGCTGCATCCGCTCTTGACCGCAACTCAGGAGGGCAACTACAACCCGACGGAAGGCATGGGGGCGATCCCCTTCGACGGTATCGTGCTGGCGCACTCCAATGAGAGCGAATGGCAGACCTTCCGCAACAATCGCAACAACGAGGCCTTCCTCGATCGGGTCTATATCGTCAAGGTGCCCTATTGCCTGAGGGTTTCCGAAGAGATCAACATCTACAAGAAGCTGCTCGAGCATTCGTCGCTGGCCGAGGCGCCCTGCGCCCCGGATACCCTGCGCATGCTGGCGCAGTTCTCGGTACTGTCGCGGCTCAAGGAACCCGAGAATTCGAGCATCTATTCCAAGATGCGCGTCTACGATGGCGAGAATCTCAAGGACACCGACCCCAAGGCCAAGTCGATACAGGAGTACCGCGACGCCGCCGGTGTCGATGAGGGCATGGACGGTCTCTCCACACGTTTTGCCTTCAAGATTCTCTCCAAGGTCTTCAACTTCGATAACCACGAGATCGCCGCCAACCCGGTGCATCTCCTGTATGTGCTTGAACAGCGTCTCGAACAGGAGCAGCTGCCCCGCGAGACCTTCGAGCGTTACCTGCGCTTCATCAAGGAGTTCCTGGCGCCACGTTATGTGGACTTCATCGGCAAGGAGATCCAGACCGCCTATCTGGAGTCCTATTCCGAATATGGCCAGAATATCTTCGACCGCTACGTGACTTATGCGGATTTCTGGATTCAGGATCAGGAATATCGAGATCCCGAAACCGGTGAGTTCCTCAACCGCCAGTCACTCAACGAGGAGTTGGAGAAGATCGAGAAGCCGGCGGGAATTTCCAATCCCAAGGACTTCCGCCACGAGGTGGTCAACTTCGTACTGCGGGCGCGTGCCCAGAACAATGGCATGAATCCCAGCTGGCAGTCCTACGAGAAGCTGCGGGGCGTCATCGAACATAAGATGTTTGCCAATACCGAAGAGCTGCTGCCGGTCATTTCCTTCAATGCCAAGGCCTCGGCAGCGGACCAGCGCAAGCACGAGGACTTCGTGGCGCGAATGGTGGATCGAGGATATACCGAGAAGCAGGTTCGCCTGCTTTCCGAGTGGTACCTGCGCGTACGCAAGTCGCAATGACCAGGCCAGCGGCCGGGAGGTCTGAATGAGTTATTTCATCGATCGACGCGCCAACGCCAAGCACAAGAGCGCCGTTAACCGCCAGCGCTTCCTCGACCGCTACCGAACGCATATCAAGCGGTCGGTCGAGGAGGCGGTCAATCGACGCTCGATCACCGACATGGAGCGTGGCGAAAAGGTCTCGATTCCGGCCCGCGACATCTCCGAGCCGGTCTTCCAGCATGGCTCGGGGGGCAAACGCACTGTTGTCACCCCCGGTAACCGAGAGTTCGTCGAGGGGGATCGGCTGCGCCGCCCCGGGGGTGGCAGTGGTGGTGGGGCAGGCGAGGGGGGCCCCTCCAATCAAGGTGAAGGCGTCGATGAGTTCGCCTTCACGCTGAGCCGCGAGGAGTTTCTCGACTTCGTCTTCGATGGACTGGAGCTGCCCCATCTGGAGCGCAAGGCATTGGTCGACCTCGACGAGGTGAGGCCGGTGCGGGCGGGCATCTCCCGTCAAGGGGTACCGGCGCGCATGAATATCGTGCGCTCGATGCGCGAGGCGCATGCACGCCGTATCGCCATGCGCGCGCCCATTCGTCGTGCGTTGCGCGAGGCGCAGGAGGCTCTGGAGGCCGAAGAGGGCAAGGACCCGGTCCTGCGCAACCCGGCGCGCATCAGCGAACTCAAGGAGGAAATCGCGCGTCTCGAAAAGCGTATGGAGGCGGTACCCTTCATCGACACCTATGACCTGCGCTACAACAACCTGACCAATCAGCCGCAGCCGTCGAGCAAGGCGGTAATGTTCTGCGTGATGGATGTCTCGGGCTCGATGACCCAATCTCACAAGGACATTGCCAAGCGCTTCTTTCTGCTGCTCTACCTCTTTCTGGAGCGCAACTACGAGAAGGTCGAACTGGTGTTCGTGCGCCACCACACCGCGGCCAAGGAGGTGGACGAGGAGGAATTCTTCTACTCGCGCGAGACCGGCGGCACCATCGTGTCCAGTGCCCTGACACTGGTCGACGAGATCATCGCCGACCGCTACCCCCCGGGGCAGTGGAATCTCTACGTTGCTCAGGCCTCGGATGGTGACAACTGGGACGATGATTCTGTTACCTGCCGCGACCTCTTGGTCGAACGCTTGATGTCACGCCTGCAGTATTTCACCTATGTGGAAATCACCCCCCACGCCCATCAAGCCCTGTGGGAGGAATATCAAAACGTGGCCGCTGAGTTTCCTGCGCGTTTCGCCATGCGCCAGATCGTCGAGGCCGGTGATATCTATCCGGTGTTCCGAGAGTTGTTCAAGCGCCGTGTCGCCAGCCCTTGACAACGAGGGCAAGCGACCAAGGAGGCATTGATGACCCGACGCAAGCCAATCGCCACGGGGTCCGACTGGAATTTCGCTATCCTCACCGAGTTCGAGGACGAGATTGCCCGTATCGCCGACGAGTATCGATTGGACACCTATCCCAATCAGATCGAAATCATCACGACAGAACAGATGATGGACGCCTACGCCAGTGTGGGCATGCCGGTCGGCTACTCCCACTGGTCCTTCGGCAAGCAGTTCCTGGCCGTGGAGCAGGCCTACCGCCGAGGGCAGATGGGTCTGGCCTACGAGCTTGTCATCAATTCAGACCCTTGCATCGCCTATCTGATGGAGGAAAATACCCTGATGATGCAGGTGCTGGTGATGGCCCACGCCTGCTATGGCCATAACTCCTTCTTCAAGGGCAACTACCTGTTTCGCACCTGGACCGACGCCTCCTCGATCATCGATTACCTGGTGTTTGCCCGCAAGTACATCGCCGAGTGCGAGGAGCGTCACGGCGTCACGGCGGTCGAGCAACTGCTCGATGCCTGCCATGCGTTACAGAATTACGGGGTCGACCGCTACAAGCGGCCTTCGCCGATCTCGGCTGCCGAGGAGGCGCAGCGCCAAGAGGAGCGCGAGGCGTATCTGCAGGCCCAGGTCAACACCCTGTGGCGCACCATTCCCACGCCTTCGGCATCGGAGGTCCTGGCCGCGGGGCCGGACGAGGAGGACCCGCTGGGCCTTCACGATGGGGGGCGCTATCCCGCCGAGCCTCAGGAAAACCTGCTCTATTTCATCGAGAAGAACGCCCCGTTGCTGGCGTCCTGGCAGCGCGAGATCGTGCGCATCGTGCGCAAGCTCGCACAGTATTTCTATCCGCAGCGCCAGACCCAGGTGATGAACGAGGGCTGGGCGACCTTCTGGCATTACACCATCATGAATCGGCTTTTCGATGAGGGCCTGGTCGATGAAGGATTGATCCTCGAGTTTCTGCAGTCGCATACCGCGGTGGTCAACCAGCCCGCCTTCGATAGCCCCTACTTCAGCGGTATCAACCCCTATGCGCTGGGATTCGCGATCTTCACCGACCTCAAGCGGATGTGCCAGTCACCCACCGACGAGGATCGGGAATGGTTCCCCGACATCGCCGGCAGCGACTGGCGGGAAACGCTGGAGTTCGCCATGCGCAACTTCAAGGACGAGTCGTTCATCCAGCAGTTTCTGTCACCCCGCGTCATTCGCGACCTCAAGCTGTTCATGGTGGTCGACGACGATCAGGAGGAGATGCTCGAGGTCGCGGCGATCCACGACGAGCGGGGCTACCGTCGCGTTCGCGAGGCGCTGGCTACGCAGTATGCGTTGTCGGTGCGCGAGCCCAATATCCAGGTCTATTCGGCGGATATCCGCGGCGATCGGTCGCTGACGCTGCGCCATGTCCAGGATAGCCGCCGACCGTTGGCGCGCAGCGTGTACCCGGTGATTCGCCACCTGCATCAATTATGGGGATTCCCGGTCAGGCTGGAGTCGATGGAGAGTGACGAGGTGGTAAGGCGCTATCAGTGGCCCCTTCCCGACGAGATCCGTCAGGAGTAAGCGTGCTCTTGCTCTGGGCGGACGCGTCAGCCGTGGCCAGTCGTCTTGCGAGGCATGTGTGCGCCGTACCAAGGCCGAAAAGCTAGTGCCGGAAACCTAGGACCTGAAACCACGACACCCGCGCCATCGGCGCGGGTGTCGGTCTTGCGTCCTGTCAGTCGCGAGTATTCAGTTGGCGGCCGACCAGGACTGGCACCAGCCCTTGGGCTCGACGCTGTGTTGCGGGAACAGCTGACAGCCTTCGGTTTCCGGTATCCAGAACATGCAGTTATCGCATACCTCGCCTTCCTCGTAGGCGGGATGATCGCTGGCTTCCTCGGCGTCTTCGACATAGTTGAGCGCCTGAGCCTGATCCGACTGAGGGTCAAGGCGAGGCAGTTCCTGGGCGAAGGCGGTCTTGGACATAATGCCCACGCCTAGCGGCAGGGCGGCAAGGCCCAACAGGCTATTGCGCATGAAATCACGACGGCTATTGTCAGCCATGGTATCTCCTCATCACGGTTTGGCGTCTTGGCACGGTCGGGCATGATATCCTGCCCGTCTGCTCTGCTGCCGGGTATCGTCTCTGCGGACGACTGCCGGTGTACGTCCACGCCTGAAGCGATCGGGACTGATCAATGCTTTCACGCAGACTCTTTCCATCTTAGTCGAGTAATCAGTGCCTCGCGATCGATCCTGCCCCGATGTGGCAATCGGTCGCGATAGCCGCTTGGGGTCTCGTTCGTCATGGATGCCGGGCAGGGCCAGGCATTGCTATACTCGCGGCAGTCCCGGTGACGCCCATAGCGGCCGCGACCTGATGCCTGAACAGGAGAAATGCCCGATGCAGAATGCCGTGATACTGATCAATACCGACAAGGGACAGGTCAAGGCGGTCGCCGAGCGCCTCGCCGACGTCGAGGGAATCAGCGAGGTGTACTCCACCTGCGGGCGCTATGACCTGGTGGCCATCGCCCGCACCCGCGACTTCGAGAGCCTGGCGGACCTGGTTACCGAGCGGCTCAATGCAGTGGAGGGTATTCGGGATACCGAGACCCTCAATGCCATGCAGGTGCATTCCCGACACGATCTGGAAACCATGTTTTCGCTGGGGTGGTGACGTGGCGATACGATGCCTTCTGCAAGAACCTACCGACGCATGACCTCTCGCTGGCGCCGCAAGGCGCGACGTTTCGGCATTACCCTGCTGTTTGTCATGGTGGGCTCCGGGCTCTGGTACGCCCAGGAGCGCGACTACCGTGACCAGCTCAGTTGGATGGGTGTGCCGGAATGGCAACAGCTGACCCCTACCAGCTTTCATCGCGTGCTGCGCAATGACGGCTACCTGCTGGGCTGGTCCGACGTACGCGTCAATGCGCTATGGGTCAGCTACCTGCTTCAGGCCGTCGAGGACCCGCGTGCCGGGCCGCGGCCCAGCTTTCGCCGCGACTGGCGAACGCTGTGGCCCGTGGGTACCGACAGCTACTTCGGCAGCGGCTACGACCGTGGCCACCTCGCGCCGAATTACGCGATCGCCGCCGTCCATGGCCCCGAGGCTCAGGAGCAGACCTTCCTCATGAGCAACATGGCGCCCCAGCGACCCGATCTGAATCGGCGCCTCTGGCAGCGCCTGGAAGAGGTGGTGATGGACCACTTCGTGCCGCGTTTCGGCGTCATCCAGGTGATCACGGGGCCGGTGTTTCCCGAACGCTTCCTGGACAACGTCACCCACCGGGTCGGTCTGGTTGAGGTGCCGCAAGCCTTCTACAAGATCCTGGTAGTGCCGGGTGAGTCGCCACGAGCCCTGGCGTTTCTCATGCCACAGGAGGTCAGTGGCGACGAGCCGCTGGACGATTTCCTGGTCAGCATCGATGCCATCGAGGCGCGTACCGGTCTGGATTTCTTCCCTAGCCTGAGCGTCGAGGCAGCAGGGGAGCTGGAGGCGGAGGTGAACACGGCGGGTTGGCAACTCGATGACGTGGCTGGCCTGCCGGCGCGCTTCTGAGCCGCAGGGTCCAGTTGCAGTCACCACAACGTGCAGACATAGCAAATGCCAGGCACAAAAAACCGCGATCATGTCGCGGTTTTTACTATCAAGCGATTCATCAGATAATTCGGACGATTCGTCTGCATGAGACGGTAACGAGGTGGTGCCCAGGAGAGGACTTGAACCTCCACATCCATACGGATACTAGCACCTGAAGCTAGCGCGTCTACCAATTCCGCCACCTGGGCACTTCATGCAAGATCTTGCGAGTTGTCTTCTGAAAAGCCTGTCATGCCTTGCTGTCGCCATTGACAGTACAGTCATCGCCTTGAAAGCGATGGTGCCCAGGAGAGGACTTGAACCTCCACGTCCATACGGACACTAGCACCTGAAGCTAGCGCGTCTACCAATTCCGCCACCTGGGCAGGCGATGCGCATGTTACCGGATCCGGTCTTTTTTGCAATAGGCTTGCCGACATGCCACGCAGATTTTTTCATCTTGAATGTGATGCCTGAGACGCGCCAAGGTTGGGTCACGGCTTAGGCGGCGCTATACTGCGCGCATGACAAACTATCAGCAATATCAGGCCTCAGGCTCGCGGCGCTTGGACGCCGCCTTTTTCATGCCGCCACAGACTCAGCCAAGGATGCTCTCCGCATGACCCATTGGACGCTCAGCGAAGATCCGCATGCCAGCCGCGAGGCCCACAAGTACGACAAACCCGCCCCCAGCCGCGAATATCTCCTGTCCCGTCTCGAGCAGGTCGGCAAGCCGATCACGCATGAGGCCATGAGCCAGTTGCTTGGCCTGGAAGACGAGGATCTCCAGGAAGCCGTGCGTCGTCGCCTGGCGGCCATGGAGCGCGATGGGCAGGTTCTTCGCAATCGTCGCAACGCCTATGCGCTGATTGACAAGCTCGACCTCATCAAGGGTAAGGTGCTGGGGCATCGTGACGGCTTCGGCTTCCTGCTGCGTGACGACGGCAAGAAGCCCGATCTGGTGATATCGCCGCGTCAGATGCGTCGCGTCTTTCATGGCGATTATGTTCTCGTACGTATCAGTGGCCGTGATCGTCGCGGAAGAGACGAGGCCACCATCGCCGAAGTGCTGTCGCGCAATACCCAGACCATCGTCGGCGTCTATCGCGAGAATACTCCCGAGTTCGGGGTGTTGATCCCCGAGAATCCGCGCATTCCCCTGGAAGTGATCATTCCTCACAGCGCCTGTGGCGGAGCCAAGGATGGGCAGGTGATCTCGGCGCGCATCGTCCAGCAACCGGAAACCCGGGTGCAGCCGGTGGGTGAGGTGATCGAGGTGCTCGGCGAGCGCATGGACCCGGGCATGGAAATCGATATCGCCATCCGCAGCTACGAGATCCCGGCCGAGTTTCCGCCGGAAGTCCATGACCAGATCTCCGAAATGTCCGCCGAGGTAGCCGAGGACGACAAGCAACACCGTGTCGACCTGCGCGACGTACCCCTGGTGACCATCGACGACGAATCCGCCAAGGACTTCGACGATGCCGTCTGTGCCTGGAAGACCAAGTCCGGCGGCTGGAAGCTGCTGGTCGCGATCGCCGATGTTTCGCACTACGTGCGTCCCGGTAGCGCTCTGGATCACGAGGCGATCCGCCGTGGCAATTCGGTGTATTTCCCCGGCCAGGTCGTCCCCATGCTGCCGGAGCTGCTCTCCAATGGGCTGTGCTCGCTGAACCCGGCGGTCGATCGTCTGGCGCTGGTTTGCGAGCTGAACATCTCCAAGACCGGGGCCATCAGCCGTTACCGCTTCTATGAGGCGGTGTTCCGCTCCCATGCCCGGCTGACCTACAACAAGGTGGCGGCCGTCCTGCATGACGAAGGCGAGGAGGGCGAGACACTGCGCGAACAGTATCGCGAACTGATCCCGTCGATGAAGAACCTGCATGAGCTCTATACCGTGCTGCGTCAGGCGCGGGTCGAGCGCGGCGCCATCGATTTCGAGACTACCGAGACGGAAATTGTCTTCAATGACGAGCGCAAGATCGAGAAGATCGTGCCGCGCTCGCGCAACGACGCTCACAAGATCATCGAGGAATGCATGCTGGCGGCCAACGTCGCGACCGCTCGCTTCCTCGACAAGCACGACCTTCCAGCGCTCTATCGCATCCATGAACGGCCCTCGCCGGAGCGGCTCGACAAGCTGCGGCTGTTTCTCAATGAGCTGGGCCTGTCGCTGGGAGGTGGCGACGAGCCGACCCCGCAGGATTACCGGGACCTGGCCGAGGCGATCAAGGAGCGTCCCGACTTCGACGTCATCCAGACGGTGATGCTGCGCTCGATGAGCCGCGCGGTCTATTCGCCGCAAAACGATGGTCATTTCGGGCTGGCCTATCCGGCCTACGCTCACTTCACCTCACCGATCCGGCGCTACCCCGACCTGCTCGTGCATCGGGCGATTCGCTCGGTAATCCGCGGTCCGCGCAAGACCAATACCGTGTTGCGCGCCGAGGGCGCGCCGGTGGAGCCGCCGAGCAAATGGGCGCCCTATACCTTCGAGCAGATGCTCGAGCTGGGCGAGCACTGCTCGATGACCGAGCGGCGCGCCGATGACGCCACCCGCGACGTGGACGACTGGCTCAAGTGCGAGTTCATGTCGGACAAGCTGGGAGAAATCTTCGATGGCACGATTGCCTCGGTGACCCAGTTCGGCATTTTTGTGCGTCTCGACGATTTTTATGTCGAAGGCCTGGTGCACGTCACCTCGTTGCCCTCCGACTACTATCACTACGAGCCGGAAAAGCATCGTCTCAAGGGCGAGCGCAGCGGCATGAGTTATCGCCTGGGCGATGGCGTCACCGTGCAGGTGGCGCGCGTCGATCTCAACGATCGCAAGATCGACTTCGAGCTGGCCGATGACAAGCCGCGGCCCAAGCGCCAACCGCGCCGTCGACGTGCCGTGGATGCGGCGCCTGACAAGGGCCGGGCCAGAGCTGGCGGCAAGCCGCCCAAGACCGAACAGTCCGATGCCAAAGGCGACGGCAAGAGCGATGCCAAACCGAAGGGCAAGCGACGCGGACCTCGGCGAAGCGCCAAGCGCTGAGCGTCTCGGGCTGAGCGCCTCGCTCGTCTCGGCAAGGGCTCCTCTTCAAGGGAGCTCGCCTTGCCGATGTTCCTCGTCATCGTGAAGCCGGCAGAGTGATTCCATGGGCATGAAGAAACGCAGTCCCCGCCGCGGCGAAGGCGCTCCCGGCGGTCTCGAGTCGGTGTTCGGCGTGCATGCCGTTCGGGCCTTGCTGGAGCGCGGTGAGATACCGCGCGAGCTCTGGGTTCAGGAAGGCAGCGCGGGCGCACGGCTCGCCGAACTGGTCGAGTCGGCCCGCCAGGGTGGCGCTCGCGTCCAGGCCCGGCCACGCGACGACCTCGAGCGCCTGGCTCAGGGGGCCGCCCATCAGGGCATCGTTGCCTTCACCACGCCGCTGGCCTTCGAGGCTGAAGCAACGCTTTGGTGGCGTCTCGATAACTGGGCTCAGGCTACTCCCCCTTTGCTGCTGGTGCTGGATGGTATTACCGACGTGCACAATTTCGGCGCCTGCCTGCGCAGCGCCGATGCTGCCGGCGTTCATGGCGTGATCGTGCCCAAGGACAAGGCCGCCCCGCTCAATGCGGCGGTGCGCAAGGTGGCCTGCGGTGCGGCGGAAACCGTGCCGGTGTATCAGGTCACCAACCTGGCCAGGGCCATGGCCAGGTTGAAGGCGGGCGGCGTCTGGATCACCGGTACCGCGGGCGAGGCCAAAGCGAGCCTGTTCGATACCGATTTCACCGGTCCAGTAGCGCTGGTGATGGGCGCGGAAGGCAAGGGCATGCGTCGGCTGACCCGCGAGGCCTGCGACACTCTGGTCAAACTCCCCATGGCCGGTAGCGTCTCCAGCCTGAATGTGTCGGTGGCCACGGGCATCTGTCTTTTCGAGGCAGTACGCCAGCGCTGCCTTGCATCCCGGGGCTGAGCTCACTAGAATACCTGCGCCCGCTCGTCCCTCGAGCGGAATTGTGTGTGGCAAGCCAATTCGCTTGCTGCCAAGGAAACTTGGCAATCACTCCTTGCTTCCCCTGAGCGATCGACATCCTCAATGCGGAAGCTGCCAAACCGCAAGGAGATCCAATGCGTCATTACGAAATCGTCTTCATGGTCCACCCGGACCAGAGCGAGCAGGTCCCCGCCATGGTCGAGCGCTATACTGGGCTCGTTACCGAGAATGGCGGTACCGTGCATCGTCTGGAAGATTGGGGCCGCCGTCACATGGCCTACCCAATCAACAAGATTCACAAGGCTCACTACGTGCTGATGAATATCGAGTGCAGCGGCGAGACTCTCGACGAGATCGAGAATATCTTCCGCTTCAACGATGCCATCATTCGTAGCCTGGTGGTACGCGCGAAGGAAGCGATCACCGAGGCGTCGCCGATGATGAAGCCGGCGGAAGAGAAGCGTCCGCGCCGCGAAGACAAGCCGCGCAGCGCCGAAACTGCTTAAGCCACCCATCGTACGTTTGAAGGAGTCATTTCATGGCACGTTTTTTCCGTCGCCGTAAGTTCTGTCGTTTTACCGCCGAAGGCGTGAAGCAGATCGATTACAAGGATCTGGATACGCTCAAGGCCTATATTACCGAGACCGGCAAGATCGTTCCCAGCCGCATCACCGGGACCAAGGCTCGTTATCAGCGTCAGCTGTCCTCCGCCATCAAGCGGGCACGTTATCTGGCGCTGTTGCCCTACACCGATAGTCACCAGTAAGCACTAGCGAGATGCTGTCGATCGCCCGATGGACGATGCGTGGTACGCCCTATGCCATTGGAGCTGTGGTCGTCTCGACGCTTATCCCTTGGCTGTTCTGGCTGGGGGCGGCCATCACCGCTTTGGTCACCTTGCGGCGAGGCATGTCCCCGGCGTTACCGGTGATTGTGGCCGCCGCCTTGCCGGCAGGCTGGTGGTGGACGCGGGGCGATGCCATCCCGTTGGCCAGCATCCTGCTGGTGACGCTGATGGCGGTGGTGCTTCGCTCCCGCATGCGCTGGAGCGAGGCCTTGATCGCGGGCGCCCTGGCCGGGGCGGGCATGATCCAGTTGGGAATCTTCCTGCCGCCGGGGGGCGCGGGCCCGATGCTGGAGCAGTTGCGTCAGGGATCGCCGGAAATCGAGACCATGCTCACTGAGCTGACCCGGCAGGGGATGGATACCGAGCAGGTGGCATCGCTTCTGATCAGTGGTGTCACCGGTCTGATCGTGCTGCTCGCAGCGGTGGGTTGCCTGGCGTTGGCGCGTGGCTGGCAGGCGGGGCTCTACAATCCCGGCGGGTTTCGCGAGGAGTTCCACGGCCTGCGTCTGACCATCAGGGAACTTGCCGTACTGGCCGTTCTCGGGGTGATCGGCATGCTGTTGGGCCTTCCTGGGCTTGGCATGCTGCTGTGGGTGCCCTTGTTGATCGGGGGTATCGCGCTGGTACATGGGGTTATTGGTTTAAAGGGAATGAACGGGTTGTGGCTGGTCGCCTTCTATGCGCTGTTGATCACCACCTGGCCCATGATTCTCATCGTGCTGCTGCTGGCCTTCATCGATGTCTTTGCGGACTTTCGCGGGCGTCTGGCCAGTCGCCACTGACAAGAGGTTTACGAGATGAACGTCATTCTGCTCGACAAGATTGGCAAACTGGGCGGTCTGGGTGACCAGGTCACCGTCAAGCCCGGCTATGGCCGTAACTACCTGGTGCCCTACGGCCTGGCCGTACCGGCAACCAAGGATAACGTCGCCGCATTCGAGGCCCAGCGCAGCGAGCTCGAGGCCCAGGCCGCCGATCGCAAGGCCGAGGCCGAGAGCCGCGCCGCCCAGCTGAATGAGATCGAGCTTTCGCTGGTCTCCAAGGCCGGTGACGAAGGCAAGCTCTTCGGATCCATCGGGCCGCGCGATCTGGCCGAGGCCATCGCCTCTGCCGGCATCGACGTCGCCAAGAGCGAAGTGCGCATGCCGGAAGGTCCGATCCGCCAGACCGGCGAGTACGACATCGCCCTGCATCTGCATGCCGAAGTCAACGCCACCGTTAGAGTCGTGGTGGTGGCCGAGTAATCGGCCTAGCGGTAGGTATGATCAGGAGGCGTGGGGACCGAGTCCCTGCGCCTCTTTCTTTTGCTCGGCTGAAGGCGTGATGCGACATCTCGGGCCGAGGTGTCTGTCGCGGCGCTGGCGTCATAGCGCCCTGTGGGCGGGCATGACGTTGGAGTAGACTATTCCAGCCGTCTCATCCGAGAACTGCTCTATCATGAACGACACCCTCGAGTTCGATCAGGAAACCGCCGCCCTCAAGGTGCCGCCGCATTCGCTTGAAGCCGAACAGTCGGTGCTGGGCGGCCTGATGCTCGACAACCTGGCCTGGGACAACGTCTCCGAGCGCCTGGTGGCTGACGATTTCTATCGTTACGAGCATCGGCTGATCTTCAACGTCATGGTCAGCCTGGCCGAGGGCGGGCGTCCTTTGGATGTCGTGACGCTCTCCGAGGCCCTGGAAGGTCGGGATCAGCTGGGTACGGTCGGTGGCCTGGCTTATCTGGCCGAGCTGGCCCGCAATACGCCTTCGGCGAGCAATATCCGCGCCTACTGCGACATCGTCCGTGAACGCGCCACCCTGCGCAAGCTGATCCGTGCCGCGGGCCAGATCGCCGAGGGCGCGTTCAGCCCCCAGGGCCGGCCGGCCGACGAGCTGGTCGATGAGGCCGAGCGGCTGGTCTTTCAGATCAGCGAAGAGCGCCCCAAGTCAGGCGGCCCGATCGGCATGAGTGAGCTGCTGGCCAAGGCGGTCGATCGCATCGACGAGCTGTTCAACATGCAGGGCGAGATGACCGGGCTCTCCACCGGTTTTCGTGATCTCGACGAGATGACCTCGGGCCTGCAGCCCTCGGACCTGGTGATCATTGCCGGTCGGCCATCGATGGGCAAGACAACCTTTGCGATGAACGTGGTCGAGCACGCGGTGATCGCCAGCGACAAGCCTGTGATGGTGTTTTCGATGGAAATGCCCGCCGATTCGCTGATGCTGCGCATGCTCTCCTCGCTGGGGCGCATCGACCAGACCCGGGTGCGCACCGGGCAGCTCGAGGACGAGGACTGGCCGCGGCTGACCTCGGCGGTCAACCTGCTCAAGGACAAGCAGCTGTTCATCGACGATACCGCGGCCCTCTCACCCAACGAGATGCGCTCGCGGGTGCGCCGCCTGATGCGCGAACACGGCAACATGTCGTTGATCATGATCGACTATCTTCAGTTAATGCAGATCCCGGGCTTCTCGGAGAATCGCACCGGTGAGATTTCGGAAATCTCTCGCTCGCTCAAGGGGTTAGCCAAGGAGTTCGGCTGCCCGGTGGTGGCGCTCTCCCAGCTTAATCGCTCGCTGGAGCAGCGCCCCAACAAGCGCCCGGTGATGTCCGACTTGCGCGAGTCGGGGGCCATCGAGCAGGATGCCGATATCATCGCCTTCGTCTATCGCGACGAGGTGTACAACCCCGACAATCCCGATAATCAGGGGATCGCCGAGCTGATTATCGGCAAACAGCGTAATGGGCCTATCGGTACCGTGCACATGGCCTTCATCGGCAAGTACACCCGTTTCGAGGATCTCGCGCCCGACAGCTATGGGCAGGCGTTTGGCGACTAACTCTCCCTTGAGCCCCGAGACGAGCCCCGTATAATCCGCGACTTGTTCCCACAGGAAGGAGGCATCATGGCAGCTGGATTCCGGCGCGGTAACCGTCAGCGAACCCCGAAACTGGAAGGACGTGGCGAGCTTGAATCGCTCGAGCGCGAAGGCCCTTTCAAGGAGTGGCTGGGCATGCCCGACCTCTATCGCTACCACCTGATAGTGGATGGCGAGGCGTACAGCTATCAGACCGAAGATTCGGAAGTCCCGGTCGAGGTTGGCGACAAGGTGGTGTTCCGCTACAAGGAAACTCGCGCGGGCAAGTGGGTGGACCGCCGGTCGCTGGGCAAGGCGATCGACCCCGCCGACTATCAATAGACAGTAGAGCGGGAACCTGACGGGCAATCGCACAGGAACCTGACGGGTCGGTCAGGGTCACAGGAATGACATGTTAATGATATACCAATGTCATCGAGTGCCGTCACGCTGAACGCCACGCATTTTCTGTCACCGCTTGGGCTCTACCTTGTGCCACGGCATCGATGGCCCGTCTATCAGGGAGGCAATATCCATGGAATTTCAGGAACTCAAGGATTTCGTGGCGCGGCACGACAATATCGAGGTCCGCGTTATCACCCACGCCGGCAGTCATTTCTATCAGATCGAGGTCGAGGATAGCGAAGGCAGGCGCCATATGATCACCCGACGCGGCAAGCCGGGATTGTTCCGTTCGCTCGATGACGTCTATCTGGAGCTCAAGCGTGCCGGCATACATCGCGCCTATCTGGTCCAACAGGTGCCCCACGACGAGATGATCGGTCACGAGGCGCATTATCACGATCCACTGACATCCCGCATGCCGCTGGTATTTTGATCACTCCTGTCTGTCTCTACCGCCGCCCATCGGGGTTTCCAGTGTCGTCGGCGGTAAGCCGTGTCCGGTTGCCGAAGCCTGACGGTCTTTCGAGAGCTGATCTCAAGCTGTACAGATCGCGTCGATAGTACAACTTCATCCTGCCTGGTGGCGATCCGCCTGATAGACTATCGGTCCACGTCCGATAGCGACCAGAGGAACCCGACGCATGCGTTCAGAGAACTCGGAACTTGATCCGCCCGGCAGCGGACGCCTGGCCCACGCCCCAGTTGACCACCCGGCGGTGCCGCGCAAGAAAGTGGGGGTACTGCTGGCCAACCTGGGCACCCCCGACGCCACCGATTATTGGTCCATGCGCCGGTACCTAAGTGAATTTCTCTCCGATAAGCGAGTCGTCGATTATTCTGCCTGGCTCTGGCAGCCGCTGCTGCAGCTGGTGATCCTGACCCGGCGGCCCTTCAAGTCCGGCGAGGCCTATCGGGGAATCTGGAACACCGAAAAGGACGAGAGTCCGCTACTGACGACGACCCGCGACCAGACGCGCAAGATTGCCGAGGGCTTGCATGAAGCCTATGGCGACGACGTGGTGGTGGATTTCTGCATGCGCTACGGCAATCCCTCCACCGACAGCGTGCTGCGACGCATGCAGGCGCAGGGCTGCGAGAAGATCCTGTTCTTTCCGCTCTACCCGCAATATGCGGGTCCGACGACCGCCACCGCCAACGACCAGGTCTTTCGCACCCTGATGACGCTCAAGTGGCAGCCATCATTGCGCACGGTGCCCGCCTACTTCGAGCACCCGGACTACCTCGAGGCGCTCAGCAACTCAGTCCGCGAGGCCTATTCGGCCGCCGAGTCGACCCCCGACGTGCTGGTGGCCTCCTACCATGGTGTTCCCAAGCGTTACCTGATGGAAGGCGATCCCTACCATTGCCAGTGCCAAAAGACGACACGGCTTCTGAAGGAGCGGTTGGGGTGGCGCGATGAGGAAATCGTCACGACCTTCCAGTCAAAGTTCGGCCCCGAGGAATGGGTAGGGCCGGCGACCGTCGATCATGTCGCCGAGCTGGCCCGACAGGGCAAGAAGCACATCGCGGTGGTGTCTCCGGCGTTCTCGTCGGACTGCGTGGAGACGCTCGAGGAGATCAACGAGGAGATCAAGGATAGCTTCGAGGCGGCCGGGGGCGAGACGTTCACCTATATCCCTTGCCTCAACGACCGCGACGACCATATCGCCGCCCTGCTCACGATCATTCGCAACGAGCTGGGCGGCTGGCTCTAGCTGCCCTCAGCCATGGCCGCGGTCGGGGTGCAGCACCGGCTTCTCGCCGATTTCCTCCTTGCGCAGCTCGGAAGGGCGGCCCTGGGTCTTGTCGACGTGGCGCAGCTGCAGGTGGAGGCCGGTCTTGGCCATCAGGTGGGCGCTGACCGGAGCGGTGATGAACAGAAAGAGCGTAATCAGCACTTCCTGAGCGTCGGGCCTGCCGTCCACGACCCAGAAATACAGCATCGAGGCCATCAGCATGCAGCCGATACCCAGGGTGGTGGCCTTGGTGGGGCCGTGCAGGCGCATGTAGAAGTCGCGCAAGTGGGCCATACCCAGCGAGCCGATCAGCACGAAGGCGCCGCCGGCCACCAACAGGAAAGCAATGACGCCTTCCAGGATCACGTAGTGGGTCATCCGTTTGTCCTCATTCGATGATATCGCCGCGCAGCAGGTACTTGCAGACCGCCACGGTGCTAATGAATCCGAGCATGGCGATCAACAGCGCCGATTCGAAGTAGGTCTTGGTGTTGAGCCATAGCCCCATCAGCACGATCAGCGCAATCGCGTTGACATACATGGTGTCCAGCGCCAGCAGGCGGTCCGGCATGTCGGGTCCCTTGGCGAGACGGTAGACGTTGAGCAGCAGGGCCAGGACCACCATGGCAAGGCTGAACGTCAGGGCGGTGTCGAGCATTCGTAGATCTCCTTGAGAGGACGTTCGTAGCGCTCGCGGATCTGCGCGATCAGCGCCTCCTCGTCATCGACGTGCAGGGCGTGAATCAGCAGCGTCTTGCCGTCCATGCGCAGGTTGGCCGACACCGTGCCCGGCGTCAGGCTGATGGTATTGGCCAGCAAGGTAATGGTGAAACGCTTCTCCAGCATCAGGGGGTATTCGATGAAGTGAGGCTGTAGCCGCCGCCAGGGATTGATGATCAGCCAGGCCACCTCGACGTTGGCGATGACGATGTCACCGAGCACCCGCAGCGCGAAGCGCAGCAGCAGCCAGGGGTTGCTGACATGCGGCTCGAGGTCCCAGAAGCGATAGGTGGCCAACGGAATCGCGACAGCCAGTACGCCGCCGAGCAGGAAATGACCGAACGCCAGGCTGCGCACCAGGAGCAGCCAGACTACTAGTAGCAGGATCGACAACAATGGCGTTGGAAGCCAGGCACGAGGCTTGATCATGGGGCGTCTCCGGCGTCGTTCAGCAGGGCATCGATGACGATGGCGGGGTTGGCCAACTGGTTGGCGGTGGCCAGCGTGTACTCGCTGACCGGGCCCGCGAGGACCACCAGCAGCGGTGACGCCCCCAGCAGCCAGGCCACCCCGAACCAGCGGTGGCGCGACAAGGGCTGTCCGCCGGGTTCACCCTGGCTTCGCCAGAACAGTGTCGAGCCGGCGCGCGACAGGGCGACCAGCGCGCACAGGCTGGTGCCCAGCAGCATCGGCCAGATCCAGGGCCGCTGGCCGACTTCTGCCGCCTCGAGCATCAGCGCCTTCCCCAGGGCGCCGGAAAGCGGCGGCAGCCCCGCCACCGACACGGCGCCCAACAGGAAGAGCCCCGCCAGCCAGCCGCCTTTCTGCAAGGGGCGGCCCTTGACCAGCCGGGTGCCCGCCTTGCCCCGCTGCAGGCCGATCAGCTCGGCAAGCAGGAACAGGCCGCCAGTGACCAGGGTGGTGTGTATCAGATAGTAGAGCAGCGCCGAGACGGCTTTCGGCGAGCCCATCCCGATCCCGGCCAGCAAGGTGCCCACTGATACCAGCACCAGATAGGCCACCAGCAGGCGCAGGTCGCGCGCCGCCAGCACACCGATGCCGGCCACCGCCAGGGTGGCCAGCGACAGCCACCAGACCCAGGATTGCCCGAGGGCTTCAAGGGGGCCGGCCTGCTCGCCGAAGATCAGTGAATAGACCCGCAGGATGGCGTAGATACCGACCTTGGTCATGATCGCAAACAGCGCTGCCACCGGCGCGGGCGCCGCCGAATAGGCCCGTGGCAACCAGAAGTAGAGAGGCAGGATCGCTGCCTTCAGGCCGAAGACCACCAGCAGCATCAGGGCGCCGGCGCTGACCAGGCCGGTGCGCTCGGCGGGCAGTTCGGTCAGTCGTACCGCCATATCGGCCATGTTGAGGGTGCCGGTGGCGCCATACAGCACCCCGACGGCGATCAGAAACAGCGACGAACCGGCCAGATTGAGCACCACATAGTGCACCCCGGCCTGGATGCGTGCCTTGCCGCCGCCATGCATCAGCAGGGCGTAGGAGGCCAGCAGCAGTACCTCGAAGAACACGAAGAGGTTGAACAGGTCACCGGTAAGGAAGGCACCGTTGATGCCCAGCAACTGCCACTGGAACAGGCCGTGAAAATTACTGCCCTGCTCGTCGTCACCGGCGCAGGCGAAGACCACCGCGCCGAGCGCCAGCAAGGCGGTCAGCAGCACCATCAGCGCCGAGAGGCGGTCGAGTACCAGCACGATGCCGAAGGGCGGTTGCCAGTCACCGAGCGCGTAGAACGTCACTTCGCCGCTGCTGGCGCACGCGACCAGAGCAATGCCCACGACGACCAGCAGCGCCGTGGCGCCGACGCCGATCAACCGCTTGGTACGTGTGCGGCCCTGACGGTCGTAGAGCAGCAGAATACCGGCAACCAGGGGGAGTACCACGGGCAGGACGATCAGGTGGTCTATCATCGACGCTCCTCCCCGTCGTCATGCTTGCGGCCGTCGACGTGGTCGTTGCCCATTTCGCCCCGGGCGCGCATCGCCAGGATCACCACGAAGGCGGTCATGGCGAAGCCGATGACGATGGCCGTCAACACAAGCGCCTGGGGCAGCGGGTCGGCATAGGCCGCCGGCCCATTGACGATGGCCGCACCGTCGGTGGTCAGTCCGCCCATGGAGAACAGGAACAGGTTCACCGCATAGGACAGCAGGGTGAGGCCGACGACCACCGGGAAGGTGCGTCCACGCAGGGTCAGGTAGAACCCACAGGCCGAAAGTAGGCCGGTGGTGATGGCGTAAAGGCTTTCCATCAGCGCTTCTCCTTGCTGGCTGGGTCGGCGGTGGGTGGGGGAAGCTGTTTCGTCGGACGATGGGTCGTCGTCAGCTTGCCGAGGTTGGCAAGGATCATCAGGGTGGCGCCGACCACGGCAAGAAAGACGCCTAGATCGAAGAGCATCGCGGTGGCCAGCTCGAACTCGCCCACCAGCGGCAGCTTGAAATAACCGAATGCCGAGGTCAGGAAGGGCCGACCGAACAGCCAGCTGCCCAGGCCGGTCAGCGTGGCGATCGCCACGCCGGCGACGGCAACCGGCTGATAGGGAAAGTCGAGCCGCTGCTGAACCCATTCCACACCGCGGGACATGTACACCAGGATCAGCGCCACGGCGGTGATCAGGCCGGCAATAAAGCCGCCTCCAGGAAGATTGTGCCCGCGCAGGAAGATAAACGCCGAGACCAGCAGAGCCAGCGGCAGGATGGCCTGGGAAATCGTTGTCAGGATCATTGGATAGCGGTCCGGTGACCAGACACGCCCCTCGCCGTCACTGTGCGGCATGAACAGCCGCAGGCGGTTGAGCAGCTTGAAGATTGCCAGGCCAGCCAGTGCGAGAACGGTGATTTCACCTAGGGTATCGAAGCCGCGGAAGTCCACCAGGATCACATTGACCACGTTGTGGCCGCCGCCGCCGGGTACGCTGTTGTCGATGAAAAAACCCGAGATCGGGGCATTGTCGCGGGTGAGCACCGCGTAGTTGAGGCTCGCGACCACGGCTCCCAAAGCGCCGGCCAGCAGGATGTCGCGAAGATTGCGCATCGGAGACGACTCGCGGACGGTCTTCTGTGGCAGGAAAAACAGCGCCAGCATCAGCAGGATCATGGTCACCACTTCAACCGAGAGCTGGGTCAAGGCCAGGTCGGGTGCCGAGAAGCGGGCGAAGGTCAGCGCCACCACCAGCCCTACCACCGAGAGCATCAGCAGCGATATCAGTCGGTGGCGATGGGTGAGTACGGTGCCCAGGCCACCGAAGATCAGCAGGCCGGCACCCAGCAAGAGGACGGCATCGACGGGCTGATTGCCATGCTCCCCGGTAAGCACCGGCATGCCGGCGAGGCCCAGGCCACCGGTAACCAGTGCTGCCAGCCAGAGATAGCTCATGTAGCGTTGCAGCGAACCACCGTCCAGCCGGGTGATGGCAGCCTCCGAGCCGCGGACCAGCCGCTGGATGGCGCCTTCGAACACCAGGCGAGCGTCAACCGGGTGGAAGGAGCGGATCAGGCGACGAAGCTGCGGATGCCACAGGTAGCTTGCGGCCCCGGCCCCCAGCGCCACCAGGCTCATCAGCAGCGGCAGGTTGACGCCATGCCAGATGGCCAGGTGGAAATCCAGTGACTCCCCAAGCACAGCCTCGGTGGCAAGCTCGAGAAGCCCGGTGGCAAGCGCAGCGGGGAACAGCCCCACCAGTATGCAGATGGCGACCAGGATCGCCACGGGCGCGTGCATCAGCCGCGGCGGCTCGTGAGGTGGCTTGGGGGGCGCCTGGCGGGGCGGTTTGAAGAAGACGGCATGCACCAGGCGCAGCGAGTAGCCAACGGACAGGATGCCGCCTAGTGTTGCCAGTAGTGGCAACAGCCAACTGAGCCCACCCAGTACCGGCGTGGCGAGGGTTTCGGTGAAGAACATCTCCTTGGAGAGAAAACCATTGAACAGCGGCACGCCCGCCATTGCGGCACCGGCCAGGGACATGAGCAGGGCGGTGATCGGCATCGCCCGACGAAGGCCGCCCAGCTTGCCGAGCTCACGGGTTCCCGTCTCGTGGTCGATGATCCCCGCCCCCATGAACAGCGCCGCCTTGAAGGCGGCGTGATTGAGAATATGGAAGAGGGCCGCAAGCACCGCCATGGGGCTACCGATGCCCAGCAGCATGGTGATCAACCCCAGGTGGCTGACCGTGGAAAAGGCCAGAATAGCCTTGAGGTCGGTCTTGAGCAGGGCGAACCAGGCGCCGTAAAGCAGGGTGGCTGTGCCGACCAGCGCGACGACCGCGGACCACAGCTCGCTGCCGGCAATGGCCGGATGTAGCCTCGCCATCAGAAAGATGCCGGCCTTGACCATGGTCGCCGAGTGCAGGTAGGCCGACACCGGCGTGGGAGCGGCCATGGCGTGTGGTAGCCAGAAGTGGAAGGGAAACTGTGCCGACTTGGTGAAGGCGCCCAACAGCACGAGCGACAGCATCAGCGGGTAGCGCGAGTCGGCCCGGATCGCCTCGCCGCTTTCGAGTACCACGTTCATGTCGAAGCTGCCGACCATATCGCCGAGCAGCAGCAAGCCGGCCAACAGCGCCAGGCCCCCCGTGCCAGTCACGGTCAGGGCCATGCGGGCGCCCTTGCGCGCATCGCTGCGATGCGACCAGAAGCCGATCAACAGGAAAGAGGAGAGGCTGGTGAGTTCCCAGAACAACCACAGCAGGATCAGGTTGTCGGACATGGCGATGCCGACCATGGAGGCCATGAACAGGATCAGGTAGGCGTAGAAACGCCCGAAAGGCTCGTCGGGTGAAAGATAGAAATGCGCATAAAGCAGAATCAGCAGCCCGATGCCCAGGATCAACAGATTGAACAACAACGACAGGCCGTCCAGGCGAAAGGCCAGCTCCAGTCCCAGGCTGGGCAGCCAGTCAACGGAGAAACGCAGCATTTCTCCAGCGGCCAGGCTTGGCACCTGGAACAGCATCAACAGCAGGGCAACGGCAGGCAGCACGGCGGTTGCCAGGGAACATTCGCGGCGTCCGCGCCTGGCAGTGAAGGCCGGAACCAAGGAACCGAAAAGCGGCAACAGAGCTATCCAGAACAACGTCATCGATCAGTCTTCCTGCACGGTTTCGGTAAGCGAGAGGAGGCTGTCCGCCTGTGGTTGAACGACGCTGGCGCCAGGCGTCGCTTCCCGCGCAGGTGGGCAGATCCATCAATGGCATAGGTCTCTCCACTCTAACGCAAAGTGCGCAATCTCGCTGCTTCCTTGCCTTTCAACACTTTGTTTCTATAGAGTTGGCCGATCTGATCGAGCGGGCGATATGCGTCGGCCTTGGAAACCAAGCGGAGGGGCATCATGCAACTTGCCGTGCTGGGAGGCTTTGTACTGGCGGCCTTTGCGCCATTGCTGCACCACTGGTTTGGTGCCCGTACTCCGCTGGTAATGGCGCTCTTTCCTGCTGGAATGGCGCTCTGGCTGCTGGGCCAGTGGCCTGCGATCGCGGCCGGCGAGGTGCTGCTGCTGGAATGGGGCTGGGTGCCGGGGCTGGATATCACCCTGACCTTCCTGATCGATGGCTTGGCCCTGGTCTTTTCGCTGTTGATCACGGTGATCGGCGCGCTGGTGCTGGTTTACGCCGGGGAATACCTGCGGGGTCACCGCGACCTGCCACGCTTTCTGGTGATCATCACCGCCTTCATGATGTCGATGCTCGGCCTGGTGCTGGCCGACAACCTGGTGACACTGTTTGTATTCTGGGAACTCACCAGCATCACCTCCTATCTGCTGATCGGCTTTGACCATACCAGCCTCGCCGCGCGCAAGGCGGCGCTGCAGGGGTTGTTTGTCACCGCCGGTGGTGGCCTGGCGCTACTCGCTGGCTTCGCCATGCTGGGGGTCGCCGGGGATAGCTGGTCGCTGGTCGAGCTGAACGCGCAGGGTGACCTGCTGCGCAATCACGAACTCTATACACCCTTGCTGATCTGCGTACTGCTTGGTGCCTTCACCAAGTCGGCGCAGTTTCCCTTCCATTTCTGGTTGCCCAACGCGATGGCCGCCCCCACGCCGGTGTCGGCCTACCTGCACTCGGCAACCATGGTCAAGGCCGGGGTGTACTTGCTGGCGAGGCTGCATCCCTCGCTGGGCGGAACCGAGACCTGGGTGATTACTCTCTCGCTGATCGGTGCGCTGACCATGGCCACGGGGGCCTTTCTGGCGATACAGCACACCAATATCAAGAAGCTGCTGGCCTATTCCACGATCATGGCGCTGGGCACCCTGACCATGCTGCTGGGGATCGGCACCGAAGGGGCGTTGGTCGCCTTTACGGCCTTCCTGCTGGCGCACTCGCTCTATAAGGGGGCACTGTTCATGGTCGCCGGTATTCTCGATCACGAGACTGGCACCAAGGACGTGACGGCGATGGGAGGGCTACGCCGGGTAATGCCGATGACCGCCGCAGTGGCCTTCGTGGCCGCCCTGTCGCTGGCCGGTCTGCCGCCGATGCTCGGTTTTCTCGGCAAGGAGTTGATGTTCGAGTCGGTACTCGGGGCGAGCGACTATCGATTCGTTATCCTGCTGCTGGCCTTCACGGCCGCCTTCCTGACGCTGGCAGTAGCGGCGATCGTCGCCCTGCGCCCGTTTCTGGGAACGCTTCGCGAGACACCAAAGGTGCCCCACGAAGCCCCGCTTGGCATGCTGGCCGGGCCGGCGCTGCTCGCCGCCCTGTCGTTGCTCACCGGCCTGGCGCCGGGGATGCTCGACGGCCTGGTAGGCGCCACCACCGCAAGTCTTGGGGCGACGGATTCGAACGTCCATCTGGCGCTGTGGCACGGCTTCAACCTTCCGCTGCTGCTGTCGCTGCTGAGTCTCGCCCTGGGGGCGCTGGCATTCCGCCACTGGGATCGCCTGCGGGCACGGCTGGCCAAGCTCGAGCCGGTCATGGCGCGGGGTCCCGAAGCCGGGTACGAGGCGATGATGCAGGGACTGGTGAGCGTGGCCGGCTGGCAGACTCGCATGCTGCAGAATGGCTATATTCGCAATTATCTGGTGATGACGCTGTTGGTGCTGCTGGGGCTGGTGGGACACGCGCTGTTCATCCGGCACTCGCCGCGTTTCGATCTGGGCCTCGACGTCTACTTTCATGAGGCAATCGTGGCCGGCTTGATTATCGCGGGGGCCGTCGCCGCCTGCGTCATGCGCTCGCGGCTGGCGGCGGTGGCAGCGGTGGGGGTCATGGGGTTCTCCATTGCCTTGACCTTCGTACTGTTCAGTGCGCCTGACCTGGCGATCACCCAGTTGCTGGTCGAGACGCTGACGGTGATCTTGCTGGTGCTGGTGCTGTTCCGCCTGCCGCGCTTCGCCACGTTGTCCACGCCGCTGGAGCGTCTGCGTGACCTGGTGATCGCCACCCTGACCGGCGGGATGATTACGCTGCTGATGCTCTCGGTACTGGCCGGTGAGCGGTTGCCACGCATTTCCGATTACATGGTCGCCAACAGCCAGCCGCTGGGGCACGGGCACAACATCGTCAATGTCATCCTGGTCGACTTCCGGGCCCTGGATACGCTGGGCGAGATGTTCGTGCTCGCCCTGGCGGCGATCGGGGTCTATGCCATGCTGCGCTTCCATGCCGAGGAGTACGATACCCGGCGTTCCTCCGCCTCGCCGGAGAAACACGATGGTTAGATCGGGCACACTGATCCTCAACGTTGCGGCGCGCCTGCTGCTGCCGCTGCAACTGATGTTCTCGCTGTTTCTGCTGCTGCGCGGCCATGACGAACCGGGCGGAGGCTTCATTGCCGGCCTGGTGGCGGCGGGGGCTTTCGCCCTGTATCTCTTCGCCCATGGCAGGCGAGCCATGAGCGAGATGCTCAAGGTGTCGCCGCGCGATCTGGTGGGCATGGGATTGCTGCTCGGCGTGATCTCGACCCTGCCGGCCTGGTGGAATGGCGATCCCTTCTTTACCGCCCAGTGGTGGACGATTCCGATCATTGACTTCAAGGCCTCGACGCCGCTGATCTTCGACATCGGCGTCTATCTGGTCGTGCTGGGCTCGGTATTGACAGCGATTACCGCACTGGTGAAGACCGACCACGAAGATAACGCCCAAGGCTGAGGAGGCTTCATGGAACCCCTGTTGGCCGTCGCCATCGGCGTCCTGTTTGCCGCCGCCATCTACATGATGCTGCGCCGGTCGATCGTCAAGCTGGTCATCGGCCTGATGCTGCTCTCCAATGCCGCCAACCTGCTGATTTTCGCTACGGCCGGGCTGGTGCGCGGGGCGCCACCGCTGGTGCCTGCGGGCCTCTCGGCGCCCGAAGGTGTGGTGGCCGACCCGCTCCCTCAGGCGCTGGTGCTGACGGCCATCGTCATCGCCTTCGGCGTACTGTCCTTCGCCGTGGTGCTGGTACGCCGCGCCTGGGAGATCGTGCGCGCCGATGACCTCGACAAGATGAAGGATACCGACACGTGAATCCGCAGATCGCGCTGCCCATCCTGATCCCGCTGCTGTCGGGCGCCATCTCGCTGGTCTTCTGGCGTTCGCGGGGGATGCAGCGGGCCGTTGCCGTGGCCGGGACGGCGGCGCTGTTACTGACCAGTCTCTGGCTGATGATGACGGTCAACCGTGACGGCATCCTGGTGATGCAGATGGGCGACTGGCCGGCCCCGTTCGGCATCAGCCTGGTGGCCGACCTGCTGGGCGCTATCATGGTCGTGCTCACTGGCATCATCGGCTTTGCCGTGGCGCTGTATTCGCTGGCGACCACCGGACGAGGCCACGAGGCCTACGGCTACTTCCCGCTGATGCACCTGCTGCTGGCGGGCGTCGCCGGGGCCTTTCTCACCGGCGATATCTTCAACCTCTACGTATGGTTCGAGGTGATGCTGGTGGCTTCCTTCGCGCTGCTCATTCTGGGTAGCGAGAAGGCCCAGATGGAAGGGGCCATCAAGTACGTGACCCTGAACCTGGTCTCCTCGGTGATTTTCCTGGTCGCGGTCGGGCTGCTCTACGGCATGGTAGGCACGCTCAACATGGCCGATATCGCTCGCCGCATGGCCACCCTGGAAGACCAGGGGATGGTCGACGTGCTGGCGATGATGTTCATGGTGGCCTTCGGCATCAAGGCGGCGGCCTTTCCGTTGTTCTTCTGGCTGCCGGCGTCCTATCACACCCCACCGGTGGCGGTATCGGCGCTGTTTGCTGGCCTGCTGACCAAGGTCGGGGTCTATGCGCTATATCGAGTCTTCACGCTGATTTTCTATCACAGCCCCGGCTATACCCACGAGATTCTGCTATGGGGGGCGGGGCTAACCATGCTCTCCGGCGTGCTGGGGGCGGCGGCGCAGTTCGAGTTTCGCCGCATCCTGTCGTTTCACATCGTCAGTCAGATCGGCTACATGATCCTGGGGCTTGCGCTGTTTACGCCCCTGGCGATCATCGGCGGGGTCTTCTACATCATGCATCACATTATCGTGAAGACGAATCTGTTCCTGATCAGCGGCATCGTCAATCGCCTGCGGGGCAGCTATGAGCTCAAGCATCTGGGCGGCTTCTATCGTAGCCATCCCTGGCTTGCCGTGCTGTTCTTGATTCCGGCGCTGTCGCTGGCGGGGATGCCGCCGCTCTCCGGCTTCTTTGCGAAGTTCATCGTGATCCGCGCCGGCATCGAGGCCGAGGCCTATGGCGTCACCTTCATTGCCTTGCTGGTGGGGTTGCTGACGCTCTACTCGATGATCAAGATCTGGGCCGAGGTGTTCTGGAAGGTGGCGCCGGAGGAGGGCAAGACCGACCCCTATCCGTCGGTCAGCCAGTCCGAGCTCTGGCTGATGACCACGCCGGTGGTTGGCCTGGCGCTTTGCACCTTGCTGATTGGTCTCAATGCCGAGCCCATCTATGCCCTGGCCGAGGCCTCGGCCAGTGAGCTGCTCGACCCCGAGCGCTACATCGAGGCCGTGCTTGGCAGGCAAGAGGAGCTGACGCCATGATCGGGGCCGCCTGGAATCTGCTGCTGGGCTTTGCCTGGGTTGTCCTCACCGGCGACTTCAGCGGTCGCAACCTGCTGGCCGGTGTGGTGTTCGGCTATCTGGTGCTGGCGCTTATCCAACCCCAGGTGCCGGCCCTGGCTGGCCATGCACAGCGATTACCACGCTTGATCGGTTTCATCGGTTTCTTCCTCAAGGAACTGTTGCTTGCCAACCTCAAGGTAGCCTTCGATATCATCACGCCGCCCTGGTACATGAAGCCGGGGGTGATCGCCATGCCGCTCAAGGCGCGCACCGAATTCGAGATCACCTTTGTCGCCAACCTGATTTCCCTGACGCCTGGCACCTTGAGTCTGGATGTCTCCGATGACCGTCGCGTGCTGTATATCCATGCCATGTTCCTGGACGATGAACAGGAACTGCGCCGTAACCTGGCAGAGATGGAACGGCGGGCGCTCGAACTGTTTCTTTGAGAGGAGTCGATTCGTGTCGACCGTGATCATGCTGAGCCTGGTGCTGATGTCCCTGGCCTTGTGTCTGACTTTCGTGCGGTTGTTTCGCGGCCCGAGCCTGCCGGACCGTGTGGTGGCGCTGGAGCTTTTTTCCTCGATCCTGGTCGGCTTTATCGGCGTGGTGGCCATCGCCTCCGACGTGCCCAGCCTTCTGGACGTGGCGATCGTCATGGCGTTGATGGCTTTCATGGCCGCCATTGGTTTCGCACGGTTCCTGGAGCGGGGAGGGCCGCGCGATGATTGAGTTCGTCAAGGGAGCGTTGGTTCTCTCGGGCGCTATGTTCATGCTGTTGGCGGCGCTGGGCGTGCTGCGCCTGCCCGATCTGCTGACCCGCATGCACGCCACGACCAAGGCGGCAACGCTGGGTGCCAGCCTGATCATGCTGGCGGTGGCGTTGCATTTTCCCCAGGTGGCGGTAGTGGCCCGTGCCATGGGGGTCATCCTGTTCATCATGCTCACGGCCCCGGTGGCCGCGCATGTCATCGGGCGAGCCGGATATTTTGTCGGCTCCCGCCTCTGGGACGGCACCGTGAAGGACGAGTTGCGCCCCAACTACGATCCCCTGACCCACGAGCTCAAGAGCGGTCAGGAAGTCCCGGAGCCCGGGGTCGAACCGCCTCCCGTCTCACGAGAGGAGTGAGGCTTCCTACCGTTTCCGCGAAACTCATCGTTCCAACAGGGCCGCCTTCGGGCGGCCCTGTTGCGTTGGCCGCTCGCCAGGCAGGGTGCAAAAGGGAAATATTGATGTACAATAATTGTACATAAAAAATAAGTTGTCCATGAATGGCTGTTGCCGGCGAGGTATCGATGCACCGCAAGCCTGAACTGCCGAGCAAGGTCTGCCACGGGTGTGAGCGAGGTTTCGTCTGGCGTCGCAAGTGGGCCCGCTGTTGGGACGAGGTTCGCTACTGCAGCGAACGTTGTCGCCGTGACGCGCGTTGCGCCTGGAGAGCGGGATGAGTACGCAGATTGCCTGGTTCCGGCGCGACCTGCGGCTGGCCGATAACCCCTTGGTGCGTTTCGCGGTCCCGCCGGAGCAACTGCTTTGTGTCTATGTTCTCGACGAGCGTTGGCTAACGACGCTGCCGGCCACCGGCAAGCCGCGCATGGGACCCGCCCGGCTGCGATTCCTGTGGGAATGTTTGATCGAATTGCGCGGCGAGCTGCTCAAGCGGGGAAACGACCTGCTGGTGCGCATCGGCGATCCGGTGGCAGTGGTGGTCGAACTGGCCGAGACCCTGGGCGCGAGTGCCGTACGCGTTCGCCGCGATGCCGGAGACGAGGAGGCCTGGGCGGTCGACGCCCTCACCGAGCGACTGGCAGGGCGTACCGAGGTGGTGAGCCTCGATGCGGGGCTGTTGTTCGACGAGGTGGCTCTGCCCACCTCAGTCGCGGCGCTGCCCGCGAGCTTTTCCGCGTTTCGTCGTCGTGCGGAGCAGCAGTGGGCGGTGAGCGCCGCCGAGCCGGCGCCGCTCACCCTGCCGCTGTGGCCGAGAGGTGCGGCGCGAGGGCTACCGCCTCTGCATGAGGTGTGTGCGCTGAGTTCAGCCTGGCGGTCCGACCCGCGCGGGCAGTTTCGTTTCGAGGGCGGTGAGGCGGCCGGTCTGGCGCGTCTGGAGTATTACCTCTGGCAGTCCAACGCCGTGGCACGTTACAAGACGACCCGCAATGGGCTGCGCGGTGCCGACTTTTCCACACGCCTGTCGCCTTGGCTCGCGCATGGCTGCCTGTCGGCACGCCAGGTTCATGACGCCGTACGCGCCTGGGAAGCTGAACAGGGCACCTGCGCATCCAGCGACTGGGTCATACTCGAGTTGTTGTGGCGCGACTACTTTCATTGGGCGGGTCGCCAGGAAGGGCCGGCGCTGTTCGGTGGCCTTGTGCTGCCCTCGGCTGGCCCCGCCTTTACCGCCTGGTGCCAGGCCCGGACGGGCGTGCCGTTCGTCGATGCCGCGATGCTGGAACTGGAAGCCACGGGCTGGCTTTCCAACCGTGCACGACAGAACGTGGCGAGTTTTCTGGCCAAGGACCTTGGGGTGGATTGGCGCCTGGGCGCAGCATGGTTCGAGCACTGCCTGGTCGACTTCGATGTGGCGAGCAACTGGGGAAATTGGCGCTATGTAGCCGGCGTGGGGCGTGACCCCCGCGATCGCTGGTTTCATGTGCTCCGGCAGGCCGAGCAGTACGATGGCGAAGGCGACTACGTGGCACACTGGCAACCGGCGCTGCGCGAGTTGCCGGCGGGACGCGAGAGACACCAGCCCTGGCGAGTGGCGCCGCAGTGCTTTCCCGTGCCTCAGGTCGTGCCGGCCGCCTGGCAGGACAGACTGCTCGGTGATGACGAGGCCTTCGAAAGCGATGACTGAGAATGCTGGTCTGGCGGCTCTCCGGCCATTGATCGGACTGGCTGTCTCGTTCGATATCAGCGATGATCGTGCCCGATCAATGTTATGGAGTGCACAGGCAACGATGAAACGGATGCTGACGACCCCCTTGTTGCTGGCGCTGCTCGCCGGCTGCCAGGCCGCCCCGACCAATGAAGCCACTGCCGCAGATGCCGCGGTGAGCCCCGAGACTGAAGCTGGCGGTCCGCAGGCCAATGGCGACGCTGCCGAGACGGCAGAACCGGAGGCTACACCGGAAGACTTCGCGACGTGGCTCGCGGCCTTCCGCCGCGACGCCCGGGCGCAGGGGATCGACGAGGCCACCCTGGACCGCGCCCTGGACGATGTACGCTACCGTCCCCGTGTCATCGAGCTTGACCGTTCACAGCCGGAGTTCGTCCGCCCCATCTGGCAATATCTCGACACCGCGGTATCGGCGACACGGATCGACACCGGGCAGGAGCGCTTGGCGGCTCACCGCGATACCGCCCGGCGTATGGAGCAGCGCTTCGGCGTGCCGCCGGAAATCATCGTGGCGATCTGGGGCATCGAGAGCAATTACGGCAGCAACTTCGGGAATTTCTCGACCCTTGAGGCGTTGGCCACGCTGGCGTTCGATGGGCGGCGTCGCGATTTTGCCCGCGCTGAGCTGCTGGCGGCCTTGCGCATCCTCGAGGCGGGCGACATCAGCCCCGAGCGCATGGTCGGCTCCTGGGCCGGCGCGATGGGGCATACCCAGTTTATTCCTTCGAGCTTCGAGGCCTACGCCGTGGATGGCGATGACGATGGACGGCGAGATATCTGGGGCAGCATCTCGGATGTGATGGCCTCCACCGCCAATTACCTGGCCCGGGCAGGCTGGCAGCCTGGCCGGCCCTGGGGCGTGGAGGTAGCACTCACCGATGACTTCGACTATTCCCAGGCCGAGCTGGAAACGCGTCGTGCCAGCAAGGTATGGGCCGAGCGTGGCGTGCGTGCGTTGGCCGGAGAGGCGTTGCCCGATTTCGAAAGCGCCTCGGTGATTGTACCGGCGGGTGCCCGGGGGCCGGCTTTCTTGGTGGGAAACAATTTCCGCGCCATCCTGCGCTACAACAACGCCACCAGCTATGCGCTGGCGGTGGGGAGTCTGGCCAATGAAATCGCCGGACGCGCCGGCATCCAGGGAGACTGGCCTCGCGACCAACAGCCCTTGATGCGTCGTCAGGTGCGCGAGCTGCAGCGTCTGCTCAACGAGCGTGGTTTCGACGTAGGGCAGCCCGATGGCATCATGGGGCCCAATACCCGCCGTGGCCTCAGGGCCTACCAGCGCGCCATCGGCGAGACACCCGATGGCTTCGCTACCCTGCGGTTACTGGAGCGCCTGCAAGGCTGAGCTGACGACTTGGAGAACTTACATGACAGTTAATCGATTCTGCGTGACCGCTGCCCTGCTGCTGGCTGCTGCCTTTCCAGTATCGGCCGAGCAAGACGACAAGGTCTTTGGCTGGGTGGAAAGGGCGACCCTGGAGCCGTGGAAGGTCGAGGTGAAAGCCAAGCTCGACAGTGGCGCCCTGACGTCATCGTTGGATGCGCGCGACATCGAGTACTTTGAAAAGGACGGCGAGGATTGGGTGCGCTTTCGCCTGAAGCTGGAGGATGTGGAAAGCGGTGAGGATTTCAGCGAGCGAATGGAACTGCCGCTCTATCGCGACCTGCGTGTGCGCGGAGCGGGGGGCATGGACGAACGGCCGGTCGTGCTGATGAACGTGTGCATGGGCGATACCGTCTATGAGGAACAGTTCAGCCTGCGCAACCGCGAGAAGATGAACTATCCCTTGTTGCTGGGGCGGCGGACCATCGGCCATCTGGGCTTGTTGGATGTGCGCGATACCTTCCTGACCGAACCGAGCTGTGATGACGAGTCGCGCTTTGTGCCTCACGAGCCGCCGGAAGACGACTGAGCGCTGCCCGTGTCAGGCTAGTTACTTTGGCTCCGATCTCTGCGGCTTCGGTTTCTCTAGATCGATCTCGTTAGAAAAGACGCGCCAGCAGGGCCGTCACGGCGGTTTCCACGCGCAGGATGCGCGGGCCCAGGTGGATGCCTTCGCAGCCCGCGGCCAAGAGCTTTTCTATCTCCCAGTCAATGAAACCACCCTCGGGGCCGACCAGCAGCAGGGTCGGCGCCGTCAGGTTGCGTGGGCAGGCGTGTGGCATGCCGGGGTGCGCCACCAGCCCCCGGCGTTTTTCCAGCAGGTCCGGCAGGCTCTCCTCGACGAAGGGGCGAAAGCCCTTGGCCAGGCTGATTTCCGGCAGGTGGGTATCGCGCGCCTGTTCCAGGCCCAGCACCAGATGATGACGGATCCGGTCGTCGCCAAGCTCAGGTGACTGCCAGTAGCTCTTTTCAACGCGGCGGCTATGCAACAGGGTGATATGCTTCACGCCGAGTGCCGTGGCGTGTTCGAGGCTGCGTGCCAGCATGCGTGGGCGTGGCAGGGCCAGGACCAGATGCACGGGCAAGGCCGGCGGTGGTGCCTGGTCGAGCTCGTCGATGGCAAAGCGTGCTTCCCGGGTGTCCAGCGACAGGAGTTCGCCGCGGCCGATGCCCCCACCCTCGATGCCCAGCGTGAGCCGATCGCCAGGCCGGGCGCGATGTACCCGACCGAGATGGTCGAGACGACGCGGGTCGCGTACCCGGGCGACGCCTTCCGCTTCGAGGTCGTCGGGCGAAAGCAGAATCAGGTTCATTGGGCCTCGTGATGCCGTTTTGCCTTGCATGGCGTGTGTCGCGGTGCACAATACCTGTTAAGAGGGCAAACGCCCACTTGTCATAACAAGGAGCAGCGCCGTGCGCGTGATTCGCAAGTATGCCAACCGTAGGCTCTATGATACCGAACAGAGCCGCTACGTGACCCTGGAGGACCTGCGTGGCTTGATTCTCGAACAAGTCCCGTTTCGGGTCGAGGACGCCAAGAGCGGCGAGGATCTGACCCGTACCATCCTGCTGTCGATCATCATCGAGCAGGAGCAGGCCGACGGCGATTCCGAAGTGTTCTCCAACGATCTGTTGGCGCAGTTCATCCGCGTTTACGACATGGCGCAACCGTTGCCGCTGGCTCGCTACCTGGAGCAGGGCACGCGGCTGATGATGGAGCAGCAGCAGCGCATGCAGGACCGGTGGCAGCAGGCAATGCGTCATTCGCCGATGGAATTGATGCGCGAACTGGCGGAGGAGAACATGCGTTTCTGGCAGAACAACATCAACCAGGCCGGCAAGGAAGAAGCCAGCAAGGAAGAAGCCAGCAAGGAAGAAGCCGGCAAGGAAGAAGCCGGCAAGGAAGGAGCCGAAGACGCGTCGAATGACAAGAAGCGCTAGCCGCGAAAGGCCTGCGGCAAGGCGGTAGCGAGGTCTTTCTGACATAATGCCGCGATGTTACGAGCTGCCAAAGGGCTGAAGGAATGAAGGTGTTGATCATCGGCGGTGGTGGCCGCGAACATGCGTTGGCCTGGAAGGTCGCGCAGTCACCCGAAGTAGGGGGCGTCTACGTGGCACCGGGCAACGCCGGAACCGCCGGAGAGCCGGGTGTGGAGAACGTGGCGATCGGCGTCGACGATCTCGATGGCCTGCTGGCTTTCGCCCGCGAGCATGAGGTGGCGTTGACCATCGTCGGTCCCGAAGCGCCGCTGGTCGAGGGCGTGGTCGACCGTTTTCGTGACGCCGGGCTTGCCATCTTCGGTCCGACCCAGGCCGCCGCGCAGCTCGAAGGCTCAAAGGCCTTCACCAAGGACTTTCTCGCCCGCCATGCCATCCCCAGCGCTGATTACCGTACCTTCACTACCGTAGCGCCGGCACTCGACTATCTCGCCGAGACAGGGGCGCCGATCGTCATCAAGGCCGATGGTCTGGCCGCCGGCAAGGGCGTGATCGTGGCCATGACCGAAGACGAGGCCACGGCGGCGGTTCGCGATATGCTCGAGGCCAACGCCTTCGGCGATGCCGGCGCCCGGGTGGTGATCGAGGAATTCCTCCAGGGCGAGGAGGCGAGCTTCATCGTCATGGTCGATGGCGAAAACGTCCTGCCAATGGCCACCAGTCAGGATCACAAGCGGGTCGGCGATGGCGATACCGGCCCCAATACCGGCGGCATGGGCGCCTACTCGCCGGCACCGGTGGTGACCGACGAGGTCCACGCGCGCATCATGGAACGGGTCATCCTGCCCACTGTGCGGGGCATGGCCGAGGAGGGCCATCCCTACACCGGCTTCCTGTACGCCGGCCTGATGATCGACGCCGCCGGCAACCCCAAGGTAATCGAGTACAACTGCCGCTTCGGCGACCCCGAGACCCAGCCGATCATGCTGCGCCTGAACTCGGATCTCACCACCCTGTGCCTGGCCGGTACTCGGGGAGCGCTCGCCGGCAAGCTATGCGAGTGGGACCCGCGGGCCGCCGTGGGCGTGGTGATAGCGGCTGGGGGCTATCCCGGCCGCTATCGTAAAGGTGATGCCATCGAAGGGCTCGACGCAGTAGAGGAGAGCGGCTGCAAGGTCTTCCATGCCGGCACGGCCGAGCAGGCGGGGCGTGTCGTTACCGCCGGGGGCCGAGTGCTCTGCGTGACGGCCCTGGGCAAGACGGTTGGCGAGGCGCGTGATCTGGCCTACCGCGGGGTGGCGAGGCTTCACTGGCCCGACGCCCTCTATCGTCGTGATATCGCCCACCGCGCCATTGCCCGGGAACCGGGCTGAAGGAGCGAGCATGGAACGCGTCAGACTGGAATTCCCCGAGGCCGACCTGGTGCACCGCCATCCGCTGACGGTGCGCATCACCGACATGAACTACGGTCGCCATCTTGGTCATGATGCCCTGGTATCGCTGCTTCACGAGGCTCGCGGCCATGCCTTGGCGTCGTTGGGTCTCAGCGAGGCGGACCTGGAGGGCCATGCCAGCGTGGTGGCGGATCTGGCCGTACAGTTCCAGGCCGAGGCTCGCTGGCCGGATGCGCTGATGGTGGAAACCGCCATTCCGGCTCCCCACGGCAAGGCGATCACCGCCTATCATCGCGTGCGGCGCGAAGACGATGGCCGCACCGTGGCCACGGCCCGGCTCAATCTCTTGCTGCTGGATCCCGCCAGTGGCCGACCGGCCGTGGTACCCGAAGCCGTGAGCCGGATGATCGCTCGGGCGGGAGGCGTCTGATGTCGCGGGAATATCCGATCATCGCCGTGACCGGCTCGTCGGGTGCCGGTACCACCACGGTCAAGCGTACCTTCGAGCGCATGTTTGCTCGCGAGGACGTGCACGCCGCTTTCGTCGACGGCGACGCCTTCCATCGCTACAACCGGGAGGAGCTGGCGCGGATCTTTCGCGAAGAGCCCGAGCGCAAGGACGAGCTATCGCACTTCGCGGTGGAGGCCAACCTGCTCGAGGAGCTCGAGGCGATGTTTCTCGAGTACGGCGAGCACGGCAGCGGTACCTACCGCCACTACATTCACGCCGAAGACAAGCAGATGATCGAAGGGGGTTACCGGGTGGGTACCTTCACCGAGTGGCAGGCGCTGCCGTATGGCACCGACTTGCTGTTCTACGAGGGGCTGCACGGTGGCCTGGTGACCGCCGAGCACGATATCGCCCGCCATGTGGACCTGCTGGTCGGGGTCGCGCCGACCATGAATCTGGAATGGATCCAGAAGATCGACCGCGACATCAAGATGCGGGGTTACTCCCACGAGGCGGTGATCGATACGATCCTGGGGCGCATGGGCGATTACGTGCGCTATATCCAGCCGCAGTTCTCGCGTACCCATATCAATTTCCAGCGGGTACCCACGGTCGATACCTCCAACCCCTTCGAAGTCCAGGATATTCCTACCGATGCCGAATCCTTCGTGGTGATCCGCTTTCGTGACCCCGCTACGGTGGACTTTCCTTACCTGCTGGTGATGATCCAGGATGCCTTCATGAGCCGGCCGCACACTCTGGTAGTGCCGGGGTCGCGACTGTCACTGGCCATGGAGTTGATTCTGGGACCACTGGTGCGTCATCTCTTGAATCAGCGACGCTTTCGCTGACATGCCACTGCCTGAATCCTCCAAGGAGACTCGACCATGGATTGCCTGTTCTGCAAGATCGTCAACCGTGAGATTCCCGCCGACATCGTCTTCGAGGACGATGAGGTACTGGCGTTCAACGATATCAACCCTCAGGCGCCGACCCACCAGCTGATCGTGCCCAAACAGCACATCGCCACGCTCAACGATCTCGAGGAGAGTGACCTGGCGCTGGTCGGCCGGCTAACGTACACCGCCGCCAAGCTCGCCAGGCAGCAGGGCTTCGCCGATGACGGCTACCGGGTGGTCATGAATTGCAACGACCATGGTGGCCAGACGGTCTATCATATCCACATGCATCTGATGGGCGGTCGGCGCTTCACGTGGCCGGCCGGATAACGGCATTCAAGAGGTTTCCATGACCCGCAAGCTCTCCCGTGCCGACCGCCTTGTCCACCATTTCGATGCCGCGCTTCGCACTCTGGTGCCTGGCGCGGCACCGGCCTCACGCCCTTCGCCGGCCACGCGCGACGTGCGAGACGGCCCGATGGAGACTGAAGAACGCCGTCACGCGGCGGGACTGATGCGCATCCACCATACTGGCGAAGTGTGCGCCCAGGCGCTTTATCAAGGCCAGGGACTCGCCGTCGGGCTGCCCGAACGGCGCGGTCAGGTGGAAGCGGCCGCCCGGGGGCAGACCAATCACCTGGCCTGGTGCTATGCCCGCCTGCACGAACTGCATGACCGCACGAGTCGTCTGACGCCGTTCTTCTATGTTGCCTCCTTTGGCCTTGGCGTTGCGGCGGGTGCGGCAGGTCATCGGGTCGGGCTCGGGGCGGTTGCAGCCACCGAGGAACAACTGGGCAAACTAGTGGATAAGCAGCTGGAGAGACTGCCGCGTGGTGATCAGCGTTCTCGCGCCGTGCTGCGTCAGATGCGTATCGACGAGGCGCATCATGCCCAATTGGCTCTCGAAGCCGGCGCCATGCGCTTCCCGACACCGGTCAAGGCCGGCATGTCGCTGGTGGCCAACGCCATGGCTGCCAGCGCCTACCGGATTTAAGTCGCGGCTTCGCGCGCCTTGCCCTGTAGCTCTCGATGGCCCTGTAGCCCTCGATGAGGCCCCTTAGCCCTCGACGGTCCCTTAGCCCTCGACGATAGTGAACGAGTGGCTGATTTCGACGCCACCCTTGCCGAGCATGATCGAGGCGCTGCAGTACTTGTCGGCGGAGAGCTCCACCGCCCGCGCGACCTGCTTTTCCTTCAAGCCGTTGCCACTGACGATAAAATGCACGTGAATCCGCGTGAAGACACTCGGTACGCTGTCGGCGCGCTCGGCCTCGACCTCGGCCACGCAATCGCTGACCGGCGCGCGGGACTTCTCGAGAATTTCCAGGACATCGAACGACGTGCAGGCGCCGAGCCCCATCAGCAGCATCTCCATAGGGCGCGGGCCGGTATCGCGGCCGCCATGATCGGGCGGGCCGTCGATTACCACGCTATGGCCGCTTCCGGATTCGGCGACGAACTGACGACCATCGGTCCATTTGACGCTGGCTTTCATAGATCGGCTTCCTTCGGTTGAATTCGCTGACAACAGGCCAGGCAGCATACCAGCTGGCGCGACGGTGCTCAGCCCCGCAGGTGGCGGTCGAGGGCGGCCAGACGCTCCGGGGTACCCACGTCGACCCAGTCGCCGCGGTAGTGGCGGCCGGCGACGCGGCCCGCGGCCATGGCATGGCGCAGCAGCGGTGCCAGCGCGAAGGCGCCCGGCGCTTGGTTAGCCACCAGCGCCGGGTCAATGACGCTGAGACCGGCGAAGGTGAGGCGTGGCGCGCCCGAGTCGTGTACCCGGCCTTCGCCGTCGAGACGGAAGTCGCCGGCCGGGTGGTGCGGCGGATTGTCGACCAGCACCAGATGCGCCAGGTCGTCGCCCAGGCCGCTCGGGCCGTCAAGTGCGCTGAGCGCCATGTCACACCAGATGTCGCCGTTGACCAGCAGGAACGGCGCCTCGCCGAGTAACGGCAGCGCGTTGAGGATGCCGCCGCCGGTTTCCAGCGGCGCCGCCTCGTGGCTCCAGGCAATGGTAAGCCCGAAGTCGCTGCCCTCGCCGAGGGCGGCGACGACCTGCTCGGCACGGTAGCTGACGTTGATCACCACCTCCTTGATGCCTGCCTCGGCCAGGCGCTCCAGGTGATGGACGATCAACGGCTTGTCCGCCACCGGCAGCAGCGGCTTGGGGCAGCGATCGGTGAGCGGGCGCATGCGCGTGCCGAGGCCCGCGGCCAGGATCATCGCCTTCATGAGTCTTCCCCCCGCGATGGGGCGGCCAGTCGCCGGGTCAGGGCGGGGCGGAAAACCTCGGCCAGCCAGTGGCGAAAGGCGCGGTGCTCGGGAAGATCCGCCAGGCTGTCGTCGAGATGATCGAGAAAGTGCGGCAGACGCTCTAGGTAACCCTCACGCCTGTCACGCAGCGTGAGCCGACAGAAGATTCCCAGCACCTTCAAGGCGCGCTGGGCGGCCATGGCCTGCACCTGTCGATGAAAAGTATCTTCCGTCACGCTGCCCGGCAGGCGGCCGTCACTTATCGCCGTTTGGCGGAACGCCTCGGTCCAGCCGGCGAAGCGGGCGGGTGCGAAGCGGCAGTAGCGCCCCCGTAGTAGCGAGATCAAGTCGTAGCTGATGGGGCCGGCCACCGCGTCCTGAAAGTCGATCAGGGTGAGCTGGTCGCCGTCCACCATCAGGTTCATGGCGTCGTAATCGCGATGCACCGTGACCACCGGTTGCGCGAGTGCCGAGGCGATCAGCGCCTCGTGCAGCGCGCTCCAGCCAGGCGGAGCGTCAATCTCCAGCCATGCGCCGAGACACCATTGCGGGAAGAGGTCGAGCTCGCGCCCGAGTAACGCCTCGTCGTAGCGCGGCAGCGCTTCGGCGGAGGCGCGGTTCTGCAGGGCGTGAAGCAGTTCAATGGCACGCTCATGCCAGCCCAGGGTGACCGGATGCGCCGCCTCGCGCAGGCAGTGCTGAAGCGGCGTGTCACCGAGATCATCGAGCTCGAGGAAGCCGGCCTCCAGGTCCACGGCATGCAGGCCCGGGACCGGCAAGCCGGCGGCCTGCCAGTGTCTGGCAATGGCCACGAACGGGCGACTGTTCTCATGGTCGGGCGGCGCGTCCATGAGCATGCGCGTTTGGCCATCGGGCAACGTCAGGCGGAAGTAGCGGCGAAAACTGGCGTCGCCGGCGGCAAGCTCCAGCGCGACGCGCCCCGGGGCGAGCGCGTGGCGCGTAGCGGCCCAGTCACGCAATTGTTGCAGGCGCAAGGGGGCAGTGGCGTCGGACATCGTCATCGGGCTCCTGGGTCGTGGTGCGGTTGACGGTTCCGTGGCGTCCCCGCATGCTGATTTGCCGTTCTCGCCGGCGGTGGCAGGCTTGAAGCCGGCGGGACAGGCAGAATGCGGCCTGTATAATACCGATTCATCTCGCCAAGGACATCGTGAAACATGGGCAAGCGACTCTCGTGGACGACCCTGGCAGGACTCGTCACTTCCGGCATGGTGAGCCTGCCGCTGTCGGCGGCGCCACCCGAGCCGTTGCCGGCCGATCAGCTCGATTGGCAACCCTGGGGAAGCGACCGTCCCGAGGGCGCGCTTTGCCGTGGCCGCTACGTGATGCCGGGCTATCGCCTGCCGGTCCCGGCGGACGAAAAGATCGCCAGCGAGGCCGACAGCGCCGATTACGGCGCGGATGGCGAAACCATCCTGGCCGGCGAGGTCGTGCTGCGTCGCAGTGACGCCCAGCTCGAGGCGCCGCGGGTCCGCGTTCCCGGCACGCGCGAGACGGCCTTTGCCGAGGGCCCGCTGGCGCTGCGCGACCGCGGTATCCTGGTACGCGGGGAATCTGCCGAGCTCTCCTTGAACAGCGATGCCGCAAGTATCGATAACGCCCATTATGTTGCCCATGAGCAGCGCTTGCGGGGCGACGCTCAGCGCCTGGCGCGTCTCGAGGATGGCCGCTACCGCCTCACCGAGGCGAGCTTCACCACGTGTGATCCGGGCGATAACACCTGGCGACTGGTGGGCAACGACATCCTGTTGGATCGCGAGACAGGGGTCGGCACCGCCAGGCATGCCCGGCTGGAGGTGGCTAGGGTGCCGGTGTTCTATTGGCCATGGTTGCGCTTTCCCATCGACGAACGACGCCAGACCGGGTTTCTCTGGCCGATGCTGGGCATCTCGCTCGACTCCCTGGACTATGCCCAGCCGTTCTACTGGAACATCGCCCCGAATCGGGATGCCACTATCACGCCACGCTGGATAACGGATCGCGGCCTGCTGATGGGCGGTGAGTATCGCTACCTGTACGAAGACAATGCCGGTCAGATCGAAGGGGCCTATCTTGCCAATGACGATGGCGGCTCCGACGATGATCGTTACGATGAGCCGCAGCGGTTCGAGGGCGAGGATCGCTGGTATGTGGATTACCGCCATGCCGGGCGCTTCGATGCACGCACCCGATATCGGCTGCGTTACGGCGCGGCCAGTGACGGGCGCTACTTCGACGACTTCGGTACCACGTTCGGCGAACAGGAGACCTCCAACCTGCCACGGCTGGCCCAGATCGACCATCGCGGCGACGTCTGGCAGCTTCAGGCGCGGGCTCAGGGCTTCCAGCGTCTCGAGGAGCCGCTGCTGGATCGCGAGAAACCCTTCTATCGCCTGCCTAGCCTGACCGCCAATGCCCGTTGGTCCCAGGACAGCGGCTTCTACCAGCAGTGGCGCTCCAACCTGACGTATTTCTGGCGTGACGTGGATGAAGCGGAGCTACCCGATAACCCCCGCTTCGATCGCGAGGCCGCCGTGGGCACCCGGCTGCATCTCGCGCCGGCCGCGGGCTGGCGCTTCGACGAGACCTGGGGGCATCTGGAACCGCGGGTCGAGTGGCTGGCGACCGCCTACGAGCTGGATTACGGCAACCGCGAGACCGACCGTGACACCACCCTGACCCGCAGCGTGCCGGTGAGTACCCTCGATGCCGGCCTGGCCTTCGAGCGCGAGCTCGACCTCGGGGGCCGGGGCTATCGCCAGACGCTGGAACCCCGCATGAACTATGCCTACGTGCCGGCCCGCGACCAGAGCGAGTTCCCCGATTTCGATACCGCCGAGCGGGCCTTTTCCTGGAACCAGCTGTGGTCGCCGTATCGCTTTTCGGGGTCGGATCGCGTCGGCGATCTCAACCGGCTGTCTTTCGGAGTCGATTCGCGCCTTCTGGAAGACGCCAGCGGACGCCAGCGCCTCGCCCTGGGCATCGGACAAGCGCTCTACTTCGAAGATCGCAATATCGACATGGCGGGCGACCCCGACACCCTGCCGTCCGAGAGCCGCGATGAGGACTACTACCGCGCTACCCGCGACCGTTCGCCGATCGTGACGCGCCTCGACTGGCAGATGACCGATCATTGGCGTTCGCGCTGGCAGTGGCTCTACGACGATGATCGTGAGCGAACCGAGAGCGCATCACTGGCCGTGCAGTATCGCGCCGATGCCGGTCATGTACTGAACTTAGGCTACCGTTGGCAACTCGAAGGCTTCGACCCCGGCCTGGAAGATGAGGACGTGCTCACTTACAACCGCGAGGAGTACGACCTGTCGTTCGCCTGGAAGGCCAGCCGGCAGGTTGATCTGATCGGTCGCGTGCTCTACGACAATACCAACGACCGCGCCCTGGAGCAGCTGGCGGGTGTTCAGTGGAACGACTGCTGCTATGGTCTGCAGCTGGTCTGGCGCGAGTGGGTCGATGACCGCGACACCGCGAATACCATCGAAGACGATTATGTCGACCGCGGTGTCTTCCTGCGTTTCGTGTTCAAGGGCCTGGGCGGGGTCGGCGGCGAAGCCGATAGCTATTTCGAGCAGGCCATTCCGGGCTATCGCGCCACGGCGTTCTGACGCGAGATGAGAGCGACTATTCAAAGACAGCACGATTCAACGAGAGGAACCAACGCTATGCCGAGTCGACGTACCTTGCGCAGTCGACGCATCGCCAAACTAGGCGCCAGCCTGGCCCTGGCGTTGTGCCTGGGCGCCTTGCCGCTTGCCAGCCAGGCACAGAGCAACTATCAGCCGCTGGAGCGCCAGTCGCTGGATCGCATCGTGGCGGTGGTCAACGACGGCGCCATCATGGCCAGTGATCTCGAGGAACGCGTCGCACAGACACGCAGCCAGCTTGAGGCTCGCGACGAGTCATTACCCCCGGAGCGCGTGCTGCGTGAGCAGATGCTCGAGCGCATGATCATCGAGGAGATCCAGCTACAGATGGCGCGTGACGCCGGGCTGTCGGTGGACGATACCGATCTCAACCGTCAGATGAGAAGTATTGCCGAGAGCAATGGCATGAGCCTCGAGCAATTCGCCGACGCCGTGGAAGCCGATGGCCTGGCCTTCGCCGACGTGCGCGAGCAGATTCGCCGCGAGATGCTGTTGAGCCAGGTCCAACAGCGTGAAATTGGCAGCCGCATCAACATCTCCGATCGAGAAGTGGAGCAGCTCATGGAAGAGCAGGGCGCCAGCCGGGAACAGGCGCGTCAGGCGCTGTTTCAGCGTCAGGCCAATGAGGAGTTGGACATCTGGATGCAGGAAATCCGCTCCCGCGCCTTCATCGATAATCGGCTCGCCGAACGCTGATGGCGGACGCTGGCGGTCCGGTACTCGCGCTGACCACCGGCGAGCCGGCGGGTATCGGGCCCGAGTTGGCCGTGATGCTGGCCGCCGACGCCGCACCGCCCGCGCGGGTGGTGGTCGTCGGCGACCCGGCACTGCTGGCCGAGCGCGCCGCCATGCTGGGTCGCAAGCTCGAGCTGGTCACGCTTGCGCCCGGTGATCCGATCCCGGCCCCACGGCAGGGGTTGCTGCCGGTCTGGCCGGTGGCGCTGCGGGCGCCTTCGCACCCGGGGGTGCTGGATGTTGCCAATGCCGGCTATGTACTCGAGACCCTCGACGCGGCGGTCGCCGCCTGTCATGCCGGTCACGCTGTTGGCATGGTCACGGCCCCGTTGCACAAAGGGGTGATTCTGGATGCCGGGCATGTTGGCTTCAGCGGTCACACCGAGTACCTGCGCGACCGCTGTGGCGTCGACGAGGTGGTGATGCTGCTGGCGACCGACAGCGCCCTGCATGCCCGCACGCCAGAGTGGCGGGGCGGCGGTGCGCTGCGCGTGGCGCTTGCCACCACACATCTTGCGCTGCGTGAGGTGAGCGACGCCATTACCGGGCCGCGCCTTGCGCGGGTCCTGCGCATCCTGCATGCCGATCTGTCTCGCTGGTTCGGGGTGAGCGCGCCGCGCATCGCCGTGTGCGGCCTCAACCCTCATGCCGGTGAGGGCGGTCATCTGGGCCGTGAGGAGCTGGACGTGATCATTCCCGTGCTGGAGGCTCTGCGGGCCGAGGGCATGGCGCTCGACGGGCCGCTGCCCGCCGATACGCTGTTCACCCCGCGCCACCTCGACGGCGTCGACGCGGTCCTGGCCATGTATCATGACCAGGGGCTGCCGGTGCTCAAGTATGCCGGCTTTGGTCGCGCTGCCAATATCACGCTGGGCCTGCCGCTGGTGCGAACCTCGGTCGACCACGGCACCGCGCTGGACTTGGCCGGGCGTGGCCTTGCCGATCCCGGCAGCCTGGAAGTGGCGGTGCGTCTCGCCGCTGACATGGCCCGCCGTGGCGGCTTGGCCTGAACGGGCCGGAGACCAGCCTCGCTGCTTTTATCAAGACCACCCATCCTCAAGCACCCCCATCGATTGCTCACGATCACCGTATACTCGTTCACTGCAATAAAAGGATCCGCCTGCATGGCCTCTCGCCCCCCGATTCATCGGGCCCGTAAACGCTTCGGCCAGAATTTCCTGCGTGACCCGGGCGTCATCGCGCGCATCGTGCGTGCCATCGGCCCGCGCGAGGGCGACCGGCTGGTGGAGATCGGCCCCGGCCAGGGGGCGTTGACCGAGCCGCTGGTCGAGGCCGCGGGCGGACGGCTCGAGGTGATCGAACTCGACCGTGACTTGATTCCCGGCTTGCGCGTGCAGTTCTTCAATTATCCGAACGTCGTGATTCATGAGGGCGATGCCCTCAAGGTCGACTACCGGTTTCTGCGTGGCGAGGGCCCGGCGCTGCGGGTGGTCGGCAACCTGCCCTACAATATCTCCACGCCGCTGCTCGTGCGCCTGCTGGAGGCAGGTGATGCCGTTGCCGACATGCATTTCATGCTGCAAAAGGAAGTGGTCGACCGGCTCGCCGCGGTGCCAAGCAGCACCGACTGGGGGCGGCTTTCGGTCCTGGCGCAGTATCACTGCCGCGTGGAGTCGCTGTTCACCGTGTCGCCCGCCGCTTTCGTACCGCGTCCCAAGATCGATTCCGCTATCGTGCGCCTGACGCCATACGCTGCACTGCCGCACCCGGCACACGACGAGGCGCTACTCTTCGATGTGGTGCGTCAGGCCTTCGGTCAGCGACGCAAGACGCTGCGCAACAACCTCAAGGGCCGCATCGACGCTGCGGCGCTCGAGGCGCTGGACATTGAGCCGGGACGTCGTCCCCAGACGCTCACGGTCGAGGAGTTCGTGCGCATCGCCAATCACCTGGTGGAAACCGTTACAGGAGAAACGTCATGACGCCGACGCCTTCCGAGCCGCTCGACCACGCCGTCCGTGTCGATGTCGAGCCGTCGTTCCGCCTGGACGAATCCGCTCCCGATGACCAGCGCTACGTGTTCAGCTACACGGTCACAGTGCACAATCATTCCGGGCATAGCGTCCAGCTGCTCGCCCGCTACTGGAAGATCACCCAGGGTAGCGGCAAGGTGCAGGAGGTGCGCGGCAAGGGCGTGGTGGGCCAGCAGCCGATGATTGGCCCCGGCCAGACCTTCCGTTATACCAGCCGGGCGATTCTCGACGGTCCGGTGGGCGTGATGGAAGGCGCCTATACCTGCGTGGAAACCGCTAGCCAACGCCCCTTCGACGTGGCCATCGCGCCTTTCCGGCTGGCCGGTCCCAACCAGGTTCACTGACCTTATCGTCGACCGACAAAAGCACAAGGATGCTGCCATGACGACCTATGCCATCGGCGACCTTCACGGCTGTCATGCCGAATTCGTCGAGCTTCTCGGCCGGCTCGACTTCGACCCGCGTCGCGACCGCTTGTGGTTGACCGGCGACCTGGTCAACCGCGGGCCCGAGTCGCTGGCCTGTCTGCGCGAGGTCATGGCGCTGGGGGAGGCCGCCGTGACGGTGCTTGGCAACCATGACATGCACCTGCTGGCCGTGGCCCGTGGAGGCGGCTCGCCGCGCGCCAAGGATACGTTGGCCGCTACCCTGGCGGCCCGCGATCGGGAGACATTGCTCGATTGGCTGCAGACGCGCCCCTTCATGGTCCAGGAAGACGGCCCGGGTGAGCGCGAGATCGTGATGACCCACGCCGGGCTGCCGCCTCGCTGGTCGCTGCACGCTGCGGCCGAGCGTGCCGGTGAGCTGCAGTCTCGGCTGGGCGGTGAGCGCGCCGGTGAGTTTCTCGAGCGGATGTACGGGAATGAGCCGGCCTGCTGGCGCGACGATCTCGAGGGGATCGACCGGCTGAGACACCTCATCAACGTCTTTACTCGCATGCGCTTCATCGATGCCGAGGGGTGCCTGGAGTTCGCCGCCAAGGAAGGACTGGATAGCGCGCCGGCGGGCTTTGCGCCATGGTTCCAGTACCCCCGCGATGACGACCCCTGGCTGCTGTTCGGCCACTGGGCGGCCTTGCAGGGCGAAACACCCGAGCGACGGGTGTGCGTCGAGGCGCTGGATACCGGCTGCGTCTGGGGGGGAGAGCTCACCGCCATGAACCTCGCCAGCGGGGAGCGCTTCAGCGTGCCTAGCCGGCAGCGCCATGACTGACGTGACCATGTCTCGATGAGGAGCAACGCACCATGATCCAGCCAAGCTTTCAACATCTCGATATTCCCACCCTGGGTGACTGGCTAGGCGGCGGCCAGTCACTCACCTTGGTCGATATCCGCGACCCGGTAAGCTTCGCGCAGGGACATATTCCCGGCAGCCGGCATCTGGACAGCGACAGCGTATCGACCTTGCTGGCGCAAGCCCCGCGGGAGCAGCGGCTGGTGGTGGTCTGCTATCACGGCCATTCCAGTCAGCAGGCCGCCGCTTGGCTTGCGGGACAAGGCTTCGCCGAGGTGTACAGCCTGGATGGCGGCTTTACCGACTGGGCGCACCGGCATCCCGACCGCGTGGAATCCTGAGCGATGAACATCGGCGAGGATCCACGCCTGCAGGGGCTTGAGGTCTATCGGGTCGGCGGGGCGGTGCGCGATGCTCGTCTTGGCTGGCCGGTCAAGGATACCGACTGGGTCGTGGTGGGGGCCACGCCCGATGCCATGCGACGCCGTGGCTTCAAGCCGGTGGGGCGCGATTTTCCGGTTTTTCTGCACCCCGAAAACCACGAGGAATTCGCCCTGGCGCGCACCGAGCGCAAGTCGGGCCACGGCTATACCGGTTTCGAGGTGCATGCCAGCCCCGAGGTGACCCTGGAGGACGATCTCGCACGTCGCGACCTGACCATCAACGCCATGGCCGAGACGCCCGAGGGCGAACTGGTCGACCCCTACGGTGGCCAGGCGGATCTCCAGGCCCGGTTACTGCGCCATGTCTCACCGGCCTTCGTCGAGGATCCCCTGCGGGTGCTGCGCACCGCGCGCTTCCTGGCCCGCTACGCCGGGCTGGGGTTCGTGGTGGCCGACGAGACTCGGACGCTGATGGAGCGGCTGGTACGCAGCGGAGAGCTTTCCCATCTGGTCGCCGAGCGAGTGTGGACGGAAACCGAGAAGGCGCTTGGCGAACCCTGGCCCGAAGTCTACTTCCAGACCCTTGCCGAATGTGGCGCCCTCGCGGTGCTGTTGCCGGAGCTTGCCGCCGACGGCACCGCCCTGGACGAGGCGCTGGGGCGACTGCACCAGCTGCCGGAAGACATGGATGCCGAGCCCGTTACTTGCTGGCGGTGGGCGAGGCTGGTGGAGCATCTTGGCGAGCCGCCCCGTCAGGCGCTGGCCGAGCGCCTTCGCCTGCCCAAGGCCCATGCGGCCTTGGCCCGCCAGGCCGCGATAACACGCAGGCTGCGCTTGGATACCGCTGCCGGCTGCCCGCTTGATGGGCAGCGGGTGATGGGTTGGCTTGATGCCATCGATGCATGGCGCCGAAGCGAGCGGGTGCCACCCTTGGTCAGCCTGGTGAGTCTGGATGACGCCGAACTCGCCCATGACTTGTCGCTTGCCTGGCGACTGGCCGCGCAAATTCTGCCCAAGGCGCTGTTGGCGGAGGGCTACCAGGGACGGGCGCTGGGCGAGGAGCTTGCTGCTCGGCGCCGGGACGCGATCGACGGGGCACTCGGTAACGGGTGAGCGTCAGCCCGCGCGCGAGATGAGTCGCCCATTCCAGACGAAATCGACCGGCCACAGTCGCTGGTCCTTTGCGGCAAAGGCGGCCCAGTGATCAAGGTAGGGCTTACCGGTGAGTGGGTGGTGGTCCTCCGGCAGCAACTCGGCCATGGGCTGCAGTACGAAGGCATGGTGAAGAATTTCGTCGCGGGGTAGCTCGACCCCGTCATGCCGGCCGGTCAGGGTGCCAACGGTCAGGATGTCGATGTCCAGCGTACGGGGGCTGTACTTGGGCCCGTCCTTGACGCGTCCATTGGCGGCTTCCAGGCGCTTGCACCACGCCTGCAGCGCGCCTACCGCCCAGCGACTCTCGAAGGCGACCACCAGGTTGTAGAAGTTGCGGCCGTCTTCGAAGCCTACCGGTTCGCTCTCGAAGACTCGCGAGACGGCGAGCGTACCGAAGGTCTCCGACAGGGCGTCCAGGCAGGCGCACACATGATGCTCACGCTCGATATTACTGCCGATGCTTACACTGATACGGCCCATCACTGGGTCTCCGGCTGGCGGCCACGCTGGATGCTTACGCCCACCGCGGCCGCTGCCGGCACGGCACCGGGCTTGCGCACGGTCAGGCGTAGCCAGGCGATAGCGAACTCCTCACGCAGCGTCTCGGCGAGGCGCTCGGCAAAGGTTTCGACCAGCGCAACGTCATGCTCGGCGGCGAAAGCGATGATGCGCTCGCAGATCGCCGCATAATCGAGGGTCAGGGCGATGTCGTCGCTTGCGGCGGCCGGGCGGATATCCGTGGCAAGCTCGAGATCGAGAAGTAGTCGCTGGGTAATGGTGCGCTCCCAGTCGTAGACCCCGATCACGGTATCGACGCCAAGCGACTCAATCAGTACAAGATCCATGGAGGTCAGGTCCCATCGTAACGGCATTAAATATGGTTTAAAGGCGATTGTACGTTACCCGATCGCTGGACGACAGACAGGGGGTTTCGGCCCAGCCGCCAGGATAACTAGCGGCGTTCACTTGATAATTCGTCAGGATTGGTTGTTTGCTGAATACTCACATTATGACTACTAAATAATGCAGGCGGTAAGGCGTCAAGGTTAATGCAAAGCTCCTGTTATCATAATGCCTTAACGATGATTTAATTATATAGGTGTATAAAATAATGCATTCTTAATTTTATAAGTTAACCGCGTTATTTTATGGATTTCTTCATATTTGTTTGTCGTGAATCAATTAAAAGTGGTGTTTCGTTGTTCGAAATTGGGTCTGTATGTAAGTTTGTTTTTATATAGCTATGTTTTTTGGTTATGTATTTCTTTAAGGCTAACAAAACAAAGGGACCCGGCTGGTAGTTAATGAGAACCCTGCTACAGTGCAAGTTCCCGGCGTAGGTTCTCCGGCCGTTAGCTACACAGTGAAGGTGTTATATGAGCAAAGAAACCATGGAAAAAGTTGTCGAGCAGTTTCAAAGCGCTATCGTGGAGCCGATGCGCGCTTATGGCTCGCTAACAACCGACTATTACGCCAGGCTCTTCGATTCCCAGTTTGATACCGCGCGCACCGTCACCGGGATAAGCCTGGATCAGTCCTGGCGGTGGGTCGGCATGGATGGCTTACCCAGCCCCCGGATATTATTGGAAGAGCAACAGCGAGCCTTTCAAGCCATCAGTGAATGTTTGCAAGGCGATGCCGAGACGCTGGTCGACCTGAACCAGGAATACCTAAGCAAGTTTCATAAGCTCAGTGAAGAAAGCATGCAAAAGAGCCAAGGCTTGGCTCGAGATAACACCCAGCTGATGACTGAAAATTTCAAGGAGAGCCAGAATTTCTTCGATGATACACGGCCGGCGGACTAGCCTCGGCCCCAGGTTGCCGCAACGCAATAGAATGAGGCAACATCCATTGCGGCGAGTGGGCAGGCCGACACATCTGCACTCGGCCTTCTTCGCTAAAAGTGACAGAATTGTACTCTCTGAGCACTGATGACGTTGGCGTGCAGGAGAGGGGCCATGGAAGCGCGATTTGACGTGATCCTGTCGCTGATGGCGGCTGGATATTTAAGCGGTACCTGGCTCGGTGCGTTGAGTGTCTGCCGTTGGGCCGGGGTGGGAGACCCGCGGTTGATGGGTTCCGGCAATCCGGGGTTTTCCAATGTGCTGCGTCTTCATGGTCGACGCCTGGCGCTGGCTACTCTGGTGGTGGACGTGGTCAAGGGCATGCCGGGGCTGTGGCTGGCGATGGCGCTCGGTTTGCCGCCCTGGGCGCAGGGACTGGTTGGCCTGGGCGTGCTGTTGGGGCATAGCTACCCGGCCTGGCACCGCTTTCAGGGAGGCAAGGGGGTGGCCAGTGCATTCGGCGTGATGCTGATTCTCACCCCTGAGGTGGCACTCATTTGCGCGGCTATCTGGGGGCTGCTGGCCTGGCGAGTCAACACGGCCGCTATCGCATCACTGGCCAGTGCCATGGCGGCGCCGCTTACCAGCGTTTGGCTGGCGCCGGAATATACCGGGGTGGTGATTGCCTTCACGATGCTGGTGCTGGTGCGCCACCTGCTCAATATCCGTCGCCTGGGGCGCGGCGACGAGCCGCGGCTGGATCGCTATCATTAGCCAGGGCTGGGTCAACCAAGTGGATGCAGCCACTCAACGTCGGCCAATCGTCAGGTACCGGCTGGCGCCGCAAGCGATGCCAGGGGCCAGCGCGGCACGGCCTGCATGATGCCGAGCTCGTCATGCTCGCCGGCAAGCAGGCGCTGGGCGCCTGCATAGGCGATCATGGCGCCGTTGTCGGTGCAGAAGCGCCCGCGCGGATAATAGGCGCGGGCGCCGCGTTTGTCCGTCTCGCGGGCGAGACGCTCGCGCAGCCGTGCGTTGGCGCTCACCCCGCCAGCAACGACCAGGCGCTTGAGCCCCGTCTGGTCGAGCGCACGGCGGCACTTGATGACCAGGGTGTCGACCACGGCTTCTTCGAAGGCACGGGCGATATCGGCGCGTGCCTGCTCGTCGAGGTCGCCGGCCGCCTCGAGCTGTCGGGTGGCGGTCAGGGTGTGGGTCTTGAGGCCCGAGAAGCTGAAATCGAGCCCCGGGCGGTCGGTCATGGGCCGAGGAAAGCGCAGACGCTTCGGGTCGCCCTGCTCGGCGAGGCGTGCGATCAGCGGGCCGCCTGGGTAATCGAGGCCCAGCATCTTGGCAGCCTTGTCGAAGGCTTCCCCGGCGGCATCATCGACCGACTCGCCCAGCAACCGATAGCGGCCGATGCCTTGCACATCCACCAACTGGGTGTGGCCCCCCGACACGAGCAGCGCCACGAAGGGAAAGGCGGGCGGTTCGTCCTCTATCATCGGCGCCAAGAGATGGCCTTCCATGTGATGTACGCCGAGCACGGGTATGCCCAACGCCCGGGCCATGCCGTGGGCCGTGCTGGCGCCGACCATCAGCGCGCCAACCAGGCCAGGCCCGGCGGTGTAGGCGATGGCGTCGAGGTCGGTGCGCGTCAGGCCAGCCTCGTCGAGCACCTGCTGGATCAGCGGCAACAATCGTCGAGTGTGGTCGCGAGAGGCCAGTTCGGGCACCACGCCCCCGTAATCGGCGTGCATGGCGACCTGGCTATAGAGGGCGTCCGCGACAAGGCCGCGTTTGCTGTCGAAAAGGGCGACGCCGGTCTCGTCGCAGGAGGTTTCGATGCCCAGTACGCGCATGAGGAATGGCTCGTCAGTGCTGGAAAGGCCTCTAGTCTACGTGTTTCGCGCGTTCGGCGGCAGGGTTTGCAGCCGCTGACCTATTGATTCGGTTTGCAAAGCCTCGGGGTCGGGTCTAAACTACTGTGCGCTGCAAGACTGGGTCGTGCGCCTAGGAGTATTTTCTCGCAAGTTCATGTATCGTCTCGGCTCGCCTGGCGACTCGAGAATGTCATGCGTTCTGGCGAGCAAGCTCCGGCAAGGCGTGCGTACAAACCGAACTCAAGTTTCCTAAGGTAGGTGAGTGCTTAATGCCTTCTGTTAAAGTACGTGATAACGAGCCGTTTGACGTCGCGCTGCGTCGCTTCAAGCGTTCCTGCGAAAAGGCCGGTGTGCTTTCCGAAGTCCGCCGTCGTGAGCAGTACGAGAAGCCGACCGCTGAGCGCAAGCGCAAGGCGGCAGCCGCCGTCAAGCGTCACGCCAAGAAGCTCCAGCGTGAGCGCAAGCGTTTCGAACGGCTCTATTGATCCGTACTGGGGCCGGCTTTCGCGTCTCGCGTGAGTCGACTCAAGAGGGATGCCAAGCGGCCACCAATCGGTGGTCGCTTGTTTTTGCGTCTCGGGGCATTTGCTAACTACCACGAAGGGTTGCCTGAATGGCCGGTCAGATTCCCCAGCGCTTCATCGATGACCTGCTGGCCCGTGTCGACGTGGTCGAGGTGGTCGGCGAGCGCGTGACGCTCAAGAAGGCCGGGCGCAACCATTCCGGCCTCTGTCCCTTCCATCAAGAAAAGTCGCCGTCGTTCACTGTCAGTGCCGACAAGCAGTTCTATCACTGCTTTGGCTGTGGTGCTCACGGCAACGCCCTGAGATTCTTGATGGAATATGACAGGCTGGGGTTTCCCGAAGCGGTGGAGCATCTTGCCGGCCGGCTGGGCATGGAGGTGCCTCGCGAGGGGGCCGACGATCCGCGTGCCCAGGCACGGGAGCGCAAGCGCAAGGAAGGCGTCAATCTGCTGGAACTATCGGCATCGTTCTTCCGTGAGCGGATGAAGATGCCGGAGGCGGTCGGCGCCCGCGACTACCTATCGAACCGCGGCCTGTCGGACGAGATTGTCGGTGATTTCGGCATTGGCTACGCCCCCGACGACTGGGAGGGGCTCAAGCGTCACCTGACCGAGCGCGGGATCAATGAGGCCGTGCAGATCGAGTATGGCCTGCTGGTACATCGCGAGGACACGGGGCGTACCTACGATCGTTTTCGTGATCGGGTGATGTTCCCGATTCGTGACATCAAGGGGCGCACCATCGCCTTCGGGGGACGTGTGCTGGGCGATGCCAAGCCCAAGTATCTGAATTCCCCCGAGACGCCGGTCTTCCACAAGGGGCGTGAGCTTTACGGGCTCTTTGAAGCGCGCCAGGCAAGCAACCGTCTCGAGCGGCTGGTGATCGTCGAAGGCTATATGGACGTGGTGGCGCTGGCGCAGTTCGGTATCCGCAACGTGGTGGCTACGCTCGGCACCTCGACCAGCGAGGATCATCTCAGCCGCCTGTTTCGGCTGGTGGGCGAGGTAGTGTTCTGCTTCGACGGCGATCGTGCCGGTCGTCAGGCGGCCACTCGGGCGCTGGAAACCGTGCTGCCGTTGATGATCGATGGCCGGCAGGCGCGTTTCCTGTTCCTGCCCGAGGGCGAGGACCCGGACACCCTGGTACGCCGTGAAGGCACGGCCGCCTTCGAGGATCGCATCACCTGTGCAAGCCCGCTGTCCGAGTTTCTCTTCGACCAGGCGGCGAGCGGCCGGGACCTGTCGCGCGTCGAGGAGTGCGAGCGCTACGCCAGCCAGGTCCTGGCAGCACTCGGCAAGTTGCCGGAGGGTGTGTTGAAGTCGTTGATGCTGGGGGAACTCTCCCGGCGCACCGGCGTCGACCAGTCACGCTTCGAGCTTCTGATGGCACGAAACGGATCGACGGCCGACGAGGCGAGCGATGCGTCGTCACCCTTGGTGGGCGAGCCTGCACCACCGCCCCGGGGCAAGGCGCGGTCGGTGCGCGGCGGCTCGTTGAGCCTGGTGGCGCGCGCCCTGCAGTTGCTGGTTCATGAGCCGGGGCTGGTCGAGCGCCTGCCCGACGACGACGCCTGGTGTCCTGCGGATGACGGTGACGGTGGGCTCTGTCGAGAGGTGATCAAGCTCTTGCGGGCGGGCCGTTATCGCAGTGCCCAGGTGCTGTTGGCGCATTTTCATGGCACGCCCGAAGGGGAGCGTCTCGCGGTGCTGGCGCGTCGGGAGCTGCTGATACCCAAGGCGGCACGCGGTGCTGAACTGGATGGCTTGATCGAGCACTTTCAGCGCCATCAGCGGCGCCGGTCGCCTCGCGAAGAGTTCGATGCGCTGTTGGACAAGGAAAAGGCGGGGGAGCGGCTCACCCGTGAGGAAAAGCAGCGTCTGATGATGTTGCTAAGCGAACTGCGAGGGTGATGGTGGCGTCAAAGAAGTAGCAGGAAATTGGCGCAGGGGTTGAAATATCTCCTACCATCACCATTTAGAAGACATTGTCATTATCGGCACAACCGAACAACCTAACACACCTGAATGACCGCGCAAACGGATCGAACTGGCAGCAAGTGGCTTTCTGCCGCTATACTGTTCGGCTTATCGAGTTTCAACGCCTCAGTACTTCAGGTGCTTCATTCTTCTTCGTCGAGATAGGGTTTCTATGGCTGGAAATGCGCAGCAGCAGTCACGTCTGAAGGAGTTGATCGCGCGCGGCAAGGAACAGGGCTACCTGACCTATGCCGAGGTCAACGACCATCTTCCCGAGGATATCGCCGATCCCGATCAGGTGGAAGATATCATTGGCATGATCAACGACATGGGCATCAGCGTCGTCGAGGTGGCTCCCGACGAAGATACGCTCATGATGTCCGATCACTCCACGGACGAGTCTGCTGCCGAGGAGGCCGTGGCGGCCCTGGCGGCAGTCGAAAGTGACGTGGGCCGTACCACCGACCCGGTGCGCATGTACATGCGCGAGATGGGCACGGTCGAGCTGCTCACCCGTGAAGGTGAGATCGAGATCGCCAAGCGCATCGAGGAGGGCACCCGTGAGGTCATGTCGGCGCTGGCCTACCTGCCGGGTGCGGTCGAATCGATCCTCGATGCCTACGACCACACTCAGGACGAAGAGGCACCGGGCCGGCTGTCCGACCTGTTCTCCGGCTTCATCGATCCCGATGAGGGCATCCCCGGGGTGGCCGAGGCCGAAGTGCCCGAACCCGAGCCGGCAAGCGAGCTGGACGACGAAGATGAGGACGCCGAAGCCGAGGAAACCGTCGGTGGCCCGGACCCCGAGGAAGCCAAGGCGCGTTTCGAGCAGATTCGCCAGCAGAACGAAGCGGTTCAGGCGGCCATCGAGACGCACGGGCGTAGCGCCAAGGAAACCAAGGCCCAGCAGGCGCGTCTCGCCGAGCTGTTCTCGCCGATCAAGCTGGTGCCCAAGCACTTCGAGCGCCTGGTCAACCAGGTGCGCATCAGTGTCGAGCAAGTGCGTGCCCAGGAAAAGGCCATCATGCAGCTGTGCGTCAAGAAGGCGCGGGTGCCTCGCAAGACCTTCATCAAGGCCTTTCCGGGCAACGAGTCGCGTCAGGACTGGCTGGATGATTTCCAGAAGGCGAGTCCTCGTTACGCCGACCGTCTGGAGCCGCTGCGAGGCGATATCACGCGTGCCCAGCGCAAGATTGCCTTCGAGGAGGCAGTCGTCCAGTTGCCGGTAACCGAGATCAAGGAGATCAATCGTCGCCTCTCCATCGGCGAGGCCAAGGCGCGCCGGGCCAAGAAGGAGATGGTCGAGGCCAACCTGCGTCTGGTGATCTCGATTGCCAAGAAATACACCAATCGCGGCCTGCAGTTCTTGGACCTGATTCAGGAAGGCAACATCGGCCTGATGAAGGCGGTCGATAAGTTCGAATACCGCCGTGGCTACAAGTTCTCGACCTACGCCACCTGGTGGATTCGCCAGGCGATCACCCGCTCGATTGCCGATCAGGCGCGCACCATCCGTATCCCGGTGCACATGATCGAGACGATCAACAAGCTCAACCGTGTGTCACGCCAGATGCTGCAGGAAATGGGTCGTGAGCCGACGCCGGAAGAGTTGGGCGAGCGCCTCGAAATGCCCGAGGACAAGGTGCGCAAGGTGCTCAAGATCGCCAAGGAGCCGATCTCCATGGAGACGCCCATCGGCGATGACGACGACTCGCACCTGGGCGATTTCATCGAGGACGGCACCATCCTGCTGCCGATCGACCTGGCCACCGGCGAGGGCCTGATCGAGGCGACCCGCAACGTGCTTGGTGGCCTTACCGCGCGCGAGGCCAAGGTGCTGCGGATGCGTTTCGGGATCGACATGAACACCGACCACACCCTGGAAGAGGTCGGCAAGCAGTTCGACGTTACCCGCGAGCGAATCCGTCAGATCGAGGCCAAGGCGCTGCGCAAGCTTCGCCATCCTAGCCGCTCGGAGCCGCTGCGCTCCTTCCTGGACGAATAGCTTCCACGAACCGCGAACGGTTGACGCTCGACCGAAACGACAACGCCCACAGCCTCGGCTGTGGGCGTTGTCGTTCTGGGGTGAGGGTCCGCTCAGACAGTTTACCCTTACGGAGTTGCGAGCCGTGCGAGGTGCCAACGCCTGGCCAGTAAGGCGAGCTCGATGATAGCGATCAGGATCAGCGTATAGCCGAAGAGCTCGACCACCTCCTCGGCGGCATCCTTGAAGGTGCGCTCGTAATGCTCGCCGAGGATCGCCATCCAGACCTCGCTGCGTCCATAGAGCCGCGAGAATACATAGGTCGTCAGAAATCCGGCGGCGAACAGTCCGAAGGAAAGGCTGTTGGCATAGCGTTCGAATTCCTCGATGAAGGCATACCGGCGACGAATTACCAGAAACAGGCAGGGCAGCACAACCAGGCCAACCAGTAACTGCCAGGCGCCATCGAAGACATAGGTGTCGAGATGCGCGTCCTGTTCGCGGATCAGCGAGCTGAAGACGAAGGCGAACAGTAGCAGGGTGACGGTAGGTAGGATCTTGAAAGCCTGACGGGTGTATAACAATAGCGCCGATGCGGACAACAGCACGACCGACTGCGTCAGTTCGGTGAAACCTCGCTCGGAAAAACGTATCTCGGGTTGCTGGAGCGCTTCGTAGTAGACGCCCTGCATCATGCCAGCGACCAGCAGGATGTAGAGCAGGGCGCGCAGGCAGGTGGCACCGAAGCCGATGGGCCAGGACTGGCCGGGAGTGAAGCGATCAGGCATCGATGAGTTCCCTGTATTCAATGACATGCAAGGGCCTGTTGACGTTTCATGCACGGCCGCGCCGGAGCCCGTTTTTGTGCGGGGCAAGGCATGAGGAGAGTGGTTTGATTGTTTCAAATGAACGACGAATAACGCCGCACCGTGCGAAAACGGGCCCGGCCCTTCGAGTTGCGCGGCAAATGGCACCATGCCGCGTTGCGGGATTTGACAAGGGAACCACCCTTCTCTGCATCCCGCGCCTTGCCTGGCGCCATTTGGCGCAGCAACGCGGTTCGCGCTGAAACGTCAACAGGCCCTAGCGTGGCTTCATTGTAGCGTCATCGATCCGTACTGCCCATGCCTCGCTCAATCCGCTGCCGAGCGTCGCGCCTCTTCCACGATCCAGTCATGCACCGCCAATACGCGGCGATCATCCAGGGCGCCAGCGGCGTGCACGAGCCCATAGCGCATCCCTGTAGTCACCCGCTGCGGAAAGGGCGCGATGAGCGCGCCGCTGCCCAGCTCGCCGCTGATCAGCCTCTGGCGGGCGATCGCCACGCCCATGCCGGCAGTCGCGGCCTCCATGATCAGCTGATGCCGGTTGAAGGTGTAGCCACGGTGCACATTGATATGCGCCGCATCGATGGCCTGAAGATAATGCTCCCATTCGGCGTAATCGTGGCTGCCTCGCCAGGCGGTCACGTCGTGCAACAGCGGGTACCAGGCGAGGTCCTCGGCCCGCCGCAGGGGCGGTCGGCCGCGCAGCAGCCCCGGCGAACACACGGGGAAGATCCGCTCCTCCATCAATGGCGTGATCGCAAGCCCTGGAAGATGGCCGTCATTGAGGTCGATAGCCAAGTCGAAGTCGCCATCGCGCAGCGAAATGCTGCTGTCCTCGGCGATAACCTGCAGTTCGATATCGGGAAAGCGCGACTGTAGCCGCGGCAGGCGAGGCATCAGCCAACGATTGAGAAAGGAGGGGATCGAGCGCAGACGAATGACGCCGCTCATGACCCCCGAGCGCAGCCGTTTCACCTCGAGGCCCACAGCCTGGTAAGCCTGGTCCACTACGGCGGCGAGCCGCTTGCCCTCCTCGGTGAGCTCCAGCTGTCGTGGCCGACGGCGAAACAGTTTGAAGCCGAGCCGTTCTTCCAGCTGCTTGATCTGCTGACTCACCGCCCCGGTCGTGACATGTAACTCCTCGGCGGCCCGGGTGAAGGACAGGTGGCGTGCGCTGACCGCGAAAACCTTCAGCCAGGCATGGGTCTGGGCGTTGAGATGACGGCTCATGGTTGAGTTCTACTAAACTTGAGACAAGGTATTATCCATTGTCTCAACAGGCAAGCGCCTTGAACATAGCTTGATGGTAGTTATCAGATAGCCTGTCATGCACGATGCTTTAGCAAGGCTGATGTATCGTGATCGAGCCGTGTGAATGGCGATGCACGTAATCGCCCGGGAGTCAGCAAGATGTCCATCAGTGTGTTTGATCTGTTCAAGATCGGTGTCGGGCCCTCGAGCTCGCACACCGTCGGCCCCATGCGGGCCGCCTTCGACTTCCTCGGTGAGTTAACGGCGCGCGACCTGGTCGAACGGGTGGCGCGCGTCGAGGTCCAGCTCTTTGGTTCGCTGTCGGCGACGGGGATCGGCCACGGCACCGATCGGGCGGTGATCATGGGCCTGATGGGCGAGCGGCCCGACCGCATCGACCCGGCGATCATCGGCCCCGCCATCGACACCCTGCGCGCGTCCGATTCGCTGCTGCTGGCGGGTGACCACGCGATCCCCTTCCGCTGGGCGCGCGACATGCAGTTGCACGAGGAGAGCCTGCCGTTTTTTTGTGTGCTACCGCAACACCTACTACTCGGTGGGCGGCGGCTTCGTCATCGACGAGGCCCAGGCGAGTTCCGGTCAGCTCGATAACGACGCCAGCCAGTTGCCCTACAACTTCCAGACCGGCGACGAGCTGATGCGCATGTGCCGGGAGAGCGGGCTGCGCATCAGCGAGCTGATGCTGGAAAACGAGAAGACGTGGCGCAGCGAAGCCGAGATCCGCCAGGGCCTGCTGACGATCTGGGCGGCGATGCAGGACTGCGTCAGGCAGGGCATGGAAGCCGAGGGCGTATTGCCCGGCGGGCTCAACGTCAGGCGCCGCGCCAAGTCGCTGTACCAGCGCATGCTGGCCAGCGAGGACGACCACTCGCTGATCGCCTCGACGATGTCGGCCATGGACTGGGTCAACCTCTACGCCCTGGCGGTCAACGAGGAGAACGCCGCCGGCGGGCGCATGGTCACCGCGCCCACCAACGGTGCGGCGGGCATCATCCCCGCGGTGCTGCACTACTACATGCAGTTCCGTCGTGGCGCCAGCGAGCGCGACGTGGTGGCCTACCTGCTCACCGCCGGCGCCGTGGGGGTGCTGTGCAAGAAGAACGCCTCGATCTCCGGCGCCGAGGTGGGCTGCCAGGGCGAGGTCGGCTCGGCCTGCGCCATGGCCGCCGCCGGCCTCGCCGAGCTGATGGGCGGCAGCGTGGGTCAGGTGGAAAACGCCGCCGAGATCGGCCTGGAGCATAACCTGGGGCTGACCTGCGACCCGGTGGGTGGCCTCGTTCAGGTGCCCTGCATCGAGCGCAACGCCATCGCCTCGGTGAAGGCGATCAACGCCGCGCAGATGGCGCTGCGCGGCGACGGCGAGCACTTTATTTCACTCGATAAGGTGATCCGCACCATGCGCGACACCGGCGCCGACATGCAGGACAAGTACAAGGAGACCTCCCGCGGGGGGCTGGCGGTCAATGCCATCGAGTGCTGAGGAGGCCGATAAAAGGTGGCTCGAGTTGACGCTGACATGGCGCCGCGCGATTTCCGTTCAGGGGGTCGCGCTTTTGTTTGCAAGCTATTGAATTCCTGAAGGCCTACGCCATTGGTCGAGTTCGGTGTTTCTGCGGTTGCCGAGTCGTCGCTCGTCCTCTAGTTTACGTTGACGTAAAGGTTATAGCTCTGGGCCGAGGCGCAAGAACCCGGATCCGATGTCGGCAACGTTCTCATAATAGTACCGGCCGGCGTCGCCAGAACAACGACAACGGTACGACAACGGCGGATCGCCTCGCGATCCAGAGAGGATCCCACATGACCCAGCCATTCATACTGGAAACTCGTGGATTGACCAAGGAATTCCGCGGCTTCACCGCCGTGGATGATGTCAACCTGCAGGTCCAGGAGGGCCATATCCATGCCCTGATCGGCCCCAACGGGGCCGGCAAGACCACGGTCTTCAACCTGCTGACCAAGTTCCTGCCGCCCACCCGCGGCGAGATCCTCTACCGCGGCAAGCCGATCACTGGCATGAAGGCCAACGAGATCGCACGCCTCGGCCTGGTGCGCTCGTTCCAGATCTCGGCGGTGTTCGCCCACATGACCGCACTGGAGAACGTGCGCGTGGCGCTGCAGCGCCCCCTGGGCACCTCCTTCCACTTCTGGAAGTCCGAGAAGAGCCTCGCGCCCCTCAACGCCCGCGCCCTGGCGCTGCTCGACGAGGTGGGCCTTGCCGACTACGCCGACGTGCTCACCGTGGAGATGCCCTACGGTCGCAAGCGCGCGCTCGAGGTGGCCACTACCCTGGCGCTGGACCCCACCATGATGCTGCTCGACGAGCCGACCCAGGGCATGGGCGCCGAGGACGTCGACCGCATCGTCGAGCTGATCCGCCGCGTGGCCAGGGGCCGCACCGTGCTGATGGTCGAGCACAACCTCAGCGTGGTCAGCCGGCTGTGCGACCGCATCACCGTGCTGGCCCGCGGCAGCGTGCTGGCCGAGGGCGATTACGCCAGCGTCTCCGCCGACCCGCGGGTCAGGGAGGCCTACATGGGCAGCGAGGCAGCGCAAGAGGAGACCCACGCATGAACCAGGCCGCCGAGACGCTCACCGATTACCCCGACCTCGAGGGCGCCGAGATGCTGCGGGTGCGTAACCTGAACGCCTTCTACGGGGAATCGCACATCCTGCACGGCGTCGATTTCGACGTGAAGCGCGGCGAGCTGGTGACCCTGCTGGGGCGCAACGGCGCCGGGCGCAGCACCACCCTCAAGGCGATCATGAACATGGTCGGGCGGCGCACCGGCTCGATCGTGATCAACGGTAACGAGACGCTGGGCATGAAGCCCCACCGCATCCCGCGGCTGGGCATCGGCTACTGCCCCGAGGAGCGCGGCATCTTCGCCAGCCTCGACGTCGAGGAGAACCTGCTGCTGCCGCCCACGGTGCGCTCCGGTGGCATGTCGATCGACGACATCTACGCGATGTTCCCGCACCTTTACGAACGCCGGCGCAGCCAGGGCACCCGGCTCTCCGGGGGCGAGCAGCAGATGCTGGCGATGGCGCGCATCCTGCGCACCGGGGCGCGGCTGCTGCTGCTCGACGAGATCACCGAAGGGCTGGCGCCGGTGATCGTCCAGGCGCTGGGCGAGGTACTGGTCAAGCTCAAGGCGCGCGGCATGACCATCGTGCTGGTGGAGCAGAACTTCCGCTTCGCCGCGCCGCTGGCCGACCGTCACTTCGTGATGGAGCACGGCCGGATCATCGAGGAGATCGGTGCCGCCGAGCTGGCCTCGCGGCGCGATCATCTCAATACCCTGCTGGGGGTGTGACGGTGCTACCGTCCGCCCGGCAGATTTACCACCATCGATCGGTACCACAACAACAAGCCGCCCATTCGTGGGCCATGGAGAAAATCATGACGTTCAATCGCAACACCCTTGTCTCAAGCATCGCCCTTACCGCCACGCTCATGGCCACCGGCGCCCAGGCACAGATGAGCGATAATGCCGTGCGCATCGGTTATCTTGCCGACATGTCCGGTACCTACCGCGACCTCGCCGGTCCCGGCGGTCTCGAGGCCCTGCAAATGGCTGTCGAAGACTTCGGCGGCGAGGTCAATGGTGCACCCATCGAGGTGTCCAGCGCCGATGATCGCAACAGCGCCGATGTAGGCGCCAACACCGTGCGGGAGTGGTTCGACACTCAAAACGTCGACCTGGTGGCGGGTCTGGTCGCATCCTCCGTGGTCATCGCCGCCACCAAAGTGATCGAGGATAACAATGGCCTGGGCATCGTCTCTGGCTCCGCGGCTTCCAGTATCACCAACGAGCACTGCACCCCGAACCACATCCACTGGGTCTATGATACCTACCCGTTGGCCAACGGCACCGCCAAGGCGGTGGTGGAGCAGGGCGGCGACACCTGGTTCATGCTCACCGCCGATTACGCCTTCGGTCATGCCCTGGAGGCCGACGTAACCAGAGTGGTAGAGGATAATGGCGGCGAGATCGTCGGTACCATCCGTCACCCCTTCCCGACCAGCGACTTCTCCTCTTACATCCTCCAGGCCCAGGGGTCCGGCGCCAAGATCATCGGCCTGGCGAATGCTGGCGCCGACACTGTCAACGCCATCTCCACCGCCAGCCAGTTCGGCGTGGTCCAGGGCGGACAGCAGCTCGCCGGCCTGCTGATCTTCCTCAATGACGTCCATGCCATGGGACTCGAAGATACCCAGGGCCTGCTGCTTACCACCGGCTGGTACTGGGACATGGATGACCAGTCCCGCGAGTGGGCCGAGCGTTACTTTGAGCGCACCGAGCGTATGCCGACCATGGTCCAGGCGGGCATCTACTCCAGTACCATGCACTATCTGGAAACCGTGGCCGAAGAAGGCACCGACGACCCGGAGACCATCCGCGCAGCCATGGCCGAACGGCCGGTCGAAGACTTCTTCTCCCGCAATGGCCGCATCCGTGAAGACGGCCGCATGGTTCACGACATGTACCTGGCGCGGGTGAAGTCCCCTGAGGAGTCCACCGGCGAGTGGGACGTCTACGAGATCCTGTCCACCATTCCCGCCGAGGAGGCCTTCCGCCCCCTCGCCGAGAGCCAGTGCGAGCTGGTCACTAACTGAGCGGACAGGGCAGGGCGGCGGCCCTGGCCGCCGCCCCTGACGGGAGGTCCATGACATGACAATGATTTTCGGGGTGCCGTTGGCGGTGTTCATGGGCCAGCTGATGCTGGGCCTGATCAACGGCGCCTTCTACGCCCTGCTCAGCCTGGGGCTGGCGGTGATCTTCGGCCTGCTGAAGATCGTCAACTTCGCCCACGGGGCCATGTACATGCTCGGCGCCTTCGCCGCGCTGCTGGGCCTGCAGACCCTGGGGCTCAACTACTGGCTGGCGTTGCTGCTGGTGCCGCTGCTGGTGGGGGGGCTGGGCATGCTGATCGAGCGCTACATGCTGCGCCGCATCGCCCACCTCGACCACCTCTATGGCTTGTTGCTGACCTTCGGCCTGGCGCTGATCGCCGAGGGCACCCTGATCAATTTCTTCGGCGTCTCGGGGTCGAGCTATCCCACGCCCACCGCGCTGCAGGGCGGGTATAACCTGGGCTTCATGTTCCTGCCCATCTATCGTGCCTGGGTGCTGCTGGCGGCGCTGGTGGTCTGCCTGGGGACCTGGTTCATCATCGAGCGCACGCGCCTCGGCGCCTACCTGCGGGCCGGCACCGAGAACTCGGCGCTGATGCAGGCCTTCGGCGTCAACGTGCCGCAGCTGGTCACCCTGACCTACGGCTTTGGCGTGGCGCTGGCGGCCTTCGCCGGCGTGCTGGCCGCGCCGCTCTACCCGGTGTCGCCGACCATGGGCTCGAGCCTGCTGATCGTGGTCTTCGCCGTGGTGGTGATCGGCGGCATGGGCTCGATCCTCGGGGCGGTGCTCACCGGCCTGGGCATGGGGTTGGTCGAGGGCCTGACCAAGGTCTACTACCCCGAGGCGGCCAACACCGTGATTTTCCTGGTGATGGTCCTGGTATTGCTGGTGCGCCCCGCCGGCCTGTTCGGCAAGGAGGCATGACCATGTCCCACACGACTGCGCTTACCCCCGCCATGAAGCTTCAGCGGCGTGCCAAGCTGCGCCGCAATGCCCTTTACCTGGTCCTGATCGCCATCGGCCTGGTCGCACCCTTCGTGGCGTACCCGGTGTTCTTGATGAAGGTGCTGTGCTTCGCGCTGTTTGCCTGCGCCTTCAACCTGCTGCTCGGCTATGCCGGCCTGCTCTCCTTCGGCCATGCCGCCTTCCTGGCCACCGGCGGCTACGTCACCGGCTTTCTGCTCTCGAGCTACCCGGGGCTGACTCCGGAGCTCGGCATCCTGGCCGGGACCCTGGCCGCCGTGGTGCTGGGTGCCCTGTTCGGGGCGCTGGCGATTCGCCGCCAGGGCATCTACTTCGCCATGGTGACCCTGGCGCTGGCGCAGCTGGTCTTCTTCCTGTTCGTGCAGTCGCCCTTCACCGGCGGCGAGGACGGGTTACATGGAGTGCCGCGGGGGGCGCTGTTCGGCCTGATCAGCCTGCGCAGCAACCTGGCGATGTACTACTTCGTGTTCGCCGTCTTCCTGATCGGTTTCGCCATCGTGCAACGCGCCGTGCACTCGCCCTACGGGCAGGTGCTCAAGGCGATCCGCGAGAACGAGCCGCGGGCGGTGTCGCTGGGCTACAACGTCGACGCCTACAAGCTGCTGGCCTTCGTGCTCTCCGCGGGCCTGGCCGGTCTGGCCGGCGCCACCAAGACGCTGGTGTTCCAGCTCGCCTCGCTGACCGACGCCCACTGGCACATGTCCGGCGAGGTGATCCTGATGACCCTGCTGGGCGGGGTGGGCACCCTGTTCGGCCCGGTGGTCGGCGCCGGGGTGGTGGTCAGTCTGCAGACCCAGCTGGCGCAGTCGCCGCTGGGCAACTGGGTCAGCGTGATCCTTGGCACCATCTTCGTGCTCTGCGTGCTGAGCTTTCGCAGCGGCATCGTCGGTGAGATCCAGAAGGTGGTGAAGAAGAACTTCAAATAGGTTTATGGAGATAAAACACTATCGGGCGTCCCGCGGGACGCCCGATAGTGTTTGTGTGATAGCTGGTGTCACAGCACTCCCTTGGCCTTGGCCGTATGAATGGCGATAGTATCCATCAGCGGTGGCGATAGGCAGTCATAGGGCTCCAGACCCAATTCCTTGAGCCTGCCGCGTACCTTGTCCATGTTGTCGGGATTGGCGCCCGACTCGATGATCGAGGAGACGAAGGCAGCGAACTCCGGCGCCGCCCAACCGGTGTCGTCTGAGAGTTCCGTGTGGATGAAGTCCAAGCCGTGGAAGGGGTGGTCGGTATTCTCGATGCGGCCAAACATGTGGACCCCGCACTGCTTGCAGGCATGACGCTGGATAGCAGCCGAGGTATCGACAACTTCCAGTTTGTCCTCGTTGGCGGTGACGCTGAGGCTGTCGCGAGGTACCACGGCGACCATCGAGAATAAACTTCCCTCAGGCTTCCAGCACTTGGTGCAGCCACACACATGGTTATGGGCGGCCTGTGCCTTGACGGTCACCTCGACGGGGTTGTCGACACAGCGGCAATGCAGGGTTCCACCGTTGAAGCTATCACTACCGGCACGCAAGCCGCCATCCACGGCGGGATGGATCTTGATATCGTTCATGGTGGCGGCTTCTCCGGTGGTGGCGGCTGCTGCGGAAGACGTTGGTGCCGTGGGCTCGGGTCGGTCACGGCCCTGCTGAGGCGTTGCCGAGTGTGCCGCCCCCTGGCCACCGAACCAGCGCTTCAAGGTATCCATCAGGCTCATGAGCTTCCGCTCCTCTTGTAGTCTTGTCAGCATGGCGATTACCTGCATTGTTGTGGATCAAGCGATACCTGTCGCTCACGGTGCCTTCATCTTTCGTGGTGAAGAACGAATAAATTATGATTCCGATTCTCGCTACCGGTACAGGGCCGTACGTTAATGCTGCTGCTGTCAGTCTAGGTGAGCGACGGCGCGCCGATTGTTCGGTAGCAGCATTACTACGTTGCTGGTGGGCAACGTTGCTGGGGCGGGAAACATGGCGAGGCGGGCGCGTGGGCCCACCAGCGCATCGCCAGCGCGCCGCGTGCCAACGCCGACGCCAGGCCCTCGAGGTCGGCCGCGGTGAGCGAGTCGAGGGCAGCGCGTTCCTGCTGCCAGGGGGCCAGGCGCCAATCCGGGGGGGGGGCGGAGTCGGACGGTGACCGGCGCAATGCCTGCCAGGCCCGCTCGATGGCCTCGCCCTGGGTTTCCGGCGGCCCCTGCCGCGCAAGCAGGCCACGACGCAGCCGCTCCAGTTGCGGCCCCTCCAGCTGGGCCAACCTCACGGCATCGGCATCGAGAAACGCGAGGATGGCCTGATGCAGCGTCTCGACCGAGGCCTTGGGCGACTGCACGACATAGCCCAGTCTCGGCCAACCCGACGACTCCCGGTAGCGCACCGCCGCGACATAGCCGAGACCGCGCCGCTGGCGCATCTCCCGATGGAAGGCGGCGTCATGGCAGTGTGCCAGCAACTGCAGCAGCCAGCGCATGCGAGGGCCGTCGTCGGCTCCTTCGACCTCCAGCATCACTGCCCGGTCGTCTCCTTGCGGGGCGAGCCAGGTCATTGCCTGGTCATTACCTTGCAGTGCATCGGGAGGCGGAGATGCGCCCCCGGCGCGAGACAGCCGCTCGGCGAAGCCTTTGGCCGTGCACTGTGCCTCCCGAGTTCCCATCTCGCCCCGGGCCCAGCAGAGCAGGGCGGGCATGGCGCCAGACGGACACGGCGGTGGGCGTGTTTCCAGATGACCCAGCATCTGCTGGGCGAGCAGGCCGCTGGATGAGGCGGGGCCTGTCGGCGCCGTCACGGCACTCGAGGCCATCCAGTCGTCTAGGGCCTGGTCCACCAGCGAGGCGAGACCGGCGGGGCTGCCGCGGGCCATCAGCCAGTCACCCCTGGCGTCACTGCCCAGGGTAAGCGCCTGGCCCCTGGCGTCGGCCGCCTGGCGCAGGGCCAGGGTCCGGCGCTGCCAGGCACGCAGGCGCGCGTCATGCCCCGCTGCAGCGGCGGACCACCCCAGGCACCAGCCGGTCTCGCCCTCGAGGGTCGGCCAGTCCAGGCCATCCCACCACAGCGAGAGACGAGCATCCCGGTAGAGCAGCCCGGCTGTCGGCCGATCGTCGGCTTCCTGGCCGGGGGGTCGGCCATCCTGGTTCCGGCGCCGGGGATGGGGGGCAGGTACTTCGGGCAGGGCCAGGGCGGGGGAGGGACAGGAGAGGTCGAGGGGGCGCCAGGGGGTCGCGGTTTCCTCGGTGTGGCGCCAGGCCCCGGTAGGCCTTTCGGCGCCCTTCCGCCACAGCAGCCGGCACTGTTCCGGGGCGAGCCACGCTGACAGGGCGCGGCGTTCCCGGTCCATCGGCGAGGAGGCGCTGATATCGGGGCGAAGGCTCAGTTGTCGGGCCTGCTCCCGGGGCCAGGCATCGAGGTCGACTACGGCACGCGGCGCGGGGGCAATGACGTGACCCCGACATGCCTTCCGAAGGGCTTGCTGACAGGTGGCCACCAGCGGGGCGATATCCGCTGGGGGTTCCACGAGCTCGATTGCCAGGCACAGGGCCGGACCGGTGCCCTCGGGGGGCGTGGAGGCCTCCAGCGCCTGGACCGCATAGGCCTGCTGCAAGGTGGCGGCCAGGGCGCCATCGTTGAGCTGCGAGGCAATCGCCTGCAGCGGGATAGCGCAGGCATCGGCAAGGGTCTCCGGCAGTGGCCACAGCAGTTCCAGGGTGCTGGCAGCGTGCAGGCTCGGTTCATTCGGGAGGTGCCAGGACACCCCGCGTGGCGAGGCCCAGCGCCAGCGATCCGGGGACGGCGTGTCGGTCGTATCGGCGGCCGTCGCCGGGAGCTGGCGGCCATGGCGTTCGAGCAGGCCAAGCTGCTCGTCCGTCGACTGTGGGCCGAGCATCACCAGGGCCATTCTTTCGGCACGGTAGTGGTGGGCATGAAAGGCCTGGAGGCGTGCGACCAAGTCGCGAGGGTTGCTGCCGAGGGTGGCACGGTTCCCGGCGTGGCAGGCCGCGGCCGGATGGCTGGGGTCGAACAGCCGGCCCAGCGCGGCCAGGCGATGCAGCGCCGGGTCGTCCAGGCGGGCCCGGAACTCGGCATCCAGCACCTCCACCTCGTCGACGACAGCGTCGGGGTCGAGGCGGGGGTAACCGAGCAGGTCGACCAGTCGCGCCAGGCCTGCCTCGGCGGCATCTACAGGAAGGTGCAGGTGGACGTCGGTGACCCCTTCCCCGGTGTGGGCATTGTAGCGCCCCCCCAGAGTGCCGACCCAGCGGGCCAGCGTGCTCCTGCCGGGCCAGCGGCCACTGCCCAGGAAAAGCCCGTGTTCCAGCAGGTGAGCCAGGCCCCGGCAGTCGGGCGGGTCATCGAGATACCCCACGCCGGCCGCGCCGACCAACCGTGACTGGCGAGCACGGGGGACCTGTGCCGCCATGATCCACAGGCCATTGGCGAGACGCCGTGAGGCCACCCGGCTGTCGGGTGGCAGACCGACGGAAGCCAGGGCGGACTCAGCCTTGCCCATCGCCCTGCTCCAGGAAGAAGTGCATCTCGGCCGCTATCAGGCGGCAGCGATTGTGCGGCTGGCGGATGCCGTGCCCTTCGTCCTCGAACAGCATGACGCGGGCCGGGACGCCGCGGCGACGCAGTGCCTCGGCCATGGCTAGCGTCTGTTCCGGCACCACCACGCTATCGCGTTTGCCCTGGAAGAAGATGACGGGCGTGGTGAAGGCATCGAGCCGATTGATCGGGCTGCGGGCCCGCTGGGTGTGCGTATCCCCGAGCAGCCAGTCGAGGTAGCCGGACTCGAAACGGTGGGTCCGGGTGGCCAGGTGTGGGGCATCGGTGACGCCGTAGAGGCTGGCGCCGGCCCGGAAGAGAGTGGAAGTCGCAAGCAGGTTGAGTACGGTGAAGCCGCCGGCACTCTGGCCCCGCACGAACAGCCGGGCGGGGTCGGCCAGACCACGGGCGACCAGGGACGTCGTCAGTGCGATCACATCCTCGACGTCGATGCGGCCCCACTCGCCGGCCAGGCGCTCGCGGTAGGCCCGTCCGGCATTGGCGCTGCCGCGGGGGTTGATGTCGGCCACGGCAAAGCCGTGCGCCGTCCAGTAGTGGACCAGCGGATCGAACACCGGGTAGCAGGCCGAGGTGGGGCCGCCATGCACGCGAACGATCAGCGGCGGTGGCCGGGCCGAGGAAGCGCTGGGGTTATAGACGAAGGCCGGGACATGTTCGCCGTCGGCCACGGGGGCACGCAGCGTCTGTGGCAAGGGGGGATGCGCGGGGGTGGGCAGGCCGAGGAGTGTCTCCTCAGCACGGGTCGTCAGGTTTACGCGTGACAGACGTGCCGCGTGCCGTGCCCCCTGGGTAATGGCGTACAGCCAGCCATCGGCATGCGCCAGGCCCGCCAGCCGGCTGGCGTCGCGTAGCACTCGGGCGTATTCACGACCCTGGTCATCGGTGAGCAGTATCCGGGCTGCCCCCTCCTCGAAGGCCATCAGCACGCCCTGGTCGACGGCGGGCCACAGGTGCTGGCACTCCCCGAGCTGCCAGGGAGTCGAGGCGTGGTCGGCCTGCCGCGTGCCGAGCCGCTGGATCTCCAGCGACTCGGCAGGACCGGTCACCCGATACGGCTGCCACCAGCCCCCGTGGTCGCTGAGCACGATGAGCTCATTGGCCGCGGTGAAGCGGGGTTGAGTGATGGCGGCGCCGGCTTCCCAGTGGGTCAGCTCATGCAGTTTGCCCTGGACGTCCAGCCTTGCCTGGCGCAGACGCGAGCGCTGCCAGGGCATATCCCCGAGGTCCCATCCGACCCAGGCGAGCCGGGTACCGCAGGGGGAGAGTGCCGGCGCGCCATAGAAGTCGGCGCCGGTATCCAGTACCTGGCGGCGCTTTCCATCCAGGGCGACCAGGCGTTGGCGGGCATCGCGGCCCTGGCCGCTTTCCTCCACGGCGAGCAACCGTTGGCGTTGCGGGTCGGGCGTGAGTCCGCCATAACGGCTGTCGTGCCGCGACCACCAGGGGCGGGCCTCACCGCCGCTCAACGGCTGTCGGTGAAGGGTCTGACTGTCAGCTTCCACGAAGATGGCGTGCTCATCGAGGCAGGCCAGGGCACCACCCCCGTAGCCGTTGACGCGACTGGCGATATCCATGGGCTCAGGGCTCAGTGCTTGCGGCCTGCCATCCTCGAGCCGGTCATGCCACTGCCACAGCCGACGACTTCCCGTTTCGGGATCGGCAGTCAGCCAGAGGACGCCCCGGGGGGTGGCACGCAGGTCGGCCAGGCCATCGGCGGGCAGCGCCGCCCGGCGCAGCAGGGCGTCATGCGGCTCGCCGGCCGGAGAAGCCTTCATGACCGGCAGAACACCCTCGATTCGTGAGCATTGCGTGGCGTCAGCTCCCCTGCCGAGCGGGTGTCGCGCTCCGCCTCGCGGCGGGCGGCCTCAACCAGATGGTGGTCCGGTGAGAGATCGCACACCGGGTCGGTGGCGGCGGGATCGCCGGTGAGCAGGTAGGCCTGGCAGCGACAGCCGCCCACATCCCGGTGGCGCTCGTCACAGCTGCGGCAGGGCTCCAACATCCAGGCATCGCCGCGATAGCGGTTGAAGGCCTCGCTCTGGTACCAGATCTCGCGCAGCGGGCGCTCGCGCACCGTGGGGAAGCGCATCGGCAGCATGCGCGCGCTGTGACAGGGCAGCACGGCGCCGTCCGGCGCCACGGTCATGAAGATCGACCCCCAGCCGCCCATGCAGGCCTTGGGGCGGTCATTGTAGTAGTCGGGCACCACGAACAGCAGCCGCATGTCGCGGTCGCGTTCGGCGAGGCGCTCGCGCCAGCGTGCGGTGGTGGCCTCGGCAACCTCGAGCTGCTCGCGGCTCGGCAGCAACCCCTCGCGATTGAGCTGGGCCCAGCCGTACATCTGGCAGTTGGCGAGTTCCACGGCGTCGGCGCCGAGTTCGTCGCACAGGGCGATGATCTGATCGAGCTGGTCGATGTTGTGGCGGTGCAGGACCACGTTGAGCACCATGGGGTAACCTGCAGCCTTGACGGCCCGCGCCATGGCCAGCTTCTTGCCGTAGGCCTTGCGCGAGCCGGCCACCGCCGCGGCGACATCAGGGTCGGAGGCCTGCAGGCTGATCTGGATGTGGTCGAGCCCTGCCTCGCGCAGCGCCTCGATGCGCGACTCGTCGAGTCCCAGGCCGGAGGTGATCAGGTTGCTGTAGAAACCCAGTCGACGGGCCTCGGCCACCAGGGTCTCGAGGTCCCGGCGAACCAGTGGCTCGCCACCCGAAAAGCCTAGTTGTACGGCCCCCATGGCACGCGCCTGGGTCAGGGTGTCGATCCACTCCGCGGTATCGAGCTCCTCCTTGACCGCGGCGAAGTCCAGTGGATTGGAGCAGTAGGAACACTGCAGCGGGCAGCGATAGGTCAGCTCGGCGAGCAGCCACAGCGGGGCGCCGGTCTGGCCGTTGGTGGTTACGGTGTCGGTGCGGTCAGTCATGATGGATCCACCCTTGTTGCGCGGCGTCGACCATGAACTCGTGGACGTCCTCGGCGATGGCCGCGGGGGGAGCGTCAGGGAACTGCACCTGCAGGGTCGCGATCACCGCGTCCACGTCCCGTTGCCCATCGAGCTGGGCGAGGATGGCGCCGGCGGTGTCGTTGAGCTGCACCATGCCCTCGGGATAGAGCAGCACGTGACGCTGCTGGGTCTCTTCCCACTGCAGGCGCCAGCCGGGCCGCAGGCGGCAGACGCTGCGACCGTCGATGGAGGCTTCGCTCATGACAGCCCCCGGTGATAGACGCGCCGGTCGGTGACGCTATGGTAGGGCGCCCGGTCGAGTTGGTAGGCGAGGGTCATGGCGTCGAGCATCGACCAGAGCACGTCGAGCTTGAACTGCAGAATGTCCAGGGCGCGTTGCTGGGCGGCAGCGGTGGTGCAGACCGCCAGCGCTACTTCCAGGCCATGCTCGACATCACGGCGCGCTTCCTTCAAGCGCTTGCGGAAGTAGCCATAGCCTGCCACGTTGATCCAGGGATAGTGGGTCGGCCAGGTATCCAGGCGACTCTTGTGAGCCGCCGGGGCGAATAACTCGGTAAGCGAGGAGATCGCCGCCTCCCGCCAGTCGGCACGACGCACGAAGTTGACATAGGCGTCCACGGCGAAGCGCACGCCGGGGAGCACGTGCTCTTGGGACCAGAGCTCGTCGCGGCTCAACCCTACCGCCTCGCCCAGGGTCAGCCAGGCCTCGATGCCGCCGCCATCCTCGCCATGCCCGTCGTGGTCGAGCAGCCGCTGGATCCAGCGACGGCGGGTGGCGGCGTCGGGACAGTTGGCGAGCAGGGCGGCATCCTTCTGGGGAATGTTGATCTGGTAATAGAAGCGGTTGGCGACCCAGCCACGCAGCTGCGCGGGGGTAGCACGCCCCTCGGCCATGTCCACCTGATAGGGGTGGTGGATATGGTAGTAGGCCCCCTTGGCCATCAGGGCCTCTCGGAAGGCCTCGGGGCTCAGGGCATCCCCCTGCGAACTCGCCAGCGGCGAGGCGATACTTGTCATGTGTGGCTCCTCTGTCGTTGTGGCTGGGCGTGCCATGACTGCTTCAGGGATGACAGCAAGCGCAACGCCAGTCCCTGACGTGAGACGCGGCTGGTTCACACGGGTTCACACGTCCAGCCGCAAGCCATCGAAGGCGACCTCGACTCCCTGATGGATCAGGGTGGCACGTTCCTGCGACCCTTCGTCGAGGATCGGGTTGGTGTTGTTGATATGGATCAGTACCCGACGGGTGGTGGCCGGCAGGGCAGCGAGTTCGGCCAGCAGACCCTGCTCGCCGGACAGCGCCAGGTGACCCATGTCGCGGCCGGTGGCCTGTCCGACACCGGCACGCAGCAGCTCGTCGTCACGCCACAGGGTGCCATCGACCAGCACGCAGTCGGCCCGGCGCAGGAAGCCGCGTACCCGATCGTCAAGCTCGCCGAGCCCGGGCGCATAGAAGAGAGTGGTGCCGCGGCGGCGATCCTCGATCAGCAGGCCGATATTGTCGCCTGGGGTCGGGGCGCCACGACGCGGGGAGTAGGGCGGTGCGTTGCTGGTCAGCGACAGGGCGGTAAAGGTCAGGCCCGGGCACGCTGGCACCTCGAAGGTGGCCTCCAGATGCTCGCCGTCGACCGCGATGGGATGCCAGACCAGGCCACCCTGCCAGTGCTTGAGCATGGTGAAAAGCGGAAAGCCACTGCTCAAGTCCTGGTGCACGTTGGGTGTGCACCAGACGTCCAGGGGGCAACCCTCGCGCAACGACAGCAACCCCGTGGCGTGATCGATCTGGCCGTCCACCAGCAGGGCTCCCGCGATACCGCTGTCCCTTGGCACACGCCTGGGATGCAACTCGGGATTGCTGGCCAGTTGGCTGCGGATGTCCGGCGAGGCATTGCACAGCAGCCAGCGCTCGCCGTCGCTGCTGATGGCGATCGATGACTGAGTGCGCGGTCTGGCCTCGATGCTGCCCTGTCGAACACCATGGCACAGCGTGCAGTTACAGTTCCATTGCGGAAAACCACCCCCCGCCGCCGCACCGAGCACCAGTACCTGCATGGATAATTTCCTGTCCCTGAGCCTGTCCCCAAACGACAGGGCTGACGTCCCTTGCTAGGGACGTCAGCCCAAGTTGTTCCACCGCGTTGAGCGTAGCGTCAGCGATTGGAAATATACAGGGTTACTTCGAAGCCAAGCCGTAAGTCGGTATAAGCGGGTTTGGTCCACATGGGACACCTCCGTGAGATAGATGGATGTTGTAGAGCTTCCACATCTCAGTAAAGCACAGAACAGCAGCGCCACCTTGCTACTAAAGTCATGCGTCTGGGGCTTGGACGCAAACTATCGACGGTCGGCACCGTGCCAGGCGTGGCCCCATGCGGCTGGCCTGGACATATGACAGGATTGTTGCTGCAGGGAAAAACTCTTTTGACTGCATGCAGGTGCTGAATTCTTCCTAGTCAACGCTAGTGGTATCCACAAATGTGCTAGACATTCATATGTCACTGCCTGAAACAGAACCCATAACCACAATCACAACGAGATGTGCCGCTACCCAGGGCACATCTTGCAGTGCAACGGAGACAACGCCATGCTTCGCTACCCAGGTCTCGTGATGACGGCTGCCGGATTGATGGCCGCATCCTTGGCGCATGCCAACCAGAATCAACTCGACCTCCAGCAAAATCCCGACTTCTGGGCCACTCAGCTGGGCAATTACCAAGGTAATCGCTACAGCCAACTGGACCAGATCAACCGCGACAACGTCCAGGACCTGCGTGCCCAGTGGCAGTTTTCCACCGGCGTACTGCGGGGACATGAAGGCGGGCCGCTATATGTCGGTGATGGACGGCTCTACATCCATACCCCCTTCCCCAACAAGGTTTTTGCCCTGGATCTCGAGGACGAGGGACGCATCGTCTGGAGCTACGAGCCGGACCAGGACTCGCGGGTCATCCCGGTCTATTGCTGCGACACGGTCAACCGCGGCCTGGCCTATGCCGACGGTAAGCTTTTCCTCAATCAGGGTGACAATACCGTCATCGCGCTGGATGCCGAGTCGGGCGAACTGCTCTGGGAAGCCGAGAACGGCGACCACACCGAGGGCGAGACCATGACCATGTCGCCGCTGGTGGTGCACGACAAGGTCATCGTGGGCAACAGCGGTGGCGAGTTCGGCGTCCGCGGCCACCTGACCGCCTATAACGTCGAGACTGGCGAGATGGAGTGGCGCGGTTACTCCCAGGGCTCCGACGATGAGGTGCTGCTGGACCCTGAGACCACTACCATGCTCGGCGAGCCGATCGGCGAGGCCGACCTGGGAATCTCCACTTGGCCGGAAGGCGAGTGGGAACGCGGTGGCGGCGCCCCTTGGGGCTGGGTCACCTATGACCCGGAGCTCGACCTGATCTATTACGGGACCGGCAACCCCGGCACCTGGAACCCGGAACAGCGCACCATCGATGGTGAGCCCGCCGACAACAAGTGGGCGATCACTGTCTTCGCCCGCGATCCCAATACCGGTGAAACCAAGTGGGTCTATCAGAAGGTCCCCTTCGATGAGTGGGACTATGACGGCGTCAACGAAAACCAGTTGATTGATGTCGAGTTTGAGGGCGAGCAGCGCAAGGGGCTGGCGATCATCGACCGTACCGGCTTCGGTTTCCTGATGGACCGCGAGAGCGGCGAACTGCTGGTTGCCGAGAAGTTTGCCCCGGAGACCAACTGGGCGGACAGCTATGACCTTGAAACAGGGCGTCCCAACGTCAGCGAGGAGTTCAGCACCTTCCGGCAGGGGGTCGATGTTAATACCACCAACATCTGTCCCACCGCCATGGGCGCCAAGAACATGCAGCCGAGTGCCTACTCGCCCGAGACCGGGCTGCTCTATGCCGGCATCAATCGCATCTGCATGAACTACGAACCCTTCGAGACCGAATATGTCGCCGGCCAACCCTATGTAGGGGCGACCTTGACCATGATGCCCGCACCGACTCAGGAAGGCGACATGGAAGGTCGCATGGGTAGTTTCATCGCCTGGGATCCGGTCGCTGGCGAGACCGTCTGGGAAATCGATGAGCGTTTCGCCGTGTGGAGTGGGGCCTTGGCCACGGCCGGTGATCTGGCCTTCTACGGCACCCTGGAGGGTTACATGAAGGCGGTGGACATCGAGTCCGGCGAGGAACTGTGGCGCTTCAAGACGCCGTCCGGGATCATCGGCAACATCAATACCTTCCAGCACGAAGGCAAGCAGTACATCGGTGTCTTGTCCGGGGTCGGGGGCTGGGCCGGTATCGGCCTCGCGGCAGGACTAGAAGACCCCGAAGAGGGGCTGGGGGCTGTGAGTGCCTTCTCCGCCCTTAAGGACTATACCGAACTAGGCGGAATACTGACCGTATTTGCCCTGCCGGATGCCTGATCGTTCGATCAGATACCATCGATGGCACGAGGCTGGAGGCCTCGTGCCATTTGATGCTCCAGTTATCGCATTCCCAACTACAAAATGGTAATTGCCATCGGAGCTTCTTTCGAGGCTTACTGCTGTATTAGCGACGTAACGTACAACATCATAACGCTCGAGGAGATCGCATGATCTTGACCAGGACCCCGCGGCAGCTCGGTGTCGACGTCCTAGGCACCCTAGGAATCATGTTTCTCATGGCCACTGGTGTCACGGCCCAGGCCGCTGGCAACGAGGTAGAAAAAGCTTCGTCACAGCCGGTGGCCGGCCCCGGTGACTATACCGTCATCAACGGCAAGGTCGATCAAGGCACCTACGATGGCTACATTGCCTATACCCGTTCCTGCATGGCCTGCCATGGTCCGGATGGGCTGGGGTCTTCCTTTGCCCCGAGCCTGATCCAGGCCGCCGAGCGGCGCAGCTTCGGAGATTTTTCCCACACCGTTGCCAGTGGTCTGGAAATCCAGCCCGGCAGGGTTATGCCCTCCTTCGCCGACGATGAGTATGTTCTGAACAATATCGAGAACATCTACAGCTATATGAAGGCACGCGGTGCCGGAGACCTCGGCCGGGGTCGCCCCAAAGTGATCGAGGAGGAAGTGGCAGCGAACAAGAATAATGGAGAACAAGATTGAAGTGGCCGGTGCTACTGGCTTTTTAGACAAGACAACCGTGGTCCAGTGGCGGTCGATCATGGAAGACGATGGGGAAGGAGGGGGCGAATGCGTATCGATGCGGGGCGGAAGGGGCAGGCCATGGTGGGCTTGCTGGCTTGCCTGGCCATGTTCGCAGGTGATGTACGGGCCGACCTGCCCGAACTGACGCAACGCGATCGGCTGCGGGTCTGTGCCGATGGTAACAACCTGCCCTTCACCAACGAAGCGGGTGAAGGGTTCGAGAACCGCATCGCCGAGCTGCTGGCTGATGATCTAGGCCTTCCCCTGGAGTATGTCTGGGCCCCCCAGGTGATGGGCTTCGTGCGCAACACTCTGGAGCTGCGCCTCTGTGACGTGATGATCGGCGTCGCTGCCGGTTATGGCTTCGTGCAGAACACTAATGACTACTATCGCTCCATCTATTCGCTGGCGGTGCCCGCGGACACCGATCTGGACGTGTCTTCGCTGGATGATGAGGCCCTGAAGGGCCGACGCATCGGCGTCGTTTCCGAGACCCCACCGCTGGTGCCGTTGCGTCGAGTCGGCGCCCGAGTGGAGGGGTACGCGCTGCAGACCGATACCCGGGCGAGGACGCCGGCCAGAGAAGCCATCGAGGACGTGGCGGCCGGCAGAACCGACGGTGCGGTACTCTGGGGCCCGATCGCCGGCTACTACGCGGCGCGCCAGACGCCGCCATTGAAAGTGGTCCCGCTGGTCGACGATAGCACCGATGCTCGCCTGGATTACCGCATCACCATGGGCGTACGGCAGGGAGAACCGTACTGGAAAGACACCCTCAATGACTTCATCGATCGGCGTCAGGACGAGATCAATGCCATTCTTGTCGACTATGACGTTCCGCTTCTCGACCGGCACGGTCAGCTGATCCAACCCTTTGCCGCCTCGGGAGGCCGGGATGAAAAGTGACAAGCGGGTCACGGGCTTGGCGCTGGGCCTGACGATGATAATTCTGGGTCTCGGGGTGCCGGATGCCCGCGCGCAGCGAGCGGCCACCGGGCCGCCGGATTGGCCCTGTGTGCAACGCCTGATCCCCGAGCTGGCCTGGGGCACCATCTGGACCGGACCGTCCCCCGAGGCACTGGAGCGTTCCTGGTGGGAGGACGAGGAGGTCGGTCGCGTGGTGCGCTTCGCGACCGCTCGCGAGACACCGCGTGAAGAGGCCCTCCAACGCGTTCACGATTTCGTCGCGCAGGTGGCAGGCCAGCCGGAGGCCGATCGCGAAGAGCGCCTGACGCTGCTGTTTGCCGGCCTGTTCGAGCGCATCGATCGTGAACGCAGTCGCATCATCGAACGCATCCGCAGTGCATCGCGGGGTCAGGTCAAGCGGCTGGATCGACTCACGGTACTGGTCGATGAACTCGAGGTCCTGCGCGCCTCGAGCGAGGCCAGCGGCGCCGACATCGAGGAGCTACGAAAGGAGCTGCACTGGGAACAGCGAACCTTCCAGAAGCGCCAGCAGCTCCTGCCGGTAATGTGCGAGAAACCCTCCCTGCTCGAGGAGGAGCTGAGCCGGATGGTGAGAGTGATCCGGTCCGAGCTTTAGTAGGTAGAAATTAGTAAGTAGAAGAAAGCCCAGCAGGTTCAAACCATAAAGAATAAGGACACCGCGTGCAGGCATTCGATGACGGGACAACAAGGCTTGGGACCAGGCGAGGAACAGCAGGATGGCTATTGTTGGGGCTGACCATGGTGACCTTGGGGCTGCCCGGCATGGTTGGTGCTCAGGAAGGCGACCAACAGGCTGAGACCCTCACCGTGGGGTACCTGGGGTTGGAACCTGACGACGAGTTGGAGCCCTTGTCGGTGCTCGACCCGGTCCTCGACGACGAAGGGCGGCAGGGGGCACGCCTGGCGATCAACGACAACAATGCTACCGGCCAGTTTCTGGGTCAGCGGTTCGAGCTGGCCGAGGCGATCGTACCCCGCGACGGCGAGATACTTGAAGGCCTGGACGAGCTGATCGAGCAGGGCGCCGACTGGATACTCAGTGACTTGCCCCGGGAGGCTCTGGAAGAGGTGCTGGGCGCGTCGGCCCTGGGCGATCGCGTGGTCTTCAATGTCTCGGCCCGCGACAATGCGCTGCGCAGCGATGCCTGTCACGCCAATCTTTTCCATACCACCCCCAGCCGCCGCATGCTGGCCGATGCGCTGGCCCAGTTCCTGGCCTATAAACAGTGGGATCGCTGGGCCCTGGTTCATGGCAATACCGACGAGGATCGATTGCTGGCCGAGGCCTTTCGTGAGTCGGCCGAGCGTTTCGGCCACGACATCGTTGGCGAGAAGATGTGGCCCCATGATCCCATGGCAAGACGTGCCGAGGGGGGATTTCATGCCATACAGCGCGAGATTCCGGTCTTCGTGCAGGATATCGATGAGCATGACGTACTGGTCATCGCCGATGAGAACGACTATTTCGGCGAGTACTTTCCCTATCAGGGCTGGCTGCCCCGGCCGGTGGTCGGTACCCAGGGCCTGATCGCCACCGCCTGGCACCGTGCCCACGAGTCCTGGGGGGCTGTGCAGTTGCAGCGGCGCTTCGAGGATCAGGCCGGGCGCTCGATGACGCCGATCGACTTCGCGGCCTGGCTGGCCGTGCGCTCGCTGGGGGAAGCTGCGGCAAGGACCGGCTCGGTGGCACGCGGCGAAGTCCTCGACTACATGCTCAGCGAGGAGTTCGAACTGGCCGGTTACCTGGGACTGCCGGTGAGTTATCGCACCTGGAACCATCAACTGCGCCAACCGATCCTGGTGACCGGGCCGCGCATGGTGGCCTCCGTGTCTCCTCAGGAGGGCTATCTGCATCCGCGCTCCCCCATGGACTCATTAGGGGCTGACGAGGGGGAATCGACATGCCGTTTCTGATCAGATCATTCGCATCACGGGCGCAACGCCTTGGTCGCACGGCGCTGGGGCCTGCTCTCATGGGGCCTTTCCTAGGGGCAGCGCTGGTGCTGTTGCCAGCTCTTGCCTTGGCCGAACGTGTCTTCGTCTCCAACGAGAAGGACAACACTGTATCGGTGATCGACGGCGAGACCCTGGAGGTGGTCGAGACCATCAAGGTCGGGCGCCGGCCGCGTGCCATGGCCTTCAGCAGCGATGGCAGCCAACTGTTCGTGGCGGTGGGCGATGACGAGGCCATCGACATGATCGATCTCGAATCACTGGAGGTCGTAAGCAGCCTGTCCTCTGGCGAGGATCCGGAGGTGATCCGGGTCGACCCCAATCGCTCCTACGTCTATGTCTCCAACGAGGACGACAACATCGTCTCGGTACTGGATTATGAGCAGCGCAGGCTGGTGACGGAGATTCCCGTGGGCGTCGAGCCCGAGGGAGTGGGAATAAGCCCCGATGGGAAATGGCTGATCGCGACCACCGAAACCTCCAACATGGCGCATATCGTCGATCTGGAGGCGATGGAGGCGGTCCATCATCGGCTAATGGGCGCGCGACCCCGGCATGCCGAGTTTACGGCCGATGGCTCGGAGGCCTGGGTCTCCGCGGAGGTCGGGGCCACGGTGTCGATCCTCGATATGCAGGAGACGTTCGATGTCGCCCACACGATCCGCTTCGATGTGCCGGGGGTGCCCCGGGAGACCGTGCAGGCGGTGGGTGTGGCACTGACCTCGGACGGGCGCTATGGCTTCGTCGCCCTGGGTCCCTCCAACCGGGTTGCGGTGATCGACCAGCAGAGCTATGAGGTGCTCGACTACCTGCTGGTGGGGCAGCGTGTCTGGCACCTGGCCCTCAATGCTGACGAGAGTCGCCTCTATACCACCAACGGGGTGAGTGGCGACGTCACCGTGATCGATGTCGACGACCTCGAGGCGATCCGCTCGATACCCGTGGGCCGCTTCCCTTGGGGGGTGGTCGTCGAGCCGTGACCCAGGCGATGGCTACGACAGGCGTCCTAGAGCAAGGCGAGCGGGACGAACCGCCGGGTGACGAGCCTGCCCTGAGCGTGCGGGATCTCGGGTTCAGCTACAGTGGCCAGCCGGTGCTGGAGTCGCTGTCCTTTGTCCTTCGGGCGGGGGAGTTCGCGGTGCTGCTTGGCCCCAACGGGGCCGGCAAGACCACGCTGTTCTCCCTGATCACCCGGCTCTACGCCTATCGCCAGGGCGGGATATGCATTGGCGGCCATGACCTGAATCGCCATTCGGTCCAGGCTCATGCTCGGATGGGGGTGGTATTCCAGCAGCCCACCCTGGATCTGGACCTCACCGTCAGGCAGAACCTGACCTACCATGCCGCCTTGCACGGCATGGCGCCGGCCGAGGCGAGGCGACGTGCCTCGCTGCAGCTTGCTCGGGTGGGGTTGCAGGACAGCCTGCGGCAGCGCGTTCGCCACTTGTCCGGAGGCCAACGTCGGCGCATCGAGATCGCCCGGGGCCTGCTGCATGATCCGCAGCTGTTGCTGCTGGATGAACCCACGGTGGGTCTCGACATCGCATCACGACGCGCTCTGGTGGACCATGTCCACCAACTGTGTCGTGAGCAGGGCGTGGCCGTGCTGTGGGCCACTCACCTGATCGACGAGGTCCATCCTGACGATCGGGTGATCGTGCTGCATCGTGGCCAGATTCGCGCCGATGGTAGCGTTACCGAGGTAGTATCACATGCTGGCAGTGCCTCGATCGGCGAGGCCTTCGATCGACTGACCCAGGGGGCCGCCCGATGAACCTGGCGCGCTACGGGCACTGCCTTCGTGGGGTGGTCAGTCGTGAACTGCTGCGCTTCGTGCACCAGCGTTCGCGTTTCGTGGCCGCACTGGTCAGGCCGCTGGTGTGGTTGTTCGTATTTGCCGCCGGTTTCCGCATGGCGCTAGGTGTGGCCATGACCGAGCCCTATCAGACCTACGTCCTCTATGAGGTCTATATCGTCCCGGGGCTGGTCGGCATGATTCAGCTCTTCAACGGCATGCAGAGTTCGCTGTCGATGGTCTACGATCGCGAGATGGGAAGCATGCGTGTCCTGCTGGTCAGCCCCTTCCCGCGCTGGTATCTGCTGGTCAGCAAGCTGCTGGCCGGCACTCTGGTATCGATCGTGCAGGTCTATGTGTTCCTGGCCATCGCCTATCTCTATGGGGTGCAGGCGCCGCTGGCGGGCTATGTGCTGGTGTTGCCGGCGCTGGTGGTGACTGGCTTTATGGTCGGGGCCCTAGGCATGCTGCTGTCGAGCTTTGTGCGTCAGCTGGAGAACTTCGCCGGCATTATGAATTTCGTGATCTTCCCAATGTTCTTCCTTTCCTCGGCTCTCTACCCCCTCTGGCGGATCCGCGAGGGCAGCTATCTGGTCTACCAGCTCGCCGCCTTCAACCCCTTCACCTATGCCGTGGAAATGATCCGTTTCGCGATGTACGAACGCTTCCATGCCGAGGCCGTCTCGATCTCCCTGGTAACGACGGTCGTGCTGCTGGGGTTGGCGATTCTCGCCTATAATCCAGCGCGGGGCATGATGGCGCGCAAGGGAGGCAGCGGCGAGTAAGTGGCGAGTAAGTGGCGAGCAACTAAGGCGCTCCGACATGCCGTAAATAAATGATCAGCGCCTGTCGAGCGTCCTCCGGCAGCCCCCAGAACACCATGCGTGTGCCCGGCAGGTAGGCATCCGGGTCAGTCAGGAAGTGGTCGAGGGTCTCGGGGGTCCACACAAGCTGTGCTTCCTGCAGGGCTGCGGAGTACCCGAAGTCCGCGACCTCACCGGCGCGGCGCCCGACCACGCCATGCAGGCTGGGGCCAGCGATGTGCCTGTCGGGTGTCAGCGAGTGACAGCCCCGGCACTGGTTGCGGAAGACCCGCTCGCCCTGGGCCAGTACGGCATCGTCTGCCAGCACCGCAGGCGGGGCACAAAGCATCATCAGCGCGGCGCCGAGGGAAGGTATCAGCCTGGCGGCAATCGGGATATGCCGGATCATGTCGCTCAGAAACAGCGCAGGTCGGCTTCGGCCTGCACGCTGCGGAAGTGGTTCAAATCCTCTTGCATGCTGCGTTCCGTGCGGAACAACATGCCCAACTCGCCGGGTTGATCCTGCATGCCCATCACGGTCCTCGTGGCTTCGAAGTCCTCATGGGGCATGAGCTCGGCAATCACGTCGATGCTGCATGAGCACTTCTGCATCACCAGATAATCCTGGCCATTGGCTGCCATGCAGCCGAGAACGTAGTCGACGCGGGTTTCGGTGGGGTAGTCATTGGCCAGGGTCAGGGGGGCTGCAAGAAGCGTCACCGCGAACAACGCCATGGCGACAATCGGTGCAGCACCCGTGCGGAAATTGGCGTTATTCATCTAATACCTCGCACGTGATGGTGGTTGAATGCCGAGTATGGCATGCCTTCAAGCTATGGTACTTTGCGGCATTTTGCCAACGCGGCGGATGCCTCGGGAACTTCCTGCCGGGCTCATCGACGCACGGGCAGCAGTTCACCGATATGCTCGATCAGATAACCGATAAACTGATGTACCTTGGGAGAGCGGTGGCGATGGCGTGGGTAGACGGCCCATACCGCGGTATCGTCGTGACGGTAGGCATCGAGCACCGAGACCAGCTCACCGCTGGCCAGGTAGGGGTCCACATAGTAGTCGGGCAACTGAGCCAGTCCCAGGCCCTTCAGGGCGGCATCGAGCAGGGCCGGTCCCGAGTTACCCTCCCAGGGACCCTCGACCCTCACTTCGCGGCGCACTCCGTCGACATCGAATCGCCAGAGGTCGCGTGAGCCCACCAGGCAACGGTGGCGGGAGAGCTCCGACAAGGTATGGGGCTGAGGCATCCGGGTAAAATACTCCGGGGAACCGACCACGTACTCGTGGCGTTCGCAGATACGCCGGGCAATCAATGTCGAGTCCCTGAGCGTGCCCATGCGGATGGCGATGTCGTATCCTTCGTCGATGATATCTACCTGGCGATTGGTGAAGTGCAGGCGGATCTCGAGTTGCGGATGCTGGCAGAGGAAATCATTGATCAATGGCGCGATGAAGCGCTCACCGAAGGTGGTTGCCGAGGTCAATCTGAGCACGCCCTTAGGTTGGGCCTGTAGGTCGTTGATCGCCGCCTCGGCCTCGCGAAAGCCGTCGAACAAGTGATGGCAGTGCTCGTAATAGAGGGCGCCGGTGTCGGTGAGGCGAATCTGCCGGGTGGTCCGATAGAGCAGAGTCGTCCCCAGTTGGTTTTCCAATTGGCTGACCAGGCGGCTGACATGGGAGTTCGAGACCTTGAGGTGTCGAGCCGCGGCCGCGAAGGTGCCCAGGCGTACCACTTCTACGAAGGCTTCGATCCTGTCCCAGCGTTGCATCGTAGCCTCTCCTGCGCGGACTGTTGCTCTATGACAACAATATCATGTGTTTGATGCAGTTTCTCTCAAGGCGTCGAATTGCCTAGACTGACAGCAGGATCAACACACCGAACGAGGAAGAAACCATGAAGTCACGTGCCGCCGTTGCCCTGGAAGCGGGCAAGCCGTTGGAACTGGTCGAAATCGACGTCGAGGGTCCCAAGGCTGGTGAAGTGATGGTGAAAATCGCTGCCACGAGTGTTTGCCATACCGATGCCTTTACCCTCTCTGGTGCCGACCCGGAAGGCAATTTTCCGGCGGTGCTGGGCCACGAGGGGGCCGGCGTCGTGCAAGAGGTAGGCGAGGGCGTCACCAGCGTAAAGCCTGGCGACCACGTCATCCCGCTTTATACCGCCGAGTGCGGCCAGTGCAAGTTCTGCCTCTCGGGCAAGACCAACCTGTGCGGTGCGGTGCGCGCCACCCAGGGCAAGGGCGTGATGCCGGATGGCACCTCACGCTTCTCGCTGGATGGCAAGATGCTGCACCACTACATGGGCACCTCTACCTTCAGCGAGTACACGGTGCTGCCCGAGGTCTCGCTGGCCGTGGTCTCCAAAGCGGCGCCGATGGACAAGATCTGCCTGCTGGGCTGCGGCGTAACCACCGGCATTGGCGCGGTGATGAACACCGCCAAGGTCGAACCGGGCGCGACCGTCGCCGTCTTTGGCCTGGGCGCCATCGGCCTGGCGGTGATCCAGGGCGCGGTAATGGCCAAGGCCTCGCGGATCATCGCCATTGACGTCAACCCGGAGAAGTTCAAGCTGGCCGAACAGTTTGGCGCCACCGATTTCGTCAACCCCAAGGACTACAGTGACCCCATCCAGCAGGTGATCGTCGATCTCACCGATGGCGGCGTCGACTATTCTTTCGAGTGCATCGGCAACGTCAACGTCATGCGCTCGGCGCTGGAGTGCTGCCACAAGGGCTGGGGCGAGTCGGTGATCATTGGCGTGGCCGGGGCTGGCGAGGAGATCTCTACACGGCCCTTCCAACTGGTCACTGGGCGTGTCTGGAAAGGCTCGGCGTTCGGGGGCGTCAAGGGTCGCACCGAGCTGCCGGGCTATGTGGATCAGTACATGAATGGCGAGATCAACATCGACGACTTCATCACTCAAGATATGCCTTTCGAGCAAATCAACGAAGCCTTTGAATTGCTGCACCGTGGCGAAAGCATCCGCACCGTGCTTCATTATTGAGCCACCGATCAGGAGTTTAACCTCATGACCATGACCGAACACCTCGAGCTGGTCTCGGCCAACAAGAGCTTCGGTGGCTGGCATAAACGCTATCGCCACCGCTCACGGGCGCTGGACTGTGAGATGACATTTTCCATCTACCTGCCCCCCCAGGCCGAGAATGAACGCGTACCCCTGCTGTGGTGGCTTTCGGGGTTAACCTGCACCGACGAGAACTTCATGCAAAAGGCCGGCGCCCATCGCGTCGCCGCCGAGCTCGGTATCGCTATCGTCTGCCCGGACACCAGCCCGCGCGGCACCGACCTGCCGGGCGAGCATGACAGCTTCGACTTCGGCAGCGGCGCTGGTTTCTACGTCAACGCCACGCAGCTGCCTTGGAAGAAGCACTACCGCATGTATGACTACGTGGCCGAGGAGTTGCCCTCGGTGGTGCGGCAGCACTTTCCCGTCAATGGCCGGGAATCGATCAGCGGCCATTCCATGGGTGGCCATGGGGCTCTGGTCATGGCGCTGCGGCGTCCCGGGCATTACCGCTCGGTATCGGCGTTCGCGCCGGTCGTCAACCCGTCCGAGTGCCCCTGGGGACAGAAGGCCTTCAGTGGCTACCTGGGCGAAGATCGTGGCAAGTGGACCCAGTATGATACCTGCGAGCTGGTGGCTCGAGGCGCCTCGAGCCAGCCGCTGTTCATCGACCAGGGCGAAGCCGACGACTTCCTCGAGGAACAGCTCAAGCCCGAGCGACTTGAAGCGGTATGCGCCAAGCACGATCATCCGCTGACTCTGCGTCGTCAGCCGGGTTACGATCACAGCTACTTCTTCATCGCCTCGTTCATTGAGGAGCATCTGCGTTATCACGCGAAGCGGCTCAAGGGTTGAACCCCTTTCGCCCGTCAGCGCGCCACGGGTCGGTGACGCGCTCGCTGTGGTGGCAGCGCGGGCTGCGCATCCTGGTCATGACCGGTATCGGCTTCGTGGCGCTTTCCTTGTTGCTGGTGCTGCTGTTTCGCGTGGTGCCGGTATTCGGCTCCATGGTCATGCTCGAACGCAAGGTCCAGTCCTGGGTTGCGCAGGAGCCGATCCGCATCAAACACCGCTGGCGACGCTGGGACGCACTCTCCGATAACGCCAAGCTGGCGGTGATTGCCACCGAGGATCAGCGTTTTCCCAACCACTTCGGGTTCGACCTCGATCAGATGCGTCGTGCTCTGGAGGCCAGCCGCAACGGTAACCGCCTGCGTGGCGCCAGCACCATCACCCAGCAGACCGCCAAGAATCTCTTCCTGTGGACCGGGCGAAGCTGGGTGCGCAAGGGGCTGGAGGCTTGGTTCACCGTGCTGATCGAAGTGTTCTGGCCCAAGAAGCGGATTCTTGAGGTCTATCTCAATATCGTCGAGTGGGACAACGGCGTGTTCGGCCTGGACGCCGCCGCCAGACATTATTTCGGCGTCACCGCCGATGGGCTCAGCCAGGTCCAGGCCAGTCGCCTGGCGGCCATCCTGCCCAACCCTCGCCACTGGAGCGCCTCCCAGCCCAGCGCCCATATCGATCGGCGTAGCGCCTGGATCCGCCAGCAGATGGCCAACCTCGGTGGGGCGAGTTACCTGGAAAGACTGCGCTAGGCGAGCCAGGCTGAAGGCCAGGCAGACGAGCGTTCCGCCCCGACAACATGACGAGCCCGCCATGACAGAATCGACCGCCAACCCCCAGCGCCGTTTCCGCGGCAGGCCGCGTGGCCGCGAGCTGCCCCCCGTCGCCCTGGCCGCGCTGCGCCAATGGCTCGGCGACGAGCGTGTCGAGCCCGCGCTGCGCCACCGCGACCGGTTGATCGAGCACCTGCACGTGATCCAGGACGCCCACGGCCACCTGTCGCTGGTCAACCTGCGGGCGCTTTCCGCTTACATGAATCTGCCGATGGCCGCGGTCTACGAGACCGCGACCTTCTACGCCCACTTCGACGTGGTCCACGACGACCAGGCGCCGCCGCCGGCGGTGACGGTGCGGGTCTGCGACTCGCTGTCCTGCCAGCTGGCCGGTGCGGCGACGCTGCAGGCCGAGCTCGAGGCCGGCGTCGACCCGGCCGCGGTGCGCGTGGTGCGCGCGCCCTGCATGGGCCGCTGCGAGACCGCGCCGGTGGCCGAGGTGGGCCACCACCACGTGCTCTACGCCACCCGCGAGGGCGTCGAGGCGGTGGTCGACACCGGCCACTACCATCCCGAGGCGATCGTCTGGCAGCGTCTTGCCGAGTACCGCGAGGCCGGCGGCTACCGGCTGCTCGCCAACTGCCGCGAGGGACGCGTCAGCGTCGAGGCGCTGATGAATGAGCTCGAACAGGCCAACCTGCGCGGTCTCGGCGGGGCCGGCTTTCCCACCTTCAAGAAATGGCACTTCGTGCGCCAGGAGCCCGGGCCGCGCTACTGCGCGATCAACGCCGACGAGGGCGAGCCCGGCACCTTCAAGGACCGCGTCTATCTCGAACGCGCGCCGCACCGCTTTCTCGAGGGCGCGCTGGTCAGCGCCTGGGCGGTGGAGGCCGAGGCGCTGTATATCTACCTGCGCGACGAGTACCCCGGGCTGCACCGGGTGCTGCACGCGGCGATCGCCGAGCTCGAGGCCGAAGGCCTGGTCGCGCCGGGCTATATCGTGTTGCGCCGCGGGGCCGGCGCCTACATCTGCGGCGAGGAATCGGCGATGATCGAGTCGCTGGAGGGCAAGCCCGGCAAGCCGCGCCATCGCCCGCCGTTCGTCGCCCAGGTGGGGCTGTTCGGCCGCCCGACGCTGGTCAACAACGTCGAGACGGTGTATTGGATCCCGCGGATCTGGGAGAAGGGCGCCGCCTGGTTTGCCGGCCACGGCCGCCACGGCCGCTCGGGGCTCAGGAGCTTTTCGCTCTCGGGTCGCGTCAAGCGCCCCGGGGTGCACCTGGCGCCCGCCGGCATCACGCTCAACGAGCTGGTCGAGGAGTATGGCGGCGGCATGGCCGAGGGCCACGCGCTGGCCGGCTACCTGCCGGGCGG
>NZ_FPBP01000018.1 GCF_900116705.1 Halomonas korlensis | reverse complement strand
TCTACGCTGACAATTCATGCTGGATGGCGTGGGCGACAAACTGATTCAGGCTTTCACCGCGCGCCCTCGCTGCGTCCACCGCATCCCGATGCAGTCCCTCCGGCAGTCGCACCTGGAATTTTCCCGAGTAGGCCTTGGTGGGTTCGATCCCTTTCTCCTGGCACACCTCCAGGAAGATGCGCAGCGACGTCTTACCCTCCTCCCGTAGCGCCTCCACACTGTCTGCGTAGAAGTCCGCGCTACCATTCAGGCCGGTAAATTCTCCCCGGAACATCTCGATCTCGGGGTCGTACTGGATGATGGCCCGATAGCCATCAATGACCATGAGGTTGTTCATGGCGTTACTCCGTTTTCATCCAGCCATTTGCGAATACTCGCCACAGCTCATCCTTGGCGCACCCCCTTGCAGCAGCGCCATCTTGCAGCAGCACAAAACCAGGCCTTGAAACCCAAAAGCCGCCGCTTCGGTGCATCGAAGCGGCGGCTTTTCGTCGGGTGCCTATTTAGTGAAAAAGCGGTGCAGGCCTGTTGCATGAATGACAGCGCGAGCCTGTCAGGGCGTTACATCACCACAGCCAAGGCTCGGCTCGGCTTGGCCAGCCCTATCCTGGCGGGAAGCTGACCATACGCTCACCAGCAAAACATGTGCTACTCCCATGAGCGCTGATTCTTGGGCAGATCGCCTGCAGGGTCATAAGCGACCAGCCGATCGCTCTCTACCATTGCATCCGTATAGACCACGAGATTCATTCCCTCGGGATTGGCCATTGAAGGAAACAAGATGCCAACGGCTCCACTCTCCAAAGCAACATCGGCAAGTTGGCGCATAAGCCCAACGGGGCGTATGAATGCGATAGGCCAAACAATCCAGCCCATATTGCATTTTCATCCCACCGCCCCGGCCCTCAATGCCTGAAGGTAGCGCACGACATCCTTGCTACGTCCCTCGCTGACCAGTTGTTCGGGGGTTCGGTAATCGAAAGTGCTGATGGGCTCATTGCGAAACCAGAACAGGGCATGTCGAAAATTGCCGTTGATGTCGGTAGCTGCACGCAGCACTTGCAAGGAGTCTCGCAGAAAGCCTTGTAGCTTCTCTGAGCCTTGCGCCCGTGAAAGCGTGACCCGGTGGACATGGGCATCGGTGGCCAAGGTCTGTAGATCCATGCTCAATGCTCGCGCGAAGAGCTTGGGATCGATGATCGGCTTACCCGCCACCGTAGCGGATCGCTTGAGATCCTCCACGAATCGCTCAAAAGTCTCGGGCGCCTGGTAGTCGTCCAGGTCGATGATAGCGTCACCACTCATAGGCATATGCTCCTGGGCAGCAGCTCGCAATTTGCATGCAACCTTAATGCTACATATTTGCATCATAGCCGCTTCAAGCAAAGGCGTCCATTTCGCCCTTGTGCCTACTCTGAAACACAAAAAGCCGCCGCTTCGGTGCCTCGAAGCGGCGGCTTTTCGTCGGGTGCCTATTTAATGAAAGAGCGATGCAAGCGTGGTGCGGGAGTAGTGCGAATCGGGGGCGAGAGGATCAGGGCGTTACGTCACGCCCGCCAGGGCGCGGCGCAGCGTTAGGCAGACCAGGTGCGCATCGCTGCCATGCCGTTGCCTTGCGCTACCGGCGCCGGGGCTTGCCCCAGCGGCAAGGGGCCCTGCTGCTCCCACACCAGGTCGACCGGGTCGCTCTGCGGCTGATAGCCCAGCGGCGCCTGTTCCAGCAGCTCGCGAATGCGCGGGGCGTCGAAGGTCAGGCAGGCGTCGAACAGCGTCTCGAGCAGCCCTTCCAGCTCTTCCCAGCGCAGCGAGATCTCGTTGGCGGTCATGATCCGCGAATGGCTGGTGGCTTCCACGCACTCGCCGATCAGCAGCTCCTCGTAGAGCTTCTCGCCGGGGCGCAGGCCGGTGTAGCGGATCTCGATTTCACCGCCCCCGGCGCTGCCCGCCTTGCGATCGGGGTAGCTCGGCTCCAGCCCCGAGAGGCGGATCAGATGGCCGGCCAGCTCGGCGATCTTGACCGGCTTGCCCATGTCGAGCACGAACACATCGCCGCCGCGCGCCATGGCGCCGGCCTGGATCACCAGCTGGGCAGCCTCGGTGATGGTCATGAAGTAGCGGGTGATCTCCGGGTGGGTCACCGTCACCGGGCCGCCGGCGGCGATCTGGCGGTGGAACAGCGGCACCACCGAGCCACTGGAGCCCAGCACGTTGCCGAAGCGCACCATGCTGAAGCGCGTGCCCGCCTGGGCCCTGGCCACCCCCTGGCACACCAGCTCCGCCAGGCGCTTGCTCGCCCCCATCACGTTGGTGGGCCGCACCGCCTTGTCGGTGGACACCAGCACGAAGCTCTCCACCCCGGCCTCCACCGCCGCCCAGGCCGTTTCCATGGTGCCCATCACGTTGTTGCGCAGCCCCTCCACCACGTTGTGCTCGACCATCGGCACGTGCTTGTAGGCCGCGGCGTGGTAGACCGTCTGCACGCGGAAGGCGATCATGATCTTCTGCACGCGGTTGCGATGCTGCACCGAGCCCAGCAGCGCCTTCACCGGGCAATCGATGCCCTCGTCCCGGGCGATCTGCCCAAGCTCCTGCTCGATCTGATAGAGGCTGAACTCGGAAAGCTCCAGCAGCAGCAGTTGCGCCGGGTGCTGGCGCAGGATCTGGCGGCACAGCTCGCTGCCGATGGAGCCCCCGGCACCGGTTACCATCACCACCTTGCCGGTGATATTGGCGCCCATCAGCGAGGCGTCCGGCGGCACCGGGTCGCGGCCCAGCAGATCCTCCGCCGAGACATCGCGCAGGTCGTTGATCTGCGCCCGGCCGGCCACCACGTCGGCCATGCCCGGGATGGTCTGCACCGGCACTTCCAAGGGCTCGAGGCTCTCGAGGATGTCGCGGCGCCGCGCCCGCGGCGCGCTGGGAATCGCCATCAGCACCTTCTTGACCCCGTAGTCCTCGATCAGGCGGCCGATGTCCTCCTGCACATACACCTTCAGCCCCTGGATGTAGACGCCCTTGAGCGCATACGCATCGTCCACGAAGCCCACCGGCTCGTACTCGCTGCCCTGGCGCAGCGACTGCACCAGCTGACGCCCCGCCGAACCGGCCCCATAGACCACCACGCGCGTCTTGTAGCGCAGCCGGTTGCGCAGGTAGACCCCGCGCAGCGCAAAGCGCACCCCGCCCACGGTCAGCAGCGCCAGCATGGCGTAGATGAACGGCACCGAGCGCGGCACCGGCAGCTGGAAGAGATAGTTGACCAGCATCAACGCCAGCGCCGACGCCCCGACCCCAATCGCCACGGCCTTCACCGCCTTCATGCTCAGGTAGCGGATCACCGCCCGGTAGAAGCCCAGGCGAATGAAGATCAGCAGGCTCACCGGGATCACCACCGGCAGCACCCACCACACCCTCGGCTCCGTCACGAAGGCCCAACTGTCCAGGCGCAGCAGCATCGCCAACAGGAAGCTGACGGTGATCAGCAGACTATCCGCCGCCAGCTGCAGCATGCGCTTCTGCCGCCGCGGCAGCCCAAACAAAGGCTTGAAGATGGTCATGAGCATAGGAGGAGACCTCGCTTCCATGAAGAAGGGGAGATAAGGGGGCAGGTTGACGACAGGTAGCGCCAGCAAAGCGCCCATTTGGCCGTTCAGGCCTTGTAAAACTCTCGGTACCAGGCGACGAAGTTGGCGACGCCCTCCTTCACCGGCGTGGCGGGCTTGTAGCCCACGGCCTTTTCCAGCTCGGTGCTGTCGGCGTAGGTATCCGGCACATCGCCCGGCTGCAGCGGCAACAGATCCTTGATCGCCTTCTTGTCCAGCGCCGCCTCGATTGCCTCGATATAGGCAGAGAGCTTTACCGGGTCGTTGTTGCCGATATTGAAGATCCGGTACGGCGCGTTGCTGGTGGCCGGGTCGGGGCTGTCGCTGTTCCACTCGGGGTTGGGCTTGGCGATATCATCGCTGGCGCGGACTACTCCTTCGACGATGTCATCGACGTAGGTGAAGTCGCGGGTGTGGTGGCCGTGGTTGAACACCGGGATCGGCTCGCCGGCCAGCGTCTTCTTGGTGAACAGGAACAGCGCCATATCCGGGCGGCCCCAGGGGCCGTAGACGGTAAAGAAGCGCAGCCCAGTAGTCGGCAGGCCGAACAAGTGGCTGTAGCTGTGCGCCATCAGCTCGTTGGCTTTCTTGGTTGCGGCGTAGAACTGCAGCGGATGATTGACGCCCTCGTGCTCGGAGAACGGCATGTTGGTATTGGCGCCGTACACGCTGCTGGTGCTGGCGTAGGTAAGGTGCTGTACCTGGTGATGCCGGCAGGCCTCAAGAATGTTCGTGAAGGCCACCACGTTGCTCTGCACATAGGCGTGGGGGTTCTCCAGCGAATAGCGCACACCCGCCTGAGCGGCCAGGTGAATCACCCGCGCCGGCCGATGCGCCTCGAACGCCGCGTTTACCGCCTGCAGGTCGGCAAGATTCTCGCGCACGAACACATACTCGCTACCGGTACGCGCCGCCGTCTCCTCCAGGATCTTGAGCCGCGCTTCCTTGATGGTGGGGTCGTAGTAGTCGTTGACCACATCGAAGCCGATCACGCTGTCGCCGCGCTCCAGCAGGCGCTTGGCAGTGTGGAAGCCAATAAAGCCGGCATTGCCGGTCACAAGAATTTTCATTGCCATCCTATGAGAATCAAGGGGTCAGGTATCGAATCGGGGTTCGGCGCTTACAGCCGCAGGTCCACCGCTTCCTTGGTCAGCACATATTTCAGGTCATAAAGTACGTGCGTCGGCTTGCCCCACGCTCGGATGCCCTCGGCGCCGAGTTCGCGGAACTCGCGATGGGCGACAGCAAGGATCATGGCGTCATAGGCGCCGGCCTCGGGGGCCTCTACCGGGCGGATGCCGTACGCCTGCTCGGCCTCGGCCTTGTTGACCTGGGGGTCGTAGACATCCACGGCGACGTTGTAGTCGGCGAGCTCACGGACGATATCCACCACCCGGGTGTTGCGCAGGTCCGGGCAGTTCTCCTTAAAGGCCAGGCCCATCACCAGCACCCGAGCGCCCTCCGCATGGATGCGCCGCTTGATCATCTGCTTGATCAGCTGGCTTGCGACGTAGGCGCCCATGCCGTCGTTGATGCGCCGACCGGCGAGGATCATCTCCGGGTGGTAACCCACCTGCTCGGCCTTGTGGGTCAGGTAGTAGGGGTCGACGCCGATGCAGTGGCCGCCCACCAGCCCGGGGCGGAACGGAAGGAAGTTCCACTTGGTGCCGGCGGCCTCCAGCACTTCCTCGGTATCGATCCCCAGGCGGCCGAAGATCACCGCCAACTCGTTGATCAGTGCGATGTTGATATCGCGCTGGGTGTTCTCGATGACCTTGGCGGCCTCGGCGACAGCGATGGAGCTGGCCTTGTGGGTACCGGCAGTGATCACCTTCCGATACAGCGAATCCACGAATTCGGCCACCTCCGGCGTGGAGCCCGAGGTCACCTTCTTGATGGTGGTAACGCGGTGTTCCTTGTCGCCCGGGTTGATGCGCTCCGGGCTGTAGCCCGCGAAGAAATCTTGGTTGTAGACCAGCCCCGAGACCCGCTCGATCACCGGAATGCAGTCCTCCTCGGTGGCGCCCGGGTAAACGGTGGATTCAAAGATCACCACGTCGCCCTTGCTCACTACCTGGCCCAGGGTCTCGCTCGCCTTGATCAGCGGCGTGAGATCCGGCCGCCGACTGGCATCGATCGGCGTCGGCACGGTAACGATATACACATTGCACCTGCGCAGCGCCTCAAGCTCGCTCGAGAAACTGATCTGGGTCGCCTGTGCCAGCAGGTCCGGCTCCACCTCGAGGGTATGGTCGATGCCATCGTTCAGCTCACGGATGCGCTGGGTATTGATATCGAAGCCCACCGTGGGCAGCACCTTGCCGAACTCCACCGCCAACGGCAGCCCCACATAGCCCAGGCCGATCACGCCCAGGCGCACGTTATCCATGTCCATTCAAGTTTCCATATTTGGTTCATTTGATTATTGCGAGACGCCGCCGCATGCAGGTCAGACTCGGGAGGGGGTAGGCAGGGGCCTGACCCAAGGGCGCTACGCGGTGGCCAATCCCATCACCGCGTTAATCACGCGGCAGGTCTTGTCGATCTCTGCTTCGGTCAAGGTGGGATGGCAGAGGAACATCAGGCTCGTTTCGCCCAGCTCCCGGGCGACAGGCAGCGGCTGCTTGGGGCGCCAGCCGGGGCCGCCGGAATTGTCATCAGAGTCGCCATCGAAGGCCTTCTCGAGATACACCTCCGAACAAGTGCCGGAGAAGCACGGCACCCCTCGGGCGGCAATCTCGCCCATGATGCGGTCGCGGCTCCAGCCTTCTGCCAGCTGTTCAGGCTTAACGAACACGTAGCATTTATAGGCGACATGCTCGATATGCGCGGGCACCTCCGGCACCCGCAACCCGGGGCATTCACCGGCGGCCTGCCAGATTCGCTGGGCGTTGGCCTGGCGGGCGGCCTTCCACTCGGGCATACGCGCAAGCTGGATGCGCCCGATGGCGGACTGCATCTCGGTCAGCCGCCAGTTGGTGCCGAAGCTTTCGTGCAGCCAACGAAAGCCCGGGGGATGCTCACGCTCGTAGACCGCCTCCCAGCTCTTGCCGTGATCCTTGTAGGCCCACATGCCCCGCCACAGCGCCTCATCATTGGTGGTGACCATGCCGCCTTCGCCGCCGGTGGTCATGATCTTGTCCTGGCAGAACGACCAGCAGCCGACGTGGCCGATGCTGCCGACGCTACGCCCGCGGTAGCGGGCGCCGTGGGCCTGGGCGCAATCCTCGATCACGTAAAGACCGTGCCGTTCGGCCAGCGCCATCAGCGCATCCATCTCGCAGGGCCAGCCGGCCAAATGCACGGCGATGATCGCCGTGGTGCGCGGGGTAATCTTGTCCGCCACCATGGCGGCGGTAATGTTCTGCGAATCGCGATCCACGTCGGCGAACACCGGCACGGCCCCGGCGGTGACGATGCTCGAGACTGAGGCCAAGAAGGTGCGCGAGGTGACGATGACCTCATCCGCCGGGCCGTCATGACAGCCGACACCCAGCCCCTTCAGCGCCAGGTCCAGCGCCGTGGTGCCGTTGGAAACGGCGATGGCATAGTCGCTGTCGGCAAACTGCGCAAACTCGCGCTCGAACTGGCGACCCTCCTTGCCGGTCCAGTAGTTCACTTGATTGGAAAGCAGCACGCGCTGCACCGCCTGCGCCTCTTCTTCACTAAAGGAAGGCCAAGGCGAAAAGGGTCCGTTGAGCATTAAGATTTCTCTTCCACATTAACGCCACCCATCTTGCGAGATGAGCCAGAAGCCGTATCGCGAACATCCTGATGTTTTACATCACCGGTCGCTTTTAAACTCCTGGCCGGCACACCAGCAACGATGCTATTGGATAAAGGATTAGACACAACAACAGAACCGGCCCCGATCATCACATCCTCGCCGATACGGATGCCTTGCCTGACAGAAGCGCCAACACCCACCCAGCTACGATCACCTATCGTGACATCACCTGATATATTTGCACCAGGCGCGATGTGCACGCACTCACCAAGCTGGCAGTCATGGTCGATAGTTGAGCCTGTATTAACAATGCAGCCACGGCCGACTCTTGCAAAGGCGTTAATAACGGCCCCCGCTACGACGACACAACCTTCCTCTACCTTGGCGAAACGACTGACGACAGCGTTAGGGTGAACCAGAGTAGGAAGTTTTGCGCCGTGCGAAACCAAGTCCTTTAACTTATCGCTTCTGACGTTGTTATTTCCTATTGCCACCACAACGCCATCATAATAATTGACACCTTGCAAAAGAGTAAAAAAGGAGCCATGAATCATCCACTCTTCCAAGCGTGAGCGCGTGGGCCAGGCATCATCGTAGAAGTGAACAACATCCCACCCCAACTGCAAGGCAATATCGACAACCACTTTGCCATGGCCACTAGCACCAAAAACTGCCAACTTTTTCATGCCTACCTCGCAACACCAAAATATCAATTATTCTTACTATTTCTAACTGTGCCTTTAAATCTAGGCATTGCCACACTTCCTTGTTGAGTAATTCCTTCTCTGGCGAACACTTTCTTTGCTGTCAAAAAAAGCACTTTCATATCCAGAAAAAAGTTATGGTTATCGACATACCAGATATCAAAATCAAACTTCTCCTCCCATGAGATCGCATTGCGCCCATTGACCTGGGCCCAGCCGGTTACCCCCGGACGCACCTCGTGGCGACGATACTGTTCCTGGCTATAGAGCGGCAGGTATTCCATTAAAAGCGGCCGCGGCCCCACCAGGCTCATGTCGCCCTTTAGTACGTTCCACAACTCGGGCAGCTCGTCCAGGCTGCTAGCACGCAAAAAATTGCCGAACGGCGTCATGCGCTCGGCGTCCGGCAGCGGATAGCCGTCGGCGTCCGTGGCGTCACGCATACTACGAAACTTGACCATTTCAAACGGCTGACCATTCATACCGGGTCGTATTTGGCGGAACAGTATCGGCGCCCCCAGTTTCCACCGAATAAGCAAGGCCACGATCAGCAATAAAGGAGAAAGCAGTATCAGGAAAAAGAGAGACAGCAGGACATCAAACAGACGCTTAATCATATAGGTCATTAGAAAAGAGAGAAATTTGACGGCTAATAAACGATACAAACAAAAACTTTGCCGTCCACGGGACAGGTTTTTTATCTTGCCAGCGCTTTCTCGCCTGACCGTCCAGCACCATGAAAGCGCTTAGACTCGGTAGAAATAGCAGCTTCTGCATGATGGTTATTTCTAATCCCCATGGTCTCGCAAAGGCGCTCGGTGAAGTAGCTAAACTCTAGGCGTTCTCTCAGCGGATGTTGGCCTGTATCTTCAGCCTCTAGACTTTGCTTTGGGGCGTAGACTGGCTCCATTGACTGGAAGGCGGCTATCACGCTGTCTTTATCCGGTGCAGCGGCAAGCCCAACCTTATGCTCTTCCACCCAGCGAGCCACGCTGGTGCCTCGACCACAGATGGCGAGGATCTGACAGCCGGCCAACACATAGGCAGATGACTTGCTGGGAAAGGCGTAACGGGTCACTTCGTCGTCAATAGGCAACAACGCCCAGCGATGGCGATTAACAAGCGCCGCAGCTTCAAGGGCAGGCACGACGCCGTGATAGGTGACTGCCTCGAACTCCTCGGCTAACCCTGCGATCTGCGAGGCGTACACACCGGCGCCGGCGAAGGTGAAGCGCATGCTGCCACCTTGCTTTAGATAATCGCGGATGGCATCAAGCAACAGCGGAATACGCTGTAGACGACCCGCATTGCCACAGAACACCACGTCCCCACCGCGATTGACGGTTGTGTCCTGCTCTACCGGAAAGGCTGGATTGTCGAGCAGATCGATCTCGGCCTGGGTATTCGAACGCTCGCGGATGTAATGGCGCATATCCTCCGTGAGCGTGATCAGGCGCTCAGCATGACGCATGGTGAAATCATCAATCGAGGTGAGCAGCCAGGAAAGAATCGGATTCAGCCGCACCACGATATGCGCGGCCTCTGGGTGGATATCCTGCAGATGGTAATAGTAGCGAGCGCCGAACAGCTTGCAGTAGAGCATCACGATAAAGGGCACCACCACCGGCGGGTTGGTGGAAACATACACCTTTGCGGGGCGGTATCTGATCAGGCTGGCAAACGTCCACGCCATGAAAATCAACGCATCCAGGCTGCGCTTGATAAGGCCGGAGGAGGACTCTGCGCGAGAGCGGCAGTCCAAAATATCTACGCCCTTGCCCCGGTCTGCCTGGTCCAGCTTCTGGCGCAGACGACCATCTTCAGATTGGGTTACGACAGCCACTCGCTGTTCCATGGCGCAGGTTTCTGCCAGCCGAAGCAGCGCTTCGCCAACTACCTGTCCCTGGGGCCAGAAACCCCGATTGACGATGGCCAGGTCTGTCTTTTTTTTGAGCATTACCATTCGTACCTGTTGAAGTCATCCATATTGCGCCAGCGGTTGGCCAGCTTGGCGGTGCCGGTGATAAGCCGCACCACGCGCTCGGAGGTATTGCGCACCTGATAAGCTTCGGGTGTCTCACGCTCGGTGCCGGAAAATACCTCGCGTGATGCGGTGGCGATACGCACGCCGTCCAGCAGCCCTTCCTTGCCGAGACCAGTCAGCGCGATGGCGCCGGTATCCAGCGCTTCGGGGCGTTCGATGGAGCGGCGCAGCGTCACCGCGGGGAAGCCGAGAATCGAGGCTTCTTCGCTGATGGTGCCGCTATCCGATATGGCGCAGTGGGCGTGCATCTGCAGGTGGTTGTAATCGAGAAAGCCGAACGGCTTGAGAAAGCGAATGCCCTCGCCGCCTTCGGCCAGCCCAAGTGACTCCAGGCGGTTGCGTGTACGCGGATGGGTGGAGACCACTACCGGGTAGCCATAGTGCTGGTGCAGAGCCTGCAGCGCCTCGACCACCTCGCGTAGGTTGTCACAGCTATCTACGTTCTCTTCGCGGTGCACACTGACGATGAAATACTTGCCGGCCTCCAGCCCAAGCGTCTCGAGAATGCGCGACTGCTCGATCTGCGGCAGCATGTGCTCCAGCACCTCGCGCATGGGCGAGCCGGTCAGATAGATAAAGCGGTGCGAGAGCCCCTCGCTGATCAAGTGGCGTCGCGCATGTTCGGTGTAGACCAGGTTGAAGTCGGCCAGGTGATCGACCAGCTTGCGATTGATCTCCTCCGGCACGTTGGCATCGAAGCTGCGGTTCCCGGCTTCCATATGGTAGGTGGGGATCTTCATACGCTTGGCCATCAGAGTGGCGATGGCGGTGTTGGTATCGCCCAGCACCAGCACCGCATCGGGCTTCTCCTCCAACAGCACCTGCTCGGTCTTGATCAGGATCTCACCCAGGCTACGCCCGAGCGACGAGGTGTCGACGTTGAGGAAGTGATCCGGGCGGCGCACGCCCAGTTCCTCGAAGAACACATCGTTGAGCTCGTAATCGTAGTTCTGCCCGGTGTGCACGATCTTGTGGTCCACCACCTGATCCAAGGCGGCCATCACGCGGGAAAGGCGAATAATTTCCGGGCGCGTACCCAGAATGGTCATGACTTTCATCGACTGGCTCGCTTAATGAGGAGGTTCAGGGTCCAGCACCGGCTCGAAGTAGGTGTCCGGTTTCTCCGGATCGAAGATCTCGTGGCTCCAGAACATCGTCAGCAGCTCCTCGTCTCCGGTGTTGGTGATGCTGTGGGTGTGCAGGGTCGGCATATCGACGTAGGCCGGCGCCTCTCCACTGACGTGGAACTCTTCGACCTTGTCATCCAGCAGCCGGCGAATGCGGATCACCGCCTCGCCCTTGACCACCAGGAAGCGCTCGACCTTGTAGAAGTGGTAGTGGTTGCCGCGAGTAATACCGGGCTTGGTGGTGGAGAGAAACGCCTGGCCGCCGTTGCGGTTCTTGACCCCCTCGAACAGCGCCCCGCGCTCGTCGCTATGCAGCGTCAAAGCCTTGGGGTAGTAATGGGGATAGAGGAACGAGCGCAACGTGTTGAACAGCTGCAGGTCGAAGCGATCGCGCAAGTCGGGAATCACATCACCGGTGTAGCTGCGGTGCATATCGACCAGCTTGCCCGCGGCGCTGGCGACGCTCATGGTGCGCCCTTCCAGGCGCAGCTCGCCGGTTTGGCCACGCTCGAAGGCGGCAACGATTGCCGCCGCGATATCCTGAGCGTGCAGCAACTCCAGCTGGCCTGAACCGTTGATCGCCAGTTCTTCTCCCGCCGCTAGCTGATGACAGAAGGTATGCACCGCCGAGTTGTAATGGGGCCGCCCGCCTTCACCGAACACATGCGGTAGTACCAGTTCGGTGTAGCGGGCCTCCTGGCGCACCGCCCACTCGTCAAATACACGATGCGCAGCCTGTTTGCCGCGGCCATAAGGCACATCGCGGTCGCGCTGGGTGCTGTTGGCATAGAACAGATGCGGGGTGGCGGCAACGCGCTCAAGCGCCCCAGTCAGCCGCTCAGCCAGTTCGCGGTTGCCCTGCTCAACCCGCTCGTCACTATCCCGGTTGATACCGGCGCAGTGAAGCACCCAGCTAGCGCCTTCCAAGGCAGCCGCCAACTTGTCGTCATCCTGAAAGGCGTACCGATCAAGTAGCACTAGGCTGTCGCGGTAGGCCGGCTGGGCACGCAGATGCAGGTGGACGTGCCGGCCGAGCAGTCCATTGGCTCCGGTGATAACGATCTTCATGGAAACTCTCTGATGGGTTAGCAGGCAGGGTGAGGACGCTAAATCAGCGATCCAGGGCGGCGCGCACTTCCGGCAGCGTCAGCAGCAGATCCTTCAGCTCATGCTTGTTGAGCTGATAGGTGTTGTGGGAGTGGTAGTCATCGGTGGCGGCCTCTTCCACGTCCCCTTCAGTAAAGTACTTGCCGTAGTTGAGGTCGCGGTCGTCGAAGCTGACGCGGTAGTAGTCGCCCATATCCTCGGAGCGGCGCAGTTCTTCTCGGTTGGCCAGGGTTTCATAGAGCTTCTCGCCGTGGCGCATGCCGATGATGCGCAGCTCGTTTTCGGCGTGAAACATCTCAAGCAACGTTTCGGCCAGCAGCTTGACGGTGCAGGCCGGGGCCTTCTTGATGAAGATGTCGCCCTGGCGAGCATTCTCGAAGGCGAAGTTGACCAGCTCGATCGCATCCGGCAGCGACAGCATAAACCGCGTCATGCTGGCCTCGGTGATAGTCAGCGGCTTGCCTTCCTTGATCTGCTTGATGAACAGCGGAATAACCGAGCCACGGGAGCACATCACGTTGCCGTAGCGCACGCACGATACGGTGGTCTCCCCCTGCACTAGCTGGCGACTTGCGGCCTGGGCGGTCTTCTCCATCAGGGCCTTGGTCATGCCCATGGCGTTAACAGGCATTACCGCCTTATCGGTGCTCAGGCATACCACGCTCCTGACGCCGGCCTCCACGGCGGAATCGATCACGTTCTGGCTGCCGAGGATATTGGTTTTCACCGCCTCCAGCGGAAAGAACTCACACGACGGCACCTGCTTGAGCGCCGCGGCGTGGAACACCAGATCGACACCCCGCATAGCCTTGTCGACCGACTGTCGATCGCGAACGTCACCAATATAGAACTTCAGCTCAGGCCGGCCATAAGCAATGCGCATCTCTTCCTGCTTGGTCTCGTCACGGCTCAAGATGCGAATTTCCCTGCAGCCATGGTCAAGGAGATAGTGGGCCATGGTCTTGCCGAAGGAACCGGTGCCGCCGGTGATCAATACGGTTTTTTTATCCAATGACATGCGAAGTCCTATTTCTTCATCAACGCGTATTCAAACATGGCCTTGTTAGCCTCAATGGCCTCAGGATTTACAAATTTATTCTTGGCCCAGGCTAATACTTTCTGGCGCATACAGAAGTGATCTTTAGCGGACATTGCCACCAACTCATCAAGTATGGCGCTGAACGTTTCAGGATTAGTCAACGGAAGATCCCAGCCAATGCCGAGGTCTTGAAGGTTTCGCCAGGGAGTAGTGTCTGCAATCAAAATAGGCAAACCCGCACAAAGTGCTTCTGCGATTACGTGACCATAGTTTTCACCCTTCGTCGGGAAGAAAAACACATCATATTTCACTAGCGTTTTAACCACTTCATCGGGATTTAACGTCCCTTTGTGCTGAACCTGAATGTGTGATGGCATAGCCGAGATCACCTTCTCACACTCGCGCCAATAATCATGGTCTTCGATTGGGCCATAAATATCATAAGCCAGAGGTTGCTGAACGTTTCTCAGCATCTCAAGCGCAGCAAGCAAGTTCTTCATTGGTGAGATACGGGAAACAAAAACGGCCCTCAAAGGGCCAGAAGTACGAGACTCCAGATACACCGCAAACTCTTGCGAGCCAATATTCTCAGCAACGCGGATATCCACCCCGGAGCCAAGTGCCCGACGGATGTCTTCAGCTTCAAAATCGCTGGACACCTGAAACACAGTACTTTTGTGCAGTCCAAGTAACCTGAATGCTGTGATGAACAACCGCTTCTTCATGAATTTAAAAGCCAGCGCGCCTTCTGAAAACTCTCCTCGGGGCGCAAGCACCACCTTTTGCCGAAGCGACTTCGCTATCAAAATCGGAAAAAAAGAAAACCGGGGCGAGAAAAAACTGTTTAAATAGACAATATCATAGTCTTTGGCACGCAACTCACGAGCGGTTTGTGCGTAACAGGTTTTGCCGGGTTGCGAATAAAAGACAGATGCATTACCTACTTGGTTCCATGCGCCACAGGTTACAGAAGTGTATGGGGAGGAGTCACCTAGGTCTCTATCGCTGGTGATGAGTTTGAAGGTTATTTCATCACCAGCCTGGTCGAACAAGTTTTTAATGGTTTTTATGGGGCCGCCGCCTTTGTAGCCGGGGAGATAGCAGCCAGTGAACGTGAGGATACGCAATTTTCTTTCTGACATTGCTTTTAATGCTCCCACACAAATTTAACTTTACGAGTCAAAAAACGCCTGAGAAGTATAAATAAAATTACAAACATGATACTCGGCAACGCGACACGTGCAGAGAATGATGTCATCCCCCCCCAAACAAGCACCATCATGCTTGCGGAAAAAAGAAGCACTCCATTTCCATTCAGCCCTTTGATTCGGTATAGAAAATTCACAGGAACCGCTAAAACTGCCATGATAATTAGTGACGTGAAAACACCCAGATACCCAAGGTAATATATATGATCCCCAATCAATGTAGAAGCAACGGAATGGCCAGCATCAACCAGATAGGTATCGAGATGACGAACCGTATATTCAAAACCGAAACCATACGGCTTGCTAGGCCATATATCCCGAGGAACGAATACGAAGAGTGTGAAGATTATTTGATCGAAGAACCCTGCAAAATCATAACCCCGCTGCTCAAACTGCTCGATTAATGAAGATGCGAACCTGTAAGGCGCATAGGCAGAATCATACAGGGCAGCTTCGAAGCTGTTAAATTTTAGCTTAAGCAAATCTCTGCTGGAAAAAAGAGTTGCAGCTAAGCCTGGGATCAAGCCAAAAACATATTTGTTTATATGAAACCCAACTGAGTATGCAAACTGCAGCCCTGCTAGAAGCAACCATCCAACAGTTACAGTTCGACCAAAACCGCTCCAAGAAAACAAAGCATAAGCAATAAACACAAGAAAAAACGCAGAAAATATTGCCGAGTTTCTTCTAAAGTTATTCTGAGAAAAGGACATTGACATTAGGATAATAAGAAAGGCGAACAAACCTTTAACGAGCCCCCCTTCGCCAAGCACCACAAGAGCCAAGCAAAAAAAGCACATTGAAATGAATAAATAAACAACAGCTCCACGCTCATAAAAGGGCTTTACTTTGGTCTTTCTAGTCAAGAAAATAAACAAGAGAGACGCAATCGTAGTTAAAAAATACAGAGAGAATTCAACCCCCAAATAGTACCAATTTAAAATTGCCGGCAAAAATATAAAAGTAGAAAAGCCTAGAAAAAACATCATGTGAACACTTGAACGCCTCTCTACGATTAAGCCAATATATATGTAAGTCACTAACGCAATAAAAAAAGCGAGGTGACCATTAGGCACAAAAAGCCCGATAAGCAATAGAACCATCAACATCAGAAAAAAGAACGTCTTTAACAACTAATTGCCTACTTTTTATCTAGTGAATAGTAAGATATTAACTTAATTCAGAGTGCCAGGGAGGCAAGACCGTAGATGAATCACAATACAATGAATCAAGTACCTGAAGCAAATAACTTGCTCCAGACTTACCACTCAAACAAGAAGCCCATTTAGAGATACACAATCTTTGTTTGGGGTCGATTTTCCCGGCCAGCAAGCTTTTGTGCAAAAGCAAGATAAGCTCTTCTAAAATCCCAGAACGAAACACTCCACCGACACCGCTTGCCTTAACAACAACAGCAGACCCACAGGCATTACTCACAATCACAGGCGTCCCACTCATTAGCGCTTCCGACACCACTGCCCCCCAGCCATCGTACCGACTAGGCAACACCAGGCAATCTGCAGTTCTCATCTCCTCGCGAACATGAGCCATTGGAAGCGAACCAATCCAATCTACTCGGTCAGGAAGCATGGCTTCAGCTTTTTCTTTTAATTCGGTTTCCAATGCCCCACTACCCACAACCGCCAACTCAAAATCTCGGTTTTCTGGCAACGAGGCTAGCGCCTCAATTAGCAGGTCTAATCGTTTTAGCTGTATAAATTGTCCTACAAAGATAAAACGAAACCTGCTAGATGGGGCTTTAGGATAGTTATGGCTACTCTCAGCCTCAGGTAGAAAATAGGCAAATGGAAAGACCTTATTTTGATTTACTCCTCTGGCAACAACCCAATCGGCCGTATTCAAGCCTGTGGCCAGAACTGCTAATAAATTTTTATCTGCAACTTTGAATAAGCAAAAGTATATTAACCTTTTAAAATAACCGAAAAAACCATGATCATCCACTGTTTCCATGACCACTATTTGCTTTCGATCTGACTTCTTTAAAGCTGACTGTACAGCCGAAATAACGCCGTTTCCACGAATTCCTTGGCAGATATGGAGAACGTCATTAGGGGCCGAGTTCGCGAGTGCTACAGCTTCATTTTTAGTTGGAACCAGCTTTAGATCAGCTTTGCCCAAGGGAGGTGTCAGCCATCCTTGTTTCCTTCGATCTTCAGACATCTCCTGATTAGCAATATACGAGACATCTACTCCTATCTCTGCAAGTTCAGATGCAAGATTTACCATGTGAGGGCTTATGATTAACTGCCAGAACCAGACTTTCATAAAAATTCGAACCTTAAAGTCGCTTACACAATCCCAAAGCTCGAAACACCAGCATACTGCTAGTGGTGTCATACGCAGGGAAAACGCATAAAAACTCTCACACCGCGAGAATGTCCGCCAGGTACGTCTCATCCAGCGCGGCTTTCTTCTGTTTTCGCCGAATTCCACCCTTGAAACGCTTCTCGCCTTTCAGGTAGTTCAAAGCAATATGCCGGACCCTGGCGAGGTTTTCGGCTGCCTGTCCGCGGTGAATTTTGCAGGCGTCTTCTCTAAGGGCGACGTCTAGTGACCAGTGGAGTTTATTCTCGACAAACCAATGCTGGCGAGCCGCTTCGGCGAGCTTTTTGGCGCTCAGCTTGGCTGAGCTGATGGTATAGCGAATCATCGGGGCGTCGGGCGCTTCGTCACCTTCTTGGCGGAAGCTCATCACCACACCGACCGTTTTCAAGCCCGGCCATTCGTAGCTAAGCTCCTGAAACTCTTCAGTAACATCACTGACAATGTGGTAGCGCGTCTCCTGGCGCCCGCGGTTCTTCTCATCCGTGACGTAGGCATCCCCTTCGAAATTGACCACCTTCGCCATGGGGAATGCCGCCTCAAATGCGTCTGCCAAGGCGGGCTGATTACCCTTCACTGACAGCAGGTAATCCGCGCCTTGTTGCAGCACCTGGGTGGCGATCTTTTTCTGGCAGCCCATGGCATCGATCGTCACCAGGCAACCGTAGAGGTTAAGCAGCTTGAGCAGCTCAGGAATCGCTGTAATCTCGTTGCTTTTTTCCGCTATCTTGACCTGACCCAGCACCACCCCATTGGCCGCACTGAAGGCGCTGACCATATGGAGGGCGCCCTTGTTCTTGCCTCGGCAATAGGAGCCTCGTAGCGTCTTGCCATCAATGGCGACCACCGCCCCATCGGTGACGTCATGGCAGGCTTTCATCCACTCAGCGAACGCGCTTTGCAGCTGATCAGCATTCACCAGGGCCATGACCCTCGCCAGGGTGTCGTGGCTGGGCACCCCAGCGCTAAAATCGCCGTACTGACGCAAAAAATCCAGCTTCGCGTGGCCAAAATCCTCGATTTCATCCCAACCTTCCGCACCAGAAATCACCGTGCAAACGGTCATAAACAGGATATCCGACAGCTGATGCTGCACTTTCCAGGCTTGGCGGAAGTCGGGAATGATCGATAAATGGTGCATAAGGGACGGTGTCAGCATGGGGCCATCCATGAGCAAAAAAGCGTTAGATGACCACAACAGCTCCTAGGGGTAAAGCGCTACGAAGCCCGTCATAGCGCGGTTTTTCATGCGTTGTTCCTGGTGTCATACGCAGCTAGCGAAAAGAAGCTTAGGTTTTTGGTTGGGATTGAAGCTAGGCGTAGGAGCAAGGGGAGGAAGAGAGCCAAAAATAGGAAAGCTATATCTCGGAAATCAAGCTTATATTGCAGGATATACGCCCCAGCAAAAAACTCGGACTGAAAACAGTTGAATGGTATCATTTCCGGTATAAGATTTTTCGAGCAGACTTGATTAACAGTCCATGTAATCTTGCTGCACTAACTCCGCTAAAGAGACTACCGAGAGTGCGGTATGGATACCCATAAATGTTAGAAACGACAGAGTGCCCACTCAACAAAGTAGCTTCATCAAGCATTCTCTGACCTTCCTCTATAAAGCCCGCCATAATGAAATTTGAGGCTTTTCCCCTTAGCCTTTTAGCCCAAGCGTCACGCACACACTGGTGCTCGAGTAAGCTTTCTACAGATTCGTAAGTATATTTATCATTCAATAATTCACTTTTCGGGTCACATTTTCTATTGGTAATTCTTGAAGGTGAGTCGTGAATCCTTTGTGTATAACAGTGCACATCATCGAACATGAATCTATAACCTGCTATTGCTAAGCGAATATTCAAATTCCATTCTTGGGAAGACATTAACCGTAAATCAAACCCACCAACCTTTTTAATCGCTTTTGCGGGATAGAGCGGCAATGATGTCATTAAATTTTTAGATATACGTCTAGACACTTGTTGAGGCAACGAACCACTAGCAACTGCATCATCCAAATTAGCTCTCAAGGTTTTTCTTTTACATATTCTACGATGCTCCCAAACAATATCACGAAAACCGTAATTTATTACTTTTCCCTCATTCATCTCCGCAGCATGAAACTGCTTTTCCAAACAGCCCGGCAGGAGATAGTCATCAGCATCCAAAAATTTTATATAATTACCCAATGCTTTTGTTAGACCCAAATTTCTAGCAGATGGCGCTCCAGCATTTTTTTGTTTAATTAAAGAAACGCAATTATACCCTCTCGCTGCTTCATATGATCCATCGACAGACCCGTCATCAACAACGATATGCTGAACTTTAACACCATCTTGGTTCAAGACGCTTTCTATACACTTTCTAATGTAATCTTCTCCGTTGTATACAGGAGTTATAACTGTTATATCATATTCCATGCTTTAACTCACAAAAATCTTAAATAGCGCTCATGAAAACGCATAAAAATATTTCTAGGTGTTTTTCATCCAGTGCGCTTTTTCTGTTTACGCCGAATGCTACTTTTTAAAGTGTATTTCTCCTTGAGTTAATTCAGCACGATATGACAGTCTCTCGTGGTTCTCTGCGGCATAACCGCAGTGGATTTTCAAGATCACTAAACTTCAGACAGTTGATGCTGCACTTTCCACGTCTAGCGGAAGTCGTGAACGATCGATATATAATGCATAAGAGATGGTGTCAGCATCGTGCCTCCCATAAGCAAAAGCGCCAGATGACCACATTAGCTACTACAATTAAGGTGCTACGAGGCCCGTCGTAAAGCGGTTTTTCATCCGCTAGCAAAGCCCCCAACTCGCTTCACAGCCCTACTAATCTTGCGAACCGTATCGGACTGATCAGCTCGCAAGCCATATAACAAAGCTTTGACAGCCAAGCTCACACTTCTACTCTTGACTATAGTGCTAACCACCTCCCCCACTCTCACCGGCAGCCCTGCCCGCCTGGCAGTAACAATATAGACAACACAATGCGAGCCCAGCCGCTTACGAATATGCCAACGCTCCCGCGTGGCAAGGCTCTTGAAGCTGTACAAGCTCAAAGTGGTTTCCATGCAATTCAGGGCACCGTTCACATGCTTTGCATTCGGCGCCATTGTCATGGTTGAACCATCTCGGTTTCTCCGCAGAAAATGCACTTCATCAATTACCACATATGTGCTGCAGGCAAAGATCACTGGATAGAATAGCGCCTCATCCTCCAGGAAATTCGGACCGAACTCTAAGCCTTCCGGTCCCCAGAGCGCTATCTTGGAAACATACAAACAAGGCGAACAAAACAAGGCACCTTGTGAAAGCGCCTTATCTAGAAACTGCGCACGATCTGAAAATACACCCGAGAAGCCCCTAGAATAATCTACACAGCGGTTACCTTGATACTCGCTGTCATTGAAAGACTCACCAGAAAACAGAATGATATCCGGGCGTTGGTTGTACCGAATCTGATCCTTGATTGTGCTGACAAAGTTTTTCGTGAGCAGGTCGTCAGAATCAAAAAAGTAAACATACTCACTTGAAGCCAGGCTTACGCCAAGATTCCTGGCATTCCCCTGCCCACCATTCTCAACGGACACAACCTGATAAGGCACCGGCAACGCAAAAGCTTTTGCAACTGCCAAGGTACTGTCAGAGCTTCCGTCGTCAATCAGGATCACCTCATCTGGAAGCTCCGTCTGCTCTTTTATCGAATCCAGCGCCGCTTTGAGATATTTCTCGACGTTGTAGGCGGGGATGATGATTGAAACTGAACAATCAATCATTTAACGCATCCACCAGGAATTTCATAGAGTGTGAACGTAAACTTTCGAGAGTACCGGCGATATCGCCGCGCCTGACCAGTTTGAACATGGGCGTTTTCAGCTCAACTGTCAGCGGCTCTGCGCTAACGTTCAGCATGTTAAACAAGCTATCCAGTCTGGTTTGCCCTCGCTTCTCGTTGGGGCAGAAAATCACCTCTTTTCCAAACCGCAGCGCAAGACAGATGCAGTGGAATGAATCGGTAACCACAACTTCAGAGTTGCGAATCAACGCTACCCAATCCGGCACTTCCCGGTACTCGCGAACGCTGGAATCTTTCAGGTAGATGTTTACCGCATCACTATCGATCTCTTTACCCACCACCTTCAGATCTTCCTGGAACTCAGGCGAACTATCCAGTTTGTAGTAAACAAGCTTGGCGGCAGGCTGAATTGAAGACGGGGCAACAACCTTTTCAAAAAACGGCTCATCAACCAGTAGCAGAGGGTCGAGAACATGCTCCGCACCAACTCCGAATACATCCCTACAGATCTGTACTCCGGACTCTTCGCGGCAAGAAATCGCTCTAAATTGCTGCAGCTCTTGCCGCACCGCCTCCGTCAACACAGTGTCATCTGCCTGTTCCCATGCCGCCGTTCCAAAACTGGCGGCGTAGGCGATACGGTCTACGCCCTTCGGAACGTAGCCGAGGAAAAAGGCCAGCATGTCTTTGGCGAATGCCGGGCGCCAAACCTGATCGCTGCCGACAATAACGGAATCAAAGCCTTTTGCGGCGGTAGGAAACTCTTTCGCTGATTTGATGCGCTGTGTTCTTTTAATGAAGTTCTGCCTGAACCGCTCAAACGCTTCTTCATTGGCAACCTGATTTGCCTGCGGCGCTTTTCTTATTCCCAGTTTTCGCAGTAATTTGCCAATAAAGCTTCTGAGGTTAGCTTTTGGCTTGGCCATATAATCGAGATGCTGGGCTTCGTGACCCAGTTGGCGGCAAATATTCTCAAGAGCCGCGGCTTGAAGTACTGCACCGTAGTTATGTGTTGAGTACTGGAAGTTCAAGATTCCGACTTTTTTCATTAAAATACCAAACTTTAAACGGTTCATGATCAAAAGATACTCAAAGCCTAACCACCGCCTTAATTTTTCTTTTTGTAAAAGAAAGTAGCCTACGTAAAAACGAATGCCCTTGACGAGAGTAATGGCTATATACCGGCTGAACCGCACCTATGTATGCAGATAGATCGTTGGTATGTTTCGCGTTAAGGAACGACCGGTGCGATAGATCTCTAAGCTCTGTCCTCAGCTGCTGCCGTTTCATTTCATACCGGGGGTTCAAACTCTTGGAAGGGCTAGTTCTTTTCGTTGGGACCCAAGAGTTATCGGCCTTTTCACAATGCAACCTGTAGCCTATTGCGACCTTTCTGTGCCGCAACCCAGCATCCTGAGACTGTACAGCTTTCTCCACTCCAAGCTCATCAAGTTCTAAACGCCCTTCTCGGCGAGCATTTACAATAAGCTGTTGAATGGCACCTTTTCTAGTTACGACTACGTTCGTGCCATAACTATCCTGTACATACTCAGGCAGCCAGGCATCGCCCAAGACCACGTCGGCTGTTTCAGCAAAAACGTCATCACAGAAGTCACAGGCTTTGTACTTGAATGCACCCGCGCCCCAATCTGCACCGAACAATTGTTTGGTTGGCACTATTTTTTCGCCAAAAGTGTCTTTGGCGTAGGTGCTATAACGGTTTGCAGGTTCCGAAGGATCTTTGATTCTGAAATCTATGCCCTGAAGCTCTTGCGGGGCGATGCTCATTTGCCAAGCCAAACTTTCTGCATAGTGCGAGCTTTTCAGATGGCCACATACCAGACCCACACAATATTGGATTCGTCCTGCAAGAACCGAGTCTTGAGCCTGAAGCAACCGAATGCTTTTGATAAAACAAGGAAGACCGACCACAGCGTATCGCCCTGGTTGATTCCGAACAGTTTTCAGCACTTCAGATAACTCAATAGGGTAATAGCGAGACTTCCCACCTTGCTGAGTTTCATCTAAAGTTTTACTAACATGATACCTGAAAGGTAAGTTGTTCAAGTCTTGATCAGCAGTCTCGGATTTAACGTGTAATACGTAATCAACCAACCCCTTTTCTAGCAGCTCATTAAGCACCCAGGTGCCCATACCGCCAGAGCTTCCCTGCTTGCGGAAATCGCCTTCAGTGACATGCCCTGCATACACTCCCTTGTAATAACCTACTTGCGTATTGTATTCGCAGGTTTCTCCGTAATGCTGTTTGGCTATTTCATCTTCATTGGGTGTAGAGGTACCGAATGGGCAGAGTTTTTCGTAGTCAATCTCGGTTTTGGCAAAAACGTTAGAACTGCTCAGACGTGATTGATACTTCCCGTAGTCGTCCATAACGATTCTGAACGGGCTTTGTTCCGGCACGGCACAGGCACCGCATCCTACACAATAGCCGTTAGCGATTACTGTATCGTTAAGCGCTTGGTGGCTTTGTATAATAGTCACTTTGAAGCTAATTTCCTGGAAGTTAAAAGTTTGAGCAGACCGATGATTTCGAGTAGTTCCCGGCGCGTTGGCCTTATCAATGTGCTCAGCATGGTGTAAATCACCGCTGCAAGTACCATAAACACTGACAACCCTACAATTGGGCTCTCTATATAAAGGCTTTCTCTCAATGCATACAAAGTCGCCACAGTACCCGTCGCACAAATTGCGGAAGGTAATAGAGCCTTGCTGAACTCACCAAAAGTCACAGGTAAGAAGCGGCTGGCATAAAAGAGGAAGCCGGGTAACCGGATAAACACTCCGGAAAGAGCGTAGGCCGCGACAACACCGGACGCTCCCCAGAATGATCCGATACCAATCGAAACGATAAGAATTGACAGTGTGATCGATTTCCAGCGAAGTAGCGCCTTCGCATTGCCTATAGACACAAGTGAAACTGCCAAAAATCCGGCTATGGGCTCCACCAACGAGAAAACCGCGAGCATTCTGAAAATGGACACTGCGCCATCCCAACCCGATCCCAGAAACAGGTGAACTATCCAATCAGCAAGAACGGCCATAGTGAGTGTTACAAACATTGTGCCCAGAACCAGTTTTCCCATAATGGAGGTAATTGTGTTTCTGAGCCGAGCAGGATCGTTTGCGACCCTCGCGAGGGTTGTCTGCACTACATTCATCACTGGTGGAAGCATTTGGCTTGACGGTATAGACGTCAGCATGTTCGCGCGGTTAAACAACCCCAGTGATTGTGCACCACCAATGTAACCTACTGCGAACGGTGTCAGGTTAGTTGCAACATATCCGATAAAATTAGCCCCAGTCAGGTTCGCCCCAAACCCCAACATCGGACGTACCCCTGAGCCACGGCTCATCATAGATGGCAACCATCGTGCGCTGAACCAGCGCATGACGGTTTTGGTCGCGAAGGTGGTAATGGGGCTGATCACGAGCGCCCAATACTGCAAGCCACCAAGGGCTGCGGCAATTCCGGCCACTATTCCAGCCGCCATCGACACTATGTCGATTATGGAGATGGCCTTGAAGCGCATCTGCCTGCGTAGCAGGGCATCGTGCTGTACAGAGAGCCCCCCAATCAAGAAAGTGAGGCTCATTGCGGCCATTACCAAGGTAAGGCGGGGTTCGTCGTAGATTGAGGCAACCAAGGGTGATATTAGGATGCCGAGCAGACACAGGCTTGCTCCTAGTGCTCCATTTACCCAGAACAGGTTGGACACTTGGGCATCTGTAATTTGGTCTCTCTGGATCGTGGCCATGGAAAGGCCGCCTTCCATCATCTGGAGAGCCAGGTTACTAAACACTGTGACCATAGCCACCAAACCGAAATCGGCAGGCTCTAATAGCCTCGCTAAGATGGCGATAGAGCCAAGCTGGAGTAAAAGCTTGATGCCCTGAGCTACCAGGGTGATGCCAGCGCTTTTTACTGCTCGTTCTTTCATGCCGGTTTTTAGGTGGTCGGCGTTGAAGAGCTGGTCTTTAGGGTTTGGCAAAAGTCGAGCCTAAAAATGCTTGAGCGTAAGTAAATTAAGGAAGTTTCTGCAACACTTTTTCAGAGCCTGCCTGCGAATAACTCTAGTCAGCGGTGCATTTGAAACAGTGGTAATAGTTGCCGATTTTATCTTTAACCTTCGATAGCGTTATCAATACATGCTATTTGATTTATTTATAGCCATAGTTGTAATACCCATAACTGGTCGTGGCCTTGCGCTCTATGCCATTGAGAAACTCGCCCTTGACGTTAACACCCGCGGTTTCCATGCGGCGCTGGGCGATCTGCAATTCCCTGATCGGGTTCACCTGGAAGCGCAACACCATCAGGGTGGTGCCGCACCGCTTGCACCGAGCCATTATCAAGTTCGTCTGCTCGCCGACGAGCCTCAAGCAACCCGTCAGCCCTAAGCTCTTCTGCTGTCGGAGGTTCCAGGCTCAGGGCCAATCGTTGGATCAACTGAGCTCGCTCCTCTTTTGGGAGGGATGAAGCGTGCGCTACAGCACGACTTCGATGTCGTGGTTGCTGGCATTCGCCCAGCGCTCGATCTCGGCCTTGAGCGCCTGCTTGGCGCCGCGGTCGCCGTGAACGAGGCGGATTTCGCGGGGTGGCGTTGGCATGCCTTTCAGGAAAGCGAGCAGGTCGGCGTGGGCGGAGTAGCCGCCGATGGTGTCGACACGGGCGCGTATGTCGATGCGCTCGCCGTCGAGTTCCACCCAGCCGCCGCGGGCGCCGTAACGCTGGATGTCGCGGCCAGGCGTACCGGCGCCCTGGTAGCCGATGAACAGCACGGCGTGGCGGGCGTCACTCAGCATGCGCTTGAGGTAGTTGACCACGCGGCCGCCGGCGACCATGCCGCTGGCGGCGATCACCACCGCGGGGCGCCCGGTGCGCGCCAGGTAATCGACGGTCTGCTGGTGTTCGTCGTGACTGTCCACGGTGTAGAGATTGTCGAAGGCCAGCGGATGGCGGCCAGTGTCGAGGCGCGTTTGGGCTTCGGCGTCCCAGCGGGGTTTGAGCTCGCGATACACCGTGGTGAAACGTGCCGCGAGGGGCGAGTCGACGATGATCTCGAGGCCCTGCCAGCGCGGGTCGCTGGCCGCGTGGATCAGCCCTTCCAGCTCGTAGAGCAGTTCTTGCGTGCGGCCGATGCTGAAGGCGGGGATGACCACCGTGCCCTGGTTCTCGAGGGCCCGATCGATGGCGGCCTTGAGCCGTGCCTTTCGCGTGGTGCGGTCTTCGTGGCAACGGTCGCCGTAGGTGCTTTCCAGCACCAGCACATCGGCACGCTCGGGCGGTTGGGGGGCGGGTAGCAACGGTGAGTGCGGCGCGCCCAGGTCACCGCTGAAGACGGTGCGCTGCGTTTGGTCGCTGTGGTGATCCAGACTCTCTACCTCGTGACTCTCTACCTCAACGTAGGCCGAGCCGAGGATGTGGCCGGCGTGTTGCAGGCGCACGCGCACCTGGTGGCGGTCGTCATCGACCAGGGTGTGCCAGTCGTCATACTCCAGCGGCACCAGGCGCGCTGCCACTTCGTCAAGGAAGCGCTCGATCAACGCGCGGTTGCGGGTGAAGCCGATCTTCAGGGCGTCTTCGATGACCAGCGGCAACAGCCGGGCGGAGGGCACCGAGCAGAGAATCGGGCCTTGATAGCCCGCGGCCAGCAGGTATGGGAGCCGGCCGATGTGGTCGATGTGCACGTGGGTGACGAGCAGGGCCAGCACGTCGTTGACCGAAAAATCGATCCGGTGCTGCTCGAGCGTCGTTTGCGTGCGGTCGGCATCCTCGCCCTGGAACAAGCCGCAGTCGACCAGCAGGGCGCGGTCCTCGGCGAGCTGCAGGCGGTGGCAGCTGCCGGTGACGCCTTCGGCGCCGCCGTGGTGAGTGATGTGAGGGTAGGTGGTCATAAAGGGCAACGAATGAGGAACGAGCGACGAGCTAAGGGCTACGAGCGAACTTAGCTGTATGACTTAGTTGTATGTCTTAACTGCATGACTTAATTATATAAATAGTTGTAATAGCCGTAGCCGGGACGGCCCGCTACCCCAGTTTGCCAGCAGGAGCTCCTTACGCAACGCCGCCGCGGCATCGCTAGCTGGCGCCGAAAGGCAGGTTATCCCTGAACACCACAACAGGCCTTAGCTTGTAATGCTTGAAGTCCGAAAAATAGAACTCACAAAGCATGAGTTCGCCCTGCTTTACTTCCATACCTCGTCCTCGGCCAGATCATGCCACTCTTCTACCAAACCAGCAGAGTGTTCAGACATGGCACGCAACTCCATGTCATCGCGGTTATTTTCAGGGCTGCCGACAACCTCGGCATCAAGCAGGATAACCACTCGCACATGCCTGTTCTTCAGCGACTCATATTTAGCCGGAATCCTTACCATGCCATTTTGAATATCTGTCTCAAACTCAATTGCGTACATGGTCTCTCTCCTCCTCTAGCACTCCATGCCGCCAGAATAGCAACCCAACGGGCACCGTCACTATGGTGCCTGGCGCTCGGCCCACTCCTGCGTCAGCCAGGTAGCTGTATATGCTCATCATGAGAGAGAACGCCAGACTCCAGTTTCTCGAATAGCTCGGCAATTTCAGCCGGCTCCGTCGAGCCGGGTGGCATAGTTTCAGGCGTGGGTGATGAACCATGTTCCGGCCACTCAGTTGCCATTTCTGGCAGGCTCCTGGCTTCTGTAACGCTCAATCCCCGTATCCAGGTACTGACCTACGCTACGCCAGTACTCACCCAAGCGCTGTTCAGTACTCCGCTGAGGCATATATTCGGCATAGTCACGATCGGGCCACACCTCCATCACTGAGCCAGCTGCCAGCAACATACGGTTTTTTAATAACTTTTTCTTGTCCGCCATATCTATCACCTCCTGAATACCGTTCAGTATAACGTAGCCATGAGGTACCCGTGGCAGATTGCTCGCCTCACTTCTCACACTCCAATATGCGGGGGACGCCTGGTTGTCGGGCTGGTGATAGATCATCGACTTGTCATAGATGATATATGCCTTATGACATAGCTATATGACTTAACTGTGTGACTCAATTGTACGAATAGTTGTAATACCCATAGCCGTAACTGGTCGCGGCCTTGCGCTCCATGGCATTGAGGATGCCGCCCTTGACGGTAACGCCGGCGGTTTCCATTCGGCGTTGGGCGATCTGCAATTCCCTGATCGGGTTCAGCTGGAAGCGCAGCACCATCAGGGTGGTGCCACTTAGCTTGCTGACTACTGCGGCATCGGTGACGGCGAGAATCGGTGGGGTGTCGATGATCACCAGGTCGAAGCGGCGGCTGGCTTCTTCCAGAAACTCGCTGAAGCGCTCGTTGAGCAGCAGTTCGGAGGGGTTGGGCGGTGCGCTGCCCCGGGCGATATAGCTCAGCCCCGGCGGGTTGCCGTCGCGCAGGATGTCATCGAAGTTCAGCTTGCCGGAAAGCAGCTCGGAAAGGCCGCCCTCGCCCTTTCCATCGAAGGCGTAATGCACATGGCCCTTGCGCATGTCGGCATCCACCACCAGCACCTTCTGGCCGGCCTGGGCGCATACCGCCGCCAGGTTGATGGAGATAAAGCTCTTGCCGATGCTGGGGCTGGGGCCGGTAATCACCAGGCGGTTGTTGTCCGCCTCCATCATCGCGAAGTGCAGGTTGGTGCGCAGGGCGCGCAGCGCCTCCACGGAGGTGTCGGTGGGCGCCTTGTGCGCGAGCACGCCGGTGGCAACGGCGCTGCCCTGCTTGTCGCCGCGGCGCTTGATGCGCTTGATCAGCTTTTCCTGCGCGTCCGAGAGCGGCACGGTGGCATACACCGGCAGGCCATATTCCTCGATCTGCTCGGGCGATTCGATCCCACGGTTGAGCATGCCGCGCACCAACACCAGGCCCACCGCGAGCATGCCGCCCAGCAGCGTGGCGAGCACCACAATCAGCGGCTTCTTGGGCTCGACCGGGCCAGGCTGCACCACCGCTTCGTCGAGAATGCGCACATTACCCACGGTGCTGGCCTTGGCGATCTTCATTTCCTGGATCTTGTTGCGCAGCTGCAGGTAGATCTCCTGGTTGAGCTCGACGTCGCGGGTGCGGCGCAGCACCTGCTGCTGGGTTTCTGGCAGGTCATCGATACTTTCGTTGAGCCGTTCGCGCTCGTTGACCAGCTGCTGCTTTTTCTCCAGCAGCGCCGAATAGGTCGGGTGGCTGGGCGAGAAGCGCCGGGAGACTTCCGATTCGGCGAACTCCAACTCGTTGAGCTGCGCCTCCAGGTTGACCAGCCGCTCCAGAATCGACTGGGTCTCAAGCGACAGATCCACGCTGTCGCGCTCGATGCGATACGCATTCAGGGCATCCTCGGCGGCGCGCAGCTGCTCGCGGATCTCCGGCTCCTGGCCCTCCAGGAAGTTCAGGCTCTGCTCGGCCTCGGCGCTCTGGCGCTGGATATTCTGGTCCAGATACACCTGGCTGATGGCGTCCAGGGAGCGCACGGCACGCTGCGGGTCCGGGCCGGTCAGGGCGAGGTCGAGCAGGCCGCTGTCCTTGCCCTGCTGGCTCACCGAGAAACTACCCCGCAGGCTGTTGATGGCCGCGAGCTTCGAGCGCTGGGTAATGGTGAACTCGGCGCCGGGCGCGGCCTGAATCTCCGCGACCCTCAACTGCACCTGGCCCTCCCGGAAGGCCGACGTCTGGCCGACCTTGCCCTCGCCCAGGGTCTCGCCTGCCAGGCGCAGTGCGTAGTGGTTGCCCTCGCCGTTGACGATGGTGAAGGTTTCGCCTTGCCAGGGGGCATCGACATGGATCTCGCCGATGTTGATCGCCTCCCCCGCCCAGACACTGCTCCCGCCGATGCCGTTCTCGGCGAAAGCGGGCCGCTCGATGCCCAGGCGCACCAGGAAATCGCCGACCATGGGCAGCCGCTTGGGCGTGACGACGACATCCAGGCGCTCCTGATCGACGGCGCGGCCGAGCACCAGCCGCGAGCGCAGGATGCCCAGCTGGGCATCGGCGCTGGGTTCCTCGCCGAGCATGGTGCGCACGTCTTCCAGGGGGTTGGCCATGCCCGACTCGCTTTCCACCTGCACCAGGGCGTCGGCGCTGTAGATGGGCGTGGCCAGCAGGGCGTAGATCACCCCCATGACGCTGAACAGGGCCGTGACGGCGATGATCAGCCACTTGTGATCGAGCAGCAGGCCGAACAGGCGGCCGAGGTCGATCTCGTCATCGGCGGGGGGAGAGGTCTGGGTGGGGGTATCGGACATTAACGTTGTGCTCGGGTGCTGAAGTCAGGAAGGGGGCGGCTGGCGGATCAGTTAAAGATCGCCCACATCATTGCCGGTGGCGGCGGCCGTGCCGGGCAGGCGGATCGAGGGCAGCAGGGCGCTGATCACGCGGTTCCAGCGGGCCAGCGGCGCGGTGGTGACGTAGACCACATCCTCGGGCTGCAGCGGGAAGCGGTTGCCGAGGGTGAAGGCGACGGCGTTGCTGACATCGAGCTGGTAGACGGTCGCCAGGCGATCCGTTGTGCCGGTGTTGCCGCGCACCACGAAGATGCCGGTCGGTTCGGCGGTTTCCTCGTCGATCCCGCCGGCGCGCGAGAGGGCGTCGGTGAGCGAGATGCGCTCGTTGCCCACGGGCAGGTTGCCGGGGTTGTTGACCTGGCCCATCACCGCGACGGCCTGGGTGTCGGCATTCGGCACGTGCACGGTGTCGCCGTCGCGCAGCAGGCGGTTCTGGCGCTGGTCGCCCTCGCGCATCAGCGCATACAGCGACAGGCGCTGCTCTTCGCCATCGCGGGTGAGGATGACCTCGTGCCAGTTGGCGCTCTCCATGGCGCCGCCGGCCTGGCTGATGGCGTCCGCCAGGGTCAGCGGCACGCTGGTCACCGGCAGGGTGCTGGGCTCTTCCACGGCGCCACTGACGTAAACCTTCTGCGAGCGGAAGGCGGCGACAGTGACATCGACCTGGGGCTCGGCGATGAAGTCGACCAGGCGGCGCGCCAGAATGCTGCGGATTTCATCGAGCGTCTTGCCCTCGACGTCGACCCGCCCGATGAACGGGTAGAAGATGCTGCCGTCGCTGCCGACCTGGTTGCCGGCTTCCTCGGCGCTGCGCTCGCCCCCCGCGGGGATCGTCAGTTCGGGGTGGTCGTACACCGTTACGCTGAGCACGTCGCCGGGGCCGACGCGGTAGTCGTAGGCCTCGAGCTGTTGGCGAAGCTCGGGGCTCATCGGCTGGGCGCTGGCCTGGCGCTGCTTCAGGGTGGCGACGAGCCCGGGGGTGATCGGCTGGATATCGACCAGGTCGTCGATGGGCGCGGCGCGGGAGTCCGATTCGATATGGCCACCGGGCGCCAGGGCGCAGCCGGACAGCAGGCCGCCGAGCAGCAAGGCTATGAACAACGGGGCGATGAACAACGGGGGAAGTGTGCGCATGCGGTCGAGGCCTTGTAGTTCATTCGGGCACGCTACCGCCCCGGGATGCTGGCGCATTCCCGAGGCCTGAGGGTGCCGTGCACGCCCCACGCGACCGCTACAGGGGCGATCGCGTGAGAATAAAATGCCGTTATGGCTTAGTTGTGACTTAGCAGCCGAGGCTGTATCGTTATTTCTTATAAACGTAGTTAACTAAATTATTAAAAAATGTTATTACTTTTACTGGCTTAGCTAATTCAGCACTTCGGTAGCGCATCCTACACATCAGTCGAAAGGGTGACTAGCGCGAGCTATTTTTTTGTGTGGCCTAAGGTGAATGTCTTACGCACTTTGTAAGCGATATCTTACAAAAAATCAGCTCATCAAGCATGAGGTGAACATCAAGGGCGTTAAGGAGTAGTCAGCCTTTCGTTCAGCGTCTACCATGCGTTCGTATTGGCGTCGGTTGCTACATTACTGCCATGAGAATTGCTGACGTTGGGCCAGGTGCATCGGGCCCGACGCTGATGACATGAGAGGAAGAGGGAGAGAAAAATGATCAAGAAAGCTTTCGCACTGCTCGCCATCGCCAGCCTGCTGGCGTCCCCGCTGGCGTCCCCGCTGGCGGTCGCGCAGGCGCCGGCCAGCGCTTCAAGCGCCAGCAGCGCCTCTTCCAGCTCAGCTGGCTCGACGGGTGCCGCGACCAGCGCGTCTGCAAGTAGCGGTGCAGCCGGCGGCGCAGCAGCGGGGGGTGCAGCGGCAGGCGGTTCGGCCGCCGGTGGCCTGGCGGGCCTGGCGGCGGCCACGGGGCTTTCCACTGCGGCCTTGGCCGGCGCTGGTATTGCCGCATCCCTGGGCCTTGCAGTGGCGGCATCGGCGTCCAGCGGGTCCAACGGCACTTCGGGTACGACCGGCACGACTGGCACTACCGGCACCAACTGATCGAGCTTTCTGCATGAGGCAAGTCATCACTCTGCTGCGTGAACGCAAGAGCCGCCAACGGGCGGCTCTTTCGCGTTCCTGGCGGTTTTTTCCTCGGTCGTGGCGTCTCTATAGTTTGACGTGGCGTATTGGCGGTTTGATCGCCAGTGCGCTGGTGCTGGGCGGCTGCGCGAGTGGCGGTGTTTCACCGCAGGGGGCGGCCATTCGGGGGTTGTTGCCGGGCGATGACGACATCAACGAACGAGCGGAGGCGATCTCGTTTGCCTCGCTCATCGCCGATACGGGGGATCGCAGCGGGCTGGTGGTGCTGGGCGCCGCCGGCGGCCCGGCGACCTTCTGGCCGACCGGCAACAACGGCATGCTCAGCCTCTATCACGATGGCCTGCAGGCAACGGCGGGACTGCGCGAGAACCTGCTGAGCACGCGTTACGCCCCAACGCAGGGCGAAGGGCCGGCGGATTACGTACCGTGGCAGCAGGAAACGCCGGTGGCGTATCGCCTCGAGCGATTGTGGGAAGACGCAGACGGCCTGACCCGGGCGCTGGGCGCCGATGCTCGACTGAACTGCGAGTCGCCCGCTGCGCTTGCGCTGCCGCTGGGCGAGCAGCAAGTGGAGCGCTGCGTGGCCGAGCGCCAGTGGGACGATGGCCGCGAGACCCAGGCCACGCTGTGGCGCGACCCGAGCACGCGGCGCCTGTGGGCGGTGGACGAAACACCCTGGCCTGGCGGGCCGCGCATTCACTGGGAGGTCGCCCGGCCATGGTGGTAGGTCTTAAGCTCTTGATGGCGTTGGCGCTGAGCCTGGTGCCATGGGTTAGCAGTGCCCAGCAGGTCAACCCCAGCCTGGTCGAGGGCTGGCAGAGCACGCTGGAGCAGCACGCCGCGCCGATCCCGTGGAGCCACGCATTTGCGCTGCGCCGTGACGAGGCGGCGCGGCCCGCTCAGGCGCGCCAGCGGCTTATCGAGGAGCTGCAGACGCTCAACATCAGCGCCCGGGCCGCCGGCCAGCCGGCGGTGGCCGAAGGCCTGGCCCGTTGGCAGGCGACGTTGCGTGAGCTAGACGACGAGCGCACCCGCACGCCGGGGCGCTTCGATCTGCCGTGGCTGGGCGCCAACCTGCGCCAGGTGCCGCCGCTCTCGGCGATCGCCCACTGGGGCTTCTGCACGGTGCCGGACTGGGTGGAAGTGTGGAGCCTCGATGGCGTTCGTCGCGTGCCCTGGTCCGCCGAGCTGCAGTTGGTCGATGTCTATCGTGACTTATCATCGACCGCGCGCCAGGCCGACCATGCCGCGCTGATCGTGCCCAGCGGCAAGGTACTGCGCCGTGGCGTGGCCGCCTGGAACCGCCAGGCTACGCCGTTGGCGCCGGGCAGCCGCGTGGTGTTCGAACTGCCCAACCGCCAGGGCCTGCAGGGCGCCCTGCCCTTCAATACCAGCGCGGCCTTCCCCGGCACCCGCATTGAAAGCGACCTGGTCAACCGCCGGCTTCCCGCCCTGCTCGCCACCCGCCTGCCCGGAGACGACTGCGCCCTATGGCACGCCAACTGATCATGTTTTACCGCTCAAGCGTTGCCAAAACGCGGGTTTTCACCCTGCCGATCGTGATGATGACGACGATGGCGCTTCCGGTCCAATCCGGTGCCCAGTCAGGCGGGCTCGGCAGCGGGCAGAGCGACTTCGGTGGCGTGGGCCTGATGCAGACACCCACGGCGCGTATGGCGCCCGTCGGCACCCTGTCGGCGAGCTTCAGCCGCACTGCGCCCTACCGTCGCTATAACGTGTTCCTGCAGCCGACCGAGTGGCTGGAGGGTGGCTTTCGCTACGTCGAGGTGGAAAACCGCCGCTTCGGCGAGGCGATTGCCGGCGATCGGCGGATGCTCGACAAGGGCTTCGATGTGAAGCTGCGCCTGCTGGAAGAAACCCGCTACTGGCCGGAGCTTGCCGTTGGCTTTCGCGATGTCGGCGGTACCACGCTGTTCGGGGCGGAGTATCTGGTCGCCAACAAGCGCTGGGGCGACTTCGATGTCAGCCTGGGGCTGGGTTGGGGGTATCTGGGCAACGCGGGTGATATCGGCTCGCCGCTGGGCTGGCTCGCCGAGCGCTTCGATGAGCGCCCGGATCGCGCCGGCGGCGATTTCGGCGGGGAATTCGCGGTCGATCAGCTGTTTAGCGGCCCGATGGCCTTCTTCGGCGGGGTCGAATACCAGACGCCGTGGGACCCGCTGGTGTTGCAGTTTGAAGTGGAAGGCAACGATTACGCCAACGAGCCCCAGGCCAACAACCAGGCGCAAGACACCCGCGTGAACCTCGGCGCCCGCCTGGCGCTGACCGAGAATCTTTCGCTGCATGGCGGCTGGCAGCGTGGCGATACGGCGATGGGCGGCATCAGCTACAACGTCGATTTGGCCGGGCTGCGCCAGGTCAAGAATGACCCGGAACCGCTGCCGATCGGCGCCCAGTCCTATGAGGATTGGCAGGCGGCAAGCGAGGCGCTGAACGACAACGCGGGGGTGCGGGTGAACCGCATCACGCGCCGCGGCAATGACCTGCGCGTCGAGGCGGAGCCGGTGCGCTTTCGCTCGCTGGCCCAGAGCGAGGGGCGCGCCGGGCGCATCCTGCATGCCCAGGCGGACGACGACATCGACACCTTCCGCTTTGAGTGGCAGGAGCGCGGCCTGGCGCTGCGCGAAAGCGTGCACGACCGCGCCGCGCTGGTCGCCGCCGCCGGCTCGGCCGAGCAGGAATACGCGCATCGCTATGGCGTCTACGCCCACGCCAACCTGGACGGCCCCGAAGGCGAGGTGCTGCACGAGGCGCCGCCGCAACGCTTGAGCTGGGGGCTGGGGCCGCGCCTGGATCAGAACTTCGGCGGGCCAGATGGCTATCTGTATCGGCTGATGGTCGCGGCCAACGCCGAGTATCGTACCGACGCCAACGGCTGGTTCTCCGGCGAAGTGACATGGACGGCGCTCGACAACCTCGACAACTACGATTACATCGCCAATTCCGAGCTGCCGCGGGTGCGTACCTTCATCGGCGATTACCTGAGCGAGTCACCCGTCGGCATCGAGCACCTGCAGTACACGCGCACCGGCAACTTGAGCGACAACGTCTATGCCATGGGCTATGGCGGGCTGCTCGAGATGATGTACGCCGGGGTCGGCGGTGAGGTGCTGTATCGCTCCTTCGACAGCCCGGTTGCCTTCGGTGCCGACGTCAACTGGGTCAAGCAGCGCGATTTCGACCAGGGCGTGGGCCTGCGGGACTACGACACCTGGACCGGGCATTTCAACGCCTACGTCGAGACCGGCATCGAGGACGTGCTGGCCAAGGTCAGCGTCGGCAAGTACCTGGCCGGGGACGTGGGCGGCACGCTGGATCTCTCGCGAGAATTCGATTCCGGCGTGCGCATGGGCGCCTGGGGCACCTGGACCGATGCCGGCGACGACTTCGGCGAAGGCGGCTTCGACAAGGGGCTCTACCTGTCGATTCCCTTCGACGCCTTCTTCACCCGCTCGAGCCGCGAGCGCGCCAATATCGCCTGGCGCCCGCTCACCCGCGATGGCGGCGCCCGCCTCGGCCGCCGCTACACCCTGTATGACATCACCCACGAACGCGACATGGGCCGTTACTGGGAGGATTACGACAAGAGTTGGGAGTAGCGTATAATAATTAAGAAATAGAGAGAATTGTTAATGGGCGAGACGGCGATTCTAGCGTCATGCTATCGACTGACCGCCCTATATCGACGCATTACTTTCCTAATGCTCCGGGTAACCCTTCAGCCAGATAAAATAGTCTATCTTTGGAAACAAACAGCGACTGCTGTGGGGTTATCTGCCACGCTTAATGTTTTAGCAAATCAGGATAAATTTGTTCAGCAACTCCTTACGTCACTTAACCGGCAGTCGGCAATGGAGAGAACAATGATACAACCCTTGTTGCACAAGCTAAGCAACTTCGCCGACTTGTCTGACGAAGAGAAAGCAGCGTTGAACAATGCCGCCCAGGAAAGTATCAGCTTTGAAAAAGGCGAAGACATCATCGTCGAAGGTGAAAAGCCTGATCACATTCACCTTATTGAAGAAGGGTGGGCGTGTCGCTACAAGCTTCTTGAACGGGGCGATCAACATACCATGGCCTTTCTCCTTCCCGGCGATATGTGCGACATCCACATTACGATTCTTGACGAGATGGATCACTCGATCCGCGCGCTGACGCCGGTGAAGCTCACTCGCATCTCTGCCCAGGAAATGAATAGTATTTTTGAAAATTTCCCCCGGCTTACGCGTGCGCTCTTTTGGTCGACACTCGTTGATGAAGCAATCCTGCGTGAGTGGCTGGTCAGTGCAGGAAGCCGTATCGCGGATGCAAGGTTGGCCCATGTTTTCTGTGAGCTATTATTGCGCTCGCGCGCAGCCGGGCTCACACGCGACAATAGCTTTGAACTTCCCCTGACCCAGGAAGCACTCGGCGAGGCGATGGGCCTGACCAACGTGCATATCAACAGAGTGGTACAGCAAATGCGCAAGGACGGTTTGTTAGAATTCGAGAAAAAACGCTTGATTATTTGTGACTGGGAAAAGATGAAAGCGTTCTCAGGATTCAAACCCAACTATCTTCATTACCAACATCAGAATATCGAACCGTAACGTTAACACGGCCAGTCTCGGCTATTCCGCTGTTACGGCCGGCCGGCCGCGCATCGCCCCCTCCCTGGCTGGGCAAGCCCCATTGGTTTCAAGCTTGGTTCGAAATAGTCTTACTACAGGGGGGTTGTGGTAGGACCATCCATATGGCTTGGGAATTTTCCACCCAACTGCTTTTTTCCATTCATAGACGATAAGTTCACAACATCCCTCGTTTTTCTCCCAGAAGGGGAACCAGGAGGGAACATAGCGAGTTTGATAAAATTCGTATTGATACAAAACTTGGGTTCTGACTCGCCGACAAGGATACGGGATGCCCCATTTCTTGCACCACGTCCATACCCTTGCTTGAGTTTCGACACGTTCAGCACAAGACATATCAATTCTCCTTCCCGCTATAACAGCCCAACCCTCTGGAATGCAGAGAAATGAAGCGCAAACCGGCCGCCCTGCACTCTTTACCTTACAAATCATCTCACCTTACAAATCATCTCACCGTGCAGATCATCTCATCGTGCAGGATGCATTTCCCGGGAGGTTCGCTTCGAGTTTTCAGCTGAAGCAGGTATCTAATCAGCATAGTCTGAAGTTCCCGTTTCAGCCACAAGCGAACCTTCAGCGTATTTTCTTATGACGCGAGTGGTCAGAGGCAGGGTCCCGAATAATCAGGCGAGGGTTATCGCTTCTACGGTCGCGCTAACATCGACTGCCTACCGCAGCCCTTGCGTCGCTCGGCCGAGAGTGGCGGGAAGGGTGAAGCCTTTTTCTAATTCTTTTGCTTTGACGCCTTCGTCAGCAGGGTGTTACAAGACGTGAATCGCCTTGGCCGCCAACGGGTGATATCAACATTTTAAAGTAATTTATTCTTATAAAGCATGACGCGAAGTGATGCTGGTACACGCTTCTTCCAAAAGGCTCTTTCATGTCGTTAGCCGCTCAGTGTCAGCCCCATGATCACGTCGTACAATTCTACGCGGATGCTACGACCCTACCGGAGGCAGTGGCCGACTTCCTTGAGTCGGGCGCCCGGATCGGGGAGCGTCTGGTGGTGTTGTTGACGCCGATCCACCGCTCGGCACTGCTCGAGCAGCTTGAAGCACGCGGCCTGAATACCCAAGCGGCCATGGCCAGTGGTGAACTGGTCGCAAAAGATGCACGCTCTTTGTTATCCGCCATTATGCGCGATGATATGCCGGATAAGGTACTGTTCGAGCGGCACCTTTTGGCTGACATCGAGGCCGGCTCACCCCGGCCGACGCGCGCCTTCGGCGAGCTGGTCAATCTGCTGTGTGCCGATGGCAACGCCGAGGCGGCGGTGCGCCTGGAGGCGTTATGGCATGCCGCGTGCCAACGCCTGCCGCTGACGCTGCTGTGCAGCTATGATCTGCAGCACTTTCGCCGCCCGGGCGATAAGAACGCCTTCCAGGCCATCTGCGATCACCATTCCCGCGTGTTGCCAGGCGAGGGATTCTGTCAGCTAGTACCGGATCAGCAGCTGCGCGAGGTCTCGCGGCTGCAACAGCAGGCCCAGGTGCTCCGTCACGAAGTCGCCACACGGGAGCAGGCGGAACGCAACCTGGTCGCCGTGCAGCAACTGTGTGACGAGAAGTTGCAGGCGTTTGCCGACCAGGCCTTTCACGATGCGCTGATGCGGCATGCCAACCTGGCCAGAGGTCTCGACCCGTATCGCGGCCTTCGCCCCGACCGGCTTGCCATCCACGCGCTTGGTGATCCCGGCCCCGATCACCTTGCACGGCAACGCGCGCTTCGCGAAGCGCCCAAGCGCGGAGAGTTCGCGCTCCACTATTGCCCGCTGCTCTGTGCGCAGAGCGGTCAGATCGTCGCGTTGTCGGCCCAGCCCCGCTGGCATTCGCCTGATTTTGGTATGTTGGCGCCGTCCTGCTGGATGCCCATCGCCGAGGAAAACGACCAGCTCGCCGAGCTATGCCGGTGGGTGCTTCTTGATATCTGCCGTCATGCAAGGGACTGGGTCGAGGCGGGCGCCAATATGCGGGTTGCGGCGCTGCTGACGTCCGAAGACCTGTTGAATGGCGATCTCGTTGATGGGGTAAATGAGACCCTGACACGCAGCGGGCTTCCGGCCGAATGGTTCGAACTGGAGCTTCCCGAGAGCACGCTCATGCGCGACCCCAGGCGGACCCAGGAGGTCCTGGAACGCCTCAAGGCGCTGGGCGTGGGCGTGGTTGTCGATGCCTTCGGTAGTAGACACTCGATGCTCGACCACATTTCCCGCTTTCCCATCGATACCCTCAAGCTCGACGAGCATTTCATTCATGGCTGCCTCGACAATGCCCGCCATCAGGCTATTGTTCGCTCGGTCATCGCCCTGGCGCACGAACGCGGCATACGGGTCACCGCCAACGGCGTGGCGACCCGCGCGCAAGCCGATTATCTGGGTCGCCAAGGCTGCGACTACTTGCAGGGCAGCCTTTGGTCGCGCATGGAATATAGCGAACACATTGCAATGACGTGAAGATTCCCCAGACGCCATCAGCCGGCCTTGAAACGCGTCAAGTGCTTATACAATTACATTCAGATGGCGGACCTGGCCGGTCAGGATAAAAGGCTCTATGCACCGTTATCGCCGAAGACCTCGGCGAGTGACTGGGCATCCAGCAGGTTTTCGGCCCAGCGCTCCAGTTCGCCGGTGGTGGCCTGTGCCAATCTTTGCTGTATTTCGTCATCGAGTGGGCCGAAACGGCGCACCAGCATCTTGCTCAGCAGGGACTGCTCGCCTTGTCGCATGCCCTGTTCCATGCCCTGTTGCATGCCCTGTTGCATGCCTTGTTGCATGCCCTGTTCCATGCCTTGTTGTATGCTTTCTGTTCGCAAACGCTCTACTAGTCCGGTCATGGCGGTGCTCTCCTGAGGGTATCGGGATTCGTAAAGTTGCCGTTCGGTATCATTTAATTCCGTGTAAATATCGATAAAATCCAAGTATTTGATCTGCTTCTCGATATTCGGTTCAAGCGTCAGCAGCCCCTCGATCGCCTTGGCGTAGATGTCGACCTTCTGCTCCGGCGTCCACTGCATGTTAGGCAGATTCAGCCGCGCCACCAGGTTGTCGCTATCAAGGTACCGCTCCGCCGGGGTCGCCGCCAGCACACAGGCCAGATAGTCGAAGGCCAGGTAGCGATGCCGCTCGCTGCCTAGCGCCAGCTGCCGGGGAATCGCCGTACTGTCATGTAGAAAGATCACCACCGGCACCACCCGCTCGGTGGCCAGCAGCTCGGCCAGGTCCAGGCAGTAGTGGGCCAGGCGGTGAATCGAGAAGCGCTGCGGATTCGTCTCCTCCTCGAGCACGAACAGCAGGGCTTCGCGATGGCCGTCCGGCCATTCCACCAGCAACGGCACGTCCAGTTCGCGAAAGCGCTCGCCCAGTCGCTCCTTGAGCTGCTCCTGGCGCAGCGGAGTAATGGTCACGCTGGCATCGATATCCCCTGCCTCGTCCGCGGCAAAGAAAGCCAACGCCTCGCGGGGGTAGTCGAGAATCAGGTTCTTGAAATTCTGGTCGTGGCTGACGCGATGGGGCATGGGTCTGTCTCTGAAAAGGCATTGGCGCTACTTTGCACCAGGTTAGCGGCGCTTTCATATACCCTTGGCTCCCTCCTCGGCACCGGCACAACGCTGTGCAGGCGCCAGTATGACGATTATTAATGATTGAGATTTTGTATCGTAATTGACTGGCGTAAAAAAGGGATCGGCTTATCTGTTAGGCTGGTTTTTTCGCTATGCAAAGGATATTGCACCGCTACGAGCGACTTGATTTGCCATGGAGCGAGCAAACTCTCCAGCAAATCAAGTCGTTTCATGACGTCACTAACTATGTCAATCGCAACCTGCCAACAATAACGCTGCCAACAGAGGAGTCGTCGCTTGGAACTGCTGCAATACGCGCTCGACAATATTGAGCTGCTCGGCAGCCGGACGCTAGAGCACATCGCGCTGGTCGGGGTTGCCGTGGGCATCGCCACGCTGACCGGCGTGCCCATCGGCATTGCCATCACCAAGAACGAAAACGTGGCGAAGTCGGTGCTGTATGTCGCCTCGATTATCGTCACCATTCCGTCGATTGCGCTGTTCGGCATCATGATCCCGATACTCTCGATCTTCGGCCAGGGGATCGGCTACGTACCGGCCGTGCTGGCGGTGCTGCTGTACTCGCAATTACCGATCATTCGCAATACCTATACGGCGATCAATAACGTCAATCCGGCACTGCGCGAAGCGGCTCGCGGGCTCGGCATGAGCTCGAACCAGCGCTTGCGCATGGTGGAAATCCCCTTGGCAGTCCCGGTCATCATGGCGGGGGTACGCACGGCCGTGGTGTTGAATATCGGGGTCATGGCGATCGCGGCGTATATCGGGGCCGGCGGCCTGGGCACCTTCATCAGCCGCGGCATTTCCCAGTCCGACCCACGCCAGTTGATCGTCGGTTCGATTGCCGTGAGCCTGCTGGCGATCGTTGTCGATTTTTCCCTGCTGGCGCTGCAGAAACGCCTGACGCCCAAGGGCATGGAGCGTGACGCTTCCGCCGGTTGAGGCGTGCCCTGTGCGAACCGCTTGCTGCTCACCAGAACAGGATCATTATGATTCAACTCGACAATCTGACCAAAGTCTTCGAGACCCCCAAAGAGGCGGTGGTCGCTGCCGACCACATCAGCATGAACGTGCCGGACGGTGAGATCTGCATTCTGCTTGGTCCGTCGGGCTGCGGAAAAACCACCACGCTGAAGATGATCAACCGCATCATTCAACCGACGTCGGGAAAGGTCTTCATCAATGATGAGGACACCAGCGGCATGAACACCCAGGACCTGCGTCGCAATATCGGGTATGTCATCCAGCAGATCGGCCTGTTTCCCAACATGACCATCGAGGAAAACATCACGATCGTGCCCAAGCTGCTGGGCTGGGACAAGAACCGCTACAAGAAGCGCGCGCGCGAGATGATGGATATGATTGCCATGGACGCCGAGGCGTTTCTCAAGCGTTATCCCAGCGAGTTGTCCGGCGGCCAGCAGCAACGCATCGGCGTGGCTCGCGCCCTGGCCGCCGATCCGCCGGTGATGCTGATGGATGAGCCGTTCGGGGCCATCGACCCGATCAATCGCGCAGTGATTCAGGACGAGTTCCTCAAGATGCAGCAGGAGCTCAAGAAGACCATCATGTTTGTCAGCCACGATATCGATGAGGCGATCAAGATGGGTGATCGCGTCGCGGTGTTTCGTGAAGGCAAGCTGGTGCAATACTCCACGCCGGACGACCTGCTGGCGGCGCCCAAGAATGCCTTCATCGAGTCGTTCCTGGGCGAGGACCGCGCCCTCAAGCGCCTGAACCTGGTCAAGGTCAGCGAGGTGGTGAGTGCCGATATCGGCAGCGTGCGCCCCGACGACACGCTGGAAACGGCGCTATCGCGCATCGATGACTTCGGTTATCAGAACTCGATCCTGATGGTGAATGACCGCCACCAGCCGGCCGGGGTGATCACCCGCGCCGTCGCCCGCACCACCAAGGGCTACTGTCGCGATCATTTCCAGAGCGCGCCGCCTGTGGTCAGGCTGGACGATGACCTGCGCAAGGTGGCTTCCCTCATGTTCGCCAACGACACCACCTGGCTGCCTTGTGTCGATGATGAGGGTCGCGTGAGCGGCCAGATTACCCAGCGCGCCATGACGCACCATCTGGGCTCGCGCTTTCGCTCGCGCCCCGACAACAGCGCCAGCATTCGCCCCGACAGCAATGCCGCGAAGGAGTGAACGCCGATGCCGATTCGATCGCTGAAGGGAGGCGTTACCGCGCTGTTGGCCGTGCTGATTTTCATCGCCGGCGTCTGGGCACAGAGCAGCGGCTTGATCGACGAGTTCCTTTTCTACTTGCCCGACGTGCAGTACCTGGTGGTCGGGCACCTGCAGCTGACCGCCATCTCGGGCGGCCTGGCCATCGCGGTCGCCGTGCCGTTGGGGATACTGCTGTCGCGCCCCGGCATGGCGCGCTGGGCGGAGTCGCTGATGCAGGTCTTGAACGTTGGCACCACCATTCCGACCCTCGCGGTGCTGGCCTTGTCGATGAGCTTTCTGGGCATCGGCATCGTCCCGGCCGTGTTCGGCCTGTTCGTCGCCACGCTGCTGCCGATCGCGCGCAACACCTACGTGGGCTTGAAAGGGGTGTCGCCGGCGCTGATGGAAGCCGCCGCCGGGATCGGCATGTCGCCGGCCCAGCGCCTGTTCAGAGTCGAATTGCCCAACGCCCTGTACGTGATTTTCGCCGGTATCCGTACCGCACTGGCCATCAATGTCGGCACGGTGCCGCTGGCGTTTCTCATCGGGGCGGGCGGCCTCGGCGAGCTGATCTTTACCGGCATTGATCTTTACGACACGGTGATGATGCTTTCCGGGGCCATTCCCACGGCATTGCTGGCGATCGTCGTCGATGCGCTGATCGCGTCCATCGCCTTTCTTGTCGTGCCACGCGGGGTCAACCCCGCTCGCGCTTGACAGTCCCTTGAAACAACACCAATCGACAAGCAGGAGACAAATAATATGATTAAACCATTGATGACCACCCTGACCGGCCTCGCCCTGGCCAGCACCCTGTCGGCCGCGCAAGCCGAGATCGTGGTGGGGGGCAAGAACTTCACCGAGCAGCAGATCCTGACCAGCATGACCGCCCAGTACCTCGAAGGCTTGGGTTATGAGATCGAAAAGCGCGCCGGGATGGGTTCGGCCATCCTGCGCCAGGCGCAAGAGAACGGTCAAATCGACATGTACTGGGAATACACCGGTACGTCACTGATCAATTACAACGACGTCACCGAGCAACTGTCGCCGGAAGAGACCTACGCGCGCGTCAAGGAGCTCGACGCCGAGAAGGGCCTGGTATGGCTCGAGCCCTCCGATGCCAACAACACCTATGCCCTCGCCATGCGTGAACAGGATGCCGAGGAGCGTGGTATCGAAACGCTCAGCGATCTGGCCGAGACGATCAACGACGGCGAGGAGCTGAGCTTCGCGCTGAATGCCGAGTTTTATGCGCGCGAGGATGGCTGGCGCCCGCTGCTGGAAGCCTATGACTTCCGTGTCAGCCGCGGCGATATCCAGCGCATGGACACCGGCCTGGTCTACCCGGCGTTGCGCGATGGCGACGTCGATGTCGGCCTGGTGTTCGCGACGGACGGTCGTATCCCGGCCTTTGACTTCCGCGTTCTGGAAGACGACGAAGGCTTCTTCCCGGCCTATGCCCTGACCCCGGTAGTGCGTGAGGAAACCCTTGAGGCCAATCCCGAACTGGCGGAGCAAATGAACGCCCTCTCCAGCCTGCTCGACGATGAAACCATGGCCGAGCTCAACGCTCGCGTCGACGTGGAGCGCGAGACCATAGAGGACGTGGCCGAGTCCTTCCTGCAGGACAACGATCTGCTGTAACGCTTTTTCTTCGATAACCCCCTGCTCGTAGGCCGATGCTTGGCATCGGCCTACGACGCATATTTTCGCAAAAGGAAACTTTATGAAGCCAATATTTCCAACCCTCGTCTTGCTCACGGCAGGTCTGACGTCCAGCCTGGCCTCCGCCGAGACCATTACGGTGGGCGGCAAGAACTTTACCGAGCAGCTGATCATGGCCTCCATGACAGGCCAGTACCTTGAGGCCCATGGCTACGAGGTGGACGAACGCTCGGGTATGGGCACTGCCGTGCTTCGCCGAGCCCAAGAGAGCGGCCAGGTCGACCTTTATTGGGAGTATACCGGCACTTCGCTGATCAGCTACAACGGCGTGGAGGAGAAGCTGTCGCCGGAAGAGACCTACGAGCGCGTCAAGGAACTGGACGGCGAAAAAGGCCTGGTGTGGCTCGATCCATCAGAGGCCAACAATACCTATGCCCTAGCCATGCGCCGAGGCCAGGCCGAGGAACTGGGCATCGACAGCATTTCCGACCTAGCCTCGACCATAAATGACGGGCATGAATTGACTCTGGCCTCCAACGCGACCTTCTATTCCCGAGACGATGGCCTAAGGCCGATGCAGGAGACCTACGGCTTCGAGTTCGGCCGCCGCAACGTTTCGCGCATGGACCAGGGCCTTACGCTCACTGCGCTGGACCAGGAAGAGGTCGACGTGGCCATGACAACTGCCACCAACGGCCGCATACCGGCTCTGGACCTGACGGTGCTGGAGGACGACCTAACGTTCTTCCCGGACTACGCCATGACACCAGTGGTTCGTGCCGAAATTCTGGAAGCACATCCTGAGCTGGCCGAGCTGATGAATACGGTTTCCGCGCTACTCGACGATGCCACCATGGCCGAGCTCAATGCCCGGGTAGATGTCGAAAGAGAGTCGGTCGATGAGGTCGCCGAAGCATTTCTGAAGACGCACGAGCTGCTGTAGAATTGGTTTCATCGACACACTGACAACGTTACCAAAATGACCTTTAACAGAACGTTACCAAAATGACCTTTAACAGAAGGCTGCCTCCGGGCGGCCTTCTTTCATGTAGGTAGGTGTAGTGGTCCAATGAAACCGGACACCAACGTAGGTGGTAACATTGCCACCGTTCACGAGGTGTCTGATGACCAGGAAACGACGATCTTTTACACCGGAGTTCAAGCAGGAAGCGGCCTGTCTGGTGCTTGACCAAGGCTACTCTGTTGCCGAAGCCAGCCGTTCTTTGAATGTCGGCGAAAACGCCCTCAGGCGATGGGTGAAGCAGCTCTCTGAAGAGCGTGGCGGGGTGACTCCCCAGTCCAAAGCGCTGACGCCGGAGCAGCAGCGGATCCAGGAATTGGAAGCCCGTTGTGAGCGCCTGGAACGGGAAAAATCGATCCTAAAAAAGGCTACCGCTCTCTTGATGTCGGACGAGATGAATCGTACGCGCTGATAGACCAGTTAAGTGAGCAGGAGCCGGTTGAGATGGTCTGTAAAGCGTTTGAGGTATCCCGGTCCAGCTATTACGACTATCGCCGCAGACGGTCCGTAGTGGATGCCGAAAGAGTCGTGCTGCGAGCCGATGTGAGCCGGATATTCCGCAAGAGCCGAAGCTCAGCGGGCAGCCGGATGATCACCAGCATGCTCAATGACGAAGGTGTCAAAATCGGACGCTTCAAGGTCCGTCGACTGATGAGTGAGCTGGGGCTGATCTGCAAACAGCCAGGGCCACACGCTTACAAGCAGGCCACCGTGGAGAGGCCAGACATTCCTAATCGGTTGAACCGTGAGTTCAGCGTCAGTCGCCCAGACCAGGCGTGGTGCGGCGATATCACATATGTGTGGGCCGGCCAGCGCTGGAGCTATCTGGCGGTCGTTCTGGATCTTTACGCCCGTCGTATTGTGGGTTGGGCATTATCGGACCGACCTGATGCCGAGTTGGTGGTAAAGGCACTGGTTCATGCTTACGAGCAACGAGGCAAGCCGACCGGGGTTCTCTTCCACACTGACCAAGGCAGTCAGTACGCCAGTCGATTGTTCCGTCAGAGGCTCTGGCGTTATCGCATGGAGCAAAGCATGAGTCGCCGGGGAAACTGCTGGGACAATGCCCCGATGGAGCGAGTCTTCCGAAGCTTGAAAAGCGAATGGATCCCTTCACTCGGTTACCGCTCAATTCCTGATGCACGAAAGGATATTGGCGACTACCTGATGGACTACTACAACAGGCAACGTCCTCATACCTTCAATGACGGCATGCCACCCGTGGTCGCTGAAGAAAAACTTAAAATACTGTCCGGGATTAGTTGACCACTACAA
>NZ_FPBP01000032.1 GCF_900116705.1 Halomonas korlensis | reverse complement strand
GGCTACCTGCCGGGCGGCGCCTCCGGGGGCCTCCTGCCGGCGAGCAAGGCGGACATTCCGCTGGACTTCGACACCCTGCAGGCCGAGGGCTGCTTCATCGGCTCGGCGGCGGTGATCGTGCTGTCGGATCAGGACGACCTGCGCGCGGTCGCCAGCAACCTGCTGGCCTTCTTCGCCGACGAGTCGTGCGGGCAGTGCACGCCGTGCCGGGTCGGCACCGAGAAGATGCTGACGCTGCTCGCGCGCGACGCCTGGCACGTCGACGAACTCGAACGGCTGTCGCAGGTGATGATCGACGCCTCGATCTGTGGCCTCGGCCAGGCGGCGCCCAATCCGGTGCGGGGGCTGCTCAAGGATTTCCGCAATGAACTCGCCCGCCAGCACGTGATCGTCAAGGGGTAGCGAAGATGACCATGACCGACCCGAGCGTCAACGAACGCGTGGATACCCGCGTAAACGAAAACGCAGCCGAACGCTTTACCCTGACCCTGGATGGTGCCGAGGTCAGCGCTTACCCCGGCGAGACCCTGTGGCAGCTGGCCAAACGCGCCGGCGAGACCATTCCGCACCTGTGCTTCAAGGACGCCCCTGGCTATCGCGCCGACGGCAACTGCCGCGTCTGCATGGTCGAGGTCGCGGGCGAGCGCGCGCTGGCGGCGAGCTGCCTGCGCGAGGCGGCGCCGGGCATGGTGGTCAAGAGCGCCACTTCCGAACGCGCGCGCGTGGCCCGCGAAGGGGTGATGGAACTGCTGCTCGCCGACCAGCCCGACCGCGACGCCAGCCCCGACCGTTCCAGCCACTTCTGGGCCATGGCCGAGTCGCTTGCCATCGACGCCAGCGCGGTGCGCGAATGGCTGCCGGCGCGCGCCGAGCGCGGCGCCCCCACCGTGCACCATGTTGCCGAACGCTCGGCCGCGCTGCCCCATGCCCACGGCCATGACGCCAGCCATTCGGCGATGAACGTCAACCTCGACGCCTGCATCGAATGCAACCTGTGCGTGCGCGCCTGCCGCGAGGTGCAGGGCAACGACGTCATCGGCCTGGCCCACCGCGGCGCGGCGGCGAAGATCGTCTTCGACTTCGACGACCCGATGGGCGAGAGCACCTGCGTGGCCTGCGGCGAGTGCGTGCAGGCCTGCCCCACCGGGGCGCTGATGCCGGCGACGCTGATCGACGAAAAGGGGCGCGGCGACTCGCAGGCGGCCGACCGCACCGTCGATTCGGTGTGTCCCTACTGCGGGGTGGGCTGCCAGCTCACCTACCATGTCAAGGACGCGCAGATCCTGTTCGTCGAGGGGCGTAACGGGCCCTCCAACCAGAACCGGCTGTGCGTCAAGGGCCGCTTCGGCTTCGACTACCCCAACCACCCGGCGCGCCTCACCCGGCCGCTGATCCGCCG
>NZ_FPBP01000017.1 GCF_900116705.1 Halomonas korlensis | reverse complement strand
CTCGGCAAGCAGGCCATCGACACCGACAACAACCAGACCGGTCAGATGCTCGCCGCGCTGGCCGGGCTGCCCCAGGGCACCTTCGCCTCCGAAATCAGTGTCGAGGGCGAAGGGGATGAAAAGCGGCTGCAGGTCACCCGTGAGATCGACGGCGGGCTGCAGACCGTCGAACTCACCCTGCCGGCTATCGTCACCACCGACCTGCGCTTGAACGAGCCGCGTTACGCCAAGCTGCCCGACATCATGAAGGCCAAGAAGAAGCCGCTCGATGTCACCACCCCGGCGGAGCTTGGTGTCGAGGTGGCCTCAAAGGTCACGCGGCTCAAGGTCGAATCCCCGGCCGAGCGCAAGGGCGGCATCCGGGTCGGCTCCGTCGACGAGCTGATCGACAAACTCAAGAACGAAGCCAAGGTGCTTTGACAAAGGTTTATTGAAAGGAGCCGATTGCATGAGCATTCTCGTCCTGGCCGACCATCACGACGGCCATCTCGCCGGCGCCACCGCCCACGTGGTCGCCGCCGCCCAGCAGATCCAGCAGCACAGCGGCGGTGACATCGACCTGCTGGTCGCCGGCGAGCACGTCGGCGCGGTGGCCGAGGCCGCCGCCAGGCTCGACGGCGTCAGCCGGGTGCGCGTCGCCGACCACGCCGTCTACGCCCACCAACTGGCCGAGCCGCTGAGCGCGCTGCTGGTCGAACTCGCCGGCGACTACACGCACCTGCTGGCCAGCGCCGCCACCACCGGCAAGAACGTGCTGCCGCGCGTCGCCGCGCTCAAGGACGTCAGCCAGCTCTCCGGGATCCTCGAGGTCGTCGACGCCGACACCTTCCGGCGGCCGATCTACGCCGGCAACGCCATTGCCACCGTACAGAGCGCCGACCCGCTCAAGGTGATCACCGTGCGCGCGACCGGCTTCGACGCAGTGGGCGAGAACGGAAATGCCAGTGTTGAGAACGTCGACAAGGTGGTCGACAACGCCCAGTCCCGCTTCATCAAGGAAGCCCTCGCCCAGAGCGACCGCCCCGAGCTGGCCGGCGCCAAGGTGGTCATCTCCGGCGGGCGCGGCATGGGCAACGGCGACAACTTCAAGCTGCTCGAGGGCATCGCCGACAAGCTCGGCGCCGCCATCGGCGCCTCGCGCGCCGCGGTCGACGCCGGCTTCGTGCCCAACGACATGCAGGTTGGCCAGACCGGCAAGATCGTCGCCCCCGAGCTCTACATTGCCGTGGGCATCAGCGGGGCCATCCAGCACCTGGCGGGCATGAAGGACTCCAAGGTGATCGTCGCCATCAACAAGGACGAGGAGGCACCGATCTTCCAGGTCGCGGACTACGGCCTGGTCGGCGACCTGTTCACGATCCTGCCTGAGCTGGAGCAGAAGCTCTAGGGAAGATCGCTTTCAGGTCGCTTTAAGAGCCGCCGTTTAGCGCCAGTCACGCCGATCCTTTCACGGGGTCGGCGTTTTCGTTTGGCAAGGGCCTGGCCGGTCATCTAGTCTTAGTTGACTGTTTCACTGGGTTGAGACGCCGGGCTTGGATCGTCCGGAAAGCCGGGCAACAGCCGTTTCGGATGGCTAGATTTGCTTGCATAACGAGACAGCGGTTGAAATCCGGCTCCCGCGTCCACATCTAGTGAATGTAAACAGGATTTCGTGGCAACACGTTTTCACCCCAACACAAGGAGGCCACTCAATGGCACATACGCTCCCCGATCTTCCCTATGCATACGACGCTCTGGAACCCCACATCGATGCGATGACCATGGAGATTCACCACTCCAAGCACCATCAGACGTATGTCAACAACCTCAATGGGGCGCTGGAAGGCACGGGGCTGGAAGATGTTCCGGTCGATGAGTTGCTGACCAGCCTGGACCGCGTCCCCGAGGACAAGCGTCAGCCAGTGATCAATAACGGTGGCGGACACTCCAACCACTCTTTCTTCTGGCAGGTGATGTCGCCCAACGGTGGCGGTGCCCCCAAAGGCAAGGTCGCCGAGGCCATCGATGCCGAGCTGGGTGGTTTTGATGCCTTCAAGGATGCCTTTACCAAGGCCGCACTGGGCCGTTTCGGTAGCGGCTGGGCATGGCTGAGCGTGAATCCTCAGGGCAAGTTGGTGGTGGAAAACACCCTGAACCAGGATAGCCCGCTGATGCATGGCAACACGCCGGTGCTTGGCCTGGACGTCTGGGAACATGCTTATTACCTGAAGTATCAGAACAAGCGTCCGGACTACGTGGCAGCCTTTTTCAATGTCGTCAACTGGGACGACGTCGAGCGTCGTTACCAGCAAGCTACTGCCTGACAGGCGGTGACAAGATCAGGACTCGGGAAACCCCCGATTCCTTGAAGGGCTCCGCCAATTGGCGGAGCCCTTGTCGTTTGTGCGTCTGCTTGGCTCGCGAGGCGACAGCCCGGGCATCCCATAGACGAGCCGTAACGTTGGGCCATAGGCCAGCAGATCCCTCCTGGCTGTCGATGGGCGAGTGCATCACCCGTCCTCCCTCGTGGTTCTAGTGGTGCGTCGGCACCCCATGGGACAGTTGGCGCAATAGCCCAGCCCCTCGATCAGATAACGGATGCAACATAGCCGGCGCACGCGGTGGGGTCGGTCCGGCGCGACGTGCTCGACGTAGCGCACCGGACGATACAGCGGATTGCGACGGCCGTCGGGCAGGGCGCGGCTCGCCATCAGCGCCTGGGCCGGCTCGCTCACCCCCGGCAGGGCCATGGGATGGTCGTCCAGGGCGCCGGCGAAGTACTCGAAGTAGTTGCCGGCGTTGCTCCAGAACACCTTGGGCGAGGCGCCGGTGGCCGCGGCCAGCGCCTCGACCAGCGGACTCAGGTGGTCGTCGAGGAGAGTGGCGAAGCGCGAATGGGAGTCGAGCTCGGCCAGGGGCCGGCCGGCATGGCGCAGCACCAGGCCGGTCGTCTCTCCCTCGGGAGATTGCTGGAGATGGAGCTCGTCCAGGCCCAGCGGCAGGTCGCGCTTGAGCAGCAGGTTGGCGGCCAGACCGTGGGCCGCGAGAGCGCTGAAGTGCCACTTGGACCACAGCGAGGCCACCGCCCGGCGATCGCCGTGACCGTACTGGGCGCCGAAGCGATCGAAGAGGGCCGCGAGGCGGGCCGGGTCGAGCAGCTCCCGGGCGGGCAGGGCGTCAGTACCGAAGGCCGCCGAGATGCGAGGCGGTGTCACACCCTCGAGAGGACCAACGTAAAGGGAGGAAAGGGCCGGGGTCATGGGGCGGGTCAGCCGAGTTGTCATGCCTTGAAGGAGTCGGTATATTTGAATACGAACAAGAAGTATTGTCAATAAGCTTAGCATTTTCTCGACAAGGCTTGCCCACTATGCTACTACCTGCTTCATTTTCCCATCCTCGCGCTGCCCTTACTCGGGCCGTGCGCCGCGGCGCTGGCCTGGCAACCGCCAGTACCCTTCTGCTCGGCTCCCCCATATTACTGGCCCAGTCCGAGGCGCTCGAGACGATCACCGTCGAGGCCGAGGCCCTGTCGGTGGTCACCGAGGGTACGCAGCGTTACCGGGTGCCGCTTAGCAGCACCGCGACCAGGCTCGACCTGACGCCGCGCGAGACGCCGCAGTCCGTCTCGACCGTGACCCGGGCCCAGATCGACGACTTCAGCCTCGACACCACCAATGACGTCCTGGAAAGCACCACCGGGGTCACGGTCGAGCGGCTCGAGACGGATCGTACCTACTTCACGGCACGGGGCTTCGAGATCTCCAACTTCCAGGTCGACGGGGTGCGCGTGCCGATGCCCTACAACAACGTGCACGGCGACATGGACACCGCGCTCTACGACCGGGTGGAAGTGGTGCGCGGCGCCACGGGCCTGATGTCCGGCTCGGGCAATCCCGCGGCGACGGTCAACTTCGTGCGCAAGCGACCCACGTACGAGCCCCAGGCCTCGGTCTCGGCAAGCCTCGGTTCTTGGGACCAGCGGCGCCTGGAGGCGGATGTCGCCGGGCCGCTGGACACCGAAGGGCGCGTCCGCGGACGCCTGGTGGCGGCGGGGATGGAGAGCGATTCCTACCTGGACCGGCTGAGCCGTGAGCGGGGACTGCTCTACGGCGTGCTGGAAGCCGATGTCAGCGACAGCACCTTGGTGACCCTCGGCCACACCTGGCAGCAGAACAACACCGACGGCAACATGTGGGGCTCACTTCCGCTCTATGACTCGGCCGGCAACCCCACCGACTACGATGTCGCGACTTCCTCGGCACCCGACTGGTCCTACTGGGACGTGGAGACCCACCGCAGCTTCCTCGAGGTGCAACAGGAACTCGGCGATCGCTGGTCGTTGAAGGGGACACTCACCCACCTGGACATGCTCTCCGACACCCAGCTGCTCTACATCTACGGGACGCCGGATGCTACGACCGGGCGCATCGCCGACGAGCAACTGACCCTCAGCAAGTATGACCGCCACCTCGAGCAGTGGATGGCCGACCTGCACGCTAAGGGCGACGTCGACGCCTTCGGACGCACCCACCAGTTGGTGGTGGGCACGGACTGGAGCCAGAGCCGCAACCAGCAGGAATCGCGCTATCCGACGGCGAGCTTTGAGGCGAGCGGTCAGGGGCTGCCGACGCTGGACGACTGGGACGGTCGCTACCCCGAACCCGATGCCTGGGTGGCATTTCCCGGTACCGACGGCGATGCCACCATCAAGGAGCGCGGTGTTTACAGCGCTGCCAAGCTGGATCTCGCCGATCGCTGGACGGCGGTAGCGGGAGCACGGTTGAGCTGGTTTGATACCACAGGAGAGCAGTACGGCGTTTCTCAGGACACGTCCTCCGATCACGTCCTGACGCCCTATGCGGGATTGATCTATGACATCACCGATCAGGCGTCGCTCTATGCCAACTACACCGAGATCTTCAATCCGCAGACCGAGATTGACCGCAACGGCGACTATCTCGATCCCGTCGATGGTATGAGCCAGGAGGTCGGCCTCAAGGCCGAGCTGTTCGACGGCGGCGCCGATGCCTCGCTGGCGCTGTTCCGTACCGAGCAGGACAACGTGGCCCAGCCGGCGGGCACCCGGCCCGACGGTACCTCATTCTTCACTGGCGGCGATGGCATCACCAGTGAGGGCGTGGAGGCGACACTCGCCGGTGAGCTGGTCCCGGGCTGGCAGGCCAGCGTCGGCTATACCTACCTGGAGATCGAAGACGCCGGCGGCGAGGCCACCAACACCTATATCCCTCGCCACTTGGTGCGCGCCACCACCAGCTATCGGCCGGCTGCCCTGGACGCGCTCAAGGTGGGCGCGCGCGTGCGTTGGCAGGATGATATCGAACGCGAGCGCGATTTCGCAGACGGTAATACACGTCAGGACGCCTATGCCCTGGTTGACCTGATGGCGAGCTACGACATCAACGAGAGCCTCACCGCCTCGCTGAACGTCAACAACGTCACCGACGAAAAGCACCTGACCAGCCTGAAGTGGGACCAAGCCTTCTACGGTGCACCACGTAGCGTGATGGCCAACCTCACCTGGCAATACTGAAACAGCGGATCTATACAGGAATGTTGGCAAGGGGCTGCCCGAAAGGGTGGCCCCTTTTGATGTTGCGCTGCGTTTGCTGAGTAAGGGGGAGCTGCGTCGTCGCCGGCTTACAGCCGCCGCAATCCCCACAGGAAGTAGGCACCTCCCAGCAGCGAGGCCATCAGGCCGGCGGGTATCTCCTGGGGAAACAGCAACTGTCGGCCCAGCCAGTCGGCCAGCACCATCAGCAATGCCCCGATCAGCGCGGCACCGAGCAGGTGATCGCGCGCACGGGCAAAACCCGCCAGCCTCGCCATATGCGGCGCGAGCAGCCCGACGAAGGAGAGTGGCCCCACGATCAGCGTGGCGCTGGCGGTCAGCAGCGCTACCAGCAAGAGCAAGCTCAATCGGGCACGGTCGACGCTCACTCCCAATGCGGTGGCGGTGGCCGCTCCCAATGGCAATATGTCCAGCCAACGAATAAAGGGTCGGGCGGCAAGCCCCAGGGCCACGGCGAGCACGCCGACAATCACGGCACTGGGCAGATCCACGTAATAGGTCGAACCGGACAGCCAGGCGATGATCTGCTGGCCGCGGGGGTCGCCGCCGGCGAGCACGATGGAACGTACCGCATCGACGCCGGCGGTGATTGCCACGCCGGTCAGCAGCAAGCGCTCAGGAACGAAGCCGCTACGGTGGTTGAGTATCACCAGGACGGCCAGCGTCGTCAGCGCCCCGAGGGTGCCGATGCCGACCAGCGTCAGGTTGCCAGGCGCCGGAAGCAAATAGATGGCGGCGATCAGGGCGATGGCGCTGCCGCCGCTGATGCCGAGGATTTCTGGGCTCGCCATGGGGTTGGCGGTGATGCGCTGGATCAGGGTGCCGGCGATAGCCAGCATGACGCCGCTGGCGGCCGCGGCGATCAGGCGAGGGACCCGCCATTGCAGCACGTCTCCCTCCAGGCTGGCGAACCAGCCGTCAGCGGTCTGGCCCAGGGTCACGGCCAGGATGACCGCAACGCTCAACAGCATCGCCAGGCCCAAGGCCAGGCGGGTCGGCCGAGGATGGCGCTTGACCTCGAGTCGCGACGCGGTGGGCTGCCGGCCACCCAGGCGCAGCCGGGGTATCAGCCACAGCAGCAGCGGGGCGCCCAGGGCGGCCGTGGTGGCGCCGGTAGGGATCAGGGTCGGCAGTGCCCCGGAAAAATGCTGTAGCAGCAGATCGGTCGTAGCCAGCATCAGCGCGCCGAGCAGCGTCGACCAGGCCAGGCGCGCCCCCAGCCGCCGCGCGCCCGCCAGCCGCACAATGTTGGGCGCGGCCAGGCCGATGAATCCCACGACGCCAACCACGCTGACCACGCAGCCGGTGATGAAGACCGCAAGCCCGAGCCCCCCCAGGCGCAGATATTTCAGCGACACGCCCAGGCTGCGGGCACTGGCATCGTCGAGTTCAAGCACCGACAACGGACGTAGCAGCAGCCAGGCCGCGAGGGCGCCGAGCATCACGCGGGGGGACAGGAACGCGACATCGCCCCAGCCGTTCTGGGCCAGCGATCCCGCCCCCCAGATCAGCAGGCCCTTGAGCGCCTCCTGGTGGAAGAGCAATAGCGCCATGCCCAGTGCCCCGGCGTAGAGGTTAACGACCAGGCCGGCGAGGACCACCACCACCGGGGCCAGGCCGCGTTGCCACGCCAGCGCCATGACTAGCGCCATGGCGCCGCCGCCGCCCGCCAGCGCGACCCATTCACGCCCTAGCACCAGCAGTCCCGGCGCCATTAGGGACGCCAGCATCAGGGCCAGGTTGGCGCCGCTGGCCACTCCCAGCGTGGTGGGTGCGGCCAGCGGATTGCGCAGCACCTGTTGCATCAGGACACCAGCCAGCGCCAGGCCGCCACCGGCCAGTAGCGCCATGCCCAGGCGGGGCCACCAACTGTAGTGCAGCGTCAAGGACTCGACATTTCCCGGCATGACTGTCCATAGCGAGCGCAGGCCGTCGCCGAGGTCCGCAGCGGTCAGGTGGGTGACGGCCGCTGAGATGCATACCATGCCCAGCAGCAGGCAGACCGCCGCTGGCGAGAGGCGCTGTCGGCTAGTCGTCGACATGAGTGGCTTCACCGAGTGCGGCAACCAGTTGTTCGGCAAAGCGGCGTGCCGATGGCAGGGCGCCAAAGCTCCATACGGGTGGCAGGGTGATCAGGGACTCGTCGCGTACGCTGGCTTGATGCTGCCATAGGCCGCTCTCCCGTAGTTCGGCCGGGACGCCGGCGGGATAGGGCTCAATGACTACCAGGCGTGCCTCGATACCGGCGAGCCTTTCAATGGCGACGAGCGAAAATCCCCAGGGGTTGGTAGTGCCGGTCCAGGCATTGGTGAGCCCGAGGCGTTCCAGTACAGCCTGGTAGAGGCCGTTGTCGCCGAACACTCGCACATGGCGGGCGTCCATAAATTGGACCATCAGTAGCGGGGCAGGATCGTCCGGAAGGCGGTCTTGCAGCTCCTCCAGCCGGTTCTCGGTCGTCTCGATCAATGCCTCGGCCTCACCGTCACGATCGACCAGTGCGCCGATCTCGCGCGTCAACTGGTGTATCTGTTGCCAGGTGTCGCCTTGCGGCATGTAAAGCGCGAGATTGCTCACCGGGGCGATGCGCGCCAGTCGAGGCGACAGATTGGCGAACATCGGCGAAATCAGGATATGGTCCGGCGATAGGCTGGCCAGCAGTTCGAGGTTGGGCTGGCTGCGCAACCCCAGGTCCACCACCGACTCGGGTAGCCGGGGCTCGCCCACCCAGTCGTGATAGGCCGCGATCTGGGCCACCCCCAGCGGGGCGATACCCAGTGCGACCAGGGTCTCGGCCTGCGTCCAGTCCAGGGTGACGATGGAGGGCGGGTCGGATTCGGCATCGAGCGGTGCCGAGAGCAGAAATGTCGCCAGCAAGACGAGGACACCCCGGGTTCTGACGGGATGAGCTGGCAGTCCTGGTGATGACAAGAAAACCTCCGTTACGACCGACGGTTGGTGGCGTGGCTGGCGTCAAGCGTCGGTCGTGGGCTATTGCACCACGGCGATGGCATGGCCGGTTTGGGGGTGGGGCATCACCTGCATCGGCACACCGTAGATGGCCTCAAGGGTATCGCCACGCATCATCCTTGCCGGTGTGCCCCGCGACAATACCCGTCCGCTGTGCAGCGCCACCAGCTGGTCGCAGTAACGCGAGGCCATGTTGACGTCATGCAAGACGATGACCACCCCCAGGCCGATTTCGTGGGACAGGCGTCGCACCAGGGCCAGGACCTCGACCTGATGGGCGATATCCAGCGCCGCCAGGGGCTCGTCGAGCAGCAGGAAGCGGCTGCCCTGGGCGAGCAGCATGGCGAGCCATACCCGTTGGCGCTCGCCTCCCGAGAGGGTGTCCACCAGGCGGTCGGCAAACATCGCGGTATGGGTCAGGGCAATGGCGCGCTCGATGGCGGCCCTATCCGCTTGGGTATGCCGGCCCAACAGGCCATGCCAGGGATAGCGGCCGAAGCCGACCAGTTCCCGGCAGGTCAGGTTCTCGGCACTGGGCAGATGCTGGGGTAGGTAGGCCACCTGCCTGGCGAACTCGCGTTGGCCCCAATCGTGGAGAGGGCGGTCGTCGAAGCGTATTTCTCCCTGACTGGCCGGTTGCTGCTGGGCCAGCAGCTTGAGCAGGGTCGACTTGCCCGAGCCGTTGTGGCCGATCAGGCCGTATATCTCGCCCTCGCCAAAGGTCAAATCGGTGGAGTGGAGCAGGCGTTTCTGATGAATGTCGAAGGTGGCGCCCCGGACCTCGAACATGATCGACTCCACGCAGTGAAAACGATCAACAATATAAACGATAAGTTTTATCGTTTACAACTCAAGACTGCTCATCGTTTCGCCTCAGGCTTTTCAGGCCTGGCGCTCCCAGCGTTGCCTGAGACGCCGAGTTGCGGCCTGCCAGACGCTGGTGGGAGACAGCGGCGTTGGCGCTGACAGTATGTCCATGACGTCATGAAGCGGCGCCAGGATCGCATTGAGGTGCCGATGGCAGATCGTGCTGGTGAGCGCCCCCGGACACTGGGCGAGCAGAATCTCGCAGTGATCGCAGGCGGCGTCCAGAGGCCGCCGTACCTCGCCGAGTGCTATGGCGCGATCACGACAGCCCTTGAGTTCGGCTGACAACATCATGAGCATTCGGGTATCCAGCCAGCAGGGCAGGGCGTCACTCTCCTTGCCTGCCAAGGAGTGCTTGATGGCTTGGAAAGACACGTGCAGGAACACGGTCGTGTAGTAAAGCCGGGAACGTTCGGCGTTCATGTTGTCGTGGGCTCGCGATCGCCAATGTTAATGAAATTCATTCTCGAATATAAAGTGTTAGCAACGAGGCTGTCAATATCTTCTCGTTTCCTCGGCCGCTTTGGGCCATGGTCGGATTACGGTATGCTGGATAGCCGATATAAATGCGTCTCATAAGGATTCTCGTGAGTACTGAACCCGATCATTTCCGTTCGAGCACCTCGAGTTTTGGTGCTCTCGTCAGGTTATTGAAATACGCGCGGGGGTATCGCCGACGCATCATTGCCGCCAGTGCCTGCTCGATCATCAACAAGCTGTTCGATATCGCCCCGGAGATATTGATCGGGGTCGCCATCGACGTGGTGGTCAACCAGGAAACCAGCTTCGTGGCGCGCCTGGGCTTCGAGTCAGCCCAGGAACAGATCGTGATGCTGGGCGTGCTGACATTCTTCATCTGGGCGGGAGAATCCATATTCGAGTATCTGTTTCAGGTGCTGTGGCGCAACCTGGCCCAGCGTCTGCAGTCCGATCTGCGGCAGGACGCCTACGAGCATGCCCAGCGCCTGGACATGAGCTTCTTCGAGTCGCGAAGCTCCGGCCAGCTGGTGGCCACCATGAACGACGACGTCAACCAGCTCGAGCGCTTTCTCGATGGCGGCGCCAACGCCATGATCCAGGTCGTGGTCACGGTGCTGGCCGTGGGCGCGGTGTTCTTCGTGCTGTCGCCGTTGATCGCGCTGCTGGCCTTCACGCCGATTCCCCTGATCGTCTGGGGCGCGTTCTACTTCCAGCGCAAGGCCGGACCGCTTTACGCCGATGTGCGCGAGAAGGTTGGCGATCTGTCGAGCCGGCTTTCCAACAACCTGGCGGGCATCGCCACCATCAAGAGCTTCACCGCCGAGACCCGCGAGGCCGAGCGGTTGCGTGAGGCCAGCGAAGCCTACGTGACGGCCAATCGGCGTGCCATACGGATCAGCTCGGCGTTCATTCCGGTGATCCGCATGGCGATCCTCAGCGGCTTCCTCGCGACCTTCACCGTGGGTGGGATGATGGCGCTGCGCGGCGATCTGAACGTCGGGGCCTATGGCGTGCTGGTGTTCCTGACCCAGCGGCTGTTGTGGCCGTTGACCGGTCTGGCGCAGGTGATCGACCTGTTCGAGCGTGCCATGGCCAGCACCCGCCGGATTCTCGACCTGCTGGCCACGCCGGTTCAGGTGCATGATCGCGGCGGACGCGACCTGGCGGAAACGGTGCGGGGCGAAGTCGAGTTCGCCAAGGTGAGTTTTCGCTATGCCAACAGCGGGGAAGGGGTAAGCGATGTCCAACTGCTCGTGCCGGCCGGGCATACGCTGGCATTGGTGGGCGCCACCGGGTCGGGCAAGTCGACCCTGATCAAGCTGTTGCTGCGTTTCCACGATGCCCAGTCGGGGGATATCCGTGTCGACGGGCAGTCGATTCGCGAGCTGAACCTGGCCTCGTTGCGTGGCGCCATCGGCCTGGTCAGCCAGGACGTCTATCTGTTCGAAGGCACGGTGCGTGACAACATCGCCTACGGCCGGCCGGACGCCAGCGAAGAGGACGTCATCAAGGCGGCCCAGACGGCGGAGGCCTGGTCGTTCATTCAGGCTTTGCCTGACGGGCTGCAGACGGCGGTGGGTGAGCGTGGCGTGCGCCTTTCCGGCGGCCAGCGCCAGCGGTTGTCGTTGGCCCGGGCGCTCCTCAAGGACCCGCCGATCCTGGTGCTGGACGAAGCCACCAGCGCCGTGGATAACGAGACCGAGGCGGCGATCCAGCGCTCGCTGGCCAAGATCGGCCATGGTCGCACCGTGATCATGATCGCCCATCGCCTCTCGACCATCGTCCATGCCGACGAGATCGCGGTCATCCATGGCGGTCGTGTGGTCGAGCAAGGACGCCATGCCGAGCTGTTGGCACATGACGGGCGCTACGCCGCGCAGTGGCGAGTCCAGACCGGCGCCGTGGAAAGCGGGGCCCTGGCCATAGAGTGAGCGGGGCGATATGGCTTTCATACGGGCGGCAAACGATGAAACCGGTGTATTTTGGTATTGATAACTGTTTGCATTAGTGGCAGGGTTCGCTTTTCGTATTGCACACGCCGGAGAATGTTCGTGGAAAGGTTTAGCATTCGTGGTCTGTTGGCCCTCGTGACGTGGCTTCTGCTGATGCCGGGCGCCCAGGCTCAGGAGGCGCTGATCGACGAGAGCATCGAGGCCCAGCTCCGCCAGGCCGAGCAACAGGCAGACATCGATGCCGTCGATGACCAGACCCGCCGCATGGTTCAAGAGCTGCGCCGCCTGGAAAGCGACACGCGCCGAATCGCCGCGTACAACGCCGAGCTCGAGCCGGTCGTGGATCGCCAGGCCGTGACGCTGTCGCAGCGCCAGGCGGCACTCGAGTCGGCGCAGGCGACGCGCGAGACGTTGCCGGCCCTGACGCGGGCCATGGTCGAGCGACTGGACGACTGGATCGCCGCCGATATGCCGTTTCTTCAGGAGCAGCGCCGCGCGCGGGTTGCTAGCCTCGAGTCAATGCTGAGCGACCCTGCGCTGGATGACGCCGAGCGGCTGGACCGTACGCTCTCGGCGTGGCGTGCCGAACTCGACTACGGCCGCGAGATGGATGCCTGGCGGGGCATGCTCGACGGCGAGCATGAGGTGGATTTTCTGCGCCTGGGCCGCGTTGGCCTCTATTTTCTGGCCACCGATGGGCGCGAGGGCGGCGTCTGGCGAGTGGCCGAGCAGGCCTGGCAACCGTTGGACGATGCCGCGCGACGAGAGCTGCAGAAAGGGCTGAACATGGCGCGTGACCGACGCGCACCGGAATTGCTGACCCTCCCCGTATCGCAACCGCTGCGTGATCAACGCCAGCAGGAGGGCCGTTCATGATCGCTTGCCTCTCTCGCATCCGCCGCAGCCGCCGAAGCCATTGGATCGCCGCGCTGATGGCCTTGTGTCTGCTGGGCGGCCCCGTATCGTCATTGGCCCAGCAGGATTCGACGATGAGCTCGTTCAGCGCCGAGCGCGACGCCGCCAACCAGCGCGACACGGCGCGTCTCGCCGAGCTGGTCGAAGACCGCGACGCGCTTGAGGCCGCCCTCGCCGAGGCCCGCGAACGCCACACGGCCGCGCGTGAACGCCGTGAGGCGCTGGAGTCGCGTCAAGCCGAACAACGGCAACGGCTCGAGACGCTGGCCGAGCGTCGCGGCGAACAGAACGCCGACCTGGACGCCGTGGGTGCCGTCGTGGATCGCTATGTCGGCGACCTGCGCGATGACGTCTCGCAAAGCTGGCTGACGCTCGATGGACCTGCACTTCCCGCGCGTCGCGATGCCGGGGAGCTGGTGATGCCCGCTCATCTCGAATCCCTTGCCGACAGCCTGCTGGCGCTGACCCAGCAGACCGGGCAGATCGCGCGCATCACCGCGCCGGTGGCCGGTCTCGATGGCGATGTCCAGCCTCGCGAGGTCATTCGCGCCGGCGATCTCGCCGCCTACAGCGATGGCGTCTTCCTGCAGCGCGACGACAACGACATGCCTCCGGCGATGGCCGAGCATACGCCTGACCAGGCGATGGCAGCGCTCGAAGCCTTTGCCCGCGGCGAGCGCGATCAGCTGGTCATCGACCCGACCCAGGGCGAGGTGCTCGAGGCCTTGGCGCAGCAGCCCTCGCTAGCCGAGCGCTTCCACCAGGGCGGCGTCGTCGGCTATGTGGTGATGGCGCTCGGCGCGCTGGGGCTGTTGGCCGCCCTGCTTCAGTACGTCTACCTGTGGGTGGTATCCCTGCGCGTGAAGCGACAGCTAAACGATCTGAGCGTTCATCGCGTCAACAATCCTCTTGGACGCGTGCTTGGCAAGTTCCAGTCGCTCGGCCAGGGCCATGCGCCCGAGGTACTCGAGGCCCGCCTCGATGAAGCGCTGCTGGCCGAATTGCCGAGGCTCGAGCGGGGGCAGGCGCTCGTCAAGCTGCTCGCCGCCGTGGCGCCGCTGCTGGGATTGTTGGGCACGGTGACGGGCATGATCGTGACGTTTCAGGCGATCACCGTCTATGGCACCGGCGACCCGCAACTGATGGCCGGCGGCATCAGTCAGGCGCTGGTCACCACGGTGCTGGGCCTGATCACCGCGGTGCCGCTGCTGTTTGCGCATACCGCACTGGCCAGCCGCAGCCGTCACCTCATCGGGCTGCTGGAAGGGCGCGCCAGCGCCACCCTCGCCGAACATCTCGAGCGCCAGCCGTCACGGGTTTCACCGCAAGGAACTCACCATGCGCCTGTCATGGCTTGAGACGGCGGTCGGGATGGACGCCCGCAGCTGGCTCGAGCCGCTGACGCGACTGGCCGAGTCCGGCGGACCGGTATTGGTGGCGATCCTCGGCGTGGCCATGCTGCTGTTCACGCTGGCACTGGAGCGCTGGTGGTATTTCCGCTTCGTGTGGCGGCGCGACCGGCACAGCCTGGTGAAGCGCTGGGCGGCGCGCCACGACCAGGTGAGCTGGAGCGCCCGTACGCTGCGCGAGGTCTGGACCCGCGAGCTGATCGCCCGGCTGAGACGCCCCTTGCCCTGGTTGAAACTGCTGGTGGGGCTCTGCCCGCTGCTGGGGCTGCTGGGCACCGTGACCGGCATGATCGCCGTCTTCGACGGGCTCTCCGCCAGCGAGACCAGCCAGGCCCGCGCCATGGCCGATGGGGTGGCACGCGCCACGTTGCCGACCCTCGCCGGCATGGCCGTGGCCGTCGTCGGGCTATTGTTCACCACGCGACTCGAATTCATCATCCGGCGCGAGGATCAGCGGCTGCACGACCGCATGGCCCGTGCCGCGGAGGACGTCAATGCGTAGACGCCGTCTCAGCGCCGACAGCGGCGAGGCCAGCGAGATTAATCTCACGCCGATGTTGGATGTCGTCTTCATCATGCTGATTTTCTTTATCGTCACCACCAGCTTCATCAAGGAGAGCGGCGTGGAGATCAACCGGCCCGAGTCCAGCGATGCGACTCCCCGGCCCAGCGCCCAAGTGATGGTCGCCCTGACGCCGGAGGGCTCGGTTTGGGTCGATGGCGACGTCGTGGATATCCATCGTATCGGTGATGTCGTCGGAGAACTGGTCAGCGAAGAGGGTGGCGTGGTCATCCAGGCCGACCGCGATTCGACGACCGGCCTGCTGGTCGATGTCATGGATCGGCTGCGCGAGGCCGGCGTCGAGGACGTCGCCGTGGCGGCCAGGCGAGGCGGTTCATGAGCCGACTGCTGTTCGCGGTGGCGGGTGGCGTAGGGCTGGCATTGTTGCTGTTCTGGTTGCTGGCACTGCTCGTCGCGCCGCCGCAGGAGAATATCGAGATGCTGGAGATGGCCATGCCACTCGCCATGGTCGAGGCGCCACAGGCCCAGGATGCCCCCTCCGAGCCAGCCCCTCAGTCCGAGCCGCTTCCCGAACCGCCCGCGGAACCGTCGCCAGCGCCCGAGCCGTCACCCTTGCCCGATAGCCAGCTGACACTGCCCGAGCCGGAGCTTGCCGATATCGACATGCCGGCGATGGAGCTCGACGAGCCGTTGCCGCCACTGACCGAACAACCACCGGAGCCGCAGCCCGAACCAGAACCCGAGCCGGCGCCCGATCCCGCGCCTGAGCCGACTCCCGAGCCCGCCCCCGAGGCGACGCCGGACGCGGCGACCGCGCTGCCGGCAGGTGATATCGCCTCGAACGATGGCGAAACGTCCGAGGCAGCCGATGTCCCGGTCGACGTGGGGCGGGTGACGCCGACGAGCCAGGTGCCGCCGGAATACCCGTCACGCGCCCAGCGACGGGGCATGGAAGGCTTCGTCGAGCTCGAATTCGTCATCCAGCGCGACGGCCGCGTAGACCCGGAGTCGATCAGGGTCGTGAGCGCCAACCCCCGCAATATTTTCGACAAGGCGGCGCTAGACGCGGTCAGGCAGTGGCGCTTCGATACCGCCGAGCGCCTCCGCCAGGCCCGCCAGCGCCTGGAATTCCAGTTGAGATAAGTACCATGGCCATGATCTACCGGACTGCACTCGCCACGCTGTTGCTCGGCCTCCTGATGCCCACGGCCGGGCTGGCCCAGCCGGCGCTGCCCGGGAGTTTCATTGCCGACCTGAAGACCCTGCAGACACGGCTGGAGAATGGCGATACGGCCTCCGTTAGCGAGCGCGCCGCGACTCAGGCCGAGCGCCTGGCCGGTGGCAATCAAGCCGATCGCTGGGCGCGTGCCCTCTACCTGCACCTGGCCGCCCGCGCCGCCGTCCGTGACGACCAGCCCGCCCAGGCCGCTGACCTGCTGGCCAAGGCGCGCGCCATCGAGGCTGCCCCGGCAGAGTGGCGCCGTCGTCGCCTGCAGGAGGAAATCGGCCTGCGCCAGACGGCAGGGCAGTGGGAGCGCGCCTTGGCCTTGCTGGAGGAGGGTCTCGATGCCAGCGCGGAGGCCGGTATCTGGCGGCGTGCCGCCTTGGTGGCGCAGCGTGCGGATGAGATCGGTCGTGCGGCGGCGATCTGGGACGCCGGCTGGCGTCTGGGTGTGCTGCAGGGGAAGGAGGATCTGTTGACGCTGGTCCGGCTTCACCTCGCGGGCGGCACGCCGGCCAGGGGCGCCGAGTGGCTGGAAGAGGCGATCACCAGCGGCGAGCTTGCCGATGACCTGGCCAATCGCCGCCTGCTCGCCCAGGCATGGCAGGCCGCCCGTGACCGCAGCGCGGCGCTCGAGGCGTGGCAGAGCCTGGCCCAGCGTAGCGACGACGGTCAGGACTGGCTGCATCTCGGCCAGTTGGCATTGACCTGGGGCGCGTCGGAACTCGCCCAGCGGGCGCTGCAGGAAGCGAAGGCGCGCGGTGCCGAGCGCGCCGACCAATTGCTGGCCTCGCTAAACCAAGGGGCGAAGCGCGACTAGATCGCAAGCTCCGTCCATACGGGGGCATGGTCCGAGGGCTTTTCCATGCCGCGCAGGTTGTAGTCGATCCCGGCATCGATGACATGGCCTGCCAGCGGGGCGCTGACCAGAATATGGTCGATGCGCAGGCCGCGCTTGGGGTCGCGCTCGAACCCCCGCGAGCGATAGTCGAACCAGCTGAAACAATCGTCGGTCTCGGGGTAGCGCAGCCGATAGCTGTCGCTGAGCCCCCAGGCCTTGATGCCGTCGAGCCATTCGCGCTCCACTGGCTGAAAGCTCGTCTTGCCCTCGCGCAGCCAGCGTCGGCGGTTGGCCTCGCCGATCCCGATATCGATGTCTTGGGGCGAAATATTGAAATCGCCCATGATCGCCAGTCGCTCGTCGGGCCGGTGCTTTTCCTCGAGCAGCCGTTGCAGCTGGGCGTAGAAACGGCGCTTGTTGGGGAACTTGGTCGGGTGTTCGACATTCTCGCCCTGCGGGAAGTAGCCGTTCCATACCATCAACGACTCGCCGTCCGTCAACGTCAGGCGCACCCCGATCATCCGGCACTGGGCCTCTGCGTCATCGTCGGGCATGCCGTAACAGATGGCTTCGGGCGCGTCGGGGCACAACGAGGGATGGCACAGCAGGGCGACGCCGTAGTGTCCCTTCTGCCCAAGAAAATAAACGCGATAGCCCATCGCCTCCACGGCGGCACGAGGAAACTCGCTGTCCTGGACCTTGGTTTCCTGAAGGCCGATCACCGCGGGGCGGTGCACGTCGATCAGCGCCCGCAGTTGATGCAGGCGGGCGCGGATACCGTTGATGTTGAATGAGACGAGACGCATCAGCGGTCGGACTCCTCGTCGTGGGAAGGGGTACTCGCGGATGCGTCTGGGTGGATGGGAATTGCCTGGCCCTCGGTTTCCTGACGGGCCAGCTTACGCGCCGCCTGCAGTTTGCGCTGCTGGCGTTTCTTCTGGGTGAAGCGGCGCGACGAGGTCACCTGATCGGGATTCTCGTGGCGCCACTTCTTGAAATCCTTGCGCTTGCCGGTGCGGATAGTCACCTTGTCGGCCAGCGAACGGGTCTTCTTGCGGCGTGTCATGACGCATGACTCCTTGCGTGTCTGGCGCGCATTCTACCAGCCGGGCCCCGTGATTCGACAGTTATCCGTCGTGACGACACGGTGTCAGGGGCGCCCTCGACTGGATTGGCTGGTACAATGGCGGTTTATGCCTAACATCCTATCCACTGAAACGGACTAGACAGCAAGCCTATGAGCGAGTCGGAACAGACCACCGCACCGGCCCAGGCCCAGGACCGCAAACCCAAGCGTCGTCGTCGCAAACCGCGCCGTCGCCAGTCCTCCGGCTGGGATCTTCGCCAGTTTCAGGTACCCGCCGTGGCAGGCAAGTGGCGCTTTCATGACTTCGATCTGCCGCTGCCGTTGATGCGGGCCATCCATGCCCTGGGATTCGAATATTGCACGCCGATCCAGGCCGAGGCGCTGATTCACACCCTGCTGGGTGGCGACGTGGTCGGCAAGGCCCAGACCGGTACCGGCAAGACGGCCGCGTTCCTGATCTCGATTCTCGCCTACTTCCTCGAGGAAGACGCGCCGAATGCCCAGAAGCCGGGCGCGCCGCGTGCGTTGATCGTGGCGCCGACCCGCGAGCTGGCGCTGCAGATCGAGAAGGATGCCAAGGCCCTGGCGCGCTTCACTTCGTTGAATGTGGCCAGCGTGGTCGGCGGCATGGACTACCAGAAGCAGCGCGACAACCTGGGCAAGAATCTCGATATCCTGGTGGCGACGCCGGGTCGGCTGCTGGACTTTCACGAGAAGCGCGATATCGATCTGACTCAGGTCGAGGTGCTGGTCCTCGATGAGGCCGATCGCATGTTGTCGATGGGCTTCATCCCCGACGTCAAGCGCATCATCCGCCATACCCCGAAGAAGGAAGAGCGTCAGACCTTCCTGTTCTCGGCAACCTTCACCGAGGACATCCTCGAGCTGGCAAGCCAGTGGACGCACAATCCGGCACATGTCGAGATCGAGGTCACGGTCGAGAATGCCGCCGACATCGATCAGCGCGTCTACCTGGTCGGCGATGAGGACAAGCAGCGACTGCTGGTCAACCTGCTCAAGCAGGAGAGCTTCGATCGCGTGATGGTCTTCGGCAACCGCCGTGACCTGGTGCGCAAGCTCGACGACCTGCTCAGGAAGGCCGGCGTCAGTGTCGCCATGCTCTCCGGTGACGTACCGCAAAGTCAGCGTATCAAGACGCTGGAGAGCTTCCGCGAGGGCGAGATCCAGGTATTGGTCGCCACCGATGTGGCAGGGCGCGGCATTCATATCGAAGATGTCAGCCACGTCGTCAACTACACCCTGCCCGAAGATCCGGAAGACTACGTGCATCGCATCGGCCGTACGGGGCGTGCGGGGGCCAAGGGTGTGTCGATCAGCTTCGTCGGCGAAGAGGATGCCTTCTCATTGCCGGAAATCGAGCGCTACATCAACGACAAGCTGCCCTGCGAGCATCCGCCGGAAGGCTTGCTCTGACGGCCCATGCTTGACGAGTCGCTGAGGGACGAGATCCAGACGGCCTATCGCCGCGTGCTCGAGGGTCTCGAGCTGACGCCGCGCTATGGGCAGCGGCTGATGATCGCCGAAATCGCTCGCACTCTCGCGGGGATCGAGGCCGACGATGCCGGTCGACGCACCAGCAACGAGCATGTCTGCGTGCTCGAGGCCGGTACCGGCACCGGCAAGACGCTGGCTTACTTGCTGGCCGCCTTGCCGGTGGCCAAGGCGCGCGGCAAGCGCTTGGTGATCGCCACCGCCACTGTGGCCTTGCAGGAGCAGGTATTGCATCAGGACCTGCCTTCCCTGAAGGCACACAGCGGGCTCGATTTCGACTATGCCCTCGCCAAGGGGCGCGGGCGCTATGTGTGCGTGGCACGCCTCGATCAGGCGATGGAGGGTGGCGAGGAGAATCCCACCCTGTCGCTCTTCGAGCAGTCCTTGGCCAGCGGCGGTGACGACTTCCAGGCGCTCGTGCACTCGCTCGGTGAGGCCTACGGCAACGGCCGCTGGGAGGGCGATCGCGACAGTTGGCCCGATGCCATCGAGGACAGCCACTGGCGCCGCCTGACCGTCGACCATCGCCAGTGCACCAATCGTCGCTGTGGTCACTTCGGCGCCTGTGCGTTCTTCCGCTCGCGCCGCCACCTCGACAGCGCCGATGTGATCGTCGCCAATCATGACCTAGTGCTGGCCGATCTCGCTCTGGGCGGCGGGGTGGTGCTGCCATCCCCCAGCGACTGCATCTACGTCTTCGATGAAGGCCATCATCTGCCCGAGAAGGCGCTGCAGCACTTCACGCACCGCTTTGCCGTGGGCGGGGCGCTGCGCTGGCTGCGCACGCTCAAGAAATCGCTGACCGAGCTCAATACCGCCCTCGCGGTGCAGCCGACCCTGGCGCGTCTGCTGGCCGGCCTGCCGCAGGCCATCGATGCGTTCGAGCCAAGGCTTTCCGAAGCCTTGGCCATGGGCCACCAGCTGGCCGGTCGTCCCGACGGCCTCGTCGATGACGAGGCAAGCCGTCACCAGCGCTTCGAGATGGGGCGCATCCCCGAGCCGCTGCGGGCGCTCTCCGAAGCGCTGGTCACCATCGTCGCCGAGCTCTCGCGCACCCTGGAGAGCATGGCCGATATCATGCGCGAGAGCCTGGACCCGGATAAGCACACCGGACTGCCGCGTGAGCAGGCCGAGGCCTGGTTGCCTCTTATCGCCCTGCTGCACGGCAGGGCGGTGGAGGCGCACGCGCTGTGGCGTGCCTACACCGAGGTGGATGACCCACAAGAGCCGCCGCGCGCCCGCTGGCTGACCCTCGAGCGGTTCGGCAGCGAGCCGGAGCTGACCTTCTCGGCGAGCCCCGTCTCGGCGGCACACACCCTGGCCAAGACCCTGTGGGGCAGCTGCTATGGCGCAGTGATCACCTCGGCGACGCTGACCGCGCTGGGGCGCTTCGAGCGTTTACAGGAGCGCGCGGGACTGGCCAATCGCTATCGCTATCAGCGCCTGCCGAGTCCCTTCGATTACTCCCGGGCAGTATTGAGCGTGCCGCGCGAAGCCGCCGACCCCGCCGATCGCGAGGGGCATGAGCGCGCCATCGTGACCTTCGTGGAGGATCTGGGGGAGCGCGAGGCGGTACTCATGCTGTTCTCGTCGCGTGCCCAGCTGCGAGGGGTGGAGAAGGCGCTCTCCCCGGCGCGGCGCGAGCGGGTGCTGGCCCAAGATCGTTTGCCCAAGCGCGAGCTGATCACGCGCCACCGGGCACGGATTGATGCCGATGAGGGCAGCATCATCTTCGGCCTGGCGAGCTTTGCCGAGGGCATCGACCTGCCCGGCGAGTATCTAACCCACGTGGTGATCACCCGGCTGCCGTTTTCGGTACCCGACGACCCGGTAGGGGCGACGCTTGCCGAGTGGATCGAGAGCCGGGGCGGCAACCCGTTCATGCGGATCAGTGTCCCGGACGCCTCGATCAAGCTGGTGCAGGCATGCGGCCGGCTGATACGCAAAGAGTCCGATACGGGGCGCATCACGCTGCTCGACCGCCGAGTGCTGACGCGTCGCTATGGCCGGGCATTGCTCGATGCGCTACCGCCATTCGTGAGGGAGATCGATGGGGTGCGCCAGGACGTCTAGGAATTCTATCCTGTGATAGCCCGCCTTGTGAGAGGAGGCCCCATGGTCAGGACTCAGGGAATAAGCCGATGGCTTGAAATGATAGTACAAGGCAAACGAAAGACCCGCCGTCGGGCGGGTCGTATCGTTGTCCTTCGACAGGATGCCGCGGGAGAGCGGGCACGAGGGACGACAGCCGGCTCAGGCCGCCGCGCGCTTGGCCAGCATGGAGGCCAGCTTGTCATTCATGGCCTTGAAGGCCTCATCGGTGGTTTCCCAGTCGATGCAAGCATCGGTGATCGAGACGCCATACTTGAGCTGGCTGCGATCCTCGGGGATCTTCTGATTGCCCCAGCCGATATTCGATTCGATCATCAAGCCGATAATGGAGCGGTTGCCTTCGAGGATCTGATTGGTGACGTTTTCCAGCACCAACGGCTGCAGTGCGGCATCCTTGTTGGAGTTGGCGTGCGAGCAGTCGATCATGATGTTAGGCGTGACGCCCGCTTTCTTGAGTTCCTGCTCGGCAAGCGCCACGCTGACGCTATCGTAGTTGGGTTTGCCACTACCGCCACGCAGCACCACGTGGCCGTAGGCGTTGCCACGGGTGCGGATGATGGCGACCTGTCCGGTCTGGTTGATTCCGAGAAAATTATGCGGATGGGCGACCGACTGCAGGGCGTTGACCGCGACATCGAGGCTGCCGTCGGTGCCGTTCTTGAACCCGACCGGGCAGGAGAGGCCAGAGGCCATCTCGCGGTGAGTCTGGGACTCGGTGGTGCGCGCGCCGATCGCCGACCAGCTGATGCAGTCCTGCAGATACTGCGGAGAGATGGGGTCGAGGGCCTCGGTCGCCAGCGGCAGGCCCATTTCTGCCAGCTCCACCAACAGCCGGCGGGCAATGTGCAGGCCTTCCTCGATCTCGAAGGAATCATTGATATGAGGGTCGTTGATCAACCCTTTCCAGCCGACCGTGGTGCGTGGCTTCTCGAAGTAGACGCGCATGACGATGTAGAGGCTGTCCTGGACCTCGTCGGCCAGACGGCGCAGACGGCGGGCGTAGTCCAGTGCCGCATCGACATCGTGGATGGAGCAGGGGCCGACCACCATCAACAGGCGCGGATCACGTCCATCGAGAATCCGCTGTATCGTCTCGCGTCCTTCGATCACGGTGCGCTCCGCCGACGCAGTGAGCGGGACGGCTTGCTTCAGGTCTTCGGGGCTGATCAGGACGTCCTGGGCGAGAACGTTGAGATTGTTGACTTGCTGCTCGGACATTGTGCTACCTGTGTGGTATCTGCGCGGATGGCGAATGTGAGTCAATACGCCTACTATCACCCGCGGCAGCGGCAAAAATCAATCATCAGGAACTCGCCCCAACCCCCTGTGGTCCGAGCGCGGTCATCTCCGGCAGGCGGTCGGCTTGATGGATGCGCGAGAAACGGGAACACTTGGAGCATTCCAGACTCCAGCCTTCGACTATCAGCTGCCTCAGGGCTTCAGGTTGACACTATGCAATTTTCATTGGTCCGGTCGCGACGACAATTTGAGACATCCATTCCCCAGCGTTTGCCAGGGAGGGAATGAATGGGCAACCGGGAGACCGACCAACAGCTCGTTGAGCGTGCTCAGCAGGGCGATAACCGTGCATTCGATCTGCTGGTAAGAAAATACCAGCACAAGATTCTGGGGCTGATCAGTCGATACATTCACGATCACGCCGAAGTCCAGGATGTCGCCCAGGAGGCGTTCATCAAGGCCTATCGGGCACTGGGCAAGTTTCGCTCCGAAAGCGCCTTCTATACCTGGATGTATCGGATCGCCATCAATACGGCCAAGAATCATTTGGTGTCCAAGGGACGACGACCCCCGGGTAACGATCTCGATATCGTCGACGCCGAAATCCTCGATCACAGTGGCCGCCTTGCCGATACCGAGACGCCGGAGGCGGCGATCGCTCGCGATCAGCTCGAGGCAGCCGTCTTCGAGGCCATCGAAAACCTGCCCGACGATCTGCGAACCGCCATCACCCTGCGTGAGCTCGATGGCCTTTCCTACGAAGACATCGCCAACATCATGCAGTGCCCGGTCGGTACCGTGCGTTCGCGCATATTTCGAGCCCGGGAGGCGGTCGATCAACATATACAGCCCCTGGTGACCACGGCGCGTAACCGTGAGCCGGTTCCCGAATGAGTAGAGGCATCAACGGAAAGTGCAATAATTTTGATGAATGGCTGAACTGTCAGGCCCGATCGGCGTCAGATGGGTAGTCGATCTGCCGAGGCGGGTCAGAGTGTGCCGACACTTACGAATTGTCGTGGTTATGTCGGTTCCCAGGTTGTCATTGGATACAAGGCGGGGCGCCTTGTGAGTGCGAGGTGTTAAGAATGAGTCAGAACGCACGGGAATCGCTTTCTGCCCTGATGGATAATGAAGGTGATGAACTCGAGCTACGCCGGGTCCTCAAGTCGCTTGACGACTCCCCGGACGCTGCCGAGACCTGGCGACGCTATCATCTGATGCGAAGCATGATGCGACGTGAGCCAGGTGTCGACGTGGCCACGGATCTTTCGGCGGGCATCATGACACGACTCGATAGCGAACAGCCACCCGAGCGTGTCGACCATCCCCTGGAGCGTCGTACGATTCCGTTCGGTCGGAGTGCTGGTATCGCTGCGGCTGTCTCGCTGATCGTGATAGGCGGCGCCCAATTCTACAACGGCGCCGGCTCGAACAGTTCCGAACCCTCGTTCGCCGCTGAGGGCGAGAGTACTCAGGCGGCGCCCGTATCGCTGGGCGCAGGTGAAGGGGCCAGCGTCAACAACCCGACACGTCCGTCTTTGGTTGATTTGCCGCTTTTCCAGTCCCCTGCCGGAAGCAGTAATGGCGGTCAGGGGCTGATGACCGTCGGGGTGGGGCAAGGCCCAGGGACTACAGGGGGAACGAACAATGGCGCCTTCTTTGGCAATGCCGGGCTCGATAACCCACTGTTCATGGCCCCGAGCCCACGTCAGTCACAGCGTGCCGACGAGGAACAGGCAAGGCTGCTTCAGTCTTATCTCGATCGCCATGCCGAAGGGTCCGCATATCGTAGCGGCGACACCTGGATGCCGCTGTTAAGAGCCTCCGGCAGCGAGTCCCTAGGTGAGCATTGAACTCGGTATTGACCCCGGCATTGCATGGATCCGTCGGATGACCCCATGAGGCATCAGCAATTATTTCCCGCCATCCTGGCCGGTGTGATAGGTGGGTTTGGCATGTTCTTTGCCGCCCAGGCTTTCGCGCAGGAAACGTCCGTTGTCGATCACGTCGACTGCCGTGAGCTTGAGACGTTACCCGCCCCGACGTCAGCCCTGGAGTGGTTCGAGCGCAGTCTTTGGGCCAATAATTGCTACATCTTCGAGGCCCGAGCGGTGCGCATCGGCTACGACGGTGTCCGGTCACTGTCGCTCAGCCATGACGTTCAGGATGGGGTTCAGCGCGAGGAAATCACTTTTCTCGATGGCCCTCCGGTGGCGGTCGAGCGCAGTGGCCGCATCGGGCGCCTGAAGGCAGCCGATGTGACGGATGATTCCGTGTCGCCTTTCGACATCATCGATCATCTCGACGAGTACTACCGTCTCCAACTGGGAGAGCCGGAGCGGATCGCCAACCGTCGCACTCTGCGCATCGATATCGATCCCTTGGATAGTCTGCGATTCGGTCATCGCCTCTGGGTCGATACCGATACCGGTCTGCCGCTCAAGCAGGTATTGGTGGACGAGACGGGCAGGGCGATAGAAACCTTCCAGTTGACTGAACTGGTTAACCCTCGTCTCTACCAGGGGGAGCTGGTAATGGATATCCCCCGCGTGCCACCAGCAGATGACTGGCGTATCGGCTGGTTACCGAAGGGTTTCTTGCCCCAGGCGGTGGAAACAAACAGCCCACGGCATGACGAGGATGTCGTGCACCGCCTGTTCAGCGACGGACTATCGACCCTGAGCCTGTTCGTCGAGCCGCTTGATGACGCCCCTTTTCTCTCTCCCGGCATGCATCGCCTGGGTATTTCCCACGCTGCCGTGCGTCACCGTGACCTCGGTGGGCAGCGTCGTCAGGTGGTGGTGATGGGAGAGCTTCCCCCCCGCGTCCTGTTGCGTGTCGCCGACACGCTGCAATGGAAAGGCGACGATCAGGCTCAGGTCGAGCCTCGAGCCGACGAGAAGATCGTTCGAGCCGATTGATACGCCGGCATCTCGCTGCTGCTGCACCCTTTCGGCTTCCACACCAATGGCGACCTGAACCTTTTGGCGTCACGTTGGTAGAACTAGAGATGAACGACGACTTGTGACGCAACCTTATTTCTCATCTTCGCAGGAGTTCTTGATGAAACGCATGACTCGCTATCTCTCCTTCTGGATGCTGCTGTCGGCCGTATGGTTGACCTCAACAGCGATCATGGCGCGTGAGCTACCCGATTTCACGCAGCTGGTGCAGGAGGCCGCGCCGGGCGTGGTCAATATTTCCACTTCGCGCACGATTGAACGCCCGGACCCGCTTCAGGGGTTCGGCGGCCAGGAAATTCCCGAGATTTTCCGACATTTCTTTGGTGATCGTCTGCCGGCGCCCCCCGGCGGTGCGCCGGGTCCGGGGCGCTCCGAGGAGCGTCAGTCGCTGGGGTCAGGCTTCATCATCAGCGAGGACGGCTACATCCTGACCAATGCCCATGTGGTTCATGAGGCTGATGAGATCCTCGTTCGCCTCAATGATCGTCGCGAACTCCCAGCCGAGTTGGTCGGCGCCGACGTGCGTACCGATGTGGCCCTGCTCAAGGTAGAGGCGGAAGACCTGCCTACGCTGACGATGGGTGACTCCGACACGTTGGAAGTGGGCGAATGGGTGGCCGCCATCGGCTCGCCTTTCGGTTTCGATTCCTCGGTAACCGCCGGTATTGTCAGTGCCATCAATCGCACCCTGCCACGCGATGCCTACGTTCCCTTCATCCAGACCGACGTGGCCATCAACCCCGGGAATTCCGGCGGCCCGTTGTTCAATCTCGACGGGGAAGTCGTGGGTATCAATTCGCAGATTTTCACCCGCAGTGGTGGTTTCATGGGGCTCTCCTTCGCCATTCCCCTGAACGTGGCGATGGAAGTGGCCGACCAGTTGCGTGAAGACGGCCGTGTGAGCCGGGGCTGGCTGGGGGTGATGATTCAGCCGGTATCGCGCGATCTTGCCGAATCCTTCGGTATGGAAAGCCCTCGCGGCGCGCTGATCGCCGACCTTGATCCCGAAGGACCCGCTGCCCAGGGAGGCCTGCAGGCCGGTGATGTCATCCTTGAGGTCGCCGGTGAAGAGGTCGACCGCTCCAGCACGTTGCCGCGGCTGATCGGGCGCACCACGCCGGGCACTGAAGTAGAAATGCTGGTGCTGCGCGATGGTGAAGAGCGCCAGGAGAGCGTGACCGTGGGCGACTGGCCCGAGGGCGAGGGCATGATGGCCAGTGCCCAGGAAGGTCCCGGCCATCAGGCACGCCTGGGGCTGGCGGTGAGTGACCTCGAGCCTGCCGAGCGCGAGCAGCTGGGTATCGAGCATGGCGTCCGGGTGCGTGAAGTCAACCCGCAAGGGGCTGCCGCCAAGGCCGGTATCCAGCCCGGCGACGTGCTGGTCAGCCTCGACAATCGTGCCGTAGAGACGCCGGAGCAGCTTGCCGAACTGGCCACATCACTACCCACCGATCGGGCCATCCCGGTGCGTCTGTATCGTGAGGGCCGCTCCCTGTTCGTTGCCTTGCGTCTCGCCGAAGACTGAGCACGTACAAGGCTGGCACATCGCGACCCGGCGGCATTTGTCGCCGGGTCGCTGTATCTGGCCGGCGCATCCCGCTACAATGGCGCGCATTCATGGCCCGCCGGTCAGCATTGTCCGGCCGTGGCTCGAACCTATCAGGCAGAAGCAATTCGATGTCCCAACTCTCTCCCGCCGAACAGCTCCAATACATTCGCAATTTCTCGATCATCGCCCACATCGACCATGGCAAGTCGACGCTGGCCGACCGCTTGATCCAGACCTGCGGGGGACTGAGCAATCGTGAGCTCAAGGAGCAGGTGCTCGACTCGATGGATCTCGAGCGCGAGCGTGGCATCACGATCAAGGCGCAGTCGGTGACATTGGATTACCAGGCCAAGGATGGCCATACCTACCAGCTCAACTTCATCGATACCCCGGGGCACGTGGACTTCTCCTACGAAGTGTCGCGCTCGCTGTATGCCTGCGAGGGGGCCTTGCTGGTCGTCGATGCCGGTCAGGGCGTCGAGGCGCAGTCCGTCGCCAATTGCTATACCGCCATCGAGCAGGGGCTCGAGGTGCTGCCGGTACTCAACAAGATCGACCTGCCTCAGGCTGACCCAGACAAGGTGGCCCAGGAGATCGAGGACATTATCGGCCTCGATGCCACCGATGCCTGCCAGGTCTCGGCCAAGACCGGTATCGGCATCGATGCCCTGCTCGAGCGTCTGGTGCGTGACATTCCCCCTCCCAGGGGCGATCCGGGTGGGCCGCTGCAGGCGTTGATCATCGACTCCTGGTTCGACAACTATCTGGGTGTCGTTTCGCTGGTACGCCTGTTCGAGGGCACCTTGAAGAAGGGCGAGAAGATTCGCATCGTCTCGACCGGCCGTGACTGGCAAGCCAACGAGGTCGGCATCTTTACGCCGGCGCGCAAGGAAACCGATATCCTGCGCGCCGGCGAAGTCGGGTTCGTGGTCGCCGGCATCAAGGACATCCACGGGGCGCCGGTGGGGGATACCATTACCCATGCCAAGACCGCCGACGTCAAGCGCCTGCCCGGCTTCCAGAAGGTCAAGCCGCAGGTCTATGCCGGCATGTTCCCGGTCAGCGCCGACGACTACGAGGACTTCCGCGACGCCTTGGAAAAGCTCGCGCTCAACGATGCCTCCCTGGGCTACGAGCCGGAGAATTCCGACGCGCTGGGCTTCGGCTTCCGGGTCGGCTTTCTCGGCACCCTGCACATGGAGATCGTCCAGGAGCGCCTGGAGCGCGAATACGACCTGGACCTGCTGACCACTGCGCCAACGGTCGTCTACGAGCTCGCCATGAAGGATGGAGAGGTGCGCTATGTCTCCAACCCCTCCAAGCTGCCCGACATGGCGGATGTAGAAGAGATGCGCGAGCCGGTGGTGCGGGCCAGCATCCTGGTGCCTCAGGACTACGTGGGCAACGTGATCACCGAGTGCGAGCAGCGCCGCGGCACCCAGCTCGACATGCAGTTCCTCGGCAGCCAGATCCAGCTCACCTATGAGCTGCCGATGTCCGAGGTGGTCATGGACTTCTTCGATCGCCTGAAGTCGATTTCCAAGGGCTATGCCTCGCTCGAGTACAATTTCGAGCGTTTCGAGGCGGCGAAGCTCGTGCGCCTTGATGTGTTGATCAATGGCGATCGGGTCGACGCTCTGGCGGTCATCATCCATCGCGACCACGCCCACGCCCGCGGCCGTTCACTGGTGGAAAAGATGAAGGAGCTGATTCCCCGCCAGATGTTCGATGTCGCTATCCAGGCGGCGATCGGCGGCCAGGTCGTGGCCCGCTCGACGGTCAAGGCACTACGCAAGAACGTCACCGCCAAGTGCTACGGCGGCGACATCACCCGCAAGAAGAAGCTGCTCGAGAAGCAGAAAGCGGGCAAGAAACGCATGAAGCAGGTCGGCCGAGTGGAAATCCCCCAGGACGCCTTCCTTGCCGTGCTAAAGGTGAATGACTAGGGGCGGACGACTGCATGGACTTTTCTTTGATGCTGGTGCTGGCGGTTGCCGTCACTGGGCTTGTGTGGCTGCTGGACCTGGTCTGGTTGCGTGGCCTCCGCCGGCAGCGGCTTGCCGCCACCGAAGCGGGCACGACGGAGGGGGTCGACGAGCATGCCCGCGAAAAGGCCTTGAAGGAACCTTGGCCGGTCGACTATGCGCGTTCCTTCTTTCCGGTGCTGCTGGTGGTGCTGGTGCTGCGCAGTTTTCTGGTCGAACCTTTCCAGATTCCCTCGGGGTCCATGCGGCCGACGCTTGAGATCGGCGATTTCATCCTGGTCAACAAGTTCACCTACGGACTGCGCCTGCCGGTCATCAATACCAAGTTCGTGGACATGAACGACCCCGAGCGCGGTGACGTCATGGTGTTTCGCTTCCCCGATGAGCCCTCGGTCAACTTCATCAAGCGCGTGGTGGGGCTGCCGGGCGATAGTATTCGCTACGAGGACAAGCAGCTCTATGTCAACGGCGACCCGGTACCCAAGCAACTGATCGAGGAAGGGCCGCCAGAGGCGCCCGACGAGCTGCTGTTAAGCGAATCGCTCGGTGAGGTTGAGCATCGCATCTACAACAGTCCTCGCGCGCTCGGGCCGCAGATGCGTGAACTCGTGGTGCCGGAAGGCCACTATTTCACCATGGGCGACAACCGTGACCATTCCAACGACAGCCGCTATTGGGGCTTCGTCCCCGAGGAAAATATCGTTGGCCGTGCCTTTGCGGTATGGATGCGCTGGGACGGCGGATTGCCCAGCTTCAGCAGCATTCGCCTCATCCACTGAGCTGCCTCTTCCGCATGCCCTCGTCAACGACATTTCCAGGAGCTTCGTGAGCACTTCCCTGCATACCTTCAGCCGTCTACTCGGTCACTCCTTCGCCGATGCGAACCTGCTGGAGCTGGCCATGACCCATCGCAGCTTCGGTGGGCAGAATAACGAACGCCTCGAGTTCCTGGGTGACTCCATCGTCAACTTCGTGATCGCCGAAGCCCTCTTCCAGCGCTTTCCCCAGGCGCGGGAGGGGCAGTTGTCACGGCTGCGGGCCAGACTGGTCAAGGGCCAGACCCTGGCCGAACTGGCGCGCGAGATGGGATTCGGCGAACACCTGCGCCTGGGGTCGGGGGAAATGAAGAGCGGCGGCCATCGTCGTGAGTCGATTCTCGCCGATTCCGTCGAGGCGGTCATCGGCGCGATCTATCTCGATGCCGGCATGGAGGCGGTACGGGTACGTGTGCTCGCGTGGTATGCCGAACGGCTGGAGGCCATCAGCCTGCAGGATACCCAGAAGGATCCCAAGACGCGGCTGCAGGAATTCCTGCAGTCACGCCAGGTTCCGCTGCCCGCCTATGAGGTGGTCATGGTGGATGGCGAGGCGCACTCGCAGACATTCACCGTCAATTGCCATGTCGAGATCCTCGACACCCATACCATCGGGGTGGGGGCGAGTCGCCGCCATGCCGAGCAACAAGCCGCCGAGCAGGCGCTTGTCCAACTGGAACCCAAGGGAGCCCGTCCATGACACGCTGTGGTTTCGTGGCCATCGTTGGCCGTCCCAATGTTGGCAAGTCGACGCTGATGAATCGTATTCTGGGGCAGAAGATTTCCATCACCTCGCGCCGCCCCCAGACCACCCGCCACCAGGTGACGGGCATCAAGACCGAGGGCGAGGCACAGACCATCTATGTCGATACGCCCGGCATCCATATCCAGACCCGCGATCGCAACAAGGCCATCAACCGTTTCATGAATCAGGCCGCCACCCAAGCGCTGCGCGATGTCAACGCGGTGGTGTTCCTTGTCGATCGCACGCGTTGGACCGAGGAGGACGAGGTGGTGCTCCAGCGCCTCGAGCATGTCAAGGCGCCGGTGATCCTGGCCGTCAACAAGGTCGATCGCCTCCAGGACAAGGCCAGCCTGCTGCCCTGGCTCGAGTCGATCGGGGCGCGCCGTGAGTTCGCCGCCATCGTGCCCATCTCGGCCAAGCACGGCACCAATGTGACCGAGCTCGAGGCCGAGGTGGCCCGGCACCTGCCCGAAAGTGTCCACTATTTCCCCGAAGAGCAGATCACCGACAAGAGCCAGCGTTTCCTCGCCGCCGAGCTGGTACGCGAGAAAGTGATGCGCCAGCTCGGCGACGAGCTGCCCTATCAGATGACCGTCGAGATCGAGGAGTTTCGCGACGAGGGGCGGGTCATTCACATCAGCGCCCTGATGCTGGTGGAGCGACAGGGTCAGAAGAAGATCCTGATCGGCGAGAACGGCGAGCGAATCAAGAGCATCGGCCGTGAGGCGCGCCTCGACATGGAGCGCGCGCTCGATGCCAAGGTGATGCTCAACCTCTGGGTCAAGGTCAAGCGTGGCTGGTCCGACGACGAGAGAGCGTTGAAGAGCCTGGGCTACGACCTCGATTGATATGCAGCCCCAGCCGGCCTTCCTGCTCCACAAGCGGCCCTATCGCGAAACCAGTGCCCTGGTGGACCTGCTGACCCTGGAGCATGGGCGCGTGCGCGCCGTGGCCCAGGGCGTGCAGCGCCCCGGCAGCCGCTCGCGAGGGCGGCTGCAACCGTTTGCGCCGCTGCATCTGACCTGGGTCGGCCAAGGCGAGCTCAAGCGCCTGCGGCTGATGGAGAGCCGCGGGTCGGCGGCCCTGTTGGCAGGTGAAGGCCTGCTCTGTGGCCTCTATGCCAACGAGCTGCTGACCCGGGTGCTGCCGATCGAATTCCCGGTCGGCGAGGTCTTTGCCTTCTACGCTTCCCTGCTTGAAGACCTGCCGCGTCCCGACAAGCGAGCGGCCTCGCTGCGCCGGCTGGAAGTGGCGGTTCTTGAGGCGCTGGACTGCCAGCCCCGCTTCACCGATCCCGACGGGCTGGCGCTGGACCCTCAGCGGCGCTATCGCTTCGATGCCGCGTCCCGCGCCTTCATTCCCGGCGAGCCGGGCATCGACGGTCGTACGCTGCGCCTGCTGGCCGGCGGCGATTGGGGCGACCCGGGGCTCGGTGGCCCGGCCAAGGCCGTGACCCGCGCCGCCCTGGCGCCGCTGCTGGGGAGTCGCCCGCTGCGCTCGCGCGATTTAATGCGCCAGCTTGCGGCGCGCCGTCGCCCCCCACCAAACTGATTCCCTCGAAAACTGTTTTCCTCGAAAAGCTTACTGCTGGAGAGACATCATGCATCCCCCCCGCATTCTGCTCGGCGTCAACATCGATCATGTCGCTACCCTGCGCCAGGCGCGCGGCACCCGCTACCCGGACCCGGTTCAGGCCGCCCTGCTGGCCGAGGAAGCCGGCGCCGACGGCATCACCGTGCACCTGCGTGAGGATCGTCGGCATATCCAGGAGCGTGACGTGCGGCTGCTGATGGAAGTGCTCAACACGCGCATGAATCTCGAGATGGCGCTCACCGAGGAGATGCTCGCCCTGGCCGAGGCGGTGCGTCCGGCGCACGTCTGTCTGGTGCCGGAAAAGCGCGCGGAGCTGACCACCGAGGGCGGGCTCGAGGTGGCAGGCAATCTCGACGCCGTATCGGCGGCATGCCGCCGACTCGCCGCGGCGGGTTGCGAGGTCTCGTTGTTCATCGACCCCGATCCCGTCCAGATCGAGGCAGCCGCCAGGGCCGGCGCCCCGGTCATCGAGCTGCATACCGGTGCCTATGCCGAGGCCGTGGGTGAGTTGGCGCGCCGGGAGCATACCAGGCTCGGTGTCGCCGCCGAAATGGCGCTCGAGCGGGGTCTCGTCGTCAATGCCGGCCACGGCCTCAACTACCACAATGTCGAGGCGGTCGCGGCGATTCCCGGTCTCCACGAACTCAATATCGGCCACGCGATCATCGCCCGCGCCCTGTTCGTCGGGCTCAAGGAGGCGGTCATCGAAATGAAGCGTCTGGCCATCGCCGGCCAGGAGGCGGGATTCGTGGCCTCCCTCGAAGAACACGACCATGACCACGATCACACGCATGGACCCGGCGCGGTACATTAGCCCATGATCCTCGGTATCGGCACCGACCTGGCCCGGGTCGAGCGCTTCGCGCGTGCCCAGCAGCGCCACGGGCAGCGCTTCTCGCGGCGCCTGCTGGGCGACGCCGAGCTGGTGCAATTCCACGACCGCGCCGCCCCGGCGGCGTTCCTGGCCAAGCGCTTTGCCGCCAAGGAGGCCTTTGTCAAGGCGCTGGGTACCGGACTGCGCCATGGCATGCGCTGGACCGAGGTCCAGGTGCACAACGATGCGCTGGGACGACCCTCACTGCGCCTGTCGGGCAGGGCGCAGGCGCTGGCCGAGGCTGCTGGCGTCAAGGCGGTTCACCTGTCGCTTTCCGACGAGGCGGACATGGCCGTGGCGTTCGTGGTGCTCGAGGGGTGAGGGGTTGTCCAGCTCATGACGCTGGCCATACTAGCGAAGAGCTCATCGAGTAGTGGTAAAACAGCCGTTCGTCCCCGCGAGCGAAGCCGCGTTTCCAGGGTTTCGACCAGCAAGGCCAACCGCGGCACTCCGCAGTAGCGACAGGCCCCGTTCAGCGCATGTATGGCATCGAGTAGTGCCTCGTCATCCTGATGGTCGATCGCGTCTTGAATGTTAAGCTCGCTCTCGGGCAGCCAGGCGGCCAGGCGCGCTAGAAGATCGCGCGCCAAGGTCTCGCGCCCGCCGGCAAGCTGTGTGCCCAGGGCCATATCGACGTCTGCAAGCTCCTGTTCATCATCGCTAAGCGGCTCTAGCGGCGGCCCTAGCAGCATGTCTACCGGTCGCGCCAGATGGCGCTGCAAGGTTTCGGCCAAGCGGTTCGCGTCTACCGGTTTGACCAGAATGTCGTTAAGACCGTTAGCCAGCAGACGCTGCCGTTCGGCGTCGAGGACATGGGCGGTGACCGCCACGATCGGCAGTTCTTGCCAGTCGCCCCCCAGCCGACGCAGTGCCCGTGTGGTTTCCACGCCGTCCATGCCCGGCATGCGGATATCCATCAGCACCAGGTCATAGCGTTGCCCCTGCGCCATGGCGAGTGCCTCCTCACCGCTGGCGGCGAGCTCGATGTCGATGCCGGGCTGGGCAATCAACTCTCTCAGCAGCAGACGATTGGACTCGGTGTCATCCACCACCAGCAAGCGCACCGCGTCCTTGTCGGCTTTCCTTGGCGGTGGCTGCCGGGGCAACAGGAGAGGGGGCGGGGCCGTGTCCGAGGCCAGCCAGCGCTTAACGGCTTCCACCAGTGCCGAGCGGGGAACCGGCTTGCTCAACAGTTCGCCGCCGTGGGGCAGGGTCGGCATCGGATGGTCGAGTGGGCTGGCATTGATCAGCAACAGGGCGGGGCAGGAGAATGCTCCCAGCCAACGCTGCCAGGTCGCAATATCGCCCTCGTTCAGGGGCTCGTGAGGAAGCCCGGCAATCAACAGCGACGCCGGATAGTCCTCGGCGGCAGCCGTTTGCGCGTCGATCACCCGAGCGCCCCAACGCGTGAGGAGATGGCGAAGCGCGTGGCGGGTCGCCAGGTGCGGCTCATCCAGCAGCACGGTCTCGCCGGCCAGCGTGAGTTCCGGCGGCCGTTCGAGATGCTCGTCGCCCTGCAGGGGTAGCGTGAAGGCGAAAGTGGAGCCTTGTTCTGGCGCGCTGTCCACCTCGATCTGGCCGCCCATCTGCTCGACCAGCTGCCGGCAGATGGTCAGGCCCAGGCCGGTTCCGCCGAACTGCCGGGAATGGCTGGGGGCCGCCTGATGAAAGGCCTGAAAGAGCCCTTGGCGGCTTTCCAGCGACATGCCGATGCCGGTGTCGCTGACACTGATCCTCAGGGTCACGCGGCCATGCTCGGCCTGCTCGACCATCACACGCACCAGTACCTCGCCGCGTTCGGTAAACTTGATGGCGTTGTTGACGAGGTTGGTCAAGACCTGGCGGATGCGCAGCGGATCGCCGGTCAGGGTCGTGGGCACGTCGTCATAGACCAGTCCCAGCAACGCCAGACGCTTCTGGTGGGCCTGGGGCGCCTGCAGTCCCAGCACTTCATCGACCAGGCCGACCATGTCGAGCGGCAGGTGCTCCAGTTCCAGGCGGCCGGCCTCGAGCTTGGAAAAATCGAGTACGTCGTTGACCAGCATCAACAGGTTGTCGCAGGCTCGTTGCACATGGTCGAGCCATTCGCGCTGACGTGGTTCGAGTCGCGAGCGCCCCAGCAGGCGGCAGAAGCCCACGATGCCGTTCAAGGGCGTGCGTATCTCGTGGCTCATGTTGGCCATGAACTCGGACTTGACTCGGTTGGCATCCAGCGCCCGACGATGGGCGAGGTCGAGCTCGATGTTCTGGACCTCGATGGTTTCCATCGACTCCTGCAGTTCGGCGGTCGCCTGCTCGACCTGGCGATGCATCTGTTCGCGTGCCTGCACGAGATGCTCGCCCAGCGCGTTGACGCGCTCGCTCAGCTTGCGCAACTCCGGCGTGGAGGGCTCGGCGAGGCGAGGCGGCACCTTGCCCGACGACAGCCGCCTGAGCGCCTGGTTGGCGGCGTTCAAGGGCCCCACCAATCGCTGACTGGCCGTATAGGCGATCAACCACAGCAACAGGCCGAGCATCAACAGACCGAGCCCGGCACTGGCCAGACGGCGATAATTCGCCACGGCCAGTGGCAGGGCATCGACATCGACGACCAGCCAGATCGGCTCGCTAGGGGACGCAGGGCTGGGCGTGAGCGGCATCTGCAACTGCCACTGGCGGCCATTCGCGATCAGTCGGCGTGACGCCTGGTCGGGCAGCGATTGGCCGTTTTGCAGTCGTCCGCGCTCCATCAACGGGGTTCCGTCGGCGTCACGCAGGCCCACCGCGCGGACCTCCGGCAGGTTGAGCAGCCGCCCGCCCAGCGCCTGCATCGCCGGGAGGTCGTCGCGGTTCACCGCCGAGGCGAGTTCCGGGACGATAAGGTCGGTGGCCAATGACAGCCGCTCGCGAAGTCGCTGCTCGCCTCGCTCGGCCTCCACCATCAGCATGACGGTGGCTCCGATGACGAGCAGGAGCATCGGCAGGCCCAGCAGCAACAGCAGCAGTCGGGTCTTGATCGTCATCGGCGGCCCTTCGACAGGAATGGCAGCCCAGTATGCCACAGCCGGAGCGAATGCCTGTCCAGCCCGCTGTGGCAAGGATATAATGCCGAAAAGACGTTTCCAGAAGGAAGGTTGCATGCAGTTTCCGACTATTGAGGACACCGTTGGCCATACGCCACTGGTGCGTCTCAAGCGCATCACCGCAGGGCGCGGTAATACCCTGCTGGCCAAGCTGGAGGGCAACAACCCCGCCGGCTCGGTGAAGGATCGGCCGGCGCTTTCCATGATCGAGCAGGCCGAGGCGCGAGGCGACATCGCTCCCGGCGATACCCTGATCGAGGCGACTTCCGGCAACACCGGTATCGCGCTTGCCATGGCGGCGGCCATCAAGGGCTACCGTATGGTTCTGATCATGCCCGAGAGTGCCTCGGAGGAACGCAAGCAGGCCATGGCCGCTTTCGGCGCCGAACTGGTCAGCGCCAGCAAGTCCGGCGGCATGGAAGAGGCGCGTGACATTGCCGAAACCATGATCGCCCGGGGGGAGGGCAAGCCGCTGGACCAGTTTGCCAACGCCGATAATCCGCTCGCGCATTATCTGGGGACCGGCCCTGAAATCTGGGAGCAGACCGGCGGCACCGTCACCCATTTCGTCAGTTCGATGGGCACCACCGGCACCATCATGGGGGTATCGCGCTATCTCAAGGAGCGCAACCCCGATGTGCAGATTATCGGCTTGCAGCCCGAAGATGGGGCGAGTATCGCGGGAATTCGTCGCTGGCCGCCGCAATATCTGCCAAGCATTTTCGATGCCAGTCGCGTGGATCGCACGCTGGACATCGGCCAGCACGAGGCCGAGGCTCATATGCGTCGCCTGGCGCGGGAAGAAGGGATCTTCGCCGGGGTATCCTCGGGGGGCGCGCTTTCCGGAGCCTTGCGCCTCGCCGAGGAAGTCGAGAATGCGGTGATCGTGTTCATCGTCTGTGACCGGGGAGATCGTTACCTTTCCACCGGCCTGTTCGCCCCGGAGGTCTGAGATGGCCGGGTTGGGCAAACGGCGTCCCTCGCGGGCGCGCTCGGGTGTGTCCGGCCTTCAGGGCCGTCGCACCACTCGAGCTCACGATGCCGCGACGACGCGTTCGGTAGAAGACGGTCTGATTATCGAGCGCCTGGCGCACGATGGGCGGGGTCTCGCCCACAGCGCCGATGGCAAGTCGCAGTTCGTCGACGGGGCGCTGCCCGGCGAGCGGGTCGAGACGGCAACTCATCTCACGCGCCAGCGCTATGACGAGGCACATGTACGTCGCGTGATCGAGGCCTCGCCGGACCGGGTGGCCCCGCCGTGCGTTCACTATGCCCTATGCGGCGGCTGCGATCTTCAACATCTGGCGATCGAGGCACAGCGCGCGCACAAGCTAGCGGTGCTGCCAGAGATGCTCGCCCGGCAGGGCGTCGAGCTGACGCAGGCGCCCACGCTCATCGCCACCGACGACCCACACTATCGGCGCCGTGCGCGTCTCGGGGTCAAGGTCGACGCCGAGGGCCGGGTGCATCTAGGCTTTCGCGCCCGGCGCAGCCAGCGCCTGGTCGATATCGGCGATTGCACCATCCTGGTGCCAACTCTCAATGCGCTGCTGGGGCCTTTGCACGGACATGTCGCAACGCTCGACGCGCCGCGGCAGTTGGGCCACCTGGAAATGCTGGAGAGCGACCAGGGTGTGGTGCTGGTGCTGCGACAATTGAAGGAGCATGCCGCCGACACGCGACGCTGGCAGGCGTTCGCCGAGACGCACGGCCTGCACCTCGTACGCTGGCTGGGACGTGACACACCAGCGCTCGACTGGCTGACACCGCGGCTCGAGCTCACCTATCGTTTGCCGGGGCCGGGGCCGGGGCCGGGGCCGGGGCAGGGGACAGAGACGCGTGACGAGCTGACGCTGGGCTTCGCCCCCGGCGATTTCCTGCAGGCCAATGCTGCGGTCAACCGCCGCATGATCGAGACCGCCATGGCCTGGCTCGGCGATATCGAGGGCCGGTCGTGGCTGGATCTTTTCGCCGGAGTCGGCAATTTCAGCCTGGCACTGGCCGCCGGTGGGGCCAGCGTCACCGCGGTGGAAGGCAACCCGGCGATGGTCGAGCGGCTGGCCGACAACGCGTGCGTCAACGGCCTCGAGGTGTCGGCCCGCCAGGCCGACCTGACAACGGCCGGGACCATAGAAGCACTGTTGAGTGAGCACGCACCGCAGGCGGTGTTGCTCGACCCGCCCCGCGCCGGCGCTGAGCGGGTTTGCCAGGCACTGGTCGAGCATCCGGTCGCGCGCATCCTGTACGTCGCCTGCGATCCCGCGACCCTTTCCCGGGATGCGGCACGGCTCGTGCATGGTGGCTACCGCATCGTCCGTGCCGCCGTGGCCGACATGTTCGTGCACACTTCGCATTTGGAATCCATGCTGCTGTTAGAACATCCACGGAGGCAATGGCAGCCGCAAGGAGCGAGACCCGATGGTTAAAGTCCGTGAAGACCAGCCTCTGACCGAAGCGGGGCTTGTCGACATCGGTCAATGGATCGAGCGGCTTCAGGAAGACGTCAAGTTGCGCGATACGGCCAAGCTGCGCGAGGCCTGTGAACTGGCCCAGCGGTTAGAGCAGGAGTCCGACAAGTCGCAGAGCACCTGGCGGGGAAACCGATCGAGCTTTCGCATGGGGCTCGAGATGGCCGATATTCTCGGCGAACTCAGGCTCGACCAGGCGACCCTCGAGGCAGCAGTCCTCTACCGCGCCGTGCGCGAAGGGTTGATCGATATCGAGGCGGTCGACAAGCGCTTCGGCAAGGAAGTCGCCAACCTTATCGAGGGCGTGCTGCAGATGGCGGCGATCAGTGCCTCCCAGCTACCCAGTCACGGCATGAATCAGCACGATCAGCAGGATAATCTGCGCAAGATGCTGGTCACCATGATCGATGACGTGCGCGTTGCCCTGATCAAGATCGCCGAGCGCACCTGCGCGCTTCGCCAGGTCAAGGATGCGCCGCGAGAGAAATGCCAGCGGGTGGCGCGTGAGGTGTTCGACATCTACGGCCCGCTGGCCCATCGGCTGGGTATCGGTCATCTCAAGTGGGAGCTCGAGGACCTATCCTTTCGCTATCTCCATGAAGATGATTACAAGGCTATCGCCAAACAACTGGCGGAGAAGCGCCTCGATCGCGACCGCTATATCCACGAGGTGGTCGAGACGCTCAAGGGAATGCTCGAGGCCCAGGGCATTGCGCGCTACACCGTCGACGGCCGCGCCAAGCATATCTTCTCGATCTGGCGAAAAATGAAGCGCAAGCGCATCGATTTCTCCCAGGTGCACGATATCCGGGCGGTGCGCATCCTGGTGCCCGAGGTGACCGACTGCTACACGGTGCTGGGCCTGGTGCACTCGCGCTGGCACCACGTTCCCAACGAATTCGACGACTACATCGCCAATCCCAAGAAGAACGGCTATCAGTCGTTGCATACGGCGGTGCTGGGTCCCGAGAACAAGGTACTGGAGATCCAGATTCGCACCTTCGCCATGCACGACGAAGCCGAGCTGGGCGTCTGCGCCCATTGGCGCTACAAGGGGCATGACACCAAGGGCAAGAGCGCCAGCTACGAGGAAAAGATCGCCTGGTTGCGCCAGGTCCTCGAATGGCAGGATGAGGTCGGCGAATTCGGCGATCTGCGCGAGGGCCTTTCGAGCGACGTGGCGCCGGATCGCATCTACGTCTTTACGCCCGACGGTCACGTCATCGACCTGCCGCGTATCGCGACGCCGATCGATTTTGCCTACCGCGTCCATACCGAGGTGGGGCATCGCTGTCGTGGCGCCAAGGTCAACGGTCGCATCGTGCCGCTCACCTACAAGCTCAAGACCGGCCAGCAGGTCGAGATTTTGACCGCCAGCAAGGGCGGACCCAGCCGCGACTGGCTCAACCCCGGGCTCGGCTATGTGCGCACGTCGCGCGCACGGGCCAAGATCCAGTCCTGGTTCAAGTATCAGGCCCGCGACCAGAACCTTGAGGAGGGCCGCGCGCTCTTCGAGCGCGAGATGAAGCGTCTGGATGTCGAGGGTATGGATCTCTCCAAGCTGGCCCGACAGGTCAACTACACCTCGCCGGATGATATGTACGCGGCACTGGGCGCCGGCGATCTGCGCATCGGCCAGGTGCTGCGTCAGGCCCAGCATCTGTTCGGCGAGAGTGATGATCAGGAACAGCTCGACCGTTTGTTGACCAAGCCACGCAAGACGCTAGGCAAGCGGGGTGATGACGACATTACCGTGCTGGGGGTGGGGAATCTCAAGACCAGCATGGCCAACTGTTGCCATCCGGTGCCTGGCGAGCCGATCGTCGGTTTCATCACTCAGGGTCGCGGGGTCACCGTGCATCGTCAGGACTGCCCCAATATCCTGCAGCTGCGCCTGGATGAACCCCAGCGCATCATCGAGGTGGAGTGGGGCGAGCGAGCCCGCACCCAATATCCCGTGGACATCGAGATCCAGGCCTGGGACCGTTCCGGCCTGCTGCGCGATGTGACCGGCGTACTGAGTAATGACCGAGTCAATGTGTTGTCGGTCAACACGCTCACCGATACCGACGACGGTATCGCGCGCATGACCATCACGGTCGAGGTCGATGGCCTCGAGACACTGGGCCGCCTGTTCTCCCGCATCCAGCAGCTCTCCAATGTCATCGAAGTGCGGCGGCTGCGCAGCGGTGGCAAGCCCGGCAAACGCAAGGGGAAGACGGCATGAGCGACACCCGCTACGATCTTGATGCCCTACTGACGTTGATGGCCGTGCTGCGCGATCCCCAGCAGGGCTGTCCCTGGGACGTCAAGCAGGACTGGGACAGCATCGTGCCGCATACCCTCGAGGAGGCGTACGAGGTAGCCGATGCCATCGAGCGCCGTGCCTTCGACGAGTTGCCTGGGGAGCTCGGCGACCTGCTGTTCCAGGTCGTCTATTACGCGCAGTTCGGTGCCGAGCAGGAGCGCTTCGATTTCCGCGACGTGATCGACGTCCTGACCGCCAAGATGCTGCGCCGTCATCCGCATGTCTTCCCCGACGGTACCCTGGCCTCGCGGCGCCCGCCGGGTGTCGCTACCGAGCAAGTCGAGGCGCGCCTGGTGCACTCCCGCTGGGAACATCTCAAGGCCGAGGAGCGGGCCGAGCGCACCGAAGGCAGCGAGCTAGTCTCGGTTCTCGATGACGTGCCGCGAACGCTGCCGGCGCTGACGCGGGCCGGGAAACTCTCCAAGCGCGCCGCCCGGGTCGGCTTCGACTGGCCGGATTCGCGCGGCGTGATCGAAAAGATCCGCGAGGAGTTGGCGGAGGTCGAGCAAGCCCTCGACCACGGCGATCACGACCACGCCGTCGAGGAAATTGGTGACCTGCTGTTCGCGGTGACCAACCTGGCGCGAACCCTCAGGGCCGACCCGGAGCAGTGCCTGCGGGCGACCAACGCCAAGTTCGAGCGTCGATTCCGCCATGTCGAAGCGGCGCTCGAGGCCGAGGGCGTCTCGCTGCCGGATGCCGGGCTCGCGGCCATGGAGCACCACTGGACCGCCGCCAAGGTTCAGGAGCGTGCCGACGCAACGCAGGGCGCCCCCATCGAGCCATCCTCCCGCTCACTTACTTCTTCTGTTTCCGGAGATCATCGGCCATGAGCCATGACCTGCACGAGTCGCTGCGCGACAATGTCCGCATTCTGGGCGACAGCCTGGGCCGAACCATCGCCGATGACCTCGGCACGGGGTTCGTCGACCGGATCGAGACCATCCGCGCCTTCGCCAAGCGAGGCCGCCAGGGCGAGACTCAGAGCCGGGGCGAGCTGATCGAGTACTTGCGACGGTTGCCGGATCGCGATCTGCTGCCGGTAACCCGCGCCTTCAACCAGTTTCTCAACCTGGCCAATATCGCCGAGCAGCACTATCGCGCCCGCTTCCGGCGGGTCGAGGACTACCGGCCCGGCTCACAGCCGGTACTCTCCGAGCTTCTCCAGCGGGCTCGCGACGCCGGCCATTCGCCACGCCGCCTGGTCGAAACCCTGGCCGGCATGCAGGTCGAGCTGGTGCTGACGGCGCATCCCACCGAGGTCATCCGCCGCACGCTGATCCAGAAATATGACGCCATCGACGACTGCCTGACGGCGATCGAATCCTCCGATGACTATCCCGAGCGCGGCGTGCGTGCCCAGGGCCGGCTGGAGGAGCTGATCAGCCAGGCCTGGCACACCGACGAGATCCGACATGAACGCCCGACGCCGGTGGACGAGGCCAAGTGGGGCTTCGCCGTGATCGAGAATTCCTTGTGGCAGGCGGTGCCGGATTTCCATCGCGACCTGGACAACCTCTTGCTGGAAACCGCGGGGGAAAGGTTGCCGCTGGACGCCGCGCCGATTCGATTTGCCTCCTGGATGGGGGGCGATCGCGACGGTAACCCGCACGTCACCGCCCGCGTTACCCGGGAAGTACTGCTGCTGGGACGCTGGATGGCGGCCGATCTGTATCTTCGCGATCTCGAAGCCCTCAAGGCCGAGCTCTCGATGTGGAAGGCCAACAGCGCGCTCAAGGCCGAAGTGGGAGACGTCGCGGAGCCCTACCGGGAACTCTTGCGTCGGCTGCTGGCCCGGGTCGAGGCGACACGCGACTGGGCGAAGGCGCAGCTGGACGGCGAGGTCTTCGAGGGCGGCGCGATCATCGAGAACCGCGACCAGCTGTATGCACCTCTGCTGGCCTGTTATCGCTCGCTGTGCGACGTGGGCCTGGACACCATCGCCAATGGTGTCCTGCTCGACACCCTGCGGCGCATTTCGGTGTTCGGCGTGACGCTGACCAAGCTCGACCTGCGCCAGGAGGCCAGCCGCCATGCCCAGGTCATGGAGGAGCTCACCGACGGCCTGGGGCTCGGACATTACCGCGACTGGAACGAGTCGCAACGCCAGGAATTCCTGCTCGAGGAGCTGGTGTCCCGCCGGCCGCTGATTCCCCGCCGCTGGGAGTGTTCTACCGAGTCCCGTGAGGTGATCGATACCTTCCGCGTTATCGCCAGCGAGCAGCCCGAAGCGCTGGGAACCTATATCATCTCCATGGCGGCCCAGCCGTCGGACGTGCTGACCGTGGCGCTGTTGATGAAGGAGGTCGGCGGTCGGGTCAGTCTGCCCATCGCGCCACTGTTCGAGACCCTCGACGATCTCAACCATGCCGGTGAAGTCATCGATCGCCTGCTGGCGCTTCCCGGCTATCGGGCGCTGGTGGGCGATCGCCAGGAAGTGATGATCGGTTATTCGGATTCCGCCAAGGACGCGGGCCAACTGGCCGCCGCCTGGGCCCAGTATCGCGCTCAGGAGTCGCTTGTCGAAGTATGCCAGCGGCATGGTGTCGACCTGACACTCTTTCACGGGCGTGGCGGCACCGTAGGTCGTGGCGGCGGCCCGGCGCATGCGGCGATCCTCTCCCAGCCCCCGGGCTCGGTGAACGGCAGCCTGCGGGTCACCGAGCAGGGCGAGATGATTCGCTTCAAGTTCGGGCAACCGGAGATCGCCCTGCGCTCGATGGAGATCTATGCCTGCGCCGTGCTCGAGGCGTCGTTGTTGCCGCCTCCGGCGCCCAAGCCTGAATGGCGCGAGGAAATGGACCGCCTGGCCGAGATCGCGCATGGCGCCTATGTCGGCGTGGTACGCGAGGATCCCGACTTCGTGCCTTATTTCCGGGCGGTGACGCCCGAAGGCGCGCTGGGTCGGCTGCCGCTGGGGTCACGGCCGACCAAGCGCCGTCAGGATGGTGGGGTGGAGACGCTGCGCGCGATTCCCTGGATCTTCGCCTGGACCCAGATCCGCCTGATGCTGCCTGCCTGGCTGGGCAGCGGGGAGGCATTTGCCCAGCGCCTGGAAGAAGAGGGCGGTCTCGAGAGTCTCAGGGAGATGCGCGACCAATGGCCCTTCTTCGGGACCTACCTGGACATGCTGGAAATGCTGCTGGCCAAGGCCGACGTGGGCATCGCCACCTATTACGAGCATCGGCTGGTCGACGAACCGGCACTCAAGGCGCTGGGAGAACGTTTACGGGGCCGCTTTGCGCGTCTCAACGACGTCGTGCTGGAGGTGCTCGACCAGCAGGAGCTGCTGGAGAAGACGCCGCTGATCCGCCAGGCGATCGAAGTGCGCAACCCCTACATCGATCCACTCCACGGCCTTCAGGCGGAGCTCCTGCAGCGCAACCGGGATGCCGACGGTGCCATCGGCGCCGATCTTTCCCGCGCCCTGATGGTGACCATGGCCGGGATCGCCACGGGGCTGCGCAATACCGGCTGAGCATAAAAGAAGAGCAAGGAAGAGGAGTAAAGAAATAAATGGGGAGAAGAGAGGCTTCTCCCTTGTTCAAGCCTTACTCAAGCAGAGCTGCTGCCAGGCATTGCTAGAAGGGAATATGCAGGGAGGCGGTCACCAGATTGAGGTGTGCCATGCTCGGCGCGTCGAATTCTTCGTATTCCACGCGGCTGACCAGACCGTTGAACTGCAGTCGAACCCCGAAGCCCTGCACACGTGTGGTGCCGGCAGTATCCAGGGCTAGCGCGTCATTGGGAATGATCGGATCGCCTTCCCACTCGGCAAACCCCGACTTCGCGTATAGGCCCCACTGGCCGAGGCGCAAGCCGGCGACCAGGCTGCCGCCGAGGCTCATGGTATCGAGGATCAACGCCTGGCCGCCAAAGCGGGCGGGCACCTCATCGCTCTCGCGATAACTGACCTCGGCGCCGAGGTCTAGAAACGGCAGCCGCAGCGGCGAAAAGCCGGCGGTAAGCCGGAATCCGGAGGTGTAGCCATCCTGCGTCTCGAGATCCTGACCTTCGATCATTACGCCATTGTCCAGATGCATCACGTCACTCGCGTGTGCGACGTAGGCAGGCGGCGGGGCATCGGCCAGCGCGTTGGAGGCGGCAAGAAGCGCCAACGGAGTTGCCAGCAAAGCAGCAAGGGGGCGTCCGATTTTCATGGTCCCTGTCCCTACACGTGAAAGTGCTGAGGAAGGCCTAGTGAGAGTTGCCATGCCTAAGCAATAGCTGATCAAGAGCAAAAACCAAGCAGGAGCTCAGAAAAGAGCGTCATCGAAGGACAGCAAATCGCTTCTGCCTCGCCTCAAGATAGCAAGCTCAGGGAAGGGGCGCTAATGTCGTGTATCTTCGCCGATCGAGATGAAGCGAAACACACGCGTCTCCCGCCCCTTCAGGGACGGGCTTACAAGGGGCAGGAGGGGGGTCTGACGTAAGACGTACCGCTCAGCGGGGCTGCTTGACCGTACGCAGGTAGGGCTTGAGGGTGGTAAAGCCCTCTGGATATTTTTGCTTCGCCTCTTCATCGCTGACCGAGGGCGGGATGATCACATCATCTCCGTCGCGCCAGTTCACCGGTGTCGCCACGGTATGCTTGGCATTCAGCTGAATCGAATCGAGCAGGCGTAGCACCTCGTTGAAATCACGCCCCGAGGTCATCGGGTAGATCAGCATGGCCTTGATCTTCTTGTCGGGTCCGATCATGAACACCGCTCGCACGGTGGCGTTGTCGGCCGGGGTGCGGCCCTCGGCACTGCCCTCCAGCTCCGCTGGTAGCATGTCGTAGAGCTTGGCCACTTGAAGATCGGTGTCGCCGATCATCGGGTAGTTCGGTGCGGCGCCCTGAGTTTCCTCGATATCCTTGGACCAGGTTGCGTGATTCTCGACGGGATCGACCGACAGACCGATGATCTTGGTGTTGCGCTTGTCGAACTCTGGCTTGAGTTTGGCCATGTAACCGAGTTCGGTGGTGCAGACCGGTGTGAAATCCTTGGGGTGGGAAAATAGCACGCACCAGCTATCGCCGATCCAGTCGTGGAAATTCAGCGTGCCTTCGGTGGTTTGCGCGGTGAAGTCGGGCGCAGTATCGCCAATTCGTAAGCCCATTACCTATCACTCCTATGTGAGAAAAGTCGGTCATCGGGCGAGGCGGGTGACGTCTCGCCACTCGTGACTCGGGTGGCACCAGCATAGCGCCAGCGCCGCATCCGTCGTCAAGTCGATTGATGCGCCGCCAGATATCGAAAATGCATCTCGATATGCTCAGCCGGGAGCTTATGGCGCCGTGCCGCTGCGAGCAGCGGCCCAAGTATCGCCTCGTGTTCGGTAGGGCGTCCGGCCATCACGTCCTGCAGCATGGAGGCCAGGTTACCCGCCGTGGCGTCAATCACCTGCCAGACCAGCTGCCGCCAGCCGTCGATGCCTTCGCCTTCGGGGGGCTTCAGACCCTCGGCGGCCATGATCGCCGCGATTTCTTCGATCAGCGCCTCAACCTGCGAGCGATAGGGCGGATCGCGAAGCTCGCCATTGGCAATACCGAAGCGCGCTACCAGCGGGTTGATGGCAGCATTAACCGCGAGCTTGCGCCACAACCTGACGCCAATATCGTCAACCGGCTCGCTGGATAGCCCGGCAAGCGTGAGGACGCCTGCCAGTTGCGAGGCGAGTTCACGGTGGCGACCATCCAGCGCGCCGATAAAGGTCCTGCCATGCCCGGCGTGGGTGACCTGAGTGTCGCCTTGTACATGAGCGCCCTCGGTGGTGGAGGCGCAGAGGACCGGACCCGGCCAGCGTTGGGTGATCGCCTGCTGGCTTCCGACGCCGTTCTGCCACAGCACCAATGGCGAATCCATGGGCAGCGCTCGCGCTAGGGCGTCGCTGGCGGGTAATGCCGTGGTGGCCTTGGTGGTCAGGTGCACGATCGAGGGCGTCTCGTCGGGCAGGGCGCCGATCACGGCGACGCCCAGCCGGCGGGTCAGCGTCTCGCCCTCCGGCGTCATTAACCGCTGAATGGGGGATGGCGGGCGCCGGCCGACCAGGGTGACCCGTGCATGGTCGGCCAGCCGTAGGGCGATCAAGCGGCCCAGCGCGCCGGGGCCGACGATCCAGTGGGAGAACAGAGTCATGGCAGTCTGCTCGGGTTCATCGCATCAAATTCATCGCTTCAGATATAGGTCATGAGGCTGGTGAAGGGTTACCTCAGTGTTTGGTCGCCTTGCCGCGTGCTGTCCCTCTTCGGGGTCGCGAGACCTTGCTATTGGACGACTTTCCTCGCGACGATTTGGCGTTTGACGACCTGGCGCGCGTTGGCGGGGGCGGCGCTTCACCGCGGGCGTCGCGCAGGGCCAGGCTGAGGCGGCCGGCATCGGCGGCGCTGAGCAGGCCATGTAGATCCTCGATCAGCGCAGCCAGGAACGGGGCCGGGTCGTCACCCGCCTCGGCAATCGCGCCGAGGCGCTGCTCCCACAGTGCGGTGCGTTCGGGCTGGCCGACCGCCTCGGGCAGGGAGGCGATCAACGCGCTGCCGATTCGAGTCGCGCGCAGTGCCTTGCCGCGGCGCACCAGATAGCCGCGCTCGACCAGCGTCTCGATGATGCCGGCGCGGGTCGCCTCGGTGCCCAGGCCGTCGTGCTCGCGAAGGGTGCGGCGCACCGCCGCGTCCTCGACGTAGCGGGCGATGTTCATCATCGCCTTGATCAGGCTGGCATCGGTGAAGGGCTCCGGCGGGCGCGTCTCGCGGTCCTCCACGCCGACATCGGCGACCCGGCATGCTTCGCCCTCGGTCAGGGGCGGCAGCGGCGGAGCCTCGTCGCGGGTGGTGAAGAGCGGCTTCCAGCCCGCGGCCAAGACCTCCTGACCGCGGGCGCGGAACAGGTTATCCAGGATGCTGAATTCGGCCTTCACTTCGCGGGTGACCAGCGGCGGGTAGAATTGGGCGACGACGTTGCGGGTGATCATGCGGAAGATATCCGCCTCGGTCTTGTCCAGCCGCGCAAGGTCGGCAGGCTTGCCGGTGGGCGCGAGGGCGTGGTGGGCGCCGACCTGCTTGTCGTTCCAGGCCTTCGAGCGCCGCGAAAAATCCGCCCCCTCGAACCAGCCGCGCAGGGTGTCGTCGGCCTGGCAGGCGCCCTGCAGGGTGGCACGTGCCCCGGCGAGATGCTCCTCGGGAAGATAGCGGCAGTCCGAGCGCGGGTAGGTGATCAGCTTGTGGCGTTCGTACAGGCGCTGACACACATCCAGCGTCACCTTGGCGGAAAGCCCGAAGCGCCGCGCGGCATCGACCTGCAGGGCCGAAAGGGAGTAGGGCAGTGGGGCTGCCTGGCGCCGGTCGCGGCTTTCCAGAGCGGTAAGCCGCCCTTCGGCCCCGGGCAGTCGCTCGGCCAGCGCCGCCGCCGGCTCGCGGGACAGCAGGCGGCCCTGGTCGTCGAGCGGGTGGGTTTCGCCGGGCACCCACCAGGCGCGCAGCATGCCGTGGGTGACGGTAAGATCGGCCCAGAGCACGAAGAAGGGCCGCGGCTTGAAATCGCGGATCTCGTTGTCGCGACGCACCACCAGCCCCAGCACCGGCGTCTGCACCCGGCCCACCGACAGCACGCCGTCGTGTCCGGCCTGGCGACCGGTGAGCGTCCAGGCTCTAGTGAGATTGATGCCATACAGCCAGTCGGCCCGCGCGCGCGATTCGGCGGCCCGGTAGAGTGGCTGATACCGCGCGTTGTCCTCAAGGCGGGCCAGCGAGCGCTGGACCGCCGGCCGGTTGAGATCGTTGACCAGCAACCGCGACACCGGGCCCTTCCAGCCCAGGTGCTCGATCACTTCCTGCACCAGCAGCTGGCCCTCACGATCCGGGTCCCCGGCATGTACCACTTCCTGTGCGCCTTTCAGCAAGCGACGTATCACCGTCAGCTGTCCGCGCGCCTTGGGGCGCGGGGTGTGCTTCCAGCGGTCGGGCAGGATCGGCAGGTGATCGAGCCGCCACTGCTTGAACGCCGGGTCGTACGCATCGGGCGGGGCCTGTTCGAGCAAATGGCCCAGGCACCAGGTCACCGTGGTGTCGCCGGCGACCAGTGCGCCGTCCTCGCGGCGCAGGGCACCCGGCAGCGCCTCGGCAATGGCGCGGGCCAGGCTGGGTTTCTCGGCGATGATCAGGCGCATCGTATCTCGCAGGCGATGAATGGCATGGATATTCTTCCAGTAATAATCGCGTATCGCCAGGTGTAACCTGGCTTACTTGTTGTACAATATTTGTATCGATAACAGCAGGAGAGATGCCATGCGCGAACGTGGCCGGACGCGACGCCTGATGGGGCTCGGTGCCCGTACCGGCGGGGCGATGATTCGTACCCGCCTGGGTGGCCAGGCCGACTGGCGAGCCTTGGGCGAGGCGTTGTTCGAAGGGCTCTCGGAGCTCAAGGGACCGGCCATGAAGCTGGCGCAGATCATGTCGCAATGGGACGACCTCCTGCCACCGGACCTCGCCGAGGAGCTCGCGCGCCTGCAGCGCCAGGCCGAGCCGATGCCGTGGGAAAGCATACGTCGCACCCTGATCGAGCAGTACGGTAGTCTCGACACGCATTTTCGCGAGATCGAACCGCGTCCCTTCGCCAGCGCGTCCATGGGCCAGGTGCATCGTGCCGTTACACACGACGGCGCGACGCTGGTGCTCAAGGTGCAGTATCCCGGGCTCGCCGAGGTACTGGAAAGCGACCTGGTCCAGGTGCGTCGCCTGCTGCGGCTCGGGCGCTGGTTCAAGGTACCCCAGGCGCGGCTCGACGCCTTGTTCGAGGAACTCGCGGCCAGCCTGCGCGGCGAGCTCGACTATCACGCCGAAGCCGAGGCGTTGGCGCGCTATCGCGAGCGCTACGTGCATCGAGACGACCTGGTGATTCCCGAACCGCTGCCCGAGGTCTCTGGCCCGCGGGTGCTGGCCATGCGTTACGTGGCCGGCACGCCACTTCGCGACCTGGAATCGGCCGACGATGCCCGGCGTCAGGCCGTCGCCACCACGCTGGCCGACTGGCTCACCGAGGAGCTCTTCACCCATGGTGAGCTGCACGCCGACCCCCACGCCGGCAACTTCGCCGCCGACGACCAGGGGCGGTTGGTGATCTACGACCTCGGCGCGGTGATTCGCGTGCCCGAGGCGCGTCTGGTGGCGATGATGCACCTGCTCGAGGCCACGCTTGAAGGCGATCCCATGGCCATGGATACCGCCATGCTCGAACTGGGCGGGCGACAAGGGCAGGGGGCGCCCTTGTCGCTTTATCGCGAGGCCGCCGAAGCTATCTCAGCGCTGTTCCAGCCAGGCGAGCAGGATTTCGGCGACGTCCGGGTCCATCGCCGCCTGCGCGACCTGAGCCCCAAGGTCTGGGCCGCCATGGATCGTCTGCAGCCGCCGGCGGATACCCTGTTAATGTCGCGTACGCTCAACGGCCATTACTGGAACCTGGTGCGCCTCGGCGCTCGGCTCGACATGCACGCGCGTACCCAGCCCCTGCTGGCGGCGATCCAACGTCGCTGACTGCCGCCTGCCCAGCGCCGCCGCGGACTGGTAGACTATGGCGTTTTGTGGATTGCGGAGGCTGCGATGCTGGCAGTTTGGGTGGAACAACTGCTTGGCTTTGCCTCGGGGGCGCTGGTAGCCATTCGCGAAGACGAGCGTTACCCGAGCCTGATGGCCTGGGCGCGACGCGAAGGCCCGGCCCTAGTCGGAGGCAATCCGGCACTGGCCCAGGCGCTGGCGCCGGAACTGTGGTCACAGACCCCGCTGGCGAGGCTCGACTTTGCCTGCGAAACCCTGGCTCGTCCGGGGCGCCTCGAACCGTGCTGGTGTGATTCAGGCCGCATGACCAAGGATTGTTGCGGCGCCGTGACCCTGCCCGGGCATATTCCCGATCATCTGATGTGGATGCTCTCGCTCAGCGACTGGAAGGGGCCGGTGTTCAAGGCGGCGCTCGCAAGCGGTCGGGCGCCGGCTCAGGCGCTGCTCGAGGCCGGCCTGATTGCCGCCGAAAGCGGCCAGCGAGGGCGCGCCCAGCGAATCCTCGAATCGCTGTTCGCGCACGGTGACTGGTCGGCGCTGCCCGAACAGGCCGAGCCGGCCTTCGAGATCCTCGTCGATCTCTACCAGGAACGCGGTTTTCATCGCAAGCGCACGGCGCTGCTCGATGACATTCTCGATCGTGGACCGCTGTTTCTGCGCGGCGTGGCCCTCGAGCGGCTGTGCCTGATGCATCTGGACAACGACGACCTGGACAGCGCGCGCGAGGCCTTCGTGCGTGCCCAGCAGGCCCTGCCGGACTCTCCCACGCTTGCCTATATCGAGGCGATGCTGCTGCTCCATGAAGGGCATGAACGCGAAGCCGCCGAGCGTGCCGGTTTCTGGTTCCGTCGCCTGTCGCGCCAGGGTGATCTGGACCCCGACCAGCTGCAGTTCCTCGCCGATCTGGCCGAGAATCCCGGTGCTACCCTGGCCGAGCAGCTGCTCAATGCCGAGGAAGACTTGGCTGGGCCCCTGGCGGCGCTGCAGGCCTTGCTCGAGGTGTTGCCGGTCGCCCCACGATTGGGCATCCACCAGGGCGAAACGGGGTCACTCGAGTACCATGCCAGCGCTCGCGAAGACACGCTGTTCGCCGCCTGGCACGCGCAGTTCCAGTCCGAGGTGCTGGGCGATGCGCCGATGGGCTTCGATGACGACCCCTGGCAACGTGCCGGTGATTGGCTGAATGAGCTCTGCCGCCATCCCGAATGGCTGGATTCGCCGCGGGTGCTGCAGGGGCTTTCGCTGGCGCTGACCAGCCGCTTCGGCAGCCTGCCGTGGATGGCGCCGAGTCTCTTCGCGCCGCTGGCCGACCGTCTGGAGCGCTGGCTCGAGCAGGCCCGCGCCGAAGGTGACGGCTCGCTCAGCTGGGACGATGCCGATAACGCCGTGCTGTTGCGCACCGGTCTCGCCCTGGTAGTCGGCATGGAGCGCGGCGCGCGTCAGCGCTCGCGCGAGCTTGCCGAACACCTGCTGTCACTGGACGATCAGGATAGCCTGGGGCTGCGCGAACTGGTGCTCGACCAGCTGCTGCGTGAAGGGCGTGATCTCGAGGCGCTCGAGATGAGCGAGAGCGAGCTTGCCAACGACGATACCGACGAACCCCCGCTGGGACTCTTGATGGGTCGCGTGCTGGCACTGTTTCGTCTCGAGCGTCGCGAGGACGCTGAGGCCGCGCTGGACGAGGCGGTGAGCCACAATGCGCATGCGCTGGGCATCCTGTGCAGCGAGAAAGCCCGCACGACGCCGATGGGGGACGATGACGCCGCCGAGCCTGGCAGCCGCGACGAGGCCTGGCAGTACCGTACCTTGATGCGCGATCAGTGGCGCGTGACGCCGGGGGCGCTGGCCTGGCTGAACTCGCGCCTCGCCGAGACGACGCGCCGCCGCTGAGTCTCGCCCGTTACGGCATCGAGGCGACCCGGCCGGCTCAGGAAGGTTCAGGCAGGCTCAGGCCGCGCGAGGCATAGGTGGCGGCACCAGGTTGTGGTCGCGGCTGATCCAGATCGCCAGGGCAATCGCCGGCAGGCCCAGCGCCGTGGCTATCACGAAGAAAGTGGCGTAGCCATCCGCGGCAACCACCAGGCCGCCGAAACCGCTGAGAAACTTGCCCGGCAGCGTCATCAGTGACGAGAAAAGTGCATATTGCGTGGCGGTATAGGCCCGCGAGGTCAGGCTCGACAGGAAGGCGATAAAGACCGCGCTGGCCAGGCCGTTGGAGAGATTGTCGCCGACGATGGTCATCACCAGCATCGGCAGGTGGGCCCCGGCGAGGGCCAGGGCCGCGAACAGCAGGTTGGTCAGTGTGGCCGCCGTCGCCCCCAGGATGAGTATCGGCCCGATGCCGTAACGCGCCACCAGCAGGCCGCCGAGAATGCCTCCGCCAATACTCATGGCGATGCCGAAGATGTTGGTGATATTGGCAATGGTCGCCAGCGAAAAGCCCAGGTCGATGTACAGCGGGTTGGCCATCGAAGCCATGGCCAGGTCGCTGATGCGATACACCGCCACGAACAGCAGCAGCCACAGCGCCTTGCGCCGATGGCGAGTAAAGAAGTCGGTGAACGGACAGACCACCGCGCCGATCAGCCAGGCGCCCAACCGGCGCAGCCAGCGTGGCTTGCCGCGGCTGGCGCGCAGGAAAGCCCGCACCCGCGGCTCGTGAATCAAGTGCGTGGTCAGCGACAACCTCTGCGGTTCGGGGCGTACCAATACCGTGATCACGCCAATACCCACCAGCGCCGCCATGCTCAGGTAGGCCGCTTCCCAGGAAATCCACGAGGCCACATAGAGGGCGCCGGCGCCGGCGGCCAGCAAGCCGCCGCGATAACCGATGATGTAGGTCGAGGCCATGGCCGCCTGCATGTCGTCGGGCGCCGACTCGATGCGAAAGGCGTCGATCGAGATGTCCTGGGTGGCCGAGCCGAAGGCCACCATCAGCGAGAAGGCTGCCACCAGCGCCAGGTTGTCCTGCGGGTCGAGGCTGGCCAACCCGACCAGACCGGTGGCAATGATGGCCTGGGCGAGCAGCATCCAGCCGCGGCGTTGACCAAGCAGGCGGGTGAGCAATGGCAGCGCCGTGCGATCAACGACCGGTGCCCAGAAGAATTTGATCGAATAGAGAATCCCGATCCATGAAAAGAAGCCGATGGCCGCCACCTCGACGCCATCGCTGCGCAACCAGGCCGACAGTGTCGAGAAGACCAGCAGGAAGGGCAGGCCCGCCGAGAAGCCGAGAAACAGCATGGTGATGACCGGCGCGCGCAGATAGATGGCCAGGGCCTCGCGCCAGCTGCGGCGGGCGATGGGAATCGGCATGTCGGATGACTCTCCTTGCGGCGTGTCACGAGGGGCACGCAGGCTGCCCGCTCGGATGATAAACTTGAAGGGCTGGTCGCCGGGACGCGTGTCGTCCCACAGGGCCAGTCACCCTGGCGTGCGCCTGGATTGTTGCAGAGCCCCGACAGTGATGCCAGCAGGAAACCCGACAAGGAGCCACATGAGCGTAGTCGACGACAATCCGGAGAATGATCAGGACGCTATCCCGCGCTGGTATGTGATCCAGTGCAAGGGCGGCGAATCCTTTCGCGCGGCAGACCACCTCGGCTATCAGGGCTACGAGGTCTTTCATCCGGTGCTGGAGGTGCAGAAGAAGCGTCGCGGCAAGCTCGAATGGATCACCGAGCCGCTCTTTCCCTACTATCTGTTTATTCGGCTCGATCGCCTGGCCAGCAATTGGCGGCCCATCCGCTCCACTCGCGGCGTGCTCAAGATCGTCACCTTCGGCTTCGGCACCCCGGTGCCGGTGGGTGATGCGCTGATCGAGACGTTGCGCGTTCACGGCAACGAGCGCCAGGACTCGTCGGTCAATCTGTATTTTCGTGCCGGCGAGATGGTGGAGATCACCGAGGGACCCTTCAAGGACCTGCAGGGCGTGTTCACCAGCCACAAGGGAGAAGAGCGTGCCATCGTGCTGCTCAATATGCTCCACCAGCAACAGCGCCTGGATATTCCCGTCGAACACCTGCGGCGGCGGGACTGAAGCTCTTTTCCTTATCGCAATATCCAGCGTCAAGTAGATGTTAATTCTCCCTTTCACGTTTCAGGAGACTACGATGCGTATCGCTCCCCAGCGAGTCGTGACACTCCACTATGCCCTCAGTGGCACCGACGGCCAGGTCCTCGACGACTCCCGCGCCCGCGAGCAGCCACTGGAATACCTTCACGGCCATCACAACATCGTCGCCGGTCTCGAGCGCGCCCTCGCTGGCCAGGACGAAGGTGCTGAGCTGTCCGTCACTCTGATGCCGGTCGAGGCCTATGGTCTGCGTAACGAATCACTGGTGCGCGAGGTGGGGCGCGATGCCTTCCCGGTAGACGATCTGAGCGCGGGGATGCGGTTTCAGACACCGGGGGACGCCGGGCCGGAAGTGATCACCGTGTTGGAGGTTCGCGACGACGCCGTGCTGATCGACAGTAATCATCCACTGGCCGGCCATACTCTGCGTTACCGGCTGCAGGTTCTCGAAGTGCGTGAGGCAACTCGCGCCGAACTGGCCAAGGGTCACCCCTTGCCGCCGGGCACCGAGCCCGGTGAGGTGGAGGATCGCAAGGTGCTTTAAGCCTGGCGCGGCCGCTCTCTGTCGAAGCCATTTTCTGGCGTCGTGAATGAGGTGAAAGTGCAAGAAATTGCTCTGGATCAAGGTGCGTGGTGGGTTGCCTGGCCGCCTGGCGATAAACTTGATTCAGGTCAGAAACGCTCCCGCCATACAGCGTTATTGTTCTTCCACCACATCGAGACGGGAGAACATACATGTATTGGGACGACGCCGTTATTTTCGGGTTGGTCACCGTCGCGATGATGATTGCCTTTCTAGGCGGTTGGGTCACCTTCATCGTCCGCGACCACCGCAAGAAGAAACATTGAGCCGAGTCACTCGACCGGCGAATCAGTCGTCAGGGGTGGGGGAGTTATTCCCCCGGTAGCCGACCCAATTGGGTCGGCTTTTTTTTGTGATGCCGTCGACATGACGAGCTGGTATCACCATGGCGAGCCCGTTACCGGCGAGCGCCAGTGGCGTTGCCAGGCGCTCATCACCTTCTCGGGATACCAGGTCTTGCCCAGGCTGCCGTTGTAGCGGGCCAGGGCGCGGGTGAAATCGCCCTCTTCAATGGCCAGGTAGTGGGCAAGTATCGTGCAGCCGTAGCGCAGGTTGCGCCAGGCATCCTTGAGATCGTCGGCGGGCAGGCCCAGCTCGCGAATCCAGAACGGCATGATCTGCATCAGGCCCACGGCGCCGGCCGAAGAGACGGCTTCCTGCTGAAAGGCGCTCTCCACCTGGATGACCGCGAGCACCAGTTCGGGGGGGAGCCGAGCGAGCTGCGCCTCGTGATAGACACGCCGCAGCAGGGCGACGCGCAATGCCGGGTCCTTCACGAAGCGGGCCAGGCGCGGTTCCATGTCGTTGAGCCATTGACGCGCGGCCCAGACGTTGGCCGGCGAGCGCGGCGCGGATAACGAGGCCTCCAACGTGGTGCGCAAGGAGGCGGGCGCCTCGGGTAATACGCGCACCCGCGGCGCCTGGGTCTGTTCGTCGTACGCGCTATCCGTCAAGGTCGTGTCGCTGGCGAGCGCCTGACCGGCCGCCAGCGCGGTCAGCGTCGCCAGGACGATGGCTGCGACGCGACTAGCGCGCGACGCGTTCCCCCAGGAAGTCGAGGATCTGCTCGGCTGGCACCATGGTGGCTTCACTGTCGCGGCGTCCCTTGTATTCGAGTTCCCCCTTGTCGAGGCTGCGGTCGCCGACCACCAGGCGATGGGGCAGGCCCATCAGCTCATGGTCGGCAAACTTGGCGCCGGGACGCAGGTCGCGGTCGTCCAGCAGCACCTCGAAGCCGGCGGCCGTCAGCGCCTGGTAGAGCCGTTCGGACTCCTCGCGCACCCGCTGCGACTTGTGCGCGTTCATCGGTACCAGCGCGATGTGGAAGGGTGCCAGCGCATCGGGCCAGATGATGCCGGCGGCGTCGTGGTTCTGCTCGATCGCCGCAGCCACTACCCGGGTGATGCCGATGCCATAGCAGCCCATCCACGGATGGATTTCGCGGCCCTCGTCGCCGAGGACCGTGGCGTTCATCGCCTCGGAATACTTCTTGCCCAGCTGGAACACATGGCCCACTTCGATGCCGCGCTTGATCGCCAGCACACCCTTGCCGTCCGGCGAGGGGTCGCCTTCGACCACGTTGCGAATGTCGGCGACCCGGGGCAGCGCCACGTCGCGCTCCCAGTTGATGCCGAAGTAATGCTTACCGTCGACGTTGGCACCGGCGCCGAAGTCGCCCATCAAGGCCACGCTGCGATCGATGATGATCGGCATCTCGAGGTCCACCGGGCCGAGCGAGCCGGGGCCGGCGCCCACCGCGGCGCGAATCTCCGCTTCGGTGGCCATGGTCAACGGCGTCGCGACACCGCTGAGGTTCTCGGCCTTGACCTCGTTAAGCTCATGATCACCGCGCACCAGCAGGGCGACCAAGCCGCCTTCTTCGCCATGCACCATCAAGGTCTTGAGGGTCTTCTCGATGGGCAGGCCGTGCTGCTCGACCAGCGCGGCAATCGTCCGGGCATCGGGGGTGTCGACCAGGCGCATTTCCTCGCCCGGCGCGGGGCGCTCGGGGTGGCTTCCCGCGGGTGCCGGCAGGGCCTCGGCCTTCTCCATGTTGGCGGCGTAGTCGGACTCGGTGGAGAAGATGATGGCGTCCTCGCCGGAGTCGGCCAGCACGTGGAACTCGTGCGACCCGGTGCCGCCGATCGCACCGTTGTCGGCAATCACCGGGCGGAAATCCAGGCCCAGGCGGGTGAAGATGCGCGTATAGGCGTCGTACATGATCTGGTAGGTCTCGCCGAGCGAGGCCTCGTCGACGTGGAACGAGTAAGCATCCTTCATGATGAACTCGCGCGAGCGCATCACCCCGAAGCGGGGGCGGATCTCGTCGCGAAACTTGGTCTGGATCTGGTAGAAGTTAGTGGGCAGTTGCTTGTAGCTGGCGATTTCCTTGCGCACCAGGTCGGTGATCACCTCTTCATGGGTGGGACCAACACAGTAGTCGCGGTCGTGGCGGTCCTTCAGGCGCAACAGCTCGGGGCCATACTGCTCCCAGCGTCCCGATTCCTGCCACAGCTCGGCGGGCTGGACCGCCGGCATCAGCACTTCCTGGGCGCCGGCGCGATCCATTTCCTCGCGTACGATGCGCTCTACCTTGCGCAGGGTTTTCAGGCCCAGCGGCAACCAGGTATACAGCCCCGACGTGACACGGCGGATCATGCCCGAGCGCAGCATCAACTGATGGCTGATGACTTCCGCGTCGGCAGGCGTTTCCTTCAGGGTGGCGATCAACAGTTGGGTGGCGCGCATGGTTCCGGCGTTTCCTTGAGCTCTTCTTGAGGTAGGGCCGCGCAGGTCGTGGCGCGGCGGCAGTGAGCGCATTGTACGGGCAGGTACCGATGGCAGCAAAAGCTTGCCATCGCCGAGCCCGCTGCGTCTTGACGCAGTCTTGTTGGCTGACTACTGGTTAAGATGCAGGAACAGGTGTTGTTCCTCGCAGGTAAAGACATCACTCTATGTAAAGCCATCACTACGAGCTATCGATCGCGAGCCATTCATCGCGAAACAGCTCAGGAGGTCCGAAATGGATTTTGGAAAATATCAATCATGTATCGAAGCCTGTCATATCTGCGCTGCCTATTGCGACCGGTGCGCGGCATCCTGCCTGCAGGAAGACGACGTCCAGAAAATGGCGGAGTGTATTCGGCTGGACATGCAGTGCGCACAGATCTGTCGTTTAGCCGCCTCCTTCATGGCGCAGGGCAGCGAGTTTGCCGGCGATCTCTGCCGTGTCTGCGCCGACATCTGCCAGAAGTGCGGCGATGAGTGCGCCAAGCATGACGCCAACCACTGCCAAGAGTGCGCCAAGGCCTGCAAGCGCTGCGCGGAAGAGTGTCGCGCCATGGCATAACAAGCCGAGATTTTGCACATCCACAAACCGATGCCAAGCCCGCCCGGAACCGTCAATGCCGACGCCTGGCGGGTTTGCGTTTGTTTGGGGCACACTTCGCCCACGCCTCTATTCTCAGATTTTTCTCCATGCCTTGCTCGCTCGTGCCTGGTCACTCGAGCAGCTGGCGCACGCACATGCCGAGGATCAGAGTCGCCGACACGCTCAGCAGGGTGCCCAGCAGTACGTACTCGGTCAGCTTGCGGTCCTGCGCCTCGCGCAGGTCGCCGAAGCGCAGCACTGATTTGGCTGCGAGCAAAAAGCCCACGGCGATCAACTGATCGAGCAGGACCAGCGTCAGGACTAGGAAACGCTCCAGCATCCCGATGCGGGCGCCGGCATCGGCGAGCGTGCCGGTATCCTCGAGCTGGTGGTTCCAGCGCCGCATCACCAAGGCGATGGCGATTGACATTGGCCGCGTGACCAGCAGATAGGCCGTGGCGAGTCCCAGTATCTGGGGCGTCATTAACCACACCGTGGCGACGACTAGTGGTTGCCCGCTAGCGATCCAGCTCAGCCAGAGGGTGACGATCACCAGCAGGTGCAGCGCTTGATCGAGCAGGAACCAGCGCAACTGCTGCGGATTGACGTGGGCCTTGGCCACGTCGATCAGCCAATGGCTTGCCGCGAGGGCCAGGCTTGCCAGCAATATCGCGAAGGGGCCGCGGGTGGGTGCGTTGAGGACGGCGATCATCAGTACCCCGGCGGCGAGCAGCCCATGCACTAACGCGTGTTGGGCCAGTTTGCGCGAGCGCTGTTTGAGTCGGTAGCGCTCCTCGACCCAGCCGCCGGGCTGGAGCACAAAATCACCGACCAGGTGGGCGAGGACAAGTCCAAACAATAACGATAAGTCGGCGGCGTTCATGAGCGGAAATCCGGATCGGCAAGACGCTTTTCGAAACAGGCGAGAGTGTCGGCAAGCAGTGCCCAGCGGGCGGCACGCAGGCGCTTGTGAACGCTTGGCTGGCGGATACCGAGTTGCTCGGCCAGCGCTTGTTGCGTGACCGACTGTTGCAGACTCAGGAAGACGATCTCGGCGGAATAACGCGACCAGCCGTCAACCAGGTCGTCAACGAACCGCGTTATCAGGCTCAGGCAATCATCTTGCTCTGCTTCGATCAGCGAGAGCGTCAAGTGATGCGTTTCCATGGCGTCCAGCGCCTGGCCCGAGCGTACGAAGACCTCTCCATCGGCATCGGTGATGGCCTGGGTGGCCTGCCAGTTGTCCTCTCCGATTGCGATGGCGATACGCGCATCCCAGCGCTGATGCGGCTCGGAGTGGCGGATCAACTCGGCACGCAGCTGGATAGCGGCTGTCATGGCCTGGCCGGCATCGGCCAGAACCAGCTGGAAGCCGTCACCCCGGTAGCGTTGGCCGCGGCCTGCATGGCGCTTGGCAAGCGTGGCCAGGGTAGCATCCAGCACGTGGTAGAGATGCGCTGCGTCAGTCACCCGGCGCGAGTCGATCACGTCGCCGGTGAGCACGGCGATACGTCGAGACATGGAGTCTCTCCTGGCTGGCAAACGCTTCATCATAGCCTTTTAGAGGCATTTATCAACTAAATAGCGTTTAAAGGCTATCAGGTGAGAAAGGGTAATCGTCCCATGACTGACATGACGAGGAGGACCGGCAATGCATATTCGTACGCAACTAAAGCTGAGCCACCTTATATGCTAAATAAGCGTTATTTGGGATATATAAAAATAATCTCGGCTCCTTTCCCTTATCCGCGAGAGTGGTCTAGCTTTAGGAGGCACGGCTTAATTGGAGAGCATTATGAAAAGGACAGCACTAGCGATTGCCATCGGTGCAATTTCTGCCGGTTTGTCAATGGGTACCTGGGCGCAGGACCCACCTGACGCGGAAAACCAAGAAAACCAAACGCAAACGCAACAACCCTCTTCCGGGCAGGCATCTCCTGATCAAGAGAACGATATGGAGGTTCAAGTCGAAGAACAGCCCGCCGATGTCCAGGTAGATCAGGAAGCGCCGGATGTCACGGTGGAACAAGAGCCGCCGGAAGTGACGATTGAACAACCCGAGCCGGAAGTGACGATTGATCAACCCGAACCTAATGTAGAAATCCAGGAAGCCGAACCCGAGGTTACGGTGGAAGACACCGGCGAGCCCGAGGTGACTGTCGAGAGTTCCGGTGAGCCCGAGGTGACCGTCGAGGAAGAGTCGCAGGACCAGCAGCAACAAGATCAGCAGCAACAAGACCAGCAGGATCAGGCGCAGCAGCAGCAAGAGACGACATCCAGCTCAGACAGCGCCCTGATGTCTATGCAGGTCAGCGACCTTGAAGGCATGACCGTCAACAATCAGGATGGCGAGGAGATCGGTGAGGTCTCGCAGATCTCGCAACACAACCAGAGCGGGGATCTTTACGTCATCGTCGGGGTAGGCGGATTCCTGGGTATCGGCCGGACGGAAATTGCCATGGCCCTCGACGAAATGGAAATGCAGGGTGAGGACTTGGTACTCAAGACGAACCGCACTCAGGATGAAATCGAACAATCATCTGAAGATTACAATGAAGACGATTACACTCAAGTAGATAGTGATATGACACTGTCCGAAGCGTCTTCACAGTAATCCTGCTTGCTTGTCGGTTCTCTATGTAATGAGTTAAAGGCAATAGGGAACCGTATGACTTAACGGCTAGCGAGGCTAGCGAAGCAAAGTAAACCGTGCATTTATCTCCTAAGGGCAGGGTGGATACCTTGCCCTTTTTATATGTGCGCCAGGCATGGCGCGTGGCGCCTGACGGCGCTGTTCCCGAGGGTGGTGCCTCGGGATGACTTGGGGGTGAAAGTCCCCTGCACGCCCGGCAAGGGGAAGTGCTAGCCGACGGCAAGGGTGTCTCCCGCGAGGGGGAATCTGAAGGCAGCCCGAGGCAAAACGCTGGCCTGACGAACAGGAAGCGGATACGAGGCGGCATGGCGGGGCGAGGTGGCATTGATCACCAAAGCCCGATACTTGCACGGAACGTCGTGACGTAAATCCGACAGGCATAAGCGGGAAGGTCGCGCGTCTTACCCTGGGAGGTCTGGTGGTCTGCCATGGTGCTACCGACGTCGAGAGGCGACGGGATGGGCCACCAGACGTCAGCAGAGGCCATAGTAAGTGCCGGTTCACCGCGGCACCAAGGGCCGAACATGAAGAACCGCGAGTAGGCGATGACGTCTCGAGGATCGATCGTGAAGACAGCAAGTGACGCTGATACCGTCACCCACCCAGAGGGGCAGGGGCGGAACCCCGAGTCCCGGCCGGTGGGCGTCGAGACGGTCCCGGCGTCGGCATCGTGGACGAAAGCGGAGCCCGCCCCGCTCATGGAGACCGTGGTAGAGAAGGCCAACATGGCGCGGGCTTACCATCGGGTGGTCGCCAATAAAGGTGCACCGGGTGCCGACGGCATGACGGTGCACCAGTTGGCTGACCACCTGAAACAGCAATGGCCGACGCTGCGCGAGCGGCTGTTGGCCGGTGAGTACCACCCCAGCCCGGTCCGAGCCGTCGCGATCCCCAAGCCAAAAGGCGGGACGCGGCAGCTCGGCATTCCCACGGTCACCGACCGGCTGATCCAGCAGGCGCTGCTGCAGGTGCTGACGCCGATCTTCGATCCGGACTTTTCCGAATCGAGCTATGGCTACCGCCCGAAGCGCAGCGCCCAGCAGGCCGTCTCGGCCATGAAGGCCCATGTTGGCGCCGGCCACCGCTGGGTGGTCGACCTCGACCTGAAAGCCTTCTTCGACCGGGTGAACCATGACCTGCTGATGGCGCGGGTCGCGTGCCGCGTCCGTGACAAGCGGGTGCTGCGCTTGATCCGCCGCTATCTGGAAGCCGGGATGTTCCAGGAGGGTCTGGCCGCGCCACGCCGGCAGGGAACGCCCCAGGGCGGACCGCTGAGTCCGCTACTGGCGAATATCCTGCTGGACGACGTGGACAAGGAACTGGAACGTCGGGGCCACCGCTTCTGCCGCTACGCCGATGACGTGCAGGTGTATGTCAGGAGTCGGCGGGCGGGCGAGCGCGTCATGGCCAGCCTGAGTGCTTTTCTCGAGAACTCACTTCGGCTCACGGTCAATCGTGCCAAGAGTGCAGTGGCTCGCCCCTGGCACCGAGGGTATCTGGGCTACACGCTGACCCGGCACAAACAGCCACGGCTGAGCCTGGCCAAGACCAGTCTGCGGCGCCTGATGCAGCGTGTCCGCGAGATCCTGAGGCGCGGCAGGGGGCGTCACCTCCGACGGGTCATCGAAGCGCTGACCCCGGTCCTGAGGGGCTGGGCCAGCTACTTCTCCCTCGTCGATGTGAAACGCCCACTGGAAGTGCTGGATCGATGGATACGCCGCCGGCTGCGCTGCCTGCTCTGGCGGCAGTGGAAACGTCCGGGGACCCGACGCCGCAAACTACAGGCGCTAGGTCTGGAGGCACACCGTGCGTGGAAGTCAGCGGGAAACGGGCGAGGCCCTTGGTGGAATGCGGGTGCCTCGCACATGAATCAGGCCTTGCCGCGGAAGTGGTTTGACCAGTGGGGCCTGATCTCGGTACTCGAAACGGTGAGAGGGCTTACTCGTTCTTCATGAACCGCCGTATACGGAACCGTACGTACGGTGGTGTGAGAGGACGGGGGAAGCAATTCCCCCTCCTACTCGATTCT
>NZ_FPBP01000016.1 GCF_900116705.1 Halomonas korlensis | reverse complement strand
TGAGCCATGATCAAACTCTTCAGTTTCCAATCATTGTGATCCTTGCTTGCCCTTCCCGAAAGAAGACACAAAAGCGGATCAAACTCGGCTCAAGGTCCAAACTTCTCAACAGGTCCGCCCCGAGGGGCCAACCTTGACGAGTCGCTTGCCTTGATGTCTCGGTGACTGGTCACCGACACCTCGACAAGCGCCCACATGAATTACCTGATCGATTGTTAAAGAGCGGCTCCCACTTCTCGCTAGCTGCTAGAGAGTGGGGCGTCTCGCTGTTGCTGGCCTGAAGCGCAGCGCCCGGCGAGGAAGGCGTAGTCTACCGAGTTCGGCGAAAGTGTCAACCCCTGGCGCGTCGGATCGTTCGTCCTGATCGTCGCTAACTGCCAGGAAAAACAACCACTTCTTCCGCCTCCACCGCCAACAACGTTCCCCGTCCCTGGCAGCGGATGCGTATCCTACGATCTCCCGGCCAAGCATGCAAGACTTGGGTAGGTATTTGACACAAATAAGTCGAAAAGATGACTTTTACAACGGTATAAAATGCCGACCACCCAACTGATTCGGTGTTTAATCAGCGAATTGTTACCCGCGCATAACGCTTTTTACCGGCCTGGATCACGTAACGCTTCCCCGTCTGAAGCATGTGGTCGCGCTCGACCACCTCGCCATCGACCTTGACCCGGCCGTTGCCAAGCATGTCCTTGGCCTGGGCACTGTTGTTGGCCAAGCCCGATCGATTGAGCACAGCCGCGATGGGTGCCTGGACACTACCCTCGAAATCAACCTCGACCTCGGGGAGGTCGTCAGGGAGCTCACCCTCGGCCAGCTGATTACCGGCCGACTTGTGCGCATTCGCTGCGGCGTCCTCACCGTGATAACGACTAATCAGCTCACGCGCCAGCACCATCTTGATATCACGGGGGTTGGCGCCCTGTTCGACATCAAGCTTGAGCGATTCGATCGCCTCGTTCGACTTGAGAGAGAGCAGTTCGAAGTAACGCCACATCAGGCTGTCGGGCATCGAGACGAGCTTGTTGAACATGGCGCCAGGGGCTTCATCGACGCCGACGTAGTTACCCAGTGACTTTGACATTTTCTGCACGCCATCCAGGCCTTCGAGCAGAGGCATGGTGATCACCACCTGCGGGGCCTGATCAAAATGCTTCTGCAACTCGCGGCCCATCAGCAGGTTAAACTTCTGATCGGTGCCGCCAAGCTCCACGTCCGCCTTCAGCGCCACTGAGTCGTAGCCCTGCACCAGCGGATAAAGGAATTCGTGGATCGAGATGGACTGCCCCGACGCGTAGCGCTTCTCGAAGTCATCGCGCTCGAGCATTCGTGCCACCGTACTCTGGCCGGCCAGCTCAATCATGTCCGCGGCTCTCATGGTCGCAAACCACTCGGAATTGAAACGCACCTCGGTCTTGTCGGGGTCGAGGATCTTGAATACCTGCTGCTTATAGGTCTCGGCGTTGACCTTGACCTCCTGCTCGGTGAGCGGCTTGCGCGTCACGTTCTTGCCGGTGGGATCGCCGATGCGACCGGTAAAATCACCGATGAGAAAAATAACCTCATGGCCCAGGTCTTGAAACTGGCGCATCTTTGTCAGCAACACGCTATGACCCAGATGAAGATCTGGCGCCGTCGGGTCGAAACCCGCCTTGATACGCAACTTGTGACCAGAGGCGAGTTTTTGCTTCAGGTCGCCCTCGACCAAGATCTCATGGGTACCACGCTGTAAAAGTGCCAGCGCGCTTGCAACATCTGTCATCGTCTCCTGCTCCACATCATGAGGCGTGTCGGGCTCCCCTACCGTGCCCACCGAATGCGACGGGATGGTAGCATGACTCGAACAAACGCGATGACGCCAGATCGACACGGGAGAAACACATGTCGCTATTCGTGGGGCTCATGTCGGGCACCAGTCTCGATGGCATCGATGCCGTCCTGGTCGACATTGACCAGGCGAGCCAACCACGGCTGGTCGCCACCCATGCCGAGCCGATACCGGAGGCGCTGCACGAAAGGCTCTGGGCGATCTGCCATGCTCACAAGGTGAGCTTCGCCGAACTGGCCCGCGCCGAGGACAGCTTCTGTCGCCTGCAGGCCCAAGCTGTCGATACTCTCCTGGCGTCGAGCATGACCCCCGCTGACGCCATCACGGCCCTGGGCAGTCACGGACAGACCATCGAACATGCGCCATCGGGTCATGATGGCGGCCCCCCTTACACCCTTCAGCTCGACAACCCCAGCCTGCTCGCCGAACTCACGGGCTGCATGGTCGTGGCCGATTTCCGTCGCCGCGACCTGGCCGCCGGTGGCCAGGCCGCCCCGCTCGCGCCGGCCTTTCATCAGGTACTGTTCCGCGCACCCGGCGAGTGGCGCCTGGTGCTGAATCTGGGGGGGTTCGCCAACCTGACGCTGCTGCCGCCCGCGGAGGATGAGCGCTCCCCGCTGGGCTTCGATACCGGCCCGGCCAATGCACTCCTGGACGCCTGGCATGCCCGTCACCGTCGCGGGCGCTTCGATGCCGAGGGCCGCTGGGCCGCCACGGGCCGGGTCGACGAGGCGTTGCTGGAACGCCTGCTGGCAGACCCGTTTTTTCATCGCCCCCCGCCCCGCAGCACCGGACGCGAAGCCTTTCATCTCGACTGGCTCGACGCGCAATTGACGGGCAGGGAGCGGCCGGAAGACGTGCAGGCGACACTCGCCGAGCTGACCGCTGCCAGTGTGGCGATGGGGGTAATGATGGCGCGAGAACAGTTCGACGCCCCACCTGCCGCCGCATTGATACCTTGCGGTGGTGGCGCTCACAATCCCGACCTGCTTAGCCGGTTGGCGCAGCACCTCCCTGAGACACCGCTGGTGGCAAGCGCCGAATGGGGCTGGCCGGCGGACTGGCTGGAAGGTGGCGCTTTCGCCTGGCTGGCCTGGCGAAGGCTCGCCGGCCTGTCCGGCAATCTGCCTTCGGTGACGGGCGCCACCGGCACCCGGGTGTTGGGTGGAGTCTATGCTTCCTAGAAGTCGTCCTCGCCGCGCAGCGAGAGGTGGCTGGCCGCTTCCTTGGCCTGGCTCACGCCTTCACTGCTCTCATCGCCATATTTGATCATCATGCGCAGGTCGTTTGGCGAATCGGCATGTACCAGCGCCACTTCTTCGGATATCTTCCCCGCCTTGAAGAGATCAAACAGCGCCTGATCGAAAGTTTGCATGCCCAAATCGCGCGAGCGCGCCATGACATTCTTGATCTCGGTAACCTCGCCTTTACGAACCAGGTCGCCGATTAACGGCGACTTGAGCATGACCTCGATGGCGGCACAGCGTCCTCCCTCTACCATCGTAGGCAGCAGTTGCTGCGCCACGATGGCTCGCAGGTTGAGCGACAAGTCGAGCCATATCTGAGAATGCCGCTCGAGCGGAAAGAAGTTGATGATGCGATCCAGCGCCTGGTTGGCGTTATTGGCATGTAGTGTGGCCAGGCACAGATGCCCGGTCTCGGCAAAGGTCAGCGCATGTTCCATCGTTTCCCGGGTCCGGATCTCACCGATGAGTATCACATCCGGTGCCTGTCGCAGGGTGTTCTTCAATGCCACTTCGAAGGAGTCGGTATCGATGCCCACTTCGCGCTGGTTGATGATCGCCTTGCGGTGCGGATGCACGTATTCGATGGGGTCCTCGACACTGATGATATGCCCCCCGGTGGTTTCATTGCGATGCTGGATCATCGACGCCAGGGTCGTTGACTTGCCGGTTCCCGTTCCACCCACCACGAAGACCAGGCCACGCTTGTTGTTGCAGAGCTCGCCGAGTATGGGTGGTAGGGATAGCTCCTCCAGATGCGGGATCGTCAACCCGATGCGGCGAATCACCATGGCGGGCTGGTTGCGTTGCTGGAAGGCGCTGACCCTGAAACGCCCCCGCCCCGGCAGGCTGAGGGCAAAATTGGCTTCATGCTCGATCTGAAATCGCTGCATAGTGGATTCTGGAATCGAGATTCCCACCAATTCATGCACCTGTTGGGTAGTGAGCCCCTGGTCACCCAGCGGCGTCAGCTTACCCGCCATCTTGAGAGTTGGCGGCGCGTTCACCGAGATCAGCAGATCCGAGGCATCCTGCTTCACCATGATATCCAGCAGCTGATAGAGCCACTCTTGTGCCGTCATCTCCCTGCTCCTTGTCGCTTGGGTCACTCATTCAGCTCGAAAGCACACTCTTGGCCTTTGTCTGGGCCTCATCTCGCGCGACCACATTGTCGGCGACCAGCTTGGCCAGCGAGGCATCCAGCGTCTGCATGCCCAGATTGCCGCCGGTCTGGATCGACGAGTAGATCTGGGCGACCTTGTCCTCGCGGATCAAGTTACGTACTGCCGAGGTGGCAATGAGAATTTCATGTGCCGCCACGCGCCCCCCGCCCTGACGCTTGAGCAGGGTCTGAGAGATTACCGCCTGTAGCGATTCGGAAAGCATGGAGCGCACCATGGACTTCTCGTCACCGGGAAAAACATCGATGATCCGATCGATGGTCTTGGCCGCCGAGGTCGTGTGCAGCGTGCCGAACACCAGATGCCCTGTCTCGGCAGCGGTCATGGCCAGTCGAATCGTCTCCAGGTCACGCATCTCACCCACCAGGATGATATCCGGGTCCTCACGCAAGGCGCTGCGCAGCGCCGGGGCAAAGCCATGCGTGTCGCGATGAACCTCGCGCTGGTTAACCAGGCAGCGCTTGCTGCGATGCACGAATTCCACCGGATCCTCGATAGTGAGGATGTGCTCGAAGCGGCTGTCGTTGATGTAGTCGATCATCGCCGCAAGGGTCGTGCTCTTGCCCGAGCCGGTGGGCCCGGTCACCAGCACCAGGCCACGCGGCAGCATCGACAGGCGCCGGAACACGTCGCCCATGCCCAGGTCAGCAAATGTCAGTACTTCTGATGGAATCGTGCGGAACACCGCACCGGCGCCCCGGGCCTGAGTGAAAGCGTTGACACGAAAGCGCGCCACACCCGGCACCTCGAAGGAGAAGTCGGTCTCGAGGAACTCTTCATAGTCGCGACGCTGCCGATCGGCCATGATGTCATAAATCAACTTGCGGACCTCGCGGTCCTCCATGGCCGGCACGTTGAGTCGCCTTATGTCGCCATCGACGCGGATCATCGGCGGAAGACCGGCCGAGAGATGCAGATCCGAGGCATTCTGCTTTGCCGAGAACGCCAGCAGTTCGGTAATATCCATGCGTTTCCCTGCTCCCGGTAAGGGGTAAATTAGGATGACCAGTATGACAGACCTTTTGGCATGACAGCCTCGTCACTTTCCCGCTCGGCGCTGTCCGAATCGCTAGGTATTGCCCGCAGACGGCTGGCCAAGGCGCTGGCAGAAGCCGGCCGACCCGATGAGGATGCCCAACTGCTTGCCGTCAGCAAGACCAAACCGGCCGCGATGATTCGCGATGCGTGGCACCTTGAGCAGCGTGACTTCGGCGAGAACTATCTTCAGGAAGCGTTGGCTAAGCAGGCCGAACTGGCTGACCTGACAGGTATCGTCTGGCATTTCATTGGACCCTTGCAATCCAACAAGACGCGAGAGGTCGCAGAGCACTTCGCCTGGGTGCATAGCGTAGACCGAGAAAAGATTGCGCGTCGCCTGAGCGACCAACGCCCCGAGGCGCTCGGTCCGTTGAACATATGTCTACAGGTCAATATCAGCGACGAGCCCAACAAGTCGGGCGTGAACCTTGCTGAATTGCCCACTCTCGCCGAGGCGGTACTGGCCATGCCGGCCTTGCGGCTGCGCGGCCTGATGGCCATTCCGGCCCCCGCCGACAGCTTCGATGCCCAGCGCCGGCCATTCGCCCGGCTGCGTGAGGCCCTCGAGGCACTGCAGGAGCGATTCCCCGAGGCGCCGCTCGATACGCTCTCCATGGGCATGAGCGGGGACCTGGAAGCCGCCGTACTGGAAGGCGCCACGCTGGTGCGGCTGGGTACCGCCATCTTCGGCGAGCGCAACACCCGTTAACGACCGGACGACGCCGCACCTGGCGGCTCACCTGAAACGTCTCATATAAAACAAAGGACAGTGCACATGGCTAGCAGAGTGACGTTCATTGGCGCCGGCAACATGGCCGGTGCGATTATCGGCGGCATGATCGACAGCGGATTCGCGCCCGACGCCATCACCGCGACATCGCCCAGCGATGAAATGCTTGCGCCGCTGCGCGATCGGCTGGGAATTCGCACCGAGACCGACAACGATGCGGCAGTCGAGCAGGCCGACGTCGTGGTGCTGGCCGTAAAGCCGCAGATCATGCGGGAGGTCTGCGAGAAGATGCGCTCGGCTATCCAGGCCCGCCGGCCGTTGATTATCTCGGTAGCGGCAGGCCTGCCGGCCGAGACCCTCGAACACTGGCTCGGCGGCGAGCTGGCCGTGGTACGCTGCATGCCCAACACGCCCTCGCTGGTGGGGGCCGGCGCCTCGGGGCTCTACGCCAATACCCGGGTCGAGGCCTCCCAACGCGAACTCGCCACCGAGCTGATGGAGGCGGTTGGGCTGGTAGAATGGGTCGATGACGAAGCCCTGCTCGAAGCGGTAACGGCCGTTTCGGGTAGCGCTCCGGCCTATTTCTTCCTGATGTTCGAGGCCATGGAGGAAGCCGGGGCTAGTCTCGGCCTGTCCGCCGACACCGCTCGCCGGCTGGCCATGCAGACCGCCTACGGCGCCGCGAAGATGGCCATGCAGAGCGATAAAACACCAGCCGAGCTGAAGCGCAACGTGATGTCGCCGGGCGGCACGACCGAACGCGCCATCGAGCATCTCGAGGGTGCCGGGCTGCGGCGTATCGTGCAGGATGCCATGAACGCCTGCGCGCATCGCGCCAGCGAGATGGCCGACGAACTGGGCAAACGCTAATCCACGAAATGCATTCACGAGACAGCGGTTCACACGACCCACTCTCAAGGACTATGGAGGAGCCCTGATGGGCAGCCAATTGGGAAGCGCCGGCCTGCTGCTGGTCAACACCCTTATCAACATCTACCTGTTCCTGCTGATGCTGCGCTTCCTGCTGCAGGCGTCCCGGGCCGATTACTACAACCCCATCAGCCAGTCGGTGGTGAAGGTCACCCAGCCCGTGGTGCGGCCCTTCCAGAGCTTCCTGGGCCCGGTGATGGGGCGCTTCGATCTCGCCACGCTGGCTGCCGGCTTCGTGATCAAGGCGGTGAGTATTCTGGTCATCCTGCAGATCGCCGGCTTCGGCATGGCGCCGTTGGTCGGCGTGGCCATCGGCGCCCTCGCAGGGCTCGCCAACGCCATCCTCAAGATCTACTTTCTGGCGCTGATCGTGATGATCATCCTCAGCTGGGTCGCCCCCAATGCCAGCCATCCCGGCGCGCTGCTGGTGATGCAGCTGGTGGAGCCGATCATGGCGCCGGTGCGCAAGGTTATCCCACCGCTGGGGATGATCGACCTCTCACCGATCGTGGTGTTCATCGCCATCAGCATCCTCGATGGCCTCGTGGTGGGGTCATTGACCCGTGCTGCCGGCATCTCCGGTGCCCTGGTTGGCCTGTGACCCAGACGCCGACCCAACGACCGGACGCTGACCGCGTGATACCCGACGAGCTGCCAGGCGACTCGGTCGGCCTGGTGACGCCGCAGACGGCGCACTTTGACGACCCTCTCGCGCTGGCCTGCGGCAAGACCCTGCCGGCCTACGACCTGGTCTATGAAACCTACGGCACGCTCAATGCCGAGCGTTCCAATGCCGTACTGATCTGCCATGCGCTGTCGGGGCATCATCATGCCGCCGGCTTCCACAGCCTCGATGAACGCAAGCCGGGCTGGTGGGACGCGCATATCGGCCCCGGCAAATCCATCGACACCGACCGCTTCTTCGTGGTCTCGCTGAACAACCTCGGCGGCTGCCACGGCAGCACCGGCCCGATCAGCCTGAATCCGGACACCGGCCGCCAGTGGGGCCCGGACTTTCCGATGGTCACGGTGGCCGACTGGGTCCACAGCCAGGCCCGGCTGGCCGACCGGCTGGGCATCGAGCGCTTCGCTGCGGTGATCGGCGGCAGCCTCGGCGGCATGCAGGTGCTGCAATGGGCGCTGGCCTACCCCCAACGCATTGCCAATGCCGTGGTCATTGCGGCCACTCCCAAGCTGTCAGCCCAGAACATCGCCTTCAACGAAGTGGCTCGTCAGGCGATACGCTCCGATCCCGATTTTCATGCGGGCTGGTACTACGAACACGACACTCTGCCGCGGCGCGGGTTGAAACTGGCACGCATGGTGGGCCACATCACCTACCTGTCGGCCGATGCCATGGGCACCAAGTTCGGTCGCGACCTGCGCGCCGATGATTTCAATTTCGGCTATGACGTCGAGTTCCAGGTGGAATCCTACCTGCGCTACCAGGGCGACACCTTCTCGAACTCCTTCGATGCCAATACCTACCTGCTGATGACCAAGGCTCTGGATTACTTCGACCCGGCCGCGACCCATGGCGGCGACCTGGCTCGCGCCCTGGCGCCCGCCGACTGTCCGTTCCTGGTAGTGAGCTTCTCGACCGACTGGCGTTTCCCGCCGTCGCGTTCCAAGGAACTGGTCAACGCCCTGGTCCATGCCGACAAGGCGGTCAGCTTCGTCAATATCGACTCGCCCCACGGACACGACGCCTTCCTGATGCCGCAGCCCCGTTATCAGGCGGTGTTCGCCGGCTTCATGTCCCGCGTGGCCCGCGACCTGAACCTGGGAGGCCCGTCATGAAGCGCGCCGACTTGACGCTAATCCATGACTGGGTGCCCGAAGGCGCGCGTATCCTTGATCTGGCTTGCGGCGACGGCACCCTGCTGGCCGCGCTGGCCTGCGACAAGCATGTCAGCGGTTATGGGCTCGAGATTGACCCCGAGGGCATCACCGCCTGCCTGCAGAAGGGTGTCAACGTCATCGAGCAGAACCTCGACGAGGGCCTGGCCAATTTCGAGGACGACGCCTGCGACCTGGTGATCATGACCCAGGCGCTGCAGGCGCTGCGCCGCCCCGACCTGATGCTCGACGAGATGCTGCGCGTCGCCGGGGAGTGCATCATCACCTTCCCCAACTTTGCCTACTGGCGGCATCGGGCCTATCTCGGCTTCAAGGGCTTCATGCCGGTATCCAAGTCGCTGCCCCACGCCTGGTACGACACGCCCAACATTCATCTGTCGACCTTCAACGATTTTGAACAACTCTGTCGTGACAAGGGTCTGACCATCGTCGACCGTGCCGTGGGCATCGGCGATCATGAAGGCCACTGGACTTCCCGCTGGTGGCCCAACCTGTTCGGCGAGATCGCGATCTTCCGGGTCAGTCGCCACCGGGACTAAAAGTTAGCGACCCGCCCCAAGAGGAACATCCTGATGACCCGACGAGGCCTCATTATCGTCGCTCTCGCCTGGCTATTACTGCTGGCGGGGCCACTCGCCGCCCAGCAGTTCGAGCAGGTGGGCGACTACCAGATCCACTACAGCGCGGTGAACACCAGCTTCCTGCCCCGAGACGTGGCCGAGGAGCACAACATCCAGCGTAGCCCGGCCATGGCGCTGCTCAATGTCAGCGTGCTGGAGGTGGAAGAGGATGGCTCGACCCCACCCGTGACGGCGTCGGTCGAGGGTAGCGTCGGACCACTCGGTGAGGCCGGTGGCTCGCCGCTGGCGTTTCGCAGCCTGCGCATCGGCGACACGCCGTCACAGGTTGCGGTGTTCCGCATTCAGGACGACGAACCAATGCGCTTCGATCTTCGCGTGCGTTACGACCGCAACGCCCCACCTGCCGATATCAGCTTCATCCAACGCTTCTACACCGAACGCTGAATGTCGTCGACATGGTCCGGATGGACGGGCAGCGGGTCACCGAGGCTAATCGTCGCCGGCACGCCCTCGCGGCTAATCACCTGGCAGCCGTATGCGCGCATTTCGACGCCCAGCGCCGCCACCTCGCGCAGAGCAAGAGCATACGCCGGGTCCAGATGTGCCGCCGGCGCCACGTCACGAATTCCCGCATGGGCCACGCAGAACAGCAGCACGGCGCGATGCCCATGGGCTGCCAGGTCGGCCAGCGCCAACAGATGTTTTCGGCCTCTCACGCTCACCGCATCGGGAAAATAGCCGTGGCCATCGGGTTCCTTCAAGGTGACCTGCTTGACCTCGATAAAAGCACTCTCCCGCTCCGGGTCATCCAGGCGAAAGTCCAGCCGAGCCTCGGTTTGCCCAGCGTTCCCGGCGACTTTCGCCTCGCGCGTGAGGGTCGCGTAGTCGGCCAGGCCGGGTAAACGCCGCCCCCTCAAGGCCTCCTCGACGAGACGATTGGCCCGGCCGGTATGCACCGACGCCATCGCCATGCTGCCGTCGGGCTGCGGTAACTCGATCAACTCCCACGTCCAGGCCAGCTTGCGCTTGGGATTATCGCTCGCTGCGAGCCAGACTCGGCATCCCGGCACGTTCACGGCGCGCATGGAGCCGGTGTTGGGGCAGTGAGCGACCACCTCGCGGCCGTCGTCGAGGTGCACGTCGGCAAAGAAGCGCTTGTAGCGGCGCAGCAGGATGCCGGGCATCAGCGGAGGGTACTGCATCAGGGTTTCCTATTGGCGCGCCAGAAAACTCTCGAGTCGATCGACCGCTTCTTCCAGGCGCGCGATGCCGGTGGTGAAGGCGATGCGCACGTGATGCGCGCCACCCTCGAGGGCGAAATCGATCCCCGGGGTGATGGCGACGTTCTCTTCTTCCAGTAACCGCTCGCAGAAGGCCTGGCTGTCATGGCTGTAGCGCGAGATATCCAGCCACAGGTAGAACGCTCCCTGGGGCGCCAGTGACGGCGCCAGCCCCAGCCGCGCCAGTCCCGCCAGCAGCGCATCGCGACGCCGGCCGAGCTCGGCGCGCCGAGCTTCGAGAACCCCCCGGCACTCCGGGGTGAAGGCGGCCAGCGCCGCATGCTGCGCCGGGGTGGACGCGGCCAGGAAGATGTTCTGTGCCAGGCGGGTCAGCGGCTCTACCGCCGCTTCCGGCGCCAGCAACCAGCCCAGGCGCCAGCCGGTCATGCCGAAATACTTGGAGAAGCTGTTGACCACGAACGCGTCCGGGGTGATCGAGGCTACCGTCAGCGGCGCCAGATCATACGACAACCCCTGGTAGATCTCGTCGACCAGCAGCTCGCCATTGCGGTCGGCTACCGCCTCGACCACCGCGGATAGCGACTCGGCATCGAGCATGTGGCCGGTGGGATTGGAAGGCGTGGCCAGCATCGCCAGGCGGGTGTCGTCGCGCCAGTGGCGCGCTACCAGGCCGGCGTCCAGCTGCCAGCCGCTCTGCGGCCCTACAGGCACGGCATCGATCGAGGCGCCAGCCAGAGCCATGAAATGACGATTGCAGGGATAGTTGGGATCGGCCATCAGCACGCGATCGCCGGGGCCAGCCAATAATTGGCTTGCCAACAATAGCGCGCCCGAGGCACCCGGCGTGACGATAATACGGCCGGGGTCGACCCCCACGTCGAACTGCTCAGCGTAGTGGCCGGCGATGGCGCGGCGCAATGCCGGCAGGCCGGTTGCCGGGGTATAGCGGGTGTGCCCGGCCGCAAGTGCCGCCTGGCCGGCCGCCACCACCGGCTCGGGAGTGGGAAAGTCGGGCTCGCCCACTTCGAGATGGATCACGTCATGGCCGGCGGCTTCACGCGCCTGGGCGCTCGCCAGCAGGTTCATCACCCGGAAGGGGGCGATGCGCTCGACTCGCGAATGCCATGCCATGGCGGCCTCCTTGCGGTGTCATGACCGAGAAAGGGACAAGACGTCCGTCGCGCGGTCCAAAAGGTGTATGGTAACGACTTTCATTGTGCCAGCGCAGGACAAGGGACCTGAAGTGTTGCAAAACGTGTCCGTTTCCGATAAACAAGCATCCCTTTGGCGTGAGATACCGTGCATTGCGGCAGGTATTGATCAGCAGTCACCCAGTAACGAGGCAGTCCCATGCCAGTAGCCGACAAGAAAGTGGAAGCGCCCAAGAAATTCACCCCGTACGAGCCGGCGCAGGGTGAAGAGTACATGAACGAGCAACAGCTTGAGCACTTTCGACAGATTCTTCTGGGCTGGAAGCAGGAGCTCATGGAAGAGGTGGACCGCACCGTGCGTCACCTACAGGAAGAGGCGAACAATTACGCTGACCCGGCGGATCGCGCCACGCAGGAAGAGGGCTTCAGCCTGGAGCTGCGTACTCGCGACCGTGAGCGCAAGCTACTCAAGAAGATCAACGAGACGCTCGACAAGATCGACGAGGACGATTACGGCTTCTGTGAAGCCTGTGGTGTCGAGATCGGTATACGCCGGCTGGAAGCGCGCCCCACAGCGACCCTTTGTGTCGATTGCAAGACCCTGGCCGAGCTCAAGGAAAAGCAGCTGGGCGGTTGATCCCTCAATGCCGATGGCACCGCCGTGGCAACGCGACGGGCACCCCAGGGTGCCCGTTTGCATGTCCATCGCCCGTCTCGGGAGAAGCCTGTGACCGATTACCGCGGACGCTTTGCTCCGACCCCCTCCGGTCCGCTGCATTTCGGTTCCCTGGTCGCTGCCTTGGCGAGCTTCCTCGATGCCCGCCGGGCCGGGGGAGAGTGGTTGCTGCGCATCGAGGACATCGACCCGCCCCGCTGCCCGCCCGGAGCGGCCGAGACCATCATTGCCCAGCTCGAGGCCTTCGGCCTGCACTGGGACGGCCCGGTGCTCTGGCAACAGGGGCGCGAGGCTCACTATGCCCTCGCTCTCGAGCGTCTCGAGGGACTGGAGCTCGCCTACCCCTGCAGCTGCTCACGCCGCCAATGGCGCCAATACCCCGTTTATCCCGGCTGGTGTCGTAGTGGCGTTCGCGAGCCGGACAAACCCGTCGCCTGGCGACTGCGCAGCGATCTTGGCCGCCGCCCGGTGATCTGGCAGGACCGCCTGTTCGGTGAGCAGTGCTTCGATCCGGCGGCGTTGGGCGACGTGGTGCTCAAGCGCAAGGATGGTCTCTGGGCCTATCAGCTTGCCGTGGTGGTAGACGATGCCGATCAGGGCATTACCGATGTAGTGCGCGGTGCTGACCTGCTCGACAACACACCCTGGCAGCGTCAGCTGCAGCAGGCCCTGGACCTGCCCGAGCCGCGCTATCTGCATCTGCCGTTGATCATGGATGTAAACGATCAGAAACTCTCCAAACAGAACCTGGCCGCGCCGCTGCCGCTCGCGGATGCCAGGGTGCGCCCTCTGCTGCACCGTGCCTTGCTGGCCCTGGATCAGGCCCCGTCGCCTGCGCTTGCGGCGGCCCCGGTCAGCGAGCAACTCGACCAGGCCATCGCCGACTGGGACGTGGGACGCATCCAGCCCGAACGAAAACGCATAGCGATGGAGGGCGACACCGATTCGATGCGGTAAAAGCTTCGACCCATGCGAGGTCATAAGCCATAAAAGGAGAGTGCCTTGTACGTCTACCGCATCATGCTACTGCTGGTGTTTGGCGGCTATCTGCTCTCCCCGCTGCTGATGAGCGGCTGGGCCAGTCCCGGGGTGGCCTGGTATCGCCCCTTCGTGATCTGGGGCGTACTGATCGCCCTAACCCTCTGGCTGGAACAGAAGCGAAGGCTCGATGAACGCTAGCGCGAACCACTCAGGGATTAGAGGGACCGCCCCGCTGAGAGGCCCGCGATGACTCTCAGCCTGAGTGCCGTCATGCTGCTCGGCATCGGCTATCTGGGGCTACTCTTCCTGGGCGCCCTGGCGGTAGAGCGCGGCTGGGTTCCCGCTCGCATTTCCCGCCACCCGGCAGTCTATATCCTCGCCCTGGGCGTATACGCCAGTGCCTGGGCGACCTACGGCAGCCTGGAGCTTGCCGGTCGCGCGGGGTTCGGCTATCTGGCCTATTACTTGGGCGTGGCCGGTGCCTTCCTGCTCGCGCCGGTACTTCTGGTACCGATTCAGCGCCTGTCGCGCGCCTACCAACTGGCCTCGCTGGCCGATCTGTTTGCCTTTCGATTTCGTTCACGCTGGGTCGGCAGCCTGGTGACCCTCGTCAGTCTGTTGGCGGTGTTACCGCTACTGGCCCTGCAGGTCCAGACCCTGGGCGACACTATCTTCCTGATGACCGGCACCGGTGCGCCCTGGCTGTTTGCGCTCGTCTTCTGCGTGTTGATCGCGCTGTTCGCGATCGCCTTCGGTGCTCGCCATGCGCGTCTGCATGCTCGCCATGACACCCTGCTGGCGGCCATCGCCGTCGAGTCGTTGGTCAAGCTTGTCGCCATGCTGGTACTGGGGACCTATGCCCTTTTCGTGGTCTTCGATGGCCCCGCGGACCTGCAGGCCTGGCTTGATGGCCCCGGACGCAGCGTCCAGGCCGGGATCGAGCAGCTTGACCCGACACGATGGCGTACCCTGTTGCTGCTGTTCTTCGCTGCCGCCTTTCTGATGCCGCACATGTTTCACGTTACCTTCGCCGAAACCCTGTCGCGACGCACCCTGCTTCAGGCGGCCTGGTCATTGCCGTTGTTCCTGCTGCTCATGGCGCTACCAATTCCCTTGATCCTGTGGGGTACCCAACGGCTCGGGGAAGACGGCGCCGGCATTGGCGAGGCTTATTATGCCTTCGCGCTGTCGGACGCCGCATGGCTCCAGGGTACGGCCTTCATTGCCGGTCTGGCGGCGGCCAGCGGCACCATGATTGTTATTTCACTCGCCCTCTCGGGAATGATCCTCAACCACCTGGTACTGGTCGCCCTCCCGCCGGGCAAGCAGCTCGGCCTTTACCGTTGGCTGCGCTGGCTACGGCGGGGCCTCATCGCTGCGGTGATTCTCGGTGGCTGGCTCTTCTATCGCCTGGTGGGGGTCAAGCACGACCTGACTACCCTGGGCCTGGTGGCCTTCGTCGGCATGGCACAGTGCCTGCCGGGCATGCTGGCGCTGCTCTACTGGCCGGGCGCCAACCGCAAGGGCATGGTCAGCGGCCTGATCGTCGGTAGCCTGATCTGGCTGCTGGGCCTGTGGCCGCCCCTGGTCACCGCCCTTCCGGGGCTGATTTTGCTGCCGCCGGGTCTCGAGGAGCTCGCCGGCCAGGCGCCATGGTATCTCGTCACCCTGGTGTCGCTCACCGCCAATATCTTGACCTTGATCCTGGTATCACTGGCGACCCATACCTCGGCCGGCGAGCGCGCCGCCGCAGAGGCCTGCTCGGTCGACGCGGTCATCCGTCCCAAACGCTTTCCATTGATCGCCACCAGCGGCGAAGAATTCAAGCAGCAACTGGCCCGCGCCCTCGGCGAAGACATTGCCGAGCACGAGGTCGAGCGCGCGCTCACGGACCTGGGCCTCTCGCCGCAGGAGAGCCGTCCCTACGCGCTGCGGCGTCTGCGCGATCGTATCCAGGCCAACCTCTCCGGGCGGATGGGCCCGTCGGTGGCCCAGGACATCGTCGATCGCTTCCTGCCCTACCGCGGGGACGGGATAGCGGCCACCGAAGACATCCACTTCGTCGAGAGTCGCCTGGAAGCCTACCGAACCCGGCTCACCGGCCTCGCCCGCGAGCTCGACGGCCTGCGTCGCTACCACCGTCACACCCTGGCGCGCTTGCCGGTCGGTCTCTGCGCCTTCGGCGAGGACGGCGAGCTGCTGATGTGGAACGACGCCCTCGCCACCCTCACTGGCATTGACGGCGACAGCGTGATCGGCGCCCGCCGCGACAACCTGCCGGCGCCCTGGGGTGAACTGCTGGGTCGCATCCTCGCCGACCCCCATAGCCGCCTCTACAAGCAACCCGTCGAGCTTGCTGGTGAGTTGCGGCACCTGACGTTACACAAGGCCGAACTCGATGCCGGCGAGGACGGGCACGGTGGCAAGGTGGTGCTGATCGAAGATCACAGCGAGATGAAGTGGCTAGAGGACGAGCTCGTGCATGCGGCGCGTCTGGCCTCGATCGGCCAGCTGGCCGCCGGCGTCGCCCACGAGATCGGCAACCCCATCACGGGCATCTCTTCGCTGGCCCAGAACCTGCGCTACGACACCGACGATCCCCGGGTCCTGGAAACTGCCGGCCAGATCCAGCAACTGACCGAACGGGTCTCGCGCATCGTCGCCTCGCTGGTGGGTTTTGCCCACGGCGGGCGTCACGTCTCGGGGCATACGCTCAGTGCGGTCTCGATGGCCGACATCACCGACGAGGCGCTGCACTTGATCCATCTTGCCCGCTCGGGTGAGGATGTAGTGTTCGAGAATCGCTGCCTTGTCGAGCCGAGGGTCCTGGGCGACGCTCAGCGGCTACTGCAGGTGATGGTCAACTTGCTGGGTAACGCCCGCGATGCCAGCGCCGCGGGCGATCGGGTCATCATCGAGGCCGAACCAGCGGGGGAATGGCTGCAAGTCAGTGTCACCGACGAAGGTGAAGGAATCGACGACAGCGTTCGTGACCGTCTCTTCGAGCCCTTCACGACCACCAAACCCCCTGGCGAGGGCACCGGGCTCGGCATGGCGCTGGTCTACAGCATCATCGTCGAACACGGCGGAAAGATCGACATCAATTCCCCACCGCCAGGCCAGGCAACGGGCACGCAAATCTGCCTCTGGCTGCCCCTCAACCGACAGGAGGTTGCACACGCCGATGAGCCGGATTCTGATCGTTGAAGACGAAGCTATTATTCGCAGTGCCCTGAGGCGATTGCTCGAGCGCCACGATCATCGCATCAGTGAAGCCGGATCGGTGGCCGACGCTCTAGAACTCGACCCCCAGCGCTTCGACATGGTGATCAGCGACCTGCGCCTGCCTGGTGAACCCGGCACCGACCTGATCCGGCATGCCGACCCGGTACCGGTGTTGATCATGACCAGCTATGCCAGTATGCGCTCGGCCGTGGAGGCCCTGAAGCTCGGAGCCGTGGATTACATCGCCAAGCCCTTCGATCATGACGAACTCCTCGAAACGGTGGCCAGGGTGCTGCACCAGCAAGCCGACCGGCACAGCACCCCACCCGATATCACTCAGGCGAGCGGTAGCGCACAACCGATGATCGGTAATTGCGCCGCCATGCAGGTGGTCTATACCCGCATTCGCAAGACCGCACCCGCCGACGTGACCGTACTGATCCAAGGCGAATCAGGTACCGGCAAGGAGTTGGTGGCCCGCGCCATCCACCAGCAGAGCAAGCGCGCCATGGCGTCCTTGATCTGCGTAAACTGTGCGGCGATACCGGAAACACTGATCGAATCCGAACTGTTCGGCCACGAAAAAGGCGCCTTCACCGGCGCCAGCGCCGCCAGAACCGGCCTGGTGGAAGCGGCCGGAGGCGGTACTCTGTTTCTCGACGAGATCGGCGAGCTGCCGCTGGATGCCCAGGCCCGCCTGCTTCGTGTGCTCCAGGAAGGCGAGATCCGCCGGGTCGGCTCAGTGGAGACGCGTCATGTCGACGTGAGGCTGATCGCCGCTACCCATCGCGACCTGCGCGCGCTGTCGAAGACCGGCGAGTTCCGCCTCGATCTGTACTACCGCCTCAATGTCATGCAGATCGACCTGCCGCCACTGCGCGAGCGCGATGACGACATCCTCGAGATCGCCGATGTGCTGCTGGACAAGGCCTGCCATCGCCATGATCAGCCGGGACTCAGGCTTTCCCAGGCCGCGCGCCGCACCATCCATGACTATCCCTGGCCCGGCAATGTACGCGAGCTGGAAAACGCCCTGGAGCGCGGCGTCATCCTCGCCGAGGGTCATCTGATTCATCCCGACGATCTGGGCCTCGTGCCCCCTACGCGCTCCTTGAGCAAACCGTCAGCTGGCGGTCACGACCTCATGGATACCACCGAGCCGGCAAGTGATGACGAGGAGGATTTGTCACTTGAGGATTATTTCCAGCATTTCGTGCTGGAGCACCAGGATCAGATGAGTGAAACCGAGCTCGCACAGAAGCTCGGGATCAGCCGCAAGTGTCTCTGGGAGCGTCGCCAGCGGCTCGGCATTCCCCGCAAGAAAACACCTCGACGCACCGCCGGATGAGGCGATATGCGGCTTCGACCAAAGGGCAAGGGCCAACGACCGACCCCTCTAACAGCGTGACCCTCATGCCGTGGAGCCGACCTGCACCAACTGTTACCTTCTCACCCACCAGCCGCCCCATTCTGGCTCAAAGGGGGTAACACTCAGCGCTTCGGTGATGTGTAACCCGCCAGTAACCCAAGATAATATATTGTTTTTAAAAGAATAACCACTACCTGGCATACCCCCTGCAACTTAGTAGTCAAGAAAAACAAATCCACTTGTCTCTGTCTGCCGACAACAACAACCAGGCGGCCAACGTGACAAGGTCCGATTCGCAACAACAACAACAATGACCTCGGATAGCGATGCTACGGTAGCGAATGCCGGTCGGCTGCCCCTTGGGGTGATAATAACAATGACCGTTTCGCCAATCCTTCGGGCCTAATGACAACAAGACCTCGAAGCACCGGAGCCACCAGGACGCGACGCACTTCCTACGGCCACCAAAAAGAACAATTGCCGTCAATGTGCACTCCCGGCAACAACACCAACAACCCGGGGGAAAGGCATTACCTGTTGCCGTCGTGGTTGGATTATTGTTTTGAATACGAGGCGGTTGCCCTCGGGAGCACCAATAACGACAACAACACCGCTTGCCTGATATCCCTTGGTGACTGCGGTACGTATTCAAGGCGATGCGCCATCACGAAGAAGAATCAGCGGTAAGGATGCTGCAGACTTGCTTAGGGGAGACCATAAGGTCTCCCCTTTCTGTATTACACTCATGTCAACCCAGCACCACATTCTTACGACGCTTTGCAAGGTGTCGGGGGTCGGCTACACTCAACGCTTTTCCGTGACCCGCGAGTCGATATCGCCGCATGTTCAAAGGATTTACCCGCTTTCTGCAGGGTCCAGGTGAACGCCTGAAGTCCCTGTTCGATCCACAGACCGCTCCCGCCGTTAGCTCGGGGCCACGCCTCATACCCCGCGAAGACCATCCGGTATCGCGACAGCATTTCAGTGACGCCGCGCTCAAGGTCCTCTATCGCCTGCACAATGCTGGTCACCAGGCATTTCTGGTCGGCGGCTGCATCCGCGATTCGCTGCTCGGGCGCATGCCCAAGGACTTCGACGTGGCCACCGACGCCACGCCGGAACAGATTCGCGAGTTGTTTCGTAATTCGCGGATCATTGGTCGACGCTTTCGCATCGTGCACGTGCGCTTTGGCCGTGAAGTCATCGAGGTCACCACCTTCCGCGGCAAACCGGGCGACGACCATGGCGATCATATCGCCCAGCAGTCTGACGCGGGCCTGCTGCTGCGCGATAACGTCTGGGGCAATCTCGAGGAAGATGCGTTGCGGCGGGACTTTACCATCAATGCCCTCTACTACAGCATCGCCGATTACTCGATTCATGACTTTGCCGAGGGAGTGGAAGACATCCAGGCGCGCACCCTGCGTCTGATCGGAGACCCGGCCACCCGTTATCGCGAGGATCCCGTGCGCATGCTGCGGGCGGTTCGTTTCGCCGCCAAGCTCGATTTCGATCTCGATCCGGCGACCGAAGCCCCTATTCACGAACAAGCACACCTGTTGTTGCAGATTCCACCGGCGCGCCTGTTTGATGAAATACTCAAGCTGTTCATGGCTGGCCACGGGGTCGACACCTTCCACTTACTACGCGATTTCGGTCTATTCGCGATGCTGTTCCCCGAAGCCGACGAGGCCATGAACGAGCTGGCCTGGGCCGAGCGACTGGTCGAGCAGGCGCTGGCCAGCACCGACCGGCGCATCCGCGAGGAACGTCCGGTGACCCCGGCGTTCCTGTTTGCCGCGCTGCTCTGGGGGCCGGTGCAACAACGTCAGGCCATGCTGGAAAACGACGGCATGCCGCCGATTCCAGCCCTGCAGGCCGCTTCCCAGCAGGTTATCTCGCGCCAGTTGCAGCACATCTCGATTCCCAAGCGATTCAGTATGCCGATGCGCGATATCTGGGACCTGCAGCAACGCTTACCCCTGCGCCGTGGACGCCGCGTCTTCCAGACCCGCGAGCATCCGCGTTTCCGGGCCGCCTACGACCTGCTGTTGCTTCGTGAAGCCGCGGGCGAGCTGGAGCCAGGCCTGGGCGACTGGTGGACCGCCTTCCAAGATGCCGATGAACACGAGCAACGCCGCCTGCTGGGCAAGGTCGGTGCCGACCCCGCAGGCAGTGGCGCGCCTCGCAAGCGCCGCCGCCGTCGCAAGCCGCGAAGCCCCTCGAGCGAGACATGAGCGACCAGCGTGCCTGGATCGGCCTGGGCAGCAATCTCGATGACCCACTCGACCATGTCGTACGTGCCTTACAGGAAATCGATCGACTGCCCTTGACGCGGCGACTTGTCGCCTCGAGCTGCTACAAGAGCCGCCCAGTTGGCCCCGCGGATCAGCCCGATTTCATCAATGCCGTGGCCATGGTCGCCACGCGACTATCGCCCTTAGCACTGCTCGACCAGCTTCAGGCCGTAGAACAGCGTCATGGACGCGTACGCCAGCGCCACTGGGGACCGCGTACCCTTGACCTCGACCTGCTGCTTTTTGACGACTATCGATTGACGTGGCCCCGATTGACCCTGCCCCACCCAGAGCTCGCCTATCGTGCCTTCGTGCTGCTGCCACTGGCAGACGTCGCCCCCGAGCTGCGGCTTCCCGATGGCCGTTCAGTGGCTCGGTTGGCCGCCGCGCTGGGTGATCACGGCGTATCGCCGATGTTACCTGGCGCCTGAAAAACGCAGAACGTGTTACCTATCGACTCTTCGGGGCGGTTTGGGTAACAATCATGGGCACCACTCGGGCGGCAATCGACACCGACCGCCGACAACGACGAGAGCACGCCATGAAAACCGTCACCCTGAGCACGCTAAAAAGCTTGAAGCACGCCGGAGAGCCCTTTAGCTGCCTGACGGCCTACGATGCCTCATTCGCCCGCGCTGCCGGCGAGGCGGGCATCGAAGTCCTGCTGGTAGGCGACTCCCTGGGCATGGTCCTGCAGGGTCATGCCAGCACGCTCCCGGTGACCGTCGACGACATCTGCTACCACACGCGCTGCGTCGCCCGCGGCAAGACTGCCAGCCTGATGATGGTCGATCTTCCGTTCATGAGCAACGCCAGTCTCGAGCGCCTGCTTGAGGATGCCGGCGCGTTGATGCGCGCCGGCGCCGAGCTGGTCAAGGTCGAAGGTGAGGCCTGGATGGCCGAGGGCATCCGTGAACTGACCCGGCGTGGCGTTCCGGTCTGCGCCCATCTGGGCCTGACGCCTCAGTCGGTCTATCAGCTGGGGGGTTACAAGGTGCAGGGTCGCGAAGCCGAGCGGGCAACCCAGATCCTCGAGGATGCCCGTACCCTGGTGGAAGCCGGCGCTTCGGTAATACTGCTCGAGTGCGTGCCGGCAAGCCTGGGGCGCGCCGTGACCGAGGCACTGGACGTGCCGGTGATCGGCATCGGCGCGGGCAGCGATACCGATGGCCAGATTCTCGTCATGCACGACGTACTGGGCGTGACCCACGGTCGAACACCACGCTTCGTCAAGAACTTCATGGCCGAGGCCGCCGATATTCAGGGCGCGTTTCGCCGCTACCATGAAGACGTCAAGGCACGCCGCTTCCCCGCCGAAGAGCATAGTTTCTGACCACCGGTTCCCAGGAGATCCACCAGGATGCATACCCTGCGAGAGATCCCCGATCTGCGCACGACACTGAATCACTATCGCCGGCATGGCCAACGCATCGGGCTAGTGCCCACCATGGGCAACCTGCATGCCGGCCATCTGGCGCTGGTCGCGGCCGCCCGCGAGCGCTGCGATGTGGTGGTAACGACTATCTTTGTCAACCCACTACAATTCGGGCCGGGCGAAGACCTGGCGGCCTATCCGCGCACCCTGTCCGATGACCAGGCCCAGCTTGAGGCCGCCGGTTGCGACCTGCTGTTCGCCCCGGCGGTCGATGCCGTCTATCCTCGCCCTCTCGAAAGCCAGACGCGCATTCGCGTCCCCGAGATCAGCGAGGGCCTCTGTGGCGGCTCGCGGCCGGGACATTTCGATGGTGTCGCCACCATCGTCGCCATGCTCTTCAATCTGGTGCAGCCCGACCTGGCCTGCTTCGGCCAGAAGGATTATCAGCAGCTGGCGGTGATCCGACGCCTGGTCGCCGACCTGCACTTTCCAGTCGAAATAGTCGGAGTCCCCATTGTGCGCGCCGAGGACGGCCTGGCGCTTTCCTCTCGCAACGGCTATCTCGAGACACACCAGCGCATCATCGCACCACGGCTCTATTCGATCCTGTGCGAGCTACGCCAGCGCCTGGAGGACGGCGCCGATGTCGACTCGACGCTCGCTGAGGGACTGGCATGCCTCGAGGAGACCGGCTTCGTGCCCGATTACCTGGAATTGCGTGCCGAGGACCTAGGGCCGGTGACGGCGACTACGCACGACGCCATCCTGCTCGCCGCCGCCCGACTGGGTACGACGCGCCTGATCGATAACCAGCCCCTGGTATTGCCCCGCTGAGCGCAGCCTTGCATCGAGACCAGCGCTAGCGGCGAGAAAATTCCGTCTATTGCACGTATTCGCCATCTTGGGCATTGCCGCAGCAAGCCAGGGTCCCCTATGCTGAGATAACGCAAGTCCGCTATTCACGTTCAGGAGATTTTCCCATGCAAGAAGTGGTGATCGTTGCCGCGCGCCGCACGGCCGTCGGTGCCTTCGGTGGCTCCCTCGCCGGCATTCCCGCCAGCGACCTGGGCGCTCATGTCATCAAGGACATTCTCGCCAGCACCGGCGTTTCCGGTGATCAGGTCGACGAGGTCCTGCTCGGTCAGGTGCTGACCGCAGGGGTGGGTCAGAACCCCGCCCGCCAGGCTTCCATCAAGGGTGGCCTGCCGGATGCCGTGCCCGCCATGACCATCAACAAGGTCTGCGGATCGGGTCTCAAGGCCCTGCACCTGGCGACTCAAGCGATCCGCTGCGGCGATGCCGAGCTGATCCTTGCCGGCGGACAGGAGAACATGTCCGCCTCACCGCACGTGTTGCCCAACTCTCGCACCGGCCAGCGCATGGGCGACTGGAAGGCCATCGACACCATGGTCCACGACGGCTTGTGGGACGCCTTCAACCATTACCATATGGGCATCACCGCCGAGAACCTGGGCGAGAAGTACGGCATCAGCCGCGAGGAGATGGACGAGTTCGCCGCCGCGTCGCAGCAGAAAGCCGCCGCGGCCATCAAGGAAGGCAAGTTCAAGAGTCAGATCGTGCCGGTGGAGATTCCCCAGCGCAAGGGCGACCCGCTGGTCTTCGATACCGATGAGAATCCGCGTGAAGTGACCGCCGAGAAGCTTTCGGGCATGCGTCCGGCCTTCAAGAAAGACGGCAGCGTAACCGCCGGCAATGCCTCCGCCCTCAACGACGGCGCCGCGGTGGTGATGATCTGCTCGGCCGAGAAAGCCAAGGCCCTGGGACTCGAGCCGCTGGCGCGCATTGCTGCCTACAGCAACGCCGGCGTCGACCCCGCCATCATGGGCATCGGTCCGGCGCCGGCCACCCGCCTGTGTCTCAAGAAGGCCGGCTGGAGCCTTGACGACCTGGACCTGATCGAGGCCAACGAGGCATTCGCCGCCCAAGCCATTTCCGTCAACAAGGAACTCGGCTGGGATACGTCCAAGATCAACGTCAACGGCGGCGCCATTGCGCTTGGCCACCCGATCGGCGCCTCTGGCTGTCGTATCTTCGTCACCCTGCTGCATGAAATGATCGCTCGGGATGCCAAAAAGGGCCTGGCGACATTGTGTATCGGCGGCGGGCAGGGCGTGGCGCTGGCCATCGAGCGGTAAGCGCCTAGCGCCTAGCGCCTAGCGCCTAGCGCCTAGCGCCTAGCGCCTAGCGCCTAGCAGAAAGCGTGCCCCGGGATTGACTCCCGGGGCACGCCTTTTTTGAGTTTACTACACATAAAAAACCGCCGCCAGGGCAGGACCCTGGCGGCGGTTTTGCTTGCAGCTCGGCGCTCGGCGTTTATAACTCGGCGTCAGCCGCTTCGGCCTCGAAAGCGGCTTTCTCTTCCGGGGTCATCTCCTTGATGGTGAGCTTCACGCGGTTGCGGTTGTCGATGTCGAGTACCTTGACCACGACCTCGTCGCCCTCGTTGAGGAAGTCGCGCACATCGTTGACCCGCTCGGGGACGATCTGGGAGATGTGCACCAGGCCATCGGTGCCCGGCATGATATTGACGAAGGCGCCGAAATCGGCAATGCGCACCACCTTGCCGCGGTAGAGCTTGCCGATTTCCGCCTCGGCGGTGATTGCCAGCACGGTGTCGATGGCGCGCTTGGCAGCCGCCTTGTCCTCGGCGTAGATGCGCACGGTGCCGTTATCATCCAGATCAATCGAGGCACCGGTGTCCTCGCAAATCTTGCGGATGGTGGCGCCACCCTTGCCGATGACGTCGCGGATCTTCTCCGGGTCGATCTTGATGGTGGCCATCGATGGGGCGTTCTCGGAGACTTCGGCACGGCTCTGGGCGAGGACCGTATTCATCTGCTCGAGGATGTGCAGGCGCGCCTCATGGGCCTGCTGGAGCGCGACCTCCATGATTTCCTCGTTGATGCCCTCGATCTTGATGTCCATCTGCAGGGCGGTGACACCCTCGACGCTACCCGCGACCTTGAAGTCCATGTCGCCAAGATGATCTTCGTCACCAAGGATGTCGGTGAGGACGGCGAAGCCGTCATCGTCCTTGACCAACCCCATGGCGATGCCGGCCACCGGCGCCTTCATCGGCACGCCGGCGTCCATCAGCGCCAGTGACGAGCCGCACACCGAGGCCATGGAACTCGAGCCGTTGGACTCGGTAATTTCCGACACCACGCGGATGGTGTAGGGAAAGTCGGCTTCGTCGGGCAGCATCGCCTGCACGCCGCGGCGCGCCAGGCGGCCGTGGCCGATTTCGCGGCGCTTGGGACCGCCCATGAAACCGGCCTCGCCCACACTGTAGGGCGGGAAGTTGTAGTGCAACAGGAAGCGGTCCTTGCGCTCGCCTTCCAGCGACTCGATCAGCTGGGCATCGCGCAGCGTCCCGAGGGTGGCGATCACGATTGCCTGGGTCTCGCCGCGCGTGAAGATGGCCGAGCCATGGGTCTTGGGCAGGCTGCCGACTTCGATATCCAGCGGACGCACGGTCTTCAGGTCGCGCCCGTCGATCCGCGGCTCGCCCTTGACCACTCGCGAGCGTACGATGCGCTTCTCCAGCCCCGCGAAGGCGGCTTTTACCTCGTCGACATCAAACTTGCCCTCGCCTTCACCGGCCAGCTGCTCGACGGCCTCCGCCTTGAGTACTGAAAGGGCGTCCTGGCGGATCATCTTGTCGGTCAGGCGGTAAGCGTCGCCCACCTTGTCTTCGAAGGCTTCCGCTACCGCCGTCTTCAGGGCGGTATTCTCGACAGCAGGCTGCCAGTCCCACTTCGGCTTGCCGGCCTCGGCGGCGAGTTCCTTGATGGTCGAGATGGCGACCTGCATCTCTTGATGGGCGAAGAGCACCCCACCCAGCATCTCGTCCTCGAGCAGCTCCTTGGCCTCCGACTCGACCATCAGCACGGCCTTCTCGGTACCTGCCACCACCATGTTGAGTTCGGAGCCAGCGAGCTCCTCGACGGTGGGGTTGAGAAAGTAGCCCTTGTCGTCGTTGAAGCCGACGCGTGCCGCGGCAATCGGGCCATTGAAGGGCACGCCGGATATCATCAGCGCGGCGGAGGTGCCGAGCATCGCGGCGATGTCCGGGTCATGGTTGCGGTCGGTGGAGAGCACCGAGCAGACCACCTGTACCTCGTTCATGAATCCCTTGGGGAACAGCGGGCGAATCGGCCGATCGATCAGCCGCGAGGTCAGGGTTTCCTTCTCGGTGGGGCGTCCTTCGCGCTTGAAGAAGCCGCCGGGAATTTTGCCGACCGCGTATGTCTTTTCCTGATAGTGGACGGAGAGCGGGAAGAAGGGCTGTGCAGGGTTGGCCTCCTTCCTGGCGACCACGGTGCAAAGCACCACGGTGTCGTCCATGGTGACCATCACGGCACCGGTGGCCTGGCGGGCAATGCGCCCGGTTTCCAGGGTGACGGTGCTACGACCGTACTCAAATGTTTTCTTGACCGGATTCACGGCGACTTCCTTCAACTTTTCGATGTTTTGATCATTTCGGCTCGGCGACCATTTTAGGGGGTCATGGGCGGGAGAACCACCATATCGACGGATGGTAACTCATCGCGCCTTTTGCCCCAGAAACGAGAAACGGGCAGCCCCGCAGGGCTACCCGTTTCATCGTCGTCACTGGCGAAAAGGCCGGGGCCACGCAGCATAAGCGCAGAGGTGCCCCCTTTTTCAGCTTAGCGACGCAGGCTGAGGCGCTGGATAAGTGCCTGATAGCGCTCGAAGTCCTTGCGCTTCAGGTAATCCAGCAGCTTGCGACGCTGGTTAACCATACGGATCAGGCCACGACGCGAGTGGTGGTCCTGCTTGTTAGTCTTGAAGTGATCCTGCAGGCCGTTGATGTTGGCGCTCAGCAGAGCCACCTGAACTTCGGGGGATCCGGTATCGTTGTCGCCACGACCAAATTCGTTGACGATTTCGGCTTTCTGTTCAGCGGTCAGTGCCATCTGTCTCTCCAGTAAGCAATATGCCTGAGTGGTGAAAAGAGTGAGACCACGCATATTTGCAGTCTCGAACGTTTCTCCTTCAATCGACTGCCGTGTTGAGCAGTCGTTTCGGCGCCACCTCCTGTGGCCCCGTTACCGTGCCGAGGCCCAGAAAGACCTCGTCATGGTAGAGTCTCGCGATCTCGCCTACCGCCAGCCCGTCGGTGTCAACACCGGCCGGTTGGCCGTGGTTCAGTCGTCGGCCCGCCTCGCCGTCCACCTTGAGCGCTGGCAGATGCGCAACAAGGGCATCCACGGGCAGCAATGTCGCCTCGCGCTCGCCCTGGCCAGGCAGCTCCTCGAGTGTCTCGAGGCTCAACATGTCCGCGGCCTCGAAGGGCCCGGTTGCCAGGCGACGCAGCGCACTGATATAGCCGCCACAGCCCAAGGCACGGCCGAGATCCTCGGCCAGGGTACGGATATAGGTACCCTTGCTGCAACGCACCTCGAGCTCGAAGGCCTCGCCCTCGAAAGCGAGGAGGCGCGCATCATACACCGTCACGCGACGCGCTGCACGCGCTACCGTCTTGCCTTCCCGCGCCAGCTCGTAGAGCTTGCGCCCTTGGTGCTTGAGCGCCGAGTGCATGGGCGGCACCTGATCGATGTCGCCGCGAAAGCCTTCGAGCGCTGCCTCGATATCGGCCTCGACGAGAGGCGGCACCGCGAAGCGCTCGACCCGCTCGCCTTCGGCATCGCCGGTGTCGGTGAACGCCCCCAGTTCGACGCAGGCGCGATAAACCTTGTCGGCCTCCAGCAAATACGCCGAAAACTTGGTCGCCTCACCGAAGCAGACCGGCAACAACCCCGTCGCCATAGGGTCCAGCGTCCCGGTATGGCCGGCTTTCTGCGCCTGGAACAGGCGTCGCGCCTGTTGCAAGGCGTGGTTGCTCGACAGACCCTTGGGCTTGTCAAGCAGCAGAACACCATTCACAGGGAGGCCACGGCGACGACGCGCCATCAATCACGACCCTCCCGGTCATCCAACGCCTCGCCCGGCTCGTCCCGCGAGCCATCTTCGACGTCCTGACGCAGACGATCGCTTTGTACCGCTTCGTCGATCAGCGATGACAACCGCTGGCCGCGCACCACGCTCTCATCAAAGTGAAAGCGCAGTTCGGGCACATGGCGCAGCTTGACGCGCCGGGCGATCTGGCTGCGCAGGAAGCCGGCGGCCTGCTTGAGAACCTTGAGGTTCTCCTTGATCCGCGCGGCATCCTCCTCTCCCAGCAGCGTCACGTGAACGTCGGCATAGCCGAGATCACGGCTTACCTCGACGCCACTGACGGTGACCATGCCCAGGCGCGGGTCCTTGACCTCACGCTGGATGAGTACTGCCAGCTCCTTCTGGAGCTGATCAGCGACTCGGTCGGTACGCTTGAACTCGCGCATTAAGGCCTCCTCGAGCGGTTAGAGCGTGCGCTCGACCTTGATCTGATCGAAGACCTCGATCTTGTCGCCGACCTGGACATCGTTGTAGTTCTTCACGCCGATACCGCATTCCATGCCATTGCGCACTTCCTGGACGTCGTCCTTGAAGCGGCGCAGTGACTCGAGCTCGCCCTCGTAGATCACCACATCCTCGCGCAGCACGCGGATCTTCTTGTGGCGATGCACCGTGCCCTCGATCACCATACAGCCGGCGATGGCACCGATTTTCGGTGCGCGGAAGACGTCACGAACCTCGGCAATGCCGACGATCTCTTCCTTCCACTCCGGCGCCAGCATGCCGCTCATGGCCTGCTTGACCTCGTCGATCAGCTGGTAGATGACGCTGTAGTAGCGCAGATCCAGCCCTTCACGCTCGATGATCTCGCGGGCCGCGGCGTCGGCACGCACGTTGAAGCCGACCACGATGGCGTCACTGGCCAGCGCCAGGTTGGCGTCGGTACCGGTGATACCGCCCACGCCGGAAGATACCACGGCCACTTCCACCTCGTCGGTGGAGAGCTCTTCCAGTGCGCCCTTGATGGCTTCCAGCGAGCCCTGCACGTCGGCCTTGAGCACGATGTTGACCTTGGCGGCAACATCCTGCCCCATCTGGCTGAACATGTTCTCCAGCTTGGCCTTCTGCTGACGCGCCAGGCGCACCTCGCGGTACTTGCCCTGACGGAAGTTGGCGACCTCGCGGGCCTTCTTCTCGTCGGCCAGCACCATGAAGTCGTCACCCGCCTCGGGTGTACCGTCGAGCCCCTGGATCTCCACCGGCATGGACGGGCCGACCGCGTCGACCTGCTTGCCGAGTTCGTTGGTCAGGGCGCGCACGCGGCCATAATGGAGGCCGGCGAGCACGATGTCGCCCTTGCGCAGGGTACCGTTCTGGACCAGCACGGTGGCCACCGGACCGCGACCCTTGTCGAGACGCGACTCGACGACCACGCCCTTGCCGGGCGCTTCCGGAACGGCCTTTAGCTCGAGCACCTCAGACACCAACAGGATGGACTCCAGCAGGTTGTCGATGCCCTCGCCGGTGTGCGCGGAGACGTGGACGAACTGCGTATCACCGCCCCACTCTTCCGAGATCACGCCGTGCTGCGAGAGCTCGTTCTTGATCCGGTCCAGGTCGATACCCGGCTTGTCGATCTTGTTGATCGCCACCACCATGGGCACTTCGGCGGCCCGCGAGTGCTCGATGGCCTCGATGGTCTGGGGCATCACGCCGTCGTCGGCGGCCACCACCAGCACGACCACGTCGGTCGCCTTGGCACCGCGAGCACGCATGGCGGTGAACGCCGCGTGGCCTGGGGTATCCAGGAAGGTCACGCCACCATGGTCGTCTTCCACGTGATAGGCGCCGATGTGCTGGGTGATGCCACCGGCTTCCCCGGTCGCCACCTTGGCCTTGCGGATATGGTCGAGCAGTGACGTCTTGCCGTGGTCGACGTGACCCATGACCGTAACGACCGGCGAGCGGGTGATTTCCTCGCCCTCGTAGGAGATGCCCTCGAGCACCTCGGTCTCCAGCGCATCGTCCTTGACCAGCTTGGGCGTGTGGCCCATTTCCTCGACCACGATCGCCGCGGTGTCCTGATCGATGGTCTGGTTGATGGTCACCGCGGCGCCCATGGTGAACATGGCCTTGATGACTTCATTGGCCTTGATCGACATCTTGTCGGCCAGATCGGCGACGCTGATCGACTCGGGGATCGATACCTCGCGCACGATCGGCTGGGTCGGCTTCTGGAAGCCATGCTTGCCGCCGCTCTGGCCACCGCCACCACGACGACTGCCGCGGCGCTCGGCACGCTTGACCTTCTTGCCGCCTCCCCGGCGGCGCTCGTCGCGATCGCCACGCTCGTCTTCACGGTCGCTGCGCCCCTTCTTGCCGGCGCCCGCCTTGGTGGTCGCTTTCTTGACCGCGGCGCGGCGCACGTCGCTTCGGCCTTCCTTGGGCGGTGCCGGCGGTTCGCTGGGAGAGGGCGCGCTATCGTCCAACTCTGGCACCGGAATGTCCGGCTGGGTCACGGCCTTTTCGGCCTCGAGCTTGGCCGCAGCCTCGCGAGCCGATTCTTCAGCGGCGCGTGCCCGGGTCTCCTCGGCCTCACGAGAATCGCGCTCCTCCTGGGCCTGGCGCGAATCGGCCATGTCACCCACCAGCTGGCGAGGACCGGTTTCCTGCTCCGGCTCGGGCGCAGGCGCCTCCTCTTCGGCACGCTTGACGTAGGTACGCTTTTTGCGCACCTGTACCTCGATGGACTTGCCTCGCTCACCGGTCTTGATGCGGCTCTTGGTCTTGCGCGTCAGGGTAACGCGATTCCTCGCGCCCGGACCGCCACCATGGCTCTTGGTGAGATGGTCAAGCAATTGACGCTTGTCCTCCTCGGACACGGCGTCGCCTTCCGACTTGTGTTCAAGTCCGGCATCTTTCATCTGTTCGAGCAGGCGAGGCACATCACGCCCCACTTTTGCTGCAAAATCCTTAACGGTCATTTCTGACATTACGACCCTCCTCAGCCCGTGACCTAATACTGTTCGCAATCGAATGATTCATGATTCGAATGATTCGACATCGAGCTAGATGCTCTTGAATTATTCGCCTTCGAACCACGGCGCACGGGCAGTCATGATCAGTGCCGCGGCGCGCTCCTCGTCCATTCCTTCGATGTCCAGCAGATCATCGACGGATTGTTCGGCAAGATCTTCCATGGTGACGATCTTTCGGCTGGCCAGGATGTAGGCCAGGTGACGTTCCATGCCGTCCATTTCCAGCAGGTCGTCGGCCGGCTGGGCGCCATCGAGCTCCTCTTCGGAGGCGATGGCCAGGTTCAACAACTCATCCTTGGCGCGGGCGCGTAGCTCTTCGACCGTTGCTTCATCGAACTCTTCGATCTCAAGCATTTCTTCCACCGGCACATAGGCGACTTCCTCGATCGAGGTAAAGCCTTCCTCGACGAGCAAGCGCGCCACATCTTCGTCAACTTCCAAGTGCTGGATGAAGTGTTCGACCAGGCTGTCGATCTCCTGGTCGCGCTTGTCCTCCGCCTCGTCCTCGGTCATGACGTTGAGACGCCAGCCGGTAAGCTCAGAGGCCAGGCGAACGTTCTGACCGCTGCGGCCGATGGCCTGGGCCAGGTTGTCCTCGGCGACGGCCACGTCCATCGCATGGGCGTCCTCGTCGACGAGGATCGAGGCGACCTCTGCCGGTGCCATGGCGTTGATGACCAGCTGGGCGGGATTGTCATCCCACAGCACGATATCCACCCGTTCGTTCTGCAGCTCCGAGGAGACCGCCTGAACGCGCGAGCCACGCATGCCAACACAGGCACCGACCGGGTCGATGCGCCGGTCATTGGTCTTGACGGCGATCTTGGCCCGCGAACCCGGATCACGCGCCGCGCCCTTGATCTCGATGAGCTGCTCGGCGATTTCCGGCACCTCGATCATGAACAGCTCGATGATCAGCTCCGGACACGTGCGCGACAGGATCAGCTGGGCGCCGCGCGCTTCAGGGTCGACCTTGACCAGCAGGGCACGCACCCGCTCGTTCATGCGGTAGCGCTCGCCCGGGATCATCTCGCTGCGCGGCAGGAACGCCTCGGCGTTGTCGCCCAGATCGATGATCAGGCCATCACGCGTCGTCTTCTTGACGATACCGGCGACGAGCTCGCCTTCTCGCTCGGCGTAGATGCGAACGACTTCGGCTCGCTCTGCCTCGCGGACCTTCTGCACAATGACCTGCTTGGCGGTCTGGGCGGCGATCCGGCCGAAGGAAGCATTCTCGATACGCTCCTCGACGACATCACCCAGCCCCAGCGGCGGGTCGCGGCGCTGGGCATAGGAGAGCTTGATCTGGGCATCGGGGCCGTCGAAGTCGTCGTCCTCGATCACTTCCCAGCGGCGAAACGTCTCGTAGTCGCCCGTGCTGCGGTCGATGTGTACCCTAACGCTGGCTTCTTGATTCTCGAAGCGCTTGCGCGATGCGCTGGCAAGTGCCGCCTCGACGGCCTCGAAAATCACCTCGCGGGGCACGCCCTTCTCGTTGGAGATCGCATCAACGACCGTCAGTATTTCTCTACTCATGCCTTTGCCTCGCCAGAAAACCTGTCCTTGACCACCATCTTCATATGTCGACCCCGGGTGCTGAGCTCAATCATCGAAGCGGGGCACCAGACGCGCTTGATCGATGGTGTCGATGGGAAAGCAGTATTCTTCGCCGTCGAGTTGCAGCAGCACATCATCGCCCTCGACGCCGGCCAGCAACCCCTGGAATTTGCGTCGCCCATCGAAGGGAGTGCGCAGCTTGATGTTCACCTGGTGGCCGCGATAACGCGTGAAGTGGTCGAGCGTAAAGAGCGGCCGATCCATGCCCGGCGAAGACACCTCGAGGCGATATTCGCCATGGATGGGATCCTCGACATCGAGCACCGCGCTCACCTGGCGACTCACATCGGCGCAATCGTCGACCGTCACGCCATCGTCATGCTCGATGTAAATCACCAGCCGTGTGTGCTTGCCCTGGGACAGGTAATCGATGCCCCACAGCTCGAGGCCCATGGAAGTCACCACGGGCTCGATCAGCGCTTGCAGTGCCGCATCCTTGATTGCCACGGAAAAACTCCTACAGCCGTTGCATCAGGCACCTGGCCGGGAGTCAGAAGAGTCAGGTGGCTGATGGACATGGAACGGATCAACACCCGTCATGCCCTGCATCGCCGGGTTGTCTGCTAACAAAAAGCCCCTTCACAGGAAGGGGCTTTTACAAGAAACCTGTAGTACCTCTTCCTCTTCGGCGGCGCTATCTGACTTCGATGAGACCCGAAGACGCCTGCCAGGAAGATGGTAGCGGGGACCGGATTTGAACCGATGACCTTCGGGTTATGAGCCCGACGAGCTACCAGACTGCTCCACCCCGCATCAATCTAGGTCGAGGACTTTACGCCTGCCGGTGTTTCGCGTCAAGACGTATCGCACTCTATATTGCCTTATTGCCAATCCTGCTACTGACAATGCGATGGACGCTTCGACTGGCGTTGCCCCCATCGTTATATCGGGTGGTGCCGAAGGCGGGACTTGAACCCGCACGACCATAAGGTCACTACCCCCTCAAGATAGCGTGTCTACCAATTCCACCACTTCGGCATCAGGGAGGCTGGATTTCAGCAAGACCTCAGTCGCTGCTTTCCTCTAGCACTGGCGCGGTATTATCCACGTCGTCGCTGTCATCGTCAAGGGTTGGCACGCCCTGCTGACGCTCGACCAGCTCGGCATCTGGGATGCCTGCCTGGGGCGCGTCACCTGCCTGGCTGGCGAACCAGGCCAGGGCCAGCGACGTCACGAAGAACGCTACGGCAAGCACGCCGGTGAACTTGGCCAGAAAGCCGCCACTGCCGCGCGAACCGAACACGGTCTGGGAGGCGCCGCCCCCGAAGGCGGCACCGGCTTCGGCACCCTTGCCCTGCTGCAGCAGGATAAGCGCAACCAGGGCGATGGCAATCGCCACGTGGATCATGAGAATAGCAACTTGCATGGATTCAACCTGCTGACTGACAGATGGCTAGAAAATCGTCGACCTTGAGCGAAGCACCGCCCACCAGGCCGCCGTCGATGTCCGGCTGGGCAAGCAGCTCGGCGGCGTTGCTCGCCTTCATGCTGCCGCCATAGAGCAACTGCATGCCCTCGGCCAGGGGCGCCGAGTAACGCGCCAGGCGAGCGCGAATGACCTCATGCACGGCCTGCGCCTGCTCTGGTGAGGCCGTGCGTCCGGTGCCGATGGCCCACACCGGCTCGTAGGCGATCACCAGACGCTGGCGCTGATCCGCTTCGAGGGCGTCCAATACCGCCTCGAGCTGGCCGAGCACCACCGCCTCGGTCCGTTCGGCCTCCCGCTCCTCAAGGGTCTCGCCCAGGCACAGCATCGGCACCAGGCCTGCGGCAAGCGCGGCCCTGACGCGCGCCAGCACGGCCGTGTCGTCCTCATGGAATAATGCGCGCCGCTCCGAGTGCCCCACCAGGACATATTGCGCCCCGAGTTCGGCGAGCATATTGCCGCTCACCTCACCGGTAAAGGCGCCGGAGGGCTGATCGCTGAGGGTCTGGGCGCCCACTACCAACGGTCCCGCCTTGAACGCCTTGTTTGCCGCCTCGAGATAGGGAAAAGGCACCATCAGCGCCGCGCTCACTCCGCCCGGCAATGCGTCGCTGGTGACCTGGCGACCGAAGTGTTCGATCAGCTCCCGAGAGCCGTTCATCTTCCAGTTACCGGCGATCAATGGCGTGCGCATCGGGTGTCCTCTTTCAAGGTGGTGCGAAATGGTATAGGAGTGCTCTGGCCAAGACAACCACAGCCGCGGCCGGGCCGCCCAGGTCGGCTACTAGCTCAGCAACCCCTCGACCTCGCCTGCCAGGCGACGCGCCAGCCCATCCACATCAAGGTGAGCGCGACCCTCGACCATGACGCGAATCAACGGCTCGGTACCGGACGCCCTCAGCAACACCCGCCCTTGATCGCCGAGCTCCGACTCCACGGCGCTTACCGCTTGCTTGAGCGCGTCCTTTTCCAGCATCGCCTTGGCATCGCTGCCCGGCGTCAGGCGAACGTTGACGAGCACTTGCGGCGCTTTTTCCAGGCCCGACAGCAGGCGGCTGAGCGGCTTTTCCTCGCGCACCATGATCGCCAGCACCTGAAGCGCGGAGACGATGCCATCGCCGGTGGTCTGAACATGGCCGCAGACGATATGGCCCGACGACTCCCCGCCGAGCTGCCAGCCGTTCGAGGCCAGTCGCTCGATGACATAGCGATCGCCCACCTTGGCGCGCTCGAAGGGAACCTGTAAGGCCTCGAAGGCCGCCGCCAGCCCGAAGTTGCTCATCACGGTGCCGACCACGCCACCGCCCAACTGGCCACGGGAATGGCGATCGCAGGCGATCAGGTAAAGGATATCGTCGCCATCGATCTCGCGCCCGTCGGCATCCACCAGCAAAACCCGATCGCCGTCGCCATCGAAGGCCACCCCGAGATCGGCGCCTTGCTGGATCACCTCGGCCCGCAACCGCGCCGGATGCGTGGAGCCCACCTCCTGATTGATGTTGAAACCATCGGGGGTGGCGCCGATCACGCTGACTTCGGCACCCAGCTCACGAAACACGCTGGGTGCAATGTGGTAAGTCGCGCCGTTGGCGCAGTCGATCACCATGCGTAGACCATGCAGACTGAGCCGGTCGGGGATGGTCGACTTGCAGAATTCAATGTAGCGCCCGGCGGCGTCATTGACGCGCACCGCCTTGCCCAGGCGGTCAGCGGGAACGGTGGTCAGCGGCTCCTCGATCATGGCTTCGATTCTTGCCTCGACCGCATCGTCGAGCTTGACACCCTCGGCGGAGAAGAACTTGATGCCATTGTCGGCAAACGGGTTATGCGAGGCCGAGATGACGATGCCGGCATCAGCACGAAACGTGCGCGTCAGGTAAGCGATGCCCGGCGTGGGCATGGGGCCGAGCAGCATCACATCGACACCCGCTGCCGAAAGCCCGGCCTCCAGCGCCGACTCGAACATGTAACCGGAAATCCGCGTGTCCTTGCCGATCAGTACCCGGGCGCGCCCCGTCTCGCGCGCCAGCACTCGTCCCGTGGCCCAGCCCAGCTTGAGCATGAAATCCGCGGTAATCGGCGCCTCGCCCACGGTGCCGCGGATGCCGTCGGTGCCAAAATAACGTCTAGTCATGTTCGAAACCTTCCTTGAGTACCGCCCAGGTCATGTTCACTGCGTCCACCGTGGGACCGACATCGTGGACACGCAGGATTCTCGCTCCCCGCTCGACAGCCAGGGCCGACAGAGCCAGGCCGCCGGGGAGCCGCTCTTCGACCGGGCGTGCCAACACCTTGCCGATCATGCTCTTGCGTGACGTGCCGACCAGCAAGGGCAGTCCGAGACGCTCGAGACGCTCCATGCGGTTCAGCAGGCGCAAGTTATGCTCCACGGTCTTGCCGAAGCCGAAGCCAGGGTCCAGCAACAGACGCTCGCGACGCAGGCCCGCCGCTTCGCAAGCCGCGATACGCGCCTCGAGATAGTCGGCGACCGCTTCCTCCACGGGCCTATCATAGCGGGGCGCCTGCTGCATGTCGTGGGGCTCGCCTTGCCGATGCATCAGGCAGACCGGCAGGCCCGTCCCTATGGCGCCTTCCAACGCCCCGTCACGCTCCAGCGCACGGACATCATTGATCATTCCCGCGCCCAGCGAGGCACTCTCGCGCATCACCTCGGGGGCGCTGGTGTCCACCGACACCAAGGCGTCGAGTTCGCGAACCAGTGCTTCGACCACCGGCGCCACCCGGTCAAGCTCCTGTTGAGGGCTGATCGTCGCGGCGCCTGGACGGGTCGACTCGCCGCCCACGTCGATGATCGCGGCCCCCTCGGCGAGCATGCGCTCGGCATGACGCAAGGCGTCGTCGAGCACCAGGTGCTGCCCGCCGTCGGAGAACGAGTCGGGGGTCACGTTGAGTATTCCCATGACGCGTGGGTAGGAAATATCGAGGCGATGCCGCCCACACGGCAGGTGTATCGATGCGGTACTGGCCATCATGCTGCCTGAATCAAGGAATGAATGAACACCAGACGTGAGAAGGCGCCCCGCGGGGCGCCTGCCTGATACGCGCTACCTGAGATTTCAGCTGCCAGCCGGCCCCCCCAGCGGGTCGGAAGGCCGGCGGCGGGGGCCGTCGTCGTTCTCGTCGCCATCGGCCTGGCCGGGTGCCTCGGGTGCGGCCTGCGAGCCAGAGTCACCGGCCGAAGGCGCGCCACTGCTGGGGTCGTCCCAACCCTCGGGAGGGCGTGGATCACGCCCTTCCATGATGTCCTTGAGCTGGGTGGCGTCGATGGTTTCGTATTTCATCAGCGCCTCGGCCATGGCGTCCAGCTTGTCGCGGTTGTCCTCGAGGATCTGCTTCGCCTGGGCGTAGCAGCCATCGATGATCTTGCGGACTTCCTTGTCGAGGCGGGTGGTGGTTTCACCGGACTTGAGCTTGCCGCCCTGGCCGGGTCCGCCGAGGAACTGGTGTGACTCGTCCTCGTCGTACATGATCGGCCCCATTTCATCGGAGAGCCCCCACTTGGCGACCATGTTATGCGCAAGCTCGGTGGCACGCTTGATGTCGTTGGACGCCCCGGTGGTCACGCCGTTGGGTCCGAGCGTCATTTCCTCGGCGATACGGCCACCGAACAACGAGCAGATCTGACTGATGATCTGCTGACGCGACAGGCTGTAGCGATCGGCCTCGGGCAGGAACATGGTGACACCCAGCGCCCGGCCACGGGGAATGATGGTGACCTTGTAGACCGGGTCATGCTCCGGCACCACTAGCCCGATGATCGCGTGGCCCGACTCGTGGTAAGCGGTATTGAGCTTCTCCTTCTCGGTCATGACCATGGACTTGCGCTCGGCGCCCATCATGATCTTGTCCTTGGCGAGCTCGAGTTCATCCATGCCCACCAGGCGCTTGTTGCGACGCGCGGCGAACAGCGCAGCCTCGTTGACCAGGTTGGCCAGGTCGGCGCCGGAGAAACCAGGCGTGCCGCGGGCGATCAGCGAGGGCTTGACGTCATCGGCCAACGGTACCTTGCGCAGGTGCACGTTGAGGATATGCTCGCGCCCCCGCACATCGGGCAGTGCTACCACTACCTGGCGGTCGAAGCGGCCCGGGCGCAGCAGCGCCGGGTCGAGCACGTCGGGACGGTTGGTCGCGGCAATGACGATGATGCCTTCGTTGGCCTCGAAACCGTCCATCTCGACCAGCAGCTGGTTGAGGGTCTGCTCGCGCTCGTCGTTGCCGCCGCCCATGCCGGCGCCGCGTGAACGGCCCACGGCATCGATCTCGTCGATGAAGATGATGCAGGGCGCCTGCTTCTTGGCCTGTTCGAACATGTCACGCACACGCGAAGCACCGACACCCACGAACATCTCGACGAAATCGGAGCCCGAGATCGAGAAGAACGGTACCTTGGCCTCACCGGCAATCGACTTGGCCAGTAGCGTTTTACCGGTGCCGGGCGGGCCCACCATCAGCACGCCGCGCGGAATGGTGCCGCCCAGGCGCTGGAACTTGGTTGGGTCACGCAGGAAGTCGACAAGTTCCTCGACCTCCTCCTTGGCTTCGTCGCAGCCGGCCACGTCGGAGAACGTGGTCTTGATCTGATCCTGCGAGAGCAGCTTGGCCTTGGACTTGCCGAAGCTCATCGGCCCGCCCTTGCCAGTACCACCGCCTTGCATCTGACGCATGAAGAACATGAAGATGCCGAGAATCAGCAGAATCGGGAAGCTGGCAATCAGCAACCGCGTCCACAGGCTCTGCTGCTCGGGCTCTTTGCCGACGACGGTTACGTCGTTGGCAAGCAGGTCGTCCATGAGCTTGGGATCTTCCGCCGCCGGGCGGATCGTCTGGAACTGCGAGCCATCCGTGCGTTCACCACTGATGGTGTAGCCATCGATGGTGACACTGCGGACCTGCTGGTTCTGCACCTGCTCGACGAACTGAGAATAGTTCATCGTCTGCGGTGCGGTGTCGACGCTGAAGTTGTTGAACACCGTCAGCAGGACCGCCGCGATGACCAACCACAGAATCAAGTTCTTCGCCATGTCGTTCAAGGGAACACCCTCACTTCTGGAATCGTGTCGGCTGGTATGCTTATTGACTTCGACACTACATGAGCCGGTCGCGTTCAGCCACCGCCGACGTTGGATTGAGCGACTTGAGGTTCAGCCGCGAAAGCCTTCCGCCAACAAGTACACCTCCCGGGAGCGTGCTCGAGAGGCCTCGGGCTTGCGAGTCACCACGCGCGTAAAGCTGCCTCGAAGCGCCTTGAAGAAGGCATCGAACCCTTCGCCCTGAAACACCTTGGTCAAAAAACGACCACCCGGGGGCAGGGTCTGTTGCGCCAGGTCCAGGGCCAGTTCGGCAAGATGCATCGCCTGAGGTTGATCGATGGCTGCCATACCACTCATATTGGGGGCCATGTCGGACATCACAAGGTCTACCGGACGATCATTTAGGATCGTCAGGATCGCCTCGAGCGCCGCCTCTTCGGTAAAATCGCCTTGAACGAACTCGACGCCCGCCAGCGCATCCATCTCCAGGAGATCCGAAGCAACCACCAGGCCGTGCTCGCCTACCTTTTCCGCAGCCACCTGACTCCAACCGCCCGGCGCAGCACCCAGATCGATCACCGTCATGCCGGGCCGGAAGAGCCGATCCTTCTCGTCCAGCGCCAGCAACTTGTAGCTGGCGCGGCTGCGATAGCCATCCTGCCAGCGCTGCTGCACATAACGATCATCGAAGTGCTCCTTCATCCAGGCGGCACTGGTCTTGCTCACCGGCTTGCGGTCAGCACGCTTGTCGGCGCGGCGGCCCGCGTCCTGTCGAGAAGAAGGGGGTGTGGCCACGGCATTACCTGCGAAAAAACGAGGAAAAGAACGAACAGGTGGTCGGGCAGATGGTGAAGACGACAATCAATGGTGACCTTCAAACCCGGTAGCGGCAAGACATCCGAAGCATCACGCCTTTCGTCCGACGGTGTTTCGCCTTACCATGGGCGGCTGCGCGCAACCGGGAAGACGCAAGATACCATGAGCTTGTCACAGGCACAAAAGAAAGCATTTCGCAGCATCGGGCACCATCTCGACCCCGTGGTCACGGTCTCCGAGAACGGCGCGTCCGAGGGCGTACTGGCCGAACTCGAGCGGGCACTCAGCGACCACGAGCTTATCAAGGTCAAGCTGGCCCTGCCGGAGCGCGACGATCGCCGCGCCATGCTCGACGAGCTGGTCAAGACGAGTGGCGCCGAGACCATACAGACCATCGGCAAGATGGCACTGCTCTATCGGCGCAATCCGCAGGCCAATCCGAAGCTCTCCAACATCAAGCGATTCGAGGAGCATCACGGACGGCGTTAGAACGCCGAGCGCCGAGCAGGAAGATGGCAAACACCCAGGAGAAATCCAGAAAAAACCCGCCAAGTATGTTTCCCGGCGGGTTTTCTCGTTTTCTACCTCGACACCTGCCGCCCGTTACTGACCTGCTAGGCGCTGACCGAAGGGCTACAGGTGCTCGACGCTGCCGACCTCGTATTCGACTTCTCCGCCCGGGGTCCTGACCACCACCACGTCGCCTTCTTCCTTGCCGATCAGGGCACGGGCGATGGGGGATGTGACCGAGATACGGCCGGACTTGATGTCGGCCTCGTCCTCGCCGACGATGCGGTAGGTCACCTCGTCATCGGACTCCAGGTTGATCAGCTCCACGGTCACGCCAAAGATCACCTTGCCGGTCTTGGGCAGCTTGGTGACATCGATGACCTGGGCGCTCGAGAGCTTGCCCTCGATCTCCTGGATGCGGCCCTCGATGAAGCCTTGCTGTTCACGGGCTGCATGGTATTCGGCATTCTCCTTCAAGTCGCCATGCTCGCGAGCCTCGGCGATGGCAGCGATCACCTTGGGCCGAGCCTCGCTCTTGAGGTGCTCCAGCTCGTCTCGCAGGCGCTTCTCGCCGGCGACGGTCATCGGGACCTTGTTCATTGCGTTGCTCCTGCATGCAGTTCCTGTAACCGCCGCACGGTAATGGCATTGCCATACTCGAGCGCCATGCAAACGGCATTGGCCCCTGCCAGCGTCGTGGCATAGGGAACCTTGCGGGCGAGTGCAGTGCGACGGATCACCGAGGAGTCGTTGATGGCCTGGCGGCCCTCGGTCGTGTTGACGATATAGGCGACCTCGTCGTTCTTGAGCAGATCGACGATATGCGGACGGCCTTCATAAACCTTGTTAACGACCTCTACCGGCAGACCGGCCGCTTCGAGTGCCGCCACCGTGCCGCGAGTCGCACATAGGGTGAACCCCAATGTTAGCAGAGATCGGGCCACCTCGAGAACTCCGTCCTTGTCGGGATCGCGTACCGAGAGAAACGCCTTGCGCGCACCAGTCAGCGGCGGAATCGCCTCCCCGGCGCCCAGCTGCGCCTTGTAGAACGCCTCGGCGAAGGTCTCGCCACTACCCATCACCTCACCGGTCGACTTCATTTCCGGCGACAGGATCGGGTCGACCCCTGGGAACTTGTTGAACGGGAACACCGCCTCCTTGACGCTGAAGAAATGCGGCACGATCTCACGCTCGAAGCCTTGATCGGCCAGGGTCTTGCCGGCCATGCAGCGTGCGGCGATCTGGGCCAACGAGATGCCGATGCACTTGGAGACGAAAGGCACGGTGCGCGAGGCGCGCGGATTGACCTCGATGATGTAGACCTCGCCATCCTGCCAGGCCAGTTGCACGTTCATCAGGCCCTTGACGCCGAGCTCCACGGCCATCTGCCTGACCTGGCTGCGCATCTCGTCCTGCACGTGCGCCGGCAAGGAGTAGGGCGGCAGAGAACAGGCGGAATCGCCGGAGTGCACGCCGGCCTGCTCAATGTGCTGCATGATGCCTCCGATCACCACCTGCGTCCCGTCGCTGACCGCGTCGATGTCGATCTCGACGGCCGCATTGAGGAAGTGGTCGAGCAGCACCGGCGAGTCGTTGGAGACCTTGACCGCATGGGTCATGTAATTCTCGAGCTCGGAGGCGTCATAGACGATCTCCATGGCCCGACCGCCCAAGACGTAGCTCGGGCGCACCACCAGCGGGTAGCCGATCGCCTCGGCCTTGGCGAAGGCCTCTTCAAAGCTGCGCGCCGTGGCATTGGGGGGCTGCTTGAGGCCCAGCTTGTCGATCATATGCTGGAAGCGCTCACGGTCCTCGGCGCGGTCGATGGCGTCCGGCGTGGTGCCGATGATCGGCACCCCGGCGGCCTCGAGCTCGCGCGCCAGCTTGAGCGGCGTCTGGCCGCCGAACTGCACGATCACCCCGACCGGCTGCTCCTTGTCGGCGATCTCGAGCACGTCTTCAAGCGTCACCGGCTCGAAGTAGAGGCGATCGGAGATGTCGTAGTCGGTGGAGACGGTTTCCGGGTTGCAGTTGACCATGATGGTTTCATAACCATCCTCACGCATCGCCAGCGCCGCATGCACGCAGCAATAGTCGAACTCGATGCCCTGGCCGATGCGGTTGGGCCCGCCGCCCAGCACCATGATCTTCTGGCGGTCACTGACCTCGGCCTCGCACTCCTCCTCGTAGGTGGAATACATATAGGCGGTATCCGAGGCAAACTCGGCGGCACAGGTATCGACGCGCTTGTAGACCGGGCGGATGCCGAACCGCTGGCGGGTCTTGCGAAACTCCTTCTCGGCGACCCCCAGCAGGCTCGCCAGGCGCGCATCGCTGAAGCCCTTGCGCTTCAGGCGATAGAGCTCCGTGGCGCTGAAGTCGGACAGCGACCGCTTGGCCACGGCCTGTTCGGTCAGCACCAGATCCTCGATCTGCACCAGGTACCAGGGATCGATATTGGTCAGCGTGAAGACCTCGTCGACGCTCATGCCGGCGCGCAGGGCATCGGCAATGAAGAAGATACGCTCGGCACCGGCGGCCTGAAGCTCGCCCTGGATAACCGCCATGTTGTCAGGCGTGAAGTCGGTAATAATCGGATCAAGGCCATCGTTACCGGTTTCCAGCCCACGCAGCGCTTTCTGCAGCGACTCCTGGAAGGTACGACCAATCGCCATCACCTCGCCCACCGACTTCATCTGCGTCGTCAGCCGATCGTTGGCCTGTGGGAATTTCTCGAAGGTGAAGCGCGGAATCTTGGTAACCACATAGTCGATGGAGGGCTCAAACGACGCTGGCGTACGCCCACCGGTAATATCGTTCTGAAGCTCATCCAGGGTATAGCCGATGGCTAGCTTGGCAGCGATCTTGGCGATCGGAAAACCAGTCGCCTTTGAAGCCAGCGCCGAGGAGCGCGATACCCGCGGGTTCATCTCGATGACCACCAAGCGGCCGGTCTCGGGATCCATGCCAAACTGCACGTTGGAGCCGCCGGTCTCGACGCCGATCTCGCGCAACACCGCGAGGCTGGCGTCACGCATGATCTGATACTCTTTATCGGTCAGCGTCTGGGCCGGCGCCACGGTGATGGAGTCACCGGTGTGCACGCCCATGGGGTCGAAGTTTTCAATCGCGCAGACGATGATGCAGTTGTCGTGCTTGTCGCGCACGACCTCCATCTCGTATTCCTTCCAACCCAGCAGCGACTCGTCGATCAGCAACTCGTGGTTGTTGGAGAGCTCGAAACCGCGCGTACAAATCTCCTCGAACTCTTCCTTGTTGTACGCCACGCCGCCGCCGGAGCCGCCCATGGTATAGGAGGGGCGAATAATGGTGGGAAAGCCGAGTTCCGCCTGAATCTCCCACGCCTCGTCCATGGAGTGCGCGACTTTCGCCTTCGGGCACTCAAGACCGATACGCTTCATGGCCTGATCGAACAGATCGCGGTCTTCGGCCATATTAATCGCATCGGCGTTGGCACCGATCATCTCCACGCCGTACTTTGCCAGCACGCCATGCTTTTCCAGTTCAAGCGCGCAGTTCAGCGCCGTCTGACCGCCCATGGTCGGCAGCACCGCATCGGGGCGCTCGGCTTCGATGATCTTTTCCACCGTCTGCCAGGTGATCGGCTCAATGTAGGTGGCATCAGCCATGGCCGGGTCGGTCATGATGGTCGCCGGATTGGAGTTGACCAGGATGACTCGGTACCCCTCCTCGCGCAGTGCCTTGCAGGCCTGGGCGCCGGAGTAGTCGAATTCGCACGCCTGTCCGATGACGATCGGACCGGCGCCGATGATCAGGATGCTCTGGATGTCGGTACGCTTGGGCATGGGACTTTCCGCAAAATAAGGGTGACGAATGACGACGGTTCTCGGGGCAATGTTCCCGGGGCAATGCCTAGCGACGGGCCTTCATCATGTCGATAAAGCGGTCGAACAGCGGCGCCACATCGCGCGGACCCGGGCTCGCCTCGGGGTGTCCCTGGAAGCTGAAGGCCGGGCGGTCGGTGCGCTCGATGCCCTGCAAGGTGCCGTCGAACAGTGAACGGTGCGTGGCACGCACGTTGGCCGGCAAGCTGGCCTCGTCGGCGGCGAAGCCGTGGTTCTGACTAGTGATCATCACGCGGCCAGTATCGAGGTCCAGCACCGGATGGTTGGCGCCATGGTGGCCGTGGCTCATCTTCACCGACCTGGCGCCACTGGCCAGCGCCAGCAGCTGATGCCCCAAGCAGATGCCGAAGACCGGAATCTCGGTTTCGAGGATTTCCCGGATCGCCGTGATCGCATAGTCGCAGGGCTCGGGGTCGCCGGGGCCGTTGGCCAGGAAGACGCCATCCGGTTGCATCGCCAGCACGTCGCTGGCCGGCGTCTGGGCCGGCACCACGGTCAGGCGACAGCCGCGGGAGGCGAGCATGCGCAGGATGTTGCGCTTGGTACCGTAGTCGTAGGCCACCACGTGATAGGGCCGCTCGGCCTTTCCATCAGGGCCGGCCGCGTCGGCGTAGCCCTCGCCCAGCGTCCATTCGCCTTCGTGCCATTCATAGGGCGTCTGACAGGACACCACCTTGGCGAGATCCATACCCTTGAGACCCGGAAAGGCCCGCGCGGCGGCCAGGGCACGCTCGGCGGCGTCATCGCCTTCGGCGTCGCTGCCGGCCAGGATCGCCCCGTTCTGAGCACCCTTGTCGCGTAGGATGCGCGTCAGGCGGCGCGTGTCGATATCGGCGATGCCCAGTACATTCTGGCTCTTGAGGTAATCGCTGAGCGATTGCTCGGAGCGAAAACTGCTGACGACCAGCGGCAGGTCGCGAATCACCAGGCCGGCGGCGGCGATGCCGTCGGACTCGACGTCCTCGGCATTGATGCCGGTATTACCGATATGCGGATAGGTGAGGGTGACGATCTGTCGTGTGTAGGAGGGATCGGTGAGGATTTCCTGATAGCCGGTCATGGCCGTATTGAACACTACCTCACCGCTCGTTTGCCCATCGGCGCCAATGGCCGTGCCGTGGAATAGGCTGCCATCTTCCAAGGCCAGTATCGCGGGTCTGTTCAACGCAAGGTCCTCCCATGTTCATCTCGGAATGCGGCGTTGGCTGGGGCTGAGCTTCGTGGCTGCTGTTGGCCGCCCCGCGGATGGCCGTCCCGCAAAAAAGCGGGACGAACCCGATTAAGACCGGTTTCATCCCGCTTATTGTCATTCGCTCGGAATGCCTGGGCCGAAGTAACAAGCGCTCGTGAGGGCTTTCACCCAAGCACCCGGCCAAAATTTTTGAAATGTTACAGGATTCGCCGCCCCGCGGCTACCCTCTCAGCCGCCAATATCAAGGCCGGGTAGCCCTTCAGCCCCATGCCTCTCATCTAGGGTTTCTCAGCCACGGCTTGCCGAACCCGGCTGCAAGCCCGGTCACTTCAAGTCCAGCACATCCAGCATGTCGTAGCGGCCATTGTCCCGGTCGGCCAGCCAGCGCGCGGCACGCACCGCACCCTTGGCGAAGGTCATGCGGCTACTGGCCTTGTGGGTGATCTCGATGCGCTCGCCCTCGGTGGCGAACATCACGGTGTGCTCGCCGACGATGTCGCCGGCCCGCACGGTCGAAAAGCCGATCTCATCCGCGCGGCGCGGCCCACACTGGCCCACCCGCTCGAAGACGCCATGCTCCTTGAGGCTGCGACCCAGCGAATCGGCTACCACCTCACCCATCTTCAACGCCGTGCCGGAGGGCGCGTCGACTTTGTGGCGATGGTGCGCCTCGATCACCTCGATATCGTAGCCCTCGTCGCCCAGCGCCTTCGCTGCGGTTTCCAGCAGCTTCAGCGTCAGATTGACGCCAACGCTCATGTTGGGCGCAAACATCATCGGCAGCCTGTCGCGGTAGCCATCGAGCTCATCGAGCTCGGCATCGCTGAGTCCGGTCGTGCCGATGACGATGCGCTTGCCGTGCTCGGCGCAGAACGCCAGGTTGGCAAGCGTCACCTGCGGCGCGGTGAAGTCGATCAGCACGTCGAAGTCGTCAACGATCACCGCCAGCGACTCCACGGCGCCGACGCCCAGCTTGCCGAGGCCGGCCAGTTCGCCGAGGTCGGCGCCGACAAGCGAGCTACCCGGCTCGACGACGCCGCCGGCCAGCGTCGTGCCGGCATCCTGCGCTACGGCGTTGACCAGAGTGCGGCCCATGCGGCCGGCGACACCGACAATGGCGATACGAGTCATGCGGGCTCCTGTGAAGCAGGTGTGGCGAAAGAGGAAAATGACAAGGGCGAGAGTATAGCAGAGGGTTCAGCGCAGCCGTTCAGTCGGCCCCACGCCGCATCAGCAGCGCCATGGCCGCAAGCACCAGCAAGCTCCCCGGCAGCCACGCCCAGCCGATACGCGACGGCGCCTGGATGAACAGCAGCAGCATGGAGACGAAGGGCACCAGATAGCCGTAGGCGGTGACCGCTCCCGGCGAAAGGACTGCGGTTGCCCGCTGCAGCAGCCAGAAGGTCAGAGCGGTGGAAAAGACCCCGAGATACACCAGCAGCAGCAGGTCCTGCCAGCGCATCGTCGCCAGCGGCCCGACCGGCTCGAGGACCAGCCCCAGCAGCCCGATCAGCAAGCCGCCGAGCCCCAGGCTCCAGAAGGTTCGCACCGCTGCCGAGTCGGGCAGCCGGCCGGTGACCAGCCCCCATTTGCTCAGCACGGGGTACAGGGCCGTGGACACACAGCCGAGAAAGAACACGCCCTCGCCGATGCCGAAGCGCAGCCCGCCGCCCTGCTCCAGCGACTCGGCGACCGCCAGCCCCAGCGCCCCCGCCGCGCCCAACAGCAAGATCCCCGGCAGGCGCCAGGCCAACGGCTCGACCCCGAAGCCCAGCCCCAGGCCATAGCTCAGCAAGGGTACCGTCACGAAGAGCGTGGACATGGAAACGGCAGTGGCATGATGCGCGGCCCAGAACATGGCGCCGAAAAATCCCGCCAGGCAAAGCCCCATCGCGCCGTAGAGCGGCACGACGCGCAAAGCCGGCACAAAGCTCGGCGAGCGATGTGCCAACCACCAGAGCCCGCCACAGGCGATGGCGAAACGCAGCGCAGTGAGCTGCAGCGGCGGCAGCTCGCTCATCAAGCCCACGGCCGGAAACGACAGCCCTACCAGCACCGCCCATAGCAGCATGCCCAGGTGAGCGGCATGCGGCGAAGCGCTGACCCTCACGTCTCCCAGACGATCTCCAGTGACACCCCCGACAGCCCCTCCAGCGTCGCATTCACCTTGCCCTCGAGCCGATCCAGGGTCTCGACATCCAGCGACTCGACGGCCACGATTAACCGGTCCGGCTCGGCCTGCAGCAGGCAACTGCCCTCATCGAAGGTAATACGCGCCTGCGTCTCGTCGCGATCGACCGGTTGGACACTCGCCCAATCCCGGCATAGGCGATCGACCAGCCCCTGGGCATCCTCGGCAGGAATTTCGGCTCGTGAAATCGGCATGGGACTCTCCGCTCAGTTGGGGTGAATGCTCAGAGTAGGACGACGCTACCCCAGAACGCCAGCCTGCCGACACGCCTCGCCTCTCTCACTGCGCATGCCGACCGTGTGGAAGGGGACGGCAGGTGGGGAGCCTCAGGGTCTATGCTCTTCCACAGGGCTCAATCACCCAGCGGGAGAACTCGGCAATGATCGTCAACTGCGTGGCCTACGAGAAGGGACGCCGCTTACAGGACATCCAGACCCACGAGATCGTCGACTATCTGGGGGCACCGGACCGTTTCGTGTGGGTGGCGCTGCACAACCCGGACGAGGAGGAGATGGCCACCTTCCAGAAGGTGTTTGATCTGCATGAACTGGCCGTGGAGGACGCTCTTAACGGACATCAGCGCCCCAAGGTCGAGGAGTACGGCGAAGCGCTGTTCATGGTCATGCACATGATTACGATGTGCGACGATCAACTGGAGACTGGCCAGGTGGCGGTGTTTGCAGGGCCGGGTTATGTGCTGTCGGTGCGCCTTCATCCGGGCCGGGGCTTCGCCGAGGTACGTCAGCGCTGCGAACACGAGCCGAAGCTGCTGCGCCATGGGCCGGCGTTCGTGCTTTATGCCCTGATGGACACCATCGTCGACCGCTACTTTCCAGTCATCGAGGCGCTGCAGGCCGAACTCGAGAGCATCGAGGACGAGATTTTCGTCAGGGGCACGGCCCGCCGGAGCCTGGAGCGGCTCTACAAACTCAAGCGCCAGACCATGAAGCTCAAGCATGCCGCCATGCCCCTGGGCGAGGCTACGGCGCACCTGTTCGGCGGCCGGGTACCGGCGCTGTGCCGCAAGACCCGCGAATACTTCCGGGATGTCTACGACCACCTGCATCGCATCGAGTCGGCGGTGGATACCATCCGCGAGATGACCATCACCGCGATCCAGGTCAACCTCTCGATGGTGGCCATCGACGAGGGCGAGGTCCACAAGCGCCTGGCGGCCTGGGCGGCCATCTTCGCGGTAGCCACGATCCTCGCCGGCATCTGGGGCATGAACTTCGTCCACATGCCGGAACTGGACTGGCGACTCGGCTACCCCCTGGCCCTGCTGGTGATGGGAGGCACCTGCGGCCTGCTGTACCAACGTTTCCGGCGCGCCGGATGGCTGTAGCAAGGGTTGTCACCTGCACGACAGTATGTGAGTGATATAGGACGAACGCTCGCCTGTGCAGTATGGCATGGCAGACCGGAGTGCCATTGGGGCTGCGGGAACAGGAAACGCGAGAAGGATTAGAGATGGATACGCGGCTTGGCTGCCTGGTACAGCTCAAGGTCGATCAGAGTACGGGGCGGCCCGCGCCACACCAGCCATGCCTGCTGCTGGCAATCATCTGCGAGATTCAGGCGGGCCATATCGCTTCTCCACGAATCTTGATCAATACTCGCCTGATCGCCCGTTACCACGATATTTTCGAGACGGTGACGGGAGAGCGGCACCGAGCCCGTCCATGGATGCCGATGTGGGCGCTGAGAAACCGGGAAGGCCCCACTGGCAAGCTCTGGCGACCCGATTACGTCCAGGCTGTGCAAGAAGTTGCCGACCAGATGGGGCAGCCGAAATCCATGAATCAGCTCGAACAACGCTTTGGGGCTGCCCAGCTTGATCCGGCCCTGTTCTCGGCAATGAAGGACTCCACCACAGCCCGGGAAGCCTGTGCGCTGCTGGCCAACCGGTACCTGTCCACGGACGAGGATGCCTATGCGCTACTCCAGGCATATCTTGAGACGGCATTTGCCTGTGGAGAATACGAGAAGGCGCCCGAAAGCCTGACCGGAACTGTTCGGGAAGCCAGCCAGCAGTATGCCCGCTCTGCTGCCTTTCGAACCCTCGTGCTGGATGCCTATGACTATCGCTGCGCGGCTAGCCGGCGACGCTTCATTACCCCGGACTTTCGCTTCCTAGTCGAGGCCGCCCATCTGATGCCCTTCGCCACGAGCCGCGACGATCGCCCCGGCAACGGCCTGGCCCTGACGCCGGACCTGCACTGGGCGATGGACAACCACTTGATCGCACCCGGCACGGATCGAAACTGGCACGTCAGCCCTATGGTCGATGCGCTGATGGAGGACAACCAATGGCTTTGGCGGCTGGACAAGCAGCCATTGGTGCTGCCAAGAGATGAGCGTTTCCATCCTCATGAAGATGGCCTGGCATGGCGAATGGACCACCTGCAGCGCTGATCGGCAAAGCCAGAACGCGAAAGGGCCCCAGCATCGCATGATGCCGGGGCCCTTTCATTGCCGCGCGAACTCGCCTTACGGCTTCATGTCCTCGAAGAACCGCTTCACGCCGTCGAAGAAATTGCTCTTCTTCGGCGAGTGGCTGTTGCTGCCGCTCAGGCTGTCCTGGAACTCGCGCAGCAGGTTCTTCTGGTGCTCGCTGAGCTTGACCGGAGTCTCGATGACCACCTTGCACAGCAGATCGCCCGGCAGGCCGCCGCGTACCGGCTTGATGCCCTTGCCCTTGAGCCGGAACACCTTGCCGGTCTGGGTTTCCGGCGGAATCTTCAGCTTGACCCGACCGTCGAGCGTCGGCACTTCGAGCTCACCGCCGAGCGCGGCATCGACGAAGTTGATCGGCACCTCGCACTGCAGGTGACGGCCATCACGCTGGAAAATGTCGTGCGGCTTGATGTTGGCCTGCACGTAGAGATCCCCCGGCGGGCCACCGTTGATGCCGGCTTCGCCCTCGCCGTTGAGGCGGATGCGATCACCGGTATCGACGCCCGCCGGAATCTTCACCGAGAGCGTGCGCGTCTCGCGTACCCGGCCTTCGCCATTACACTTGTGGCACGGCACCTTGATGTGCTGTCCGCTGCCGTGACAGGTCGGACAGGTCTGCTGCACGGCGAAGAAGCCCTGCTGCATGCGCACCTGGCCCATGCCATTACAGGTCGGGCAGGTTTCCTTCGAGGAACCCGGCTCGGCGCCCTCGCCATCGCAGCGCTCGCATTCCACATGACGCGGCACGCGGATGTCCACAGTCGTACCGGCCACCGCGCTTTCGAGGTCGAGCTCGAGGTTATAGCGAAGATCGCTGCCTCGTGCCGGCGCATTGGGGTGCCGGCGCCCGCCGCCACCGCCGAAGATATCGCCGAAAACGTCGCCGAAGATGTCGCTGAAGCCACCGGCTCCCGCGCCGGCGCCACCGAAGCCACCGCCGCCGAAACCGCCGGCCTGGCCTTCAACGCCGGCATGACCGAACTGGTCGTAGGCGGCCCGCTTCTCCTCGTCACTCAGAATCTCGTAGGCTTCGGAGACCTCACGGAATTTCGCCGCCGCCGTATCGTCGTCGGGGTTGCGGTCGGGGTGGTATTTCTGGGCGAAGCGCCGATAGGCCTTCTTGATGTCTTTCTGGTCGGCCCCACGCTCGACGCCCAGCACCTCGTAATAATCGCGTTTGGACATGGGTCCATGCGCCTCCTGGTCTACGCAGTTAACGCCCTGGCCGCGGAAACGGCAACGCGGGAGTCAGGCCCCCGCGCTACCGTCGTCCAAGGCATGGCCGTGGCGGTTATTGCTTTTTCTGGTCGTCGTTGACTTCTTCGTACTCAGCGTCGACCACATCATCTTCCTGCTTGGCGCCGGCCTCCTGGCCTTCGCCACCGCCCTGCTGGGCCGCCTCGGCCTGGGCCGCGTACATCTTCTGGGCCAGGTTGCCGGAGGCCTCGGTCAGCTTGTCAAGCTTGGCCTGGATATCGTCCTTGTCATCCCCCTTGATGGCCTCTTCGAGCTCCTTGGCGGCGCTCTCGATGGCCTCTTTCTCTTCCTCGCTGGCGTGCTCGCCGGCTTCCTGCACGGTTTTGCGGGCGGCATGGACCATGCCGTCGGCCTGGTTACGCAGCTGCACCAGCTCCTCGAACTTCTTGTCCTCGTCGGCGTGCGCCTCGGCGTCCTGGACCATCTGCTCGATCTCGTCCTCGGACAGACCGCTGGAGGCCTTGATGACGATCGACTGTTCCTTGCCGGTCGCCTTGTCCTTGGCCGAGACGTTAAGGATGCCGTTGGCGTCAAGATCGAAGGCGACCTCGATCTGCGGCACGCCGCGCGGTGCCGGCGGAATGTCGGCCAGGTCGAAGCGACCCAACGACTTGTTGCCGCTCGACTGCTTGCGCTCGCCCTGCAGCACGTGAATGGTCACGGCCGTCTGGTTGTCATCCGCGGTCGAGAAGGTCTGGGTCTTCTTGGTCGGGATGGTGGTGTTCTTCTCGATCAGCGGGGTCATCACGCCACCCAGCGTCTCGATACCCAGCGTCAGCGGAGTGACGTCGAGCAGCAGCACGTCCTTGACGTCACCGCCCAGCACGCCGCCCTGAATCGCAGCACCCACGGCCACGGCTTCATCCGGGTTGACGTCCTTGCGCGCTTCCTTGCCGAAGAAGTCGGCCACGCTCTTCTGCACCATGGGCATGCGCGTCTGGCCGCCGACCAGGATCACGTCGTCGATCTCGGAGGCGGACAGGCCGGCATCGGCCAGCGCGGTCTTGCACGGCCCCATGGAGCGCTTGACCAGCTCCTCCACCAGCGACTCCAGCTTGGCCCGGGTCACCTTGACGTTCAGGTGCTTGGGGCCGGTGTTGTCGGCGGTGATGTAGGGCAGATTGACGTCAGTCTGCTGAGCGCTGGACAGCTCAATCTTGGCCTTCTCGGCGGCTTCCTTGAGGCGCTGCATGGCCAGGTTGTCGCCGGACAGGTCGATGCCGCTGTCGGACTTAAACTGAGCGACCAGGTAGTTGATCAGCTGCATGTCGAAGTCTTCGCCACCCAGGAAGGTGTCGCCGTTGGTGGCCAGCACCTCGAACTGGGTTTCGCCGTCGACATCGGCCACTTCGATGATGGAAATATCGAAGGTACCGCCACCCAGGTCATAGACCGCGATGGTCTTGTCGCCGCGCGACTTGTCCATGCCGTAGGCCAGCGCAGCCGCGGTCGGCTCGTTGATGATGCGCTTGACCTCAAGACCGGCGATGCGGCCGGCATCCTTGGTGGCCTGGCGCTGGGAATCGTTGAAGTAGGCCGGCACGGTAATCACCGCCTCGGTGACTTCCTCACCCAGGTAGTCTTCCGCGGTCTTCTTCATCTTCTTGAGAATTTCCGCGCTGACCTGCGGCGGTGCCAGCTTCTTGCCCTTCACTTCCACCCAGGCGTCGCCATTGTCGGCCTCGGTGATCTTGTAGGGCACCATCTTGATGTCCTTCTGAACGACGTCGTCCTTGAAACGACGCCCGATCAGACGCTTGATGGCGTAAACCGTGTTATGCGGGTTGGTGACCGCCTGGCGCTTGGCCGCCTGGCCGACCAAGGTTTCGTTATCCTCGGTGTAGGCAATGATGGACGGCGTGGTGCGAGCGCCTTCGGCGTTCTCGATCACCTTCGCGCTGTCGCCATCAAGCACGGCCACGCAAGAGTTGGTGGTCCCCAGGTCAATACCAATGATGCGTCCCATAGGAGCTCCTCAAAAGTCGTTTCAGTGTTACCGGAAATTGTGTTCTGCGGTATTTACCGCGGAGTTGTCGTGTATCTGGGGGGCCGCCGTCAGCTTTTCAAGGCCTGCGACCCGCAATTATTGATTCCCTCAGCTCGCCGCCTGGCTGACGACGACCATCGCCGGGCGTACCAGACGTCCGTTGAGCAGGTAGCCCTTCTGCATCACATCCATGACGCTGTTGGGCTCGAGGTCCGGATTGGGAACCATCGCCATGGCCTCGTGATACTGCGGATCGAAGGGCTCGCCATGGGGCTCCACGGGCTCGACGCCGAACTTGCCCAGCACATCGAGTTGCAGCTTGAGCGTCATCGACACGCCTTCGCGGTGTGCGTCGCTGGCGCCGTCTTCCATGGCCTCGAGTGCCTTTTCGAGGCTGTCGACGACCGGCAGCAGTTCCTTGACGAACTTCTCGAGGGCGAACTTGCGCGCCTTGTCGGCTTCCTGCTCGGCGCGGCGGCGCACGTTCTGCGCCTCGGCGGCAGCGCGCAGCGATTGATCCTTGGCCTCGGCCAGGCTCTGCTCAAGCTCCTCGACCCGCGCGGCCAGCACTTCGGCCTCGGGGTTGTCGACCGTCTCGTCGGGCTCGAGACTCTCGGTCGGCTCGGCGATCTCTTCGGCCTCGTCGGCGCCTTCGATCGCCGCGTCCTGCTCAACCTCATCGGGCTTGCGGTCGGCCTGCGGCTCGTCTTCCCGCTCCTGGCGGGCGAGTTCCTCATCCAGTGGGGTCTGGGGATCGTTGGCCATATACATCTCCTGAAATGCGCATATCGGGTTATCAGTGCGGCCATCGCGCCGCTGCATAAACCATAAACATTGCCGATCGATGGGCGTGCCACCGAAGAACATGGGTCTGTCGAGGTATATGGGGCTGGTGGCGTCGATCTCAAGCCGTCATCGCGCGACGCCTTGACCTCGTGCATTGCTGGCGGCCATCGACTACTGTATAAAAAACCAATACCGAAATGCACAGGCCGCCATTCCGGGCAGCCTTCGGGAGTGATCATGCTGACAGAGCTTTCCCTTCGCGATTTCGCCATCGTCGACCACCTCGAGCTGGATCTTTCCGGCGGCATGACCGCCATCACCGGCGAAACGGGCGCCGGCAAGTCGATTCTGCTTGGCGCGCTGGGCCTGTGTCTCGGCGAGCGCGCCGATGCCGGCAGCGTGCGCCACGGCCGCGAGCGAGCCGATCTGACCGCCCGCTTCGACCTTGGACAGCTGCCGGCCGCCCGTGCCTGGCTCGAGGCGCGCGAGCTGCCCGCGGATGATTGCCTGCTGCGCCGCGTGCTCACCAAGTCGGGGCGCTCCAAGGCCTGGATCAACGGCCAGCCGGCGACCATCGCCGACCTCAAGGCGTTGGGCGAGCGGCTCATCGAGATACATAGCCAGCATGCCCATCAGGCACTGCTGCGCGAAGAGACCCACCTGCGCTTGCTCGACGACTTCGCCGGTCAGCGCCAGGCGGTGGCCGCCCTGGGCGACACTTTCCGCCGCTGGCAGGCCACACGACGGCGCCTCAAGCGTCTGGCCGAGGACGGCGACGAACTGAACGCCCGGCGGCAACTGCTGCGCTACCAGGTCGATGAACTCGACCAGCTGGCGCTCGCCGAGGGAGAACTCAAGGCGCTGGAAAACGAGCAGGAGGAGCTCGCTCATGCCGAGGAGCGGCTGCGCGAAACGCAGTTCGCCGCCGAATGCTGCGACCACGACGACGGCGGTGCCATGACGCTGCTCAACCAGGCGATCAGTCGATTGACGGCCCTGCCGGGGAGCGACCGCGGCCGCCTCGCCGATTGCCTGGGCATGCTCGGCGAGGCGCGCATTCAGGTCGAAGAGGCAGCACGCGAGCTCAATCACCTCGCGGGCGTCACGGAACTCGACCCCGAGCGCCTGGCGTGGGTCGAGGAACGGCTGAGCGAGGTACATCGCATCGCGCGCAAGCATCATGTGATGCCCGAGGAGTTGACCACGCTGCATCAGCGGTTGCAGAAAAGCCTCGAGGGGCTCGAAGGCAACGACGGCGACCTGGAAACCCTGGCCGCCGAGGCGGAATCCCTGCGTGACTCCTGGAAAGAGCAGGCCCGCACGATCGGTGAGGCACGCCGCCAGGCCGCGCCGCGCTTCGCCAAGGCCGTCCAGGAGCAGCTGACCTTTCTGGCGATGGCCAAGGCACGCTTCGAAGTCGAGATTCAGGAACGCGACACCCCGGCGCCCGAAGGGCTCGAGACGGTACGCCTGTTGATCAGCGCCAACCCCGGCCAGCCGACACGGCCGTTGTCCAAGGTCGCCTCTGGCGGCGAGCTTTCCCGGATCAGCCTGGCCATCCAGGTCGTGGCAGCGCGTCATTCGACCATTCCGACCCTGGTCTTCGACGAGGTGGACGTGGGGGTGTCGGGTGCGACGGCCGAGATCGTCGGCCAGCTGCTGCGCCGCCTCGGCGAACAAGGCCAGGTGCTGACCGTGACCCACCTGCCCCAGGTAGCGGCACAGGCCCACCAGCACCTGCATATCGAGAAGCAGGCCGAGAAAGACACCACGCTAACCCGCATGGCACTGCTCGACGAGGCCGGGCGGGTCAGCGAGCTGGCGCGTATGCTGGGCGGCGTGAATCTTTCCGATCGCACGCTCGCCCATGCCCGGGAGATGCTGGACGCCAGCCAACACCCCCACCATTGACGCTGCCGTCCCATTCCACAGACGATAGCTTGAGCCGACGACACTCGTTGAACGTTACTTACGAAAAGACTTCGAAACGACTTTTGCTAAACGACAGCGGCCCCGATCGATGATCGGGGCCGCTGACAGTCAGGCGGGCAGCAATTCTGGCTACGTCACTTCTTCTGGATGCCTTCCTGGCGCGTTGCCCGTGAGCCGGACGGCCGCACATAGAGCACCAGGGCATGGTCAACCAACTCGAAGCCATGCTCTTCGGCGAGTTCCTGCTGGCGCCGCTCGATGGTTTCATCGAAGAACTCGATGATCTCACCGCTTTCCAGGCACACCATGTGATCATGGTGCTCTTCCTGGGAGATTTCGAAGACCGCGTGACCGCCATCGAAATTGTGCCGCACCACCAGACCCGCCGACTCGAACTGAGTCAGCACGCGATAGACGGTGGCCAGGCCAACATCTTCACCCGCTTCGAGAAGCGACTTGTAGACGTCCTCGGCACTCAGGTGGTGCTGTCCCGGTGCATTCTCGAGAATCTGAAGTATCTTGACGCGCGGCAGGGTCACCTTGAGACCGGCCTTGCGCAGTTCATGGTTCTTGTCGGCCATGGTCGCTCTTCGCAGTATCGGGTAGGGTCGGGTATGATCGACCGAATCCACGATAGTGAAGAACGGGCGCAAATGCAAAAGCTGACTGGAATCATCACCCTGTCTGCCGTCCTGCTGCTCAGCAGCGGCTGCAGTTACTTCGGTGTCTACAAGCGTGACTTGCCACAGGGCAATCTGGTGACCACCAACATGGTTAGCCAGCTGCAAACCGGCATGAGCCGCGACCAAGTGGTCGACGTCATGGGACGCCCGCTTCTCGAGGCGCCCTTCGACGCCAACGAGTGGGACTATGTGTTTCGACTCGATAAGGCCTATGACGAGGTCGAGCAGCGCCGCGTGACCCTGACCTTCGATGACGACCGGCTTGTCAATATAGAGCGCCAAGGCAACCTGGACAGCGACATCGAACTGGGCACAGACGATGAACTCGGCCCGCGTAACGACGAGTCGGCGATGGACGCCTTCCCCGCCACCGAGGCGATGCCCGAGAACGAGGGCAGGCTTCCCATGGGGGGCGAACCCGCTCAAGAGCCCTGAGCCAGCTGAGCCGGAGGATGGACCGCTCGGCGCGCCCGAGAATCAGCGCGTGGGTCGTGACGCGCGCGCGACCCGGGCGGCCTTGGGATCGATCAGCAGCGGTCGGTAGACCTCGACACGATCGCCCGCCTGAAGCACGTGGCGCTCAGGCGCTTTCAACAACGCGCCGAAGATTCCCAGGTCAGCCTCGCGGAAGGTAGCGGCCTCGCACTCTGGGAAATGCGCCTCAAGGCGGGCCAGCATGACCGCCTCGCGCGCTGTGGTGCCGTCGGGAACCGACAGGGAAATGATGCACTGCTCGCTGGGCAACGCATAGGCGACTTCGATATCGATGGGCTCAGTGGCCATAGATATCGTCGGCGCGGCGGGTGAACGACTCTACCAACTGGCCCGCAACCTGCTGGAAGAGCTTGCCAAAGGCCATGCCCAGCAGTCGGTTAGCGAATTCGAATTCCATCTCCAGGCTGACCTTGCAGGCCTTATCGCCCATCGGCGTAAACAGCCAGCGGCCATTGAGTCGCTTGAAAGGCCCGCTGACCAGCGACATCTCGATGCGCTCGGGCGTAAAGAGATCATTGCGGGTCGTGATGCTCTGCTCGATGCCGGCGCGCCCCAGCGTCATCTCACCGATCAGATGGTCCGCGTCCTGTTCGATCAGGCGCGAGCGACGGCAACCCGGAAGAAACTCCGGATAGCGCTCGAAATCGTTGACGAGGTCGAACATCTCCCGCGGGGTGTGCCGCACCATGGCGGAACGATTGACCGTTGGCATTGAGCTCTCCGCTGACTTCACAGTGCCCAGGGCGTATCATGAGCGGTTATTTCGGGCCTTGAATGGTACCACGCTTCCCTCCACATCGAAGGGGGAGCCGCCACCGGCAGACACAGGAACGAGGTTTCATGGCCAACAAGAAAGGCAAGGGCAAGGGCCCCGGCAGCAACGTCATCGCCTTGAACAAGAAGGCGCGGTTCGAATACCACATCGAAGAAACCTTCGAGGCGGGCCTAGTGCTGGCCGGCTGGGAAGTGAAGAGCCTGCGCGCCGGCAAGGCACAGCTGACCGATACCTACATTCTGATCAAGAATGCCGAGGCTTGGCTACTGGGCAGTCATGTCCTGCCGCTCAACACCACCAGCACGCATGAAGTGGCCGACCCCACCCGCACGCGCAAACTGCTGCTGCACCGCAAGGAGATCGCCAAGATCTTCTCGCGCACCCAGGACAAGGGGCACACCTGCGTGCCGCTCAAGCTCTACTGGAAAGGCAACAAGGTGAAGTGCGAGCTGGCGCTGGTGACCGGCAAGAAGCAGCACGACAAGCGCGCCACCGAAAAGAATCGCGACTGGCAACGTCAGAAAGGTCGCATCATGCGCGAACAAAACAAGACGTGAGGTGTCATAGAATCGATGCGGTAAGACACGGCGCAAAATCAGCGGCGATTGTGAACAAAACAAGTCGTGAGGTGTCATAGAATCACCTGTCCTGTTAGACTAGGTAGTTAAGGGGGCGACATGGCTTCGACGCCGGTGACAACCCTTGCGGTGCATGCCGAGAGCGTGATGTATCTCGTAAATACAACATCACGAACTAATAGTCGCAAACGACGACAACTACGCTCAGGGCGCGCTGGCAGCCTAACAGCTGTTAGCTTCTAGCCCGGCCCCAAAGTGATGTGCCCATTCATCACGGCGGGGATACGAGCGACGATTGATGGGATCGCGACTGACGGCGTCTTCACGTCAGTTGCTAAAACTTTGAAGAATCGCGTTGCTGGAGCCTGCTCGTCGGCGCCAGTAGCGTTAAACCAAATGACGAAACTAAGCATGTAGAGCCAATGGGCGAGTACCGGCGGACGCGGGTTCAATTCCCGCCGCCTCCACCACTCAAGCATACGAATCAAGCACCTACGGGTGCTTTTTTCGTTTTGAAGATCTCATCAATTCTGGACAGTAAGCTGCCCCAGGAATGGGGCGAGCGGATCCGCCTTCGACGCCATCAACGCCGGGAAAACCTGTCCGCATCACCCGCAGAATAGTCGAGCGCGGCGGCGAGAAATTCACACTCGAGCGCGATGGCGTGCCAGAACGCCGGGGCAAGCTGTGCCACTGTCGCTCCCTGTTCGCCAAGCACGCCGATCTCCGGGGCCAAGCCAGGCCACACCATCGGTGGAGCCCGCTTCAGTTTGCAGGCGAAACCAGTCATCCAACATCGCGACGCGCGCCATTACAGCGATTTGAGATATTCGATCACCGCGCGGCGCTCCTCCTCGCTCAGTGCGTCACCGAAGTAATGGCCGCCGTTGTCGTAGCCAGGCAGCGTTGTGTCGTAGATATGCACCCGCTCGGCCGGGTCGTCGGCGGCATCTTTGCCAGCCTCCAGCACCTCGTGGCGCCAGCCCATCGCCTCCGCGTCATATTCCCGTGTCTCGGCATGGCGCCAGTAGCGGGGGCGCGATCGGCTGTCGAGCAGCGCCGCGAGGCTCGGCACCGAGCCGTTGTGCAGATAGGGCGCCACCGCCCAGATTCCGTCCAGCGGCGGGGCGATATATCCCGCCGCCGGCGCCGCCCGCACCGTGCCGCCATACGGCGAGCGATCCACCCATTCGTAGAAACGGTCGAGGCTGCCATCGGTCATCGTCGTGGCATAGAGCGGATCGGTCTCGATCTGGTCGAGCGAGATGACTAGATTGGGATAGCGGGGGGATTCGCCATAAGTGCCGTGGCAGCTCGCGCAATTCGCCTCGAACACGGCCCGGCCCTCGGTGGCGAGCGCCTCGTCGGTCTCGCCCGGAAAGGCGGGAGGCGCGAGGCTTTCGATATAGGCGCGTATGTCCGGGGCGTAGACGCCGATCTCTCGCAGTTCCTCAACCGTGTCGGCGCACAGGAGCGATGCAAACAGCATGTAGCGCGAATGGTCGCCCCGGCCGATGGTGGTGTAGAACATGGCGTTCTTTTTGCCCATCCACCACCAAGGCGGGGTGCGCAGCGGTACCGGTCTTTCGGACGGCGGCTCGAGCAGCGGGGTGTCGGACCAGGCCATGGTTTCGGGGTCGCGGTGTGTCATCAGCGCCCAGCTGAGGTTGGTGGCCGGATTCATGCCGATGGTGCCGATCCGGATATAGGGCGCGATGCCCTCGATCCGGTCGGCCCAGTGCTGCCAGGCGGCGGTCTGTGCCGGGCCGCGCACGTAGCGGCCGGCCTGATTGACCACACTGCGCGCATCAACAGTGAAATCGGCGAATGTATCGCTCAGTCCCACCACCACCTCGTCGCCTAACCGCGCCGCATGGCAGACCAGGCAGTTGTTCGAGACGATCTCGACGCCGTCGGCATTGACATGGGCGGTAAGGAAATAGGGCAGCTCGGCGTTACGGCCTTCTCGACCGGGCAGCAGATCCCCCGGGTCGGTTTCGGGCGCCAGACGGCGCCAGGCCTCGTACGGCATGCCGCAGCTGACATAGGGTTCGTTGACCAGCGCCTGGTAGCCCGCTATCGGATCGCCCGGACGCTGCTCGGTCGCCGGAACCTCCCCGGTGGGCGAGCGGTGCCGCTCCGGGTCGGCTCCGGATAAGGAAGGCAGAAAACCGCCCAGCCAGGCGATTGCCAACCCCGCGACAGCCAGGGTGACAACAGTGCCAGCGATCACGATCCGCTGCTTCATGGCGCTCCCCCTGCCATCAGTTCGTAACCCGTCAGCTGCAACGTCCCCAGCCCGGAGACCGGCCGGTCGCCATGTTGTCCTTGCGCTTGTACCAGACCCGACCAGACACTGACCATAAAATCATGTTCCTGAGCATCCATGACCGGCGTTATGGAGAGTTGCAGATCTCCGAGCCGCAGTTCCCAATCCACAGGCCAGGCGGCCTCCGCTCCCTGCCAGCGGCGCGCCAGTTCCAGCTGCGCTGCGTCGTCGAAGGCGACGACAGTGCCTTCCGCATCGATCAGGAGCGCCTCCACCGTCGGCGTGCCTGCCCCGTCGAGGCGGCGTGACCGGACGACCGAAAGCTCCGACCCGTCGTTGAGCTGCACTTGCAGCCGGTCCGATGCCACGGGCGACCCACCGGGGATCGGCAGCTCGCCCCACAGATGCTCGAACCAGGCGGTACCGGAAACCGAGCGCTGGCCCGACTGCGTCTCGAGGGTACCTTCGGCGCGCAGCCGGCTGAAAGCGTAGCCGCGGAAGGGAAACGCGTTGCCGTCCACCCGAAGGGGCTCCTTTTCGGGCATCAGGTTCAGCTCGACCCGGATATCGCCCGGTCCCGTGTTCAGGGTCCACTGGCCCGGAACCGCCTGGACCGGAAATTCGAGCGACCAGGTGTCGAGGCGCAGCTCCCCGAGGTTCGCCTCATATCCTGCAAGACCTGCCATGCCGCGAGCGAACCGCTCCTGCGCGACGACGGTCGAGCCAGCCGCCTCGATCAGCACGACGTGGCCGCGGTAGAGTTCCCGCGCCTCCCAGGACGAGGTCGGCGGCGGCGCATCGGGTCCGGCGAGACCGATGCGAAAAAGCAGGAACTGGACCCCGACGGGCAGGCCATCCTCATCCGTAAGGTGCGCCGACACTTGCCATAGCTCCGTGCTGGCTTCGGAGTGCACGCCATGATCCGCCGGAAGCGCCAGCTCCCACGGACCCGCCAGCCGGTCGAATTCTTCTGCCGCGATGACCGCTGCAGCCGAAACCCAATCAGATCCCTGCGACGGCGCAGACGGGGTCGGCTCGGAACCCCGCAGTGAGGCGAGAAAGTATGAAACGGCAGCTGCAGAAATCGCTATTACCACTGCAACAACGCCCCAGCTGCGCCGTGTCATCATCTTCGTTCACTCCTTCGTCTTCCAAGACCTCGCGAGATCCGGCGATGGCCTTACCTCGCAAAGCGATCGGCAGAGTAGGGGTATTTTTTTCGTTTATTAGCCAACCCTTGCTGCCCAAGCATTAACGTACCAAGGCACAGAGGTGAACCGGGTCTCGGCTTAGACAAACTCGGGATCGTCGGTCCGGACGGTTACTGCGTCGCCCCCTTCCGATACCACGATCGAGAACTCACCGCCGCCCAGATACGTGACCGCATGGCCTTCCCGCGTCGTGAAGGAGGGCAACCCGTGATGGGTGGCCCCGGCGTGTTGCAAGTCGCTGAGGTCGCGAACACTGACGAACATGTCAATGATGTACTCTCGGCCCTGGTCATCGAAGGCCATGATGGTCTTTTCTTGCGGATTCACCGTGGTTACCTCACGTCTGTGCATGGCGTTAACGTTCATCGCAGGGGCGCCTCGGGCTGTCCAACAAATGCGGCCACCGCGACGCCTCCTTTAAGTGTCTCTACCACCACTTTAGCCGAAAGCCTGGCAAGAAAAGCACTTGCTACCGGCCTCGCTGGGCGCCATCATCAGCGCCCTGGAAGCACGCGAGACCAGGGTGGCGTCGGCTCCGGGTATGCTGCGGCAGCCCAAATTTCGATAAGACCCTATCCTTATTGTCATTTCCCGATCTGGAATCGAGACACCATGAGCAAAGTCCTGATTATCGGCGCCGGTGGCGTCGGTGGCGTTGTCACTCACAAATGCGTCCAGCACCCCGAGGTCTTTTCGGAGATCTGCCTGGCAAGCCGCAACGAAGCGAAGTGCAAGGCGATCGCCGCGCAGCTGGATCGCCCGATCCAGACCGCCCAGGTAGATGCCGACAACGTCAAGGCCCTGGTCACGCTGATCGAGTCCTTCAAGCCGGACGTGCTGATCCATGTAGCCCTGCCCTATCAGGACCTGACTATCATGGAGGCCTGCCTGCAGACCGGCGTGCCTTACCTGGACACCGCTAACTACGAGCATCCCGACGAGGCCAAGTTCGAGTACAAGGAGCAGTGGGCTTACCAGGACCGCTATGCCAAGGCGAACCTCATGGCCACGCTGGGCTGCGGCTTTGACCCCGGTATGACCAACATCTACTGCGCCTGGGGCCAGAAGAATCTGTTCGACGAGATCCACCGGATCGACATCCTAGATGCCAACGGCGGCGACCACGGCTATCCGTTCGCCACCAACTTCAATCCCGAGATCAATATCCGCGAGATCACCGCCAACGGTCGCTACTGGGAAAAGGGCGAGTGGAAGGAGACCGCACCGCTGGCCGAGAAGCGCACCTTCAACTTCGAGGGCATCGGCGAAAAGGACCTCTACCTGCTCTATCACGAGGAGATGGAGTCGCTGTCCCAGAACATCCGCGGGCTCGAGCGCATCCGCTTCTGGATGACCTTCTCCGAGAAGTACATCACTCACTTGAAGGTACTCGAGAACGTCGGCATGACCAGCATCGAGCCGATCGAATTCGAGGGTCGCCAGATTACCCCGCTGCAGTTTCTCAAGGCCGTCCTGCCCGACCCGGCGTCGCTCGGCCCGCGCACCAAGGGCAAGACCAACATCGGCGTGATCCTCGATGGCATCAAGGACGGCAAGCGGCGCAAGGTGCATATCTACAACATCTGCGATCATGAGGCCTGCTATCGCGAGGTGCAGTCCCAGGCGATCTCCTACACCACCGGCGTACCGGCGGTGACCGGCGCCATGATGATGCTTCAGGGCCTGTGGAAAGGTGATGGCGTGTTCAACGTCGAGCAGCTCGACCCGGACCCTTTTATGGAACGCATCGGCGAGATGGGCCTGCCCTGGCAGATGGTCGAACTCGACCCCGACACCGACCCGCTGGCCTGATTGCGCGCTATGGATGCAACAGCCTACCCCTTCGATGCTTACCCCTTCGACATTGGGGCCTGCCCGTCGCCCGCCTATGTGGTGGACGACGCGCTCCTGCGCCGTAACCTGGAGCTGCTCGCGCGAGTCCAGGAGTTGAGCGGTGCGCGCATCCTGCTGGCGCTGAAGGGCTTCGCCATGTGGGATACCTTTCCGCTGATCAACCAGTATCTGGTCGGCACGACTGCTAGCGGCCAGGACGAGGCACGCCTCGGCGCCGAGACCTTCGGCGGCGAGGTGCACGTCTACTCGCCGGCGTTCACCGAGGCGGAAATGAGCGTGGTGCTGCGCTACGCCGACCACCTGAGCTTCAACTCGCCGGGGCAGTGGCGACATTTCCGCGAGACCGTCGCGGCCGCGCCGCGCAGCATCTCCTGTGGCTTGCGGGTCAACCCGGAACACTCCACCGGGGAGGTGCCGCTCTACGACCCCTGCGCGCCAGGCTCACGGCTCGGTACTCGCGCCGCGGATCTCACGCCGGCGGACCTCGAGGGGCTCGAGGGGCTGCATTTTCACGCCCTATGCGAGCAAAACAGCGACGCCTTCGAAGAGACCCTCGCAGCTTTCGAGAAAAAGTTCGGCCACTACCTACCCAGCATGCGGTGGATGAACTTCGGCGGCGGCCATCACATCACCCGCGCCGACTATGATGTTGAGCGGCTGGTACGGGTGGTACGCGACTTCAAGGCGCGCCATCCGCACCTTACGGTCTACCTGGAACCCGGCGAGGCGATCGCGCTCAACACCGGCTTTCTGGTCTGCAGCGTACTGGATATCGTCGAGAACGACGGCTCCATCGCCATCCTCGACACTTCGGCCACCGCCCACATGCCGGACGTGCTGGAAATGCCCTATCGCCCCGAGATCATCGGCGCGGGCAAACCCGGAGAGAAGGCCCACACCTATCGCCTGGGGGGCCTGACGTGTCTGGCCGGCGACGTGGTGGGCGAATACAGCTTCGACGCCCCGCTTGCGATCGGCGACCGGCTCGTGTTCACCGACATGGCCCACTACACCATGGTCAAGACCAGCACCTTCAATGGCATGCGCCTGCCGTCGATCTGCCGGGTCGATGAGACGAGCCGCAAGGTGCGCACGGTGAAGACCTTCGGTTACGAGGACTACAAACAGCGGCTGAGCTAGCCCCAAGCACCTCAACATCTTCTGGCGAGACGCTTGCACCACCTACGACAAGCCCCTGCGGGGGCTTGTCGTGTTTATCTCCTATCCCAGCGATTTCACGATCAACTGCACACCCACCACCGCCATCGCCGCCGTCACCAGCCGATAAAAGAGCACTTCGCTGACCCGATGCTGCAGCCACAGTCCGCTGCGCACCCCGAACCAGGCCAGCGGCACCAGCAGCAGCGAGGCCCAGGCGCTGGTCAGATTGATCTCGCCGAGCCAGAGGTAAGGGCCGAGCTTCATCAAATTGACGGTCGCGAACACGATGGCCACGGTAGCGATGAAGGCTTCCTTGCTCAGCCGACGAGGGATCAGGTAGAGATTGACCGGTGGCGCCCCGGCATGGGCCAGGAAGCTCGTGAAGCCGCAGCCGATCCCCGCGGGCAGCGACCACCAGGCGGAGATGGGTCGCGATACCGCCGGACGCAACAGCATATAAACGGCGAAGACCAGCGACAGTATTCCCAGCAGCAAGCGCACGCCGTCCTCGTTCAGGCTGCCGATCAACAATGTGCCCAGCAGCACGCCAACCGTCAGGCCCGGAATTAATCGCCGCACCTCGGCGGCATCGTGATGTCCCCACCAGGCCTTGACGGTGAAGACGTCCATCACCAGCAGCAAAGGCAATAACAGGCCGGCGGCCTCGACAGGTCCGATCGCCAGCGCCATCAGCGGCACCGAGAGCGTGCCGAAACCACCGGCGAAGCCTCCCTTGGAGACCCCGGTCAGGTAGGTGGAAAGGGCGATCAGCGCCCAGGCGGACCAGGCATAGTCGGGTAGCATGGCATCTTTCCTGTCGCAAACGTGAAGACGCCGGAGCGGTTTCCCACTCCGGCGCCCATGCATCTGAGACCCGATACGTGTCGAGGTCAAGCCGTCTGGTCACACCAGACGGATAATCACCATTTCACTTGGCAGCATGCATCGCCAGGCCCGTATCCAGCATGCGGTTGGAGAAGCCCCATTCGTTGTCATACCAGGCCATTACCTTGACCAGACGCCCATTCACGCGGGTGTGGTTAGCATCGAAGGTCGATGAGTTGGCATCATGGTTGAAGTCAATGGACACCAGCGGCTCGGCATTGACCGCCAACACCGGGGAATCGGCAGCGGCCTTCTCGACGATGGCGTTTATCTCTTCTCTGGTAGTGTCACGGCCGGCGGTAAACGTCAGATCCACCAGCGATACGTTGATCACCGGCACGCGAATGGCCAGACCGTCGAACTTGCCCGCCAGCTCCGGCAGCACCAGCCCCACCGCCGCCGCGGCGCCCGTCTTGGTTGGAATCATCGACTGTGTCGCGCTTCGCGCTCGGTAGGGGTCCTTGTGGTAGACATCGGAGAGATGCTGATCATTGGTGTAGGCATGCACGGTGGTCATCAGGCCGTTCTCGATGCCCACACTGTCGTTGAGCGCCTTGGCCACCGGCGCCAGGCAGTTGGTAGTACAGGACGCACTGGACACCACCGTGTGCTCGACGGTCAGCGATTGCTCATTGACGCCATAAACCACGGTGGCATCGGCGTCGGGGCTTGGCGCGGAGATCAATACGCGGATGGCACCGGCAGTGATGTGCTGAGCCGCGGCCTCGCGTTTGGTGAAGAGTCCCGTGCACTCCATCACCAGGTCGACGCCCAACGACTTCCAGGGCAGCCGGCTGGGGTCGCGCTCCGAGAGAATGGCGATACGGTCGCCATCCACGGTCAGACTCTCGTCATCATGCTCGACGGCAAAAGGAAAGTGACCGTGCACGGAATCATGACGAAGCAGATGGGAATTGAGCGCGGGGTCACCGAGATCATTGATGGCGACCACCTGCACGCGGTCCCGGTAACCATTCTCGTATAGCGCGCGCAGCACGTTGCGGCCGATGCGGCCAAAGCCGTTAATAGCTATCTTGAGCATCATGACGTGAGCCTCCTCGTTCCAGTGAAAGAAGTAGCGGTACTGGTCGAGCCGTCGGTAGGTGATAAGACATTGTAGATCACTGCCCTCATACGCCTGCGGCTCTGTACTTGGGCATAATGTGACGCAGGATCGGGACGGACTCAATATTTTTTTAGTAATTTTACAACATAAATATTCTGACTCGACTCTTCTCGTCTCGGCAGCTCCGTCATTTTCGTTTTTTTCCAATAGAAACACCCAATACAAGCGCTGTCATAAGAACGACACCGTTTTGTGATGTAGTAAAGTTACAGTCAAAGCGTTATCGTGGCCCGATAACAATCCTGTCAGCATCAAGGAGGCCAATATGCCGACCAACACCCCGCACACGCCCATCCGCCGCACCAAGATCGTCGCCACCCTGGGACCGGCCAGCGACCGCGACGGCGTGCTCGAGGCGATGCTGAACGCCGGCGTCGACGTGGTGCGCCTCAATTTTTCCCACGGCTCGGCGGAGGACCATCGCCAGCGCCTGACGCGGGTGCGCGAGATCGCCGACCGCCTGGGCAGAAGCGTCGCCGCCCTGGGCGACCTGCAGGGCCCTAAGATTCGCATCGCCCGCTTTGCGAACGGCGCGGTGACGCTGGCCGAAGGCCAGGCCTTCGTGCTCGACATGGCGTTGGACGGCGACGCCGGCACCGCCGAGCGGGTCGGTTGCGACTACAAGACATTGGCCGACGACGTCACCGCCGGCGACCGCCTGCTGCTCGACGATGGCCGCCTGGTGCTCGACGTCACCCGCGTGGCGGGCCAGCAGATCCACACCCGCGTGGTTGTGGGCGGCAAGCTCTCCAACAACAAGGGCATCAACAAGCAGGGCGGCGGCCTGTCGGCGCCGGCGCTGACCGACAAGGACAAGGCGGATCTCAAGACCGCGGTGGCGATCGGCGTCGACTACCTGGCCGTGTCCTTTCCCCGCAGCGCCGCCGACATGGCCGAGGCCCGCGAGCTGCTCGGCGCGGCCGGCGCCGAGATCGGCCTGGTCGCCAAGCTCGAGCGCGCCGAGGCGGTGGCCGACACCGCCACCCTCAACGGCATCATCGAGGCCTCCGAGGCGGTGATGGTGGCCCGCGGCGATCTGGGCGTGGAGATCGGCGACGCCCAGCTGATCGGCACCCAGAAGCGCATCATCAAGCAGGCCCGCACGCTGAACCGCGCGGTGATCACCGCCACGCAGATGATGGAATCGATGATCGAGTCGCCGCTGCCCACCCGCGCCGAGGTGTTCGACGTCGCCAACGCGGTGCTCGACGGCACCGACGCGGTCATGCTCTCCGCCGAAACCGCGGCCGGCGACTTCCCGGTGGAGACCATCGAAGCCATGAACCGCGTCTGTCTCGGCGCCGAGCGCGAGCGCGTGATTCAGGAGTCGGGGCACCGCATCCACGAGGGCTTCAGCCAGATCGACGAGACGATCGCGCTGTCGGCCATGTACGCCGCCAATCACCTCGCGGGGGTGGGCGCCAT
>NZ_FPBP01000007.1 GCF_900116705.1 Halomonas korlensis | reverse complement strand
GGGCTTACTCGTTCTTCATGAACCGCCGTATACGGAACCGTACGTACGGTGGTGTGAGAGGACGGGGGAAGCAATTCCCCCTCCTACTCGATTCTCTATCGTGACGATTCTTTGTATTTGTGCTTATTCGGGGCGGAGTTTCGGGCCGTAGAACGTTGCGTAGTACGTTGGCTTGGCTTGTGGGGGCTACTTGGCGAGCTCGCGCATGGCGTTTTCCAGGCCCTCGAGCGTCATGGGATACATGCGGTCATCGATCAGCTCGCGGATCAGCTGGGTCGAGTGAGTGGTCTCCCAGGCGCGGGACGGCATGGGGTTGAGCCAGGCTAGACGCGGGAAGGTCTTCACCAGACGCTTGAGCCAGAGGCCGCCGGGTTCGTCGTTGAAGTGCTCGACGCTGCCGCCAGGGTGGGTGATCTCGTACGGCGACATGGCGGCGTCGCCAACGATCACCACCTGGTAGTCGGCGCCGTAGGTATGCAGGACGTCCATGGTCGGAATACGCTCGCCGTGGCGCCTGGCCCGGTGTTGAGAATTGCTGCGCCACACCCCTTCATAAAGGCAGTTATGGAAGTAATAGGGCACCAGGTGCTTGAATTCCGAACGCGCCGCCGAGAACAGCTCTTCGCAGGTGCGAATGTGGTCATCCATGGAGCCACCCACATCAAGAAACAGCAGCACCTTCACTGCGTTGTGACGCTCCGGGCGCATCTGCACGTTGAGCAGGCCGGAATCGCGGGCGGTCTCGCGAATGGTGGCATCGACATCGAACTCCTCCGCGGCGCCCTGGCGGGCGAACTTGCGCAGCCGGCGCAGCGCCATCTTGATGTTGCGCGTGCCCAGCTCCCGCGAATCGTCATAGTCGCGAAAACGGCGCTCGTCCCATACCTTCACCGCTCGGCGATGACGCGAGCCGTCCTGGCCAACGCGAATGCCTTCAGGATTGTAGCCGTAGGCGCCGAAGGGGCTGGTGCCGCCAGTGCCGATCCACTTGTTACCCCCGGCGTGACGCTCCTGTTGCTCCTCCAGGCGCTGCTTGAAGGTCTCGATGAGCTTTTCAAGCCCGCCCAGCGACGCGATCTTCGCCTTCTCTTCTTCGCTGAGCTGCTTCTCGAACTCGCGGCGCAGCCAGTCGTCGGGAATCAGCGCCTCGATCGCCGCATCGAGATTCTCGAGCCCCTCGAACCAGGCGGCAAAGGCGCGATCGAAGCGATCGAAGTAGCGCTCGTCCTTGACCATTACCGTACGTGCCACCTGATAGAAGGCCTGCATGTCGGCGAACACCACACCGCGCTCGACCACCGCATGCAGGTCGAGCAGCTCGCGCAGTGACACCGGTACACCGGCGCGCTTGAGCGTCTCGAACAGGCCGATGAACATCGTTTAGCGTCCTTGCCGGCGCAGCATGAAGGCCAGCCGTTGCAGCAGTTGAGTGTCTTGCTCGTTCTTGACCAAGGCGCCGGCCAGTGGCGGGATCGCTTTTACCGGGTCGCGCTGGTAAAGAGCCTCGCGGGCCAGCTCATCACTCATCAGCAGTTTCAGCCAGTCCACCAGCTCCGAAGTAGAGGGCTTCTTCTTGAGCCCTGGTGCGTCGCGAAGCTCGAAGAACACCTCCAGCGCCTCGCCGACCAACTTGGGGGCGATGTCGGGAAAGTGCACATCGACGATTGCTTGCATGGTCTCGCGGTCGGGAAACTCGATGTAATGGAAGAAGCAGCGACGCAGGAAGGCGTCGGGCAGCTCCTTCTCGTTATTGGACGTGATGACGATGATAGGTCGATGCCTGGCCTTGATGGTTTCGCCGGTCTCGTAGACATGGAACTCCATGCGATCCAGCTCCTGAAGCAGATCGTTGGGGAATTCGATGTCCGCCTTGTCGATCTCGTCGATCAACAGCACCACGCGCCTGTCCTGAGTAAATGCCTCCCACAGCTTGCCGGGCTTGATGTAGTTGGCAACGTTTTCCACGCCCTCGATGCCCAGCTGAGAGTCGCGCAGCCGGCTCACCGCGTCGTATTCGTAGAGCCCCTGGGCCGCCTTGGTGCTGGACTTGATGTGCCAGGTGAGCAGTCGCGTATCCAGCGTGGCGGCGAGTTCCTCGGCCAGCAGCGTCTTGCCGGTGCCTGGCTCACCCTTGATCAGCAGCGGCCGCTCGAGGGTCACGGCGGCATTGACCGCCTGCTTCAGGGCATCGGTGGCAATGTAGGAAGAAGTGGAATCGAACGCCATGGGATTGCCTCGGCTGTGTCGTCAGGAAATGTCAGCAGTCAGACAAGTGTACTGAAGCGGCGGGTAGTGACTAGTCTGTCGGAGACTTCCGGTAGGCCTCGACGAGGATCGCGGGATCGTGCTCGCCATGGCCGCGATTGGCATGCGCACGCAGCAATTGGGCGGCCAGGCTGCTCATCGGCGTGGCGCTGCTGCAACGCTGGCTCTGGGCCACGGCCATGTCCAGATCCTTGAGCAGGGTGCGCAGGTGCCAGGGCGGCGAATCATAGTCGCTCGCCGCCATGCGCGGGGTGAGGATCTGAAAGGGCTTGGAATCGGCGAAGCCACCGGTGAGCGCCTCGGTCAGTCGATTAGCGTCCACGCCGCTGGATTCCGCGAGCGCCACCATCTCAGCGAGTACCGCCGCCTGGCAGCCGACGACCATCTGGTTGCATATCTTGGTGACCTGACCGCTGCCCACCGGCCCCATATGCGTGACCCGCGCGGCCAGAGGGTCGAGCAGCGGGCGGATGGCGGCGATGTCATCAGGCTCGCCGCCACACATGATGGCGAGGCTGCCCGTCTCGGCACCCACCACGCCGCCGGAGACCGGGGCATCGATCCAGGCCATGCCGTTTGCCGACTTGAGCAACGCTGCAAACTCCCGCGTGGCGGCCGGGTCGCTGCTCGAGAAGTCGATCAGCCGCTGATCGGCCCTGCCATTATCGGCCACGCCGCCCGCGCCAAACACCAGCTCATCGACCACCTCGGTATTGGCCAGGCACAGCATCACCACATCGACCCTGGCCATCAGTTCGGCAATCGAGCCGGCCACCGTGGCGCCGGCCCCCTGCAGCGCGGTTGTCCTGTCCGCCGAACGGTTCCATACCGTGACATCGAAGCCGGCATCGCATAGTCGGTGGCTCATCGGATAGCCCATCAGGCCAATACCGATGAAACCGAGGCGGGGAAGAGGCATGCAGGGGTCTCCAGAAAGTAAAGAAGCCCTAGCATGCGCGATGATAGGGGCTGCCGGCAATTTGATAGTCTAGCCTTGATTGCCGGTTTTTAGTGCCGCCGGCAAGATGATCGCCATGCTGAGCAACAGGAAGGAGAGGGTCTTGCCGTGGCCGTCGAGGTTCAGCGCCCCGTTGACCCCGCCCTGCAGTACATCGTCAAGCACCAGATTCATTCCGCTGAGACCCGGCAGCGGATAGCGCCGCACCCGGCTGACGCCGCGGTGGGCGAACAGCGCCTGCACCCGTGCCTCGGTGACCTGGGCCATCAGCACATCGAAGTGGCGCGGATCGTAGGCGAACAACGCCAGGTTGAGCCGCTCGCCCTTGTCGCCGGCGCGGGCATGTGCCAGACGGTGTAGCGACACGGTGACTTCGGCTTCACTGCGCACCATGGTCGTGGCTCCTCTCGTTGTTCCGCGTGGCTTCGTTCAGCGTAGCGTCGTACAGCGTAGCGAAGGCCTCGACGTCGCTGCGCTTGACCAGATAGGAGGCCGTACAGACCCGGCGCTGGAACTGGCGTCTTACCCCGCCCCCGCCGGCCGGGCCGGCGCAATAGAGCGCCAGCAGCTCCTGCGTGGCGCGCTCCACCCAGCGTCGCTCGGGGTGCCCGACGGCGAGCCGCAGGCGGTAATCCCCGTTCTCCGGCGCTGCTGATTGCTGTTGGAGCTCGCCAGCATCGCTGTCGAAGACACTAGCGTGACCGATGATATCGAAACGCGAGCGCAGCTCAGGCGGCACGCGAAACGTGAGCCGTTCGCGCAGTACCTCAGCGGCCAATCGCGCGCGGCCGAACGCATTGGGGCCGGCGTAGGAGATCTCCGCCTCGCCCTGCCAGCCACCGGCGTAGCATACGGTGGTCTTGAGCCGCTCCGGCGCCGGCCTGCCACGGATACCGCTGACCGCGACCCGATCAGGGCCGATCTCGACGATCCGGGCGTCGGAGAGATCCACGACCACGTCAGGCGTCAGGTAGTTGCCCGGGTCGTGCACCTCGTAGAGAAGCTGCTCCTTCACCGTGCGCTCGGTCACGCACCCGCCGGTGCCGGGCGGCTTGGTCACCACCAGGCTACCGTCCTCCTCCACCTCGATGATGGGATAGCCCACCGTGGCCAGGCCGGGCACGTTCTTGAGCCCCGGGTCGGCGAAATAGCCGCCGCTCACCTGGGCCCCGCACTCGCCCAGATGTCCCGCCATCGTGCCCGCCGCCAGGCGATCCCAGTCGTCCCAGGCCCAGCCGAAATGATGCACCAACGGTGCCAGGAACAGCGCCGGGTCGGCCACACGACCGGTCACCACCACCTCGGCGCCCTGGCTCAGCGCCTCGACGAGTGGCGCAGCACCGAGATAGACGTTGGCCGAGATCAGTGCCTCCTCGCCGGGCATCTCGCCGCTCTCCGTCTCCCAGTGCAGCAGGTCGATAGCGGACAGGCGCGAGCGGATGTCGTCGCCCTGTACATGGCCGATACGGATATCGCCCCGTCCGGCCTGCTCGGCTAGCACGCGGACCCGCTCGCAGGCACCCGCGGGGTTGGCGGCGCCGAAGTTGCCCAGAATGGCGATACCGTTGTCCAGGCAGTCGGCGAGGACGGGCGCCAGCAGCTCATCGAGCAGCGGCTCGAAGCCGCTCCCGGGGTCATCATGCCGCGCCCGATGGGCGGCGGCCAGGGTTCGCTCTCCCAGGGTCTCGAAGAGCAACGCAGCGGGCTGGCCGCGGCGGATCAGCTCAGCCACCACGGGAATCGCCGCATCGGTGCGGTCGCCGGAGAAGCCGGCACCGCTGCCCAGCAGAAAGGTCATGGGTGGGACTCCTTGGCGGGAACATCACGCGGCGAGGGGCCGGCACTTCTCTGTCGGCGCCGGCGCAAGGCGTACATGCCCACCAGCGTCAGCAGCGCCGCCGCCGTGGTCAGCCAGCCAGGCGTCAGCGCCAGGACAACCACCACGATCAGGCCGATGATATCCAGCGCGCGATGGCCGGTGATCGCGACCCGCGACATCAGCGAGGCGAAGGCGAACACGAAGACCACGCCCTGACAGCTCGCCAGGGCGATGTCGACCGCGCCACCGAAGCCGGCCAGGGCCGGATAGATCAGCAGCAGGAAAGGAATGACGTAGATCGCCCCTGCCAGGCGCACGGCCTCGCCGGCGGCCGGCAGCCAGTTAGTGCCGGCGATGCCCGAGGCGACGAACACCGCGACGCACACCGGCGGCGTAATCACCGAGAGGGTGGCGAAGTAGAACACGAACAGGTGGGCGATCAACGGCTCCACGCCGATGGTGGTCAGCGCCGGCGCCAGTACCGAAGCCACCAGCACGTAGGCGGCGGTAGTGGGAATGCCCATACCCAGGATCAAGCACACCCCCCCAACAATGCCCGCCACCAGGAACAGCGACTCGCCACCCACGTTGACGATCAGGCTGGCGAGCGTCACGCCGATGCCGGTCATGCCAATCATCGCCACCAGAATCTGCGCACCGGCCAGCAGCACGCCGATGATCACCATGCCCCTGCCGGCATCCGTCAGCCCCGAGAGCAGCTTGCCGAGGATCTCGCGGGGCGGCATTTTTGCCAACAGCGAGAAGGGCACGAAGGTCAGCACCGTCATCAGAATGCCGTAGAACGCCGAAAGCTGGATCGAGCGGCCGCTAAGCACGCCGAAGAAGAGGCCACCCAGCGCCGCGAGGATCGGCACGATGCGTTCGGGGCGCAGCACATCACGCCAGCCGGGCAGCTCGTCGCCAGGCACCACGCGAAGGTTGCGCCGTTGCGCCACCAGATGAATGGTCAGAAACACGCCCAGGTAGAACAGTATCGCCGGCAGCAGCGCCGCCAGGGCGATGCGCAGGTAACTCTCGCCAAGGATCTCGGCCATGATGAAGGCGGCCGCGCCGAGGATCGGCGGCGCGATCTGTCCCCCCGTCGAGGCCACGGCCTCCACCGCGGCCGCGAAGGGCCGCGGATAGTCGAGGCGCTTCATCATGGGAATGGTGAAGTTACCGGTCGTGGCCACGTTGGCCACCGCGCTGCCGCTGACCATGCCGAATAGCCCCGAGGCGACCGTGGCTACCTTGGCGGCCCCGCCCGGCGATCGGCCGCTGATGCGCAGCGCCAGGTCCATGAAGGTTTGACCACCGCCAGTGTGCAGCAGTAGGCTGCCGAACAGCACGAAGGCGGCGATGGTCGTCGCGGCCACGCCTACCAGCATGCCCCACACCCCGAGATCGCCGAGATAGATGGTTTCGGTGATGTAGGCCAGGCCGAATCCGCGGTGCCCCAGCGGGCCGGGGATGGCGGCGCCGAACCAGGCATAGCCCAGACCGGCCACCACCAGCAACGGGAAGATCACGCCGATGGCGCGCCGCGACAGCTCCAGGATCGCCACCAACAGTACGCCGGTGAAGAGCATGTCGCGGGTCGATGCCCAGGGCAGCTCCACCAGGATGCGCTCGGAGTTCATCGCCACGTAGCCGCAGGCGAGTACGGTGCCCACTGCCAGGGCCAGATCGAAGGCCACGCCCAGGGGGCGCCAGCGCTTGCCGGCCCCCAACGGGTAGACGGTCAGCCCCAGCAGGATCACCAGCGCAAGGAAGATGCTGCGCTGGATCAAGCTCTCGAAGGGGCCGGTGGCGGCGGTATACAGAATCAGCCCACCCAGCGTGAGGGCCAGCCCCCGGGTCAAATGCTCGCGCACGGAAAGCTCCTAAGGCGGCCGTTATTCGGCGGGCTGCAGGGCGTCGGGGATTTCCATGCCTTGCTCTTCGAAATAACGTGCCGCACCGGCATGCAGCGGAACGGTACCGACATCGAGGGTCATCTGTGCCATGTCGGCATCCTTGATCGCGGAGAAAGCGTTGGCCTGGGGCTCGGGATTCTCCATCACCGCCTTGACGATTTGGTAGGCGGTCTCTTCATCCATGTCCGGATGCGCGTGAACGGCCACGCCGAAGGCCCAGGTGGTGAAGGCCGGAATGCCGTCGGCGGCGCCCTCGGGAATGTCCACAACCGCGATATCGGGCATCTCGCTGCGCAGGGTATCGGCCTGCTCGTCGCTGAGCGACAGCACATTGATCGGTGTGAAGGTGGCGATGTCCATGGTCGAACCGTCCAGGCGGTTGCCTACCCCGGACTTCACGTAGCCGGCGATGCGACCATCCTTGATGGAATCGACTACGTCGGTGGTAGAACCGCGCACGTAGTCGGGGGTGATGCCCAGCGTTTTCATGACTGCCTCGGTGGTGCTCTCGGTGGCCGAGCCGGTGATGCCCGGGTTGAGACGCACCCCGTCCAGCTCCTCCATGCTCTCGACCCCGGCATCCTCGCGCATCACCACGTTCTGCGGCGCCACGGTGTAGACCCACAGCAGTCGCGTATCCACCGGACGCTCCTCGAAATCGCCCTGGCCGGCGTAGGCGTGATAGCCGGTGTTGGTGGTCACCAGACCCATGTCCATCTGGTCGCGGCTGAGCCGGCGCAGGTTATCGACGGTGGCGCCGGTCTCGGCAACTGAAGAGCTGACGCCTTCGAGCTCGCTGTTGATGATCTGGTTGACCGCCACGAAGTAGCCGTAGTGGCTCGACGAGCTGGAGGTCGAGCCGATCAGCAGTCGTTCCTGGGCAGGGGCGGAAGCGGCGGCGAGAAGTGCGGCACTGGCGGCCACAGCGGTGAACAGCGTTTTCATGGTGGTTGGCTCCTGGCCCGGCTACGGGCTTGTTGTTATGACGAATCATGATGTGAAACAGCGTCTCGTGGCGGTGCACGATCCACCCGGCGGCGCTTCAGGAAGGTGCTCCGGAAGAGCGCCATTCAATGCAGCGTGGTTGCCGCTCCCAATTTTGTACATTGAATTGTTTTTAAAACCTGTTTTACTCTCTAAATGAATCCCAGCATTCGACAGCTCGGCGCCTTCGTCGCGGTGGCGCAGTCGCGCAGCCTGGCCGAGGCCAGCGAGCGCATCCATCTCTCCCAGCCGGCCATCTCGATTGCCCTGCGCAAGCTGGAAGAGACGGTGGGCGGTGCACTGTTCTCGCGCAGCACCCGCCAGCTCACCCTCACGCCGGAAGGCGAAGCCTTCCTGCCGGTGGCGATCCGTCTGCTGAATGATTGGAGCGAGGCCTTCGAAGACCTCGACGAGCTGTTCTCGAAGAAGCGCGGCAAAGTCGCGGTGGCGGCGCTGCCCACCCTGGCCGCCGGCCTGCTGCCTGGCGTGATCGCCACCTTTCACGCTCGTTACCCGCGCATCAACTTCGCCCTGCACGATGTGCTGGCCGAGCAGGTGAACGTGATGGTGCGTGAAGGGCGCGCCGACCTGGGGCTTTCGGTGCCGCCTCTCGGCGCGGAGGATCTCGCCTTCGAACCGGTGCTGGAAGATCGCTACGTGGTCGTCTGCGCGCTGGGCCACCCGCTGCTTGAGCGACCGCGAATCGCCTGGCGACAACTGGCCGCCTTTCCCTTTATCGGGATCAACCGGCTCTCGAGCTCGCGGCAGGATATCGACCGCATCATGGCCGAAGTGGGCCAACCGTTGGATGTGATCTGCGATGCCAGCCAGATCGCCACTGTGGGGCGCATGGTGGCCGCCGGCGTGGGTATCAGCGTGCTGCCGAAGTTCAGCTTCCGACAGATCGCCACCCATGGGATCGACCACCGCCCCCTGGTATCGCCCAATGTGAGTCGCCCGCTCGGCATCGTCCAGAGTCGCCGGCGCGCGCTCTCCACGGCCGCAGCGGCGCTGCGTGAGATGATTGTCGATGCCGCCCGGGAAACAACAGCCTGAATCATTGCGTTATTTATCGCAGCCCGGCGGAAATATGACGCTGCTGGTTTCTGTTATTTCTTTATAAATTGAACGCTGCTCCTTAGAGGAATATTGATGAGGCATCCATCATAGAAAGAGAGTGTTGTAGAAAAGGATGCTGGTTTTCTCTGAATTCAGTAACTGTTTTCACGAGTTCATTTTTCATATTTAGCAACCGGGTCGGTAGGGCGACTGGTCGAGGATAGGTTCGCGACCCAGTAACAAATCGACCAACAGGCGCGTGGAAGCCGGCGCCAACACCAAGCCGTTGCGGAAATGTCCGGCGTTGACGTGCAGGTTGTCGAAGCCCGGCAGACGGCCGATGAAGGGCACCCCGTCTGGCGAGCCAGGGCGCAGCCCAGACCAGTGATGCTCCACCTCGCACGCGGTCAGCGCCGGCACGATGCGCGTGGCACTCTGCCACAGCGATTCCCGTGCCTCGCGGGTGACCGTCTTGTCGAAGCCGACCTCCTCGAGGGTTGAGCCGGCGAGCACTCGGCCATCGGCCCGCGGGATCACGTAGCGCCCGTCCATCAGCACCACGCGCTGGACCAGCTCTGGCGGCGCCTTGAACAAGATCATCTGGCCTTTGACGGGGCGTACCGGCAGGCGCACCTCAACGGTGGCCAGTAACTCGGCCGCCCAGGCCCCGCCGCAGATGATCACCTGATCACTGGCAATTCTCCCGGCGGTGGTCTCCACGCCGACGACTCGCGCCCCTTCGCGGGTAAGCCCGATGACCGTCACGCCCTCGCGCAGGGTCACGCGGGGCATGATTGCCAGCCGAGCTCGCAAGGCACGCACCAGGCGGGGGTTACGAATGTTGCCCAGCGTCGGCATCCATAGGGCATCGTCGCAGCCCGGAACAGCATTAGGTTCCTTGGCGTACAGAAAATCAGCCCCGACCCGCTCCAACGGTTTGCCGACGTTGCGTGCCCAGGCCAAGGCCTTTTCCTCGTCCTCTACCCGCAGGTAGAGCAGGCCATTCTGCCGGTACTCGGGATCGATGCTGGTCTCCTCCAGCAGACGCAGTGCTAGCTCGGGATAGAAGCCCTCCGACCAGCGAGAGAGACTGGAAATCGGTGCGCTGTAGCGCCAGGGATAGGGCGGCGAGACAATACCTCCCCCGGCCCAAGACGCCTCGCGTCCACTCACGCCGCGCTCGACCACGGTGACATCAAGGCCAGCATCGGCTAGTTGCAACGCCGTCATCATGCCGATCACGCCGCCACCAACGATCAGGAAATTGCTCACATCAATTCCACCATGCAGTAGTTACGCTTTATCAAGTAGATGGCTGGTCGCCGAAGACTGATTTCTCGCTTTGTGAACATTTCTGACGCTCAGTTGCTATGACACATGCAGCGCTTGCGGGGAATGGCTGTCGGCAACCTACGCGCGCTGTGCTTCCTCCACGCTAGTCCCATGCAGGTCGAGCCCGCCGGGATGATGATCAGGAGCTCGCCTAACGCTAGGGCTTCGGCGGCAAGCACAAAAGACCCACTCGCCTGACAAGGGATCGACGTGGAGAGTCGCGATCCCACCCTCCTCTTATGCTGGCCAATTTGTCTATATTGGTCGACCATTTATATAAGCGCACGTCTTGACTGGCTTACGGGGAGTGCGCTGGATGCTACGAGTGCAAGCCAGATTCCTTTAGATTTCTTTGATATGGGAAGATAAGCGCTAAACACGTTTACATCTTGTAAGCTGTTGTTAAATAAAGAATAAACTGTATAAAATTCTAAGAAGCTAGCTCTATTAAACGGCTAATAAATAACAGGCTATTCACTAAACTGTCCTCTTTATTCACTCGCGAAGCATGCAATAGACTAAGGTCTTATTTCGCAATTACCCTGAAGTCTCTACCTTCCAATGGTCAACCAATTGGAGGTGACTGGTATGAGTCAAACAGCTACTTCATCGCAGGCCAGTGCTATCGAGGCGCTTCGGCAGCGAGCCTACAAGATTCGTCGTAACTCCTTACGGATGGGCGAAGTACAGGGACAAGGGTACGTCGGTCAGGCCTTGGGGGTTGCCGATGTCCTGGCGGTTTCCTATTTCCGCGCACTGAAACTGGACCCCAAGAACCCGGAGTGGGAGGAGCGGGATCGTTTCCTGCTGTCCATCGGGCATTACGCCATCGCCCTCTACGCCGTCTTGATCGAGGCCGGCGTCATCGCCGAGGAGGAAATCGAAGACTACGGCAGCGACGACAGTATTCTGCCCATGTCAGGCATGGCCGACTATACGCCGGGCATGGAGATCACCGGTGGTTCTCTGGGCCACGGCCTGGGCATTGGCGTCGGCATGGCGCTGGGTCTCAAGCGCAAGGAGAGCGACTCGCGCATCTTCAACCTGTTGTCAGACGGCGAGCTGAATGAGGGCTCGACCTGGGAGGCCGTCGCCTCCGCCGCTCATTGGAAGCTGGATAACCTGATTGCGCTTGTGGATGTCAATGACCAGCAGGCCGACGACAAGTCGTCCACCGTGCTCAACTACGAACCGATAGCCGACAAGTGGGTCGCGTTCGGGTGGGAGACCTATCGCGTCGATGGCAATGATCTTGAGGCGCTGGTCGAGGCCTTCGACAGTGCCATGCAAAGCAACTCCGATAAGCCCCGCGTCATTATTTGCGACACCCTGATGGGCCGCGGTGTGCCGTTCCTGGAAACTCGGGACAAGACTCACTTCATTCGTGTTGATGAGAATGAGTGGAGTGTGGCGCTCAAGCAGCTCGATGAAGTCTACGGTGTCCAGTAAAGAGGAAATGAAATGAGCGCCAAAAAGAAGTTGAAAACCTCAGCCATGATTGCGTCCATCGCCGACGAAGGCACGCCAACGACGTCGGCCCCCTTTGGACATGCGCTGGTAGAGGCTGCCGAGAAGAACCCCAAGATCGTCGGTATGACGGCGGACTTGGGCAAGTATACCGATCTGCATATCTTCGCTCAGGCCTACCCTGATCGGTATTACCAGATGGGCATGGCCGAGCAGCTGCTCATGATGGCAGGCGCCGGCATGGCGCGCGAGGGTTTCATCCCCTTCGTCACGACCTACAGTGTCTTCGCCTCGCGCCGCGCCTACGACTTCATCTGCCTGGCGATTGCCGAGGAGAAGCTGAACGTCAAGATCATTAGTGCGCTTCCGGGACTGACTACTGGCTATGGGCCGAGTCACCAAGCCACTGAGGATATTGCCATCTTCCGCGGCATGCCGAATCTGACCATTATCGACCCCTGTGATGCGGTGGATATCGAGCAGTCGGTGCAGGCGATGGTGGATTTCGACGGCCCCGTCTACTTGCGACTGCTGCGTGGCAAGGTACCGCGCGTCCTGGAGCGTTTCGAAGGCTACCGTTTTGAGATTGGCAAGGCCAAGCAACTGATTGACGGCAAAGATGCCCTGATCATCTCTTCCGGTCTCATGACGACGCGTGCGATCGAGGCCTCCGATCAAATGAAGGAAAAAGGTGTCGAGGTGGCTGTCATGCACTGTGCCACGATCAAGCCGCTGGATAATGATGCCATTCTCGCAGAGGTGCGTCGTTACCCCGACCGCCCCGTCTTTGTGGCCGAGAACCACTCGATCGTCGGCGGCTTAGGGGAAAGCATCGCTTCTCTGCTGATGCGAGAGGGCGTCTCGGTCACGTTCCGTCAAATTGGTCTTCCCGATGAGTTCCTGGGTGCGGGTGCCCTGCCGACCCTTCACGATCTCTATGGTATTTCAACCAAGGAGGTAGTGAAAACTTTGGAGAAATATTTCTCCGAAGACGAAGAAATCATGCCAACCATCTAACGCGTTAACTGCATTACAACAATCATTTGAACAGAGAGATATGTCATGAAACCAACAGTCATTGGATATGTATTCGCCGGCGCCTTTTTCTTTACCGGTACCGCGGCTGCTCAGCAGACGCTCCAGCTTACCCACAACGCTGCGGAGGGTAATCCGAAGTGGGATGCCTCCGAACTTTTCGCAGAGCTGGTGGAAGAGGGCACTGACGGCCAGCTAATTGTGGACGTAGGGGGCAACGCCCAGTATGGCGATGACATGGAAGCGCTGACCCAGATGAGAATGGGCACGCTGGCTTTCAGTACCAATAGCCAAGGTGCCACCTCGAGCGTCGTGCCGCAGTTCTCCGTACTTGGCCTGCCGTTCCTCTTCGACTCGCTGCCCACCGCCTGGAAAGTGATGGACGGTGAGGTCGGCGACGAGCTGAAGAAACTCGCGGAAGAGCAGAACCTGGTGCTTCTCGCGCTGTGGGATAACGGCATTCGTCACGTCAGTAACAATGTGCATCCCATCGAGACCCCCGAGGATCTGGATGGCATGAAAATCCGCACGCCTCCCGATGAGATGACCGTCGATATCTTCGAAGCGCTGGGTGCCAACCCGACCCCGATGAATTTCTCCGAGCTGTACATCGGTCTTGAGCAGGGTGTCGTGGATGGCCAAGAGAACCCGCTGATGAATATTTATTCATCGAAGCTCCACGAGGTGCAGGACTATATCTCGCTGACGGGCCACAAGTACGAGTCAACCCCGCTGCTAATGAGCAAAATGGCCTGGGATATGCTTTCTCCTGAGCATCAACAAGTGATTCAAGAGGCGGCGATCGAGGCAGGTGAGTTCAATCGTCAGGCCTCTCTCGAGGCGGATGAAGAGTTGCGCAGTGAAATGGAACAGGCTGGCGTGGAATTCAATGAAGTCGAAAAGCAGCCGTTTATCGACGCCACTGAATCCGTTTACGACCTGTGGCGTGAACAGTACCCGGAGCTGGTCGAGATGGTCGTCAACGCGGCTCAGAGCGAGTCGCAGTAACGGGAGGAGATGTCCATGAAGCTCTCGGATGAGAGCCGCAGCAGCGAAGGGGGAGCGCCCCCTTCACTGCTAGCGAGCTCAAAGAATGCCATTTATTTCGCCTCCAAATGGGTAGCCATTGCCTCCATCGTGGTCATGTTCCTGTCGTTGTTGACGGGGGTGGTGGTCCGGTATGTGCTTTCCACTAACCTGGGCTGGGTGGCGGAAGTGCCCAATCTGCTTTTCCCTTGGTTGACGATGAGTGCCATCGTCGCCGCCGCCGCCAAGAACGAGCATATCGGCATCGATCTGGTGGTGGAGAAGCTGCCCAGCTTGCCGAGGAAGGCTGTCGTCCTGGCCGTCGACGGCATCGCGATGATTGCCTTTGGAACCATGGCAGTCCATGCCCTCGACGTCGTCGAGATCGCAGGATCCCAGCGACTCCCGATTACCCAGGTCGCTATGTCCTGGGCCTACTGGTCGGTGGTCATCGGATTCATTGGCTTGGCACTCGATTCGCTCATTAACATCGCGTTGGTACTGACCGGTGGAGATCAATTCTCCAAGCCGCAAGTCTCTCATGGGGAGGATGGGATATGACCGTCCAAATGCTCATTGGCTTCATCCTGTTCATGTTGATGGCGATGCCGGTCGGCTACTCGCTGGTGATTAGTGGTTGGGCCGCCCTGTCGGTCTTCGGCCCTTTGCCGTCGAGCATGGCAGTCATGAAGATCTTTCAGCCAACACAAAGCTTTCCTCTGCTGGCGATACCCTTCTTCATTCTATCGGGGAGCCTGATGATGTCAGGCAGGCTCGGTCAGAAGTTGGTGGGATTGGCGTCCATGTTGGTGGGAAAATACCATGGCGGTCTGGGGCAGGTCACTGTAGTGGGATCAACCGTATTCGGTGGGGTTTCCGGCTCCGCGGTGGCCGAGGCGTCGGCCCTTGGCTCCATGTTGATACCCTGGCAGAAGAGAGAAGGCTATCCAGGCGCTTTCGGGGCGGCCGTGACCGCGTCTTCATCGGTCATAGCTGGCCTGATGCCGCCCTCGATACCCCTGATCCTGTTTGCTACCGTTTCCAACACCTCGATTGCGTCACTGTTCGTTGCGGCAGTGATTCCGGCACTGCTGCTCGCAGGTGGCATGATGACGGCCTGCTATCTCGTTGGTAAGCGTCGCGGTTTCCCTCGGCTTACGCTCAAGTACACTCGCGCCGAGGTGAGAAGCACGCTGATCTCCGCGTTGCCGGCGCTGCTGATGCCGGTATTCATTGTGGTGCTGCTGAGGGTCGGTATCGCCACGCCCACCGAGGTGAGTATCATCGCCGTTGCCTATGCGCTGGTGGTCAGTGCGGCTATCTATCGCGACCTGACTGCCGATCGTGTCATGAGTGCCCTGGTGAATACGGTGATCACCACCGGCATCGTCATGCTAATTATTGCTGCGGCCAATATTATTGCCTACATCCTGACCTCAGGGGGCGTGCCTCAGGCCGTTGCCCAGTGGTCCGTAGAGTATCTCAAGCATCCGCTCCTGATCATTCTGGCGATCAATCTGCTGCTGCTCTTCATTGGTATGTTCCTCGACCTGCCCGCCGCCATCCTGCTGCTGGGGCCAACGCTGGTCTCGATCGCTAATGCGATCGGGCTGGATCTTGTGCAGCTTGGCATCATCATGTGCGTGAACCTCAGTATTGGTTTGTTCTCGCCGCCCATCGGCACCACGTTGTTCGTCGCTTCCGCCATTGCCCGTGAACGTATCGGAGCCGTGGTCAAGGAGCTGCTCCCCTTCTATCTGGTGGCCATCATCGTACTGTTGCTGGTGTCCTATGTGCCGGCTCTGATCCTTTACTGAGGTGTGATTATGGAAAAAATCGCGTTTGCCGGGCTGGGTGCCATGGGGTGGCCGATGGCCTCTCGATTGAAAGAAGGCGGCTTCCAGGTGCACGGCATCGATGCGCTCGAACAGCGAGCGATAGACTTTAACGGCCAAGCGATCTCCACCGAGGAAGAGAGTCGCTACCTCGTCCGTTGCGAGGCGCTCTTCCTGATGGTGGTCAACGCCGACCAGGTTCGTTCGCTGCTGTTCGAGATGGGGGGCGTCGAGTCGCTGGGGCAGGATGCCTGCATCGTTCAGATGTCCACGATATCGCCGGAGGACGCCGCGGCCATCTCGAGAGACGTCGCAGCAATGCGCCCGGACCTGCGTTACCTGGACGCCCCGGTTTCCGGAGGCGTGGTGGGCGCTCGCGCCGGTGAGCTCACCATCATGGCCGCAGGGGCGGAAGACGCCTTGGCGGAGTGTCGTCCGGCGTTCGAGGTGTTGGGCAAGGCCGTGTACGAGGCGGGGCAGCAGCCTGGACAAGGGGCCGCGATGAAGGCGGTTAACCAGCTGCTGTGCGGTGTGCATATCGCCGCCGCGGCCGAGGCGCTGGCTCTGGCCGAGCAGAACGGTATCGATGCATCGCTGATGCTATCGATGGTGAATGGGTCTTCAGCGTCCAGCTGGATGCTCAAGGATCGCGGGCCGCGGATGATCGCCGAGCCGGGTGATGTCACCAGCGTCATCGATATCTTCTGCAAGGACATGGGCATTGTTTGCGACGCCGCGAAAGCCTCCCGTGCCTTTACTCCCTTGGCGGAAACCGCTCGTCAGCTGTTCGTGTCCAGCTCTCAGCGGGGAGAGGGAAAGCTCGATGACAGCCAGCTGATTCGTACCTATCGGCTGCTCAATGGTAGCGCTTGAGGAGGCAACATGACTGGATATGTGTCAGTCAGTACCGCGGCCTATGATGGTTATGGGTTCGATACGATCCTGGCGTCACTGTCACGTTGCGGCGTGCATCAGGTTGAGTTCGCTTTTATCGACGGCTATGTAGAAGCCTTTACGGATAGCGACTTTACCAATGTCTTCGCTGATGACTTGAACAATGAAATGAGGCGCCATGGCCAAGAGTGCCGCTACTTTTCAGGGCATATCGACCTGGGAGGTAGTGATGCTGCGGCCAGGCTAGAGGCGCGTTGCCGTTTTGCCGCCGCGCTGGGGGCTTCCTACGTCATTACCAATGCCGCTACGCGAGACCGTAGCGACGCCTTCTTCCGGCAGGCCGATACATTAGCGGCAATAGCCTGCCAATTTGGTGTGCGCATTCTTCTTGAGAATCCCGGCAACGGGGTACCCAACGTACTCGACCATGCCAGTGACGTAACTGCCCTGCTGGAGCGTCTGGATAATGATGCCTTTGGCATCAATTATGATGTCGGCAATATAGTGTCGCATTGCCCTGGACGAACCCCACTTAGCGATGCCTTGGCGGCCACAAGCATTGCTGATCATTTCCACATCAAGCCCTGCATCCGGACTGCCGAAGGCATCGACTTCGTTGCTTTTGGCGAGGGGGATGTGGATGACGTTAAGGTGGCGACGGAGCTTCTCAGGCAAGGGAAGCCCTTTTCGTTGGAGCTTCCTTTTCGCCTTCACCGAGATACCGGTGCGCAACCATGGCGCGATGAACAACCCTTGTCACTCGAGGTGATTGAGTCGCGCTTAACCCACTCCTTAAAAGAGTTGGCTTCACTTACTAAAAAGGTATAAGAGGATAAAATAATGCTACTTAAAGACAAAGTGTGTATCGTCACCGGCGCTGCAGGTGAAAAGGGAATCGGCCTGAGAACCGCCAAGCTCTTTTATGAGCAGGGCGCCTCGGTGGTGATTTCCGATATCAACGAGCAGGCCTGTGAAAAGGTGCGGGGTGAGTTCGATCCCGAGCGTTCCTTGGTGGTGACGGGAAACGTGGCAAACCGTGATGACTGCCTGAACCTGGCGAAGGCCGTGAGCGACAAGTTCGGGCGCATCGATGTGCTCGTCAATAATGCCGGCATCACTCAGCCGGTAAAGTTTGAGGAGATTTCGCCAGAAGACTATGACCGGATTCTCGATGTCAACCTGCGCGGCATGCTCTATATGTCGCAGGCCGTCGTTCCGTATATGAAGCAAGGCAGGTCAGGCTCCATTATCAACACTTCATCAGTCTCCGCGCAACGTGGCGGCGGTATCTTTGGTGGGCCACACTACAGCGCCGCCAAGGCCGGCATGCTGGGTCTGGGGAAGGCGATGGCGCGAGAGTTGGGCGCTCATGGCATACGGGTTAACGCTGTAACACCGGGCTTGATCGCTACTGATATCACCGCGGGGAAGTTGGATGATACAATGAAAACCAAGATACTAGAGGGTATTCCCTTGGCCCGTCTGGGCGCGCCCGACGATGTCGCCAATGCTTTCCTGTTCCTGGCCAGCGAGCTCTCGGGCTACATCACGGGAGCCACCCTGGACGTCAACGGGGGCATGCACATTCACTGACTATGCTAAGCTGCTCCTGTACCCGTGGTACGGGGGCAGCGCTTGGATGCCATTATGAGCCAGATTGATCCGAACCTTCTGGACAGACTCAAGGAGTTCGTTTCCGTCTCCGAGCTGTCCAGGGACGGCCGCTTGAAACTACCGCCGGAGAGAGCGCTGTGCGAGCACTTTGCGATGCACCGCTCTTCGGTCAGGAACGTGCTTTCGATATTGCACAGTCTTGGATTCATCGAGCGCAAGCAAGGCAGCGGCACCTTTCTCAAGATGCCTGAGCCGGTCTTCATACAGCTCTATTTCGAACTTGCGCTCAAGCTCAATTACATTTCCGTCGATCATCTCGAATCCGCAAGGGAAATGTTTGAAAAAGAGATCGTCCAGGCCGCTGCGGTCAATCACCTGCCGCATGAGCTTGAAAGGCTTGAATCGCTTTGCGACATAATCGTTAATTCCTCCGATGTGCTTGAAGGCATTCAAGCGGATTACGAGTTTCATGAGCAACTGGCTATTATGGCCAAGAATCCTGTTATTTTGATAATCTTTCAAGGGTTATCATCGGTTCTGAAGAAAGTGCTTCACCAGCGCCGCATCTTGGCAAGACAGTCGAAAGACGCGCAGAAAAAAACCAACGAGACTCATATTGCCATCGTTGCTGCTCTCAAGACGCGAGAAAGGGAAGTGGCGCGTCAGGCGATGCATGATCACTTTGAGATCTGGAATCAGAAGACGATGAGGCCCTTCTCGACGAAAGAGGCGCCAAGCTTGCTCGCCGAGTAAGTGTTACGCACAATCTTCATTCTTCAATGGCTCGCCATTGTTCTTCGAAATGGCCTCTTTGAGGTCGAGGAATTACGCCTCGATGACACTCATCTCCATCCCCTCCTGGCAGGCGCTGTTCAGCAGCCTTGGCATGGCGCTTCACCTGCGCTGGATACCTCCAGTCGGGCGGCAACCTCAGTGATAATGGAAAGACTCCGCTTCGTTTATACGCCTGGAAGTAACTACGAAACCCGGGGCGAACCAGCTGGCGAAGGCGGCCCACAAATCAAGGCTGGCGCTCGCCGCGGGTAGCGCGCAACAGCACACGGTCCATGCCCCGCGTCGAGAGCAGCCGCTTGAGGGCGGCGAAGAGATGCGTCGGCACGGTGACGTGATAGCGGGGTTTGGGGCGGCGGCTGTCGAGGGCGTGGAGCAGCTTGGCCACCACGGCATCGGCGCCGAGCGTGAAGGCGCCGCCGGTGTCCTCGCCGGCCAGACGCGCCGCGACGGCGCGGTAGGTGTCGGCGTGGTAGCTGTGGGTGGTATCGATATTGGCAACGAAGGCGCGGTAGGCGTTCTCGCGAAAGCGGCTCTTGATCGGGCCGGGCTCGATCAGGCTGACATGTACGCCGCTGCCGCGAAGCTCCTGACGCAGCGTATCGGTCAAGCCTTCGAGGGCAAACTTGGAACACACATAGGCGCCACGATAGGGCAGGGCCGCGAAGCCGAGCACCGAGCTGTTATGCACAATGCGCCCCTCACCTTGCTCACGCATGACCGGGATCACCTGGCAGGTCAACTCATGAGTACCGAGCAGGTTGGTTTCCAATTGCGCGCGCAGCACGTCGCGCGACAGATCCTCCACCGCCCCGGGCTGGCCGTAGGCGGCGTTGTTGAACAGCGCTTCGAGTCGTCCGCCGGTCTGCGACAGCACCGTCTCGATGCAAACGGCGATGGAGTCGCTCGACGTGAGCTCCAGTTCGACGGCCTCGAGGCCTTCTTCGCGCAGGCGCTCCAGGTCGGCCTGGCGGCGGGCGGTGGCGAATACCCGCCAGCCGCGCGTCTTGAGCGCCTGCGCGCTGGCATGGCCGATTCCGCTGGAACAGCCGGTGACCAGGATATTGCGCGTTGTCGCCTCGGTGGTCAGGTGCATGACGTTACTCCTGGCGGCAAGGCCGTCGCATGATAGGGGATGGTGAGAGGCATGCTATGTTCCACGCGGTGGCTTTGCCAGAGGTTGCCCATGACCCAGCTGCTTCAGCCTGTTTGCGCATAAATGATGCACTGCAATAAAAAATGCGCCACAATGGGTGCAGGTAAAGCCGTCGCAGGTCTCTTGTCGAGACGAGAAAGCGGTCGTTAATTCTTTAAGTTGTTGTTAGTTAGCGTATTGAAAGCGTTCTGGCATGCCAGTCGCACTATGCAAGGTAAGAAAGCAGCAACACCGCAAGCCGGAAGCATCCTCCCTGCTGCCAGGGAAAACGAACATGACGGGGCCGGTTGAAGCCACCAACCACGGAAATCCGACCCCAATGTCAACGTCGCCATGTAGCATCAGGCGATATACCGAGTGAGCTGGCGTGCTCCTCCTGGCCCTCTTCGGAGGGCCTTTTTTATGCATGCTTTACTGCCGAAGCGGCGCATCGCCTGGCAGTCCGGCGACAACCCGGCGGTCGCGCCGGTATCATCGCCGCTTGAAGCGGGGCACGAGGAGCGGCGGTGGAAACGTTGCAGGGGTTTGTGCTGACGCGGCACTGGCGGGATACGCCTGCGGGCACTCAGGTCGAGTTCTGGCTGGCGACCGATGACGGGCCCCGGCGGGTTCGGTTGCCGGTGCAGCCCTCGGTGGCCTTCGTGCCGACCGCGCAGCGCGAGCAAGCCGAGGCCGTGCTGGCCGGCGAGCCGAGGGCAGAAAAGCGCGCCGAACTGCGCGAGCTGGCGCTGTGCGATTTCCATCACCGGCCGGTGATGGGCTTGTATTGCCGCCAGCATCGCCAATTGATGCAGCTCGACAAGCGCCTGAAAGACGTGGGTGTGACGGTCTACGAGGCCGACATTCGTCCACCCGAACGCTACCTGATGGAGCGCTTCATCACCGCACCGGTGTGGTGCCAGGGCACGCCGGACGCCACCGGCATCCTCGTCGAGGCTCATCTCAAGCCCGCCCCGGACTATCGCCCGCGGCTCAAGCGGGTGTCGCTGGATATCGAGACCAGCGGCAGTGGCGAGCTCTACTCGATCGCGCTTGAGGGCTGCGGCCAGCGTCAGGTCTACATGCTGGGGCCGCCCAACAATGCGGCAGCGACGGTGGATTTCTCGCTCGACTACTGCGACTCCCGTGGCGAGCTTCTCGAGCGCCTGAACCAGTGGTTCGCCGAGCACGACCCGGACGCCATCATTGGCTGGAACCTGGTGCAGTTCGACCTGCGCCTGTTGCACGAGCATGCCCAGCGCCTCGGCGTGCCGCTCAGGCTGGGACGCAGCGGTACGCCGATGGAGTGGCGCGCCCATGGCCACCAGCGCCACCATTACTTTGCCGATGCCGCCGGACGTCTGATCATCGACGGCATCGAGGCGCTGCGCTCAGCCACCTGGCACTTTCCCTCGTTCAGTCTGGAGAACGTCGCCCAGACCCTGCTCGGCGAGGGCAAGGCCATCGACAACCCCTACCAGCGTCTGGACGACATCCTGCGCATGTTCGCCGAGGACAAGCCCGCCCTGGCGCGCTACAACCTCAAGGATTGCGAACTGGTCACGCGGATTTTCGACAAGACCGAACTGCTGGCGTTCTTGCTTGAGCGCGCGACCGTGACCGGATTGCCGGCCGACCGCAGCGGTGGCTCGGTGGCGGCCTTCACGCATCTTTATCTGCCGCGCATGCATCGCCAGGGTTTCGTCGCGCCCAACCTCGGCGACGGCCGGATGAACGACAGCCCCGGCGGCTTCGTCATGGATTCGCGGCCCGGCCTCTATGATTCCGTGCTGGTGCTCGATTACAAGAGCCTCTATCCGTCGATCATCCGCACCTTCCTGATCGACCCGGTAGGGCTGGTGGAAGGACTGCATCAGCGCGATGAGCGCCAAACGGTGCCGGGCTTCGGCGGGGCGCGCTTCTCGCGCACACGGCATTGCCTGCCGGCGATGGTGGCGAGCGTCTGGGATGGGCGCGAGGCTGCCAAGCGGGCTGACAATCTGCCGCTCTCGCAGGCGCTCAAGATTATCATGAACAGCTTCTACGGCGTGCTGGGCGCCAAGGGTTGCCGCTTCTTCGACTCGCGCCTGACCTCGTCGATTACCCTGCGCGGCCACGAGATCATGCGCCGGACCCGCGAGCTGATCGAGGCCGAAGGATATACCGTTATCTATGGGGATACCGACTCCACCTTCGTGTGGCTGGGCGAGGCTCATGACGAGTCGCAGGCGGCTGCTGTCGGCCAGCGGCTGGTGGAGCACGTCAATGGCTGGTGGCGGGAGCACCTGCGTGCCGAACTGGGGCTGGAAAGCGCGCTGGAGCTGCAGTTCGAGACGCATTTTCGCCGTTTTCTGATGCCGACCATTCGCGGCGCCGAGGCCGGCAGCAAGAAACGCTATGCCGGGCTGGTGAAAGCGCCGGACGGCCGCGAGCGGTTGGTCTTCAAGGGCCTGGAAACGGTACGTAGCGACTGGACGCCCCTGGCCAAGCAGTTCCAGCAGGAGCTCTATCGGCGCATCTTCATCGGCGCGCCTTACCGCGATTACCTGCGCGACACGGTGCGTGCCACCCTGGCGGGCGAGTGCAACGAACTGCTGGTCTATCGCAAGCGACTGCGCCGGCGGCTGGGCGATTACCAGCGCAACGTGCCACCTCATGTGCGCGCCGCGCGGCTAGCCGACGAATACAACCAGGCGCTGGGGCGGCCGCGGCAGTACCAGAACGGCGGCTGGATTCGCTACGTGATGACGATGTCTGGGCCGGAACCGCTGGAAGACCGGCGTTCGGCGCTCGATTACCAGCACTACCTGACGCGACAGCTACAGCCGGTGGCGGACGCCATCCTGCCGTTCGTGGGCGACGATTTCACGGCGCTGATCGATCGCCAGCTGGGACTTTTTTGAGTTTTCCGAACATTTCTGAGCGTTTCGAGACGTCAGCCAGGCTTATTCACCCTTGGCGCCCAGTTTGCCGAGCCGGTTGAGCCACTTCTCGCGGGCCGCGTCGCTTGTGCCCTCGACGCTGCCGACCAGGGTCTCGCGCACCGGGGAAAATCCCACGAAGCCCAGGATGTTGCGCTCCAGCGACTTGACGCTATGGGCACGGTAGAGATGGCGATAGACCAGCGCGGGCATGCCCATGGTGACGACGATTCTTGCCGAGCGCCCGGTCAGGCCCTTCTTGCCCAGCGGGTTGCCTTCCACGAACTCGAAGGCGAACCCGGGGCGCATGACCTGCTCGAGGAAGGCCTTTACCAGTGCGGGTATGTCGCCGAGCCATAGCGGGAACACCAGCACCAGATGCTGGCACCAGCGGATGGCGTCCTGCGCTTCCTTAAGGCTGGCGGGAAGTTCGCCATCCTGCCACGCCCGCTGACTCTCCAGCAGCGGCACATCAAGGGCGGCGATCTCGATCAGGCGGACTTCATGACCACTGGCCTCGGCACCCTGGCGATAACGATCCGCCAAGGCGTGGCAGTAGTGCGGAATATGGCGGTCCGGATGCCCTTGCAGGATCAGGATTCGTTGCGTCATGGCGGTGGCGGCTCCTTAATCCATATCCACAAGCATAGCGGTTGGACCCGCGCGTGGGCTTGATTGGCATCAAGTCGAGCATCAAGCGCCGAGTGGGTTCCGGCATGAAGGAGGGGCGGCTAGCTCGGGGTGCGCTGGGCGGGTTGCGGCTGCTTGCCGAACTGAAGCTCCGCAAGATGACGGTAGAGCGGGCTGGTCTCGAGCAGTTCGGCATGACGACCGGCGGCCACCAGCTTGCCGCCTTCCAGTACCAGTAGGCGGTCGGCGGCGACTACCGTCGCCAAGCGATGGGCGATCACCAGGCTGGTACGACCGTGCATCAGCCGATCGAGCGCCTGCTGCACCAGGCGTTCGCTCTCGGCGTCCAGGGCACTGGTGGCCTCGTCGAGCAGCAGCACGCGCGGGTTCTTGAGCAGCGCGCGGGCGATGGCCAGGCGCTGACGCTGGCCGCCGGAGAGCTGTACGCCGCCGGGGCCGAGCGGGGTGTCGAAGCCGCGCGGCAGGGCGTCGATGAACCCAAGCGCGTTGGCATCACGCGCTGCCTCGCGCAGTTCCTCGAGGCTGGCGTCGGGCTTGCCGTAGCGCAGGTTCTCGGCGGTGGTGCCGGTGAACAGCGTCGGTTGCTGGGCCACCAGGCCCATGGTGCGACGCAGCGAGCGGGGGTCGAGGTCGCGCAGGTCGATGCCATCGAGGCGCAGCCGGCCGCTGTCGGGGTCATGGAAGCGCAGCAGCAAGGCGAGCAGGGTGCTCTTGCCGGCACCCGACGGCCCGACCAGCGCGACGCGCTCGCCCGGGCGAATATGCAGGTCGAGCGCGTCGAGCGCCGGCTGTTCGCGGCCGGGATAGGTGAAGCTGACGCCTTCGAAGCGAAGGTCGCCGTCGGTGTGCTCGGGCAGGGGAGTCGGGTTCGCCGGGGCATGGATGCTCGGTCGCGTATCCAGGAGCTCCAGCAGGCGTTCGGCGGCGCCCGCGGCGCGCTGCACGTCGCCGGCGACCTCGGCGAGAGTGGCCACGGCGCCCGCGGCCAGCACCGCGTAGAAGACGAAGGCCGAGAGCTCGCCGGCGGTCATCGTGCCGGCCAGCACCGCCTGGCCGCCCTGCCAGAGCATGACGCCCACGGCCGCGAACACCACCAGCATGGCGATGCCGGTCAGCCAGGCGCGCTGTCGGGTGCGCTCGACGGCACTGGCGAAGGCCTCCTCGACGCGCTGGCCGTAGTCGCGGCGCTCGATCGCCTCATGGTGGAACGCCTGGACGGTGCGGATGCCCGCCAGGGCCTCGCCGGCGTAGCGGCCGAGCTCTGCCACGCGGTCCTGGCTGAAGCGCGACAGCCGCCGCACCCGACGGCCGTACCAGAAGATCGGCAGCACCGTGGCGGGAATACCCACCAGCACGATGGCCGAGAGCCACGGCTGGGTGACCAGCATCAGCGCCACCGCGCCCACCAGCATCAGCAGGTTGCGCACCGCCAGCGAGAGCGAGGAGCCGAACAGGCTCTGCAGCACGCTGGTATCGGCGGTCAGCCGCGAGGTGATCTCGCCGGCCCCGCCGCCATCCTCGCCGCTGGCCTCGAAGAAACCCGGCTCGAGCTCGAGCAGGTGATCGAAGACCCGGCGGCGCAGGTCGCCGGCCAGGCGCTCGCCGATCCAGGTAACGAGGTAATAGCGCAGCGCCGAGGCCATCGCCAGTACGCTGACCACCGCCAGGAGCATTCCCAGCGCCTGGTTGAGGCGGGTGCGGTCCTCAGCGAGAAAGCCCTGGTCGATCACCAGCCGCATCCCTTGACCGAGCACCAGCACGCTGGCCGCCGCCGCCAGCAGGGCAACGCCGGCCAGCGCCAGCCGCCAGCGGTAGGGTCGCAAAAACCCCAGCAGGCGCAGAAGCACCCGCGGATCCGGAGAAGGGGGCGAAATTGAAGAAGAGGAGGGCATCGGGCGCCTCGGCAGTGCACGGGAACGGGAGGAAAGGCACCATAGCAGTGTCCCGAGCCATATGCATGAGGAACACGCCGGGGCATCGCCCCGGCATCACGCAGCGGGGCTAGACCAGCAGCTTGCTCCAGCTGCCGTAACGCCCGCGGATCGGCCCGCGCCGCACGCTCAAGGCGATGATCGCGACTCCGCAAAGCAGCGTGACGAGCGTGGCGAGGACGCCGGCACCATGCATGAACGGCGTAAGCAGCAGCATCGACCCCAGCGGAATCAACAGCCAGCGCACCGGGCGCGCCGCTTCCGCCATGGCGATGATCGAGACGGTGATGACCAGGGCGCCGATCAGGTGGTCCCAGTCGGCCATGGTGCCTTCGTTGCCGAGCGTGATGCGGCTGAACATCAACAGGATTCCCACCACTAGGCAGGCCGCTAGATTCCAGGGTAGGCTCACGCCGGTCTTGACCGACTCGTTAATCAGCGCCAGCGGGCCACGGCGGAAGTCGTCCGTGGCGCGCTCGGTGTCGCCTTCATCGGTATCGCCAATAAAGAAGACCTTGAGGATAGGCGCGCCGGCGCGGTGGCGCCGCTTGAGAAATTCTCCCGTGGCCACGAATTCGTTGAAGGCGTAGGCGATCTGCAACAGCATGGCGCCGGCCTGCAGGAGGCACAGGGTGCACCAGGTTCCGATCAGAATCGGTTGGATGATGATGAAGGTGACCGACACCACCCCCAGCGGCACGATCAGGATGCCGAAGGAGGCGACCACCCATGGCATGGTCCGCCAGCGCTGTTGGGTACCCAGCAGGCCGAAGAGAATCTCCAGCAGGTAGACGATGCCGCCCAGGCCGGCATCGGGAATCGGCCAGGCTTCGGACGCCGCCGAGGTGATGATGTCTTCGGTGCCGTTGAGCCCCATATCGCGGGTGCCGGTAAAGAACGGGTCCCATACCGCATCGATGTGGCCCAGTTGATAGGCCGCCAGGTAGCGCGAGACGAACAGACCCACGAACGCCAGCACGATGATGGGCAGGCGCTGGAACCAGCTCGACGGATTGTTGTTCCAGCCCGGCGGTGTGGTGGGCCCGGTGGTGGCGGCGATCGGTGAGACGCCGGGCGCCGGTCGAAGCAGTGCCGAGAAGCCGATCGCCAGCGCCCCGGTTACGGTGCCGTTGAGATAGGCCGCGGCGCTTTGCGTCCAGAAGGCCAGCGGCGCGAACAGCAGCCACATCCCGATCACCGCGCATACCCAGCGCGCCCAACCGGCCCGCCACGACAATGAAAGGCTGGCGAACAGCATCAACAGCAGCCCTGAGATCACGTCGCTGTAGGCCATGGCGCTGCCGCCGTAACCCAGCGTGGCCGGCGAGGTAACCAGCCAGGCACCAAGCGCGATATTCACGAAGTGCGCCCACAGGTGTCGATAATGCTGCGTCTGGTAAGTCGCCTCGTGCTGCTTGAGGATATCTTCGGGGTTGCGGCCTCTCACGATGGCTTCCTCGACCCAGTCTGGTGGGGTAATGTCATTGGCGACGTACCAGCCATGTGGGTCCTCCAGGAGATGGTTGACGATGGCCTCGAGGGTGTCGAACAGCGAATGGTGAGGCTCCCAGCCCAGTTGTTGGCGGGCGCGGCTGATATCCAGTTCGTAATGGTCGTCGGCCATTTCGATCATGAAGGGGCGGATGAAGGGTTTCTCGCCCTTGTCGAAATCGTCTGGCACCAAGGGCTCGCTTTTCTCCTCGACCAGCGCGCCCGACTTGGCGACCAGCTTGGGCATCGACAGCGTCTTCCAGCGGGACGCGCCATGAATCAGCTCGCCAAGACGGTTCTGCAGCGCCTCGTAACTGAGGGTGTGTTCTTCGCCGATGAGAATCTCGTTTTCTCTCGGCAATTCGTGACGACGTTCGATCGTGCGATGGAAGGCATCGAGCATATCGTCCTTGTGCACGCATGCCTGACCGGCGCCGGTATTGCCCGAATACAAATGGCTCTTCAGGTTGCGCTCGTAGATCCGCGCGATCTGATGGGCAAGAGTGGGCACGCAAGTGTGCTCGTCGTACATGCCGGCCAGCCGCAGCAGGGTGTAGGGCATGTCGCCGGCTTGCTCACGGATCACCGCTTCCGTTTCGGCCTTCGACTCGGGGTAGGCCCAGGTGGGGGCGATGGGCGTCGCCTCTGAGACCTTTCTGCCGGGAATCTGCGGTTCGTGAACCAGCATGGTACTGGAGTAGATGAACCGCTCGACGTTCATGTCCTGCAGGGCGCAGAGCAGGTTGCTCGTGCCCTGGACATTGACCTTGTCGTAGAGCGGCGAGGCTTCACCAGTGAAATCGAAGTAGGCGGCCAGATGCACGACCGCCGCGATGTCGCGGCCATGTCGGTCGGCGATGGCGTCCAGGGCTTCCCGGATGGAATCGACCGAGGTGAGGTCGAAGGTATAACTGTCGTCCGCCTCTTCCGACTCCTTCCTGTCGAGCGCGATGATGCGATAATCACGCTTCAGGTTGCGGGTCAGGGCCGTCCCGATGCCGCCGGCGGCGCCGGTGATGACGACCAGCGGCTTGTGCCCCTTGGCGTTATCACCTTGCTGATTATCCTGCATGGCGAGTTCCTTTTGCCTGAGTGATGTTCCTTCATCACGTCCTGCCGAACGCTACCCTTAACCTTCAGCGTTCTTAACGTTCAACGTTAGCCGCAAACGTCGCGCAGCGACAATATCGTCTTCGCCATCCGGCCTGCCGCGCTCAGACGCCGAACGGATAGGTATCGGGAATGGCTTCCTTCTCCCAGGCGTCGCCCATATCGAAGGGACGCACGGCGGTGGTCTCGTCGAGATGAAAGACGCCATCGAACTGCGCGGGGAGCGAGGCACGAAAGTAATGACTGGCCCGCTCCGTCTCCGGTCGGTAGATGACGCCGATGGCCCGTTCGAGCAGTCGCGCCTTGAGCGGGTCGGCCCGGTCCGACTCAAGCGGCAAGTAGAAGCGGTCGAGACCGCTCTGGTGAAACAGTCGCTCATAGCTGCCCTCAAGCGAGGGGCGCACCCAGCGATGCTTGACCGGTGCGTCCCAGTCGCGGGCGGCCGAGACATGCCCGGTATGCGTGGTGAAACCGACCAGCAATACCTGCCGGTGGCCGAACCGCTGGCGGGCCAGCTGGCCGACGTTGTGCTGCTGACGCCCCCAACCCATTTCGGTGGCTCGCGCATCGCCGAGGTGTGAATTATGTGCCCACACCACTACCTTGCCCTTCCGCCCCTGGTGGATGAGATGGTAGTGCAACTCGTTCAGGGTGTCGGTCATGTGCTCGTCACGCAGGTTCCAGGTGTCGACCCGGCTGCCGAACATGGCCCGGTAGTAGGCCTCGGCATTGACCACCACCCTGGCGTTCTGCTCGGCGAAGAACTGCTCGGCCGCGGCGCGGCGGCCATCGCTGTCGAGGTAGTCGGATGCCTTGTTCATCAGCCCGGTCAGCAGCTCGATGCTCGCCTGCTCGCAGGACGGGCTCAAGCCGAATGCCACATTGCGACCGTAATGAAAAGGGTCGCCGCGATGGTCGAGACAGGCGTAGCCGCGGCGGGCCCGCTCGGCCTGTTCGGGGTCGACGCCTTCCAGATAGGCGATGACCGCCTCGGCCGAGCGGTGCAGGCTGTAGATATCCATGCCATACACGCCAACCGTGGCGGCATCCTGCCCGCCGCTGCTGACGTGACCGTCCGGGCTCGCGTTATGCTCGCGAAGCCAGAGGACAAAATCGCGCACTTCATCGTTGCGCCACATCCACTGCGGGAAGCGCTGGAAGTCGTCGAAGGCCTCGATCAGGGTGTCCTGGCTGTCGCCCGTCACGAAGCGATTCAGGCGCAGCATATCGGGCCAGTCGGCCTCGACGAGGACAGCCTCGAAACCCTTTTCCTCGATCAGGCGGCGGGTGATCTCGGCACGCAGCCGATAGAACTCGGCCGTGCCGTGCGAGGCTTCACCGAGCAGCACGAAGGGCCGTTCGGCGACCTGGTCGAGAAGGGCATCCAGATCGCTCGGGCGTTCTTCCAGGCGTGTCGCCAGTTGGCGGACACAGGCAAGCGGTGTGGTCATACGCGCCTCCCCTTGCGTTACATCGGGCGTTGTTACCTCAGTCATCGAACCCGGGCATCGAGCTCAACCATCAGTTTCGAACATCGCGTTCAGGATGGCAGGGCGTTAGTGTTGTCCTGCAACGCCAGCCGTGTGGCATCCTCCACGCGCTCGATCCAGTGAAACTCCAGTTGCTCGCGGGCCTTCTCGGGAATGTCTTCCCAGTCGCGGCGGTTGCGGGCCGGCAACAGTACGGTGCGGATGCCGGCCCGCTGGGCCGCCAGCACCTTCTCCTTGATGCCGCCCACCGGCAGCACCAGCCCGCGCAGGGTGATCTCGCCGGTCATGGCAAGATCGGCACGCACGCAGCTTTCGGTCAGCAGTGACACCAGCGCCGTGTACAAGGCCACGCCGGCGCTGGGGCCGTCCTTGGGTATGGCCCCGGCTGGCACATGCACGTGGATATCGGCCTCGTTCAACCGCTCGGCGTCCACGCCGAGCGCGGTGGCGTTGGCCTTGACGAGGCTCAGCGCTGCCTGGGCGCTTTCCTTCATGACCTCACCCAGCTGACCGGTCAGGATCAACCGGCCACTGCCCTGGGACTGGCTGGCCTCGATGAACAGAATATCGCCACCCACCGGTGTCCAGGCGAGCCCGGTGGCTACACCGGGCACACTGGTGCGCATCGCCACCTCGTTCTCAAAGCGGGCCGCGCCCAGCGGTTCACGCAGATCGTCGACGTCGGTGACGCTCGATTCGAGGGTGCCCTCGGCGATGCGCACGGCGACGTGACGTGCCACCGCGCCGATCAGCCGCTCGAGGTTGCGCACCCCGGCCTCGCGGGTGTAATCGCTGATGATGCGGTGCAGCGCGGCGTCGGTGATGCGCCATTGGTCCGCGTCGAGCCCGACGGCCTGGCGTTGACGCTGAACGAGATAACGTCGGGCGATCTCGACCTTCTCCTGCTCGGTATAGCCGGGTAGCTCGATCACCTCCATACGGTCGCGCAGCGGGCCGGGGATCTGGTCCAGCACGTTGGCGGTACCGATGAACATCACGCGGCTGAGATCGAAGGGCACGCCGAGGTAGTTGTCGCGGAAGGTGCTGTTCTGCTCCGGGTCGAGCACTTCCAGCAGGGCGCTGGAAGGATCGCCCTGGATGCCGGCGCCCAGCTTGTCCATCTCGTCGAGCATGAACACCGGGTTGCGGGTGCCGGCCTTGCGCAGCGCCTGGATGATGTTGCCCGGCAGGGCGCCGATATAGGTGCGCCGGTGACCGCGGATCTCGGCTTCGTCGTGTACGCCGCCGAGGCTTGCGCGCACGAACTCCCGCCCCATCGCCCGCGCAATGCTCTGTCCAAGCGAGGTCTTGCCGACGCCGGGCGGGCCGACGAAGCACAGAATGGGACTCTTGCCTTCAGGGTTGAGCTTGTGCACGGCAAGGTGCTCGAGGATGCGTTTCTTGATGCGCTCGAGCCCGAAATGGTCGTGGTCGAGGATCTCGCGGGCCTGGGCGATGTCAATGTGCTCCTCGCTCAGCGACGCCCAGGGCAGCTCCAGCAGCCAGTCAAGGTAGGTGCGTGCCATGGCGTACTCGCCGGCGCCCTCCGGCATGCGCGCAAGCCGGGCGAGCTCCTTGCGGGCCTGGGTAGCGACCTCGCCGGGCATGCCGCAGGCGTCGATGCGCGATTCCAGCTCCTGAATCTCCTCGGCTTTTTCGTCACCCTCACCGAGTTCCTGCTGGATGGCGCGCAACTGCTCACGAAGCACCACCTCGCGCTGGCGTTCGCTCATTGTTTCGTGGGTGCGCTGGCTGATCTTCTGCGACAGACGCAGCACCTCCACGCGGTAATCGAGCAGGTGCTGGACCCGCTCCATACGGGTCCTGAGGTCGAACAGTTCGAGGACTTCCTGCTTCTCACCGATCGGCAGGTCCAGATAGCCGGCGATGGTGTCGACCAGCAGACCGGGATGGTCGATGGCACGCAGGGCATGACCGAGCTCCTGGGGAATCTGCGGCAGCAGCCCCAGAGCCTCCAGCGCCTTGTCGCGCAGCGTCAGCATGCGCGCCTCGATTTCGGGGTCGTTGGGGTAGTCCCGTACGTGAATATGCTCGACGCGGGCCAGCAGAAAGGGGTAGCCGTCGATGAAATCCAGCACACGAAAGCGCGACTGACCCTGGCAGACCAGCCGGTGGCCATCGTCGCCTGCGACGTAGCGCAGCACCGAGGCCATGGTACCGACCCGGTACAGTTCGTCGGGGCCGGGATCGCTGGCATCGGAGTCTTTCTGCAACAGCAGGCCCAGCGAGCGTCCGCTCCTGACGGCCTCCTGGGCACCGGCAATCGTCTTGGGCCGTCCCACCGTGATCGGCATTACCAGTTCCGGAAACAACACGACATTGCGCATCGGTGCGATGATCAGCACATCATCGGGAAAGGATTGCGTGTCGGGTGGCTCCGGCACCGCTGAGGAGGTGTCTTCGCTCATGATCATGCCTCATCCATCAGGCCAGACGGAGGTCGAGATGCAGACAACCGTCGATCCATTGGCGTTGCTGAAGGGTGTAGCGGCCGTCGGGGAGTATCAGGCGGCGCTCGAAATGGCCGAAGGGAATCTCCAGGCGCTGGACCGTCAGGCCCGGTATCGCGTCGGGAAAGCGACGCCGGGCACGCACTGTCAGGTGGCGCTCGGCGAGCTGGATCTCGATGGATTCCGCCTCGACACCGGGCAGGGCAATGACCAGCAGGATGCCTTCTGGCCACTGGTAAACATCCACCGGGGGTTCCCAGTTCGGTGTCGTGGAAGAGGATCCCGGACGGTAGAACTGACGATGCAAACGCTCCGCTCGGTCGAGCATTTCGCAGGCATCGGCCCACATCAGGCGTTCGAGTCGACGTGACGGCATTTTCCCTCCATGGGCTTCGCCACGAATGTAGGGGTTGTTTGTGAAGATAGGCAGGAGAGGATGACCCGGCAATGCGTTCTTCCGCTTGTGCCCCAAAAGTCGCCCAGCGAAAGCGACGAGGGTTGCGCCAGGTCAAACCATGTTCAGCAAAGGGCAGGCGGCAACCCGCGAGCCAGGCCCTTTATCGACGTCGCATCGTCGCCAGTGGTGGGAGCCGCATCCAACATGAGCTGGCCCGGCTCACGCTGGGCGTGCCTGCCGTGGTCCAGCCAGCTCCCGACCACGACACAATTTCGCCCGCTGGCCTTGCCTTGGTAAAGCGCCTGGTCGGCACGCAGCATCGCCGTGTCGAGCCATGTTTCGCCGGGTTTTACGTGGCTGATGCCTATCGTGACCGAGAGTGAGGCGGCCTCCTCGATCATCGGCAAGGACAGCTCGGCTACCGCGACACGCAGCCGTTCGGCGATGGTGGTCGCGGTATTCAGATCGGCATTGGGCAGGGCGATGACGAATTCCTCTCCACCGTAGCGGCCGATGATGTCGGTCTCGCGCAGCACCGTCTGACAGCAGGCCGCGACACTTGCCAGGACAAGGTCGCCCATCGCATGGCCATGCCGATCATTGAGGCGCTTGAACAGATCGATATCGACCATGCACAGCGCCAGCGGTGTCTTGTCGCGTTGCGCACGCTTCAGCTCATGTTCGGCCAATTCGAAGAAACGGCGGCGATTGGCGACCCCGGTCAGGTCATCAGTCGCGGCCAAGTGACGAAGCTGGCCTTCCAGCTGACAGCGTTCCTCGATTTCAGCCTGGAGCCGATGATTGGCCTCGCGTTCGGCGACCAATGAGGCGAACTGCTCGCGACGCAGGCGGTTGAATTGCGTCACTGCCGATCCACCCAGCAGGTTGAGGAAGGCAAGTAACAACAGAATGGTGACCATCATACCGCCTGACATCGGGCTCCAGAGCAACATGGCGACGATGAAACCCACCCCGAGGGTGGTGTTGTTGATCAATATCCAATGCCAGCGATTCGGCACGAACAGATACAGCGCCATACTGGCGGCTACCACCGAGGCGAGATGGACACCCGTCAATTCGGGGCGGGTGGGAATGGTCACCAGCAGGCCGCCAATAGCCAGCAGGCAGACCACATTGACAGGGGTGGCGTGATGCGACAGGGCGGGGCGTCGCCAGACTGCCCATGCCAGTGCCAGGCAGGCCGACATTACTACCAGCCGTATGATGAGCAGTAGGGTAAAACTGTCGTGGAACCCCAGCAGATGATAGTCCGCCACACTGAAGGTCAGCAGCAGCCCTGCACACACCAGCATCGCATAACGCATCTGACAGGCGTCATGAGACTGCATGGAGTGTTGATATGCTCTTTCGACAGCCGTATCCCGAAACTCTGTCCGCCAGTTCAGGCGGGGGTGTATTCGGGTATCCCTGCACCCAGCAGCCATCCATTCCCTTCCTTAAGGGTCGGCGCACCATGGGGACGCCAATGGCGCGCGCTTTCCCTTCAGCCCGCGTTTTTTTGATTTTTTTGGTTTTTCTGGTTTTTCTGGTTTTTATGATGACGTGTAGCCGTTCCCCTGCGTAAGGAAAGGCAGACGCGAGGGTAACTATGGTCGCGAAAAGCCGTTCGTGCCAGTCATTCAGAATGATGCCCATGACAGCCTACGTTGGCTGTAAGAGATCGCTTACCGAAGGAGTATGAGAGGTGCGCTAGGAGCATCTCAGCCTTTATTATGCTGGCTGCTTAATTTGTATATTCGAATAAATAACTTGGCTTTCTTAGCACTTCCTTGACCATCAACGGGGCGTTTCAGTTGCGCTGGCGGCGTTTCAACTGCTCACGAAGCTGCTTGGGCACTTGCTTGATGATCAACCGGTCCTGGGTGTCGTCGTACTCGATACTCGAGCCCAGCAGGTGAGAATCGAAACTGATCGATACACCACCGGCACGGCCGGCGAAACGCCGGAACTGGGTCAGGGTACGCTTGTCGGGCGGAATCTCCGCGGACAAACCGTAGTCGGCGTTGCGGATATGCTCGAAGAAGGCCTTGGGCTGTTGCTCGTCGAGGACCTCCGAGAGTGCCTCGAGAGTGATCGGCTCGCCACGGCGCGCCTGGTCGCTGGCATAGTCGATCAGCGCCTCGGTCTTCTCGCGGCTCTGCTCCTCGGGCAGGTCCTCCTGTTCGACAAAGTCGCTGAAGGCCCTGAGCAAGGTGCGTGTTTCACCGGTGGCATCGATGCCTTCTTCCGCCCCCAGCAGTTCGGCGAGCCCTTCCGCGAGCTTGCGGCCGCCACGATCATGGGTCCAGGAGAGGTATTGCCGTGACGGCGAATCGCTGCGCCATTGCCCGAGATTGATCCTTGCCGCGAGGCTCATCTGAGTCAGGTTGAGCTGGCGCACCGGGGCGATGGCCATATCCTCGGCGACGCCGAATCCTTCGCGCTCGTGAAGCAGGGCGACGAGTAAATGCTCGGCGTCGCCCTGTCGGGCATGGGCGATCAACAGATGGCCGGACACCGAAAGATGAGCGTCCACCAGCGTGGTGAGGCGTTCGGCGATCTGCCGGCTCAAGGCGAGAAAGTCGCGGCTGCCGTCCAGGTAGGCAGCGAGCTCGGCGGGGAAGGGCGAGGTCGTCCGGCCCTCCGGTGTCGTATCGGCGAAGCGACCCCAGCTTTTCTGCTTGGCATGGTAGGCATCGTTGAGACGCGCGAGCAGGTCATCGAGGACCGCCGACCCGGGCAGTTCGGTCTCGGCTGCGACCAGCGTTAACGGCTGGTCGCCGGCCCCTTTTTCGAGGCGATGGGCGACGCAGTGCAGAATCGGCATGGAGGCTCCTTCAAGGCTTCAGACGGTAACCACTCTTGAAGATCCAGCTCAACACCGCCAGTGCCACGCTCAGAAACAGCAGGATCATCAGCAGGCTGACCAGCGGGCTGACATCACTGATGCCGTAGAAACTCCAGCGAAAGCCGCTGACCAGGTAGACCACCGGGTTGGCCAACGTCACCGTCTGCCAGAAGGGTGGCAGCATGTCGATGGAATAAAAGGTGCCGCCCAGGAAAGTCAACGGGGTGATCACCAGCAACGGCACCAACTGCAGCTTCTCGAACCCGTCGGCCCAGATGCCGATGATGAAGCCGAGCAGGCTGAACGTGACTGCCGTCAGCACCAGGAAAACCAGCATCATCAAGGGATGTTCGATGGAGTAGGGGACGAAGAGTCTCGCCGTGAGCAGTACGATGAGGCCGAGCAACATTGACTTGCTGGCGGCAGCGCCCACGTAGCCGATAACGACTTCCACGTAGGACATGGGCGCCGAGAGTATCTCGTAGACCGAGCCCGAGAAACGCGGGAAGAAGATGCCAAAGGAGGCGTTGGACACGCTCTGTGTCAGCAGCATCAGCATGATCAGGCCCGGCACGATGAAGGCCCCGTAACTCACGCCATCGACCTCGCTGATGCGCGTGCCGATCGCGGCGCCGAATACCACGAAGTAGAGCGACGTGGAGATCACCGGCGAGATGACACTTTGTAACAGGGTGCGCAGGCTGCGGGCCATTTCAGCGAGATAGAGGGTCTTGACGGATTGCAGGTTCATGCGCGCTCCTGAACCAGACTGACGAAGATATCTTCCAGTGAACTCTGACGGGTATGCAGGTCCTTGACTCGCAGACCCACTGCCTCGAGGTCGGCCAGCAGCCCCGAGATGCTCGAACTCTCTTCCTGGCTGGCGGCATTATAGCTGTAGACCAACGCATGGCCCTCGTCAGTGAGGGCCAGCCCGTGACCGGTCAGCGCGGTAGGCACCGCATCCAGCGGTTCGTGCAGATGCAGGGTCAGCTCCTTGTTGCCGAGCTTACGCATCAGTGCATGCTTGTTTTCTACCAGCACGATCTCACCCCGGCGAATCACGCCGATGCGGTCGGCCATCTCCTCGGCCTCCTCGATGTAGTGCGTGGTGAGGATGATGGTCACGCCCTGGTCGCGCAGCTGGCGCACGACCTCCCACATTTCGCGGCGCAGCGCCACATCGACCCCCGCGGTGGGTTCATCAAGAAACAGCACCTGGGGCTCATGGGCCAGCGCCTTGGCGATCAGCACGCGTCGCTTCATGCCGCCGGAGAGTTGCAGCAGGCGGTTATCACGCTTCTCCCAGAGGGTGAGTGAGCGCAGCACCCGCTCGATATGCGCCGGGTCCTTGGGCTTGCCGAACAGGCCGCGGCTGAAGCTGACCGTATCCCATACCGTGGTGAAGGCCTCACTGGTCAGTTCCTGGGGCACCAGGCCGATCAGCGCGCGCGCCTTGCGGTACTCGCGCAGATTGTCGTAACCATCAACCGTCACGCGCCCGGCGCTGGGATTGACCAGGCCGCAAATCACGCTGATCAGGGTAGTCTTGCCTGCCCCATTGGGGCCGAGCAGGGCGAAGATCTCGCCGCGGCGGATCTCCAGATCAACATCGACAAGCGCCTGGAAGCCGCCGCGAAAGGTCTTCGACAGGCCCTCCACGCGAATCATCGGTGTTTCACTCAAGGGTGATGTCTCCCTCGAATTCAAGATCGAGTTCCAGGCCGGCGACGTGCACCCTGACCGTGGCCGGCAGCGATTCGTCGCCTTTAAGGCGACCGTCGGCCAGGGCGTCTTTCACGGCCTGCTCGATGGCTTGCTGAGAATTCACACCAACGTTCTTGAGTAGCTTGCGGATGCTGTGGTTGAAGGTATCGTCATTCATCGGGACATCCTCGGGAAGTGGGAAAACCACCCATCATGTTAACGCGGAGCGGTCTTCGAGACACAGTCGGACAACGACCAACGCCGCGCCGGCTGCCCGGTCACGGCGTTGCCTGTCGGCGCAGGTGAAAGCTTACTTGCGGTCGGTGACTTCCAGCAGGTGATAGCCGAACTGGGTCTTCACCGGGCCATGAACCTTGTTCAGTTCGCCCGAAAACACCACTTCATCGAATTCGCGGACCATCTGGCCCGGACCGAAGCTACCCAGATTGCCACCCTGCTTGCCGGAGGGGCAGGAGGAATTCTCGCGTGCGACCTCGGCGAAGTCGCGACCACCCTCGATCTCGGTCTTGAGTTGCTGACACTTCGCTTCGCTGTCCACCAGAATGTGACGTGCACTTGCCTGAGCCATATCGCTCTCCCGAAGGGTGGGTAAAATACTGCCTTGAAGGGAAGCAAGGATAGCATGCGTGGGCCCGGCTGGGTCCCGACGCGACGATGGATCGCCGCTATGGGGTTGATTGTCGAATAGCGAGTCGGGCAACGAGCCGTGGGAGAGCGGGCCTGAAACGCTCCGCCGTCACCGCTTGTCAGCCGCAGCGAAGGCGAGAGGGCACGCCTAGAAACCATGTTGTCGAGCCTTGCGACGCGCATAGAGCTTCATCAATGGCGTGACGGAAATGCCATGCACCACGATCGACACGGTTACCACGGTCAGCGTCAGGGAAATGAGCTCTTCTGCCATCGAATCCGGCACGCCTTGATTGATGGCATACATCAAGTAATAAATCGAGCCGATGCCGCGAATCCCGAACCAGGAAATCAGCAGACGTTGGTCATTCGATACCCTCGCGCCAAGGATCCCGAACCAGACCGAGAGGGGGCGTGCCACCAGTAACAACAGCAGCACCAGCCAGATGGCCTTGGCGTGCAGATGGCTATACCAGAGCATGGCGCCAACCAGCAGGACGACCACCATTTCGGCAATGCGCTCCATCTGTTCGATAAATCCCGCGCCACTACCTTCATGCACCCAGCGATGGGATGGACCGGCGGCCAGGTCGGCGGCCAGGGCAGCAGTCAGACCGGCGGGGTGTTCGGTAGTGAGTTCGGTGGTGCGTTCGGTGGATAGTCCAGTAGTGAAGCCGGCCTGTCCGTCCGGCGGTGGCGTCACGCCAGCGTCTCGGCGCTCCATTCGCTGGAGCGCCAGGGCGGCGGCGAATACGGAGAGAAAGCCGTTGGTATGACTCAAGACGGCAAAACCGTAGGCAAGCGCAATGAGCCCGAGTGCGAGGAATTCGTCCAGCCCGACCTCAGCCCTGTAGCGGTGGCGCAGGAAGGTCACCAGCCTGCCGATGGCGGTCCCGGTAATGGCGCCGATCACCAGACCCCCGATGAGGGCCCAAAGCACGTCGACTACCAGCCAACGCCAACCGAAAATTCCCAGATCGTGAAGGCCCAGCAGACCCAGCCCGAGCATCGCGAAGGGGAAGGCGGCACCATCGTTCAGCCCGCCCTCACCGGTCAGGCTGAAACGCAGGCGATCACGATCATCGGTGCCCTGTACCTGAACGCGCGAGGCCAGCACCGGGTCGGTAGGCGCCAGAATCGCCCCGAGCAGCACCGCCGCGCCGAGCGAAAGGCCCAGCACGGCAATGCCAATGGCGGCGGTCAGCAGCACGGTGATCGTCATCGAGACGAGGGCGAGACAGATCGGCAGTCGCCAGCGCTTGTCCTTCAAGGGGATACTGAGCTTCAGGCCGATGGAGAACAGCGAAATCAGCACCGCCACTTCGGCGACTCTTTCCAGCGTGACGGTATAGACCAGCGGGTCGGGCGATAGGATGGCCCATCCGGCAGGACCCAGCCCGTATCCTACCGCCAGGTAAAGCATCGAGGTACTCAGCAGAAGCCGCGTCAGTGATGCCTTGGAGAGGGATACCCAGATCAGTAAGGCGCCGATAAGCAGCAACCAGTAAACGAACGGCATATCGGGTTGCCTCAGGTAGGGATGCGGTTTTCAGGGGGGGATCCGCTTGACGTATGCATTGTTGCAAGCCGAGAGGCGAAGTGAAAAATGCGCCGTGATGCATTAGGTTACGGCTGAATATAGCATCATTGCGTACCCGCACCAGGCCCGCCATTCGACCTTCCCTATCATTCTCATTTGCCACTTTTATGGAACGCGCCATGCCAACGCTCGCCTCGCTGTTCATCTCGACACTTGTGCTTTCCACGTCGCTATGGGGTGCTGCCCCGAGTGCCGCCCAGGACCCGAACCAGAATCACGACAATCAGCACACGAATGCTGGAAAGGAGTCGGCCCTGCAACAGGACGCACCAATCGAGACGGATGCCTACCTCACCGCAAAACCTGACAATGCCTTCTATGCCGACGATCTCATCGGTAACAGCGTGATGAAGCAACGCGACGATGAGGACCAGGAGGTCGGGCCGATCAGTGATCTGGTCATCGACGAGTTCGGACAGGTCGTGGCGCTGGTCGTCGGCGCGGGCTCCGGTGGCTTCATGGGCATGGGCGTGAAGGAGGTGGCGATCCCTTGGGAGAGCATCGAACTTGCCAGGAAAGAAGGCGAGGATCGATACACTGTCTACACCGATGTCGACATCGACACCCTGAAGGAGGCACCGGAATTCGATGAGGACTGAGCCGGCGAAGCGCTACACCACCTCGCGTATGGCCTCCATGACCCGACCATCCACGGTGCGCTGAACCTTGTCCTCGATCTCGCTACAGAGGGAGCCGACCTTCTGCGATGACATGGCGGCGACCACGAAGGTCCATTCACTGGCGTCCAGCCTGTCGTGATCAGCGCTCTCGCAGACTGCCACCGCGGGGTTGCGTCCGAAGCGTTCGTGCAATCCGCCCATTCGCTGACGCTTCTCCTTGAGGGAACCGCACCCCGGGAGCGAGATTCGTAGTGTGAGTATTTCGATGTGCATGCCGCCTCCTTGCTGCCGCTTCCTTGGATAGGTCCAACACCTGCGGTGGGTCATCGAGGTAGACGCGGCCCCTGGCGTTCAGTTTCCATGAGGGGAGCCAGCGGCTGGCCAACCGCCCTCGCGGATGGCCGGGCAACCCGCAATATCGTGGTTGTAAAGGTAAAGCCAGGCGGGGCCGAAAGTGGTTGCATGGATGGCACGGTCGTAGGTGCCGCGTTTCGGCTGGCGAACCTGGTAGCCCTCCAGCCGGTCGAGATTGGTCAGCAGCCTGGCGTTGACCCTGAATACCTCGACCTCGACGCCTCGGGAGGGCTCGGGCTTGGCGCCCGGGTAGGGGCCGAGGTCGTAGAGGGTCGCCGTGGTGAGGCGGTCGCTGCCCAGAAACTCGGCCCCCTGGAGCCAATGGTGGTTGCGCAGTCCGCGCTTCAAGGTGCCATAGACGACCACCAGCGGTGTCCTGGCAATGGCAAGCGGTGGCGTGTTCACCGGTTCCTCCTCTGATGAAAAAGCTGGGGCCGACGGGGGATGGCCGCCATGACTCGGACAATACATCACTGACAAGCGAGGTGTTCCCATGTTTCTGGAAGGCTCATGTCACTGCGGCGCGGTACGTTTCAGCGTCGAGTCGCCACACCCTTATCCTTATCAGCGCTGCTACTGCTCGATCTGTCGCAAGACGGCGGGTGGTGGCGGCTACGCGATCAATCTGGGCGGCCTGGCCGAGACGCTAGAGGTGTCGGGCGCCGAACACAAGAGTATTTATCATGCAGTGATCGACGGGCAGCAAAGTCCCGGCGAGCGACATTTCTGCTCGCGCTGCGCCAGCGCGCTCTGGGTCTACGACCCACGCTGGCCGGCGCTGGTGCATCCCTTCGCCTCGGCCATCGACACGCCGCTGCCGGTCCCGCCGGAACGGGTCCATCTCCTGCTGGACAGCAAGGCCAACTGGGTGGATGTCGATGCCCGCGAAGACGATAAATGTTTCGCCGTCTATCCCGAGGAGAGCCTCGCAGAGTGGCATGAGCGGCTCGGCTTGACGGCCGCTAAGTGATTCTCGACACACCGACACGCTTTGCCCGCCTGACGGCGTTGCTGGCCGAGTGGCAGGCGCTTTGGCGGCCACTACCATTCATGCATCGCGGGCTGCCCTGGCCGGCGCCCTTTCATTCGCTGGAGCGCCGGCTGCTGGCGTTGGAGGATGCCGAGTGCGAGCGGCTGCAGGCTGCGCCTTTCATCGATTCGCCGCTTTCCGACTGGTTGCCGGTGATGCTCCTTGCCGAGCTGGTGGCGCTGGACGAAATGCCCGGTGACAAGCAAGGACTCCCCGCCAGTTGGGCTGCGCATATCGGCGGGCGCAAATGGCAGCAGATCGAGGCCTTTGTACCGCGGGTGACGCTGCGCCCGGAGCAACACCTGGTGGAGTGGTGCGCCGGCAAGGGACACCTGGCGAGAACCTTGGCGCGCCGGCACGAGATGAACGTCACGGCCCTGGAATGGCAGGCCGGGCTGTGCGACGCAGGGACCCGGCTAGCCGAGCGGCAAGGGGCGGCGGTGCGCCTGGTGCATCAGGACGTGATGGCCGCCGGGGCAGGTGAGTGGTTGTCGTCGACCACTCACGTCGCCGCACTTCATGCCTGTGGCGACTTGCATCGACGCCTGATCGAGCTATCCGCCGAGCACGGCAGTGCCCTCACGTTGGCGCCATGTTGTTACCACCGCACCGTGGCCGAGCGCTATCGACCGCTTTCACGACGGGGGAGGCAACTCGCCGAGACGCATGGATTGGTACTCGAGCGCGAGGATCTGGCCATGGCCGTCCAGGAGACCGTTACCGCGCCACGCCACGTTCGCCAGCACCGTGAGGCAGCCAACGCCTGGCGGCTGGGCTTCGATGCGCTGCAGCGTGACGTGCGAGACATCGATACCTATCTGCCGGTGCCAAGTCTCGCCTACGGACAGTTGCCCGAGACGTTCGCGGGCTTCTGTCACTGGGCCGCCTGCCAGAAGGGCCTCGTGTTGCCGACGAGCGTCGATTGGCGCGTATATGAGCAGGCTGGGCGACGGCGCCAGGCACAAGTGGCGCGCCTGGAACTGGTGCGCCAGCTGTTTCGCCGCCCGCTGGAAATCTGGTTGGTGCTGGACAGGGCGCTCCGACTCGAGGAGGCGGGCTTCACGGTCGAACTCGGGACCTTCTGTCCACGCGAGCTGACCCCGCGCAACCTGCTGCTGCGGGCCTCGCGGGCCTAGCTTACAGGGCGGGGCAGCGTCATTGCGCCTCCCGCGTCGCCAGCCAGGCCTCGAAGTAATCACGCATGCGACCCAGGGTGCGCGCATACCAGACTTCGTCCTTGGCCAGAGCGCGTTCGGCATTCAGCGGATGAGTAGGGATGTGCAGGCGCATGTCCACGCCGCTGTCGGGGTGGGTCGTGACGCGTACCGCCGCCGAGCGACGCGCCGGGCCGTAGGGGATGTGCCGTGACAGGTCGGCGAGGCGCTCGGTGGTGGTGGCGAAGCGCAGAAAGTCGCGGGCCGCCTCGGGGTGCGGCGCACCGCGGGGGATCGCCCAGGTCTCGTGCTCCTGGACCTGACCGTCCCAGAGGATCTCGATGGGCGCCCCACGGTTGACCATGGCATCGAAGAAGCGGCCGTTGTAACCCGAGGCCATCGCCACCTCGCCCTCGGCCAGCAGTTGCGGCGGGGTGTCGCCGGCTTCCCACCAGTGGATCTCCTCCAGTTTGTCGAGGCGCGCCAGCGCCAGGTCCAGGCCGCGCCGGGTGCTCAGCAGTCCATAGAGCTCCTCGTGGGGCACGCGATAGGAGAGCAGCGCCCATTCCAGGTTGACCGCCGGGGTGCGCTGCAGCGCCCGGGGCCCAGGGAAGCGCTGCTGGTCGAAGAGATCCTCGATGCTGTCGGGGCGCGTGCCAGGGAAGGCGTCGCGGCGGTAGGCGACCACGGTGGCGAAGATGCTGTGGGTAATGGCGCAACGCCCGAAGCTGTCCGGCAGGAAGTCCTCTTCCGGCGGCGTGCCGTCCGGGGCGGGCGCCAGCAGCGCGGGCGAGAGCGGCTCGAGCAGCCCCTCCGCGCAGGCGGCCATGGCCTCGCTGCGGGTCATGTCAATCAGGTCCCAGGACACCTCATCCTCGGCCACGGCACGACGCAGCCCCTCGAGCCCCCCGTCGTACTGCGCCACCTCGATGGGCGTGCCGGTGGCGGCGGTATAGGGGGAAAAGAGGGCAGCCTGCTGGGCGCGCTCGTAGGCTCCGCCCCAGCTCAGCACGGTGAGGGTGTCGTCGTCCGCCCGGCCGGGCACGGCCGCGAACAGTGCCAGCCCCAATAGCGCCAACCTCGGTGCGCTCGCCAGCCGCTGGTTGCATTCATCCCGTGCCATGTTCCTCCCGGCTCAGTTCGTCGCTGTGCGCCAGGTAGGCGCGGGCGATACTCGACTCGAAGACCACGCCTCGAAAGGCATCATCCGCGGCGGGGTCGACCACCGGCAGGGCCTCTCCGGTGACGTCCTGCAGTTCGGCCATGGCGTCCCACAGCGAGGTATCCGGCTGCAGTACCGGTCGCGCCAGGGTCGCCACCTCGTCGACTCGCGCCGGCCCTGCCGTCGACTCCCGCGCGGCTTCCAGGTCGGCCAGGCTCACGCAGCCCCGGTAGCGCCCCCGCTCATCGACCAGGTAGCCCTCGCCATGCCGGGCCCGGCACAGGGTGGTGACTGCTTCGGCCACCGGGGTCTGCGGGTGCAGGGTCACGCAGTCGTCGGTCAGGTGCTCGGCCACCGGGGTGGTGCGCAGCACGGCGCGTCCGCGCCCGGCGGAGAGGTCCAGGCCGCGGCGTTCGAGCTGGATATCGAACAGCGAGCGGCCGAAGAGCTGGGCGGCGATGGGGCTGGCCAGGGTCACGCTGGCCAGGGCGGCGGTGGTCAGCGCATAGCTGCCGGTCAGTTCGAAGACGATCAGCAGGCTGGTCAGGGGGGCGCCGATCACCGGGGAGGTCACCGCCACCATGCCGCACACGGCATAGAACACGAAGGTCTCCTGGGGCGCGCCGCTGAGCTGGCCGACCAGGCTCCCGCACAGGGCGCCGAACAGGGTGCCGATGACCAGCGCCGGGCTGAACACCCCGCCGCTGAAGCCCATGCCCAGGCAGAGTCCCGTGGCGGCGATCTTGAGCACCAGCACCAGCAGCAGCTCGGCGCTGCCGAAAGCGCCGGCGATGGTGGCGAAGCGCAGGGTCTCCTGGCCCATGCCGAGGATGTCGGGCACCCAAAGGGCGGTGAGGCCCAGCAGCGCACCGGCCAGGGCCGGACGTAGCGACGGCGCGAGCGTCAGGGTGCCGGCCAGGCGCGTGACCCCGAGGATGGCGTGCATGTAGGCGCCGGCGACCAGCGCCCCCAGGCCGCCGATGGCCAGGAACGCCACGAACTCCCAGGGGCGGGGCACGGCGGTGTCGACGACGTGGAAGAGGGCGCCGCGCTCGAGCACATTGGTGGCGATCACGTAGCCGACCAGCGCCGCCGCGGCCACCGGCGCGAAGGCGCGCAGCGCGTAGTGGCGCAGCACCACCTCGTGGGCGAAGACGATGCCCGCCAGGGGGGCGTTGAAGGCGGTGGCGATGGCCGCGGCCACCCCGCAGGCGATGGTGATGTTGTCATCGGAGCGCCCCAGACGCAGCAGCTGGGCGCCCAGCGAGCCCAGGGTAGCGCCCAGGTGCACCAGGGGGCCGTACTGTCCCACCGAGGCCCCGGAGCCCAGCGAGACCAGGGCGCTCAGCGCCGAGAGCCCCCCCGGCCCGGGGCGGCAGCCGCCCCCGGCGGGTCTGCACCGCGGCGATCACATCGGCCGGGGCATGGGGGCGCTGCTCGGGGATGGCCAGGTGCAGCAGGCCGACCACCAGACCGCCCAGCGCCGGCACCGCGACGGTGGCGACCAGCAACAGGCCGGGGTGGTCGAACATCATGTGGCTGCGCGGCGAGATCAGCAGCAGATCATTGAGGGCACTCACCGCGCTGACGAAGCCCACGGCGAGGAGGGCGGCGACGGCGCCGACGAGGGCCCCCAGCAGCACCAGGCCCAGGAAGCGGACCACGGCCAGGGGACCACGGCCGGAAGCGGGGCGTACCGGAAGGGAGTCCATCTTCAAGGTGTAGGTGGCCCGCCTGCACAGGGCAAGTGCCGCCGCCCACCGTCAGCCGGCCGAGGCCTGTGCGCCCCCGTGAGCGCGGCGGGTCAGGCGGCCTGGGCCTCGGCCTCGCCGAAGCGACGGTGCAGCCAGGCGTTGATGTCGTCGGACTCGTAGAGCCATTCGTTCGCGCCGTCGGCGTGGGCGATCTTCAGGCAGGGCACCTTGACCCGGCCGCCGCCCTCGGCGAGCTCGCGACGGTGCTCGGGGTCGCGTTGGGCGTCGCGCAGTTCGATATTCAGGCCCAGGCGGGCGATTTCCTTGCGCACCCGGATGCAGAACGGGCAGGTACGGAACTGATAGAGCGCCAGGTCTCGGCACGCCGCGTCGACCCGGGCCTGCGCCTCGGGGCTGCGCTCGATGGCCCGGGGGGTGGAGAGCTTCTCGGAAATCAGCATGACCGGCGCCAGCACCAGGCGCAGACCGCGAAAAAAGGTACGAATCAAAATTCTCATCGGCGTGGTCAACCTCACGAACGTTGGATGGGTAAAGGGCGCCCATGATGCCTGTGCACGAGCTGTGGTGCCATCTTGTCAGCGGGGGAAGGTCGCCCGTAACGGGTTTTCCTCGACCGTCCAGGTGCCTGCCTGTCGGGTTTGGCCGTCGCGCCCTTGCACCACGTAGCTGCGTTGGCCGTGGTGGCGAAGTGAGGCGGCGAGCAGGGCCAGGGCGTCGGTATCGTCGCCGCCGAGCAGGCCGATCCGCTGGTCCGGTATCATCCAGAAGCGGGCCTGTCCGGCGGTCTCCAGCGGCTGCGGCGGCGAGGGCAGGCCGTTGGCCCGTCGCCATTCGCGAAGGGCCGTAGTGGTGCCGATTACCAGCAGCGGTGAGCCCGCGTGACCATGCAAGTCAGCGGATACTGGAAGCGCCTCGGCTTCTCGCCCCAGCACCTGTCGTGCCAGGTGGCGGTGGGCGTCGTCCAGTGCCAGCACCCGGGTGGTCGGGTCCAGCGTCAGTTGGCGCAGGATGGCTGGGGTCGGGCCAGGATGGCGCAGCAGGTCGCTGCCGGGGTCCACCTCGAGAGCCAGGGGACGCGATGCCAAGGGGACCTGAAAGACGTGGCGCAGGCTATCCATGTGTTGGTTGACGCTGACCCGACCCTCCTCGGTTTCCACCATCAGCGGCACGGCCAGCGGCCAAGGCGCATGACTGCCGCTCTGGACCAGTACGCCGCCGAGCCGAAAGCCGCCGTCGCGGGCCTCCACCCGCACCGATTCCAGGCGCAGCGAGGGGCGGCCAGGCCGGGTGAGCCAAGGGGCGATAAAGGCCTCCTGGGGCTTGCCGGCGGCCTCGCCAAAGGCCTCGATCAATACTGACCAGTCCGCTGTGCGGTGCATCCACGCCTCGGCTAGGTGGCGCAGACCGCGGTCGAAGGCCTCGTCACCGATGCGTTGGCGCAGCATATGGAAGAGCATCGCGCCGTGCTGGTAGCCGATGAGACGACCGGCCGGGTCGGAGCCGCCACGGAAAGCGGCCAGGGCGGCTTCCTGCTCGGGGGGCAGGGCAGCCAGGTCGGCCAGCCAGCGGCGGCGCATCGTCTCGGCCTCGCCCCGCTGATGGGCCAGGGCATGGTCGGCCAGGTAGGTAGTGAGGGCCTCGGCCCAGTTGCCGTTCGGGTAGTCGACACCCACTCCAGCGCCCCACCAGGCGTGCATCAGCTCGTGGGGCAGGGAGGTGTGGGGGATGAAGGGCAGCGGGATGACGCGCTCGCCGAGCAGGGTGAAGCCTGAAAAGGCGAGGCCCACCGGTTCGGGCGAGGCGGCGATGGTAAAGCTCGAATAGGGTAGCCGGCCCAGGCGTGCCTGGAAGAGCGACAGGTGCTCGGCGGTCCGCGCCAGATAGGTCTCGGCAAAGGCCTCGTCCAGGCCCTCCGGGAAGAGGGTGCGTAGCCGCACGCCCTCGACCTCGCGCTCGCGCAGTCGCCAGGGCCCTGCGGCGATCTCCACCTCGCGGGTGCGAGGGTGGTGGAAGCGGGCCAGATAATCGCCCTCGACCCGCCGCTCCTCCACCAGCGAGCCGCTGCCCACCGCGCGCTGTCCTTCCGGCACCCGGATCGTCAACGACAGCGGACCGGCCGCGTCGCCCAGGTGCGGGTACCAGCCGGCGCGGGTCGGCAGCAGGGAGCCGTCGGCGGCCATGCGATGGCGGTCGCGCTCGTCGGCTTCGGGCAGGGTGCCCCGCCAGCGAAGCGTTACCGGGGCTTCGGCGTCCGCAGCATCGACGCCTGGTGGAATCCGCCAGTGGCCCTCGGCACTTTGCGTGACCAAGAGGGCCTCGTCGCCGCGCCGGGCGGAAATCACCGTCAGGCCATCCAGCAGGTGAAAGCTTCCACCCGCCGGCAGCGCCTGGTGCAGTTCACCCTGCATCATGCGACTGGCCGGGTCGAGCTGGATGATCAGGGTGCGGGTGGCGAGGGCATCCGCCGACACGCCCCAGGCGAATTCCCCAGCCGCTAGCCAGACCAAACCGAGCAGCCGGCTCGCCAGCCGCGTGGCAGGCCGGTTCATGACGTCGGTGCCGGGAAACGCGCGAGCACCTCCTGGAGGTTGCCGTCGCGGCGGATCTCCAGCGGCAGCAGGGTGCCGGGGGGCTGGCGGCCGATCACGGCGGTGAGGTCGGCGGGAACCACCATGGGCCTGCCGGCCGCGGTAACGATGATATCGCCCTCGGCGAGGCCAGTCGTCTCGGCCACACTCCCGGGCACGATGCCCTGGACGAGTATGCCGTCCGCGTGTTCGCCGATCAGCACCCCCAGGCGCGGCGGATCAGGTGGCTGGAAGTCGGACTCGTCGCCCAGCACGTAGAGGGCATCGGCCCGCGCCTCGGGCGGCTGGCAATCGGGGCCTGGGACCCAGGGCAAGAGGCTGCGGTGGTCGTCAAGGCCCAGGTCGTCGAGCTGGTAGGGCACGCCGTCGCCGTCGGCCAGGTGGCCCTCGCCCATCAGCCCTGCCACCAGGATGCCGGCCGCAGCGGCTTCCACCAGGGCCGTGGCCATGGCCCGGTCCCAGACCAGCTGGGCCGCGATGAAGCGCTCGAGGTCCGCCGGGTCCTCGTCGCGGTCGGTATGCTCGGCATAGATCGCCGCCAGCGACGCGCGGTAGGCGGGCTGGGCCGGGGCCGGTGGCGTGATGCCGAAGCGCTGCTGCTCGGGCACCGTCTCCCAGCCCTCGCTGGCCAGGCGGCCGCGCAGCTCGGGGGTGACGTTGAGTGCCAGCAGCGGAATACGCTGCATGCGCGCGAAGTGCAGGATCGGCAGGTAGAGGTTGGGGTCGAAGCCCCAGGCGCTGCGCCAGTTGCTCTGCTCGAGGAAGGCCGCCTCGTCGAGTTCGCCGGCCACCCAGGCGTCCAGTGCCGGCTGGGCTTCGCGGGGTAGCATCTCCAGGCCGATCACCATTTCGGGGCGATGGGCATGCAGGGCAGCCAGGGTGTGAAGCTGCCAGCGGTGGTGAGCCAGCCGATCGTGCTGCTCGCCGAGCAGCACCACGTCAGTGTCGGCGAGCTCGGGCATCAGGCCGGCGGTGGTCAGCGTCTCGCCGCCGGCGACCTGCCACTGGCCGGGAGCAGGGCAGTCATCGGCCAGGGCGGCGAGCGGGGCCAGCCAGGCCAGGGCGGCCCCGAAGCAGCGGGGGATGAGGCGCAAGGAGCAGGATCGCGGCATTGGCGACTCTCGGTGGAGGGGTGTCTGCTCAGCCTACCCCGAGGTCTCGTGGGCGAAAAGTACTCTGGCGAGATACCCCTGGCGATGACGGAGCCGCGACGCTTCGGCGATACTGGCGCCGGCGTCGTTCATGGCGAATGACCATCGACCAGCAGGAGAGACGTGATGGGACTACCCCGGAGAAGCGCTGGTGGCCTGGCGGTGAAGCTGCTCGCCGGGCTGCTGCTCGTGGGGTGCGGCAGGGAGATGCCGGTCACCGAGGTGCCCCTGGCAGTGCTGGCCAACAACCCCGAGGCTCATGACTACAGCCGGGTCGCCACCCAAGGCGTGGTGCGCCACTTCGAGGATCCGCTGCACTACTGGATCGAGGACGAGGACCTCAACCGGGTCGAGATATTTCCCCACCAGCGCATCGCCCTCCACCTGGGCGAGGCCGTGCGGGTCGAAGGCCACTTCCGTTTCTCGACCCGCGAGGGACGGCGGCTGACGCTGGAAAGCGTCGAGCGGTTGGAAAGCGTTGAGCGGTTGGAGGGCGAATGATGCCGTCAGGGAGTGGAACGTGGCGGGCGATCCAGGACCGGCTGGGGGAGCATCCTTCCCTTCCGGCGGCGCAGGGGCGCATCGAGGCGATCGACCTGGCACGGGGCGTCGCCATCGCCCTGATGATCTTGAGCCATACGGTCAGCGGATTGCTGGGAATCGATCAGGTACCTGACTGGGGGATGGTACCCATCCACCTGCTCACCAAGTTTTCGTCCTCGCTGTTCATCATGGTTTTCGGTATCGCCCTGGCGGTGGCCTTCCTGCCCAGGACCGACGCGGCGGACTGGCCACAACGCCGGCTTAAATTGCTGCTGCGCGGGGTCGAGGTGTTGTTCTGGTACAAGGTGTTGACGGTGGTCGAGATGCTACCGGCGTTCCCGGTGGCGGATATCGTCGATACCTTGCTTTTCCAGCGCTCTGCCATCTGGGTCGAGATCCTGGGATTCTATGCCATTGCGCTACTGTGGCTACCCTGGGCACTGCCGCTGTGGCGACGCATGCCGCTCTGGTCGCGGCTGGTGAGCCCACTGGCCATCGCCTTGCTGGCCGGTTGGCTGGAGCGCCACTTTGACTTCTGGGGTATCGAGCCGCTCAAGGCGATCCTCGTCGAGGACGACGACCACTATACCTGGGGGCAGCTCTCGCGGCTGCCGCTGGTCATGCTGGGGCTGCTGATCGGCGAGGCGGTGTTGCGCTGCCGCGAGCGTGACGCGCTGCGCCGTCGCCTGGTGCCTGCCCTGGCCGCGGTCGGCACGGCCATGCTGCTGGGATTCGTGGCGGTCTCGTTGCCTGGGCTCGACGCGGCGCTGAGGGCGATGGCGCACAATGCCGGCAAGCATCCGCCCGAACTCGCTTTCATGCTCTTCAGCCTGGGTGGCGCCCTGGTGATCCTGGCGCTATGTCTCTTCGGCGACGCTCAGGCCGCTGCCCGTCTCAAGCCGATTGTGGTTATCGGCTCGGACGCCCTCAAGGCCTTCATCTTCCATATTGTGGTCATCTTCGGGCTGTTGCGCTGGCTACTGAAGGGCTGGCAGGTCTACAGTTATCCGCAGGTGCTGGGCGCCGGGATCTTGCTGATACCTGCCACGGCTCTCTGGATTGGGCTCACGCGCTGGATCAAGGCACGTGTCTGATAGCGTTCCTGAATGGCATTGCGCTGCCCGCATCGCGACTAATGTCTAACGTCTCGGCAGGCTTCCTGCGTTGACTTACCCTGCCTCCGGACCTAGTCTCATTTCTTAAGAGTTACCGGTAACATTGCCGGTAACGTCGATAGCCGCTGGCCGACTCGCTCGGCCTCGATCATTCGGCAGCGGTACTTCCGCGCCCAACAATGAATAATCTTCAGTGGAGTGAAACGCCATGACTCGATTTCTATTCGGTACCCTGACTTTCGCCGGTGCGGCGACGCTGGGGCTAGGCATGGCTCATGCCCAGACGCCGGACCTGTCTGACCCACCCGCCATCGATGGTGAGGTAGTGGAGGACCACGGTAGCCATACCATTCGTATGGGCATTGGCCTGGCCGAATCGTCGCCGCAGTACATTTCCAGCCAGTATTTCGCCGATATTCTCGAAGAGCGCAGCGAAGGCCGCCTGACCGTGAATATCTTCCCGAACAGCCAGTTGGGCGACGACGTGCAGATGATGGAGATGCTGCAGACCGGTACGCTCGACATGTCGTATCCGTCCTCCTCGCCGGCCACCACCTATGTGCCGGAACTTGCGGCCTTCGACCTGCCGTTCCTGCTGCCGACTCGTGAAGCGGCCGTGGCGGTCATGCAGAGCGATGTCGCCCAGAACATGCTCGATTCCTTCGATGGCACCGGCATCAAGGCGTTGGCCTTCTCCGAGAACGGCTATCGTCAGCTCTCCAACAGCGTGCGTCCGGTCGAGACCCCTGAAGACGTTGGCGGCCTCGATATGGGTGGCCTGACCATCCGTACCATGGAGAATCCGGTCCACCTGTCGATCTGGGAAACCCTCGGTGCCAACCCGACGCCGATGGCCTTCGGCGAGCTGTTCTCCGCCATGGAGCAGGGCGTGGTTGATGGCCAGGAAAACCCCTGGAGCACCATCCTGACCTCCAACTTCTACGAAGTGCAGGACTACGGTTCCGAGACCCGGCACGTGTATACCCCGTTCATCATGATGATGTCCGAGCGCACCTGGGAAAGTCTCGATCCGGCTTACCAGGAACTGGTACAGGAAGCCGCTCGCCAGTCTGCCGAGTACGAGATTCAGCTGGCCACCGAGTATGACGACTGGTCGCGCAATCAGCTCGAAGAGCGCGGCATGGAAATTACTCGCCTGAACGATGAGCAGGTTGCCGCCTTCCAGGAAGCGGTGCAGCCGGTCTACGAGGAGTGGGCGCCGCAAATTGGCGAGGAGCTGATTTCTGAAATCCAGGCCATTGCCGAAGAGACCATGTCTAACTGAGCAACCTACCTGTCATTGTTGCACTTGACAGTTGCATACGCGGCGCAGTGACAAGGGGCTTTGGCCCCTTGTCCTGTCACTGGAGTCTCCCATGTCTCAATCGACCCCTGCTTTACCCGAAGCCGATGTCTATCTCGACGATCCCAATCGCGAGCCCCTCGAGCTGGATTTTGCGGCGCGCAAGGGCCCGGCGATATTCCGTTGGCTGACGGTCGCCATGGAGCAGCTGATCGCGGTCATCCTGGTCGCACTGATCATTTCGGTATCCGCCAACGTGATCGGCCGCTCACTGCTCAACCAATCGCTGCCCTGGGCCGATGAGCTGGCACGCATGCTGTTCATCTGGCTGGTTTTCATCGGTGCCGCCGCGGCCTTCGCGCGTTTCGAGCACATTGCCGTGGATATCCTGGTGCGCAAGCTTCCGAAGCGGGGTGCCTACCTGCTCTATCTGCTCCAGCACCTGATCATCAGTGGCCTGATGGGCATCATGGTGTGGGGCGGTTATGTGGTGATGACGCGCTCCACTGGACGCTCCGCGATTCTTGGGGTGCCGTGGAACCTGATCAACCTGTCGTTGGTGCTGTGTGCGCTCTTTATCGTGGCGGTAGCACTATGGCGTGCCTGGCAGTGCGTGCGGCTGATACGCAACCCGCCTTTGACGCCTTCCTCTGATCCTGACCCCGGAGCACACTGAGATGTTGTGGATCTTCCTGGCCATTCTGTTTGTTACCATCGCCATCGGCTTGCCGATCGCCTTCGGGCTGGGTGTTGCGGCGCTGGTCATGGCGCTACTTTCAGATATACCGTTATCTATCTTGATCGAACAATCGATTCGCGGCGTCAACAGCTTCCCACTGTTGGCGATTCCGTTCTTTATTCTGGTTGGTGAGGTCATGAGCAACGGCGGTATTGCGCGCCGGCTGATGGATCTTGCTGGCGCGCTGGTCGGCTTCATGCGCGGTGGGCTGGGGCAGGTGGCGATCACCGGCTCGATGTTCTTCGGCGGCATCAGCGGCTCGGCCGTGGCCGACACCGCGGCCACCGGGGCGATGATGATTCCCTCGATGAAGGAGCAGGGCTATTCGGCACCTCACGCGACGGCCATCAATACCGTCTCGTCAGTCATCGGCATCATCATTCCGCCGTCGATCCCGCTGATCCTGTTCGGTATCGTCACCGAAACCTCGATCAGTCGGCTGTTCATCGCCGGTATCGTTCCCGGAATGCTGATCGGCTTTGCGCTGATGCTCACCACTTTCATCCTGGCCACCATTCAGCACTCCGGTCAGACCAGGAAGTTTCGCCTCGACCGTCTCTGGATCACCTTCAAGGCCGCCTGGCTGGCGCTGGTGCTGCCGGTGATCGTGATCGGCGGTATCATCGGCGGGGTGTTCACCGCCACTGAAGCGGCGGTCGCGGCGCTGCTCTATTCACTGTTCATCTCGCTGGTAATCTACCGCGAGTTTCATATCACCGAGCTGTGGGGCATGTTGGTCCGCACCGCACGGCTGACCGGCATGGTGCTGCTGTTATTGGCCTTCGCCACGGTGATCGCCTGGTTCCTGACGATCAACATGGTGCCGCAGACGCTGGTTCAGCAAGTGCAGGCGATTACCCAGGACCCCTTCTGGCTGCTGATGATCGTCGCCTTCCTGTTGCTGCTTGTAGGCTTCGTGATGGACCTGACGCCAGCGATGGTGATCATGGCGCCAATGCTGACGCCGATCGTCACTTCGGTTGGTGTCGATCCGGTCTACTTCGGCGTGCTGATGGCGTTCGTTCTGGGTATTGGCTTGCTGACGCCGCCAGTCGGCACCTGCCTGTATGTCGGCTGTGGCGTGGGCAAGGTATCGATGGAGCAACTGGTCAAGGCCATGCTGCCTTATTACGTCGCGTTGCTGGTAGTGCTGGTCATCCTGATCGCCTTCCCGGGCATCGTCACCTGGCTGCCCAACCTCACCGATGTCCGCGGCAGCTGAGGAGAGGCATGATGGTCGAGACAGGAGCAGATGAGACGCGCTCGAGCCGTATCCTGGTCATGGGTGTGTCCGGCTCGGGGAAGACTCATATCGGCCGTTTGGTAGCCGAGCGGCTCGGCGCCGAATTCATCGATGGCGATGATTACCATTCCCCGGCCAGCATCGACAAGATGGCCCGCGGCGTTCCATTGAACGACGAGGATCGCAAGGCGTGGCTCGAGACGCTGGCGAGAAAATTCGCCGAGTATCGAAAGCGGGGTGCCAGCGTGGTGATCGGCTGTTCGGCGCTGAAGCGGCGCTATCGCGACACCCTGCGCCGAGGTGACCCCTCACTGAAGATCTTGTTTCTGAGCGGTGATCGTGAGCAGTTGCATCAGCGGCTCACTTCAAGGGAGGGGCATTTCTTCAAGGGTGACAGGATGCTCGATAGTCAGCTGGCCGACCTCGAGCCACCCGGCGAGGATGAGGCGGTGGAACTGAACATCGCCTTGTCGCCCGACCGGCTAGCCGACGGTTTCGTGCAACGGCTTGCCCCTTAGGCCGTACGTTCAAGCACTACGGCCGCACATTCCGGCTGCGCACTGCTGACTATTCACTACTCAGGCTGCGAGCTGCCTTGAAAAAACGTCGCCCCACGCTCCAGGATATCGCCGACCGAGTCGGTGCCACGAAGATGACTGTGAGTCGGTGCCTGCGCAATCCCGACTCAGTGTCCGTGGGACTGCGCGAGCGTATCTTCGCGGTAGCCGAGCAGCTCGGCTATATTCCCAACCGCGCCCCGGACCTGCTGTCGAAGTCGACCAGCCGTTCCATCGGGGTGTTGGTGCCGTCGCTGACCAACCAGGTATTCGCCGATGTGCTGGTGGGGGTGGAGGCGGTCACTGAACCGGCCGGCTACCACCTGATGCTGTCCCATTACGCCTACAGCGAGGAGCTCGAAGAGCGCAGCCTGGCCTCGCTGCTGTCCTACAATGTCGATGCGGTGATTCTGTCCGACAGTCGGCACACCCCACGCAGTCGCCGCATGCTAGAAACCGCCGGCATCCCCAGTGTCGAGATCATGGATTCGCTGACGCCCCCGATCCATCACGCGGTCGGGTTCGACAATGTCGCCGCGGCCCGCGATATGGTCAGCGAGATGATCCACCGCGGTCGGCGGCGGATCATCTATCTGGCGGTGCGTCTCGATGAGCGTACCCGTCAGCGCGATCAGGGCTATCGTGAGGCCATGGAGGCGCATGGTCTGGTGCCGTTGAAGCTCCAGCGCACCCAGCGATCCTCCTACAGTGTGGGGGCCGCACTGATGGCGGAAGTGCTTGCCGAATATCCCGAGGCGGACGGGCTTTTCTGTACCAATGACGATGTCGCCGTCGGGGCCTACTTCGAATGCCTGCGGCGCGGCATTCAAGTACCGCAACGCATTGCCATTGCCGGCTTCCATGGTCATGACGTGGGGCAGGTGATGTCGCCGCGCCTGGCCAGCGTGATCACGCCTCGCGAGGCGATCGGCCGTCAGGCGGCGCAGTTGCTGTTGTCACATATTCAGGGCGAGGCGACCGAGGAGCGCATCATCGATCTGGGCTATCGTATCGAGGTGGGCGAGACGCTCTGAACGCGCCGGGTTACCTAGGACCTTGCCTGACTTCTATCATTTCTACCGAGCCCAGAGTCACTTGTGCCTGTGATATGCGCCTGCACTATGGGCAGGCTAGGCCAAGACAATTTAGCAACCATCGCCAGACAGGGTACCCTAGCGGCATTATTGGCGGCCTTCGCTGTCGTAGTCAGCCGTATGTATCGAATGCCGTATGGAATAGATAAGGAGTTGCTTCATGTCGCTAGCGGGTCGTCTTTCCGCGTCGCTTTGTCTGGTGGTGACGGGGGTCTTGGCCGCTATGCCCGTGCAGGCCGATACCTCACAACTGCAAGTGGTGGCGACTACCGGCATGATTGCCGATGTGCTGCGCGAGGTCGGCGGTGACCGGGTCGAAGTGCATGGCCTGATGGGGCCAGGGGTCGACCCGCATCTTTATCGCCAGACGCGTTCCGACGTCATCGCCATGACACGCGCCGATGCGGTGTTCTGGAACGGTCTCTATCTCGAGGCGCAGCTCGAGGAATTTCTCGAACGGCTCGGCGAGCGCAGCCCGGTGTACGCGGTGGCCGAGTCGGTTCCCCAGGAGGCGCGGCTCGCCGATGAGGCGTACGCCGACCAATCTGATCCGCATGTCTGGATGGACCCCGGCCGCTGGCGGTACGTGGTCGAGGCGATCCGTGACGCTCTGGAGGAGCTGGCACCTGACCATGCGGATATCTTCGAGGCCAATGCTCGCGATTACCTCGTGGAGCTCGAAGCGCTTGACGCCTATGCGCGTGAGGTGCTGAGCAGTGTGCCCGAGAATGCCCGGGTGCTGGTCACCGCCCATGACGCCTTCGGCTATTTCGGCGATGCTTATGATTTTGAAGTGCTCGGCATCCAGGGCTTCTCCACCGAGAGCGAGGCCGGCCTGGCGAGGATCGAGTCACTGGTCGACCTGTTGGTGACGCGGGATATCGGTGCGATTTTCGTCGAAACCTCGGTGTCGGATCGTAATATCCGGGCGCTGATCGAGGGTGCCGAGGCCAGGGACCATCAGGTGCGTATCGGGGGCGTGCTGTACTCCGACGCCATGGGACCCGTCGACAGCTATGAGGGCACCTGGCTGGGCATGATCGACCATAACGTCAGCGTGATCGCCAGGGCCTTGGGTGGCGAGGTGCCGGACGGTGGACGGCTGGGCCGCCTGAATCAACTCGAGGAGGCACCATGAGCGCTGTGGGACAGATCAGCGACGAGATCGCCGCCAGCCCCCTGGCGATCCACGGATTGACCGTCAGCTACGATCACCGACCAGTGGTGCATTCGGTGGACTTCGTGGTGCCGCCGGGCAGCATGACGGCTATCGTTGGGCCCAACGGCGCCGGCAAGTCGAGCCTGCTCAAGGCGGTGCTGGGCATCACGCGGCGGCTGACCGGCGACGTGCGCGTCTTCGGCCAACCCTTCTCCGAGATGACCCGTCACGTCGCCTATGTGCCCCAGCGCAGCAGCGTGGACTGGGACTTTCCCGCCACGGTGATCGATGTGGTGATCATGGGGTTGTTTCGTGACCTGCGCTGGTGGCAGATTACCGGTCGCCGCCAGCGCGAGCAGGCCATGGACAGCCTGGCCCGGGTCGGCATGGAAACCTTCGCCGACCGCCAGATCGGCGAGCTGTCCGGTGGCCAGCAGCAGCGCGTCTTCCTGGCCCGGGCGCTGACCCAACAGGCCGAGCTGACCATTCTCGACGAGCCCTTCGCCGGCGTGGACGCCGCCACCGAGAAGGCTATCGTCGAAGTGCTCAAGCGACTTCGCGAGCAAGGACGAACACTGCTGTGCGTGCACCACGACCTGGCGACGGTGCGCGACTACTTCGACCATGTCCTGCTGCTCAATGTGCGGCGCATCGCCGCTGGACCGGTAGAGAGTGTCTTTACGGCCGATCACCTCCAGGCGACTTACGGAGGACGACTCAACCAGATCCAGCTGGCGCGCCTGGTGGCCCCGGCGACGGTGGTCTCGGAGGACATATGATCGAGGTCTGGTGGTCCGCCCTGACGTTCACCCTGGGCTACAACACCAGCCTGGTGACGATCGGCGCCATGTTGCTCGGCGCCGGCGCCGGGATGATCGGCACCTTCGTGCTGCTGCGCAAGCGCTCGCTGGTCAGCGACGCCATCAGTCACGCGACCCTGCCGGGACTGGCGTTGGCGTTCATCGCCGCCGGGCTCGTTCAAGGCGACGGTCGCTGGCTGCCGGGGCTCCTGATGGGCGCCGCAGCGAGCGCCGCGCTGGGCCTTTGGCTGGTGCAGTTGATCAGCGCCCGTACCCGCCTGGGGGAGGACGCCGCGATCGGCGCCGTGCTCTCCACCTTCTTCTCCTTCGGGGTGGTGCTGATCACTTTCATTCAATCGATGAACGTCACCGGGCAATCCGGCCTGACCGATTACCTGGTGGGTTCGACTGCGGGCATGCTGGCCTCGGAAGCCAAGCTGATCGCGGTATGTGCCCTGGGGCTTCTGGCGGCGATCTTCGTGCTGCGTCGCGACTTTCTGATGGTCTGCTTTGATGCCCCCTTCGCCGGCACCCAGGGAGTGAGCGCCTGGCGGGTCGATCTGTTGATGCTGACGCTGTTGATGGCGGTGGTGGTAATCGGCCTCAAGGTCACTGGCCTGATCCTGATCGTGGCGCTGACCATCATTCCCCCGGTGACGGCGCGTTTTTGGACCAACCGGCCGCTGCGCATGGTCGTCCTGGCCGCGCTGCTCGGCGCGCTGTCGGCCTACCTGGGCGTCACGCTTTCCAGCATCAACGAGGGGCTGCCTACCGGCTCGTTGATCGTGCTGGCGGCGTTTGGCCTGTTCATGGTGTCATTCTTGCTGTCGCCCCAGCGCGGCGCTTTTGCCACCTTGCTGGCCCATCAGCGTTTTCGTCGCCGGGTCCACCTGCGCCAGGGCCTCTTGGCGGTGGCGCGAGACGAGCCAATCTTCGATGGCCTGACGCTGCGGCTGCTGCAACGGCGGGGCTATATACGGCGTGACGGCGTGGCCACGCCCGCGGGGCATTCCGCCGCCCGGGATGCCGAGCATGAAGAGCGGCTCTGGGCGCTGTATCGCCGGCGCTATCCCGACGATGCGCTGCATCAGGAACACTCCGGCCTGGAGCCGATCGCTCGCGTGCTGCCGCCGGACGCCATCACGGCGCTGGAAGCCCTGCTGCAGCCCAGGGCAGGGGAGCCGACATGAGCGATTTCATGATGTTCAGCCTGGTGCCGATGAGCGTGGCAGTGATCATCGGCATGACCTGCGCGCTGCTCGGCAACTTCCTGGTGCTGCGCCGCCAGAGCCTGATCGGTGACGCCATCAGTCACGTGGCCCTGCCCGGCATCGTGGTGAGTTTCCTGCTCACCGGCACGCTCGCCTCCACGGCAATGATGCTGGGCGCCGGCGTGTCGGCGTTGGTCACGGTGGTGATGATCGAACTGATACGCCGGCTTGGCCGGGTGGAAATCAGCGCCGCCATGGGCGTCACCTTTACCAGCCTGTTCGCCTTCGGCGTGCTGCTGCTCGAGTGGAGCCAGGCCAGCGGCGTGCACCTGGACGTGGAGCATGCGCTGTACGGTAACCTAGAGAGCCTGATCTGGTTCGAGGGGGTGAGCCTCGCCTCGTTGTTCGACCCGGTGGCGCTGGCCGACCTGCCGCCACAGCTCGCGCGCGTGGCCTGGGTGGGCTTGCTGGTGGTGGCCTATGTGGTGGTGTTTCGCCGCCATCTGGTGGTCGGTAGCTTCGACCCCGATTTTGCCGCCAGCGTGCGCGCCCATCCGGTGATCGTCGATCTGCTGCTGGTCACCATGGTGGCGATCGCGGCGATCGCCGCCTTCGAGGCGGTGGGGTCGATCATCGTCATCGCCATGTTCATTTGTCCGGCGGCCGCGGCGCGGCTGATGACCAATCGCCTGGGCGTGCAGATCGCCTGGAGCCAGCTCTTTGCGCTGATCTCATCGGTGCTGGGCTATCTGCTGGCCGGACACGGCCTGATCTGGCTGGGCCTGGGCTTCGATGTCTCGGTGAGCGCCGCCGGCATGATCGCGACGATATCCGGCCTGATCCTCCTGGGAGCCTGCCTGTTCGGGCCGCAACGCCAGCGCGCGGGTGCCGCGTCACTTTCACAGAGCAGTTGATAGCTCGCCCCGCGGGGCTGCTGATGCCCCATCACTATGCAAAGGATCGGGTGACTGAATGGAGATACGCCCCGCCGCCACACTGGCCCTCGTCCGCGACGCCGAGCAGGGTCTGGAAATCCTGCTGCTGCAACGCACCTGGGAGGCGGTCTTCCTGCCTGGCTACTTCGTCTTTCCGGGCGGTGCCGTGGATGCCAGGGACACGGCCTGCCAGGAGATCATGACGGGCATCGGTGACGCCTCGATCAGTCAGACGATGAGCCTGGACGAAGGCGGTGCCGACTATCTGATCGCAGCCGTTCGCGAGTGCTTCGAGGAGGCCGGCCTGTTGCTGGCGGTGGATCGTCAGGGGCGGATGCCGGTTGATGACGATGCGGTGCTCCCGATGCAACGCGACGCCCTGAATCGGGCTGAGGTGAGCTTCTTCGCGTTCTGTCGAGAGCGTGGCCTGAGCCTGCCGCTGGATCGCCTGGCCTATCTCGGCCACTGGGTGACGCCCAAGGGACCGCCGCGGCGCTTCGATACTCGCTTTTTCGTCACGGTGGCACCGGATGACCAGCGTGTGCGACCCGATGGAGCGGAGGTCATCGACCACGCCTGGCTGAGGCCGCAGCAGGCGCTGGAGGACCACCGCTGTGGACGGCGCCAGTTGAGCTTCCCGACCCGGCGGACCCTGCGCATCCTCGCTGATTTCGATACCACCGATGCCCTGATGCGCTATGCCCACGCCACGCCGCCCGAGCCCTCTCCCGGCTGTGCCTGGCCTGCTCGCAAGGGCGGCGCCAGGCACATGGTCGAGCCGGACTCGCCCGCCTTCGAAGAAGTCAGGACACTCGACCCGCTGGCTCGGGGTATCGCCAGTGCCGAGATCGTCCCCGGCGTCCCGGTGAGATTGGCCCCCGGCGTCGTGAGGTTGACCGCGCCTAACCCGGGCATGATGACCGGCCCCGGCACCAACACCTACCTGCTGGGGGACGAGGATGACCAAATCGTTATCGATCCGGGCCCTGACGACCCTGAACACCTCGACAGGCTGCTGGAGATTACCGGTGGCCGTATTTCCCGGATACTGGTTACCCACACCCACCGTGACCATTCGCCGGGGGCGGCACTGCTGAAAGAGCGCACCGGCGCCGTGGTGGCCGGCATGCCGCCCCCAACTGGCGCCAGCCAGGACCAGCAATTCTCCCCCGATCAGGTCCTCACCCACGGCGAGATCATCGCTACCCCGGCCGGTGCCCTCCGGGTGATCCACACGCCCGGCCATGCCTCCAACCACCTCTGCTACCTGCTGCAGGCGCAGGGGCTGCTGTTCTCGGGCGACCATGTCATGCAGGGCTCCACGGTGGTCATCAATCCGCCGGATGGCAACATGGCCGCCTACCTGGAAGCCCTCGATAGGCTGATGGCCGAGCCCATCGTCCATCTCGCGCCCGGCCACGGCTTTTTGATGGGTAACCCCCAAGCGGTCATCGACTTTCTGATCACTCACCGGTTAGCGAGGGAGCACAAGGTGGCCCGGGCGCTGTCGCTCCACGGACCGGCGAGCCTGAGCGCCCTGACCCGACACGCCTACGATGACGCGCCCGAGACGCGACACCCCGTTGCCGAACGCTCGGCGCTGGCCCATCTGCTCAAGCTGGAAGCGGAAGGGTGCGCCCGGCGCCACGGCGACGAGTGGAGCGGCGTCTAGGCACTGTCAGGACCATCCCAAGGCCATCTCAAGGCCAACTCAAGCGGTACACGGCTCGGCGAGGATCACAGGAACGCCTGCAACTCCTCGCGACCGAGATTACCGCCGGTGATCACCACCACGATATCGCCCGATGGCGGCAGCGCCACGACATCGTCGAGCAGGCACGCAATCCCTACTGCCGCGCCGGGCTCGGTCATCAGCTTGGCGTGATACAACAGATGCTGCATGGCGTGACGAATGGCCGGCTCGTCCACTCGGGCGAGCGAGGCGACGCCCGTACGGCACAGCGGATAGGTGAGCTCCCCGACGACGGCCGCCGCGAGGCTCTTGGCACAGGTAGCCACGCTTTCGAGCCGGGTGGGCGCGCCGTGCTGCCAGGCGTGCGCCATGCTGGCCGCCCCTTCGGGTTCCACGCCGATCACTTCCAGCGACGGTTGACGCGTCGCCACCGCAACACTTATCCCCGAAATCAGCCCACCGCCCCCCACGGGACAGAGAATGGCGCCGGCCTCGGGGGCCTGGTCGAGAATCTCGAGACCGACGGTCCCCTGGCCGGCGATGATGCGCTCGTCGTCGTAGGGATGTACCAGCGTCAGACCGCGTTCCTCGACCAGGCGGTGCATCAGCGCCCAGGCATCGTTGATGTCGCCGTGCAGGATCACCTCCGCGCCCAGGCGGCGCGTGCCCTCGACCTTGAAAGGGCTGGCGTTCTCCGGCATCACGATGGTCACCGCGGCGCCCATCGCCCGAGCCGCCCAGGCGAGCCCCAACGCATGGTTGCCGGCCGAAACCGCGCCAAGCCCACCGGCCAGTTCGTCCGCCGATGCCGTGCGCAGCCAGTTCAGCGCCCCACGCGACTTGAATGAGCCGGTACGCTGAAAAAGCTCGCCCTTGAGCCAGACCCGGCGGCCGAGCCGGTCGGAGAGAACATGGTCGAGAATCAGCGGCGTAGGCGAGAGCGTCGGGGTGATGGTGTCGCGGGCCTGTTGTATCTGCTGGAGTTGGAGCATGGACAGCGTCTCCTATATCACATAGGGGAAGACCAGCAGCAGAGCGGCAAAGGTCGCTACGAAACCCAATAACGCCAGGAGGCCATCGCGGGCCATGAGCGACAAGCCAAAGAGGCTAAGCGCAGCACCGGCAAGGCTGGCAGAAAAGGGGATGAACTCCATCGGTGGCATGACTAGGGCGATCAGCACGCACGCCACGGCAGTGAGGCGCCTGCCGGTCTTGCCGGTCATCACGGCCAGTCGGTGATGAAGGAACTTGTCGGTAAACCTTGCCGGCCGGCGCATCCAGCGCAGCCCCTTATGGACCTTGCTGTCCTCGATGTTTCGCTCGCGCAGCCACCGCGGCAGCCAGAAGGTGCGGCGGCCCAGGAGCAGCTGAACACAAACCAGCAGCGTGAACAAGGCCATGAGCGTGGGCACGCCGGGGATACCACTGATGACGGGAATCAGGGTGATCAATCCCGCGATGAGCAGCAGGGGGCCGAAGGAACGTTGGCCCGTGGCATCCAGCACATCATCGAAGCGTATCCGGCCGGAGGGGCTGTCGATGGCTTCGATGTCATCAATCAGTTCTTCCAGATTGTGGGGGTCACGAGTCTGTCCCATCGATCCTCCTCTCAAGGGCTGCAGCCTGAGCATCGTTCAATGCGGCAAGGTTTGCCAGTGTCCAACCCGCATGGCGGGGCAATCGGGCAGGCGCTGCGCTAATATAAAGGGGAGATTTTTGTAACTGACCTTCTGTACCGTGCATGGCGTCTCGCGCCTGTGATTTTTATGCATAACCAGCCGTTGATCGACCAGCTCTATCGACAACAGTCGCGCCGGGTATTGGCGACGTTGATTCGGCTGCTCGGGGATTTCGACCTGGCCGAAGACGCCATGCAGGAAGCTTTCGCCGCCGCCGTGCATCAATGGCCAACGGAGGGGACGCCCGACGATCCTGCCGTCTGGCTGATTCGTGTCGGCCAGCGCCGCGGCATCGACCAGATTCGCCGCCGCCAGACGTCACGCCACTATGCGCATCTCGTCATGCCCGAGGAGGCTTTCGAAGGGGCGGCTTTCGAATGGCAAGACCCAAGCATCGAGGACGACCAGCTGCGGCTGCTGTTCACCTGTTGCCATCCCAGCCTTGCCATGGCGGATCGCATCGCGCTGACCCTGCGCGAGATGGGCGGCCTGACAACCGAGCAGGTGGCCAGCGCGCTATTGCAGAAGCCCGCCACCCTGGCCCAGCGTGTCGTTCGGGCCAAGCGCAAGATCCGCGACGCGGGCATTCCCTACGAAGTGCCCGATACCGCGGCATTGCCGGAGCGCCTGCCGGGGGTGCTGTGGGTGATCTACCTGATCTTCAACGAGGGCTACTCGCGCAGCGACGGGGAAACGGTGGTCGATGTCAGCCTGGCCGCCGAAGCCATTCACCTGGCCGAGTCGCTGGCCCGGCTGTTGCCCAGCGGGGAGGCGTTCGGGCTGCTGGCCTTGATGCTGCTGCACGATGCCCGACGCGAGGCCCGACAGGATAGCGAGGGTGAATTGATTCCGCTGGATGAGCAGGACCGGAACCGCTGGGACGGGACGCGGATTCGCGACGGTCTGGCCTGGCTGGAGCGGGCCCTCGCGCTCAGCCCTACCGGCCCCTATACCCTGCAGGCCTCCATCGCCGCCGTTCACGCCCAGGCACCCAACGCCGAGGCGACGGACTGGGCGCGGATTGTCGTGCTCTACGAGGCGCTGTATCGCCAACAGCCGTCACCGGTCATCGCCCTGAACCGAGCGGTCGCCGTGGCCATGCGGGACTCGCCGGCGGCCGGCCTGTCATTAATGGATGCGCTCGCCAGCCATAAGCAGATCGTGAATTACCATCTTTTTCATGCTGCCCGAGCCGACCTGCTGCGCCGCGCCGGCGACTACCCGTCGGCACGGCAGGCCTACGCGCGGGCCCTGGCGCTCACGACCCAGGGGCCGGAGCGGCGCTTCCTCGAGCGACGCCTGGCGGAACTGGAGGCTTCCCCGACCAACCCGGACGCACCCGGCTGAACGCGGATGGCTGAAAAAGCTGATGTGACTTGTCGATCCCGCTGGCGCTCGCGCGACTCAATAGTGCGTACCGGAATGCGTGTCATCAGAACGTACCCAGTATGCAAACGAGTCAGTGCAGACAACGGAGATCGAAATCATGAAAGTCATGTTGATGCGCAAGGCCGATGCAGACACCGAGAGCGGAGTGATGCCCTCGGAGGCAATGCTGCAGGCCATGGCGGACTACAACGAGCGCCTGCTCCAGGCCGGCGTGCTCGTGACGGGAGATGGCCTGCGCCCGAGCCGGGAGGGCTGCCGCATCGAGTTCCACGATGGCGAGCCGTTGGTCATCGACGGCCCGTTTGCGGAAACCAAGGAATTGCTGGCCGGCTATAGCGTGCTCGAGGTCGCGTCGTTTGACGAGGCCATCGACTGGGCCAGGCAGTGGCCGCGGGAGGATGCCGACGGCAACGCCACCCTGGAGCTGCGCCGCTACTTTGCCATGGAAGACTTCGAGCCCGGTGCCGCGCTGGAAAAACACCGCGCCCATGGCCAGATGCCGCAGGCCTTGAATCTGCACGTGAATTTCCCGGGGAATTGCCGCGAGGCCATGGCCTTCTATGCCGACATCACCGGCGGCCATCTCGAGGCCATGCTCACCTACGGCGAAACCCCGGCCGCCGAACAAACCCCACCGGAGCGGCACGGCCAGATCATCCATGCCTGCCTCAATATCCGCGGGCGTCGTTTGATGGGAGCCGACATGGCAGGCGACTGCTACCAGGCGCCTCGCGGTGTCCAGGTATTCCTGGAATATCTGGATACCGAGCAGGCGAAACGGGTCTTCCAGCGGCTCGCCGAGGGCGGTGAGGTCATTATGTCCTTCGCGCCCACCTTCTGGGCCAGGGGATTCGGCATGGCCACCGACCGCTTCGGCGTGCAGTGGATGGTGGCGTGTCATGCCGAGCAGTGCCTGTGAACCGCAGGAGGAAGGACGCATGAAGTACGTCGCACTGGTGTATTACCAGGAAAGTCTCATCAACGCCATGAGCGAGCAGGCGTGGCACGACCTCAATCAGGAATGTGTGGCGGGGGTGGAGCGCCTCTCGGCCCAGGGCCATTACCTGGCCGGCCAGGCCCTGCAGCCCGTGGACACCGCGACGACCGTGCGAGTGCGCGACGGCGAGATGCTGATCGCCGACGGCCCCTTCGCGGAGACCAAGGAGCAGCTGGCTGGCTTCTACTTGCTCGACGCCCATGACCTGAACGAGGCCCTGCAACTGGCCAGCCGCATTCCGCCCGCCCGTTTCGGCACGATTGAGGTCAGGCCCGTGCGGGAGCTTCCGCCCAGAGACGTCCCTGGACTCACTTGACGCTGAATCTTTGATGGTTGAACAGGAGCACGATCATGAACTACGTCGATGGATTCGTGGCGGCCGTCCCCACCGCCAATCGGGAAAAATACATCCAGCACGCCCGTGATGCCTGGCCCGTCTTCAAGGAGCACGGCGCCCTGTCGATGGTGGAGTGCTGGGGCGATGACGTGCCGGACGGCAAGGTCACCTCCTTTCCCATGGCGGTGAAGTGCCAGCCGGAGGAGACCGTCATCTTTTCCTGGCTGACCTGGCCCTCGCGGGACGTCCGCGACCAGGCCATGCCCAGAATCATGGCGGACGCACGCCTCAAGCCGGACGTGAATCCGATGCCGTTCGACGGCAAGCGGCTGATCTATGGCGGTTTCGAGGTCATCGTCGACGAATGACGTCGATTGATGACTTACCACCTCGATAATTAACCAAAGGGCCAGCCGGCGTCGCCCGGTTGGCCCTTGCGGTGTTCCCGTGCCGAAAGCGAAAGCGTCAGGGTGGCCGAACCCGCCGAAAGGCAACTATCACGGCCGACAGACGAAGTAATCGTTCTGAAAGTCGTGCTCCAGCTGGTAGACCTGAACATCCTTGAAGCCCGCCTCACGCAGGTAGGCCAGCGCGCGTTCACGGCCCCACATGGTACCGAGCCCCTCGCCGCCCTGGGCCAGCGACACCGTCATGCAGTGGCTCACCGACACGGCATAGAGCATCGTCCCGAGCGGGTGGTCGCGATCCAGGTGATGGTGACTCGAGGCGTGGATATCCTGGACCAGGTACACGCCGTCGGGCGCCAGACTGCGGTGGATGCCCTTGAGCAGATTGCGTGGCCTGGCCTGATCGTGGATGCCATCGAAGGTGGTGACCAGATCGAAGGCCCCCGGCGTGGCAGTGGCATCGAAGTCGCTGAGATCGCGAACCTCGAAGGTCACGTTGTCGAGCCCGGCGTCTCGCGCCTTGGCCTGGGCCCACCCGATCGCCTCATCGGAGAGGTCATAGCCCACGAAGCGGCTGGCCGGGAAGCGTTCGGCCATCAGCAGCAGGGCGCGACCCCGGCCGCAGGCGCAATCCAGCACGCAAATGCCGTTCTCGAGGCGCTGTATCAATCCCGGCGCCAGCGGCAGAATGGCGTCGAACAGCACCGGCAGCACGGTCTGGCCGCTATCGCTTGCCATTACTTCATGGAAGCGCGGATAGCGCGAATAGGGCACACCACCGCCTTCGCGGAAACACCGCACCACGTCATCCTCTACACTGCCCAATAGGGAGACGAACTGGGCGTACACGGCGAGATTGGCCTCGCCCCGGTCGGTCAAGAGCTCGGCATGGCTTTCGGGCAGCCAGTAGGTGCCGGCTTCAGGATCGGTTTCGATGACGCCGCCGACGACCATGCCGCCGAGCCACTCGCGCACATAGCGCTCGTCGAGCCCGGCGGCGGTTGCCAGCGCCTGGCTATCGAGGGGCGGCTGGCCTGCCAAGACCTCGAAGAGCCCGGTGCGGTGGCCGATGGCCGTCAGCAGCATCAGGCCACTCTCGTTGAGGGCGTTGACCAGCCGCGCCTCGAAGGCCTCGGCATCGGCGGCGGGGGTGAGAGCATGGACCTGGCACATGATCGTTCTCCTCTGTTTGGGGGTGTGCCCTCGCAATCTAGTGCCGGAACGCGCGCTGAACGAAAGTGGATTAGGTCGCAACCGAGGGTTTTCAGCCATGGCGGAACAACCTGACATCACGATGGCGCTGTTGGCGGTGCCCGAGTCCACTGCCTCGACGCTCTACGGCATGTTTGACCTGTTCGGTGCCGCCGGCCGTGACTGGGAGTTGCTGATGCACGGCCGGGTGGGGCCGTCGTTGATTCGGCCCATGATCGTCTCGCGCGATGGTCGAGGGTTTCGCAACGTTCACGGCGCCTGGATCGAGCCGGATATGGCATTGGTCGATTGCCCGGTGCCCACGGCCGTCTGCATTCCCGACCTGCTGGTGGCGCCGGGCGAAGACCTCGACGGGCGCTACGAACCGGAAATCGACTGGCTGCTGGAGTGCCATCAACGCCACGTGCTGTTGACGGCCGCCTGCACCGGGGCGCTGTTGCTGGCGGAAACCGGCCTGCTCGAAGGGCAGGACGCTACCACGCACTGGGCCTATTGCGATGCCATGGCGAGGCGCCACCCCGAGATACGGGTGCATGCCCACCGCATCCTCGTCGCCAGCGGCGAAGGCGAGCGGCTCATCATGGCGGGCGGGGGGACGACCTGGATGGACCTGGCGCTGTTTCTGGTGGCACGAGTGGTGGGGGTCGAGGAAGCGATGCATCTAGCGCGGCTCTTCCTGATCGACTGGCACCAGGAGGGCCAGCTTCCCTACGCCGCGCTAACGACGTCGCGGCAGGTGGAGGACGCCGTGATCGCGCGCACTCAAGTGTGGGCTGCGCAGCATTACGATACTCACTCACCGGTCGCCGGCATGGTCAGACTCAGCGGCCTGACCGAGCGTTCCTTCAAGCGTCGCTTCAAGGCGGCAACGGGCATGAGCCCTATGGACTACATCCACACCCTGCGCCTGGAAGAATCCAAGCAGTACTTGGAAGCCGGCGACGAGCCGATCGAGTCAGTGGCCGAGCTGGTCGGCTACGCCGACCCGAGCTTCTTTCGCCGTCTGTTCAGCCGACGGGTGGGTCTCACTCCCAGCCACTATCGCCGGCGCTTTCGTGGAATGCGTCTGCGGCTGGGATAATGCACGTTGAGGCTTCGGCTGACCCTCGTTATCACCTGACTATTTTCCCTGCCCATTACCGCATCAAGCCATGTATCAGCCCAGCCCGTTACTACCCGGGGCTGGACGCGCCAGCGGCCGATGGGGTGTACTTCACCCTTGGCCCCGATAGTCTGGCGCCAGGCTGGGACGGACGAACATTCGGTCGGAGACACGCTCGACTCCCATGTGGAACAGCGACTTGACCCATCACAAAAACGGTAAGACACGGATGAAATTAATCAGCTCATGGTTGCTGCTGGCCGTCATGGCGATGACCCTCGCGTTTTCCAGCGTATGTATCGCGCAGTCGGAAGACGAGGATGAAGATGAAGAGAGTCAGCAATGGTTTTCTATTGACACGTTGAACGAGGGGCTTGGCGACGTTCCCGAGGATCTCAGCCGGCTGACGCCACGCGATGCGATCCGAAGCTTCATGGAGCTCACCGAAAACAAGGAGTTTGGGGCGGCAGCCCATGTGCTTAACCTTTCCAATTTGTCCCCCGAAGAGCAGAAAAGCCGGGGAAGTTTACTGGCCAGGCAGCTGTCGTCGGTCCTCCGACGTGGCGAGTGGCTCGACCTGTCCGATCTTTCCGGGCGTCCGGATGCCGTCATTGAGGACCCCTCGGGACAGAATCCTCAGGCGGGCGAGCCGCAACGAAATCTGCAATTGGCATCGCTCGATGTCGATGGCGAAACCTATGACATTCGTCTGGCACGTTATCGAGTCGATGACGAGGACGAGGACGCAGTCTGGCTGGTTTCACCGGAGAGCATTTCCTCCATTCCTTTGCTTTACGAAGAATACGGCCCTTCATGGTTGGAGAGCCATATTCCGGAACGCTTCCATGCTTCCTACGGGATGCTCAAGATCTGGGAGTGGATCGCCATCCCCGTTTTCCTGCTCGCGATTGGACTGGTGGGGTGGGGGGTCCATTTCCTGGTCGGATTGGCGTCGCAATGGTTACCGTCGGGGTTACCCAGCATCTTCGTCAGCCAGATCAAGGTATCCATGGCGCTCGTCGTCATGTCGCTCGTGGCGCAGTCCTTGCTCGACTATGCGGTCTCGTTCTCCGCGGTGGCGACGACCTTTTTCCATATTCTGCTGATCACCATCATGGCCTGGGGGGTCGGCACGATCGCGCTTCGCCTCGTCGACACGTTCATGCTGAAGATGACGCGGCGGTTGATTGGTGAGATCGATGACACCAAACCCCGCGATGAACGCAAATTACTCACAACGCTCTACGCGTTGCGTCGCGGCATCATCCTGGTCATGGTGGTTGCTGTCGCCATCTATGTGCTTGGCCAGATCGAGCTCTTCGAAACGTTGGGCGTGACCTTGCTGGCGTCGGCCAGTGTGCTGACGGTGCTGGTGGGGATCGCCGGCCAGACGGTGCTGAGCAATATTCTCTCGTCGTTTCAAGTGTCGCTGGCCAAACCCATCCGCGTTGGTGACCTAGTGATCTTCGAGGGCCATTGGAGCTATGTGGAGGGTATCTTCTATACCTTCATACGCCTGAGAACCTGGGATGAGCGGCGTCTGAACGTGCCCGTCACCTATTTTCTCTCCAAACCCTTCGAGAACCTGTCGGTCAAGAGCGCCAAGATGTATCGCTGCATGGTGCTGACCCTTCACTTGAGCGCCGACGTGGCGTGCCTGAGGGAGAAGTTCAAGGAATTCGCCGAGGCGGAAGAGAACGTCATCGAGCATCACAAGCTGTTGTGTTACGTGACCGGGCAGACCGAGATGGCGCAGCAGATATCCTTCTACCTGATGACTTCTGAACCCATGAGCGGCTGGGCAGCCGAGATGAATGTTCGCGAGAAAATGCTGGCCTTCATCCGCGACAATCACCCCGAATGGTGGCCGAGAGACGTGGTAGTGTTCGGCCGTCACGATGTGGCTTTAGGCGAAAAGCCAGCTGACAGATCGGTCACTCGTCCGGCCACCGTGACGGACAGCCCCAAGCCGGGGCCTTCGGCATCATAATGCGAACCCTCAGGCGGTGGCGATCGCTCGGGCATGCGCGTCATAGGCCAATCAAGGTCGACAGCAAGACTTGGCGCGTTGTCTTAGCTCACCCTGTTCAGCTCCTTGGTGACATCGGCCATGTTGTGGTACGTATGCCCGCCGAACTTTTCCAGAATCTGCATTTCCTGCTTGCTGGCCTTCGGACGGGCGTAACGCTTGAGTTCGTCACCGTTGACCGGAAAGTCGATACCGGCAAACAGACTGGCGAGGCGCGCGGCGGAGGGCGTCGATGAGGACGCCTGCATGGCCTGTTGGCCGCCGGTCTTGCTTGGTTGGTTGTCGGGTGCCTTCTTGTGAGTACGCAGTTCGCCGAAGGCGCGTGCGACTTCGGCAGCGTCCCGATATTCCCGGTTGGGCAGCTGTTCGAGGATCTCACGCACAGGCTGTGCCTCGTCGCCCACGCGATCGAGCAACCCGTCACGAGTCCTGGGAAAGTCGACGCCTTTCAGCGTTTTCTCGATATCGGCAGCCGACACCGCCTGCTTGGGGTGAGACGTCTGCATGTGCCGCTCGTAGCGGGATTTCTGCTCGAACCCCTCACCACAGATTTCACATCTGAACTGTGCCATCAGCGCACCTCTCCGACCGCTTTCTGGATGTCGGCCATCGTCTGGTATTGCCGGCGGGGAAATTCATTGAGTACCTCGATGATCTCGTCCGTGGCATGGTTGGCCTTGGCCTGCTTGATCAGCTCGGCCTTGCCGCAGGGGAAATCCACCCCCTTGAGCGCCTGGGCGATGCCGGCCGCCGACGAAGTGTCGCGGGCCGCCTTGCCGCCGCGCTCGCCGCCCTTGCTGCGGTCGCCCTTGGGCTCGTGACTCCCGGGCTTCATTTGCGGCTCCGCGAGCTTGCCGGCCTCGAGTACTGCCGTAGGCCAATCGCGCTTGTTGAGTCCCAGGGTCTTGAACAGCTTCGCCTTGCCGCTGATCGTGACGTCTTCCTCGCTTAGCGCATCATGTGCGCCGATAAGCAGAAACTGGGCGCTCGGGTAATCGAGGAGCTTGCCATCATCGATATTTATCCAGCGCTTGTCGGCGAACTTGTCCTGCAAACGCTTGGGATAGTTTGGTTTGGAATCCGGAAAGCCAGGCACATCGAGGGAGGGGTTGCGCACCGAGATGATAAAGCTCGCCTCCGCCAGTATTCCCAATTCCTGCTGGGCTTTGCCGGGTTTGTCCGGGCTGGATAGCCGGTAGGCGAGGCGGGTGCTGCTGTCGCGCTCGAAGATCGCATAGCGGCCCTCACCGACGGGAATGGCCTCGCCCTGTTCCTGCTCGCCGCGGGTCTTGGTCTCATACTCGAGCGGCGCCAGGGCCTCGCCGACTTCCTTCGGCTTGCCCGTCATATCATTCATCATCCACTCGCGCGCGGTGGATTTCTGCTTACCCTTGAGGATTTCCGGCATACGCTTCTTGCCCACCACGAACAGCCGAGCGATATCTTCATCATCGGGCGCCAGCACCACATGCAGACGCTGCACATCATCCAGCCCCTGCACCTTGTCCACGTTGACCTTGGGCCGGTAGAAGAAATAGATATCGCCTTTCTCGATGTAAGTCGCCATCTGACACCTCCTGTGGTCGAGAGAGCGCATCAACGTTAGACGCTCCTTTGGCGTAGCAGAGGGTTAACCGTCATGTAAAGCCGAAAACCGCGAACGCCGGCCTCGGTTTACGTACTGTCCGAGGGGCGTGACCGCGGCAACGCGGTGGTCGGTTCCTGGACTGCTAGACTGAAGGCAAAACCCCGACGGGAGCGCGTCATGACACGGCTCAACGTGACCCGCAAGCTGATCGAATCCCACCTGCTGTCAGGCAGGATGGAGCCGGGCGAGGAGATCGGGCTTGCCATTGATCAGACCCTGACCCAGGACGCCACCGGCACTCTGGTGATGCTGGAATTCGAGGCCATGCAGATCGGGCGCGTGCGCACCGAGCTCTCGGCCCAGTACGTCGACCACAACCTCCTGCAGGAAGACTTCAAGAACCCCGACGACCATCTGTTCCTGCAGAGCGCCTGTCGCAAGTTCGGCGCCTGGTTCAGCCCGGCCGGCAACGGCGTCAGCCACCCGGTCCATCAGGAGTGCTTCGGCATGCCCGGCAAGACCCTGGTCGGCTCGGACAGCCATACCCCGGCCGCCGGGGCACTGAGCATGTTCGCCATCGGTGCCGGCGGCCTGGAGGTGGCCCTGGCCATGGCCGGCAAACCGCTCTATCTCAACATGCCCAAAGTAGTGGGGGTGGAGTTGACCGGCGAGTTACCCGACTGGGTCAGCGCCAAGGACGTGGTGCTGGAGATGCTGCGCCGCTTCGACGTCAAGGGTGGCGTCGGTAGGGTCTTCGAGTACTACGGCCCCGGCCTCGATGCCCTGTCCGCCATGGACCGTCACGTGATCGCCAACATGGGCACCGAGATGGGAGCCACGACCTCGGTGTTTCCCGCCGACAGCGAGGTGAAACGCTTCCTGGAGCGTCAGCAGCGCGGCGACGCCTGGCAGGAGCTGCTTGCCGATGACGGCGCCGACTACGATGAGCATGTCGTGTTGGACCTGTCGACGCTGGAGCCGCTGATCGCCCTGCCCAGCAGCCCCGGCAACGTCAAGCCGGTGCGCGAAGTGGCCGGCGAGGAGATCTATCAGGCCTACGTGGGTTCCTCGGCCAATCCGGGCTTTCGCGACTTTGCTGTGCCGGCGATGATGGCCGAGGGCCGCCGGATACCCCCGGGGGTCTCCTTCGACGTCAACCCCACGTCGCGCCAGATCCTCGAGAACCTTGCCAGTCATGGCTACCTGTCGCGGCTGATCCGCGCCGGTGCCCGCCTGCACCAGGCCGGCTGCAACGGCTGCATCGGCATGGGCCAGGCGCCGGCCACGGGCCGCAACAGTCTGCGCACCGTACCGCGCAACTTCCCGGGCCGCTCGGGCACTCCCGAGGACCGGGTTTTCCTGTGCAGCCCGGAAACCGCCACCGCCGCCGCCCTGACCGGCCGGATCGCCGACCCCCGCGAACTGGACATGGCATACCCACGGTTCGAAGAACCCGAGCGGCTCGCCATCAACCGCGAGATGCTCGTGCCCCCCGCCGAGGACAGCGGCCTGGTGGAGCTGATCAAGGGCCCCAACGTGAAGAGCCTGCCGGACTTCGAGCCCATCCCGGCTGAGTTCGCTGGTCCGGTGATGCTCAAGCTCGGTGACGACGTCTCCACCGACGAGATCATGCCCGCCGGGGCCGAGGTGCTGCCGCTGCGCAGCAACATCCCGGCCATCGCAGACTATGTGTTTCGGGCCGTCGACCCCGACTTCAGCCAGCGCGCCAAGGCGCTCGACGGAGACGGCTTCTTCCTCGTCGCCGGGCGGAACTACGGCCAGGGTTCGAGCCGTGAACACGCCGCCATCGCCCCTCGCTACCTGGGCTTGCGCGCGGTGTGTGCGATCTCCTACGGCCGTATCCACAGGCAGAACCTCGCCAACTTTGGCGTCGTGCCGCTGACCTTCGCCAATCCCGACGACCTCGATGCCTGCGACCAGGATGACGAGTTGGTTCTGGACGACGTCGTGGCGGCCCTCGGCAAAGGCGACGAGGTTACCCTGCACAACCGCACCAAGGAGCAGCGCTACACCCTGCACCACGACCTGTCCAAGCGTCAGATCGACATGATCCGCTTCGGCAGCCTGATCAATCTGGTGCGCGAGGAGACATAGCGTCGGATCAGACGGTCATGAAACGAGCGCGGAAAGCGTCGACGACGTCGCGCAGCGGTGAATCGAGCCGGCGCATGGCTTCCTTGTGCAGCTCGTCCGGCAAGCCTCCATGGAAGGCCTCGGCGATGCCGCCGGCGATACAGGCCATGGTGTCGGCATCGCCGCCCAGCGAGATGGCGTTGCGAATTGCGCTCTCGACGCTGTCGCTTTCGAGAAAGGCGACGATCGACGGCGGCACCGAGCCTTGGCAGGAAACGTCGAACCGGTAGCCGGGGCGCAGGGCATCCAGGCGGGTATCGAGGTCGTAGCCGAAGCGCGAAGCAATCTGGCGCTTGATCTGGGCCTTGCCGGCACCGTCGCGTGCCAAATAAATGGCCGCCGCCACGGCCTGGGCACCGCGGATTCCGTCGGGGTGGTTGTGAGTGACCGAGGCGCTGCGTTTGGCTTCGGCCAGGGCGTCGTCGAGCGAGGTCGCCGCGAAGCCCACGGGGCTTACGCGCATTGCCGAGCCGTTGCCCCAGCTGTAATAGGGCGTCGTGTCGCGGCGCTCGGCCCAGCGTGCGAAATTGCCGCCGAAGCCGGCGCCGGGGTAGCGATGATAATAGGCATGGAAGTGGGGGACGTAATCGCCGCCGTGCAGCAGCGCCTCGGCAACGGCCACGCTGAGCACGGTATCGTCGGTGAAGGTGCTCTGTGCGACGAAGAGAGGAAAGTCACGATGCTTGGTCCCGGCCCCTTCGTGGACCGAGCCGATGATGTCACCAAGAATAGCACCCAGCATAACGTTCTCCGTCGCTATGTGATAAGTACAGTTTAATGTGAGGTCTTTTAGAGCTTTCCCACACTACCCGGCCATAGCCGCACTACAGAATATAGCGCTCGCATTCGCTGACGGTGAACCGGTCGAGTTGGGAGCCAATCGTCCACCAAAGCGTATCGACGGTTCGGGCGGCGGCCTTGCGCAGCAGCACTCTCAGCTTCGCAACGACCTGCTCAACCGGATTGCCGTCAGGGCCGGTGAGTCCCACCCGAACCAATCACGCCGACGCTGTCTTCCTCACCCATTTCTCCTCGGGAGAGGCCGCCGCCCGGCTCCGCTGGCGCTCAGCCGCTGAGGGATTAAGCTGTTGATAGGAAGTTCCGCATGGCTTAAGCCATGACCGAATTCAGTGAACAGGCCATGACATTGACGATACGCAAGGCCAAGGTAGAGGACTCGCCAAAACTGGCCGAACTCATGAACATCGCAGGGGAGGGGATCCCTGCTTATCTCTGGGAGCGCATGGTCGGTCCGGACGAGGATGTCATGACGTTTGGTGCTCGTCGGGTGGCCCGAACGGAAGGCGGCTTCAGTTATACGAACGCCTATGTCGCCACCTATGACGGCACAATCGCCGGTATGCTGCTCGGATACCGATTGCCTGATTCCGATGAAACCGGCCCATCGGACGAAATTCCTTCCGTCGTGCGGCCGCTCGTCGAACTTGAGGCGCTGGTACCCGGCTCGTGGTACGTCAACGCCGTGGCCACGGACTCGACGTTTCGCGGGCAGGGAGTGGGGCGTAAGCTCATGGAATGGGCAGAGCATCTCGCCAACGCCTCCAATGCCAAGGCACTGAGCCTGATTGTGGCGCAAGATAACGCTCGAGCGCGAAAGCTTTACGAACAGCTTGGTTACCAAGTCATCGCGCAGCGACCGATCGTCTCGTTTCCTCGCTGCCCCCACACCGGAAATTGGATGCTGATGAAGAAGGCGATAGGCCCCAGCGCCTGACAACAGCCTCGACGTGAGGCGGCCTTGCCGCTTCGCGGCTACGAGCTTGCCCAAAGTCGAAGGGTACATTCTTCCCCTTCTTACCAGATCCTGCCTTCATCATCTGTCCCCAGCGTTTCGAGCCACGCCACCTCCAATCGAAATGGCCCCGACCGCCGGTCGACGGTCAGGAATCCCACCTGATGGATCGTCCCGGGGTCGAGCGACGGAGCATCTTCCAGCCGCCGGCCACGGAAGACAGCTTCGAACTCATGCCAGGGCAGGGTGACGCGCTGCCATTCACCTGCTCGGGTCTGGAAGACGGCCCGGTAAGCGGCACCTTCGATCAGCTGGTTGCTGTACACGCGCAGCTGGTAGCGGCGGCCGTCGCCGCGCACGTAGAGTCGCAGGCCTGAGACGTCGTCAAGCGCGAAAGCTTCGGGCTCGCGCCGTACCGAGGCGAAACCGCCGCCATGCTCCAGCGAGAGTTCGCCGCTGAACACGCCGACGCCATCTTCCCCCCGCATATTCCCTCGGGAGACGCCGCCCATCACATCATCGTTGATGGCCCGCCAGCGCGGCGCCTCATCCTCCTGCTGAAAGTCGATCAGGCGTGCTGTCATTGGTGGCCTCCGGGATCGCGTGTCGCCAGCCTCCCAGCATGCCTGCCATTCCGCGGACTGTCTTCTTCGACAGCGATGATAGGATCCTGGCCGGCTACCTCTTCCTTGACGCGATCACCAGGGCGGTGTGTTGCATTTGCCATTCCCCTCGCCAGATTCTGCCGGCCAGGGCCGCGAAGCCGACTAGACTGTAAAAGCATGGTCCGCCCACTGGGAGGCGGCCTCATTTTCCCGTGGCTCTGGGTCTCGTAAGAAAGGGGGAATACGTCATGTCCGCTTATCTTGTCTTCAACTACCGGATCAATGATCGGGAAGCCTATGATCCCTACCTTGCGGCTGTGCCGAGCATCCTAGAAGCTCATGGGGCAGAGATACTCGCGGCAGATTTCGAAAGTGAAGGCGTGGAAGGCGATGCCGGGCATGTGACGGTGGTGCTGCGGTTTCCTTCGAAGGAAGCGGCTAAGGGATGGTATGACTCACCCGAGTATCAGGAGATCATCGCGTTGCGCCTCGATAACTGCGATGGCCTGGCCGTCCTGGCAAACGGGGTCGGAAGCTGATTTGCGCAGCAAAGCGGCGACGGTTATTGAGGCGTTGGTGCGCTGGAGCCCGGGCATCACCGACGCTTCCCGAGCGTCATCGACTCGCCGCGCTCGCTTCCCGCCGCTCACATGAGGCGGCTCGGGGGGTCTTTCCTTCAAGTGAGCCTACGATGCGAGTGATCGGGATGCCTCGCCATTCAGTATCTTTCGGGCTGTTAGCGATGGTCCTCGCTTGCCTGCTCGCTGCCTCACCGAGCTTCGCCGATGACCTGGAATTGCAGAGTCTCGGCCTGCGTGCCCGAGTCTCGGAGAAGACCCTGCTGGGGGAGGAGGCGCCGGAGGATTTCGAGGAGTACGACCTGTCGGCCAATTTCGCGCTGCCCTGGGAGACCTACGCCACCTCGGGCTGGGGGATGGGCACCCGGTTGATGGCGAGTGCCGGCCTGTTGCGGGGAGTGGGAGAAAACGCGCTCGTCGTGTCGGTCATCCCGGAGTTGACCCTCGGGAGCGAAGATGGGCGCTTCCTCCTGGACCTGGGCGCGGGAGGCGCCCTGTTCAGTCGGCATCGCTTCGGTATGCAGGATTTTGGTGGGCCCTTCCAGTTCGCCCTTACCCTGGGCATCGGGGGGCCGTTATATCGACAGCTGGGGCTCGGCTACCGGTTTCTTCACTATTCCGATGCCGGCGTTAATGGCTCGGATACGACCGGGGCGGATTTCCACATGATCGAGCTCCGCTACCGTTATTGAGCATCGGCGGCATGGCGCCTGGTGGCGTCTCCCACGCGGGCGGCAGGCACCCGCTCGCTGGCCTGCGCCGCCATCGGCATGTCGTTCCCCGCCAACCTCGGGGCCCCGCGACTGAGCGGGACATGGCCCCGGTGCGCTCGGATTGGCGATTTTTTGACCACTCGCCCAAGACGAAGCCCCCCAAAAACTGGATAATGTCGGGTTTTCTGCCCTCGCTTCGCCCAACGCTCCGGTGCCCGTCATGGAAATCAAGGTCAACTATCTCGACAACCTCCGGCTGGAGGCCAAGTTCGACGACTTCACCGTCATCTCGGACCAGCCCATCCGCTACAAGGGCGATGGCTCGGCGCCGGGGCCGTTCGACTACTTCCTGGCGTCCTCGGCGATGTGCGCGGCCTACTTCGTCAAGGTGTACTGCAACGCGCGGGACATCCCGACGGAAAATATCCGGCTGTCGCAGAACAACATCGTCGACCCCGAGAACCGCTACAACCAGATCTTCAAGATCCAGGTGGAACTGCCGGTGGACCTCTCCGACAAGGATCGCCAGGGCATCCTGCGCTCCATCGACCGCTGCACGGTGAAGAAGGTGGTGCAGACCGGCCCCGAGTTCCAGATCGAGACCGTGGAGAACATCGACGAAGACACCCAGGCGCTGCTGCTGGGCAAGGCGAAGGGGGAGGGTGACACCTGGATCGAGGGCAAGGATCTGCCGCTGGAGCAGACCATCGCCAACATGACCGCGTTCCTGGCCGATCTCGGGATGAAGATCGAGATCGCCTCCTGGCGCAATATCGTGCCCCACGTCTGGTCGCTGCACATTCGTGACGCCGCCTCGCCGACGTGCTTCACCAACGGCAAGGGGGCCACCAAGGAGAGTGCGCTGTGCTCGGCGCTGGGCGAGTTCATCGAGCGGCTGAGCTGCAACTTCTTCTACAACGACCAGTTCTTCGGCGAACGGATCGCCGGCAGCGCCTTCGTCCACTACCCCAGCGAGGCGTGGTTCCAGCCGGGGCCGAACGATGAACTGCCGGAAGGAATCCTGGACGAGTACTGCCGGGCGATCTTTGATCCGGAGGGTGAGCTTGCCGGCTCGAACCTGGTCGATACCAACTCCGGCCGGGCGGATCGCGGCATCGTCTCGCTGCCCTTCGTGCGCCGGTCGGATGGCAAGACGGTCTATTTCCCGTCCAACCTGATCGAGAACCTCTACCTCAGCAACGGCATGAGCGCCGGCAACACCCTGCACGAGGCGCAGGTGCAGTGCCTCTCGGAGATCTTCGAGCGGGCGGTGAAGAAGCAGATCATCGAGGAGGAACTGGCGCTGCCCGACGTGCCCCGGGAGGTGCTGGCGCGCTACCCTGAGATCGTCGAGGGCATCGAGGCGCTGGAGGCCCAGGGCTTCCCGGTGCTGGTCAAGGATGCCTCCCTGGGCGGTCAGTTCCCGGTGATGTGCGTCACCCTGATGAACCCCAGGACCGGCGGCGTGTTCGCCTCCTTCGGCGCTCATCCAAGCTTCCACGTGGCCCTGGAACGCACCTTCACGGAGCTACTGCAGGGGCGCAGCCTCGAGGGCTTCAATGACTTCCCGGCGCCCACCTTCAATTCCATGGCGGTCACCGAGCCCAACAACTACGTGGAGCACTTCATCGACTCCTCCGGGGTGATCTCCTGGCGCTTCTTCAGCGCCCGCTCCGACGTCGAATTCTGCGACTGGGACTTCTCCGGCAGCGGCGCCAGCAGTACGGCCGAGGAAGCGGCGACTCTGTTCGGTCTCCTCGAGGAGATGGGGCTGGAGGCGTACATGGCGGTGCACGAGGACCTGGGCGCGCCGGTGTGCCGCATCCTGGTGCCCGGCTTCTCCGAGGTCTATCCCGTGGATGACCTGGTGTGGGACAACACCAACAAGGCACTGCTGTTTCGCGAGGACATCCTGAATCTTCACACCTTGAGCCATGAGCAGCTGGTCGATCTGCTGGAACGCCTGGAAGAAACCCAGATCGACGACCATCTGGACATCATCACGTTGATCGGCATCGAGTTCGACGAGAACACCGAGTGGGGGCAGCTCACCATTCTCGAGCTGAAGCTGTTGATCAACCTGGCCCTGGGCCAGCACGAGGAGGCTCTGGAGCGGGTCGACATCTTCCTGCAATACAACGACAACACGGTGGCGCGTAACCTGTTCTATCGCGCGGTGAGTGCGGTACTGGAAATCTCGCTCGATGACGAACTGGCACTGGAAGACTACCTGTTCAACCTCAAGCGCATGTTCGGTGACGCGACCATGGAGGCGGTCGTCGGCTCGGTGAACGGCAGCGTGCGATTCCATGGCCTGACGCCCACCAGCATGGCGCTGGAGGGGCTGGAGAAGCACCAGCGCCTGATCGAGAGCTACCAGAAGCTGCACGCCCACCGCGCCAAGCGGTATGAGACTGCCGGTGGGACGCGGCTGACCCGACCCGAAGGCTTGCCGAGTTGATAGCGCCCCGCGTGGTCTCGCCGGCAGGCGGCGTGGCTGAGCGCAGTCAGGTCTTCCAGTTCACCGGTGCGCGGGGATCCGGCTCGTAGGCGAAATAAGTGCCGGTGCGTATCGTCCGCGCCAGGTGTTCGCCGAGGCTCGAATGGTGCCGGGCGATCCGGTCCAGGGCGTAGCGCAGCGAACGGGTCGTGCTGGTGCGTGCGCGCTCCACGCCACCCCCGACGGTACGGGCCCGACCGTTCAGGCCGACGCCGCGGCGGAGTTCGTCGATCAGATACTGGCGATCGGCACGTGCAAGCTCTGCGCGGTGCAGATCGTTGTTCGCCTCGGCCTCCGCGATGTCCTCTTCCGTTTCGGCGAGCCGCTGCCGATAAGCCTCGCGCGCCTTCGAGTCGAACACCTCCAGTCCGCACGGGGTACTGACGGCCAGATCCTCTGAAGGCCCGCCGATGGTGAGCGCCCCGCGCTCCACCGATACCAGGTCGAGGACGTGGAACTCCCGGCCGGGCGCCGTCAGCAGGCGTTCCAGGTAGCGCATGCCCTTGAGGTCCCTCAGGTGGACGGTGGTGTCGCCGAAGGTCACCGTTCGCATATCCCCCTCGCAACAGAAGACGCAACGCTCGGGACTGGCAGCTTGTCGCGAGGCGGTTGCCGGAACCTGTTCGCGAGCTCGTTCCGCCCAAAACCCGGCGTTGAGTTCATCGAAGGCTCGACAGGCGGCGTCGAGCTCGAGCTCGGCCGACCTGTCGTCGCCCGCCGCGCGGTGCGCTGCGGCGAGCATGACGCGCAGACTCGCCGCCTCGAACGGCATTCGCAGTGTGACCCATTCCATGACGGCCTCGCTCAGCAGCCGGATCGCCTCGCTTGCCAGCCCGTCGTGCAGCGCCAGGCGTCCCTTCGCGGCGATTGCCGCGTTGTGCAAGGTGCGGCTCTGGTACGTCCGGGCGATCTGGGCGAGGTCGGTGGCGGCTTCTCGCGCCGCGTCAGCGTCGCCGGCCGCCAGCGCGATCACCACCTGGGCCTCGCGCAGGGGCGCGCGTCTCAGGCCCCCCGTCGGCGGGCGCTCCTTCGAGGGAATATCGAACGGAGACGCCAGGGCGCTCGCGATCATCGAGCAGGCTTCCTCGACGCGTCCTTGGGCCAGCCGCAACAACGCCAGCCCCGGCTGCGGGAGCCAGGCATTCTGGTGCGCCGCCAGGAACGCATCCTCGGCACCCGCGAAATCCCCCTTCTGCAGCCGCGTATTGCCGAGCTCGGTCAACGGCCAGCCGAACTCTCGCCGCATCCACGGTCGCAGTTCTTCGCAGGCCAGCAAGGCTTCCTGTTCGGCGGCGTCGCAAGGCCCGCGCAGGCGCATGATCTCCGCCTGGTGTACCCGGCAGCGACCGTGGAGGCCCCCGAACGCGGCGCCCTGGCGCCAGCGCTCCATGGCTTCGGTCCATTCTTCGGCGCGGTCGTGCTGGCCGATCCACTGCATCGCGCAGATGAGCTCGCACCACATCTGCCCGGTGGTGAGGGGGTCGAGGTTGCCCGAGCTCAGCGCCACAGCTACATCGTCCAGTGCGCTCAGCCCTGCGTCCAGCTCGCCGTCATTAATGCGGACCCTGGCCAAGGCCACCTGGCCGATGATCGACGGCGGCGCCAGGGCGTGCCTTTTCCCTCCATCCATGGCCCGTTGGGCCCACTGCCTCGTGCTCGGCATATCACCACACATCAAGCGTTCGTAGGTCCGCACTGCAGCGAGCCACGCCCAGACTGGACTCTCGGGCGCGTCTTCCACCAGGCGTTCCGCCCGCGACAGCCAGGCACGCACGGTGGCCATCAGGCCGGTGTCCATCATCAGGTACATGCCCACCATGACCGCAGCGAACGCCGCCTCGTGGGTACGGTGGTCTTCCAGGTGAAGGTGATAAAGATCGCCATACGCGGTCAGCGTGCCTTCCAGATCGCCGACCCCATACGCCGCCTGGGCGCGCAGCTCCAGCAGCTCGGCCGAGGGTGGCGCGGACAGTTCGGCGAGCAGCTCCCGTGCCCGGACGAAGTTGCCGCTGTCGAGGGCAGCGTGAACCGGCGATAGCTCCGTTCCCGTCATCGCTTTAGCCCTTCTTGTTCCGGTTGTCACAAGAATTGTCACGCTCTCTTGGATAGGTGCCACTGCACCTGACGAGAAATCCTTCAAAAGGGAGTAGGTGCCATGAGTAACATCCTATATGACAGGCTCGGCGGCCGCGCAGGTATCGACAAGCTCGTCGATCGCATTGTCGAGCTGCACCTCCAGAATGACGTCGCCGGCCCCCGGTATCGTGCCCTCGACACAGCGGCAATTGACCACGCCCGCGAGAAGGTCAAGGAGTTCCTCGCGGCCGGCTCCGGCGGACCGGTGGAATACACGGGTCGCTCGATGATCGAGACGCACACCGGGATGAACGTCAGTGCGGCCGAATTCGTCGCCGTGGTCGACGACATCATGCAAGCCATGAGGGAGTTGGACTATCCGCAACCGGTCTGCAACGAAGTTCTGGGCGTTGCCTATTCGCTCAAGGGGGAGATCGTTCATCGATAGGCAGCACGCTGCTCTGCTGGTTGCCTTCGGCGGCCAGCTTGGCGGACCCCTGGCCGACCTGGCGAGCCTGATGCCAATGCATTGAGCCGCGATGCTCGGCGGGCGCCTAAAGAAACGTCTCCAACTCCTCTGCACCTATATGCCGCCGGTGGTGATCACCACCACGATGTCGCCCTCGGGAGGTAGCGCCACGGCGCTTTCTGCAGGGCGGCCACGCCGTGCCGCCGATCAGCCCGTCACGAGGGGCGGGTACGCCCAGGCGCGAGGTCGCCGATACAATGCCGTGATCAACCTGGCGCGAGTCGATATTTTCCTGTAATACAACGACTACTACCGTGGGGCGCAACCTGCACGCGGCGCGTGCCGCCAGGTCTGCAGCTACTGCATAGTCACTACAGGAGCCGTGATGCGCAGCTTCATATACGACATTCTTATTCTCAGACTCACTTCTCGGTGGTACGCCGAGGTGCTGAAGCGTATACCCGAGGGTGCCGCCGTGCTGGATGTGGGTATTGGTCCAGCAAGCGCGCTGTTGGCCAATGCCGAGCTGGTGAAGCGAAAGCGTCTGCGCGTGACGGGCATCGATATCGACGCCGACTACATGCAGCGCGCCCGGCGAAGGCTTCGGGAATCTCAGTTGGCCGACCATGCCGAGTTTCGTCTCGAGTCCGTCTACGATCACCGGGGCGGGCCTTATGATGTCGTGTATTTTTCGGCAAGCTTCATGCTCATGCCTGAGCCTGAGCAGGCGCTGCGGCATTGTTGCGCCCTTTTGCGCCCAGGCGGGCATATCTTCTTCACGCAAACCATCGAGAAGCGTCCCACCCGTTGGATGGAGATCCTTAAACCCGCACTGAAACGGATGACGAGTGTCGATTTCGGCCAAGTGACCTACGAGGACGCCTTTAAAGTTCAGATTCGTGCTGCCGGCATGGAACTGGAGGAGTTCACCTTCATGTCGCATCATGGAGGTCGAGCGTCGTGTCTTGCCGTGGCTAGGCCGACTAGCGTGAGCTAAAGTCGCGAGGGCATGAAAGCGCTTCCTTGGCGGGATCGTAAAGTGGCCGCTGTTTTTATGAGGAAGCCACCCAGGAGGGAAGAAAACATACGCATCGCGCGTCTCGACAGCGACTCGCCCCATGTGGCTCTTCTGGCCAAGTGGACTCACGCCACCTGGGGGCATCTGCACCCCGGCAGAAGCCTGGACACCGCCATTGCCATACTGCGCGACGAATGCGGCGCGGGAGGCGTGCCGTCGGTGTTCGCCGCCCTGCATGGCGATACCCCGGTGGGCACAGCGAGCCTGGTGGCCGACGACATGAGCGACCGTCGCGATCTTACGCCCTGGCTGGCCTCGGTCTTCGTGCCTCCTGAGTGGCGTGGCCAGGGTGTTGCCTCGCGGCTGGTCCGGCGTGTGGAGCAAGAAGCGCAGGCCCATGGGCATGATCGCCTCTACCTCTACACGCCGGACCAGCAGCGGCTCTACCGGCAACTGGGATGGCGCGACCTCGAGGCGCGCGACTACCACGGCGAGGCGGTGTCCATCATGCGTCGCGATGTCAGTATGCCTTCTCGCAATATCGCCATCACCCGCTGATCGAGCCGTCTATCAAGCGGGGTAACAAGGAGGTTGCATGGCAAGATTGAGTACGGCATTCGTGGTATTGGCGGCGCTATGCTGGGGCCTGTCAGGCGGCATCGGCGGGATGCTGATCGCCGACAGTTGGGACCCCATCGTAGTGTCGTTTTACCGGGGCGCGATCGGGCTGGTGTTCGTGCTCGTCTGGCTCGCCGTTCGCCCGCAGGGCAGCGGCCTGGGCAGTCGCCGACTATGGGGCTGGTCGCTGATGGCGGGTCTCGGCGTGGCTGGCAATTTCACCTTCTATTTCCTGAGCATCTCCGAGGGCAGTGTCGCGGTGGCGGCGACGCTGATGTACTGCGCCCCGGTGTTCGTCTTTCTCGTCTCCTTCGCCCTGCGGCTCGAACGACCCACGCCACTCAAGTGGGCCGCGATCGTCATGGTCATGCTGGGGATCGTGCTGCTGACGCGTATCTATGACGTGCAGCCGGGTGGGGTGACCCCGATCGGCGTCGCCGCCGGGCTGCTCGCTGGGCTGTCCTATGCGGTGTTCATCTTCGGCTTCAAGTACGCCGCACCACACGGCAGCCCCCAGGCGATTCTCGCCATTGCCTTTTCGGCACTCGCCTTCATCCTGTTCTGGCTGGGCGATGCCGGCCAGACCCTGGCGGTGCTGAGCACGTCGAGCTGGCCGCTCTTCGTCACGCTTGGCGTGCTGGGCGCCGGCCTGTCGTTCATTTTCTATGTCGTCGGGTTGAACTATACCGCGCCGGCCGTAGCCTCCATCGTGGCCATGGTCGAGCCGGTCACGGCGTCGCTGTTCGGGGTCGTGGTGTTGGAGGAAAGCCTGGGCGCGATCCAGCTTGTCGGCATGGCCCTGATTCTGATCACGGTGACGGTGTTGAGCGTCTCCTCGAGCGGTCGATGAGCCACTGCTCCTGCTACGACGTCAGGTCATCGAAGGAGGTGGTCTTGCTTCGGATATGGTGGCAAGTGACGCTGCTTCTTGCGGCACTTGGTCTCGTCATGGGGGGTGCCCATGTGCTCGAGCTACCGGTTAGGAAGCAGTACGAACCGGAGTTCTACCTGCAGGTCACCTCGACCCTGTACCAGTACTTTGGACTTGTCGGCGGGCCGGTGCAGGTCATGGCCTTGCTCGCCGCTGCCGTGCTGGCCTGGCTGGTCCGAGATCGCGTCGCCTTCCGGTCGACGCTGGCGGGAGCGGTATGCCTCGGCCTTTCCCTGGCGCTCTGGTTCCTGCTGGTGCAACCGGTAAACGCTGCCTGGGCAGAGGCGTTGCAGGCTGGCTCGGCCGATGCCGTGCAGTCATATGCGCAACTGCAAGATCGCTGGGAATTCGGCCATGTTATCGCCTTCGTCGCCTGGTGCCTTGGCTTCACGTTGTTGCTCAATGGGCTGCTTCGTGAGGCATTTGCTTCGTCTTCCGGGCGCTGACGAGGGGCGGTATAGCTTTCCAGTACGGCTGGGCGATTTCCTTTATAGATTGTTCCTATCGAGGCGAAAGCCGCTCTACTGCTTGACGGCTTCGTTCCTGAATCCTTCACTGTAGATTGATGGCTTATAGAATCTCTCGATGCCTTCCATGTCGGGCCTCAAGGGTGTTCCGACACTTGCGGCGATTCAGGATCGTCGCCTGGACTGCCCTGTAGGCCCACCATCCAGCCCAGGAGAATACCGTGTCCGATCAGAAGTCTACACGCCCGGAGTGGGGTGCACGTACTACACCACGCCTGCAAGGCAACGAGCACTGGTGGCCCGACCAGCTCACCCTCAACGTGCTGCACCAGAAGCATCCCGACGCTAGCCCGTTCGGTGCAGACTTCCGCTACGGCGAGGCGTTCTCGCAGCTCGACGTCAACGAACTCTCCGCCGATGTCGATGCGCTGATGACCGACTCGCAGGAGTGGTGGCCCGCCGACTGGGGCCACTACGGGCCGTTCTTCATCCGCATGTCGTGGCACGCGGCCGGCACCTACCGGGCGCTCGATGGCCGCGGTGGCGGCGGCACCGGCGCGCAGCGCTTCGCGCCGCTCAACAGTTGGCCCGACAACGGCAACCTGGACAAGGCGCGCCGGCTGCTGTGGCCGATCAAGAAGAAGTACGGCGAGAAGATCTCATGGGCCGACCTGATGGTCTTCGCCGGCAACCGGGCGCTTGAGACGATGGGTTTCAAGACCTTCGGTTTCGGCTTCGGCCGCGCCGACATCTGGGCGCCTGAGGACGACATCTACTGGGGCCCGGAGACCGAGTGGCTCGCGACCGGTGATGAGCGCTACACCGGTAGTTGGGAAGACGGCAGCCGCGTTCTCGACAACCCGCTTGCCGCGGTCCAGATGGGGCTGATCTACGTCAACCCCGAGGGCCCCAACGGCGTGCCGGACGCGGCGAAGTCCGCCCAGGATGTGCGCGAAACCTTCGCCCGCATGGGAATGAACGACCGCGAGACCGTCGCGCTGACCGTGGGCGGCCACACCTTCGGCAAAATGCACGGCAACGGGCCGGCGGACGCCGTCGGCGAGGCGCCCGAGGGTTCGAAGATCAACGAGATGGGGATCGGCTGGGCCAACAAGCATGAGACCGGCCTCGGTGAGTACACCATCACCTCGGGCCTCGAGGGCGCCTGGACCCCCACGCCGACCAAGTGGGACAACAGCTACCTTGAGACGATCTTCGCCCACGAGTGGGAGGTCAAGAAGTCCCCGGCCGGCGCCAACCAGTGGGAGCCGGTCGAGGTCAAGGAGGGGTTCTGGGTGCCCGATGCTCACGTGCCGGGCAAGAAGAACCCGCCGGTGATGACCGCCGCCGACATGGGGATGATCGTCGACCCGACCTACCTCGAGATCTCCAAGGAGTATCGCGAGAACCCGGACGTCCTCGCCGATGAGTTCGCCCGTGCCTGGTACAAGCTGCTGCACCGCGACATGGGGCCGCGCGCCCGCTACCTTGGCCCGCAGGTGCCCAACGAAGTGCTCGTCTGGCAGGACCCGGTACCCGAGCATCAGGGACCGCTGGTCAACGATCAACAGATCGCCACGCTCAAGCAGCAGATCGCCGACTCCGGCCTCACCGCCAAGCAACTGGTGGCCACCGCCTGGGCCTCGGCCTGCACCTACCGCCAGACCGACCACCGCGGCGGCGCCAACGGCGCGCGCATCCGTCTTGAGCCGCAGGCCGGCTGGGACATCAACGTGCGCTCCGGCGTGTCGGAAGTGATCGACCGGCTCGAGCAGATCAAGAACGACTCCGACGCCAACATCTCGCTGGCGGACATGATCGTGCTGGGCGGCAGTGTGGGGGTCGAGATGGCGGCCAAGGCGGCCGGGCACAACGTCACGGTGCCGTTCACCCCGGGCCGCACCGACGCGACCCAGGACATGACCGAGGTGGATACGCACGCCTACCTCGAGCCGAGACACGATGCGTTCCGCAACTACATGCAGGCGCAGACGACGTCCATCCCGGCCGAGCACCTGATGATCGACCGGGCATTCATGCTGAACCTCAGCGTACCGCAGATGACGGCGCTGCTCGGTGGCATGCGGGCCATCGGCGCCAACGCCGGTGACGGTAAAGAGGGCATTCTCACCGACCGTCCCGGCCAGCTGACCAACGACTTCTTCGTCAACCTCATCGACATGGGCACCGTCTGGGAGCCGATCGACGAGAGCGAGGAATACTTCGAAGGCCGCGACCGTGCGACGGGCGAGAAGAAGTGGACCGCGACCCGCGTCGATCTCGTCTACGGCTCCAACTCGCAGCTACGCGCCATCGCCGAGGAGTACGCCGCCAACGGTGGCGAGGAGCGGATGATCGACCGCTTCGTCAAGGGCTGGGTCAAGGTCATGGAGAACGACCGCTTCGACCTGCACCGCTGAGTCTTAGGTCCACAGCGGGAGGATGACTCCCGCTGAAGAAAAGAACCCCGGAGGCTGGACACCCAGCCTCCGGGGTTTTTCGTATGGCAGACCCAGATCAAGAGCAGCGGCGTATTGCCGCCTCATGCTTTCGTTGGCGTTGCTCTGAACGTAGCGGTTGATTAGGGTTAGCGAAAAGCCGCAGCAGACGGCTTGCGTGACCAATACTTACGCAAGGGCTGCCACACAAGTGATGACGCTTGCCATCATCCCTTGTGCTGGGTAGGGGCGGTAGCGTGCCCGTCTCTTATTTTCCTACCTCACCGATCCAGCCGTAAAAAAACCCCCAGCGATATATTTAACCGAAAGTTGACTCGGCCGCGCCTGGGCGTTCAGCTACTCCACCGTTTAGCCCGAGATAACCACATGCGGCACGAAGGCAAGCTCAAAGACTGGAACGACGGCAAGGGCTTCGGGTTTATCGCGCCAACGGCAGGTGGCCCTCGCGTGTTCGTCCACATCAGCGCCTTTCCCGGTGGCGGGCGCCGACCAAGGGTGAACGAGCCGGTTACCTACCACGTCACCCGCGACAGCCGGAACAGGCTGAGGGCACAAAAGGTGCTTTTCCAGAAAGCGGCACGTTATGCGTCCGCTCGTTCCAAAGGGCTGGTAATGGCATGCGGTGTGGCCGCTGCGTTCTTCGCACTCCTGGCGGCCTTGAACGCTGTGGGCCACGTCCCCTTGACGCTTGTCGGGGCATACGCGCTGCTGAGCGTGATTACGTTCGCCATGTATGGCTTTGACAAAGCCGCTGCACAGAAGGGCAGAAGGCGCACACCAGAAGCCACCCTTCTGTTCGGAGGCCTGATTGGTGGCTGGCCAGGTGCGCTGGTGGCGCAGCGCTTCTTTCGGCACAAAACCAGGAAGCAACCCTTTCAGGTCATATTCTGGTGCGCGGCAACGGCCAACTGTGCAGCACTCGCGTGGTTACTCTATACAGGCGAGACAGCGAGCTTTCTGGTGAATTTGCGGTTGGGCTAGGAAGAGCTTGATTCTGTGTCGAGGCCGTCGCCACATGACGCTACCCCGTAAGGTGCTCGAGAAATGCCTGAACCTCATTGGCTCCCATGTTGGCAGGGTGTGGCACGCCATGGAAACGGATGAAGTGGCTGTATCCAGTAGCAATAGGTCTTCTCGGTACGTGGGCTGTAGCGCTTCACGCGGATGGTCGCCTTCACCCGGTCCATCAGCTTTGGTGGCCTGCGGTGCGCATCCATACTCGGCTCCTCAATGTGCATGGATACGCATGCAATATTATGGGTTCTGAAAAAGCGCGTAAGCACGCAAAGCCAGCAGAGGCTGTCGAGCTATACTTTTTATAAAAATCAGGAATTTAGGATTAAAAGCACATGCTGGATAAAAATGTTGAACGTGCACGTACATTCAAGTGTAAAAACGAGCGCGTAATCTAACACTTGCTAGAAAAAAGTTTCAATATTGGAGACTTATCTGTTTGGAAGTGGGATCCGAGTAAAGTCTGAGAGACAGTCCTTAAATGAATTTAGAAGAAAGAGGTGGGTAGTTAATATGCCGGTAGAAATCGATACGCTTGCTTCTCGGATTGAACCTGAAAAAAGCATACTTTTTTTTGGTGCAGGAGCCTCAATACCGTCCAATGCTCCCTCGGTTAGCAAATTAATTAGCGCTCTGTCCAAGAAGTTTGGTATCGATAGTTCTGATTATGAGCTTTCTGAGATTACAGAGTTTATATGCGAAGATCATGACAGACGAGATCTAATACGTTTTCTTCGAGAGTCTCTTAAAAATGTAAGGCCTAGCGGAGGAATGTTAAACCTTCCCTTGTATAACTGGAAATCAATATACACTACTAATTACGACAACGTCGTTGAGGAGTCATACCGAAGAAAAGGAAAAGACTTAAAAGTTTACACGTCAAATTTTGATTTTGACGCCACGGCTGCGCCTTCTTCTCAAAAGCTATTTAAAATACATGGCACTTTAGAAAAAGATAAGTCTTTTGGCGATGCATCCAAGATTGTTATAACGGAAAGTGATTATCAGGATACGGAAGAATATAGGGATTATATTTACGACAGGCTGAAATCAGACCTTTCTGACTCACACCTAATAATAATTGGTTATTCACTTAGTGATCCAGCTATTAAAGAAATAGTAGAGCGCGCCTTAAGAATAAAAAAGGAAAGCGCATCAATTTGCAAGATATACTTATTCATGTTCAAGGAAGACAATAATAGGGCGAGAATGCTTGAGTCTAAGGGAGTTACAGTCTGCTTTGGAGGAATTGATAGTTTCTTTAATAGCCTAAGCAGGTATGCTCCTGATACTGATGTTGTTTATAGTACAGATAGCTCTACAATTGAAAAATATCCGGACCTTGTACCTGTTACTTTTGTGGTAGAGAACTTAATAAATAGCGATTCGAATGTAAGCGCAATGTATAATGGATCTGCCGCTACATATGCTGATATATCGAGTAAAATGACTTTTGAAAGAACGATTGTCGACTTGCTAGGAGAAAAAGTCAATGGAGAAGGGCCTAGATTTTATACGATACTAGGAGCTAGTGGTGTTGGTAAAACTACGGCAGCTCGACAATTGGTAAAATCTCTATACGATAGGGGATTTGACTGTTTTGAGCATAATTCAGACTATGACTTCAATCCGGACGCGTGGCTAGCTTATGCAAAAAGCCATGGAGATGATCGGAAAACGGTGGTTTTTGTTGATGATGCCCATTCTTATTTGAATAAGGTTAATATTTTAGCCGATCGGATCGCGGTAGATGGAGTTAAAAATCTATATTTAATACTAGCCTCTGTAACAAATCAGTGGTTGCCTAGAGTAAAAAGTCCCTCAATTTTTCGGCTCGGCATTGAAAAGAGGCTTGAGCGTCTCGATAGAAAAGAGATTGAAAGCCTCATCTCATTGGTAGAAAGTAATTCTGAGTTAAATCGATTGGCGGAAGAGTCCTTTAGCGGATTTTCGAGATACGAGCGGCGTCGGCGTCTAGTGGATAGATGTGATTCGGATATGTTTGTCTGCTTGAAAAACATATTCGCGTCAGAAAAGTTTGATGACATCATACTCAGAGAATATTCCGAACTCGACGATAATTCTCAAGAGATATATAGGCTTGTGGCCGCTATGGAAAATGCGGGAGTCCGCGTTCATCGTCAGTTAGTAATAAGAATGCTAAACGTTGATCCGTCAATGATTCCAGTGGTCCTTGCGAAACTTACTGACATAGTAACAGAGTATACAGTAAGTGAAAGGGAGGGAATATATGGCTGGAAAGGTAGGCATAGTATTATTGTGGGAATAATAGCTAAATATAAATTTGACGACAAGGAAGAGCTCTATAAGCTTTTTGAGTCTGTCATTGATGCTATATCTCCTACATACGAGATCGAGATAAGAAGTATTAGGGAGTTGTGCAGCGTGGATGGTGGCATTCACAGCATACCTGATAAAGGTAAAAGGAATCATATCCTGCGTAGAATGATGTCAGTGGCGCCTGGTGAACGATTACCTCGACATAGATTGATCAGGAACCTCATAGAGATGGGTGAGTTCGATAAGGCTGAAACTGAGATTAGAATATTTGAAAAGGACTTTCGCAGGGATCCTTCTGTGGAAAGATATAAAGTGAAGTTGATGGTCGAGAGGGCACAGAAGACTAACGGGCTTATGCTTGAGGATCGGAGGGTAATACTTCAACATGCGTCTGAGCTGGCTGAAACTTTGGTTGAGCGTTACAGCGATAATAAGTATGTTCTGTCTTCGTTTTGCGATGTGGGGATAGCAATGTGCGAACTGTCCGGTTGCTTTGAGATCATTGATCGCTCACTTGAAAAGTTAAAAGAGGCTGAGACGAGGGTTGGAGATCCCGACATAAGTCGTTATGTAATAAAGTACGAACGGAAGCTCGCATCACTGCTTGATTTAAAAGCATAAGATGCATGTTTGTGTTCGAGAAATTAAATAGGCATGAACAGCGATCTAGGGCAGGCACTGAAGGACAGGTTATGCATTCGTCCCCGCTAACCAGGCCAGTTATAAGACGGCTTTCTTTTTCGGCTTCGCTTCCATTTTTAGCAGCGCATGCTGGCGTCGTTACGCAAGACGTGCGTCTTGAGGTACGCACCCAAAGGCGTACACTCGGTACACAGTTAAACGCTCAAGAAGTGCGTCATGACCGAAATCACAGCAACAGAGGCGCACAGTAACCTTTACCGGTTGATCGATGAAACCGCCGAGTCCCACCAACCCATCGTTATCATGAGTAAACGGAACAGGGCTGTTCTCGTGTCCGAGGAAGATTGGTCGACAATTCGGTAAACGCTTTACCTGCTCTCTGTGCCGGGGATGCGTGAGTCTATTCGTGAAGGAATGGATACCCCCGTGGCTCAGTGCAATGAGGAGCTGGACTGGTGACTTGGAAGCTGGTTTACACCAGGCAAGCCCAGAAAGATGCGAAGAAGCTGGCCTCCAGTGGCCTCAAGCCAAACGCCCAGCAACTGTTGGCACTGATCGCGGAGGATCCCTACCGCAAGCCGCCGTTCGTGAAGCCCATTGGTGATCTTGCCGGGGCGTATTCACGCCGCATCAATATCCGGCATCGTCTGGTGTACTAGGTGATTGAAGAAGAGAAGGTGGTGAAGGTTCTCCGGCTCTGAAGCCACTACGAATAATGCATAACCAGCCGCTGTTGCCGTACAACTTTTCCACCATTTCGCGGCTCCAAAATTACCGCAAAGCTTTGGGTTAGCACTTGAGTACAAAAAGCACACAACGTGCTATGCTTTGACTCATGAAACCGATCACATGGAACCCAGAGAAGAACAAATTTCTCCAAATGGGAAGGCACGTCCCTTTCGAGGATGTGGTTTTGCACATCTCGGTTGGAGGTATCTTGGATACATTCGAGCATCCGAATCGGGAGAGGTATCCGGGTCAACGAATTCATGTGATTGAAATAGAAAGGTATGCGTATTTGGTGCCCTTTGTAGAGACAGAGGATGAGTTTTTTCTAAAAACGGTCATCCCGAGCCGGAAAGCGACCAAAACCTATTTGGGAGGTCCAAAATGAGTAGGCTGGATAAAGAAGAGCAGGAAATTCTGGATGCATTTGATGCAGGAGAACTGCAGCGGTCGCCAGACAGCGAGGATAGGAAAGCGCGGCATCAACAGTACGCCGAGGCGATGTTCAAGAAAGATGCCCGTATTAACATCTGGCTTTCTTCCAAGGATCTTCGTGGGCTTCAGAAGAAAGCTCTGGCCGAAGGTATTCCATACCAAACCCTTGTTGCCAGCATCCTCCATAAATATGTAGAAGGTCGCTTGCATGAGGATCGGTAGTTAACCAAGCCATGCACCGGATGCCAAACGCCATTTCGCTACGGTCTTGTCACCGGTGATGGCAGGCGTTAATCATCCACGACCAAAGCCCCCGAGTCAGTCATCTGGCTCGGGGGCGTTTCGTTCTGGTAGATCAATTACATCGCCGCCAGTGCCACGCCCACCTTCGATCGATTCGGCCGCCCGATGGTCTGGGTGATCCAGGTGCCGGTTTCAGCGAGCTTGTCGAGGTCGATGCCGCTTTCGATGGCGAGGCCATCGAGCAGGTAGACCACGTCTTCACTCGCCACGTTGCCGGAGACTCCCTTGGCGTAGGGGCAGCCGCCGAGGCCGGCGACGGTTTGGTCACCAACAAGGAAAGGTCATGCGGGTCGGGGGGACAATCTGTTGTGATGATTTATGGACTTATAGCGCCGGCGTCGACAATGTCTCAGCTCACGGCTTCGATCATGCGCTTGGCCTTGAGCGAGGCGCCGAGTCATGTCGTTCGCGGCTGTCCGTCGGCGCCTGCTCGCGGTCGTCCAGGCCATAGTCGCGGATCACCGCGGCCACGCGCAGGCGGTAGTCCTCGAAGACTGCCTCGCGGCCCAGGGACTGGGCGACGCGGTGGCGTTCGACCCGGCACCATTCGGTGATGGCCTCCTCGTCGCGCCAGAAGGAAAGCGAGAGCAGCTTGCCCGGCTGAGCCAGGCTCTCGAAGCGCTCGATGGAGATGAAGCCATCGATCTCCTCCAGCAGCGGGCGCAGGCCGGCGGCGATATCGAGATAGTGGTCGCGCTGGTCAGGGTGCGGCACGACTTCGAAGATGACGGCGATCATGGGAGCTTCTACTACTACAGCCGTAATTGATTGAGCTACGCTCGGAAGCAAGCCTTCTTCCGAAATAGGTGTGTCATGGTGTGCTGTGATTTCCCTGATTCCAGATGCTTCGACACTATAGCCAGCCGGCTGGGCCCGCTCTTTCTACGCTCCGAAACGCGCATGCGAGCCATGGCCTATATCAAGGGGCTGCTGAGCCAATGTGAACGCAAGAATGGCTGGCAGCTTGCCGAGTGGCTGGGCGACGCGACCCCTGATGGCGTGCAATACCTGCTTGAGCGGGCTCGCTGGGATCCAGAGGCAGTGCGTGATGTGCTGCGTCAGTGGATAACAGAATACCTGGGCTCACCAGACGGCGTACTGATCCTGGATGAAACGGGATTCATAAAGAAGGGGCAGCATTCCGCCGGTGTTCAGCGGCAGTACAGCGGTACAGCCGGGCGTGTCGAGAACAGTCAGATTGGCGTGTTTCTCTGCTATGCCAGCTCCCAGGGAAGCGCTTTCATCGATCGCGAGCTGTACCTGCCCAAGGCCTGGACACAGGATCGTGAACGTTGTCGCAAGGCCGGGATTCCCGATGAGGCCGGCTTTGCCAGCAAGCCGGAACTTGCCCGGCGGATGCTGGAACGGGCGCTCGATAAGGGTATGCCTGTCGGCTGGGTCACCGGGGATTCCGTCTATGGGGGCAACCGCAGCCTTCGCTTCTGGCTCGAGGAGCGGGAACAGCCTTTCGTCCTCGCTGTGCCATGCAATGAGCCGTTATGGTGGCAGGGGCCGGAGTATACCCGAGCCGATACGATTGCAGATGCGTTGTCGCCCGACATCTGGCGTCGGCTATCTGCCGGCAGCGGCAGCAAGGGCGAGCGCTGGTATGACTGGGCCATGACACCCTTATGGCGCCTTCAATTATCGAAAGAAGAACGACACTGGGGCCATTATCTATTGATTCGCCACTCGTGCGCTGATCCTACTGACCGGGCGTTCTACGTGGCGTTTGCTCCCCGCGATCAGGTCTCGTTGGATGCCCTGATCCGGGTCGCCGGCCAACGTTGGCCTATCGAGCAAGGCTTTCAGACCGCCAAGGGAGAATGTGGCCTGGATCAGTATGAGGTCCGTCGTTGGCCGGGCTGGTACCGGCACATCACGCTCGCTCTTCTAGCGCATGCCTTGCTCGTTGTGATGCGCCAAACAGCCCAGCAAAAAAAACATGCCATACCCGAATCGGGCTGACACTGCCGGAGATCAGGAAATTACTGACTCGCCTGGTGTGGCGGGGCATGGAGACTGCTTCGCACTGGTGGCATTGGTCCGACTGGCGTCGACAGCACCAGTACCGTGCCTGGCAGTGCCATCATAAAAGACGGCAGAAGTATGCCGAAGCTTCGCAGCAATTACGGCTGTAGTAGTAGTCAATTGATGTGAATCACGCCAGGGCGCGCGATGGCGGCCTTGCCCCGCGGCCTATGGTGGGCACTCCCACTGAACCTAGAGCCAAACGGCCCTCGAGTCACTTATCCGGTTCGGGGGCCTTGCGTTGTGTCACTCATCTGCATAACGCTCTGTTTGAGCTTCGGCATGGCCATCGGCCGCTGGCTCGACACGCCGCGCGCCTGGCGGGTCTTCAACGGCGTGATGGTGGCGCTCACCGCCGCCTGCGTGATCTTTATCCTGGGATAAGAGGAGGGAAGATGAAGACGATAGGACTGATCGGCGGCATGAGCTGGGAATCGACCCAGACCTACTACCGGCTCATCAACCAGGGGGTAAAGGCGCGACTGGGCGGGCTGCACTCCGCCCGGCTGGTGCTTTACAGCGTGGACTTCGCCGAGATCGAGGCGCTTCAGCGCCGCGGCGACTGGGCGGCAACGGCGCAGATCCTCGCCGAGGCGGCCCGCTCCCTGGCGGCGGCCGGCGCCGACTTCCTGGTGCTCGGCACCAACACCATGCACAAGGTCGCCCCCCAGCTCGAGCAGGCCGTGGAGATTCCCCTGCTGCACATCGCCGATGCCACCGCCAATGAGTTGCACCGGCAGGGCGTGACCCGGGTGGGGCTGCTGGGCACCCGCTTCACCATGGAGCAGGCCTTCTACCGCGAGCGCCTGGAGGCGCAGGGCATCCAGGTGCTGATTCCCGATGCCGCCCAGCGCGGGCGGGTGCATGCCGTCATCTACGATGAGCTGTGCCGCGGCGAGATCCGGGCTGACTCCAGGGCCGCCTACCTGGAGATCGTGGCCTCGCTGGCCGGGCAGGGCGCCCAGGGCGTCATCCTCGGCTGCACGGAGATCGGGCTCCTGATTCAGCCTGGCGATACGGACGTACCCCTATTCGACACCACCGCCATCCACGCCGAACAGGCGGTGGAGGCCGCACTTGCGACCCGGGCGTCGTAGCCCATGCCGGCCAGGACCTGTCGGATCAGCCTCCAGTGAAAACATCCTCGCCGGTTGTCGATCCGGGCCTCCTTCACGCGACTACTAGGTGAGATGTTCCGGTAGCGCACAAGGGTGAATCGGCGTCGGCTACTTGTTCGTGCCCTTGTACATGACGGGAAGCTACCGGGCGGTACTCGACCTGGAACCATGATGGAGGAGCCTATGACAAAGATTGCCAAGAACACGATCTGCCTCTGGTACGAACGTGATGTCGAAGAGGCGGCGAACTTCTACGCCAGGACCTTTCCGGATTCCTCCGTCGACGCGGTCCATCGCGCACCGGGAGACTTCCCGTCGGGCAAGCAGGGTGACGTCTTGACGGTCGAGTTCACCGTGATGGGCATACCCTGCCTCGGGCTTAACGGTGGGCCTGGAATCCAGCACAACGAGGCGTTCTCGTTCCAGGTGGCCACCGAGGATCAGGTCGAGACCGATCGATACTGGAATGCGATCATCGGCAACGGCGGCCAGGAGAGCGAGTGCGGTTGGTGCAAGGACAAGTGGGGCGTCTCCTGGCAGATTACCCCCATTGCGCTAACCAGGGCCTACACCAGCCACGACCGCGCCGCCGCCAAGCGGGCGTTCGATGCCATGATGACGATGAAGAAAATCGACATCGCCGTTATCGAAGCGGCGGTTCGTGGCAAGAAGCCGGCGGGCTAACAACCGCATGCGGCGGACGGCGCTGCATGCCACCGCTGAGGCTGAATGTTAGCTGCCCAAGCAAGGCCCCCGAGCCAATCATGAGGCTCGGGGGCCTTGCGTTTAGGGCGTCGTGCCCCTTTGGCAGCCGGCATGGATCCCGACACCCGTTGAGCGATGCCTGCGACCAATCGGGGTGTGGCATCCATCGGCACTCTCGCATACGCTGAGCGCTTAAGGTCGCTTAGACGACTGGGTGATATGCCACCAACAAGAAGCAGCGCAGGGACTACCGCAGGGGTGGCAGGGAGCCATCGTGGCTTGCAGGGTAGGGGCGGTAGCGTGGCTGAAGCCTTCCTATTACTGCTTCATGGGACAAGACGACTAGAAGACGTTGTGGTTGCCTGTCGCGCGAGAATCCTCCGATATCCCCAGGGTGGGAATCACGAATGCGACGATAGAGAAACACGAGGGCATTCAGCGCCTGGTGTTGCGTGGCCGCCGCCACCCGGCGCTCCACCGCTAAATGCTCCAGAAAGGCGCGTATCTCGGGGCCTCCCATGCCGGCATGATGACGCACGCCATGGAAACGAATGAAGTCGCGAATCCAGTAGTAGCAGTAGGTCTTCTCGGTGCTTGGGCTGTAGCGCTTTACCCGCATGGTGGCCTTTACTCTGTCCATCAGCTTCGGCGGTCTGCTTTGCGACTCCATACCGCTGCTCTCTCAATGCATGGATATGTATACAGTATTATTGGTGATGGCAAAACGTGCAAGCGCGCGAATTCTGTATAGGTGGCCGAGCTATGCTTCGGGTTTCGTCAAGTCAATAAGTTAGGTACGAAGAAGCGTGCTCGATAACATTGTTGAACGCGCAGGCGCGTTCATCCAATATCAGAGCGCGCAGTCCAATCACTGTTAACGCTCTTCAGGCAATGGAATTATTCGAATGTGTCAACAATATAAAGGTCTTGCGATAAAGTGAAGAAGTCGATCCTGATAATAACGTTGGTTGCTATAGCTATGGCACCGTTGGGTCTTTATTTTTTTAATTTTCAGTATCGGTTGTCCAATGACGCTTCCGATTGGGCAGCATTTGGCTCTTATGTTGGTGGTATATATGGTGCCCTAGCGTTTTTCGCTGTTGCATTTTCTATACATGTAACTCGAAGCCAGTTTGTGACGCAGAGCGAAGATGATGTTTTTTACAGGTCTGTCGAAAGCTTAAAGTCAAAAGCACCTATCAGGAGAGGAGAATTTGAAGACGATTTTGAAGGTGAATCCTTCGCAATAGGTTTTGTTGTCGCGATCCAAGAGGAGCTAAAAAGGCAGTCACCTCACATGGCGAGGAAAGTTTTGTGCAATAATCCAAGCCTAATATCAGAAACAAATATGGGGAAAATTATTCACTCAGTAAACTCGAGAATTAACATGACTAAAAATCAGATTGAAAGAAATGAATTCTTGGAGGAGGTAGATAAAAGGCAGGGGTTTGAGAGCAAGTGGGAATACCTGAAGTGCGTTCTCGGTGGAATAGGTGATGAATCTCCTGAAGTAGAAAATTCCTTGATGGATGCAGGCAGTGTTTCTTTCTATCGCACCGATTTCGATCATAGGAAATATTACTATGATCTCGCGTGGCAGGATACCGCACATAAATACAGTGAAGAAGTAAATGTATACCTGAGAAAGTTCGACTTTATCCTGTGTCACGTCGTGGAATCCAAAAGAAAGCTAAAGTATAAAAAATTCCTGCTTTCACAGATCTCAAAATACGATATTGTTTTATTGTATTTCTACGCACTCACTATTTATGATCATAATTTCCTGAGTTTATTGCTTAAAATTGGATTGTTGGATGAAGTTCAGCGAGATGAATGTAGATTTATTTTATTTGATTTTCCGTCTAGAGATCAGGTCGTTGCTGAGATTGCTAGTATAAGCAACAGAGTTAACAAATCGCTCAAATCGGACGTCGCAAGCGCCGCCGTTTAGCGAGGCGTTAGTCAATCAAGATAACGAGGAAGATTCCCATGCAGGAAGAAGAACTTCTAATTGACGAGTTGAACAAGATCATTGAAAAGCCGGGCGGCAAACAGGCAGTAAAGTATCTTCTGAATGCAATGGGAGGAATACCATTTGTGGGTGGAGCAATAGCAGGCGTAGGTAGTACTTGGGGTGAGAAGGAGCAGCAAAAGTTTAATGAGACAATTACTGAGTGGGCATCCCAAGCTGATACTGATATTGCAAAGTTGTTAGAAGTGCTTGGAGACCAACTCAGGGAGCCGACAAAAGCTCACCTTGCCATTTTAATCGGTGAGATAACGGGCCTAGATATTTCTTCCGTTTCAGAAGAAGCTCATATTCCTGTGATTTTGAATGGTGAAACAGTGTCAGAGCTACAACCATATATGCAAAACGGTTGGGTTTCACTTCGGTCAAATGGAAATGTCACCAATATGGGTGCGGGTAATCGAATCGGGAATTCAATAGAAGATAGGAAACGACCTTGGGGAATGGGTAATGGCTTTATCCTTACCATATCTCGTTTGTACTTCGAAGGCGAAGATGACTAACAAAGCCATTAAATTCGCTCCCTTCGGCCGCCGGACCTCGTTTCACTCGGCCGTTTATGGCGGGTGTTATACGGGCCCGGACCTGAAACTGACTATCACTGGACGAGGATCTAGTCATCGAGAACCTTACTCTAGAAGCCGTATTTGAAGTTCTGAACTCTCAGTTCTTTTCTTCACTTTCAGGTGCGCTTTTCGGGGCACTGGCTGGTGCAACTGCTGCTCACCGTATCGCAGAAAGATCGAAGAACAAAGAAAGCCTTTTGCAGGAAGTCAGAAACACAAATTCCGGTTTAATGGCATCATACATCATCTGCAATTCTTATCTGCTTTTGAAAGATCAGCAAGTAAGAGATCTTTACAATAGTTTCCGAGAAAAGCGGGAGGAGTATCAGCGAGTCATAAGTGGTGAGCTAAAAGGTCAGTACTTTGAGTACGAGGCTGATATGAGAAGGGTAATACTGCCAAAAATTCCCCTAGACCTTTTGAACCAACAGGTCTACCAGAAGATGAATCTAAACGGTCGTCCGGTATCGGCGACTGCTCAAATTGATAACACGATCGCGTCTTTGGAATCCGCCATCGAAACTCGCGATTCTGTCATTCAAATGATCAGAAGGTCGCCAGAAATGGACGAGGCTGTCAAAGCAAAGTTGTATTTTGGGTTTCCTTTACCCGATGGATCTCTAAGTACTGAATACGCGGACGCCTTGGAGGGAATCTCAACTTACGTAGACGACGTTGTATTCTACAGCAATCTTCTATGTGAGGATCTCTTCGAACATGGTCAAAAGATCCGTAAGCGACTCAAAGATCAGTACCGCGAGGAGCCCCCTGAAGTAAATAAAGTCGATTTTGCGGATGCCGAAGAGAAGGGTTTAATGCCAGACAAAGAACGGTATGCTAATTGGCTTCAAGGGCATAGGACCATTTCCTCAAATGAGAGCGAAGCTGGTTGGTTCGATCGATTATTAAAGAAAATGTCTAACAAATCGCGTAAGACGGACGCGTAAGACGCGCCGCTTCGCTAAGCGTTAGGAAAATATTGAGACTAACAATGATCAAATATATAGTTGCGTTTGTTTTGACATTTCTATCAGTTATATCGTTAGCTGACTCAAGTTTAACATCCAATAATTCAACACTGGAAACTAAAAAGCTTGAGCTTGAAGTAAAGAAATTATCTTTAGAGATAAATGCAGCTCAGAGAGAAAATACTAGACGATTTATATCGCTCACGTCGGTGATAATAGGTAGCTTATTAGGGGTTGGTACGCTTGTTTGGTCTGTTTTTCAAGGAGTTCAAGCATTTAAGGGCAGAACAGAAGAAAATAGAATTAACCGCGTATCATCGCTTTTGGGAAATCTGTCATCATCTGATATTGATGTGAGGCTTGGGGCAGTCAGAGGGTTGTCACAATACTCTTCTTATGCAATACATGAATTACTGTCCTCTGCATCTACTGAGAGTCAAGCTGTAGTGCGGACAAGTTTGGAAGAAGCGATCGGGAATATTGACAATAAATACCGGCAAGAGGTGGTTGACGCTAATTCCCGAAGTATATTAAAACGAATGCAAAGTCTGGGCAGGCTTAAAGGATTTGGGCACGATCCTAGTAAAAATGATAACCACTTAAATAGCTATAAACAAGTTAAAAAACAATACAATGACACCTATGAACACGGGCTTGTTTTAGGTAGGTTATATCGTTCAAAAAATGATGATGAAAGCCTAGTGGGATTGCAAATTGAGCAGGAACTTGAGTTAATACGGAGTGAAATCCGCCTAGCAAATGTCACGAGTTCAGTTATTTGTAGCTGGATAAGGGCCGGTGTTCTAGAGTCTTTGACTTCCGAAGCCTTAGATCTTTCTGAATCAAATATGTACCGAGCCAAACTACCAATAATTAAGTCGACTTGTTTTATTGCACTATATGCGCTAATGCGTCATTCAACATTGAGATATGCATCAATTGAAAATGGAGTTTTTGACCATTCTGATATGCTAGATGCAAATATACCAAACTCTAAATTCATCAAAACATCTTTTCATAAAGCTCATCTAAGAAAAGCGACAGGTAAAAATGTCAATTTTTATGCCTGTGATCTAAATGATTCCGTGTTGAGTCAAGGGGACTTTAGCGGTTCTCATTTCAATAACTCGTTTTGTAAAAAAACCAAATTTAGAAATGCCATCCTTTCAAATGTTAAATTTACTAACACAATGTTAAATGAAGCAGAGTTTCAAGATGCCAACCTAGTAGATTCAATTCTTTCAGGAGCAAAGCTTTTTGGTGCAAATCTTGTTGATGCTGATTTGTCTAGAGTTAAAGCTAGAAACTGTAAGTTTAATGGTGCTGATCTACGGGGAGCGGTGTTTAAAGATGCTGACCTTTCGGGGGCAGATTTCTCAGGTGCGAATATTTCTGGTGCAGATTTTAAAGGTGCCGTTTTAGATAAAGTTGATTTGTCAAAAGCGCAAAATTTAGATAAGGCGATAAATTTCGCCTAACAAAGCCATAAACGCGGACGCATTTTTCGTTCGCTGCGCTCACTACAAATGCGCCGGTTACGGCTGGCGTTAAATGAACATAACAAACGAAACCCAAAAGCCCCCGAGTCAGTCATCTGGCTCGGGGCTTTTCTGTTTTGGCGCTGCATTTACTTCGCAGCCAACGCTACCCCTACCTTGGAGCGGTTGGGCCGGCCGATGGTCTGGGTGATCCAGGTGCCGGTGGCGGCCAGGGCGTTCAGGTCGATGCCGGTCTCGATGCCGAGGCCGTCAAGCAGGTAGACCACGTCTTCGCTTGCCACGTTACCGGAGGCGCCCTTGGCATAGGGGCAGCCGCCGAGGCCGGCCACGGAGCTGTCCACCACCGCGATGCCTTCCTCCAGCACCGCGTAGAGGTTGGCCAGCGCCTGGCCGTAGGTGTCGTGGAAGTGGGCGGCGAGCTGGGTCATTGGGATGTCGCGGTTCACGGCTTCGACCATCCGCTTGGCCTTTAGCGGGGTGCCGGTGCCGATGGTGTCGCCGAGCGAGACCTCGTAGCAGCCCATCTCATACAGCGCCTTTGAGACCTCGGCGACCTTGGCGGGGGCGATCTCGCCTTCGTAGGGGCAGCCCAGCACGCAGGAAACATAACCACGCACCCGCACGTTGGCTTCCTTGGCACGCTCCAGCACCGGAGCGAAGCGTTCGAGCGACTCACTCACCGAACAGTTGATGTTCTTCTGAGAGAAGGCCTCGGAGGCGGCGCCAAATACCGCGACTTCCTCGACGCCGCACTCCAGCGCCGCTTCCAGCCCCTTGAGGTTGGGAGTGAGGGCGGCGTAGGTCACGCTGTCGCGGCGCTTGAGGCAGGTCATCACCTCGCGATGGTCGGCCATCTGCGGCACCCACTTGGGCGAGACGAAGCTGGCGGCCTCGATATAACGGATGCCGGCCGCGCCCAGGCGGTCGATCAGCTCGAGCTTGGTGGCCGTATCGATCGGGTTGGGTTCGTTCTGCAGTCCGTCGCGCGGGCCGACCTCGACCAGGCGAACGGTTGTTGGGAATGCCATGGATGCCTCCTGCGAAGTGGTGATTGGCTGGTGAAATTGGCTTCTACGACTTGCTTATCCGTTGTCACCGGATACCCGCCTGACGCTCCGCCAACTGGGCTCCTGCATCGTCTTGTCTGACATTGCCGGGTACTGAGACAAGCGAAATATCATTCCTTCTGCAGCCAGCCGTTAATATATACCCGGTCGACAATGACCATCACCAGGACAGTGAGCGGCCCTGCGAGGAGTAGACCCAACAAGCCGCCGATCAAGCTTAGCCAGAACTGCACGACGATCAGCAGGGCAGGGGGAATCTGGACCGCCTTCTTCTGGATGTACGGCGTCACAAGGTAGCTTTCAATAAATTGCACCATGACAAACAGCATGGCGACGTACAAAAGCGCCGCATAGCCGACAGTGAAGCCAACCAGCAGGGCGGGAATGGCCGAGAGTATCGGGCCAAGGTAAGGAATGAACGCCAGGGCGCCTGCCAGCAACCCGAGGGAGAGGGCCAAGGGTATGCCGATGATCCAGAGGCCGACCCCCGTTATCACACCGATGATCAGCATCGATACGAGCCTTCCCAGCAACCACCAGCTCATCTTGTCGTAGATGGCGGCCAACAGGTTTGAGGCAGCATCGCGGTGCTTTGGGAACACGAGCCGCACCAATCCACGGCGGTATGTCCAGGGTTCGAAGGCTACGTATAGCCCGACGAAGAGGATGACGATCAGGTTGGTCAGCGCCCCGAACGTGGTGGAAAATATTGACGTCACCCTGAAGATGAAATCGCCGAGCGCCCCTCGTATCGATTGGCCGTCTTCCATCTCGCGGAGGAACTGGTCCCCCATGGGCCAGTCACGAATGCGGTTTTCCAGCGCATCCAGCGACCCAGGAATAATCTCGGTGAACTGTTGGGATTGCTGGGCAATGTTTGACGAAAAGTTGAGGCCAAACAGTGTCATCAAGGTAATGATGAGCAACAGCACAACGACCAGGGCCCAACGATAGCCAAGAAAGCTGTGGCGATGAATGAAATTCGCCGGCAGGTACAGGAACAGCGCGAGCAATAGCCCAATCATGCTCATCAAGATGATCTCGAGCCCCGACCATACAAACCACGCCAACAGCATGACCGAGCCGACAATACCTACGGCTATCCATACCTTGCGAGCGTAAACATGATAGGGCGGATCGCTGCTGGGTGGCGGCATGCCTCACTCCTTTGAGGTTGGATATTTCGCGCGCCTCACGAGTCGGGCAAACCCGCATGGTTAATATAGGAGCGCAGATGTTCTGCGCTCCTTATAGTTTATTTCACTCCTTGATGGCGAATTCCAGCAGCACATCGCCTTGGCCCACCGTATCGCCGGCCTGGAAGTGAAAGCTCTCGACGTGGCCATCGGCCGGGGCGCTCATGGTGTGCTCCATCTTCATGGCTTCCATGACCATCAGCGGAATGCCTTTCTCGACCTGCACGCCGGGTTCGACCAGCAGCGCCACTACCGTGCCGTGCATCGGCGCGGTGAGGGTCGATTCGGCCTCGTGGTGGCCGTGGTCGATGGCATCGATGCGCCGCCAGAACAGGCGCGTCTCGCCGCGCGGGTCGACCATGACGACGACGTTGCCGTCGCGTCGTGCCTGCAGGCGGCGGCGGTGGCCGTTGAGCGTGACCGCCACGGCGTCGCCAGCCAGTGGCTGGAGCGAGGCGGTCAGGGTTTCGCCGCCGATGGTCAGCGTCCATAGCGCGTCGTCGCGTTCGCGGGCGCCTTCGACCACCACCACGGCCTCGGAATCGTCCTCGTCCTGGGCATGCGCGGGGTCGCACAGGGCGATGCGGATGGTATGCGGGGCATTGAGGCGAAAGCCATCGTGGCGGTCCCAGGGCGAGTCACTTTCGCATTCGCTGGCCAGCTGGTTGAGGCCGACCAGCGCGGCGCTGGCATAGTCCTCGAGGCGGTAGACGCGCGGGGCGAACAGTGTGGTGTCGTGGCGCTCGATAAAACGCGTGTCGAGTTCGGCGTCGCGGAAGCCCGGGTGGGTGGCGAGCCGCTGCAGGAAGGCGCGGTTGGTGACCACGCCCTGCACGTCGAGTGCCGCCAGCGCGCGGTTGAGGGTGGCCAGCGCCTGGGCACGGTCGTCCCCATGGACGATCAGCTTGGCGAGCATCGGGTCGTAGTGCATCGACACCGCATCGCCGGTTTCCACGCCGCTGTCCAGACGTACCCGTTCGGGGTCGAGCCCGGCGCCCTCGAGGTCCATGGCGAAGCGCGTGAGCGTGCCGGTGGCGGGTAGGAAGTCCTGCTCCGGGTCCTCGGCGTAGAGGCGCGCCTCGAAGCTGTGGCCGGTGATGGTCAACTCTTCCTGGGCGCAGGGCAGTGGCTCGCCCATGGCCACGCGCAGCTGCCATTCGACCAGGTCCTGGCCGGTGATCATCTCGGTGACCGGATGCTCGACCTGCAGGCGGGTGTTCATCTCCATAAAGTAGAAAGAACCATCCGCGTCCAGTAGGAATTCCACCGTCCCGGCACCCACGTAGCCGATCTCCTTGGCGGCGCGTACCGCGGCCTCGCCCATCTCGCGGCGAAGCGGGGCGGTCATGCCCGGGGCGGGGGCTTCTTCCAGCACCTTCTGATGGCGGCGCTGCACCGAGCAATCGCGTTCGAACAGGTAGACGCCGTTGCCGTGGCCATCGCAGAACACCTGCACCTCGACGTGGCGCGGCTGGGTCAGGTACTTCTCGATCAGCATGCGCTGGTCGCCGAAGGCGGCCTGGGACTCACGGCGACAGCCCTCGAGGGCGGCCTGGAAGTTCTCACCGCTTTCCACCACGCGCATGCCCTTGCCGCCACCGCCGGCGCTGGCCTTGAGCAATACCGGATAGCCGATGTTGTCGGCCTCGCGGCGCAGCAGGGTGTCGTCCTGGTCGTTGCCGTGGTAGCCCGGCACCAGCGGCACGCCGGCATTGGCCATGCGCGCCTTGGCGGCGGACTTGTCGCCCATGGCGGCAATCGCCGAGGCGGGCGGGCCGACGAAGGCGATGCCGGCCTTGTCCAGGGCCTCGACGAAGGCGCCGTTCTCGGAGAGAAAGCCGTAGCCGGGATGGATGGCGCCGGCGCCGGTGCGCTGGGCGGCTTCCACCACCGCGTCGATCTTGAGGTAGCTCTCGCGGGCGGCCGCCGGCCCGAGGCGCACGGCCTCGTCGGCCTCGCGCACGTGGCGGGCGCTGGCGTCGGCATCCGAGTAGACGGCCACGGTACGCAGGCCCATGGCGCGCGCGGTGCGCATTACGCGACAGGCGATCTCGCCGCGGTTGGCGACCAGCAGGGTGTCGAAGCGCTGAGCGCGGGGGTCTGGCGTCGGGGTCATGAGCGGCGCTCCGTGGTCGAAGGGGATTCGGCGGCCCAGGCGGGGCGGCGCTTGTCGAAGAAACTGGCCAACCCCTCCTGGCCCTCGGGGCTCACGCGCAGCTCGCTGATGACGCGGCAGGTGTGGTCGCGGGTGGTCTGGCTGTCGGGTTCACGCGCCACCGTGGCGAGCAGTGCCTTGGTCGCGCGCTGGGCCTGGGGCGAGCCGGCCAGCAGCCGGCCGAGCATGGCGTCGATGGCCTCGTCGAGATCGTCATGACCGAACACCTGATGGACCAGGCCCAGGGCGAGGCTGGTGGTGGCGTCCATCACCTCGGCGGTCAGCGCGTAGCGGCGCATCTGGCGGGCGCCAATGGCTCGCTGCACGTAGGGGCTGATCACCGCAGGCGACAGGCCGATCTTGACCTCGGAGAGGCAGAACCTGGCCTGGTCGGAGGCGATGACGATATCGCAGCAGGCGGCCAGGCCTACGGCGCCGCCGAAGGCCGCGCCCTGCACGCGGCACAGCGTGGGGCAGGGCAGGGTGTCGATGCCGTGCATCAACGCCGAGAGCTTGCGCGAATCCGCCAGGTTGTCCTCGATATCGTACTCGACCATGCGCTGCATCCACTTGAGGTCGGCGCCGGCGGAGAAGCTCTTGCCCTCGGAACCCAGCACCATGGCGCGCACCTCGCCCTTTTCGGCGGCCTCGTGTAGCCGCTCGAGATGGGCATTGAGTTCGGCGATCAGGTGATCGTCGAAGGCGTTGTGCACCTCGGGGCGATTCAGCATCAGCCGGGCGACGCCGCGATTGTCGATGTTCAGGTTCGAAAAAGTCTGTGTCATGTCGACCTCACATCCGGAACACGCCGAAGCGCGTCTCTTCGACTTCGGCATTCATGGCAGCGGCCAGCGACAGGCCCAGCACATCACGAGTCTGAGCCGGGTCGATCACGCCGTCGTCCCACAGCCGCGCACTGGCGTAGTAGGGATGGCCCTGGTGCTCGTACTGCTCGCGGGTCGGCGCCTTGAAGGCCTCTTCGTCCTCACGGGTCCACTCGCGGCCCTCGCGCTCGAACTGCTCGCGCTTGACCTGGGCGAGCACGCCCGCGGCCTGTTCGCCGCCCATCACCGAGATGCGCGCATTGGGCCACATGAACAACAGGTTGGGGTCATAGGCGCGGCCGCACATGCCGTAGTTGCCGGCGCCGAAGCTGCCGCCGATCAGCACGGTGAACTTGGGTACCTTGGCGCAGGCCACCGCGGTGACCAGCTTGGCGCCGTGCTTAGCGATGCCCTCGTGCTCGTACTTCGAGCCGACCATGAAGCCGGTGATGTTCTGCAGGAACACCAGCGGGATCTTGCGCTGCGCGCACAACTCGATGAAGTGCGCGCCCTTGACCGCGGACTCGGAGAACAGCACTCCATTGTTGGCGACGATGCCCACCGGGTAGCCGTGAATGTGCGCGAAGCCGGTGACCAGGGTGTCGCCGTAGTAGCGCTTGAACTCGTCGAAGTCAGAATCATCGACGACGCGTCCGATCACCTCGCGCACGTCGTAGGGCTTCTTGAGGTCGGTGCCGACGATGCCGTAGAGCTCGCCGGGGTCGAGGCGCGGCGGTTTCGAGGGTTGCATGGCGAGTTGGCCACGCTTCTGCCAGTTGAGCCGTGACACGCAGCCGCGCGCCAGTTGCAGGGCGTGGGCGTCGTTCTCGGCGTAGTGGTCGACCACGCCGCTGAGCTTGGCGTGCACGTCGGCACCGCCCAGGTCCTCGGCGCTGATGCTCTCGCCGGTCGCCGCCTTCACCAGCGGAGGGCCACCGAGGAAGATCGTGCCTTGCTCCTTGACGATGATCGACTCGTCGGCCATGGCCGGCACATAGGCGCCGCCGGCGGTGCAGGAGCCCATCACCACGGCGATCTGCGGGATGCCTTCGGCGGAGAGTGTGGCCTGGTTGTAGAAGATGCGCCCGAAGTGGTCGCGGTCGGGGAAGACCTCGTCCTGTAAGGGCAGGTAGGCACCGCCGGAGTCGACCAGGTAGAGGCAAGGCAGGCGGTGCTTGCGGGCGATCTCCTGGGCGCGCAGGTGCTTCTTGACCGTCAGCGGGTAATAGGTGCCGCCCTTGACCGTGGCGTCATTGGCGACGATCACGCATTCCACGCCGCTGACGCGGCCGATGCCGGTGATCACGCTTGCGGCGGGCACCGGGCTGTCGTAGACCTCATGCGCGGCCAGCGCCGAGAATTCGAGAAACGGCGAGCCCTCGTCGATCAGATGATCGATGCGGTCGCGCACGAACAGCTTGCCGCGCGACTCGTGGCGATCGCGCGCCTTCGGACCGCCGCCCTGGGCGATGGCCGCGGTCAGCTCGCGTAGCCGGCCGACCTCGGTGCGCATCGACGCCTCGTTGGCCTGGAAGACCTCGCTGCGGGGGTTGATCTGGGTCGTCAAGGTTGCCATGTACGCTCGCCCTTACTTGGATTCGTTGAAGATCTCACGCCCGATCAGCATGCGGCGGATCTCGCTGGTGCCGGCACCGATCTCGTAGAGCTTGGCGTCGCGCAGCAGGCGTCCGGTCGGGTACTCGTTGATGTAGCCATTGCCGCCAAGCAGCTGGATGGCATCGAGCGCCACCTGGGTTGCCTTCTCGGAAGCATAGAGAATCACCCCGGCGGCGTCCTTGCGCGAGACCTGGCCGCGGTCGCAGGCGGCAGCCACGGCGTAGAGGTAGGCGCGGCAGGCGTTGAGGGTGGTCGCCATGTCGGCGACCTTGCCTTGTACCAACTGGAACTCGCCGATGGGCTGGTCGAACTGCTTGCGCTCGTGCAGGTAGGGCACCACGACATCCATGGCGGCCTGCATGATGCCGATGGAGCCGGCGGCGAGCACGGTGCGCTCGTAGTCCAGGCCACTCATCAGCACCCGCACGCCCTTGCCGACGTCGCCGAGCACGTTCTCTTCCGGCACTTCGCAGTCCTGGAACACCAGCTCGCAGGTGTTGGAGCCGCGCATGCCGAGCTTGTCGAGCTTCTGGGCGGTGGAGAAACCTGGAAAGTCCTTCTCGATGATGAAGGCGGTAATGCCCTTGGAGCCGGCCGCGGGGTCGGTCTTGGCGTAGACCACCAGCACGTGGGCATCGGGGCCGTTGGTGATCCACATCTTGTTGCCGTTGAGCACGTAGCGGTCGCCGCGCTTCTCGGCCTTGAGCTTCATCGACACCACATCGGAGCCGGCGCCGGGCTCGGACATCGCCAGCGCACCGACATGCTCGCCGCTGATCAGCTTGGGCAGGTACTTGGCCTTCTGCTCGGCGGTGGCGTTGATCTTGAGCTGGTTGACGCAGAGATTGGAGTGGGCGCCATAGGACAGACCCACCGAGGCGCTGGCCCGCGAAATCTCTTCCAGCGCGATGCAGTGCGCCAGGTAACCCATGCCACTGCCGCCGTCCTCGTCCGGCACGGTGATGCCGAGCAGGCCCATGTCGCCGAACTTGCGCCACAGATCGTTGGGGAATTCGTTCTTCTCATCGATCTCGGCGGCGCGCGGCGCGATCTCATCACGGGCGAAGGCATTGACCTGATCGCGCAGCATGTTGAGTTCGTCATCGAGGCCGAAGTCGAGGGGTTGGTAGAGCGAATGCATGGCGGGCTCCCGTCTTGTCAGGTAAAGCGTCACTGCTTGGGGCAGTGACGTAACAGGCGAACAGATGTCATCAAAATGGCAGATGGCACAAGACTATGCGAGGTTGACGTTAACGTAAAGTGCAGCTTCTAGGCGTGCGACGAAAGTCAAAAGGGCGCAGGAAGAAAGCGTCCCGATGAGAAGGGATCCGGTGGGGCGATGTTGAATCAGCCCGGCCCAGCGGGCTGAGCAGGAAGAACATCACCAAAATGACGGGCATCGGGATGTCTCAAGCGGCTAGGGAAAAACGCCACCCCTTCTGCGAAGCTCAGGGCATTAATTCCAATAAACGCTTTGGCATTGCATCATGGATTATCATCTAGTTACGGCTCCACCTGACCCAGGATGTCGTATCCGGCACGGAGCCATAAAAGCGAGTGAATGATTCAATCCCTTGGTATGATCAGTCGGGCCTCTCTCCCTAAGCAAAGTTTATAGTAGGAGGAAAGAGCCGGTTAATGTTACCAACCGCTATCAAGACCGGTGTTCCGCTATGGCTAATTTAACTTCAACGGGTCCCGGGAGCACGGAGGCAGAAGCCTACCAGGAAAAGATTCTTCCCGGCGTGTCCCGAAGCTTCGCCCTCACCATACCGCAGCTGCCAGGCGATCTGCGCAAGGTGGTCACCAATGCTTACCTGCTTTGCCGAATTGCGGATACGATAGAAGATGAGCCTGAGCTATCTGCACTACAGAAGGTCATCTTTCATGAGCAATTTTTGGCAGTGCTAAGAGGGGAGGAGAAGCCGCAGAATTTCGCCAAGCAGCTCACGCCACTACTCTCGAGAGCCACTTCGTCGAGTGAGCGCGAGTTGATAGCCAATGCTCCCTTGATCGTCTGCAACACACATCGATTTTCAGCATCGCAACGGCAGGTGTTGTTGAAATGTGTAAGCATCATGTGTCAAGGCATGGGCTCCTATCAGGGCAATGCCAGCCTTGAGGGTCTGGCAGACCAGAGAGAAGTAGACCGGTATTGCTATTACGTCGCAGGTGTCGTTGGCGAAATGCTGACAGAATTGTTCTGCCAGTACTCCGATGAGATAGACGAAAAGCGCGCCGACATGCTGACTCTCGCGCCTTCATTCGGTGAAGGCTTGCAGCTCACCAATATCCTCAAGGACCTTTGGGAAGATAGGCGACAAGGAGTCTGCTGGTTGCCCCGCAAAGAGTTCGAGGAGTTGGGTCTCAAGGTGGACGCTATCACCCCGGGGGGCGGCGACAAGGCGTTCGTAGCAGCATTACGCTATATGGTAGGGGTGGCACATGGTCATTTGCATAACGCTTTTCGCTACACCCTGTTGATTCCGCCTCAAGAAACGGGGATCCGGCGCTTCTGCCTGTGGGCCATTGGTCTTGCTGTTCTCACATTACGGCGGATAAAAGCCCGATCGGCTTACAGCAGCGGGCAACAGGTCAAGGTTTCCCGTCGCTTTGTCAAGGCCACAATCCTTGGCACCCATCTAACGGCACGTCACGACTGGATGCTCAAGCTGTTGTTCTCTGGCGTGACAACAGGACTGCCGTACACGCCACTCTTGAGCCCTGGCCCCAGACTGAGTCACTGGATGACCGAGCCGTCGTTGAGCGGTGGCTATCAAGCTGACAGCGTCAACCTACTGCTACGCAATAGCGATAAGTAGGCAGACTGTCTTGGCCAAGGCCAAGGCCAACGTCGTGACGGAGGGGGTCGAAAAATGAATCAGGTGATGGAGGTGATCATTGGAGAATGCCGTTGAAAGCGAGCGAGATGAGGTCGTGTCGTTCGATGGCGAGGAGCTGATTCTCGTCGACGCAGAAGACCAAGAGCTGGGTTATTTGAACAAGGCAAAGTGTCATGTCGGTGAGGGTGTCCTGCACCGGGCTTTTTCATTGTTCGTGTTCAATGCGGACGGAGAGCTTCTCCTCCAGCAGCGCTCGGAGGGCAAGCGCTTGTGGCCGCTCTACTGGTCCAACAGCTGTTGCAGTCATCCTCGCCGAGGCGAGCGTATGGAAGAGGCGGCTAAGCGGCGTTTGCGGCAAGAAGTCGGCATCGAGGCAGTGTTCGACTACCTCTACAAGTTTCGTTATCAGGCACAGTTCGACCCGAACGGAGCCGAGCATGAAATGTGCTGGGTTTATCTGGGGAGCAGCGGTGAGGTGCCGCACCCCAATCGACAGGAAATTGCAGACTGGTGTTGGATAACGCCAACACGGCTCGATGCCGAGTTGGCGAATCACCCAGAACGCTATACGCCCTGGTTAAAGATGGAGTGGGCAAGATTAAGGAGTGAGTTTGCAAGCGAGCTGAAGAGATACATTCGATAAGCCAGTGGCTACCGGCGGGCTTAGGGATTATCAGCTCAGCCACAGGGCGAGATGGTAGTAGACAGGTATGCCGACGATCACGTTGAGCGGGAAGGTCAGCCCCAGCGAGGCGAGCATTGCCAGGCCGATGTTGGCCTCGGGGATGGCGGTGCGCATGGCGGCCGGTGCAGCGATGTAGGATGCGCTGGCGGCGAGCGCGGTGAGGATCAGCAGTGAGCCGGAAGGCAGCCCCAGCGCCAGGCCGACGCCCAGCCCGGTTAGCGCCAACAGCGGCGGAGCAGCCAGGGCGAAGGTGAGCAGTCGCCAGTGGCGCCAGGGCAGCGGGCGAAGGGTTTCGGCGGCGGTCAGGCCCATCTCGAGCAGGAAGATCGCCAGCACGGCATGGAAGGCCCCGGTCAGCAGATCGGTGACATTGGCGCCTTGGGCCGGGCCGTAGAGAGTTCCGATCACCACGCCGCCGGCCAGCAGGATCACCCCGCGGTTGGTCAGCGTCTCGTGCCAAAGACCACTGATCGCCTCGCCGGGCGCCGAGCCCCGGTAGCGGCGATAGAGGGCGATGGCCACCATGATCGCCGGCAGTTCCATCATCACCAGATAGAGGGTGACTTCGGCACCAATCGGCAGGCCGCGCCCCTCGGCGAAGGCCAGGGCCACAGCGAAGGTGCCGGCGCTCACCGACCCGTAGTGAGCCGCCAGGCTGGCACTGTCGGCGGCGGAGAGACGCACCAGGCGGCGTAGTATCGGCATCAGGGCCAGCGGGATCAGCGCGCCGAGCGCCGCCACCGCGGCCAGTTCGGGCACGATCGACCAGCCCAGGTTACCGTACAGCGCCATGCCACCCTTGAGGCCGATGGTCAGCATCAGTAGCAGGCTCAGGGTGTCGTAGGCGGCCTTGGGAATGGTCAGGTCGGACTTCACCAACCCGGCCACCAGGCCAAGTAGGAAGAACATCACCACGATATCGGGCATCGGGAGGTCTCGGGTGGCGTAGGAGGAAGCGCCACGCATTCTGCGAAGTCTTGTTCATTGATTCCAATAAATTCTCATGCAAGGCATCATGGATGATCATCTATGCACGGCGGGAGGTACCGCGGCGATGAACATCCGACACCTGACCTTCCGCCTGCTGCAGGTCTATGCCGCAGTGGTGCGTGCCGGATCGATCAGCGAGGCGGCGCGTCGGCTCCACCTGACCCAGCCCACGGTCTCCCAGCAGCTCAAGCGCCTGGCCGAGACGGTGGGCGAGCCACTGCTCGAGAGCCATCAGGGGCGCCTGGTGACCACCGAGGCGGGCGGCGAACTCTACCGGGCGAGCCGCGAGGTGTTGGGGCGCTTCGACGACCTCGAGGACTACCTGGCCTCGCTGCGCAGCGGGGCGCGGGGACGCTGTTCGATCGCCCTGGTCAATACGGCCCAATACGTGCTGCCGCGTCTGCTCGGCCCCTATAGTCGGGCCTTTCCCGAGGTGGACGTCACTCTGCATATCGGCAACCGGCGCCAGGTGCTGACCCGCTTCGAGCGCCAGGACGACGACCTTTACGTGTTCAGCCATCCCCCCTCCCTGGCTCATGCCCGGGCCGGTCGCTTCCTGCGCAACCCGCTAGTGGCCGTGGCGCCGCGGGGCCATTTGCTGGCGGGACGCGAACAGGTGGCGATGAGCGAGCTGCTGGGCGATCGGTTTCTCCTGCGCGAACCCGGCTCGGCCACGCGGATGCTCTTCGAGAGCTGGCTGCAGGAGCAGGGTCTGTCACAGGGGCCGACCCTGCAGATAGCCAGCAACGAGGCGATCCGGGTCGGGGTGGCCTCGGGGATGGGGCTCGCCGTGCTCTCCGAGCATGTGCTGCCGCCGGAGCATCCGGACCTGGTGATCCTGCCGGTGGCGGGGCTGCCCATCGAGAGTCACTGGCAGTTCATCGTGCGCCGCGACCGACGGTTGTCGCATGCGGCGATGGGGTTGCTGCGGTTCGCCGAGGGCCACTTGGGCGAGTGCATAGAGGCACGTTTTCTTTGCAATGAACTGGCAGGGCTGTTGGAAGGGCTGGGACTAGATGCGACTGTCACTTGATCGGCCCGACCCCGAGTCTCACTTCGTGGCGTTGGGAAAGAACAGCTGCTGTCCCTTTATCTGGAAGTCGCCGATAGCCTGCTGCCCCTCCTCGGAGAGCAGCCACTGATGCCACCGCTCGGCGAGATCGTGCTTGAGGTGCGAATGACGCTCGGCAGAGAGCAGCAGGCTGCCGTACTGGTTGAACAGCGCCTCGTCGCCTTCGAACAGTAGCTCAAGTCCTTGAGGATTAGCGAAGGCGACCCAGCTTGCCCGGTCGGCCAGCACATAGGCATCCATGCCGGCGGCGGTGTTCAGCGTCGGGCCCATCCCGCTGCCCAGCTCGCGATACCATCCACCCTCTGGCGCCACGCCGGCGGCCTCCCAGAGACGTAGTTCGGCGCGATTGGTGCCGCTGTCGTCGCCGCGTGAGGCGAAGGGGGCCTCGGCCTCGGCGATGCGTGCGAACGCGTCCGCGACCGTATCGGCGTCAGCGATGTCGGCGGGGTCGTCGCCCGGACCGATGACCACGAAGTCGTTGACCATCACGTCGGCGCGCTCAGTGGCGTAGCCCTCGGCGACGAAACGCTTTTCACCTTCGGTGTCGTGGACCAGCAGGCTGTCGGCGTCGCCACGGCGGGCGATCTCGAAGGCCTGGCCGGTACCCACGGCCACGACCCGTACCTCGATGCCGGTGGCCGCGGTGAACCGCGGGAGAATCGCGTCGAAGAGTCCTGAGTTCTCGGTGGACGTGGTCGAGGCCAGGATGATGAAGTCTTCTCCCTCCGTGGCCTGCGTCGTCATGGAGAGTCCCGCCAGGCCTGAGGCTGCGAGGATCAATCCTGTCTTGTGCATCTTGCCCTTCCTTCTCTCTGTCATTCTATCTTCCTGTCTTTATTATCTAGCTTTGTCTTCGGGGGAGCGCGCCCGATCACCAGACCAGTTCGCCCCGGATGAATGCTTGCGCCTGGGGAGTGGCGGGGGCCGTGAAGAAATCGGTGGCCGAGCTGTGTTCAAGCACACGCCCACCGCACAGGAACACCACGTCGTCGGCTAGCCGTCGTGCCTGATAAAGGTCGTGAGTGCTCATCAGAATGCGAGTGCCGCGTGCGTGAAAGTCGAGCACCGCATCTTCCACCGCCTTGATGGCCGCGGGGTCCAGCGCGGAGGTGGGTTCGTCGAGAAACAGCATCTCGGGTTCGGTCAGCCAGGCCCGGGCCAGCGCCAGGCGCTGCTGTTCGCCGCCGGAGAGCACGCGGGCCGGGCGTTTTTCCAGCGCGGCCAGGCCGAAGCGCTCCAGGGCCTCGCGGGCCAGTGGCTTGCGTCGCATGCGGGGGACGCCGTTCACCGCCAGGGCATAGGTGAGGTTGGCCAGGGCCGTGCGCTTGAGCAGCACGGGACGCTGGAAGACCATCGACTGACGGGGCCGTCGACCGTCCCATCGAATCTGCCCCTGAGTGGGCATCAGCAGGCCGTGGGCGAGACGCATCAACAGGCTCTTGCCGGCGCCGTTGGGGCCCATCAGCAGGATACGACGACACCCTTCGAGACGCAGGTCGACGGGATGCAGCAGCGTCTGGCCACGGTGTGCGAAGCCGACGCCTTGCAACGACAGGGACGGAATGGCCGTCGCGGCGAGTCGGGTCATCTCGTTCATCCCAGCCGTCTCCGTGCGCTCTCGCCGATCAGATAGGCGGCGGCGTTGACCAGCGCCACCAGTCCCAGCAGCACGATGCCGAGCCCAAGGGCCAGCGGCAGGTCACCCTTGCTGGTTTCCAGCACGATGGCGGTGGTCATCACCCGCGTCACGCCATCGATATTGCCGCCGACGATCATCACCGCGCCGACTTCGGCACTGGCACGCCCGAAACCGGCGAGGATCACTGTCATCAGGCCGAAGCGGGCGTCCCACAACAGAGTGGGCATCATGCGCCGCTTGGACAGGCCCATGGAGCGCAGCTGCTCGTGATAATCGCCATGCAGCTCCTCGATCTGTTGGCGGGTCAGGGCGGCGATGATCGGCAGCACCAGGATCACCTGGGCGATCACCATGGCAGTGGGGGTGAACAGCAGGCCGAGCTCGCCCAGCGGCCCCGCCCGCGAGAGCAGCAGGTAGACCGTGAGCCCCGCAACGACCGGTGGCAGGCCCATGAACGCATTGAGGACGACGATGAGCGTGCCGCGACCGGGAAACTTCCAGAGCGCCAGGGCCGCTCCCAGCGGCAGGCCGATGAGCGTGGCGATCAGCACCGCCGACAGCGAGACCCGCAGTGACAACGCAACGATCGCGAGCAGATCGGGATCGAAGCCCATGATCAAGCTGAGGGCGGTCTGAAAAGCATTGGTGTCGTCAAACATCGAGGGCTCCTGCAGATAGCTTGCATGATGTACGTTGACGTCCTTCTATGCATCCAACGCAGTAAATCATGCATATATAAACGTGTTCATGCAGGATCAGCCATGCATCAAGGGAGCAATTGATGGGCAACGAGCGACGCCACCTGCCGCATGCCTACCTGACGACTGTCGAGGTGGCCGACTATCTGCGCCTGAAGGAGCGCAAGGTCTATGACCTGGTGCGCCAAGGCGAAATTCCCTGTATGAGAATCACCGGGAAGCTGCTGTTTCCAAAGCAGAGCATCGACCTGTGGCTGATGAACCATCTGGAGGGGGACCGTCGCAGCGCTAGGCCGGTGCCGGCGGTGCTGGCCGGCAGCCAGGACCCGCTTCTCGAGTGGGCCGTTCGCGAAAGCGGCGCCGACCTGGCGATGCTCTGCCATGGCAGTGGTGACGGCGTGCGGCGATTGATTCAGGGCGATGCCATGGTGGTCGGATTGCATCTGGTCGATGCTGATAGCGGCACGTATAACGTCCCGACGGCCATCGGGCTCTCCGGCATGCGTGATCTGGTGATGTTTCGCTGGGCGATCCGCCAACAGGGCCTACTGCTGGCACCGGGCAACCCGCTGGGTATCGACTGCCTGGAGGACCTGGCACGCCTACCGGCAAGGATCGCCCATCGCCAGCCCGATGCCGGCGCCCATCGACTGCTGGAGTGGCTGCTGGCACGGGCGGGCGTCGAGGTCGACAGGCTTCGTTTCACTGTCCATCCTTCGCTCAGCGAGGACGATCTGGCGCTGGCCATCCGGCAGGGCGAGGCGGATGCCGGTCTCGGGGTCGAGGCGGCGGCGCGCCGACAAGGGCTGGACTTCGTGCCGCTTCATGAGGAGCGCTTCGACCTGGCCCTGCGGCGTCGCAGCTATTTCGAGCTACCCATACAGTGTCTGTTGGCCTTTACCCGGGAGCCACGCTTCGCCGAACGCGCCGAGGCGCTGGGCGGCTACGACGTCAACGAATTGGGGCGGGTGGTCTACAACGCCTGAGACGTACCGGTGCAGAAATGATGCTGGTGGCAAGGATCGCCTCTGTCACAAGGTCGACGCTGCCAGATGCTGCCTTCAGAAAGAACCCACCAGGGTACCCAGGATAATCAGCAGTGCCAACGAGATGATAGGGACCACCACGGCCACCACCGCAATGTCGAGGTAGGCCTGGCGGTGCGTCAAGCCACAGATGGAGAGCAGCGTGATTACCGCACCGTTGTGTGGCAGGGCATCCAGCCCGCCGGTGGCCACTGCCGTGACGCGGTGCATCAGCTCAGGGGCGATACCCGCGGCCTGGCCCATGGCCAGGTAAGTGTCCCCCAGCGTCGCCAGGGCGATACTCATGCCGCCGGAGGCCGAGCCGGTCATGCCCGCCAGCAGGTTGACCGCGATGGCCAACGAGATCAGCGGGTTATCCCCTCCCACCGAGGTCACCCAGAGGCTGATCGTCTCGAAGGCCGCCAGGGAGGCGATCACCGAACCGAAGCCGACCAGGCTGGCGGTATTGAAGATCGGCAGCAGCGAGGCATTGGCACCGCTGTCGAGAGTGGCAGTGAGGGCTTCGAGACGATGCCGGTTGGTGAGGATGATGACCCCGATGGCAATCACCAGCGCGGCGATCACCGACCAGACCCCACGTACCGACTCGATGTTGGTCGCACCATAGACCGGCTCGGCGAGATACCCGGTGTCCATGGCCGGGATCACCACCACCGTGAACAACAGGTTCAGCGCGATGACCAGCACGATGGGCAGCAGCGCCAGCGTCAAGGGAGGCAGGTCGCGAACCGGCTGTGCCGTGACCTCGGCCAGATCGAAGCCTTCGCCTGCCGCGTGTTCTCGCAGGTGCACGGCGGGAGGCGCCTCGCCCTGGTGATCGCCATAACCTTCGTCGGCCGCTCTCGCCTGGCGCGCCTGATGGTTCAGCCAGGCTTGTCCCAGCCCCAACATGACCAGGCCGCTGAGGATGCCGAGCCCCGGCGCAGCAAACGGCGAAGTACCGAAATAGGGCATGGGAATGGCATTCTGGATCGCCGGCGTGCCCGGCAGCGCCGTCATGGTGAAGGTGAAAGCCCCCAGCGCAATGGTGCCGGGAATCAGCCGCTTGGGCAGGCTGGCCTGGCGAAATAGTGCGGCGGCAATGGGATAGACCGCGAAGGCCACCACGAACAGTGAGACGCCTCCATAGGTCATCACCGCGCAGGAGAGGACTACCGCCAGGATGGCGCGAGTGTCACCCAGACGCTCGACGATAGCTCTGGCCAGTACCTCCGCGCTGCCCGAATCTTCCATCAGTTTCCCGAATACCGCCCCCAACAGGAACAACGGGAAGTAGCGGACGATGAAATCGCCCGCGGCCCCCATGAAGACCTGGGTGTAGCTGGCCAGCAGCGGTGTACCGACCGAGACCAGTGCTACCAGCGCGGCCAGCGTCGGAGCGAGAAGCAATAGGCTGAGCCCACGGTAGGCAAGATACATCAACAGCAGCAATGCAATGGCGATCGCCGTGGTACCGATCATCAATGGTTGCCTTCGTTGGCGTTCACACAATTATCGTAAAAGGTGACGGTGGCCGGCCAGTCGCTGAACAGGCCGATGATGCCGACATCGCGGGCGAGCACGTCAAGGGTGAGCAGCTTGTCGCCGTCGTTGTCGATTACGTCATCTGTGGTGCTGTGGTACCACTCGCCGTCGTTGGCCAGCGGGCCGGAGCGCTCGAAGGTCCAGGCGATGAGGTCGAGCCCCGCCGCCTTGGCGTGCTCGGCGTAGACAGAGGGCACGATGCGGTTTTCTTCATCGCTCGCCTCGGGGTTGGCCGCCAGCAACATCCACATTGGCGGCGCGAGGATCTGAACGCCCATCTCGGCCAGCTCTTCCATGGTCGGTGTCCAGGTGGCCGGGTAGTTGTGGTCGAATTCGTCGAGGCTGTAGCGGTCGTCGAGGTATACGGCCTGTTCGCCGAACCCGGGCGCGTTGTCGATCCAGTAGCGCACATCGTCCAGGTTGAACGACTGGGCGTAGACGTCACTTGCCGGGACATCGGCGGCCTGGTACTCGTCGATCATCTTCTGGGCGTAGTCTTCCTGGCTCATGCCGTTAAAGGGCATCTCGACACTGGGCGCCTTGAGCTCGGGGGTCATCTTCACGCCCAGTGACTTGAACAGGTCGATGCTTTCGGCGTGGGTCATCAAGGTGCCACGTGAGTTGTAAAGATCGGTGCGCCAGCCGGGTGTGCCGGCGAGATATTCCTCGATGCTGCCGGCCTCGGTGTTGGCCCCTTCCATCTTGCCCTGCAGCGTGCGGAATTCCGCCAAGGTGATATCGCTGGTGCAGCACTGGACGTCGACGGCATTGCTCAGCTCGCCCGCCTCGTTGAAAGCCGGAGGCACGCTGCACTTCTGTGCCAGGTCGGTTTCGACGATGTTGGTAGTGGTGTGAAGATCACATTGCGAGTGGCGGCAGACCAGTTCCTGATCGGCGGTGAAGGTCACGTCGCACTCGAGAATGCCGGCACCCAGCTGGGCACCAGCGAGGTAGGACTCGCGGGTGTGCTCGGGAAACTGTAGCGGAGCGCCGCGGTGGCCGATGCTGAAGTCGCTGCGCTGCCAGTCGTCGGTGGTGGCGGCGCAGCGCAGCAATTCGGCCTTGAGCTCGCGTGAGCGCTGGGTCTCCTCATCCATGTCCTGGACCAGGAAGAGCGGACGAGGCCCGAGGGTAACGTGGCTGGCGGCGGCGACGATCTTGTCTTGGGCGGTATTCTCGTCCTGGCTAGCCAAAGTAGCGGGGGCGAGCAGTAGCGCCGCCAGCCCGCCGAGCGTGAGCATCAAGGTAGGGGTTTTCATGTAAGCCTCGCTTTTTCTTCTTGGATGAAAGGAATGGATAACACCTGTTCAGCCTGCCCGATGGAGTGTGACGACACCGTGACGTCTTGCTTCAGGGCGGGCAGCGTCTCCTCAAGTGTAGAAGTCCACCGTATAAGACCAGCGCATAAGGTATGACGGGCATTGCACGGGCGGGCCGCGGGCCCTTCGGGAGGGCCCGCGGCTGAGCGATGTTGTGCCTGTCGAAAGTCTCAGAAGCGTGAGGCCGGCAACCAGACGTCGGCTCTCGCCCAGGCCTGTTCGAACGCCTCACCGGCCTCGGCTGCCTCGGTGTCTTTTCCCTGGGCAGCAAGGCTTTGCTCGAGCCCCTTGAGCGACCAACCGTTATCGGGGTGTACCGCCAGGGCATCGCGATAGATCGTTTCTGCCTCCTCGGCGTGCCCGGCTTCCAGCAGCACCGCACCGAGCACGTGGCGGACCGGTATCGGCCAGGGCTCGGGCTCGGAATAACCGAGGCCGTCCTCCAGGGCGATGGCCGCCTGCAGCTGTTCGCGCGCCTCATCGAGTCGCCCCGCGTCGGCGGCGATTTCGCCGGCCAGGATACCCGCTGCAATCCCCAGTAGGTCGCGCTGCGCATGCCCGAAGAAGTGATAGGTGGCATCTTCCGGGGTCGCCTCCCGAGTGGCGCGGATCCGCGCCAGGGTTTCCCGGGCCGCTTCGGCATCACCGGTGCGCAACTGCGCCAGCCCCTGCGCGAAGTGCCACATGGCAGCTTGGAAGGCCGCGTCCGGCTCACCGTCCTGATTCAGCAGTTCATCCCAGCGGCCGAAGCGGGCGAGCTGCAGGCTGTGGTGGAAGATATCTTCCGCACGTTCGCGTCCGATGTCCCGAGCGGCCGAGAGGGCGACGCCGCTCTGCCCGTCCATCCAGGCTGAATACACCAGCATCAGGGTGTTGTGGGGCGCATAGGTGCTCACGGCCGCGTCGTGGCGGGCCGCCTGGTCCCTCTGGCGCGCCCGTTGGTTCGCGCGGACGCTGTCGCCATAGCGGCCGATGTTCATGTAGATGTGCGACGGCATGTGCTGAATGTGGCTCACCCCCGGGATGGCCTCGGCCAGCCGGTCGGCGCAGGCCTCGGCACGGGTTGGCTTATAAGCCTCCACGGTGTGGATATAGAGGTGGCAGGCGCCGCCATGGCCAAGTTCGGCGTCCAACACGGTTTCCAGTTCCTCGATCACCGTCTGGGTCTCCGGGTAGGGTTCGCCGTCTGCCTGGTAGAGATCCCAGGGGCGGTACAGCATCAGCGACTCGGCATAGAGGGTGCGTATGTCAAGGTCGTTGGGATGGGCCGCCACGGCCGCTTCCATGGCCTCGGCGTAGCGACGGGTTGCCTGCTGCGGGTCGATGTTGTCCTCGGAGGACGGGTAGCGCACGGCCATGGCCTCGATCAGCGCCTGCTCCCAGGGCGCGGCGTCATCGACCAGTTCGAGGGCTCGCTGGGCCGCCGCGTGGGCGTCCTTCTGATCGCCGACGCCGCCAGGATTGTTTTGATAGGGGCCCAGCGTCCAGGCTTCCCCCCAGGCACAGAGGGCGCAGTGCGGATCATGTCGCTGCGCGGCCTGGAAGGAACGGATCGCTTCCGGTCGAGCGAAACCGTAGGCGAGTCGTAGCCCTTGGTTGAAGTAGGCCTGGGCCTCGTCGGAGTCCGTGGTAATGGTGCGGCCGTGATCCCCCAGGTTGTCGAAGCGCGGAGGATCGGCGCTGTGGGCGGGGGCGATCCATACCACGCTGGCCATGGCCAGCGCGCAGGCGGACGTGCTCATGATGGCTTTCATGGTGACCTCCCAACGGTAGCGGGTTTCCAGGATTTCGACAGACGCTGGTGCCGTGTCAGCCAGCCTCCTAGGTTCCACAATCTTCTTGGCTAGCCGCGCTTGCCAGAGCCAGACGGGTCAGAAACGGTCCATTCCGGTCAGGAGGCGCCGTGTTGGCGCTGGCGTTCCGCCTCCAGCAGTTGGCGTTTGCGCTCCAGGCCCCAACGATATCCCCCCAGGCCGCCGTCGCTTCGCAGCACGCGATGGCAGGGAATCAGTACCCCGATACGATTCCTGCCGCAGGCGGAGGCGACGGCACGAACGGCGCTGGGCATGCCGAGCCGTTCGGCGAGCTCACGATAGCTGAGCACCTCGCCTTCGCGAACGCTGAGCAGGCATCGCCATACCTGCATCTGGAAGACGGTACCGCGCATATCCAGTGGCAGGTCGGGCCGTGGACCGCCCACATCTAGATACTGCTTTAGCGCTTGCATCCAGAAGTTTAGTTCGGGCGCGTGCTGCGCGCTCGAGGCGATAAGCTCGGCCCGAGGGAATTCATCGCGAAGCGCGTCGAGTAGGGCGTGTTCGGTATCGCCAAATTGTACGCAGCACACGCCCTTGTCGGTGGCCGCCATCATCAACAGTCCCAGCGCGCTCTGCCGGCAGGCGTAAGCGATGGTCTCGCCGGCTCCACCGGCCCGATACGTGCTTGGCGTCATGCCGAGGTTGCGCGTCGCCTCACCGTAAACCCGACTGGTGGACCCGAACCCGGCGGCAAAGATCGCCTCGGTCACGGTGTCAGTATCTTTCAGCTGCTGCTTGTAGCGTCGCATGCGTACCGCGTTTCGGTAGGTCTTCGGCGAAATGCTGAAGGCCCGCGTGAAGCCGCGTTGCAGTGCGCCGGCCGACAGGCCCGACACCGCGGACAGCTCGGCAAGGGTGAGCGGTGTTTCGGCATGGGCGTCGATGTAACGCGCGATGTCGACCAGGCGGGTATCCAGCATGCCCGTCTCGGTGGGTCGGCAACGCTTGCAGGGCCGATAGCCCGCCGCCATGGCGGCATCGATGCCGGGAAAGAAGCGCAGGTTTTCGGGTCTGGCGTGGCGACTCGCACACGAGGGCCGGCAGAACACGCCCGTGGTGAGTACCGCATAGACGAACACGCCATCCAGCGAGGGATCTCGGGCGCTGATCGCCGCGCGCATCTGGGCTTCGGAGGGCAGGCTCATGGGGGTTCCTCGCAGTCTTGTCTAATCGCCTTCAGTCAATACTACCCGCGCAGAGGCGTCCATCCGATTCCTGCACGGGAATCCGCCTTGGGCGAGGCGGTTTTCTCCCTTGCCGTCCTCTGAAGAATCCCCGGGGTCGTTGGCAGGACAGTCATGGGAATAACCAGCGAGATAGCCGACGAGATGATCGCTGAGCTCGCGGGCGTCGTCATCGACGCCGTGGATGAAGCTCGACTTGCGGCGGCGCATGAACGGCAGACCCAGCGCATAGAGGCCCGGCGCCTCGGCGACGCCGCCGTGATGTTTCAACCGTCCCTTGCGGTCGAGTACCGGCACATGCAGCCAGCTATAATCCGGGCGGAAGCCCGTCGCCCAGAGGATCGTGCGTATCTCGCCGCGGGCCAGATCGAGGCTCAGGCGCGGCGAGGCAGGCAGCCGGGTCGGCGGGAAGCGTTCGGGCGGTGCCAGTTCGCTGTCCAGTCCGCGATGGCTTGCCCAGGCATCGAAGGTTTCGAGCAGCCGCCCCAGCTTGAGGTCCGCCGCCGCGCAATGGGCCGCCAGTGAGCCAGAGAACTGCAGCGTATGGTCGCGCAGACCGACCAGCCGCCCGACCCGTTGCACGCCTAGCGCCGCGAGGGCATTAAGGTCCAGGGTCGCCGGCGTCTCGCTACCCATCAGCTGCGGCGATGGCAGACGTCGGGCACGCTCGATGTCGTCGATCTCATCGAAGCGCTGGTCGAGCAGGCCGCTCGCCTCCATCCACCACTGGATGTCCCGGCCGCGATAACGCCGCGGCATTCGCACGTGCTCGCCTACCGTCAGCGTCACTGGCCGCCCGCTGCGCTGGATCTCGTCGGCCAGTTGCACGCCGGTGGCCGAGGCGCCGACCACCAGCACGCCACCCTCGGCCAGTTGGCCGGGGTGGCGATAGTCGCGCGTCGTGAGGCTGTGGAGGGACGTCGGCAGCGAGGTGGCCAGCGCCGGCACGACCGGCAGGTTGCAGGCGCCGCTGGCGATGACTACCGTGCGACACCGCCAGTCGCCGGCGTCGGTGACCACACGGTAGCCGCCGGGTGCCGGCCGCACCGATAGCACCCGGGTGGCGGTGTGAATCGGTGCTGAGAGTTTCTGCGCATAGCCGTGAAGAAAGTCCACGACCTCCGGCATGGTCATGAAGCCCTCGGGGTCGGGTCCGGCATAGCGAAACCCGGGAAGCCGGCATTGCCAGTTGGGTGTCAGCAGGCGTAGCGAGTCCCACCGCTCATGGCGCCAGGCGTTGGCCACCTCGCCACGCTCCAGGACGACATGGTCGATGCCACGCCTGTCGAGATGATGACTCATGGCGAGCCCGGCCTGCCCCGCGCCGATGACCACTACCGCTGTCACGCGGTAGGGCAGGACGCGGGGCGAGCTGGACTGCCGACGAAGATCGCCGTTCATGCCACGCTTACCGTTACGTTGGTGGGATTGGTCAGCAGGTCATAGACCGCCGAGCGTTTCTGGGACTGAGCGACCAGCGCCTCGATTTCTTCGCGTGTGGCGTCGGCATCGATCTCGAAGCGTACCCTGACGTCCTCGAAGCCGTTGCGCACGTCGCTGTCCATGCCCAGGATCCCCTGGATATCCATGCTGCCCTCGAGGGTGGCCGTGATCGAGCGCAGCTGAATGTCGCGGTGCTGGGCGACGGCGGCGATACCTGCGGTCAGGCAACTGGCAAGCCCAACCAGCACGTATTCGACCGGGGTGGGGCCATGGTCCTCGGAGGCGAAGACTTCCGGGTGGTCGGCATCGAAGGTGAAGCGGGTCTTGTGGTGTTGCTCCTCGCCGAGGCCGTGATAGCCATCGATGGTCGCGTGGCTGTGGGTGCCATTGACCCAGTCGCAGCGGGCACGCCAGGTGAAGCGTGCCGCTTCCGGCGCCTGGGCGAGGGCCTCGCGGGCGCCCAGCAGGGCAGCGACATTGACGCCGTTATCGACCTGAATTGAAGTGGCGGTTTGCATGGGAATCTCTCCTTTATGATGGCTCTATCTCGGATATGGCCGGCCGGGTATCGACCGGTCAGCTACCAGCCTGGGCCCGGTTCGTGAGACCGAGCGGGGGAGAGATCGTGGTTTTTCAGGAGGCGGCGTGGGTATCGGCGTGGTCGTCCGGCAGCACCGCGTGGAAGGCCCAGACGCGCTCGAACGGCATTCCGGCCTGGTGTTGGGCCAGCCGGACCGACTCGGCGTCGGGGGCCTGGTAGAGGCAGATCATGCGCCGGCGGCTGTGCGCGAAGAAGGTGCGCACGAAACGCACCCGATGGTGTTGCAGGCAGGCCGCCTCGGCGTCTTCGCGGGCCTGGAGGTGCGCAAGCACGACCGGCTCGTCGAAGGCGCGCTCCACCAGCACGTTGGCGAGTAGCGGCGGCGTATCGCAAGGGGCTATGTCGCAAGGCTCTCTGGCGTCCCGCTGCCTGCGCAGTCGTTGACGGGATATTGCCGGCGCGTCATGAACCGTGGCGGGCCAAAGAATACGCGTGTCGGCGCCTGCTTGGCGCAGGGCGTTCCGCACGGATTCGGCGTCGGGCGCCTGGAAATGGCAGAACATGCGCTGGCCGTCTTTCGCCAACAGGCTGTACTGCCAGACCACGCGATGCAGGCGAAAGCAGTCCAGGGCACCCTGCGACACGGCGAGTACGAACTCCGGGGTGATGTGCGAGACGAAGCGCCGTTCGAGACAGACATCGATCATGTCCTGCCCTCCACCGGTCAGTCGGTTAGTAACCCGGCGACCCGGCACCAGGCCCAGCGGGCAACCGGCGCCTGTTCGAGGGTGGCTACCGCCTTGGCATGCTGTCGGTGAGCGGCCGTTTCGCCGCGGGTGCGGTGTGCTGCGGCGAGCACGCAGTGCGCCAGCATCTGCTCCGTGGCGCGCTCCAGGACCCTGGCATTGTCGAGCGCCTCGGCGGCGTGAGCGACGGCCTCGGTCGGCCGGTCGCGCTCGACATCGAGCAGCGCTGCATGGGTCAAGAGGTAGGACAGGCGATGCTTGGCGTCGGCGTCGCGCAGAGCCGACAGCGCCTTGTCCAGAGGCCGCGTGTCGTCGTCCAGGGCATAACGACACAGCGCTTGCGCGGCATGCGCGAAGGGGGCTTCGCTGCCATCGCGAAGCTTTTCACCGATCTCCACCAGGCCGTCGCAGCGTCGTTGTGCCGAGGCGTAGTGGGCCCGCTCGATATCCAGCATCATCAGGTATTCGTTGGCCTGGAATTCGCAGAGACGGTCGCCGCTGGCCTTGCACAGGGTGCGTGCCTCCTTGAAGTGCGCCTCGGCGTCTTCTAGGTGGTTGTCGTGGTAGCGCAATAAGCCGAGAGCCATGGGGATGGCGGGGTGGCTCACCCGCTGTTGCCTGGCGAGTTCGCGGGCCTCGGTCAGCATGGCGGTCGCCTGGTCGAGGTCACGCTCGAGCATCGCCAGACACTTGGCCGTCTCTGCCATGGCGATGATCTGTTCGTGGTCGCCCGCGCTGCGGGTCATCCGCTCGGCCTGCAGGGCCTCTTCGTGGGCGCCGGACCATTGACCGTGCGCCCAGAGGACCTGGCTCGCCAGTTGATAGCCGAGGCGGGCGTGGGCGAGGGCGCCATGTTCCAGCGCCTGCTCGGCCAGCATGACCAGCTCGTTGGCGGTGGCTTGCCAGTCGGCCAGCGGCGCCGCGCTGAGCATGATCTCGCGCAGCTCCAGAAACAGGCAGATACGCCGCTCGCCGGCAAGCCGCTCGGCCATGGCGAGGCCTTTCTGCGCCAGACGTTGGGCTTCCTCGTTGGCGAAGAACCGCAGACACAGCCGCCCGGCGGTGACCAGGGCATCGGCGGCCAGGCCCGGATCGCCGCTCAGCTGCGCATGGTGTGCGAGGTCGGCGGCATGCTCGAGGTCGAGGACGTTGTCCTGGGCCAATAGCTCGGCCACATGGTGATGCATGAACTGGCGGCGCGCCGGCGATATCCCCTCGTAGAGACTTTGGGCCACGCGTTCATGGGAAAAGCACAAGCCTCGGTCGGTGGCCTTGAGGAGGTTCAGACGTTCAGCGGCCTCCATCGCCTCGCCGATGTGGTTGGCAGGCAAGCCACTGACGCGGGCCAGCCAGGGAATATCGAGGCAGGGGGTGAGAATCGCGGCCCAGCGCAGCACCTCCCGCGTGGGGGTGTCGAGCCGCGCCAGCAAGGCATCCGCTGATTCGTCGGGGCCGGCATCGTCGTTCAGCGGTCGGTCGCGGTCGGCCTGCTGACTGCCGAGAGGATGGCCGGGGGCCGTGCGGCGAGCCCGCAGCAGCGCACCCTGGGGCGTGATGCCGGCCTGCTTGAGCAGGCGCATGCCCAGTTGGAAATGCTGCTCGGCGTCCCGCGGGCGGTTGAGGGCCAGCAGCAGGCGAATCAGGCAGGCACGAGCATCCTCGTCGAAGGGCGAGAGGCGAACCAGCGAATGGGCATGGGGCAGCGCCCGCTCGGGGATATCTGCCAGGCGGTCGACCAGCGCCTGCAGCAGTGAGGTCTGGGCGCGCAGGGCGCCTTCCCGCTCGGCAAGACACCAGCTGTGAAAATCATGGAAATTCGGCAGGTCGAGCCCCTCGAGAAACGGCCCGCGATAGCGAGCGACGGTGGCCTCGAGCGCCTCGATGGTGACCGCAGCCGGGTTCTGCCTGACCAGCCGATGCAGCACGGTGATGTCGATAACGATATCGCGGGTATCGAGTGCCGCCACGAGGCGGTCGGCGATGATCCTGGGGCGGTCGGGATCATCCACCAGCCGGCGAAGCTTCGACAGGCTCCAGCGCAGCGAGCCGCGGGGGTCATCGGGCAGCTCCCAGAGCAGGTCACAGAGGTGTTCGCGACTGAACGGACGAGCGTGTACCGCCAGGTACGCCAGCAGGGCGCGGGTCTTCTTCGAGGGCGGCAGCACCAGTGCCTGGCCGTCTCGAATGACCTCGAGATCGCCAAGCACGTTGAGGGTCAATGCAACCATATGACCACCCCCGATGAGACACCCACCCTTGAGTATAGCCCGCGATGCCGATTGGCTCGGCCATGAAAAACCACGCTGGCTTCCACGCCCGCTCACTCGGCCGCTGTCGAGACTGACCATCAGGACAACCGACACGATGGCTCGAGGAGGTAGATCATGGCGCGTTACGACAATATTCTCGACTCGATCGGCGGCACGCCGCTGGTCAGGCTCAATCGGCTCGCTCCCGCCGATATCACCCTCTACGTGAAGGTCGAGGCCTTCAATCCCATGGGCTCGGTCAAGGATCGCATGTCGCTCGCGGTCATCGAGCAGGCCGAGCGCAGCGGCGAGCTGCGTCCTGGCCAGACGGTGATCGAGGCGACCAGCGGCAACACCGGCATCGGGCTGGCCATGGTCTGCGCCTGCAAGGGCTATCCGCTGGTGGTCACCATGGCGGAGAACTTCAGCGTCGAGCGGCGCAAGCTGCTGCGCTATCTCGGCGCCAAGGTGGTGCTGACGCCGGCGGCGGAGAAGGGCACCGGCATGCTCAACAAGGCGATAGAGCTCGCCGAGACCCATGGTTACTTCCTGTGTCGCCAGTTCGAGAACGAGGCCAACGCCGACATACACTCGCGGACCACGGCGCGTGAGATTCTCGACGATATGGGCGACGTGCCTCTTCACGCCTGGGTCACGGGGTTCGGCACTGGCGGCACGCTCAAGGGTGTGGCCCGGGTGTTGCGACAGCATAGCCCGGCGACCCGCATCGTGGTCGCCGAACCCGACAACTCGCCCTTGCTCGGCAGCGGCATCGCCCAGCCGCGCGATGCCAGCGGCGCGCCCGCGGCGAGCCACCCGCGCTTTCGCCCCCACCTGATGCAGGGCTGGACACCGGATTTCATCTCACGGCTCACCGAAGACGCGGTAACTGCAGGCCATGTCGACGAGGTGATACCGGTCGCCGGCGACGAGGCCATGCGCCTGTCGCGCGATCTCGCCTGTCAGGAGGGCATCTTTGTCGGCACCTCGAGTGGCGCCACCTTGGCCGCGGCGCTGGAGGTGGCACGACGCTCGCCCCCGGGCAGCCATATCGTCTGCATGCTGCCGGATACCGGCGAGCGTTATCTCTCCACGCCGCTGTTCGAGGGCATCACCGAGGCGATGACCGACGAGGAGATTGCCCTGTCGCGCTCCACGCCGGGCTACCGTTTCGATTCGCCGCCACCTGCCGCACCATCGCCCCGGGACGGCAAGGCCGCGACCCAACCGGTGGCGCTCGACCCCGAGGCGGTACGCTTCGTCGACGAGGTGCTGGCGACCGAGCCGGTGGTGATGTTCGCCCTGGAATGGTGCGAGTTCTGCTGGTCGGCGCGCAAGTTGTTCGCGCGGCTGGGCATCGAGTACCGCAGTGTAGATCTCGACGCGGTGGCCTATCAGGAGGGCGACCTGGGGGGGCGCATTCGCGCGGTACTTGCCGAGCGTACCGGCGCCACGACCATCCCGCGGATCTTCGTTGGCGGCGAGCATATCGGCGGGTGTACCGAACTGTTCGACGCCTGGCGCGATGGGTCGCTGCCCCGGCGGCTCGAGGCCCTGGGCGTCGATTACGACCGCAGCGTGGAGCTCGACCCCTATAGCCTGCTGCCTGCCTGGCTGCATCCGCGCACGCCGGTGGCGTGAGCGGTGTCTCGGTACTGGGTCTCAAAAACGGAGTCTTAAAACTGTTTGGCAACACCAGGAGATCACGACATGAGCTTTATCCATACGACGCCCCCCGAACAGGCCACGGGCGAGGTACGGGCCATGTACGAGCGCCAGCAGGCACATTTCGGCTACTTGCCCAACTACGCCCGGGTCTTTTGCTACCGCCCCGATATCATGGCGAGTTGGGCGGCGCTATTGGCAACAATCCGCCGCCATATCGCGCCCCGGCGCTTCGAACTCGTCACGCTGGCGGCCGCCCAAACGCTGGGCAACTCGTACTGCGCGCTGGCCCACGGTCAGGCATTGACGGCGCTGATCGGCACCCAGGACGTCCAAGCCATCGCCGAGGGCCGCGAGCCGCGCACCCTGACCGACGCGGAGCGCGAGATGGTGGCCTTCGCCCGCAAGGTGGCGGGGTATGCCGCAGAAGTGACCGAGTCGGATACCGAGCGCTTGCGCGCCGTCGGGTTTGCCGATGACGAGATCTTCGACATCGTCGCCATGGCGGCGGCGCGTGCCTTCTTCACCAAGGTGTTGGACGGTCTCGGTGTCGAGGCGGACGCCGCCTATCGGGAGATGCCGCCGCGATTGCGCGATGCCTTGACGGTGGGGCGGCCCATCGCCGCCGGGGCAGTGGAGACGCACTCAACAGAGCCGGCTACCAAGCAGCAATAGGCTGGCATCCGCCACCTGCCAGCCCCACCAGGCAAGCGCCGTGGCTGCCGCGGTGCCGAGCAAGGCGGCGATCGGGATGAAATGACGGCGCGTCATGCCTCGACCTGCGCGGGGGCGGAACGGTCCACGGGGGCTTCGTTGATGAACCAGTGCAGGGCGGCCGCCACGATCGACAGCACGATGGCAAGCTTCCAGACCACGTCGTAATCGCCGTTGAGGTCGTAGAAGAAACCGCCCAGCCAGACGCCCATGAACGAGCCCAGTTGGTGGAACAGGAAGACGATGCCGCCGAGCATCGAAAGATGGCGCACCCCGAAGACCGAGGCGACGATGCCGTTGGTCAGCGGCACCGTGGAGAGCCACAGCAAGCCCATGGCGATACCGAACAGATACGCGCTGGTGGTGCTCAGCGGTGCCACGAGGAAGAGCGTGATCACCACGCCGCGGGCCAGGTACAGCCAGGTCAACAGGCGTGGCTTGGAGTGGTGGCCGCCCAGCCAGCCGGCGGTATAGGTGCCGACGATGTTGAACAGCCCCACCAGCGCCAGCACGGTGCTGCCCACCTGCACGGCGATGCCGTTGTCGAACAGATAGCCCGGCAGGTGCACGCCGATGAACACCACCTGGAAGCCGCAGACGAAGAAGCCCAGACAGAGCAGCCAGAAGCCGCGATGGTTGGCGGCCTCGTCCAGTGCGGCGCCGAGTGACAAGTCGCTTGCCTGACGCTGCGAAGGCCGGTCGCGCAGCATGCCGCCCAGCGGCACCATCAGGGCGGCCAGCCCGCCCATCACCAGCAGAGCGGCGGACCAGCCGAGCCATTGCAGCAGGCCCAGGGTGCCGGGCAGCATCGCGAACTGGCCGAAGGAGCCGGCGGCGCTGACGATGCCCATGGCCAGGCTGCGCTTTTCCGGCGCCACCGTGCGGCCCACGGCACCCAGGATCACCGAGAAGGTGGTGCCGGAAAGTCCCAGGCCGATCAATAGCCCGGCGCTCAGCGACATGCCCAATGCAGAGTCCGACATGCCCATCATGACCAGCCCCAGCGCATACAGCAGCCCGCCGACCACGATGACTCGCGCGGCGCCGAAACGATCGGCCAAGGCCCCGGTGAACGGCTGTGCCAGGCCCCAGATCAGGTTCTGCAGCGCCAGCGCAAAGGCAAACACCTCGCGCCCCCAGCCGAGGTCGCTGCTCATGGGCTCGAGGAAGAGGCCGAAGCCGTGACGCAGGCCCATGGCGAGCGAAATGACCAGGCTGCCGAGAATGATGATCAGCAGGGCGTGGCGGCGAAGGGTGTCCATGATGGCGACAAGCCTGTAAGCAGACGAACGGTCTGTTAATGTCGCGCGTTTCGTCGCGCCTGGCCACTGTCTCTTGATGGATACGGCAGGCAGGAGGCCGCGGCTTCGTTAGAATACAAGCGCTTGTTCATATTAAGGAGCTTTCCATGTCATTCAGACCGTTGTCCCTGTTCATCATGCTGTGTGGTGTCCTGCTTGTCGCCGGATGCAGCTATCAACCCGCGCGTATCAAGTCCGAGCCGCTGATCGTCATCGACGACGACCGCGGCGGACACTCGCGAGACGGCAACTTCTGCCCGCCAGGCCAGGCCAAGAAGGGCCGCTGCTGAGCGTGCATGGTCTTTCCTTGCTCTTTACACAGCCTGGGGAGGACAGGGCATGCAGTGGAAGGGTAGCGTTAGCGAACGGTGTTCGAGACGCCCCGCCCAGAGAGGCAACCGCATGAGATGAGCGGCAAGGGATGCCAGGCCGGGAACGCAGGGAGTCCCGCTTCCGTTCACTACCTTGCGAGGTATTGCCATGAAAACGCCCATGCGCCTGCTGCTGCTGCTGACGCTAATCGCCGCCACCCTGACCCTGGCCGGCTGCAGCTACCAGCCGGCGCGAATCCATTCCAAGCCGCTGATCGAGATTGAGGGGGCCTCCGGTCATCGCGATTATCGCGGCGGCGATCGCCATTATCGCCAGTACCGACACCACGACCGCTATCAGAAACGCCACCATCGCCGCGCCGAGCGAGAGTATCAACGGGGTTATCGACAGCACCGCGGCTATCGAGACCGCGGTTATCGAGAAAGCCGCGGCTATCCAGACTATCGGGGTCAACGAGAGAATCGCGGCCATGGACGCTTCTGCCCGCCGGGCCTGCGCAAGCAGGGGCGCTGCTGATCGCCAGCCTTCGGTGAACAAGAACTCGCTTGCCCCAAGGAAGGCCGGGGCGGGTGGCCTGGTTGTCTCAGTTGATTTTCACCGTGCCCGGGGTATGGTGAAACTCTATTGCTGAAGCGGGCAACCGGTCGCGGCCATGTCGTTTCTCGAACTGAAATCACGCATCCTGGGTCCTGAACATGTCGCGCATGCGCATGACTATCACCAGTTGATCCTGGCTACCTGCGGGGCGACCGAACTGGCAATGGGGGGCTGTGCCGAGCGCGTCACCGGTAATCGTGGCTGTCTTATTCCCTGCACGAGTCATCATGAATTTGTAGGCGATGGTCGCAACCGCACCCTGGTGCTCGATATCCCCCTGAGCAGCCTGGCGTCGGTGCGCGACAGCAGCGGCATCGAGCGACTCTTTGACAAGCCGCGTTTCTTCAGCGTGCCGACCGGGCTCAACGAGTTGGCCGGGAGCCTGATGCGCCAGTTGGAACAGTGTCCGGCCCTGCATAGCGAGATTGCAGCCCTGCTGCTTCGGGCGCTCTATCTGCATCTGAAAGCCGAGCCGCATGGCGGCGTCGATGGCCTGTCGTTGACTCATCAGACTGGCGAGCGCCTGGACATGCAACGCCTGGATATCTGGATCGACCGTCATCTCGCCGACGACATCCGCGTCGAGCAACTTGCCGCACTCTGCGCCCTGAGCACCGGGCATTTCCATCACTGCTTCCGTCACCTGACGGGCTATACGCCCCAGGCCTATGTTCAGCTTCGCCGGCTCGAGCATGCCCGCAGCCTGGTCTGTCACAGTACCCTGAGTCTGGGCCACATCGCGTCGTTGATTGGTTTTCGCGACCAGGGCAGCTTTTCGCGCGCCTATCGCCGTCAGTTCGAGGTGAGTCCCTCAGGAGATCGCCGCATCGATTGAGGGTTCATGAGTCTCGGGCAAGCCTTGCGCAGCGTCGGGCAAGCGCAGTGGGACGTGTCGACTTACTCTAGGGATAGCGACCGCAACTAAGCGGTCTGCCGTTCGATCATAACGACAATACTCGGAGACGACACGATGCCCCTCAAGTCCCTGCCCCGTATCGCCACACTTGCCGCGCTTCCTCTGGCCATTGGCGCCACCCATGTGCACGCCCAGTCCACCGAGATGGCCATCGCCACCATCCTGCCCGAGGACATGAGCAACAATGAGGTCTACCCGGCGTTGGTGCACTTCAAGAACCTGGTCGAGACCCGTACAGATGGCGAAGTTGTGGTGTCCATCTTCGGAGGCAGCCAGCTGGGTTCCGAGGTGGAAACGGCCTCCGAGGTGCAAGGCGGACGTACCCTGCAGTCCACCATCATCACCACCGGTGCCATGTCGTCTTTCTACGACGACTACCAGCTGATGACGGCACCCTTCTTGTTCGATAACTGGCGACAGGCCTGGACCTTCTTCGACGGGGAGTGGTTTGCCGACTTCATGTCCGGCACCATCGAGGAAGCCGATATGCGCTACCTGGGCACCTTCGACGATGGCGGCGGGTTCGTCGCGTTTACCAACAACGAGCGGCTGATCGAGACGGTGGAAGACCTCGAAGGCCTCAATATCCGCACCGAGGAGAATCCGGGCCATGTGGCGATCATGAAGGCCCTGGGCGCCTCGGCGACCCCGCTGCCCTGGGGCGAGGTGATCACGGCCCTGGAAACCGGCCTGGCCGACGGCCAGTTCAACGCCCCGGTGCTCAACACCACCTTCAACTTCGACGAGGTAACCGATTACACCACCCTGACCGGTCATGTCTATAACAGTGCTGCCTGGCTGGTCAGCGAAGAATGGTTTCAGAGCCTCACCGAGTCGCAGCAGGAAGCGATCGTCACCTCGGCCCGCGAGGCCGTCGAGATCGGCCATGGCATGTCGGGGGCGCTGGCCACCGCCAGCTGGGAAGAGTCCTGCGAGCGCTTCGAGGAGTGCTACATCATGCCGCCCGAGGAGCGGACCAACATGGCCGAGATCGCGCGTCCCGCCTGGCGTGACTGGATCATCAACGACTTCGGCATCGAGGCCGACAAGGTCGACGCTTTCCTCGAGGAGGTGGCGCGGGTCGGGGAGGAAGTCTCCGACGAGGACGTCAGTCGCTACGGCCAGTAAGTCCGCCGGCGATTCGCTGTTATCGGGCGTCGGGCCGCGACGGCCCGGCGCTCGGCGCAACCCGATTTGGCTTCGGTCGACATGCCTCGAGGAACCGCTCCATGCGCCTTCTTGCCTCATTGCGCCGGGTCAGTGACGGCGTCAATCACGTTGCTATCGTGGCCTGCGTGGCCTGCATCCTGTTGATGCTGGGTATTTCCTTCACCGCCTTCGTGTACAAGCTCATGACCGGCAGTACCTTGAGCTGGACCTACTCGCTGGCCCGGCTTTTCCTGCCGTGGATCGGTTTTCTGTCGATGACCATTTCGCTGCGCTATGGCGAACACGTCGCCATGACACTGCTGGTGCGCAGTCTGCCGCGGGTATTGCTCAAGGTGGCGGCTGGCCTCTGCCTGGGGGTCATCGCGCTCTTCGCCCTGCTGCTGGTCTGGTACGGCTGGGACTTCTTCCTGGGGACTTCCCAGGTCTACATGGTCTCCGACCAGATCCAGATCCACGGCAAGTTTACTGCCATCGTGGTGCCCTTGAGCGGCGTGATCATCCTGCTTCATCTCGTGCAGGGCTTCGACCTGCTGGAGCACTTCATCGACGACGAGACGCTGATCGAAGAACTCATCGAGTCCAACGACACGGAGGCGCGCTCATGACGCCCGCGATCATCGCGTTTGTGCTGTTGCTGCTGATCGGGGCGCCGGTCGCCGTGGTCATGGCCATGTCGGGTCTTGCCGGCGGCTTCGCCATAGGTGGCGAGCGCATGCTCGGCATCATCGCCGATCGCATGTTTTCCGGGGTGTCGGGATTTCTGCTGATCGCCGTGCCCTATTTCATCTTCACCGCCGAGCTGATGAACCAGGGCGGCCTGACCCACAAGCTGATCGCCTTCAACAATGCGCTGTTCGGACGCGTCCGCGGGGCGCTGTCGCACGTCAACATCTCGGTCTCGGTGTTCTTCGCCGGCCTGACCGGGGCGGCGATTACCGATACCGTGGCGATCGGCAAGATCATGATCCCCGAAATGAAGAAGCAGGGCTATGACGCCGAGTACGCGGCGGCGATCACCGCCTGTTCATCGATCATCGGGCCGATCATCCCGCCTAGCGTGGTGATGGTGGTCTACGCCACCCTGCTGCGTGACATCTCGGTGATCGACCTGTTCGCCGGCGGCATCATTCCCGGCCTGCTGATGGCCCTCGCGCTGCTTGCGGTGAGCTTCTTCCTGGCCTGGAAACGCGGCTATCCCAAGCAGGCGCCGACGCCACTGAAAGCGGCACTGATGGCCTTCCTGATGGCACTGCCGGCGATGATCGTGCCGCTGATCATCCTTGGCGGTATTCTTTCGGGGTTGACGACCATTACCGAGGCCTCGGGGTTCGCGGCGGTGTATGCGATCGTGATCGGGGTGGTGTTCTATCGCACGCTCACCTGGCGCAAGATCTGGCATTCACTGGTGATAACGGTGCGCTTTTCCGGGGTGGTGTTCTTCCTGCTGGCGACGTCGGCGGTGCTCGGCTGGTTCGTTACGCGCTCCGGCATTGCCAGAGACGCCGCGGGGTTGATCACCACCTTCAGTGACTCGACATTCCTGCAGCTGATGCTGGTCTGTCTGCTGCTGATTCTGGTCGGCACGGTCATGGACGTGTTGCCGGCGCTGGTGGTGGTGGCGCCGGTGCTGGTGCCGGCGATGATTCAGCTGGGCGTCGACCCGCTACATTTCGCCATCCTGATGATCGTCGTGCTCAATATCTCCAACGTCACACCCCCGGTGGGGATGACGTTGATGACGGCAGCGAGGATCGCCAACGTGCCCTTCGAACGAGCCATCATTGCCTCGCTGCCGTTCTATGTGGCCTTCCTGGTGGTGATCCTGCTGTTGGTCGTCTTCCCGTCGCTTTCCACCTGGATTCCCTCACTGCTGAACTGATGCCAAGGAGGCCTTAATGAAAAGCAGGCCTCGATAAAAAGGAAGCCTCGATGAAGCTGTTCTACCATCCCGACCAGGAGCGCCATGCCCCACCGAGTTTCCTGCTGCGGGGCAAGCCGGTGGCTTCCCCCGAGGGGCCCGTGCGAGCGGAAATGCTCTCGGAGGGCCTCGCCCAGGCGGGGCTGTCGCTGACCGCACCCACCGAAGTCGATGGGTCTTCGCTACGCACCCGCCTGGCCAGGGTACACACGCCGCGCTATCTAACATTCCTCGAGACCATTCACGCGCGCTGGCGGGCGCTGCCCGATGCCGCCGAAATCGTCGCGCCCAATATCCACCCCTGCGGCGGTGGGCATCATTATCCGCGCCATCCGGTGGGGCAGGTCGGCTGGCACATGCACGACATGGCCTGTCCGATGACCGCTGACAGTTTCGCCGGTTTCCTGGCCAGCGCGGCGACCGCCGAGGCCGCCGCCGATGCGGTGCTCAACGGTGAGCGCAACGCCTATGCGCTGTGTCGACCCCCGGGGCATCACGCCGGCCCCGAGCGGGCCGGCGGCTTCTGCTTTCTCAACAACTCGGCGCTGGCGGCAACGGTGCTGCGCGAACAGCATGCGCGGGTCGCGATCATCGACGTCGATCTGCATCACGGTAACGGCACCCAAGACATCTTCTATGCGCGCGATGATGTCTGGACCGGCTCGCTGCACGCCGACCCGGCGGATTTCTATCCCTTCTTCTGGGGTGGCGCCGACGAGACAGGCGAGGGCGAGGGTAGAGGCTGCAACGTTAACCTGCCGTTGCCGGTTGGCAGCGATGGCGTTGTCTTTCTCGAGGCGCTGGACCGCTTGATCGCGCAGCTGCGTGACTTTCAGCCGGAGGCGGTGGTGGTCGCACTGGGGGTGGACGCCCACAAGGCCGACCCGCTGGCCGGCCTGAGCCTGGAGACCGACGACTTCATCACCGTGGGGCGTCGTCTCGCCGACATCGATCTGCCTATGGTGCTGGTGCAGGAAGGGGGGTACCCGACCCGGCATCTAGGCGAAAACCTGGCCGCCTTCATGAGCGGCTTTATGGGCCATTGAGAGGAGAAACTGTTACGCAATTCCATCCACTGAAATCCATACCCCGAAAATCACGATACTGAAAACCGAGTCACTTAAAGACAGCCACTGAAAAGCGAGAACACGCCATGACCGTTACGTATCACGACAGCAATGCCCGCATGAGCCAGATCACCGTGCATAACGGCACCGCCTACCTGGCTGGCCAGGTCCCGAGCGATCCCTCGGCCGACATGCGCGGACAGACCGAGCAAGTGCTGGGCAAGATCGATGGACTGCTCGCCAAGGCGGGCACCTCCAGGGAGCATCTGATCTCAGCACAGATCTGGGTGACCAGCATGGCCGAGTTTGACCAGATGAATGCGGCCTGGGACGGCTGGGTGACCCCGGGTCGCCCGCCGGTGCGTGCCGCCGTGGAAGCCAAGCTGGCCAAGCCGGAATGGAAGGTCGAGATCATGGTCATTGCGGCGCTGCCGGAGGCCTGAGATGCAGATTATTTCCGCCGAGGACGTGGCGGCATCGCTGCCCTGGTCGGCGTTGATCGAGCGGTTGGCCACCACCTTTCGGGAGGGCGTCGAATCGCCACCGCGGCATCACCATGCCATGCATCGGCCCGATGGCGAGGCCACCATGCTGCTGATGCCGGCCTGGGAGCAGGCCGGCTATATTGGCGTCAAGATGATCAACGTCTTTCCCCAGAACGCAGCGCAGGGCGTACCGGCGATTGCCGGCGTCTATCTGCTCAGTGAGGGTGTTCACGGGCGGCCGCTGGCCTGTATCGACGGCAGCGAGCTGACGCGGCGGCGCACCGCCGCGGCCTCGGCGCTGGCGGCCCGCGAACTGGCCCGCGACGATGCCGCGACCCTGCTGGTGGTAGGCACCGGCAAGCTCGCGCCGATGGTCATCGAGGCCCACGCCGCCGTGCGGCCCATCAAACGGGTGCGGATCTGGGGGCGCCACCCGGAAAAAGCCGAGGCGCTGGCGGCCGACTATGCCGATCGCTTCGATACGGCGGCGTTCACCGATCTGGAGGCAGCCACTCGTGAGGCGGACCTCATCAGCTGCGTGACGCTCGCAGCCGAGCCGTTGATCCATGGCGACTGGCTGTCGCCGGGGACGCATCTGGACCTGATCGGCGCCTTTCGACCGACCATGCGTGAAACCGACGCTGAGTGCCTGGCCCGCAGCGAGGTGTTCGTCGATACCTATGCCGGCGCCCAGGGTGAGGCCGGCGATATCCTCCAGGCGATCGACGAGGGCGGCTTCGCCTTCGAGGCGATCCGCGCCGAACTGGCCGAGCTGCTGCGAGGCGAGAAGCCGGGGCGCTCGTCGCCCGAGGCGATCACGCTGTTCAAGTCGGTGGGGGCCTCGCTCGAGGACCTGGCCGCGGCCATCGAGGTCTGGGAGCAGCGGGAGGCGCGGGGATGAGCACGGCGAAAGGCAGCGGCTTTTTCTGGCACGAGCGCTGCTTCTGGCATGACCCGGGCGCCATCGGAGTGTTCTCGGCGCCCGGCGAGTTCCTCCAGCCGCAACCCGCCTCGGAAAGCGCCGAAAGCAAGCGGCGGCTGAAGAACCTGCTCGAGGTGTCGGGGCTAATCGACGAGCTCGAAGTGCGCAAGCCGCCGCCAGCCTCTCGCGAGGACCTTGAACGCTTCCATACCCCTCGCTATCTCGACCGGCTCGAGGCCGGGGATCGCGCCAGGGGCGGTAATGGAGGCGACTGTGCTCCCTACACCCCGGGGAGCCTTGCCGCGGCGCGTCAATCGGCGGGCCTGGCGATCGCTGCCGTGGAAGCCGTCGCCATCGGCGAGCTGGATAACGCCTATGCACTATGTCGGCCGCCGGGCCATCACGCCGAAGCCGATCGGGGGCGCGGTTTCTGTCTGCTGGGTAACATACCGGTGGCGGTGATGCGCGCTCGTGCGCTTGGCCAGGTGGGGCGCGTGGCGATCCTCGACTGGGATGTTCATCACGGCAACGGTCAGCAGGCGGCCTTCTACGCTGAGCCCGACGTGCTCACGGTGTCGCTCCACCAGGCCGGCAACTATCCGCTCGATACCGGCTTCTTCGAGGAGCAGGGCGAGGGTGCGGGACGAGGCGCCAATCTCAACCTGCCCCTGCCGCCGGGCTGCGGCATCGGCGCTTATGACTACGCCATGTCCGAGTTAGTGGTGCCCACTATCGAGGCCTTCGCGCCGCAGATGATCGTGGTGGCCTGCGGCTATGATGCCGGCGCCAAGGACCCGCTGGGCAAGATGCTGCTCAACAGCCAGGCCTTTGCCCGCATGACCACCGAAATAAGGTCGCTCGCCGGACGAGCCTGCGATGGCCGACTGGTGCTGGTGCATGAAGGCGGCTATTCGGAAGGCTATGCGCCGCTTTGCGGCCACGCGGTGATCGAGGCATTGGCCGACAGCCGGACCCGGGTGGCGGACCCGCAGAATGACGAGATCGCCGCCTGGGCCTATCAGGCATTGCAGCCCCACCAGCGCGCGTTGATCGACGGCTGGCGCAACGATTTTACAAGGAACGCAAGATGACCCCGCTATACGACCGCGACGGCTGGCTGTGGCACGACGGCGACTGGTTGCCCTGGCGAGACGCGCGTACCCACATGCTCACCCATACCCTTCACTATGGCATGGGTTGCTTCGAGGGCGTGCGCGCCTACGCCGGAGCCGGTGGCACGCGGCTGTTTCGTGTCGCCGAGCATACCCGACGCCTGCTCGACAGTGCCCATGCCCTGGATATGTCGCTGGCCTTCGATGCCGAGACGCTGATCGAGGCCCAGCGTCAGTGCCTGCCCCGCAATGGCTTGACCAATGCCTATCTCAAGCCAACGGTGTACTTCGGCGCCGAGGGCCTGGGCCTGCGAGCCAAGGGACTGACCACCCATGTCATGGTCGCGGCCTGGGATCTGGGCGATTACATTTCGCCCGAGGCCTCAGCGGTCGGCCTGCGGGCGCTGACTTCATCGTGGGCACGCCATCACGTCAATATCAGCCTATGCCGTGCCAAGACCAACGGCCACTATGTCAACGCCATGTTGGCGCTCAACACGGCAGTCAAGGCGGGCTTCGACGAGACGATCATGCTCGACCCCGAAGGCTACGTGGCCGAGGCCTCGGCGGCGAACGTCTTCCTGCTGCGCGACGGCGTGTTGCATACACCGGAGGTGACCTCCTGCCTGCAAGGCATCACTCGCGACAGCGTGATATGCCTGGCGCGGGAAGTGCTGGGGCTGGAGGTGCGCGAGCGGCGCATCACCCGCGACGAGCTCTATACGGCTGACGAAGCCTTCGTGACTGGGACCGCGGCGGAGCTGTTGCCGCTGCGCGAGCTCGATGGCCGCCATATCGGGGCCCGAGCCGGCGCACCGGCTCCCGGCCGGCCGATCGAGAACGACTCGGTCACGGCACGGCTACAGCATCTCTATCGCCGGGTGACGCGCGGCGACCTGCGGGATGATCTGACACCCTTCGCGGAGTGGCTGACACCAGCGGAGTGATAGGGGGGCGTCGCGTGTAGACCACAAAACGCCACGGCGCAGCGCGCCGTGGCGATATCCGGTTCCTCCCTGGGCATCGTCCTGATGCCGATTGTCCCTGTGGGGCTTCCTGCCCCGTCGCGTCCATGGCGTGGTGTCGGCAGTCTCCCTTGCCTGTCTCTAATGTTATCGCCGATCCCCATGACAGGGACGTGATGGCCGGGTGACGATTGCATGACATCCGGGTCGAGGCACGCCGGCAGGCCAGGCCGCCTTCTGGTAGACTCCTGCGCCGTTTCGTCTCAATCAACTCCTTTTTCGGGAAAGCGGTCATGAATGCAGTAATCATTGCGGTGCTGGTGATGGTGGGCCTGTCGCTGGCACGGGTCTCGGTGGTCTTTGCGCTGGTGGTCGGTGCGCTGGTCGGGGGGCTGGTCGGCGGGCTCTCCATCGAGGCGACCCTGGCGGCCTTTAATGACGGCGTGGGTGGGGGCGCCAAGGTGGCACTGGCCTATGCGACCCTCGGGGCCTTTGCCGTGGCCATCTCGCGTTCGGGGCTGCCGGACCTGCTGGCACACCGGCTGATCAGGGGGCTCGGGCAGGAAGCTACGGCGAATCGCCAGGCCACCGTAAAGTATCTACTGCTCGGCACGGTGCTGCTGGTGGCGATCTCCTCTCAGAACCTGATTCCGGTGCACATCGCCTTCATCCCGATTCTCATCCCGCCGCTGCTCAAGGTGATGAATCAGCTGCGCCTGGATCGCCGGGCCGTGGCCTGTGTCCTTACCTTCGGCCTGACCGCCCCCTACATGCTGCTGCCGGTGGGGTTCGGGGCGATCTTCCTCAACGATATCCTGCTGGCCAACATCAACCAGGCAGGCGATTCGCTGGGGCTCGAGATCAGCCGCGGCATGGTGCCCCTGGCGATGGGCGTGCCGGTGGCCGGCATGGCACTGGGCCTGGTAGTGGCGCTGTTCGCCAGCTACCGCAAGCCGCGCGACTACGCGGCACTGGATGTGACCACGAGCAACGTGCCGCACCACCCTCCTGAGGTGCATGAGCCCCACGCGCTGGGGCTTTCGATGTCGCTGGCGGCTATCGTCGCCGCCCTGGGTATTCAGCTCTATACCGGTTCGATGATACTCGGCGGTCTGGTGGGCTTTGCGCTGCTCTCGGTGGGTGGCATCTTCAAGTGGCGCGAGGCCGATGACCTCTTTACCAGCGGCATGCGCATGATGGCGCTGATCGGCTTCATCATGATCTCCGCCTCGGGCTTCGCCGCGGTGATGACCGCCACCGGGCAGATCGAGACCCTGGTGGAGTCAAGCGTCGAGGTGATCGGCGACAACCGCGGCCTGGCCGCACTGCTGATGCTGCTGGTGGGCCTGTTCATCACCCTGGGTATCGGTTCGTCGTTCTCTACCATTCCGATCATTGCCGCCATCTTCGTGCCGCTGGCGGTGCAGTTCGGCTTCTCGCCGCTGGCCACCGTGGCATTGGTGGGCACCGCCGCGGCGCTGGGGGACGCCGGCTCGCCGGCCTCGGACTCTACTCTGGGGCCGACCTCGGGTCTCAACGTCGACCGTCAGCACGACCATATCTGGGACAGCGTGGTGCCGACCTTCCTGCACTACAATATCCCGCTGATCGGCTTCGGCTGGCTGGCGGCGATGACGCTGTGATCCGCTGGAAATGTCTGGCTGTTGTGCCAACGAGAACGGCGGCCAGGCTGGCCGCCGTTCCGTCTTACGGCGAGCTCACTCACCGGGCAGGTGCTGCTCCAGCGAGCCGAGCAGGCCGCGCAACAGCGAGAGCTCCTTGCGACTCGGTCGGGCGCGGGCAAACAGGGCCTCGAGCTGGGCCTCGGTGCGGGCATGGGGCTGGTTGATAAAGCCACTGCGTTGCATCACCTGCGAGAGGTGCACCTGGAAGTGGCCGAGTTGTTCACGGGTCGGCGGGCGGTCCTCGGCGGGTATTGCTGGCCGATAGTCGTTGTGCGGGCGGCGTCGCCAGGCCGTGAAGACCTCGTGAGCCAGTACCTGCACGGCTTGTGCGAGATTGAGAATGCTGTAGTCGGGATTGGCGGGAATGCTGACCTGATGGCTACAGCAGCGGATCTCGTCGTTGGTCAGCCCGAAACGTTCGCGACCGAACACCAGCGCCACCGGGTCGCTCGTGGCATGGGAGACCAGGTCGCGGGCCATGACGTCCGGTTCGTCGAAATGCGGCAGCGGCAGGCTGCGCAGCCGAGCGCTGGCCCCCACCACCTGCACACAGTCGTTGGTCGCATTGGCAAGCGACTCGACCACGCGGGCGTTGTCGACGAGGTCCTCGGCGCCGGCAGCCAGCCGCGAGGCCTCGGGGTCGGGAAAACGCCGCGGATTGACCAGTACCAGATCGGAGAGGCCCATGGTCTTCATGGCACGGGCCGAGGCGCCGATATTGCCGGGATGGAAGGTCTGGACGAGGACGATACGGATATTGGAGAGCATGGGCCAAACGGAAAGTGGAGGAGTGAAGATCGGCGCCTCGCGCCTGCAGTAGATATTCTACTCGATATCCCACTCAGGCTCTCCGATCCTTCGTGCTTGCCCGCTGTGCCGGGACCGACCAAGATGATTGTGATAAATCGGCCTGCCTTCATGCTCGGATGGACGACTTCGCTTCGATTCTTCCCCTCACGGCGCCGCTCGATCGTGACGGTCTACGGCGGTTGGCGATTCATGCCTGTCTGGAACTCCATCGCGTACGCTGGCGGCGGGGTTATCTGGCGGCCGACGGGCAGCGCCTGCTCTGCTGGTACCAGGCCCGGGACGCGGAGTCCGTTCGACTGGTGCTGCGCCAGCAGGGGGCGGCGGCAGCTGCAGTGTGGCCGGTGATGCTGATGGGGGGCATGGCACGAGAAGTGCTCGAAGGGACGAGCGACCGTGTGCTGGTGGAGCTGCCTCTCGATGGGTGCGACCCGAGCGACCCCACAGCGACGGCCAGTGCGCTCCTTGACGCCCTGGTAACGGCCGGGGCGGTGGTGACCCGAGCCTTCCTGTCCCGTCCTCGTGGCCGGCTGATCTGCCTGGTGAAGGGACGTGACATTCACGCCGTGACCCTATGCCTGGGAACCGCCGGCCTCGTTCCGACAAGCGTCTGGCGGTGCACCGAGCTCGATCCCCAACCGCCCAGGCTCTTCGAATCACAGTCTGCTCCGAGGCCACCCGATCTCGGCAGGAAGACGCAGGTTGTCCGTCGTCCCGCTCCACACCCGAAAACCGCTGCCCTGGATGCCGTCATCATCGGAGCAGGCCTCTCGGGCATCTGTGCGTTGGAACGACTCAGCCGGATGGGGCTGCGCGCCCGCGTGTATGAGAGCGGTACCGATGTGGGAGGCGTCTGGCATTGGAACCGCTATCCTGGCGCGAGGGTGGATTCGGAAATCCATACCTACGGTTTCTCGTTCTCCGATGCCTTGCTCCGGGAATGGGAGTGGCAAGAGCTCTTCCCGGCCCAGCCCGAAATTTCTCGCTACCTTTGCCACGTGGTCGACCGATTCGGCCTGCGCCGACACATACGGCTCGGCACGTCGATGCTTGCCGCAACGTTTGACGAGGGTGACGCGCTCTGGGATGTCGAAACCAGCACCGGGGAGCGCGTGGCCGCGCGCTACCTGATCGCGGCGACAGGAACCTTGTCGGTGCCACAGCTGCCCGACTACCCGGGGATGCGTGACTTTTCGGGAGAGAGCTTTTATACCGCGAGATGGCCGGCCGGCGTGGCCTTGGACGGCAAACGTGTCGGGATCATCGGCACCGGCGCCTCGGGGGTGCAGATGATTCAGACCATCGCGCCGGAGGTCGCACACCTCACGGTATTTCAGCGCACCCCCACCTACTGTATCCCCCAGCGCAACCGGCCGCTGACGGATGCCGACCGCCGCGAGATTCGCCGGGACTGGGCTCAGATACTGGCGACCTGTCACGAGTCCTACGGCGGGTTTATTCACACTTTCGATCCCCGGTCCGGGCTGGCCGTTTCCGCTGCCGAACGAGAAGCCAAGTTCGAGCACCTCTGGCAAAAGGCAGGCTTCGCGTTCTGGTTCGGCAATTTTGCCGATCTGATGATGAGCTTCGAAGTGAATGATCACGCCTGTGATTTCCTGCGCCGGAAGATCCAGGCACGTGTCCACGACCCCGAGACGGCTCGACGGCTTATGCCCAGTCATCCTTTTGGCACGAAGCGCGTGCCGTTGGAAAACGGCTATTACGAAATGTTCAATCGCGGCAACGTCGTGCTTGAGGATCTGCGGGAAACGCCCATCGAGAGGGTCACGTCGGGGGGGATTCGAACCTCGCGGAAAGAGTATCCGCTTGATGTAATCGTCTATGCTACCGGCTTCGATGCCGGTACCGGTTCGTTGAGTCGGATTGACATTCGCGGTACCCACGGTCTATCGCTGGCCCAGAAGTGGAAGGAAGGGCCGAAGACGTTCCTCGGACTGCTCGTCAGCGGCTTTCCTAACCTGTTCATCGTCAACGGCCCGCACAATGCCGCGGCACTCTGTAACGCGGGGCGCTGTATTGAGCAAAACGTCGATTGGATAGTGCGCTGTATCGAGCACATGCGTCGTCAGGGGGCCGCGCGCATCGTGCCGACGCCGGCTGCCGAGGACGAGTGGACCGGACACGTCTACGACGTTGCCGAAGCATCCGTGCTGGCAACAATGAAGGACTCCTGGTTCTTCGGTGCCAATACGCCGGGCAAGCCACGCGTTGCCACCATCTACGCGGCGGGAGCCCGCGAGTACCGCAAGCACTGTGAGACGGTGGCCAACGCCGGATTCGCAGGCCTGGAACTGTCCTGATTCAGCAAAGCAAAAACCCCGCCGGTTTCCCGGCGGGGTCGATCTCAGGCAGGCCTGGGAGGGTAGGGCTGGCTTACATCATGCCGCCCATACCTCCCATTCCGCCCATGCCACCCATGTCGCCACCGCCGGACTCTTTCTCGTCCGGGTCGTCGGCGATCATGGCTTCGGTGGTGATCATCAGACCCGCCACGGAGCCGGCAGACTGCAGGGCCGAGCGCGTGACCTTGGCCGGGTCGAGCACACCCATCTCGAACAGGTCGCCGAACTCGCCGGTCTGGGCATTGTAGCCGTAGTTGCCTTCACCCGCCTTCACCTGGTTGAGGATGACGGAGGCTTCCTGGCCGGCATTGGTGACGATCTGACGCAGCGGCGTCTCCATGGCACGAAGTGCCAGGGCGATGCCGTGGTTCTGGTCCTCGTTGTCACCCTTGAGGCCGGCCAGTTTGGTCAGCACGCGCACCAGGGCAGTACCACCCCCAGGTACGACGCCTTCCTCGACGGCGGCACGTGTGGAGTGAAGGGCATCCTCGACGCGGGCCTTCTTCTCCTTCATCTCGATTTCGGTGGCAGCACCGACGCGGATCACGGCCACGCCACCCGCCAGCTTGGCGACACGCTCCTGCAGCTTCTCGCGGTCGTAATCGGAGGAAGACTCCTCGATCTGGGCGCGGATCTGGCCGACACGTGCCTCGATATCACCGTCCTTGCCGGCGCCATCGATGATGGTGGTGTTTTCCTTGGACATGGTCACGCGCTTGGCGGTGCCCAGGTGATCCAGGGTCGCCTGCTCGAGGGTCAGGCCGACTTCTTCGGAAATCACCGTACCACCGGTGAGGATAGCGATGTCCTGCAGCATGGCCTTGCGACGATCACCGAAGCCGGGCGCCTTGGCGGCGGCGACCTTGACGATGCCGCGCATGGTGTTGACCACCAGAGTAGCCAGGGCTTCGCCCTCGATGTCCTCGGACACGATCACCAGCGGCTTGCCCGCCTTGGCGACGGCTTCCAAGGTCGGCAGCAGTTCGCGAATATTGGAGATCTTCTTGTCGACCAGCAGGATATAGGGGTCTTCGAGCTCGACCGCCATGGTGTCCTGGTTGGTGACGAAGTAGGGCGACAGGTAGCCGCGATCGAACTGCATGCCTTCGACAACGTCCAGCTCGTCCTCGAAGCCGCGACCTTCATCGACGGTGATGACGCCTTCCTTGCCGACCTTTTGCATGGCGTCAGCGATGATCTCGCCGATGCGGGCGTCGCCGTTGGCGGAGATGGTGCCGACCTGGGCAATCGCCTTGGAATCGGTACACGGCACGGCCAGCGCACGCACTTCCTCGACGGCGGCAGAGATCGCCTTGTCGATACCGCGCTTGAGATCCATCGGGTTCATGCCGGACGTGACGCCCTTCATGCCCTCGGTGACGATGGACTGGGCCAGCACCGTGGCGGTGGTGGTACCGTCACCGGCGACGTCCGAGGTCTTGGAAGCAACTTCCTTGACCATCTGCGCGCCCATGTTCTCGAAGCGATCCTTGAGTTCGATCTCCTTGGCGACGGAGACGCCGTCCTTGGTGACGGTCGGGGCGCCGAAGGATTTCTCGATGACGACGTTGCGGCCCTTCGGGCCCAGGGTTGCCTTGACGGCGTTGGCCAGGGTATCGACACCACGGGCCATGCGCTTGCGGGCATCATCGGAAAACTTGATCTGTTTCGCTGCCATTGTCTTATGCTTCCTGTGAGTTCGTGAACGTCAAAATATTAGCGGTAGGCGATTAAGAGTCGACGGCCGTTCAGCCTTCAACCACGGCCAGGACGTCTGACTCGCTCATGATCAGGACTTCTTCCCCGTCGATTTTCTGCTTCTCGACGCCGAAGCCTTCCTTGAAGATCACGGTATCGCCGACTTTCACGTCCAGCGGGCGGACATCGCCGTTTTCGAGAATCCGGCCATTACCGACGGCGAGCACTTCGCCACGTGTCGGTTTTTCCTGGGCATTACCCGGGAGCACGATGCCGCCTGAGGTCTTCTGTTCTTCTTCAACGCGACGGATGACGACGCGATCGTGCAAGGGACGGATGTTCATTGCTCACATTCTCCTGATGGTTTGCGTTGTCGTGGCGCTACCGCCACGACGGTTCATCACTAGCCTCGTGGCGAACCCCGAGGTGAAGGCGTTGGCCGCCTTCTTGTCGAAGGCGCGAGAACTGGCCCCGCGCCGAAACCTGATGCTGTCCGAGAAGTGGGGGCTGGAGAATTCCTTTCAAGGGCGTAGCCGAAAAATTTTCACTCAAGCGTGCAGGCGTCAGCGGCGTGGTTCATCGTGTTCGATGAAATCGCCTTCCAGGGTCTGGCCATTGCGGCTGTCGGTATGAGACTTGCCTGCGTCGGGGCCGGAATCCCAGCCCGACGGGCTTTCCGTGCCGCCGGTCGGCCCGCTACGGGTGTGGGTATCGCTTCCCGGCGCGGCGCCAAAGCTTCCCGTCTGGATGTGAAGCCCTTTCATACGCAGGCCCAGCCGTGCGAGTCCTTTGCCCAGTAACCGGCGGGCGTTGGGTATCAGACAAACGAAGCCCAGCGTATCGGACAGAAAGCCCGGCGCCATCAGCAGGGCGCCACCGAAGATCAGTGCGGCGCCGGTCAGCAGCTCGGATGACGGGACTTCCCCACGGGACAGACGCTCCTGGGCGCGAGCGAAGGTGGCAACGCCTTCGCGGCGGATCAGGTGTAGGCCGATGAAGCCGGTGGCAAGCACCAGCGCGAGGGTAGTAAGCAGCCCGATCTCGCTGCCCACAGAGAAGAGAATTACAAAATCGAGCAGGGCAAAAATCGTGAACGCTAGCAGGAAAGGCATGTTAGCTCCTGAGGTGACAGTTGTGTTGTGAATGGGGGCGTTTGCCTGAAAATCAACCGACATGTCGAGCGGAGGCGATTGGATGCCTACTTCCAACTTGTTGCAATCAGGAATGGTGCAGTGCAACAATGCGCGACAACTCATTCACTGGCGCGACCTTGTGTAACGCCATCACTCGGAATGCTCCGGTCAATGCTGTGCGGAGCGACGAGTGCTCATGTACTGGAGAAGCGACTATGAAGCTCGACAACAGCGTGATTGCCATCACCGGTGGTGGCCGAGGCCTCGGTCTGGCGATGGCCCATATGCTGGGCAGTCGCGGCGCTACCCTGGCCCTGCTCGATAGGGATGGTGACAGCCTGGACAATGCGGTGGGCAGCCTGCATGAGGCGGGCATTACCTCGCGCGGTTTTATCGTTAACGTCGCCGACGAGGGGTCGGTGAAACAGGCCTTCGCCGACATTGCCACGTCACTCGGGCCGGTCAAGGGCCTGGTCAACAATGCCGGCATCGTTCGCGATGGCCTGTTGGTCAAGGCGCGGGACGGCCGGGTCGAGAAGACACTGGGCCTCGAGCAGTGGCAGCAGGTTATCGATGTCAATCTGACCGGGGTGTTCCTCTGCGGTCGCGAGGCGGCAGCGCAGATGGTAGAAGCCGGTCATGGCGGGGTCATCGTCAATATCTCGAGTATCTCGCGGGCCGGCAACATGGGCCAGAGCAACTACGCAGCGGCCAAGGCCGGCGTCGCAGCCTTGACCGTTACCTGGGCAAAGGAACTTGCCCGTCAGGAGATTCGGGTGGGAGCGGTGGCACCGGGCTTTATCGAAACGGAGATGACAGCCTCGATGCGTGACGATGTGCTCGACAAGCTGGCCGGCAGCATACCGCAGCGGCGGTTAGGACAGCCCGACGATATCGCCCAGAGCGTGGCGTTTATCTTCGACAATGACTATTTCACTGGCCGGGTCATCGAGTGTGATGGTGGGCTTCGCCTCTGACCCGCATGCTGGGTTTTCACTTGCTAGGCTCGACAGAGTGACGACCATGATTTGATGCAACACGCCGGCCGCGTAGGGGCCGGCGTGCTTCGTTAAGCTTCTTGCAGTTGCTTTTGGACGTTTTCAGAATTCGATCTGTTCACGCAGCCCATCCACGGTAGCCTCGCCAATGCCATCCACTCGCAGCAGGTCGTCTGGGCCTCCATAAGGGCCATTGGCTTCACGGTTCTCGACAATGGACGAGGCCTTGACCTCGCCGATGCCGGGAAGCTCGGTCAGCAGTTCGGCATTGGCAGTGTTGATGTCTATCGGTGCGACGTCCTGAGCGAGAACGGTCAGTGGGATGAAGGCCAGCAATAAAGCCAAGAGCGAAGCCGCGAGAGTTCCCTTGATGCGTGACTGCATGTTCAATCTCCTGCCCATGTGCGATTAAAGGACACCAACTGGTGTCCCCTACCACGATAAGGGTCTGGGAGTAGCTTTCTACCTAATATCGCTTATGTGAATATAATACTTAACGAATATATTTTGTAAGCCTTTGCGGACGAGACGGCAGCTCACGGCTGATATACTTCGTGTGTCTTCATTCATGTCGGGAGTATGTCTTGTGCCAACCGCTTCGCCGCTGATCATTGCGCTTGATTATTCATCCCTCAATGCCGCTCTATGCATGGCGGATCGCCTCGACCCGTTGCGTTGTCGCGTCAAGGTGGGCAAGGAGCTATTTACCCGTAGCGGCCCCGAGGTGCTCGATGCCCTGCATGGCCGCGGTTTCGAGGTTTTCCTGGACCTGAAGTTTCATGACATTCCCAACACCGTTGCTGGCGCGGTTCAGGCCGCGGCCGAACAGGGTGTGTGGATGGTCAACGTCCATGCCGGGGGCGGCAGGCGAATGATGGAAGCGGCCAGGCAGCGGCTCGAGCGACACGGCCTGTCCACACGGCTGATCGCTGTTACGGTCTTGACCAGTATGGAGGCCACTGATCTGGCAGAGGTAGGCATCGCGGCCTCACCGGCCGAACAGGTCGAGCGTCTGGCGATGCTCGCGCGGGATAGCGGGATGGATGGCGTTGTCTGTTCCGCTCAGGAGGCCGCCCGGTTGCAAGGCCTGTGTGGGGATTCGTTCTTGAAGGTGACGCCGGGCATCCGTCCCGCTTTCGCTGAGGCCGATGACCAGCAGCGCGTGATGTCTCCCGCCGCGGCCATCGCGGCCGGCAGTACCTACCTGGTCGTGGGGCGCCCGGTGACACAGGCGCAAGATCCCATGGCGGCGCTGGAGGCCATCGAAAGTGAGCTGGCGGCCAAGGTATAGCGTGCCTACTCGCCTTCGATACCGGTGATCGGCTTGGTGGTACCCCAGCTTCGGCAGCGCGGACACTGCCAGTGCAGTTGTTCCCCGGTGAAACCGCAGCGCCGGCAGCGATGCCGCGGTAGTGCCTGCAGTAGCGTATGTGTGTGCTGCTTGAGCAGCACGAGCCGCTCGTCGGGTTCACCCTGTCCCTGATGCCCGTAGAGGTCCATCAGGTAGTCAACCCCAGCCAGGTTGGGTTCCCGATTGAGCTGAGCGCTCACCAGCTCGATTGCCGCCGGCAGACCGTCGCGCTGGCGTAGCGCCTCGGCGAGCATGATGATCACGCTGGTGTAGGGCGTCTGCTCCAGCAACTGCTGCAAGTAGGCGATCAGTCCGTCTTCGTCGTCGGTTAGTCGGTAGGCTTGCGCCAGAGGCGGAAGGATCGTCGGTGTGAAGGCAGGGTCCTGTTCGGGGATTCGTTTGAGCAGGCGAATCTCTTTCTTGTAGTGAGCGGTATCGTGTTCCAGACCGGCCATCAGTAGGTTGGCCCGCACGCAGCGCTCATCCGTCGCGAGGGCCTGGCGCAGGTGCTTGCGGGCCGGGCCGGGGCTGGCGGTATGGCGTTCCCGGTCGGCCAGCTCGCACAGCCAGTGAGCCGCGGCCCGGCGCAAGTTTTCGTCGCGATGCAGAAGTGGCTGTGCAGCGTCGAGCGCTTCTTTCCATTCTCCCTCACGCTCGAACAGGTCGGCGAGCAATTGCCTGGCCGACAGGCGGATCTCCTCATCCGACGTATCGCGGACAAGATGCTTGAGAAGCCGCTCGGCGCGGTCGAGCAGTCCCAGCTTGAGAAAGTCGCGTGAAAGTTCGAGCTGCACCCGGTCGCTTTGCGGACCGGTCAGGGCAGGGCGGGCGAGCAGGTTCTGATGGATCTTGACGGCCCTGTCCGCCTCGCCACGGGTGCGGAATAGATTGCCCAGCGTAATGTGGGTCTCGATGGTTTCGCTGTTCACCTCGAGTGCGGCCACGAAAGTTTCGATGGCGCGGTCCTGCTGATCATTGAGCAGGTAGTTCAGGCCCGTGAAATAGTCCTTGGCCAGGGTAGGGGAGGCGGGTGGCGTGGCGGGGCCGCTGCGTTCGCGGCGGCCGAGCCACCAACCGATGGCGACCGCTGCCAACAACAGGGTCAGCAGCAGGAGGTCGGCCATTCAGGGGAGTTCCTTCATCTCCTGGACACGCAGGCGGTCGAGCTCCTTGCGCTGTTGATGGTTATGACGCTGAGCGCGTGTCAGCAGGGTCCGCAGGCGCAGATAGACGCCACTCATGGCGACCATGCCGAGCAGGACGCCGACGGTCAGCGATGCCAGTAACCACACGGACAGTGACGCTTCGGGCAACTCGAGCCAGATCAGGTTAAGCGGCAGGGCCTGCTGGTTATTGACGGCGAACAGGATACCGACCAGCAGTACCGCCAGCAGGATGATGGCCAGGATCAGGCCTTTGAGCCAACGCATGAGCGTGTTCCCTCTAGTGGATGTCGAAATGACGATGAAAACCGGAACATCGAAGGTCCAGAAAAGCGATCAGTAACCGAGGGCGCGACTGGCATCCACCTGTTCGCGCAATTCCTTACCGGGTTTGAAGTGTGGCACGAACTTGCCATCCAGCGCGACCGGTTCTCCGGTCTTGGGGTTGCGGCCCACGCGGGGGTCCCGGTAGTGAAGCGAAAAACTTCCGAAGCCACGTATCTCGACGCGACCCCCATCCGCCAGGGTGTCGGTAATATCATCGAGAATCAGCCGAACCGCCGACTCGACTTCCTTGATCGACAGCTCTGGCTGTCGCATTGCGATCTGCTCGATCAACTCGGACTTGGTCATCGCCTCTCTCCATGCAGCCTCGCCTGGGGCTTATCGATCCCGGCATTGTTATTTTTCAAAGCATACTGTGCAACTCTCGAGAAAACAACGAACTACGGTCGTGATCGGGTAAATGCGCCTGAGATCGTAGCGACGTGCTGCCCCGGCAGCGAGGGCTCGGGTATACTGGGTCTACATTTTTTCTGGCATTCGAGGTCGACGTTGAGCGAACACTCATCCCCGGAGACGGCCCAGCGCAAACGCCTATACTGGCATTCCCGCCGCGGCATGTGGGAGCTGGACCTGTTGTTGATCCCCTTTCTCGAGCATCGCTACGATGGGCTCGATGAGGACGACCAGGCGGCTTTCCGCACCCTGATCGATGAAGAGGATCAGGATCTTTTTGCCTGGTTGATGCGCCGTGAGTGGCCCGAAGCGCCGGACATCCGCCGTATCGTGAAGATGATCGTCGAATATGCCGAAGACGCCGATAACGTTGTGCATCGTCCCGTCTAGGATGGCGCTGGCCGTGCATCTCGGGCTTTGTGCGGGGATGGTCGGCCTGATGGGATGGTGGTCGCCGCCGTGGCTTGTGCTGCTCACTTTCGTGGTACTGAGCGTTGTGTTCTGGCAGTGGTGCGCCTCCCGCTCGCGGGGCGAGTTGCGCGTCACGCCCCAGGCCATTGGCGGGGTGAGGTGGAGCTGGCGCGACGACCCGGCAGCAGCCTGGCAGGAGGTCACACTGCATTGCGACTATCTAGGTCCCTGGCTGATTGGCCTCGAACTGGATGGTCAGCGACTCTGGCTTTGGCCGGATAGCTGCGATGCGCCATCGCGTCGTTCGCTTCGCCGCGAACTGGTAACCCTTCCTTAATACCTGCAATACCTGCACCGAGAGATCACCTCTCGTCAGCGTCCAGCCGGATGCGAGATGGCAGTGGCGAGGGCTCACCATGGGTCGGGTGGTCTGGATTGAAATGCAACCCACGCGACTCGCGTCGCGACTGTGCGCTCCGAACGGTGAGCCTGGCCAGGCGCACGGCATGCCACAGGCTGGCCAATCCTGCCGTGGGCGCGGCACTCTCGTATAGCGGTGCCAGTTCGGCCTGCTGGTCTGCGAGGCGCTCGGCAGCGTCGCTGAGCCCTTTGTCACTGCGTACGATTGCGACGTTGGCGCTCATGAGGGTGCGTAGTTGTTCAAGGTGTTGCTCGATTAACGCGAGTGGCGCCGGGTCGTTGCCCCAATCTGTATGCTGAAGTTTTGCCGTTGAGAATGGTGTTGGGCGTGCCAGGCGGCGTGCGCAGCTTCGAGCAAATACCAGGCATTCCAGCAGTGAGTTACTGGCCATCCGATTGGCACCATGCAAACCGGTGCAGGCGACTTCGCCAATGGCGAAGAGGTGAGGCACGTTGCTCGCGCCTTCCAGGTCGGTCGTGATACCGCCGCAGCTATAGTGGGCCGCGGGGACAACCGGGATCGGGGTGCGGGTGATATCCAGGCCGCGCTCGGCGCAGTGGGCATAAATGGTGGGAAAATGATGGCGGATGGCCTCGTCGCCTAAGTGACGAATGTCCAGGGTGACATGGTCGCTGCCGGTGCGTTGCATCTCGGCATCGATGGCTCTGGCAACGATATCCCGAGGGGCCAGTTCGGCCCGGGGATCCACGCTCGGCATGAAGCGCTCGCCATGGACATTCAGCAGCAGGCCGCCTTCGCCGCGAACGGCCTCGCTGATCAGGAAGGGCGGCCCTTCGGGGTCGTAGAGGCAGGTAGGATGAAACTGCTGGAACTCCAGGTTCATCAGCTCGGCGCCGAGGTCGGCGGCCATCATCATGCCCTCGCCGCTGGCTGGGTTGGGGCTGGTGGTGTGGCGGTAGAGCCCACTGGCCCCGCCCGTGGCAAGCACGATGTCGTGTGCGCGTTGCTCTCTCGGGTGCCCCTGCCGATCCAGGCAGTACGCTCCGCGACAGTGTCCGGCCTGGTCGCCGATCAGGGCGATGGCGGTGAGATCGTCGCGAAGCGAGATGGCAGGATGCGAGCGTACATGGGCGAGCAGGGTGTCGACCACGGCACGACCGGTGGCGTCGTTGGCATGAATGATGCGCCGCGCCCCATGGCCACCCTCGCGGGTCAGGTGATAGGGGTAGCTGGCGCCGGGGCTGACGTCGGGGGTGAAGGGTACGCCGAGGGCGAGCAGCCACTCGATGGCGGCAGGCCCCTGTTCCACCGTGAAGCGCACCGCGCGTTCATCGCAGAGACCGTCCCCGGCGACCAGAGTATCGGCGACATGGGCCTCGACATCGTCCTGAGGCGAAAGGACGGCGGCGATCCCGCCCTGAGCCCAACGGCTGGCTCCTTGATCATCGCTTGACGGCCGCAGGAGCGTCACCGCGCGCTGCTCGGCAATTTCCAGAGCCAGCACTAGCCCGGCAACCCCGCCGCCGATAATCAGGACATCATGTTCGCTATCTGACTGGAGATGTGACGCCATGGCTATCCTCGCCGGCACCTCGCGGGTGTCGCTGGGGTAAACTTGAGTGACGGCGAAAGCGGGTGGCAAGTCAGGAAGGAATGGTGCCCGGAGCCGGACTTGAACCGGCACGGTGTTGCCACCGAGGGATTTTAAGTCCCTTGCGTCTACCAATTTCGCCATCCGGGCGGTACGGGATCAAGCGGGAAATCGGGGAAAAGTGGAGGCTGGAGTCGGAATCGAACCGGCGTACACGGAGTTGCAGTCCGCTGCATAACCACTCTGCCATCCAGCCTCATCGAGTCGTGTCCTGTCGGCAAGCGTGACAGGAAATGGAGCGGGAAAGGAGATTCGAACTCCCGACCCTCGCCTTGGCAAGGCGATGCTCTACCACTGAGCTATTCCCGCTCGACTCGAGAGCGAATTATAAGGATAAGTCGGTGACTGTCAAACGCTTTTGGCTACATCGAGCGACTCAAGTGCGGCCAGGCGGCACGTAGATAGGAATACATTGACCAGAGCGTCAGCATGGCCGCGACGTACAGCGTTACCACGCCCATGAGGGCCAGCAGGTGGCCGGGAGGGAACGCCAGCAGCACCAGCAGTGCGATCATCTGCAGGGCGGTCTTGACCTTGCCGATCCACGACACGGCGACCATGCCGCGCTTGCCCATTTCCGCCATCCATTCGCGCAGCGCCGAAATCACGATTTCGCGGCCGATGATCACCAGCGCCGGCAGCGTCAGCCATACCGTATCGAAGCGCTCTATCAACAGCGCCAGCGCGACGGCGACCATCAGCTTGTCGGCGACCGGGTCGAGAAAGGCCCCGAACGGAGTCGCCTGATCCCAGCGTCTGGCCAGATAACCGTCGAGCCAGTCGGTCACGGCGGCCAATCCGAACAGGCACGCCGCCAGCGGCATGCTCCAGGCAAAGGGCAGATAGAAGAGGACCACCAGTAACGGTATGAAGATAATGCGAGCGAGCGTCAGAAGGTTGGGTATGTTCATTACGTGATGCTGTCCTTGCCGTGAGGATGGCGCCTGAAGCGGCGAGGTCATTCTATCCGCCTCGGGCGTTATCATCCATGCAAGGCGCGATGAATCGTCTCGGCCATGGTGGCGCTGATGCCGGGCACCTTGGCGAGTTCCTCGCGGCTGGCCTGCTTGACGCCGTGCAGCCCGCCAAAGAAGCGCAGCAGCTCGCGCCGCCGCCGCGGCCCGACACCGGGAATCTCCTGCAGGGTGGAGGTGCGACGGGTCTTGTCGCGCCGTGCTCGATGACCGGCGATGGCGAAGCGATGCGACTCGTCGCGGATATGCTGGATCAGATGCAGCGCCGGCGAGGCGCCTTCCAGGTCCAGGCTGTTATCGACCGTCTCGACGTACAGCGTCTCGAGGCCTGCCTTGCGCGTGGTGCCCTTGGCCACGCCCAGCAGCACTACCCCCGTGACGCCGAGTTCGGCGAAGGCCTCGCGGGCCATATTGAGCTGCCCCTTGCCGCCGTCGACGATCAGGATGTCGGGGCGCTCCCCTTCGCCATCTGCCAGCCGCTTGAAGCGACGGATCAGTACCTGGCGCATGGCGGCATAATCGTCGCCGGCGGCCACGCCCTCGATGTTGAAGCGCCGGTAGTCGGATTTACGCGGGCCATTGATATCGAATACCACGCAGGAGGCCACGGTGGCTTCCCCGTGGCTGTGGCTGATGTCGTAGCATTCCAGGCGGCGTGGCACGTCTTGCAGTGAGAGGGTTTCGCGCAACGCCTCGAAGCGCTTCGCGAGTTGGCTCTGATTGGCAAGCTGGCCGGCGAGCTGCTGCTCGGCATTGGTGCGGGCCAGCTCACGCCATTGGGCGCGATGGCCGCGTACCTGGTCGGTAAGGCGGATACGCTTTCCCGCACGCTCGCTCAAGGCGCTGGCGATCAGGCCCGCATCGGGCACCGGATGGCTGACGATCACTTCGCCGGGAATCTCGCGGGCCTGGCCCAGATAGAACTGGCTGACGAAATCGCCGAGCAGGGCGTCCTCCGGAAGGTCCAGGCCATTGGCAGGGGCATGATGTCTTGCGCCCAGCAGGCGGCCCTGGCGCATGGTGAGTACCGAGATACACAGCGCGCCGGGGCGACTCGCCAGGGCGAACACATCGGCATCGCCGCCGGCCGTATCGACGAACTGGCGCTGCTGAAGCTGACGCAGTTGTTGGATCTGGTCGCGCAAGCGTGCCGCGTCCTCGAAGGCCAGCGCTTCGCTGGCCGCTTCCATCTCGCGGGTCAGCTCGCTTGTGACCTGTTCGCTCTTGCCTTCCAGGCACTGCACGGCGTGTTCCAGATCGCGGCGATAGTCCTCCTGGTTGATGTAGCCAACACAGGGCGCGCTGCAACGGTGGATCTGGTACTGGAGACAGGGTCTGGTGCGGTGAGCGAAGATACTATCCTCGCAATTGCGGATGCGAAAGATCCGCTGCATTAACGACAGGCTCTCGCGCACCGCGCCGCTGCTCGGATAGGGGCCGAGGTAGCGGCCATCGTCGCGACGGGCGCGAGCGCGCTTGTATTCCAGCGCCGGATACGGATGGCGGTCGGTCACGAAAATGAAGGGATAGGATTTATCGTCGCGCAGCAGGATATTGTAAGGCGGACGTAGCTCCTTGATCAGGGTCTGCTCGAGCAGCAGCGCCTCGGTCTCGCTGTTGGTGACCGTGACCTGGACATCATGAATTCTTCCCACCAGCGCCTGGGTCTTGGTGTTCAGGGCGCCACGGAAATAGCTGGCCAGGCGGGCCCTGAGGCGCCGCGCCTTGCCGACATAGAGCGTGTCGCCCTGCTCGTCGAGCATGCGATAGACGCCGGGCGCCTCGCTGACATTGGCAAGAAATTGTCGGGAATCGAAGCTCATGCGGCTAGAAAGCTCCCAGTCAACAGAAGCCATATACTAGCAGATCGCGACCTTGTCGTGCCCCGTCAGTCGGCGCTGGCAAAGCCATCCACCAGGCCATGCCGCAGCCCCAGGTGGGTGAGCTCCACATCGGAATTGACGCTGAGCTTTTCAAATATACGGTAGCGGTAGGTGTTGACCGTCTTGGGGCTGAGAAACAGGCGATCGGAGATCTCGGCCACCTTCTGACAATTGACGATCATCATCGCGACCTGCAGTTCACGCTGGGAGAGCTCGTCGAAGGGGTTCGCCAGGGCGTCGATGCGTGACAGCACCAGGCGCTGGGCGATTTCGGGACTGATATAGCGCTGGCCGGCGAAGATGCGCCGAATGGCGGTGACCATCTCGTTATGCTGCGAGCCCTTGCTGATCAAGCCAAAGGCGCCCGCATCGAGCAGGCGCTGAGCGAAAGTTTCCTCGAGAAAGGCTGTCAGCACCAGCACACGACTACCGTTGGCTCCACGATTGATCTTGCGGGTAGCTTCCAGGCCGCCGATACCCGGCATGCGGATGTCCATCAGGACGATATCGGGACGTAGGTCGCGTGTCTGAGCGATGGCGTCTTCTCCATCCACCGCTTCACCGATCACGCTGATGTCCTCTTCGGCATTCAGCAAGTGAGCGATGCTGGTCCTGACCAGGTGATGATCATCGGCAATGAGAACCCGAATCAAGGCGCGGCTCCTCAACAGAGAGTGGAGGGATTAATCGGCATGTTGCCAATCGTGGCGTCTCTAGTCCGGCAAGAGTGACACAAGATTCTCCTAAGTGGAATTCGCTTTTAGCCCCAGACGATTCCTTCCTTTCGACGGTTGACGTGCATGCGCCACGTGCATAGAATGTGCCTCGTTCTCGCCGATGCGAGAGCGTGTGGGGCCTTAGCTCAGCTGGGAGAGCGCCTGCCTTGCACGCAGGAGGTCAGCGGTTCGATCCCGCTAGGCTCCACCAGACATTTGAAAGCCGCCTGGGATAAACCCAGGCGGCTTTTTCTTGGCCTGGATTTGGCTCGACAGCGATGCTCAGGCCGCCGGGCCGATAACGTGCTTGACCTCCAGGAAGGCGGCAAGCCCCCAGGGGCCGAGTTCTCGGCCGATACCGCTGCGCTTGAAGCCGCCCCAGCCGGTCTCTGGCAGCACCAGCTGTTCGCTGTTGAACCAGATGCTGCCGGCTTGCAGTTCGCGACCGATTCGCTGGGCACGTTCGCTGTCGCCGCTGATCACGGTGGCGGCCAGGCCGAAGTCACTGTCATTGGCCAGCTCGATAGCCTCCTCTTCGCTGGACACGCTGCGGCCGCAGAGTACCGGTCCGAAGATCTCCTCCTGCCAGAGGCGGCTCGTCACCGGCACGTCGCGATAGAGCGTCGGGGCCAGAAAGATGCCCTGCTCGGGGAGCTGGCGGTGGCGGGCATCACGAACCGCGACGAGCTGCTCGGCGGCGGCGATGTCGAGGTAGCGCTGTACGCCGTCGCGCTGCCGGGCGCTGGTCAGCGGCCCCATGTCGGTCGTCGGGGAAAGTGGGTCACCGAGCTCGATGGCATCGATTCGCTCGGCGAGTGCGGCATAAAGCGCCTCGGCGATGGCCTCGTGTACGATCAGCCGCGAGGTGGCCGAACAGATCTGACCCGAGTTGAAATAGATGCCGGCCATCACCCAGTCGGCGGCCTGCTGCGGGTCGGCGTCGTCCATGACCAGAATCGGCGACTTGCCGCCGAGTTCCAGCGACAGGCCCTTGGTCGTGGCGCTTGCCGCCCGCATGACGGCCTCGCCAACCCGGTTGCTGCCGGTGAACGAGACCTTGTCGATCCCGGGATGGCGGCTGATGGGCGCGCCGATGCCCTCGCCATCGCCGTGCAACAGGTTGAGGACACCGGCGGGCAAGTCGATGTCCTGGGCAATGTCGGCCAGCACCTGCTCGGGCAGCGGCGTCACCTCGGAGGGCTTGAGTACCACCGTACAGCCGGCCGCGAGCGCCGGCGCAAGCTTCCAGGCGCTGGTCACCAGCGGAAAGTTCCAGGGGGTGATCAGCCCCACGACCCCGACCGGGTCGTGATAGCAGCGGGCCACCACACCCTCCATCGCCACCGCAACGGACTCTCCCTGGCGGGCATCCAGCGCCCGTGCCTGTCCCGCATAGTAGCGATAGCAGGCGATGGCATCGTCCAGGTCGATCGCCGCTTCCGCCATGGCCTTGCCGTTGTTGGTCGAGGAGAGCTCGATCAGCGCGTCGCGGCGGTTCGCCAGCGCGTCGGCGAAGCCGTCGAGGTAGACGGCCCGCCGGGTGCCGCCCAAGCGCCGCCAGGCGGGCAGGGTGCGCCGGGCGGCTGTCACGGCGGCATCGACGTCGGCCGGGTCGCCCGCGGTGACCTCGGCGATCAGCGTCTCGCGAAAGGGATTAACGACCGGCAGGCGTCGCTCGCCCCGCGAGACGACCCACTGGCCATCGATGAACTGCTTGTCGAGGCAGGGCGTGTCGAGTCGTGTCATGGGGGTATCCTTCATAGCGGGGTTGTCAGCGATCGCTGCCAGCGGGCCGCGTCCACCTCGACCAGCATCGGCCCGTCCAGCGGTCGACTGGCCAGGGCGTCGCTGAGGCTGTCAGGACTATCGACGCGGGTCGCTAGACAGCCGAAGCCGCGGGCGAGCGTCAGGAAGTCGGGCGCCTTGAGGTCGACGCCGAGGCGTTCGACACCGTGGGCGTCCATGAAGCGGCGAATCTCCTCGTACCCGGCGTTGTGCCACAGCAGGATGACCACCGGCAGGCGCTCTTCCACTGCAGTGGCGAGCTCCGATAGGGTGAACATCACGCCGCCGTCACCCACCAGGGCGACCACCGGCAGTGCCGGCTGGCCGAGCTGGGCGCCGAGGGCGGCCGGCAGGCCGTAGCCGAGGGTGCCGTAGCCGGTGGAGGCGTTGAAGTAACGCCGTGGCGCCGGCTGTGCGACCAAGTGGTTGCCGGCATAGACCGGGGCCGTCGAGTCGCCGACCAGAATGGCTTCCGGGAGCGCGGTTTCAAGGGCCGCATAAAGCGGGACGAAGGGCGCGAACGCGGGATCGTTGGTGAGGTCCAGCGTGGCAAGGGCCTGCGCCGTGCGTTCCTGCCCGCCTTTGTGCATCGGGTGCGGCAGACGCTCGACCAGCAGCTCGAGACTGCGGCCGGCATCGCCCACCAGGCCAAGCGCCAGCGGCTGGTTGCGCACCAGTTGCCGGGCATCCAGATCGATGCGGATCAGCCGGCCGGTCAGGGTGAAGCCGTCATCGAATACCACGTCATAGTCGGTCTCGCCGAGCTCGGTGCCCACCGCCAGGATCACGTCAGCCTTCGCCGCCAGTTCGCGCACGGCGGGCAAGGCGGCGTTGGCGCCGAGGTCGAGCGGGTGGTGTCGGCCCAGCAGCCCCTTGGCATTGATCGTGGTCACCGTCGGCGCGTCGAATCGTTCGACCAGCCGGCGCGCCGCCTCGGGAGCTTCCACGCAGCCGCCGCCCAGCAGTACCAGGGGGCGTTCGGCCGCCGTCAGCCAGTCGACGGCCAGATCGAGACCACGAGGGTCCGGCGCCGGGCGATACAGCATCGGCGGTTGCCACTGGCTCGGCGCCGCAACCGGTGCATCGAACAGGTCGATGGGAATTTCGATATGCACGGGCCCGGGCCGCTCGCTGCGAAACACCGTGAAGGCCCGGGCCAGCACTTCGGGCAGCTGACCGGGGTCGAGCAGGGTGTGGCTGAAGCGCGCGACGCCGGCGATCGTTTGCTGCTGGCTGGGCAGCTCATGCAGGCGCCCCTGGCCCAGCCCCAGCGTGTCGCGACGGTTGACGCTGGAGATCACCAGCATGGGAATGGAATCGGCGAGTGCCTGACCCATCGCCGTGGCGATATTAGTCATTCCGGGCCCGGTGATGATGAAGCAGACCCCCGGGCGTCCTGTGGCGCGTGCGTAACCATCGGCCATGAAGCCCGCGCCCTGTTCGTGGCGCGGGGTGACGTGGCGCATGCCGCTGTTTTCCAGGCCACGGTAGAGCTCGATGGTGTGCACGCCGGGAATGCCGAAGACGGTATCCGCCCCGTAGGTGTCGCGCAGCAATCGGATCAGCAGTTCTGCACAAGTCATCTCAGGGTTCCTCAACCGACCAGCCAATGGGCCATGACGACGATGATCGGCAACGTGATGGCGGTACGCAGCAGGAAGATCGCCACCAGTTCCCATAGCTTCAGCGGGATCTTGGACTTCAACAGCAGGGCGCCGATCTCCGACATGTAGACCAGTTGGGTCAGCGACAGGCAGGCGATCACGAAGCGCGTCAGCTCGCTCTCGATGTTGCTGCCCAGGACCGCCGGCAGGAACATGTCGGCGAAGCCCACCAAGGTAGCGGGGGCCGCGGCCTCGGCCTCGGGCAGGCCCATCCATTCCAGCACTGGCACCATGGGCATCGACAGCCAGGTGAACAGCGGCGTGAACTCGGCCAGGATCAGCGCCACGGTGCCGATGGCGATGACCAGCGGCAGCAGGCCAAAGAAGATATCGGCGACGTTGAACAAGGCGATGCGCACCAGCTGCTGCGGGCCGGGGGCCTTCTCTGCGCGGGCCACGGCCATGCCCAGGCTGTAGCGCAGCAGGCTCTGGTTGCCGGTGCGCTCCTCCTGAAGCTGACAGCCGACCGGCTCGTAGTAGGTGTTCGGCTTGAGCGACAGCGGTGGCAACCGCGGCACGATCACCGCCGCCACCAGGCCGGCGACCACCACCGTCAGGTAGAAGGGCACGAAGAGATGGTTGATGCCGATGAAGGTGGTGACCAGAATCGCGAAGGCAATCGAGACGATGGAGAAGTTGGTGGCGATAGCCGCCGCCTCGCGGCAGTTATAGAAGCCCTTCTCGTACTGCTGGGTCGTGATCAGTACCCCTACGGTCCCCGAGCCCATCCAGGAGGCTGTGGCATCGATGGCGCTCCGGCCCGGCAGCCCGAAGATCCAGCGGAAGGGGGTGCGGAGCAGACTGCCGATAAATTCCATGAAGCCGAAGTCGACCAGAAACGGCAGCAGGATAGCGGCGAAGAAGAAGAAGGTCAGCAGCACCGGTGCCAGGTCATTGAGCATTACGCCGCCGGTGAAGGAGGCGATGACGAACGCGGGGCCGGCCTGAAAGTAGATCATCACGGCGAAGAGCGCACCAAGGGCTCGCATGACAACCCACAGCGGCGCCACGTCGAACAACTCCTTCAGCATGCCCTCGCTCGCCCAGCCTGGATGGGTGAACTTGACCACCAAGGTCAGAAGCAAGGACAGGCATAGGACTACCATGGCAATGGCCGGCAGGGCATCCCCCAGCAGGGCCTTGAGCCCATCGGCGGCGAACCCCATGCCGATGTTGATCGTATCGCCCATCGAGAAGGGCACCAGGAACAGCAGCACGCCGATCAGCGATGGCACGATGAACTTGATCAGCCCGTGCCGAGAAAGCGGGGCGCCCTCAAGCGCTATGTCGTCGGATGTATCGAGGGAGGATGGCATAAGGCACCTCAGGTTGAATTGTCGTTGTCGTATCGGTCTTGCCGAGAATCTTAATCGCGGCGCATAACGCCGGGCAGTATGCAGAGCATTTCGTAGAGCAGGGTGGCGCCCATCAGCGCGGTATTGCCACTGGTGTCGTAGGGTGGTGAGACCTCGACCAGGTCGCCGCCGACGATGTTCAGCCCCGCGGCACCGCGTACGATCTCGAGCCCTTGGGAGGCGGTCAGGCCGCCCATTTCCACCGTGCCAGTGCCGGGGGCGACCGAGGGGTCGAGGCCATCGATGTCGAAGCTGATATAGACCGGGCCGTCGCCCATCTGCTCGCGTACCTCGGCCATCAGCGGCGCGAGAGAGCGATACCAGCAAGCCTCGGCCTGGACGACACGAAAGCCCTGCTGACGGCACCAGTCGAAGTCATCGGCAGAATAGCCGGTGCCGCGCAGGCCGATCTGGACGACACGTTGAGCATCGAGCAGTCCTTCTTCCTGCGCGCGACGGAAGGGCGTGCCATGGGCGATCGGCTCGCCGAACATGTGATCGTTGATATCGGCATGGGCGTCAATATGAATCAGCCCCACCGGGCCGTGACGCTTGGCAATAGCGCGCAGGATGGGCAGCGTAATGGTGTGCTCGCCGCCCAGGGTCAAGGGAATGCAGTCGTGCTTGAGCAGCCGGTCGTAGAACGCGGTGATGATTTCCACGCTCTTGGGCAGGTGAAAGGTATTGATCGGCACGTCACCGAGGTCGGCCACCTGCAGGCTATCGAAGGGCGCGGCCTGGGTCGCCATGTTGTAGGGGCGCAGCATGCGCGATTCATCACGAATTTGTCGCGGGCCCAGACGCGTCCCGGGGCGGTTTGAGGTCCCAATGTCCATGGGTATGCCGACGAAGGCGGCGTCGAGGCCCTCGGCGGTATCCTGCGTGGGCAAACGCATCATGGTGGCGGGGCCACCGAAACGCGGCATCTCGTTGCCGCCCATAGGCTGGTTGAAATTGCTCATGCTCTCTCCTGTCGAAGCCCTGTCGAGGCATTGTTATCGAGTCGGCTAGCTGCCCGGCCGGATGTCGCGATGCGTCGCGATAAATCTCTACCAAGCAATAAGCAGTTTTCGTGCCAAGTCTCTAACCGCGCCATGCGGGGCATAGTTGCTGAGAGCGATGTACGAATGAATCGAAAGCGCGTCAGATTGATTCATTATCGAATCATCGATACGATAATGAATCATATTGAAAGACCGGAGAGCCCCAGTGAGCGATATCGACCGGTTCGTGCTGCAAACCATCGTCGAGACGGCCAGCGATCACTTCTTCATCGTTGCCGGCGACGGTCGGGTGCTGGATGTCAGCCCGGGCGCCGCCGCGGTCTATGGTCTCTCACGTCAGGAGCTCAAGAGCGCAACGGTGCAGGAGTTGGAAGCGCGAGGAGTATTGAAGCCTTCGATCACCCTGGAGGTCATGCGAACCGGCAAGATGGCGCAGCTGATGCAGGTGACCGGCACCGGACGGCGAGTGATCGCCGAGGCGCATCCGGTGTTTGTCGACGGGCGCCTCGAGCGGATCGTCAGCCGTTCGCGGGATCTCACGGATCTACAACTGCTTCAGGACGAATACGCGCTGCTGCAGAAGCGTTTCAGTGAACATCTCAAGCGTCACCACGCGCTGCCCGATGCCGACGACCAGGCGTTGAACGATGCCCTGGGCGAGCTTCGCGTACGCAGTGACGTCATGCGCGAGATTGCCTTGCTGCTCAAGCGGGTGGCGCCCTCGGATGCCACCGTACTGATGCTCGGCGAGTCCGGCGTTGGTAAGACGGCGTTTGCCCGACAGCTGCATCGCTGGAGCCGGCGTGGCGACGGGCCTTTCATCGAGGTCAACTGCGGGGCGATTCCCGACAACCTCTTCGAGTCGGAGATGTTCGGTTACCAGGCCGGTGCCTTTAGTGGCGCGGCGCGCCAGGGCAAGGCGGGGCTGCTCGAGCAGGCCGAAGGTGGCACCGTCTTTCTCGACGAAATCGGCGAGCTGCCGCTGCTGATGCAGACCAAGCTGCTCAAGGTCATCCAGGATGGGAGCCTCACCCGCTTGGGCGACACGCGCCCGCGTCGGGTCGATTTTCGCCTGGTGGTGGCCAGCAATCAGGATCTGGCCCGCCGGGTCGAGGAGGGCGGTTTCAGACTCGACCTGTATTACCGACTGAACGTGATACCGATCACCCTGCCGCCGCTGCGTGAGCGTCGTGATGATATTCCGGCATTGGTCGAGGCATGCCTGGCGCAGCTCAACCGGCGCTATGGGCGCCAGAAACTGCTGCATGCCCGCGTCTGGCCCGAGCTGATGGGCAGCGACTGGCCGGGTAACGTGCGCGAGTTGGAAAACTGGCTGGAGCGGGCCTGGCTGTCCACGCCAGGGGACCAGATCGACGCGCCCTCATTGGGCGCGTCCCATGCCCCCAGCGAGCCGACCCCGACGGACGCGGCGGGGGAGGAGCGAGCGGTGCTCGGCATGTCGGACGGCGAGACCTTGAAGGGCTATCTGGCTCGCGCCGAACGGCAGGTACTGGCCGATCTGTGCGAGAACCTGCCGACGACCTACGCCATGGCCGAGCGCCTGGCCATCAGCCAGCCCAGCGTGGTGCGCAAGCTCAAGCGCTACGGGCTCAGGGTCTCCAGGTAACCTCAGCACGCGGCTTGGCGCAAGCCATTTTCTTTCCCTGACCGGGGCCTCTGCTTGGTTTCAAATGCTCCCGCTGAGTGTCAGGTGCTCTCGCCCACGAGGAGCGTGAAACCGACATCATGCTGGCGCTGAGGTGCTAGGGCGCGATCAAGGTCGTTCTCGAGACGCTTCAGCACCTGCTCGGCGGCCAGTCGGCCCATGGTTTCCCGGGGCGAGAGGACAGTGGTCAGGCGCGGCGTGACGTGCTGGCCCAGCGGCAGGCCATTGAAGCCCGCGATGGCGATATCCTCGGGGACTCGCAGCCCACGGCGCTGCGCATGCAGCAAGGCGCCGACCGCGAGGTCATCGTTGTCGAAATGCACGGCGTCGACCTCGGGCCGCTCGGCGAGCGCTCGGTCGAGCCCTTCAGCACCGGCCTCCAGGCTGCCCAGGCGCTGCAGTTCGACGAGCGGAGCCGGCAGGCCGGCGGCCTCCAGCACCTCGCGATGGCCCGAGAAGCGCATGGCGGCGCGATAGTCGCGGTCCATGCAGGCGCCGACATAAACGATCGAACGATAGCCCCGTTCCAGTAGATGATGGGCCATGCAGCGGCCGGCGCCGTAATGGTCCAGCCCCACGTTCAGGTCGAGCCCTTCGCCAAGCTCCATGACCTCCATGACCGGCTTGTCCCACTGGCGCAGCAGGCCCAGGCAGGCCTCGTTGTGGCGCAGTCCCGCGGTGACGAGGGCCGAGCACGACCAGCCGAGAAAGGTGCGCACCAGCTGGTATTCCCGCTGTAGGTCGTAGTCGGTATTGCCCAGCAATATCTGGTAGCCCTGCGCTTCGAAGGTCTCTTGCAGGCCATGGATCACCTCGATGAACACCGCGTTGGCGAGCGAAGGCACGATCACCGCGATAAAGCGCGAACGCGACGACGCCAGGCTCCCGGCCACCAGGTTGGGCACGTAACCCAGCCGTTCGACGGCCTCCAGAATTCGCTCGCGTGTGGTGTCGTTGACCCGCTCGGGCGTGTTGAGTGCCCGCGAGGCCGTGATGGCGGAGACGCCGGCAGCCTCGGCGACCTGCTTCAACGTGATCTGTTCCGAGCCACGACGCTGTCGCGTAGGCTCTTTCCGGCTAGACATTGGTCGCACCCTTGGCCGTTGGGCTTGCTGCCGAGATTCCAATCGACTAAAACGATGTTAGCGCTAACATCGCAACGCTGCCAGTCTCGGCATTCGAACCGCAGGAGAGCGCCAGGTGAGCAACGAAACCACAAGGACTCCCATGACTCCCAGGGTGGGCGTCATCGGTCTGGGCGCCATGGGCATGGGCACCGCGACGGCGCTGCTGGAGCGGGGCTTGACGGTCACCGGCTTCGACATTTCTCCCCAGGCCTGCGCGAGCTTCGAAGCCCACGGCGGCCAGAGTGCCAGTTCGCCGGCGGCGCTTGCTGCCCAGTCCGATATCGTGTTGCTGGTAGTGGTCAACGCCGATCAGGTCGAACAGGTACTGTTCGGCGACCAGGGCGTGGTGGGTTCGCTCGAGCGCGGCGGGCTGGTGATGCAGTGCGCGACGGTGGCGCCGAGCGTCGCGCGGCGTTTGGGCGAGCGCTTGGCGGATGCCGGTCTCGAGATGCTCGATGCGCCGATCAGCGGTGGCGCCACCAAGGCGCGGACCGGGCAGCTGTCGGTGATGGCGTCCGGGTCGTCGCTGGCCTTCGACAAGGCGGCGCCGGCCCTCGACGCCATGGCCGCCACGGTCTATCGGTTGGGCAGCGAGCCGGGTACCGGGTCGAGCATGAAGCTGGTCAACCAGCTACTGGCCGGCGTGCACATCGCCTCCGCCGCCGAGGCCATGGCGCTGGGCATTCGCATGGGGCTGGACCCGGACACGGTCTACGAGGTGATCACCCATTCCGCCGGCAATTCGTGGATGTTCGAGAACCGCGTGCCGCATATCCTCAAGGGCGACTACACGCCGTTGTCGGCCGTGGACATCTTCGTCAAGGACCTCAACATCGTGCACGAGACGGGGCGCGAGCTCGCCATGTCGATGCCTGTCGCGTCGAGTGCGCTGCAGCAGTTCACGGCGGCCAAGGGCGCCGGTTTCGGCCGCGAGGACGACGCCGCGGTGATCAAGGTCTATCAGCGACTGTCGGGCATCACGCTGCCCGAGGCCGCCAACGATCCCGGGGAGGGCTGAACATGGCCATCGTGCTGGGCGCCATCGCCGACGATTTCACCGGCGCCACTGACCTCGCCAACAACCTGGTGCGCGCGGGGATGCGCTGCGTGCAGGTGATCGGCGTGCCCGACCCCGCAACGGTCATCGAGGACGTCGATGCCGTGGTGGTGGCGCTGAAGTCACGCACCTGCCCGGCAGACGAGGCGGTCGCCGATTCGTTGGCGGCGCTCGAGTGGTTGCAGGTCCAGGGCGCACGGCAGCTGTTTTTCAAGTACTGCTCCACCTTCGACTCTACCGATGCCGGCAATATCGGTCCGGTGGCCGATGCCTTATTGGAGCGGCTGCGGGCGACAGAAACGGAGCGGCTTCGGGCGACACAGACAAAGCGCTTGGGGAACGCCCAGACGGTGATGGTGCCGGCCTTTCCGGTCAACGGCCGTACCGTCTATCAGGGGCATCTGTTCGTCGGCGACCGGCTGCTCAATGACAGCGGTATGCAACACCATCCGCTCAATCCCATGCGTGACGCCGATCTGGTGCGGGTGCTGTCGCGACAGACGCCGCATCCGGTGGGCCTGGCGGCACGCCCGACGCTGGCACAGGGCGGCGAGGCGACCCGTCGCCATCTCGGCGAGCTCGCCGAGCGCGGTATTCGCCACGTGATCTGCGACACCCTCGACGAGGACGATCTCGCGGTGCTGGCCGAGGCGGTGGTCGACATGCCGCTGGTCACTGGCGGCTCCGGTCTCGGCCAGGCGCTGCCGGCGCAGTACCGCCGGCTGGGTTGGCTGGCGGAGCGGCCAGCACCCGGCCGGCTGGCCCCGGCCTCGGGCAGTGCGCTGGTACTCTCGGGCAGCTGCTCGCGGGCCACCCTCGGCCAGGTCGATCATTTCCTTGAACGTCAGCCGGGCTTCGCCTTGGACCCCGAGCGGCTGGCCGAAAGCGACGCGCATCTCCAAGAGGCCCTGACGTTTGCGCGCGAGCAGCTGGCCGATGGCGGCCCGGTGTTGATCTACGCCTCCGCCGACCCCGATCAGGTCAAGGCGGCTCAAGCGGCGCTGGGTGTCGAACGCGCCGGCCAGCTGGTCGAAGCGGCGCTCGGCCAGCTGGCCAGCACCTTGGTCGCCGAAGGCGTGGGGCGGCTGGTCGTCGCCGGCGGCGAGAGTTCGGGCGCCGTGGTCTCGGCGCTGGGGGTGACCATGATGCGCATCGGCGAGCAGATCGACCCCGGCGTGCCCTGGACCCAGGCGCCGCTGCCGGGCAGGTCGGACAATGACGCTCCGCTATCGCTGGCGCTGAAATCCGGCAACTTCGGTGGCGAGAATTTCTTCTCGCGCGCCTTCGCGGTACTGGACGAGTTGTCCGGCGGGGAGAGACAGCCATGAGCGCCCACGACGAAACCCGCTTGCGTGAACAGATCAGCACCCTGGGCCGGTCGCTGTTCGACCGCGGGCTGACCATGGGCTCCAGCGGCAACATCAGCGTGCGCCTGGATGACGGCGGCTGGTTGATGACGCCCACCAACGCCTGCCTCGGCCGGCTGGACCCGGCGCGCATCTCGCGGATGGACCGGGACGGCTGGCTGCTCGATGGCGACAAGCCGACCAAGGAAAGCTTCCTGCACATGGCGATGTACGCCGAGCGCCCGCAATCCGGCGCCATCGTGCACCTGCACTCGACCCACTCGGTCGCCGTCTCCTGCCTGCCCGAGATCGACCCCGACGACTGCATTCCGCCGCTGACGGCGTACTACGTGATGCGGGTCGGCAAGCTGCCGCTGGTCCCGTACCACCTTCCCGGCGACCCGAGTCTAGGCGATGCCGTGCGCGGCCTGGCCGGGGCGCACAGTGCCGTACTGCTGGCCAACCACGGCCCGGTGGTGGCCGGCAAGTCGCTGGAGGCGGCCGTTTATGCGACCGAGGAGTTGGAAGAGACGGCCAAGCTGTTCCTGCTGCTGCATGGCCGGAACCCACGCGCCTTGACGCCTGAGCAGATCGCCGAGCTCGAGGCACGCTTTCCACGCGACTGACCGCCAGCCCCCGACCCCAAGGACGCCCCGATGATTCGACTGGCCGCCAATCTCAGCATGCTGTTCCCGGAACATGGATTCCTCGATCGCTTTGCCGCCGCCGCCGAGGCCGGCTTTCGGGGCGTGGAGTACCTGTTTCCCTACGCCTACGCCCCCGAGCCGCTGCGAGCGGCACTGGATGACGCCGGCCTCGAACAGGTGCTGTTTAATCTGCCTCCGGGTGACTGGGAAGCGGGCGAGCGCGGTATCGCGAGCCTGCCCGGGCGCGAGGCGGAATTTCGTGACTCGGTGGTCGAGGCGCTGCGCTACGCCGAGGTACTCGGCTGTCCGCGGGTCCATGCCATGGCGGGCCTGTTACCGCCGGACGCCGATGCCGACACTCGCGTCGCCCATCATACGACCTACGTGGAGAATCTGCGCTTTGCCGCAAGCGAGGCGGCCAAGGTCGGCCGCGAGGTGTTGATCGAGCCGATCAACACCCGCGACATGCCGCGCTTCTTTCTCTCGCGCCAGGCACACGCCTTGGCGGTGCTGGAGGCGGTCGGCGCCGACAACCTCCGGCTGCAGTTCGACCTCTACCATTGCCAGATCATGGAGGGTGACCTGATTCGCCATCTGGAGCGCCAGTTCGCGCGTGTCGCCCACGTGCAGATCGCCGGGGTGCCCGAGCGCCATGAGCCGGATGTCGGCGAGATTCATTATCCCGCGCTGTTCGAGCGTCTCGAGGGACTCGGCTATCGAGGCTGGATCGGCTGCGAATATCGTCCCGCCGCCGGGACGCGCGAGGGGCTGGGCTGGGGGCAGGTCTACGGCCTCAAGCCCTGATCGTGTCATGTGGCTTCACGACGGACACCACCATTTACCGTAAGCGAGAACTTCCATGCATATCGTCATCACCGGCGCTGCCGGTTTCCTGGGCCAACGACTCGTTACACGCCTGCTCGAACGCGGCCGGCTTGACGACCAGACGATCCGTCGCCTGACACTGCTCGATCAGATCGAGGCGCCGGTCCCCGACGCCGACGGCGTCGAGATCGTCGCGCAGGCACTCGATGTCACGGTGCCGGGCGCGCTCGATGAGGTGCTCGCCTCGGGCCCGGACGTGATCTATCACCTGGCGGCGGTGGTCAGCTCGGCGGCGGAAGCCGATCTGGACCTCGGCATGCGGGTCAATTTCGACGCCACCCGGGCGCTGATCGAGGGCTGTCGGCAGCATGAGCTGGCCGCGACGCGGCTGCTGATGGCCAGCTCGGTGGCGGCCTACGGCGGCGAGCTGCCCGAGGTGCTCGACGACATGACCGCCCTGCAGCCGCAGAATTCCTATGGTGCGCAGAAGGCGATGTGCGAGCTGTTGATCAACGACTACAGCCGTCGTGGGCTGGTCGATGGTCGCGTGCTGCGGCTGCCGACCATCGTCATCCGCCCCGGGCGTCCCAACGCGGCGGCCTCGAGCTTCGCTTCCAGCATCCTGCGCGAGCCGCTGAACGGCGAGGACGCCGTCTGCCCGGTGCCGACCGACCTCGAGATGTTCGTGATGTCGCCGGGCAAGGTCGTCGAGGCGCTGATCCACGGCGCCGAGGTGCCGGGCGAACGCTGGGCGCCTTTCCGAGCCTTCATGCTGCCCGGCATCACGGTCAGCGTGGCTGAAATGCTCGAGACTCTGCGTGAGGTAGCGGGCGATGCCGCCGTAGCCAGGGTGCGCCACGAGCCGGATGCGCGCGTCACCGCCATCGTCTCGAGCTGGCCTGCGCGTTTCGATACCGCCAAGGCCCGACGGCTGGGTTTCGAAGGCGACGGCAATTTTCGCGAGATCATCGAGGCGTTCGTTGACGAACGTCCGTGAGCAAGTCGCCTGCTGATCGGGCAGGCGACAACCCAGGGTGAGCGTCTGTCTTGACGCAGGCGACCCGACAATCCAAGCGTTATCAAGAACAAGAGGGCAGTATCATGACCAGACATCTTGCACGCCGCACGCTGACCGTCGCCATCGGTAGCCTGGCCGCCACGGCAATGGCCTTTCACGCCCAGGCCGCCACCGAGGTGAATCTGGGGCATACCCTATCGGACAGCTCTCACTACTCGGTGGGCGCCGATGCCTTCAAGGAGACCCTGGAGCGGCTGTCCGACGGCGAATTCACCGTCACCGAGCATACTTCCGGTTCGCTGGGCGGCGAGCGGGCGATGATCGAAGGCCTGCAGATCGGTACCGTGGACGTGGTCATCACCTCCACCGGCCCGCTGGGCAACTTCGTGCCCGAGACCTATGTGCTTGATCTGCCGTTCCTGTTCGAGGACTACGACCAGGCGCGCTGTGTGCTGGACGGCGAGATCGGCAATGAGCTGTTGACCAAGATGAGCGATCACGACCTGGTCGGCCTGGCCTGGTCGGAGAACGGCTTTCGCCACATGACCAACAGCCTGCGCGAGATCAATACGCCAGAAGACGCGGAAGGGCTGAAGGTACGCACCATGGAGAACCGGGTGCATCAGGAGGCTTTCCGCCAGTTGGGTGCCAGCCCGACCCCGATGGCCTTCCCCGAGCTCTTCACGGCACTGCAGCAGGGCACCGTGGATGGCCAGGAGAACCCCATCACCGTCATCGTGGCGACCAATTTCTGGGAAGTGCAGGATCATCTATCGCTCACCGGACACGTCTATTCGCCCGCCGCCATTCTAGGCTCGCCGATCCTGCTCGACGGCCTGAGCGACGAGGAGCGCGAGTGGTTCGACCAGGCGGCGCAGGCGGCTGCTGAGGCCACTCGCGAGGAAGTCAGCCGCCTCGAGGAAGAAGGCGTGGCGCTGCTGCGCGAGAAGGGCATGACCGTCAATACCGATGTCGACCCGGCGCCGTTCCAGGAGGCCGTCGAACCCGCCTACGAGATCTATACCGATGAGTACGGCAGCGAGATGCTGGACCGTATCCGCGAAAGCGACTGCTGATCCCACCCAACCTCCGGCGCTGTCGCCGGAGGTTTCCTTTTGCTGACAAGGTGATCTCGATGCTCTCCTGGTTTCTTCGCCTGGAAAGCCTGCTGACCCGGCTGGCACTGGTGATCGCGGTGGTGATGCTGATCATCTCCGTGTCGCTGGGTTTCTTTCAGGTCCTGACGCGCTTCATCTTCAACGCGCCTTCCACCTGGTCGGAAGTGATTGCGCGTGCCGCCATGATCTGGTGCGTGTTCATGGGCGCGGCCGCGACCTTTCGCGGTGGCTACATGATGGCCGTGGAGCTGATCTACAAGCTGATGCCGCGCCGCACCCTGCTGGCCCTGGAACTGGCCATCGGCGCCTGCTGCCTGCTGGTGCTGGGCGTGTTGATGGTGTATGGCGTCCAGATGACGCTGCGGGTGCGCAGCCAGATGCTCTCCGGCCTGGGCATGTCGATCGCCTGGGCCTATGCGGCGATTCCCACCGGGAGTGCCTTCGCCATGGTCGCGGTGATCGCCAGGCTGTTGGCGCAATCGATGGGGCTGGAGAAACTCGGCCCGGAAAACAGCGAAGTGGCGCCCGAAGCGGAAAACGACGCGGTCAGGGAGGCCCGGTCGAGCCTTGCGCCCAGCGAGCCGACCCCACCCGCCGAGGGAGGGGATCGCTCATGAACCTGGTCATCGGCCTGTCGCTGGTCATCCTGTTTGCGGTCGGCGTGCCGATCGCCATGTCGATCCTGCTGGCCTCGATCATCGGCATCGAATTCTTCTCGCGCTTGCCGCTGTTGATGGTGCCGCAGCAGATGTTCGTGGGCATCGACCATTTCCCGCTAATGGCGATTCCCTTCTTCATCCTGGCCGGCAACCTGATGGCGGCCGGTGGCATTTCCAGCCGCCTCGTCGATCTCGCCAAGTCGATCGTCGGCGGGGTCCAGGGCGGCCTGGCGATGAGCTGCGTGCTGACCTGCATGATGTTCGCCGCGGTGTCGGGCTCAAGCGTGGCGACCACCTTCGCCATCGGCGCCATCCTGATCCCGGCGATGGTCAGGCACGGTTATCCCCGGCCACTGGCCGCCTCGATCCAGGCCTCCTCGGCGGAGCTTGGCGTGCTGATTCCACCGTCGATACCGCTGATTCTTTACGGTGTCAGCACCGATACCTCGATCGGCCAGCTGTTCATCGCCGGCATCGGCCCCGGGGTGCTGATCGGTGGTGCCTTGCTGCTGTTCCTGTATGTCTTCTGCAAGCTGCGCGGCTATGGCCTCCAGGATCGCGAGGATCGCAGCGTCTTTAGCGTCGCCTTTAAGCGCGCCTGGGCGGCGATCCTGATGCCGGTGGTGGTGATCGGCGGCATCTATGGCGGCATCTTCACGCCCACCGAGGCCTCGGCGGTGGCGGTGTTCTATGCCTTGGCGGTGGGCGGGCTGCTCTATCGCGAGCTGCGCTTGCAAGACATGTGGGCAATCTTCAAGCAGAGCGTGATCTCAACGGCCGCGGTGATGCTGATCATCGCTGCGGCGGCGCTGTTCAGCTTCCTGATCAGCCGCTCGGGGCTGCCGGCCGAGATCGCCGACTGGGTCAACCGGGTATTCGAGAGTCCCTGGGCCTTCCTGCTGGCCGTGAATGGCCTGCTGCTGGTGGTGGGGATGTTCATCGAGACGACGGCGGCGATTCTGGTGCTGGCCCCTATCCTCACGCCGATCGCGATCCAGTTCGGCATCCAGCCGGTGCATTTCGGGTTGATCATGGTGGTCAATCTGGCGCTGGGGATGATCACGCCTCCGCTGGGCGTCAACCTCTTCGCCGCCTGCGCGGTGGCTAAGATCTCCATCGATCAGATGCTGCCCTGGCTGGTGCGGTTCGTGCTGGTGGTGCTGGTGTGCCTGATGGCGATCACCTACATGCCTTGGATCTCCATGGGACTGGTCGATCTGCTCTATTAACGCCGACCCTAGGGATGCCAACGCTATGGATTCCAAGACTATCGATGCCAAGGCTATTGATACCAAGACAAGGAGTGCTGCCATGCAGCCGTTCGCTGCAATTGCCGAGAAGGCCGGGATCGCCGAGATGCCACCAAGCCAGGCGCTCATAGGCGGTGAGTGGGCCGACACCCACGAGACGCTGATGGTCGAGACGCCGGCGTATGCCGAGTCGATCGCGCGCATCGCCCGCAGCCAGCCGGAGGACGTCGACGCCGCCGTTGGCGCCGCTCGGCAGGCGTTCGAAGGACGCACCGGCGATTGGCCGAGCTGGACGGCGCGCCGACGCAGCGAATGGCTGCTGGCCTTCGCGGCGATCATCGAGGCCGACCTCGACCACCTGGCGGCCCTGGAATGCCTCGACACCGGCAAGCCGATGACCCAGGCGCGTGGCGACATCGCCGCCTGTGCGCGTTACTTTCGCTTCTACGGCGGGGCGGCCGACAAGCTGCATGGCGAGACCATCCCGTTCGAGAGCGACTTCGCGGTGATGACGCTGCGCGAGCCGTACGGGGTCTGTGCGCAGATCATTCCCTGGAACTACCCGGCGCAGATCTTCGGGCGTTGTGTCGCCGCGGCGCTGGCCGCCGGCAACACCGTGGTCCTGAAGCCCGCCGAGGATGCCTGCCTGAGCGTGCTGCGCCTGGCTGAGCTCGCGGTACAGCATGCGCTGCCGCCCGGCGCGCTGAACGTGGTGCCGGGGCAGGGCCGTGAGGCGGGTGCTGCCCTGGCGGCGCATGCCGACATCGATCATCTTTCCTTCACCGGCTCGCCCGAGACCGGAACCGAGGTGGCGAAGGCCGCTGCCGTTCGGCATGTGCCCCTCACCATGGAGCTCGGGGGCAAGTCGCCGCAACTCGTCTTCGCCGATGCCGACGTGGACGCCGCGCTCGCGGCGGTCGTGCGCGGTATCATCCAGAATGCCGGCCAGACCTGCTCGGCGGGCAGCCGCCTGCTGCTGCAGCGGGAGGTCGCCGAGGTCGTTCTGGGACGACTGGCCGAGCGCTTTTCCGCCTTGCGCTGCGATGCCGGTGAAGCCGATGCCGACTGCGGCCCGTTGATCAATGCGCGCCAGAAGGCCAAGCTCGAGGCCAGGCTGGCCGCCGCCCAGGCCGATGGCGTCAGGGTGATGGCGCAGGGTCGGCTGGCCGATCAGGCGCCGGCCAGCGGCCACTTCGTGGTGCCGCAGTTGCTGGTCGATATTCCCGCCGGTCATGAGGTGCTTCGCGAGGAATTGTTCGGCCCGGTGCTGGCCGTGCAGGTCTTCGGCGACGAGGCCGAGGCCCTGCAACTGGCCAACGCCACCGATTTCGGGTTGTGCGCAGGGATCTGGACGTGCGATGGCGGGCGCCAGCTGCGCCTGGCCAAGGGCATTCGCAGCGGCCAGGTATTCGTTAACAACTACGGCGCCGCCGGCGGTATCGAGTTGCCCTTCGGCGGCGTGGGGCGTTCCGGGCACGGCCGCGAGAAAGGCTTCGAGGGCCTGAAGAGTTATACGCGGCTCAAGACCGTCGCCATTCGTCACGGTTGAGGGCGTTTTCGGGGCTACACTGCCACTCGTTGACATGACAAGCCCGAACACGACAAGCCTCGTACACAACGATCCTCATAAACTACAAGGAGAGGGAGCAATATGCGTCAGGCAATCAATGTCGGGCTGATCGGGGTGGGCCTGATGGGCCATGGCATCGCGCGCAATATTCTAGGCGCCGGCCATCGCCTGTGTTTTCTGGACCATGCCGGCAACCAGCCTGTGGACGACCTGCTGGCTGAGGGGGCGATAGCCAAGCACTCGGGGCGCGAAGTGGCCGAGGCCGCCGAAGTGGTGATCCTCTGCGTGACCGGCTCGCCCCAGGTCGAGGCCGTGCTGTTCGAGGCCGGCGGCGTGCTGGAAGGCCTTGCCCCGGGCAGCGTGGTGATCGATTGTTCCACGGCGCTGCCCAGCTCGACGCAACAGGTGGCTGCGCGCGTGCAGGCGGCGGGCGGCCGCTTCATGGATGCGGCGATGACCCGCACGCCCAAGGAAGCCGAGGAGGGGCGTCTCAACCTGATCGTCGGGGCGCCCGAGGCGTTGTTCGACGAGGTACGCCCGCTGCTCGAGAGCTTCGCCGAAAACATCGCGCATGCCGGCCCGGTCAGCGCCGGCCATACGCTGAAGCTGCTGCACAACTTCGTGTCGCTGGGGTTTTCGGCGGTGCTGGCGGAGGCGACGGTGGCGTCGCGCGCGGCCGGCATCGACGACGCCGCCTTGCTCGAGGTGCTGGGCAAGGGCGGCGGTGGCGGCGTGGTACTCGAGCGCCTGCGGCCGTTCATTGCCTCCGCTGACCCGTCCGGTTTTCGCTTCAGCGTGGCCAACGCCAGCAAGGACCTCGGCTATTACCACGCCATGACCGAGCAGCTCGGGGTGTCCGATGGGGTCGCCGCCGCGGTGCATGACCTCTACGCCGGGATCGAGGATCAGGGCGTGTCGGTCCCCGAGGTGATTCGTGTGCTTCAGGAGAAGGGCTCCTGATCCGGCGCAACCCTATCGGCGAGGGAGAGCGGTCACGATGACATCGCCGCCGCTTTCCTATCGCCAGCAGGGGCTGCTGCTCACCGGCGGCGGGGCGCTGGTCATGTCGCCCGATGCGCTGCTGATCAAGCTGGCCGGGCTGCCCGACGCCGAGATCCTGATGTGGCGCGGCCTGCTGTCGGCGCTGGGATTTCTGCTGATCGTCGTCGCCCGCCATGGTCGCGGCACGCTGCATGCCTACCGGCGCTGCGGTTGGACCGGCATTGGGGTGGCGCTGCTGTTCAGCATGACCACCTGCGGCTTCGTGCTGGGTAACCAATACACCCGCGGCGGCAACGTGCTGATGATCCTGGCGGGGGCGCCGTTGATCGCCGCGGCACTCTCGCGAATATTCCTGAAGGAACGCCTGCCGCGTCGTACCTGGCTGGCGATCGGGCTGTGCATGGTCGGTATCGGTCTCATCGTGGTCGACGATGCGGGGGTCGGTTCATGGATAGGCAACAGCTTTGCGTTGCTGGCGGCGACTACGCTTGCGATCAACTTCACGCTGTGCCGCACGCGCCCCGGGGTCGACATGAGCCCGATGCTGACCTTTGCCGGCTTGATCGTCGGTGTCGGTGCGGGGCTTGCGGTGACCAGCGGCGGGCAGTTCAGCATGCCGCCGTGGGACAGGTTGTGGCTGGTGATGCTGCTGTGCCTGGTCATCGTGCCGCTGGGGGTCACCCTGCTGCAACGTGGACCGCTGTACCTGCCGGCTGCCGAGGTGGGGCTGCTGTTACTACTCGAGGTCGTCGTAGGGACGCTGTGGGTCTGGTGGATCCTCGGTGAGCAGCCCACACCCCTCGCTTTCACCGGCGGCGGCCTGGTGCTTGCCACCATGATCGTCAAGGGGCTCTACGAGCGGCGCCTGGAACGCATAGAACTTCGACGAGGCCGTGATGCAACTTCTCATCAATACCTTCAAGCAGCGCCTGCGCGCCGATGAGCGCCAGATTGGTCTGTGGCTGGGACTGGCGAGCCCCTATTCCGCGGAGATGGCCGCGACGGCGGGCTACGACTGGCTACTGCTCGACGGCGAGCATTCGCCCAACGACCTGAAGAGCCTGCTGGGTCAGCTGCAGGCCATCGCGCCCTATGCGTCTCATCCCATCGTGCGCCCTCCCGTCGGCGATCCGGTGCTGATCAAGCAGTATCTGGACATTGGCGTGCAGACGCTGCTGGTGCCGATGGTGGAAACCGCCGAGCAGGCCGCCGGTCTGGTGGCCGCCATGCGCTACCCACCGCATGGCATCCGCGGCGTCGGCCATGTGCTGGCCCGCGCCGCGCGCTGGGGCCAGGTAGACGACTACCTGGCCAGCGCCGATGAGCAGATGTGCTTGCTGGTGCAGGTGGAAACCATGGCCGGCCTCGAGAACCTGGACGCCATCGCCGCGACGCCGGGGGTGGATGGCGTTTTCATCGGCCCGGCCGATCTCTCCGCGGCCCTGGGTCACCTGGGCAATCCGGGCCATCCCGAAGTGCGTCAGGCGATCGGTGACGCCATCTCCCGTGTCCGCTCGGCGGGCAAGCCCACCGGCATCGTCACCGTCGACGAGGACGAGGCCCATGGCTATCTGGTCGCCGGTTGCGCGTTCGTGGGTGTCGGCATCGACACCCTGCTGCTCATGAACGCCATGCGCGGTCTGGCCGGGCGCTTCCGGGGCGAACGTTAGCGCTCGACGGGCAGGATGCGTCCCGGGTTCATCAGGCCCTCGGGATCGAACAGCGCCTTGATGCCCCGGGCCATCTCGTGTTCCAGGGGCGAAAGCCGCGCCAGGTAGGGCGCCTGCTTGGTGCGGCCGATCCCGTGCTCGGCGCTGATGCTGCCGCCGAAGCCATCGAGTACCGCGAACAGTTTATCCTCGAGTTCACGCAGGTGCTGGCGTTTGGCCGCATCGTCGAGCGCGGTCGGCGGCAGGATATTGAAATGCAGGTTGCCATCGCCGATATGCCCGTAGGCGATGATCTCGCAGTCGGGCGAGGCGTCCATCACTTCTCGCGTGGCTTGCTCAACGAAGGCGGGAATGGCCGAGATCGGCACCGAAATGTCCGTGCGCAGGTGCTCGCCGCGCAGGCGCTGGCCCTCGAGCATGCTCTCGCGGAACTGCCATAACTGCTGCGCCTGGGCTTCGCTGCCGGCCAGCGCGCCGTCGACGATCAGCTCGCGCACCATGCCCCGCTCCAGCAGGTGCTCAAGCATGGCGGAGAGATCCACCGGGCCGGTGGCGGCGACTTCCATCAGCACGTACCAGGGATACGCTTCGTCCAGCGGATCGCGCAGTGCCGGGGTCGCCTCCATGGCGAGCTCGATGCAGCGCCGAGGAATCAGCTCGAAGGCGGTGAGCAGGTCGCTGCAGTCGCGCCGCGCCAGGCCGTAAAGTGCAACCACCGCTTCGACCGAGGGCAGGCCGAGCAGGGCCGTGCGGCTCTGCTCGGGACGCGGCACCAGCTTGAGCACGGCGCCGGTGACAATGCCCAGCGTGCCTTCACTGCCCAGGAACAGCTGCTTCAGGTCGACGCCGCGATTGTCCTTGTGCAGGGCGTGCAGGCCATTCCAGATCCGCCCATCGGGCATCACGACCTCGAGGCCCAGCACCAGCTGGCGCATCATGCCGTAGCGCAGCACATTGAGACCGCCGGCGTTGGTGGCGACGTTACCGCCGATCTGGCAGCTACCTTGGGCGCCCAGCGAGAGCGGGAAGTCGCAGTCATGCTCGGCGGCGGCCTGCTTGAGGGTTTCGAGGATGCAGCCGGCATCGACGGTCATGGTGAAGTTGATCGGGTCGAGGTCGCGGATGCGGTTCAGGCGCTCCAGGCTGATCACCAGCTCGCCGCCGTCACGGTCGGGCAGGGCGCCGGCGACCAGGCCACTGTGGCCGCCCTGGGGCGTCATGCGCACGCCGTGCTCACGACATAGCGTCACGATCTCGGCGACCTCGGCGGTAGTGGATGGGCGCACCACCCCCAGCGGCATGCCCAGGCGGTCGCCGGCCCAGTCGCTGATATAGCGGGCCTGGTCAGCAGGGTGGCGCAGTACCGCGCGCTCGCCTAATTGATGTTCGATAAGATCCAGAATCGCGGGGGTATCGGCCATTCAGCTATCCTCCTGCCAGGCGGCGCCGTCCGGGAAACGGTGCCGTATCAGCGAGTCGTCGTGCATGGTGATGCTGTAGCCGGCGGCAGTCGGAACCTGATAGCGGCCACCCTTGACTACCACCGGATCGACGAAGTGCTCGTGCAGGTGATCGACGTATTCCAGCACCCGGCCGTCGAGGCTGCCCGAGACGGCAATGTAGTCGAACAGCGAGATATGCTGGACGTACTCGCAGAGCCCGACGCCGCCGGCATGCGGGCAGACCGGCACGCCGAACTTGGCAGCCATCAGCACCACCAGGATGACCTCGTTGAGCCCGCCAAGGCGCGCGGCGTCGATCTGGCAGTAGTCGATAGCGTCGGCCTGAAGGAACTGCTTGAACATCACCTTGTTGTGGCAGTGCTCGCCGGTGGCCACGCCGATCGGCGCGACACGATGGCGGATCTCGGCGTGACCGAGAATATCGTCGGGGCTGGTGGGCTCCTCGATCCACAGCGGATCGAATTCAGCCAGCCGGCGCATCTTGGCGACGGTCTCGTCGACCTCCCACACCTGGTTGGCATCCATCATCAGCACGTTGTCCCAACCGATCTCCTCGCGCAGCAGGGCGGCACGGCGGGCGTCCTCTTCGGTATCGGCGCCGATCTTCTGCTTGAAGTGGGTCCAGCCCTCGGCAAGCGCCTCGCGGGCCAACTGGCGGACCTTGTCGTCGGAATAGCCGAGCCAGCCCGCCGAGGTGGTGTAGCCCGGAAAGCCGTCGCGGCGCATCTCGGCCTCGCGCTCGGCCTTGCCGGACTGCTGCCGGCGAAGCAGCGCGATGGCCTCTTCCGGCGTCAGCGCATCGGTGACGAAGCGGAAGTCGAGGCAGCGCACCAGCTCTTCGGGGCTCATGTCGGCGAGCAGCTTCCATACCGGCTTGCCTTCACGCTTGGCCCACAGGTCCCAGACGGCGTTGACCAGGGCGGCGGTGGCCAGATGGATCGCGCCCTTGTCGGGGCCGATCCAGCGCAGCTGGCTATCACCGGTAATTTCGCGCCAGAAGGCGCCCATGTTGGCGGTGATCGCCTCCAGCGAGCGGCCCTTGAGGAGCGGGATAAGCGAGCGCACGGCGGTGACGACGATCTCGTTGCCACGGCCGATGGTGAAGGTCAGGCCGTGGCCCTGGGGGCCGTTGTCATCGTCGGTGTGCAGGATCACGTAGGTGGCGGAGTAGTCCGGCGCGGCGTTCATGGCATCCGAGCCGTCAAGCGAGCGCGACGTCGGGAAGCGGATGTCCTGGACGTCGATACGCGTAATGGTAGTCATGGCGGTGTCCTCTTGGAGTCGTGGCGATGCGCGTGGTGAAGGGCAGCGTCAGCGCTGGGCGAGGTGGCGCATCAGCTGGCGGATGCCGAAGGTCCAGGGCGGCAGTTGGTCGCTGCGCCCGACCGCGTTGACCAGTGCCCCCAGAGCGGGTGTTGCGATGGTCACGCGGTCTCGCGGGTGATGGGTGAAGCCCTGGCCCTGCCCGTCGCGATCCTCGATGGGCGAAAACATGGTGCCCAGAAACAGCATGAATCCGTCGGGGTACTGGTGATGGTCGCCGATGGTCTGGCGTACCAGGTCGAGCGGGTCGCGGCTTATCTCGCGCATGTCGCTCTCGCCTTCGAGCAGAAAGCCGTCGTCCTCGCCTTCGATGCGCAGCGAGACTCGCGCCTGACGGACGGTATCGATATCGAAATGCGTGTCGAACAGGCGAATAAAGGGACCGATGGCGCAGGAGGCATTGTTGTCCTTGGCCTTGCCGAGCAGCAGGGCGCTGCGGCCTTCCACGTCGCGCAGATTGACGTCATTGCCAAGACTCGCGCCCTTGACGCGCCCCTGGGCGTCCACGGCCAGCACGATTTCCGGCTCGGGATTGTTCCACTGCGATGAGGGATGCAAGCCCACGGGGCTGCCGAAGCCCACCGAGGAGAGTGGCTGTGCCTTGGTGAACACCTCGGCATCTGGCCCGATACCCACCTCCATGTACTGCGACCAGGCGCCGCGCGATAGCAGGGCCTCCTTGAGGGCCATGGCTTCCTCGGAGCCGGGTACGATTCGCGATAGATCCTTGCCGATCAGCGTCTGCAGCTCGTTGCGCAGCTCGGCGGCGCGTGCCGGATCGCCGACGGCCTGTTCCTCGATCACCCGCTCCATCAGGCTGACCGCGAAGGTCACGCCGCAGGCCTTGATGGCCTGGACGTCGCAGGGGGCGAGCAGGTAGGGGGGCCTCGGCGTCGCCTCGAGCGAGTTGGTGAACAGCGCTTCTACGGATCCCAGCGAGTCGCCCTCAGCGTGGCGAACCACCTCGAGGAGGTCATCGCGCTCCAGCAGGTCGGCCATCGTCAGCCCGGCATGAGTAATGTCGATGACCTCGCCATCGCGCACCGTGACCAGCGCCGGCCCGGCGTGCGGCGTGTCCCGCCAGGCGCGTCCGACCAATAGCGCCGTGGAGAGATCGGTAGGCAGGAAATCTGCCGGAGAAAGGGGGGACATAACACCTCCGAGTGGTTTATGCGAATGGCTAATATGAATGACTGGGCCAGCGGGCTGGCATCCGGCTGACTTTGGCCTATGATGCAAAGGATGTCGTGATGTATGACAGGTATGCCAAGAACAGTATAGCAACCCCAGGATGACTTCCAGACGATCGCCAAGCAGGAGAGCAGCATGTTCGACGAGATGAAGGGCAAGCGGGTACTGGTCACCGGTTCGAGCCGCGGTATTGGCGCGGCGGTGGCCAGGCGGCTCGGGGGGCTCGGTGCTCATGTGGCGGTACATTATCACCGCAGCGAAGGGCCGGCCCAGGCGGTATGCGACGACATCCGCCAGGCGGGAGGCCAGGCCTTTCTAGTTCAGGGCGATGTCAGCCGCTCCCGGGAGGCCACCGCCATCGTCGACCAGGCGGCGGAGCAACTGGGCGGGCTCGACCTGCTGATCAACAATGCCGGCGACATGCTGGGCCGTGTCAGCCTGGACGAGATGGACGATGCGCATTACGACCGAGTGATGGACCTTAACGCCCGCTCGGTGGTGATGGCCAGCCGTGCGGCGCTGCCCTACCTACGCCAGGCCGGCGCCGGCAATATCATCCATACCGGTTCGATTGCCGCGCGCAACGGCGGAGGGCCGGGTGCCGGTCTCTACGCCTCGGCCAAGGGCTTCGTCACCACCCTAACCCGCAACATGGCCAAGGAGCTTGCCGGTGACAATATCCGCGTCAACGCCGTGGCGCCCGGCGTGATCACCACCGATTTCCATGTACGCCACTCCAACGATGCCCAGATGGACGCGGCATGCGCGACGATTCCCCAAAGCCGGCTTGGCAGCGCGGAAGATTGCGTGGGCGCCTATCTATTTCTGGCGACCGATGCATTGAGCGGCTACGTCACCGGTCAGATCATCGAGGTCAACGGCGGGCAGTTAATGCCATGAGTGAGTCCAGCCACAGTGTTTCAAGACAATACGACATCGCCATTACCATGGGCGACCCGGCGGGCATCGGCCCCGAGATCATCTGCCGGGCCGTTGCCGCTATGTCACCGTCGGCGCGAGCCGGTACGCTGCTGGTCGGCGACCCGGCGATCTTTCGCCGCGCTGTGCAGACGATTGACGCCAAGCTGAATTTCGCCCCTCTGGATGCCCCCAACGCCCCCGCCGGTAGCGTGGCCGTGGCGGTGGTCGAGGCGGCCGGTAATGTCATGATCCCCGACGGCGAGATCAGTGCCGGTGCCGGCGACATGGCCTTTCGCTGCATCGCCACGGCCGTGGAACTGGTACAGAGCGGCCGGGCCGGGGTGATCGTCACGGCGCCGTTGAACAAGGCCGCGTTGCATGCCGCCGGTCATTATTACGATGGCCATACCGGCATGCTGGCCGCGCTGACCGGCGCACCGTCGTCGTTCATGCTGCTGGCCTCCGAGCATCTCTCGACTCTGCACGTGTCGACCCATGTGTCGTTGCGCGAGGCCATCGACCGGGTAACACCCGAGCGGATCATCGCCACCGTCGAGGCCGGGCATGAGCATCTGGTGTCCCTGGGGATGGCCAATCCGCGCATCGCCGTGGCCGGCCTCAACCCGCACTGCGGTGAGGGCGGCATCTTCGGCGACGAGGACACGCGCTGTATCGTGCCGGCCGTCGAGGCCCTCAAGGCGCGTGGGTTCGATGTCAGCGGTCCGATTTCCGCCGACACCGTCTTCTATCGCGCCTCGCAGGGCGAGTTCGATCTGGTGGTGGCCCAGTATCACGACCAGGGCCATATCCCGGTCAAGCTGATTGCCTTCGACACCACGGTCAACGTCAGTCTCGGGCTGCCGATCCGGCGTACCTCGGTGGATCATGGCACCGCCTTCGACATTGCCTGGCAGGGCAGGGCGGATGCCACCAACATGGGCGCGGCCATCGCTTACGCGCATCGCCTGGTTGCCGGGACGCATGAGCCACGTCGGGGTCGGGGGGCATGAGCAGCGCCGGGGCCGGGGCGCATAAGCAGCGCCGGGTGGCGATCGTCGCCGACGATCTGACCGGCGCGCTGGATGCCGCCGCGCCCTTCGCCCAGCGGGGCGCGACCACGCGTGTGGTGGTAGCGCTGGAGCATCTGGAAGGCTTGCTGGACGCGTGGCAAGGGGCGCTGCCGGAGGTGATCGCAGTGACGACCGAATCGCGTCACTTGAGCGCGCCGGTGGCCGCCGAGCGCGTGGCTCGAGCTACACAGTTGCTCGCCCGCCTGGCGCCAGACGTGTGGTTCAAGAAGATCGACTCGACACTGCGCGGTCAGGTGGTGGCCGAGAGCCTGTCGATGCGCCGGGCCTGCGCACGGACGCTGCTGCTCGCCCCGGCCGTACCCGCCCAGGGCCGCACGACACGCGAGGCGCGCATTCTCGTCCACGGCCAACCCCTGGCGTCGACCGACTTTGCCCATGACGCACGGTCACGCCCGCCCAGTGGTGGTCTGGATGTCCTGTTCGACGCCGAAGGGCTACCCCTGGCGCGACATGCGCCGGGCCAGCCCTTGCCGAGCGCTGACAGCGTGGCCGATGCCGAGACGGATGCCGATCTCGAGGTCCTGGCGGATGGGATCGTCAATGACCCGGGCAAGTGGTTGGCCGTTGGCGCCGCTGGTTTGAGCCGCGCCCTGGCCCGAAGCCTGTTCGGCGAGCCCCACGCTCGTACCTCAAGCCATCGCTTTTCGAGTCTTTGGCTGGCCGTGGGCTCGCGCAGTGAGCGCGCCGCCCAACAGGTAGCCGCGCTGCGCCGCGCTGTGCCGGAACTGCCGGTCGTAACGGGTGCCACCGACGTGCCGGTCGAGGCGCCTTTCCTGTTGCTGCGCCCCGACGCCGACGCGAGCCCCCGCGAGGCGGACGAGGTGGCCGCTGAGCTGGCAGATGCTTTGGTCGCCGGCATGACCGCGGCCGCTCAACGCCTGTGCCTGGTCACCGGCGGGGATTGTGCCAGCGCGGTGATGGCGAGACTGGGCGCGCACTACCTGGACGTCGCGGGTGAATGGAAGGCGGGCGTCGTGCTGGGATACCCGCAGGGCAATCGCGACCGGTCGCTGCTGACCAAGGCCGGTGGCTTCGGCGACGAGGCGCTGCTGGTTCGCTTGTATCGGTCGCTGGCGCCACGCGAGGTTGCATTGCCCAGAATAGGCGACTAGATTCGAGCTTGATGGTATGACACGTATACAGCCAAGCCATCGTTTTCATTTCCACCCTTAACCCGACAATCCTAACTCCCGAACCTTAACGTCAAGGAGCACAATAAATGGGTAACGCCAGTTTTCGACTCAAGACCATCCATCGCCTCGCCACCAGCACCGTCCTGCTGGCCGGCATGACGGCCGGTGGGCACGCCTTCGCCGAAACTCTTAATTTCGCCCACGTCTATGAAACCTCCGAGCCCTACCACGAGTGGGCGCTGTGGGCGGCCGAGGAGATCGAGGAGCGCACCGACGGCCGCTACGAGATCGAGGTGCATGCCGCCTCGTCGCTGGGCAAGGAAGCCGATATCAACGAGGGCCTGCAACTGGGTACCGTGGATCTCATCTATACCGGTAACCAGTTCGCCGGGCGCTTCTACGGTCCCATCGGCATTGCCGGCGCGCCCTACATGTTCCGCGACTTCGATCACTGGCGCGCCTATGCCGACAGCGACCTTTTCGACGAGATCGCCCAGGGCTACCAGGACGAGACCGGCAACGTGCCGTTAGCGATGAACTACTACGGGCGTCGTCACGTGACGTCCAACGAGGCGATCAACGAGCCGGCGGACATGGAAGGCCTCAAGATCCGCACGCCCAACGCGCCAATGTACATGATGTTCCCCGAAGCCGTGGGCGCCAACCCGACGCCCATCGCCTTCGCCGAGGTCTATCTGGCCCTGCAGCAGGGAGTCGTGGATGCTCAGGAGAACCCACTACCGACCATCCGCGCCAAGGCCTTCTACGAGGTGCAGGACTACATCAACCTGACCGGCCACATCACCGACTCGCTGATTACCATTGCCGGTGGGCCGCTGTGGAATCGCCTGTCCGAAGAGGACCGCGAGATCTTCCGTGAGGTCTATATGGAAGCCGGCGAGAAGATCACCGAAGACATTCTCCAGTCCGAGGAGGATCTCGTCGCCTGGTTCGAGGATCAAGGAGTGACCGTCAACGAAGTCGACATCACGCCATTCCGCGAAGCGACTGTGCCGTACCATACCGGTGAAGATGCTACCTGGGATCAGGAAACCTACGACCGCCTGCAGGCGATCGGTCAGTAACTTCCTTCTCGTTGCCGACACGCCACCCCATTAACGGGGTGGCGTTATCTGCGGAGTGAGCTTATGACGACCGAAAAATGGCCTGACGGGGAGTCCGGTTTTCAGATCGAGGAAGACGATACCTTCGAGTGGCGGGACTACGGTATCGAGGATTGCGCCACCCTGGCGGTGTTCTGGTTGCTGGCGCTGGTTGTGTTCCTGCAGTTTTTCAGCCGATACGTACTGGGAGACTCGATCGCCTGGACGGAGGAAATGGCGCGCTACCTGTTGGTGGCCGTGGGGTTCATGGGTGGCTCCATGGCCGTACGCACGGGCACGCACATTTCCGTCGAATTCTTCTATCGCTACATGCCGGGATGGATGAGTCGGCTGCTCGTGACCCTTGTCGACCTCGTCAGCATCGCCTTCTTCGCCATTGGTGCCTGGGTTACCTGGAAACTCGCCGATCGGACCACCGCGTTGATGGCCTCCGTCGATATCCCCAAGAGTTTTCTCTATTACGTAGTGCTGGTGGGTTTCCTCTTGATGTTGGCGCGTTCGATCCAGATTGCGTTTCTGCGCTGGCGCGACCGTACCGTCGAGCATCCTCACGTTCCCTAACGACCACATCTCCCATAACGACAACATAGGCCGGAGTCCCTCCCATGTCCCATATCCAGGCGGTGAGCCGACGGGGTGCGTTGATCTCTCCGCTGATTGCCCTGCTGGCGGTCATTGGCTGTCTCGTGCTGGTCTTCAACGGCCAGTATCTGCTTTTCCTGTTTGCTGCCCTGTTTACCCTGCTATTGCTGGGCGTGCCGATCGCCATCAGCCTGGCCGGTTCTTGCCTGCTCTATGTCTATCTCACCGGGCGGGTGCCAGACGTGGTGGTCGTGCATCGCATGATCAATGGCGTCGACAGCTTTCCGCTGCTGGCGATCCCGTTCTTCATTCTTGCCGGCAATCTGATGAACAATGGCGGCATTACCAATCGCATCTTCGATTTCGCCAAGGCGCTGATGGGCTGGATGCGCGGTGGCCTGGGCCATGTCAACGTTGGCGCCAGCATCGTCTTTTCCGGCATGTCAGGAGCGGCGGTGGCCGATGCCGGCGGCCTGGGCACCATCGAGATCAAGGCTATGCGCGATGCCGGCTACGATCAGCAATTCTCGGTGGGCATCACGGCAGCGTCATCGACCATCGGCCCGATCATTCCACCCAGCCTGCCGATGGTTATCTACGGCGTAATGGCCTCGGTGTCGGTGGGGCAACTGTTCGTCGCCGGCCTGGTCCCGGGCCTGCTGATGGGCGTGTCGCTAATGGTGATGATCACCATTATGGCCAAGCGCCGCGGCTATCCTCGCGACGCCCAGTTCTCGATCCCGGTCCTCTGGTTGACGTTTCGTCGCGCCTTCCTGTCGCTATTGGCGCCGGTGATCATCGTCGGCGGGATCATCTCGGGCATGTTCACACCGACCGAGGCGGCCATCGCGGCGGTGGTGTATGCCCTCTTTTTAGGCGGCGTGGTGTATCGCATTCTGACCTGGCGGCGCCTGTTGAAGGTCAGCATGGAGACCATCGAGACCACTGCCGTGATCCTGCTGATCGTCGCGGGCGCCTCGATATTTGCCTGGATCATGACCAGCAACCAGGTGACCCAGCACGTCATGGGGCTGCTGGGGCCTTTTGCCGACAATCCCATCGCGCTGCTGATCATCATCAACCTAGTGCTGATCGTGGTCGGCTGCTTCATGGAAACTATCGCCGCCATCACCATTCTGGTGCCGGTACTGCTGCCGGTCGCCGTAAGCGCGGGCGTCGACCCGGTACATTTCGGCGTGATTATGGTGCTCAACCTGATGATCGGCCTGCTGACGCCACCCGTGGGCATGGTGCTTTACGTACTGTCGCGGGTGTCGAACATATCCTTCGAGAACTGCATGCGTGGCACCATTCCGTTCCTGATTCCGCTAGTGATTTCGCTGCTGCTGGTGACCTTCATTCCGGCGATCTCGCTGTGGCTGCCGACCCTGATCTACCGCTGAGCCTGTCCGAAGGAGCTGATTGCCAATGACACCCGATTCGCCGGAATTTCGCGTTGCCGTTAACGACCTGGAGCGTTTCATGGAGCGGGTCCTGCACCGGGCGGGGGCCGGTACGGCCTCTGCGCAGGCCACGACGCGTGCACTGGTCACCGCCTCGCGCATGGGCACGGATAGCCATGGGCTGAGGCTGTTGCCGCATTACATCAAGGCACTGCAGGGAGGACGCCTCAATGGCCGGCCCGACATGCGTTTTACGCGGCGGCTGCCGGCCACCGGATATCTGGATGCCGACGACGGCCTGGGCCATCTGGCGGGCTATACGGCTATGGCGCACGCCGCCGAGATGGCCGAAACGATGGGGCTCGGTGCCGTCGCGGTGGGCAACTCCTCGCATTTCGGCGCCGCGGGCTGCTACGCCCTGGCCGCGGCGGAGCGCGGGTTGATCGGCATGGCCTTCTGCAATTCCGACCCCTTCGTGCTGCTTCATGAGGGCAAGACGCCGTTTCATGGGACCAATCCGATCGCCTTCGCGGCGCCGCTGGGCGGGGAAACCCCCTACCTGCTCGACATGGCGACGAGCTCGGTGCCCTGGAACCGCGTTCAGCAGTACGGCGCCATCGGCCGTGAACTGCCCGATCAGGTGGCCGCCGATGTCTCGGGTCGTGTGACCCGGACCCCGGCCGAGGTCGCCGCGTTGTTGCCGCTGGGCGGCAGCGATTTCGGCTTCAAGGGTGCGGGACTCGGCGGCATGGTCGAGGTATTGAGCTCGACGCTCTCGGGCATGCTCAATGGCTTTCGCCTGTTGCCGATGGGCGGGCCCGACATGCAGACCCCGCGCGGGGTGGGGCATTTCTTCCTGGCCATGAACCCCGGCGCCTTCAGCGAGCGCGCGTCCTTCGATGCCTGCCTGCGCGAGTACTTGGCGGACCTGCGTGCCCAGCCCGCCAACGACGGCGCCGAGGTGCTGGCACCTGGCGATCGCGAATGGCGTTGCCGTTCCCGGCGAGATGCCGAAGGCATCCCGCTGGACAGTGCCAACCAGGCAGCCTATGCCTCGCTGGCGACGGAGTTCGATGTCGAGCCGCTGGCACCCTTGTCCTGAAACAGGTGCCGCATTTGCCCCGAAATGGCGCCAAGATGGGGTAAAATATGGCGAGATGTGGAGAAGGCCAGCCTTTCTTCACTACGGACACTCAGGAGAGGGCGTGCATGAGTCGATACCAGGTGGAGCGCAAGACGCTGTCCGAACAGGTTGCCGAACAGCTGGAAGCCGAGATCCTCGAGGGTCGTCTGAGCGAGAACGCTCAACTACCCTCGGAGAGGGAGCTGATGGAGCAGTTCGGTGTCGGTCGTCCGGCAGTGCGCGAGGCCTTGTTCTACCTGCAGCGTCTGGGCCTGATCGCCATCAACAGTGGCACGCGCGCGCGGGTCATCCGGCCGACGGCGGAGGCGGTGATGGCTCGCCTGTCCGGCGTGACCCGTCAGTTGCTCTCCAAGCCTGCTGGACAGCAGTACTTTCAGGAAGCCCGCGCCATGTTCGAAATCTCACTGGCGCGTTATGCCGCCGTCAATGCCAGTGAGGAGGACCTTCAACGACTGCGCGACGCCCTGCAGGACAATCGCGACGCGATCGGTGACGAGGCGCGCTTCAAGCGCTCCGACAACGTTTTCCATGGCGTCCTGGCCAGCATCGGTCGCAACCCGATCTTCGATGCCATTCATGTCGCGCTCTCCGAGTGGCTCGACGACCGTCGCGCCCAGGTGCTTCAGCAGCAGGACGAGGACAAGGCCGCGACGGCAGCGCATACCGAACTCGTCAAGGCCATCGAGTCGCGCGATCCCGATGCCGCCGAGGCGGCCATGCGCCGTCACCTGGACCGCCACTACGGTACCTACATGCAGCTCAAGAAGCGCTTGTCGTCTAATCCTTGACCGCCTGCAAGCAACACTCGCGCCATCCCCTTCAGGCCTGCTTGCTTCATTGTTCGGTCGTCAGGTCATACTTTCGGCTTTCAGCACCTCGTCTAGCCGGGGAGTCTGGCTGCCTTGAATCCTGCCCATCTCGTGAACCGGCAGCAGACGTCGTCGGAGCTTTTCGGCGTGGTGCTGGGCGATATCCTCGAGACGGTGGTCGAGGAAGGGATTGTCGAACCGTTCGAGCGTCGTGGCAAGGTACTGTTCGAGGTCCATGTCGAGTGCCATGCCGGGCATCTGACGCTCCAGCACCGGTAAGGCTTCCTCTCTGAGCATGGTTTCCAGCGGCTGGCGCAGCGCCGGCGCGTTCATGGCCTCGCGGACGAAGCGAAGCGTCGTGGTCAGCCCCGAGGCGCGCCAATGGTGGACCAGCCAGGTATGCGACAGGTTGAGAATATGCAGCTTGCGCTGCTCGAACGGAGCGAGATCGTCGACGACCTGAACGTCGGGATGCCGGCAGGGCAGCTCAAGCCCCGGGGCATCGCGAACGGCCCAGAGGCCGTAGGGTTCGGCGACGGCGCCGACCGGTTCGATGGTCGCGGAGACGATGCGATCGACCAGCGTATCGACCCAAAGGCACTCGCGATCCAGCCAGGCGGAGAAATCAGCGTCGCCGTAGGCGCGCTGTGCCTGCTCCTGCACGATGGCCTTGAGGCGCTGGCCGTTGGCATGCACCAGTTCGCAGGGCATCAGCGTGACCCCGGCGCCGCCGTGGTGAAAGCGTGCATTCAATAAACGCGTCAATCGCGTGGGGAAACTAGCGGGCAGGGGATGCAGGGGCGAATCATCCACCGGCACGGCGTAACCGTCCTCCCCGGTGTTGGACACGACGTGGGTGACGTCCTCGCAGAAACGCCGCTCGATCTCCGCCCAGTCCTCGTCGGCGATCAGGCAGGCCGCGAGACTGTCGACTATCTCTTCGTGATCGACGCTCTGACCGTCGCGCTGGCCGCGAAAACGCACCGGATAGCGCAGCCGGGCGGCGAGGTCGCGAGCCTTCTGCCGGCCGGCCGGCCGCGAGGAGCCCTGGACGATGACGATGCGCTTGTCGCTGTGGCTCGCGGCCAGCGACTGGCTGACGAAATAATCCACGTGGGCCAGCAAGAAACGGCTGGTTCCGAACTGCAGGATCTCGGCGTTCTGGGTCATCCTCGGCTCCTGTCGGGCGTGCGCGGCACGGCATTCATAGCGAGACGCCGCGTTTCCAGGGAATGAAATCGTACTGGGCCAGGTTGACGGCCCGGGAGCGATAGCGCCCGGAGGCCGCGTCCACGCAGAGTTGCAGCAGTTGGTCGGCGAGCTCGTCGATCGTCGCCTCGCCGCGAATCACCGGCCCGGCATCGAAGTCGATGATATCGGACATGCGCCTGGCCAATTCGCTGTTGCTGGCGATCTTTAGCACCGGCGTGACGGGGTTGCCGGTGGGGGTGCCGAGCCCGGTGGTGAAGAGGATCAGGTTGGCGCCGGACCCGGCCAGGGCCGTGGTGGATTCCACGTCGTTGCCAGGAGAGCACAGCAGGTTGAGCCCCTTGCGGGTCTGCGGCTCGGTGTAGTCGAGGACATCGACCACCGGGCTGTCGCCGCCTTTCTTGGCGGCGCCGGCGGATTTCATGGCGTCGGTGATCAAACCGTCGCGAACGTTGCCGGGCGAGGGGTTCATCGAGAAGTCGGCCCCTACGCTGGCGGCATGGCGCTGATAGGCGTCCATCAGCGAGCGGAAACGCTCGGCAGTGGCGTCGTCGCGGCAGCGAGCAATCAGTTCGTGCTCGACGCCGCAGAGTTCAGGGAATTCGCTCAGGATGCCACTGCCGCCAATCGCCACCAGGCGATCGACCAGGGCGCCGACCACTGGATTGGCCGAGAGCCCCGAGAAACCGTCGGAGCCGCCACACTCCACGCCGACGCTGAGTTCCGTGAGCGAGGCCGGGGCACGCTCGACGCGGTTGGCCTCGGCAAGCCCATCGAAGATGGTGGTCAGCGCCTCACGAATCAGCGCTTCCTCGCTGATGCTGGCCTGCTGCTCGAGATAGTGCACGGGACGCAGGCCCTGGGGGTCGCGTGCGGCGACGGCGCGCTTGATCATCTCGATCTGGGCCTTCTGGCAGCCCAGGCTGAGCACCGTGGCACCGGCCACGTTCGGGTGACAGATATAGCCGGCGAGCAGCCGGCAGAGCGCCTGGGCATCGTCGTCGGTTCCCCCGCAGCCCAGGGTATGGGTGAGAAAGCGCACCCCGTCCACGTTGGGAAACAGGCGCTCGGCGGGCGGTGCGGCGGGTTCGGCACCGGCTGCGCCATGCAGCAGTTCCCTGGCGAGCCGCTTGTAGTCGCGGTACGGGTCCTCGCCCAAGGCGTCGGCGACGCACTGGCGCAGCACCTCGATATTGCGGTTCTCGCAGAATACCAGCGGTACGACCAGCCACACATTGGCCGTGCCGACGCGTCCGTCGGGGCGATGGTAGCCATCGAAGGTCGCACCCTCGAATCGGGAGACGTCCGGTGCCTGCCAGCTGCCGCGACGCGCCTGGGCTGTGGCCGAATCGGTGCTGTGTTCGAGATTGCCGGTAGTGATCGCGGCGCCCTCGGCGATGGACTGGGTGGCACGGCCGACGGTGACGCCATACATGATCACCGTGTCGCCGAGGGCCAGCGGCGCCAGCGCAAACTTGTGCTTGTGGCGGATCGGTTCGACCAGCGTGATGCGCCGCCCGTCGTCGTCGATCTCGCTGCCGGTGGGAAGGTCCTTGAGAGCGACGCGGACGTTATCGGCGGCATGCACGCGCAGGCTCTCGAGCTGTCCGCTGTCACTGGCAATGGTCTGGTTCATCGCAGGCTCCTGTTCGATGGCGATGGCAATAGCTCAGCGGTCGAGATGGATCATGGCCTTGATCACGGCGTTGGACGGGTCGCACCACGCCGCCATGCGTTCGGGAACCGCATCGAGTTCGTCGCGGTGGGTGATCATCGCCGTCTCGTGCAGCCTGCCGGCCTCCATCAGCGTTGCGACCCAATCGAAATCCTTCCGGGTGGCATTGCGGCTGCTGAGCAGGGTCATTTCCTTGCGGTGAAAGTCCGGGTCGTGAAAGCTGATGTCCGCCTTGACGATGCTGACCAGCACGTAGCGTCCCGCCTGTCCGACCAGGTCGAACCCCCGCTGCATGGCCTCGGCATTGCCGGTGGCGTCGAACACCACGTCCGCCAGCGCGCCGGCGCTCAGGGCATCCAGCTGTGCTAGCGAATCGTGTTGCAAGGGACTGAAAGTGTGCTCGATGTTCAACGTCTCGCGGCAGAAGGCCAGTCGTTGTTCGTTGGTGTCGATCACTACGACGCGGGCATCGCATTCACGAGCGAACTGCGCCACACCCATGCCGATCGGGCCGGCGCCTACCACGACCGCTAGCTCCCCCGGCGCCAGCGCGCTGCGACGCACGGCGTGGGCACCGATGGCCAGGCATTCCATCAGCGCGAGCTGGTCAAGTGACAGCGTGGTCGAGGGGATCAAGTGATCGATGGGCACGACCAGCGTGTCGCACATGCCGCCGTCGCGATGCACGCCGATGACCTTGATCCGCTGGCAGCAGTTGGTAAGCCCTCTTTGGCAGGCGCGGCATTCACCGCAGTGCAGATAGGGAATGACGGAGGCGTTCTGTCCCACCAGTGCCTGGTGCTGACTGTCGCCCACCTGCACGATCTCGCCGGCCAGTTCATGGCCCAGCACGCGCGGATAGGCAAAGTAGGGCTGGTTGCCGCCGAAGGCGTGGATATCGGTGCCACAGATGCCGACGCGCCGGACGCGCAGCAGGGCCTCGCCGGCACCGCAAACAGGCGCTTCCCGATCATTAGGTTCCATCAGCCCGGGGCGGGTACAGACGATGCTGCGCATGGCTCGGCGCTCCTCTCGATGCAGTCTGGTTCGGCGCTGACGACCTGGTCCAGACGCGTTTGGCTCAGTTGGGCTCGTCGGCGACCACGTGCTGGCTCTGTTCGCCCAGCCCCTCGATGCCCAGACGCATCCGCTGACCGGGACGGAGGTATACCGGCGGCTTCTGGCCCATGCCGACGCCGGGCGGGGTGCCGGTCGAGATCACGTCGCCCGGCTGTAGGCTCATGAAACGGCTCAGATAACTGATCAAGAAAGGAATCCGATACACCATGGTGCGGGTGCTGCCGTCCTGGTAGCGCTTGCCGTCGACCTCGAGCCACATGGCGAGCTCGTGCGGGTCGGCGACCTCATCGGACGTGACCAGCCAGGGCCCTAATGGGCCGAAGGTGTCGCAGCCCTTGCCCTTGTCCCAGGTACCGCTGCGTTCGAGCTGAAACTCGCGCTCCGAGACATCGTTGACCACGCAATAGCCCGCCACATGCCTCATGGCATTGGCTTCCTCGATGTACTTGCCCCCTTCGCCGATCACCACGCCCAGTTCGACTTCCCAATCGGTCTTCTGCGAGTCGCGCGGGATCATGACGTTGTCATTCGGGCCGCAGATGGCGCTCGTCCACTTGTTGAACACCACCGGCTCGGGGGGCACCTGAGCACCGGTTTCGGCGGCGTGATCCGAGTAGTTGAGCCCGATACACAGGAACTTGCCGACACCTTTGACGCAGGGGCCGAGGCGGATGCCCTCGGGGACTTCCGGCAGGGTGGCAGGGTCCAGGTCGGCCAGCGTCGCCAGGCGGTCGTGGCCGAGGTGGCGACCGTCGAGGTCGGGCAGGTGGGCCGAGAGGTCGCGGATCACGCCCTGGGCATCCAGCAGGCCGGGCTTTTCACGGCCCGGGGGGCCGAAGCGCAATAATTTCATGGGGATTCTTTCCTCTGTCGGGTGGGCGCTGTTCTTGTCAGAAGATAGTGTCAGATAAGCCCTGTCAGGTAAGCCCTGTCAGGTCAGCCAGCCGCCATCGATGATCTGGGCAGTGCCGGTGGTGTAAGCGGATTCGTCTGCAGCAAGGTAGGTCGCCAGGGCCGCGATTTCTTCCGGTGTGCCGAGCCGCCCCAGCGGCTGGCGAGCGATGAAGTCGGCGTAGACATCGGCCTCCTCACGCCCTTGCTGCCTGGCCTGCTCGCAAATACGCTGGCGAAGCGATGGGGAGTCCACGGTGCCGGGACAGATAGCGTTGCAGCGGATGCCCTGGCCGATATAGTCGGCCGCCACCGATTTGGTCAGGCCGATGACCGCCGCCTTGGTCGTGCCATAAGCGAACCGGTTGGGCACGCCCTTGAGGCTCGAGGCCACCGATGCCATGTTGATGATGCTGCCGCCCCCGCCTTCAATCATGCCGGGCAGCAGGGCGCGAATCAGGCGCACCATGGAGGTGACGTTGAGCGCCATGGAGAGTTCCCAGTCGGCCTCCTGACAATCGAGCAGAGTGCCGCTCGCCACATGGCCGGCACAGTTGAACAGCACATCGAGTGGAGGCAGTTCGCCGGACAGGGCGGCGATGGCGTCGGCATCCAGCACGTCCAGTCGGCGGGTCTCGATGTTAGGTGTGTCGGACAGCTCGGCCAGGGCGGCCTCGTTGATGTCGGTGGCGATGACCCGGGCACCTTCCTCGGCGAAGCGCAGTGCCGTGGCACGGCCGATTCCTTGGCCGGCGCCGGTAATGAGCGCCGTCTTGTTCTTCAATCGCATGGCAGGTTTCCGTGATTGTTGCTGTTTTTTAACGGCTATTATCGTATGTCGTCGCGGTGGCCAGGCCTCGTTTGCTGGTATGACAGGATAACAGCCTGACATCTAATCTCGAGTATGGCCTAGTTGATGAACATTGCCAATAATGGGCGCGAGCCAAGCGTTGGCTGCGGTGAAACCAAGGTGCCCAGGCACTCGCACTGATGATAGATTGGGCCGGTTTCAGGACGACTATGCTTGTCGAAACGTCGTTGTTGAATCCTCGATTGGACAGGAGTCGTCATGACCGATAATGCGCGCAAGATAACCCCCGACCAGCTTCGCTCCCGCTGGTGGTTCGATAATCCCGAACATCCCGGGACCACGGCGCTGTGCATCGAGCGCTATTTGAACTACGGCATGACCATGGGCGAGCTGACCAGCGGCAAGCCGATCATCGGCATCGCCCAGTCCGGGTCGGACCTGACCCCGTGCAATCGTCACCACATCGAGCTGGTCAAGCGGGTCAAGGACGGCATCCGCGCGGCAGGCGGCGTGCCGTTCGAGTTTCCGATGCATCCGATCCACGAGAACGTGCGTCGTCCTACGGCGGCGCTGGATCGCAATCTCGCTTATCTGGGGCTGGTCGAGGTGCTGCATGGCTATCCGCTCGACGGGGTGGTGCTCACCACCGGCTGCGACAAGACCACGCCGGCCTGCCTGATGGCCGCCGCCACGGTGAACATTCCGGCCATCGTGCTTTCCGGGGGGCCGATGCTCAACGGCTGGCGCGAAGGCGAGCGTGTCGGCTCGGGTACCATCATCTGGGAATTACGCAAGCGCCTGGCAGCCGGCGATATCGACTATGACGAGTTCCTGGCGCGCGGTGCCGACTCGGCGCCGTCGATCGGCCACTGCAACACCATGGGTACCGCCTCGTCGATGAATTCCATGGCCGAGGCACTGGGCATGAGCCTGCCTGGCTCGGCGATGATTCCGGCGCCGTACAAGGAGCGGGCGATGGTCGCCTACCAGACCGGCGAGCGCAGCGTCGAGATGGTCTGGGATGACCTGCGACCCAGCGACATCCTGACCCGCGAGGCCTTCGAAAATGCCATCATGGTCTGCTCGGCGCTGGGGGGGTCATCCAACGCGCCGGTCCACATCAATGCCATCGCAAGGCACGCCGGGATCGAACTCGACAACGACGACTGGCAGCGGCTGGGGCACGAGATCCCGCTATTGGCTAATGTCATGCCGGCCGGCGTGTATCTCTCCGAGGAGTTCTATTGTGCCGGTGGGGTACCGGCGGTGATGACCGAGCTGATGGGCGCGGGTCATCTGCACGGGGAGGTCATGACCATCAACGGCCAGACGCTTGCCGATAACGTCAAAGGGCGCGAGACGCGTGACGAGGACGTGATTCGTCGCTACGCCAATCCGCTGGTCGAGCACGCCGGCTTCCTCAACCTCAAGGGCAATCTCTTCGATTCGGCATTGATGAAGACCAGCGTCATCTCGCCCGACTTTCGCCGGCGCTTTCTCTCCGACCCCGACGACCCCAATGCCTTCGACGGCAAGGTGGTGGTCTTCGACGGCTCCGAGGACTACCACGCGCGGATCGACGATCCCGCGCTTGGCATCGACGAGCGCACCATTCTGGTTATGCGCGGCGCCGGACCGGTGGGCCACCCGGGCGGCGCCGAGGTGGTCAACATGCAGCCGCCGGAAGCCCTCATCAAGCAGGGCGTCGAATCGCTGCCGTGCCTGGGCGATGGGCGGCAGTCCGGTACCTCGGGTTCGCCCTCGATCCTTAACGCCTCACCCGAGGCGGCCATCGGTGGCGGGCTTGCGCTGCTGGAAAGCGGCGACTGGTTGCGCGTCGACCTCGGCCGCGGGGAGGTTCGCCTTAAGATCGACGACGACGAACTCAAGGCGCGGCGCGAGCGGCTCGACACCAACGGCGGCTATCGCTACCCGGCGCACCAGACGCCCTGGCAGGAGATCCAGCGCACCCTGGTCGAGCCGCTGGACCGCGGCATGACGCTGGAGCTGGCCACCAAGTACCGCGACGTGGCGCGCCGCAGCCCGCCGCGGGATAACCACTGAGCCCTCAGCGGATCAACTACTGAGCCCTCAGCGGGCCAGCCAGCCACCGTCCACGGCCAGGGCGTGGCCGTTGACGTAGGCGGCCGCCGGGGAACAGAGAAAGACCACGGCCCCGGCCAGGTCGTCCGGCGTGCCCCAGCGCCCGGCGGGAATGCGCCCGAGTATTTCCGCGCTGCGGGTTTCATCGTCGCGAAGGGCCTGGGTGTTGTCCGTGGCCATGTAGCCAGGGGCGATGGCGTTGACGGTGATCCCGTACGCCGCCCACTCGTTGGCCAACAGTCGTGTCAGGCCGAGCAGGCCGCTCTTGCTGGCGGTATACGAGGGCACGCGGATACCGCCCTGGAAGGAAAGTATTGATGCGATATTGACGATTCGCCCCGCTGCCTGCCGCTCGACCAGGTGGCGCCCGACCTGCTGGGCGAGGAAGAACGCCGCCTTGAGGTTGACGTCGACGACCTCATCCCAGTCGGCTTCGGAAAATTCCAGCGCCGGCGCCCGTCGGATGGTGCCGGCGTTGTTGACCAGGATATCCAGCTGTCCGGCCTGGTCGAGGGCGCGTGCGACGATAGCGGCGGGCGAGTCCTTGCCGAGCGCGGCCTCGACATCGAAAAAGCGTCGCCCCTGCGCCTCCACGGCGGCGCGTGTCTCGGGCGCCGGGCGACGGTTCACGCCGACGATATCGGCCCCTGCGCCCGCCAGGGCCACGGCCATCGCCTGGCCGAGTCCCTTGTTGCAGCCAGTGACCATGGCCACCTGGCCCTCCAGCGAAAAGCGATTCATGGTTGGTCTCCTTTGCTCATACGCGGCGGACCTACGAGACGGTCACTCGGAACGGCTTGTGTCGTCAGGGGCATCCAGCCGGATGCCTCGGCTTCAAGAGCAGGCACCGCCGCTGGGTTATTTCCGGCTCCAGGCAGCCTCGTTGACCAGGCTGATCGGGCGTTTGCCCTTCAGGACCAGGCGAATGTTGTCAACCGCTCGCTGGGCCATGGCCAGTCGGGTTTCGTGGGTCGCCGAGCCGATATGCGGCAGCGCCACGACGTTGGCCATGTGTGGCAGCGGCGATTCCGGCGACAGGGGCTCCTGCTCGAAGACATCGAGGCCGGCGGCGTGGATCTCGCCTTTTTCCAACGCCGCGATCAGCGATGGCTCATCGACGACCTTGCCGCGTGAGATGTTGACGAAGATCGCCGAGGGTTTCATCAAGGCGAATTCCCGGGCGCCGAACAGGTGCTCGGTCTCGGGTGTGAGCGGTACGGTGACGCAGACGAAGTCAGATTCGGCGAGCAGGGCATCGAGCTCGCGTCGCTCGGCGCCGAGAGCACTTTCCAGGGCCGGCTTGGGCGAGGCGTTGGAATACAGTACCTTCATGTCGAAGCCCAGCGCGCCGCGCCTGGCGATGGCCGCCCCGATGCGCCCCATGCCGACCATGCCAAGCGTCTTGCCGTGGACATCGCTGCCGAATTGCGGCTCGCCGATGCCTGCCTGCCAGTCACCCCGCTTGACGAACTCGGCGAGTTCGATCGCCCGCCGCGCCGTGGCCATGATCAATAAAAAGCCGGTATCGGCGGTGGTCTCGGTGAGCACGTCGGGGGTATTGCACAGCAGGATGCCCCGGCGTGTCATTTCTTCGACCGGATAATTGTCATAACCCACCGAGATGGTGGCGATGGCTTCCAGATGGGGGGCCGCATCGAGGAGCGAGGCGGGAATCTTCAGGCTCGAGCCGATCAGCCCATGAGCCTTCCCAAGAGCCTCGCGGAAGGTGGCGTCCTCGGTCGAATCGAGATGTTCGAAGTAGTCGACATGAAACTCCTGGCGTAACTGGTCGAGCTGGGGTTGCTTGAGACGGCTGAACGCGACGATGCGCTTGGTCATGACACTGTCCTTGAAAAGCTGGAAGAGCGTAGGGGAGAGGATAAAAAGGGGAGTTGATTAGCGTGGTTAGGCTATCACAGTCATCTTGAGCGGCTCTTGCGGCGTCGCTTCATACGCCATAGCCTCATGAATGCATGTCTCCCCAGCATAGTCATCGGGTCTGCTTGCGCCTGTCTTGCATGGTGAAGGCTTGATCGGGTCCGCGCGCCGCTGCTCGGGTAAACGGTGGCAGGGGAGCAGTTATAACTACACTGGAGGCAGGGGAAGGGGGTGTCCTTCTCGTCTCGTCCCGATACCATCCGGTATCGGTGAGTCCATAACCTGTTGTGGAGAGTGTCATGACACAGACCGTTACGGCTGCCTATGGCAGCATCGACAAGGCCGCCAACGCTTACGATGAGCTGATCTCCGAGGGCTTTCCCCGGGAGAAGCTGTTTCTCGACAAGAACACCAACGAGGTCAAGGTGATCGTCCCCGAGACATCGCAACCGGAGGCGGAAGAGATCCTCAATCGACACGAGCCGGACGGGATACGGGCCCGGCCCTACGAGGCTCCGTAACCCGGCCCGCCAGGGCCGAGGCCAGGACACGGATGAGGGAGAAACCGGCTATCGTTCCGAGCATCGAGCTGACTTTTCAAGTGGAGTCGTCGGGATGAAAGCGGACAACATGGCCGATCGGCTGTTCCGTGCCTTCGAGACCCTGGTGGACCCCTATCCCCTGGGCGAGCCCGGTACGCCGCCGCGGGGGCTTTTGCCCTTCATTCTGCATTTCTCGCGTCCCGTGTTGCCGCTGTTGATCGCCATGTCGCTGTTCACTGCCATGGTATCGGCGGCCGAAGTGCTGTTCTTTCATTACATGGGCGAGCTCGTGGACTGGCTATCGAGGGCCGAGCGCGAAGGCTTCGTTGATGAATACGGCTGGCGGTTGGCAGGCATGGCGGCGCTGGTGGTAATCGGCCTGCCACTTCTGACGTTACTGCAGTCGCTGGTGACGCATCAGAGCATCTTCGGCAATTACCCAATGATCGGGCGCTGGTTGGCGCATCGCCATATGCTCGGGCAGAGCCTGGCGTTTTATCAGGACGAATTCGCCGGCCGGGTCTCCCAGAAGGTGATGCAGACGGCGCTGGCGATCCGCGAGACGGTGATGAAACTCATGGACCTGATGGTCTATGTGATCGTCTACTTCGCCGGCGCCATGTTGCTGATGGGGCAGGCCGAGCCCTGGCTGATGCTGCCGCTGGTGGTTTGGCTGGCGGGTTACGCGGCCATCATGGGGTATTTCGTACCGCGACTGCGAGCGGTGTCCATGGCCCAGGCCGACGCCCGGGCGATGATGACCGGGCGGATCGTCGACAGCTACAGCAATATCCAGACCATCAAGCTGTTTGCTGACACCCGGCGCGAGCAGGCCTATGCCCGCGATGCCATGGAAATCTTCATGACCACCGTGCACCGCCAGATGCGCCTGGCCACGAAACTGACGGTGAGTTTGACCCTACTCAACGCCTTGTTGCTGGCCGCGGTGGCGGGCATGGCCATCGGGGCCTGGTACCTGGAGGCGGTCTCACTCGGGATCATCGCGGTGGCGATTGCGCTGGTGATGCGCATCCGCTTCATGTCCAACTGGATCCTCTGGGAAGTGGCGAGCCTGTTCGAGAATATCGGCACCGTGCAGGATGGCATCAATACTATTGCCCGGACGCCGGCGGTTCAGGACAGCCCCGATGCCGGCAAGCTGCGCGTGACGCGGGGTGAGATTCGCTTCGAGGCGCTGCGTTTCCATTATGCGGATCATGATAACAGGGGAGGTCATGATGACGAGGCAGACCATGATGGCGAAGTAGAGCATGTCTTCGATGGCTTGAGCCTGACCATCGCGCCCGGCGAGAAGGTGGGGTTGATCGGACGCTCGGGGGCGGGCAAGTCGACCCTGGCCAATCTGTTGCTGCGGTTCTTCGATCTTCAGGGCGGGCGCATTCTGATCGACGGCCAGGACATCGCCGGGGTCACCCAGGAGTCGCTGCGCCGCCACATCGGCATGGTGACCCAGGATACATCACTGCTGCATCGCTCGGTACGCGACAACATTCGCTACGGCAGTCCCGATGCAAGCGAGGAGGCGATTCGCGAGGCGGTGCGCCGTGCCCATGCCGATACCTTCATCGAGTCGCTCGTCGATCTCGAGGGGCGGCGTGGACTGGATGCCCATGTCGGCGAGCGTGGCGTCAAGCTCTCCGGCGGTCAGCGGCAACGTATCGCCATCGCCCGCGTGCTGCTCAAGAACGCGCCGATCCTGGTACTGGACGAGGCGACCTCGGCGCTGGATTCCGAGGTGGAGGCGGCGATCCAGGAGCAGCTCTACACGTTGATGGAAGGCAAGACGGTGATTGCCATCGCCCATCGCCTCTCGACCATCGCCATGCTCGACCGTCTGGTAGTGATCGATGCGGGGCGTATCGTCGAAAGCGGCACGCATCGCGAATTGCTGTCGCGAAATGGACTTTACGCGGCTCTCTGGCGACGCCAATCGGGTGGCTTTCTCGGGCAGGACATCGAAAGCGAGCGGGAGGTGCGTGCCGAGCCGTGATGGCTTGCCGGCAATCCGCGAGACTGCGCGGTCACCAGTACGATGTGGCGAATGGACTGGTTGGGTACCGCTCAGGCGCAGTCCGCAGCCCCTTCGCCGAACATGTCGAAGAGCAACTCGCGGCCCAACTCGGTGAGTACGAAACGATCATGCTCGTTGAAGAAAGCGGATTCGCTCTGCTCGAGGATCCGCTGGCAGATGTGCCAGTCGGCAGAGGCCGTTTCGAGCTCGTCGATCGTGGCGCGGTCGAGACCGCGATGGGAAATCGTCACCGTTTCAAGCACGTGGCCGTGCTGATAGAGCAGGGCCGCCATGCGGGAAAGACATTGGCGGAGACTGCGCTGCATACCGGTCCGGGTGGTGCTAGTGATCGTCATGTGCCGCCGCTCCTCATGCATAACATATGCTGCGACGCATTATACTACGAAGGTGGCGTTAGACCAAGGTCTACTGCTGGGTCGGCCAGCTCTCCACACGCCCCAGCAACAGGAATTCCAGAAGCGCCTTCTGGGCGTGAAGACGGTTCCCCGCCTCCTGCCAGACTACGGCACGCGGGTCGTCGAGCAGGGTCGTGCTGATCTCCTCGCCGCGGTGCGCCGGCAGGCAGTGCAGGAAGATCACGTCCGACCTGGCCCGGTCGAGCATGGCCTCGGTGACCTGGAAGCCGGCGAAGTCCGCTTCGCGCTTCGCCTGTTCCTCTTCCTGTCCCATGGAGGCCCAGACATCGGTAGTCACCAGGTCGACGCCCTCCACTGCGGCCATCGGGTCATGAAGAACGCTCACCCGGTCGCCTGCGGCGTCGAAAATGTCCTGACGCGGCTCGTAGCCCCTTGGGCAGCACACGCGCAGCTGGAAATCGAACTGCCGAGCGGCGTTGATCCAGGAGTGACACATGTTGTTGCCATCGCCGATCCAGACCGCGGTCCGCCCCCGGATGTTGCCGCGCTTCTCGGTCCAGGTCATGACATCGGCGAGTAGCTGACAGGGATGGTAATCGTCGGTCAGGGCATTGATCACCGGTACCGAGCTGGCAGCGGCGAAGGTTTCGAGACCGGCATGCGAGAAGGTGCGCACCATGACCGCATCGACCATTTCCGAAAGCACGCGTGCGGTGTCACCAATAGGCTCGCCCCGACCCAGCTGGGTATCGCGCGGCGAGAGGAACAATGCATGGCCGCCGAACTGCGCCATGGCGGTCTCGAAGGAGACGCGGGTGCGCGTCGAGGACTTCTCGAAGATCATCGCCAGCGTACGATTGCTGAAGGGCGTATAGGACGGGCCGTGGGTCTTCAGGCCATTCTTGATCGAGATCGCGCGCTGGATCAGATAGCGCAGCTCTTCCGGACTGAGATCAAGCAGGGTCAGGAAATGGCGAGTGGCCATGGTGTGCTCCACGAAAAACGACCATCGTAGCCAGCCGCCGGGGGATGCGCAACGCGCCCGGCATCAGTAGAATGGCGTTATCGGCAAGGTTGACTACCGCGCTTGGTTATTTCTCGGGACTGATGCGTCACCCGCCAGCATCCATATACGAGCATGTACGCGCCGGGTGGAGAGAAATGATACGAGTGCAACGCCTCAGCGAAACGAATGGCCTGACATCGCATCAAAGGCCACAAGCGAAACCAAAGGGAGATGTCATGAGTACTACCGTCGAGAACATTCAGCGCCAGATCGGCGAGAATCCTATCCTGATCTACATGAAGGGAACGCCCCAGCTGCCCCAGTGCGGCTTCTCGGCCCAGACCGTCCAGGCCTTGATGTCCTGTGGCGAGCGTTTTGCCTTCGTCAACATCCTCGACAACCCCGACATTCGTGCCGAGCTGCCCAAGGTCGGTAACTGGCCGACCTTCCCGCAGTTGTGGGTCGAAGGCGAGCTGGTCGGTGGTTGCGATATCGTGGTCGAGATGTACGAGAACGGCGAGCTCGAGACCTTGGTCAAGCAAGCCGCCGCTCGGTCACAGGTCAACGAGGAAAGCGCGAGCAAGGACGCCTGATATCGGCAACCGCTTCAAGCGCAGAGAAAACCCGCAGTGATGCGGGTTTTTTTTCGGTGTGCGCCAGGCATGGCGCGTGGCGCCTGACGGCGCTGTTCCCGAGGGTGGTGCCTCGGGATGACTTGGGGGTGAAAGTCCCCTGCACGCCCGGCAAGGGGAAGTGCTAGCCGACGGCAAGGGTGTCTCCCGCGAGGGGGAATCTGAAGGCAGCCCGAGGCAAAACGCTGGCCTGACGAACAGGAAGCGGATACGAGGCGGCATGGCGGGGCGAGGTGGCATTGATCACCAAAGCCCGATACTTGCACGGAACGTCGTGACGTAAATCCGACAGGCATAAGCGGGAAGGTCGCGCGTCTTACCCTGGGAGGTCTGGTGGTCTGCCATGGTGCTACCGACGTCGAGAGGCGACGGGATGGGCCACCAGACGTCAGCAGAGGCCATAGTAAGTGCCGGTTCACCGCGGCACCAAGGGCCGAACATGAAGAACCGCGAGTAGGCGATGACGTCTCGAGGATCGATCGTGAAGACAGCAAGTGACGCTGATACCGTCACCCACCCAGAGGGGCAGGGGCGGAACCCCGAGTCCCGGCCGGTGGGCGTCGAGACGGTCCCGGCGTCGGCATCGTGGACGAAAGCGGAGCCCGCCCCGCTCATGGAGACCGTGGTAGAGAAGGCCAACATGGCGCGGGCTTACCATCGGGTGGTCGCCAATAAAGGTGCACCGGGTGCCGACGGCATGACGGTGCACCAGTTGGCTGACCACCTGAAACAGCAATGGCCGACGCTGCGCGAGCGGCTGTTGGCCGGTGAGTACCACCCCAGCCCGGTCCGAGCCGTCGCGATCCCCAAGCCAAAAGGCGGGACGCGGCAGCTCGGCATTCCCACGGTCACCGACCGGCTGATCCAGCAGGCGCTGCTGCAGGTGCTGACGCCGATCTTCGATCCGGACTTTTCCGAATCGAGCTATGGCTACCGCCCGAAGCGCAGCGCCCAGCAGGCCGTCTCGGCCATGAAGGCCCATGTTGGCGCCGGCCACCGCTGGGTGGTCGACCTCGACCTGAAAGCCTTCTTCGACCGGGTGAACCATGACCTGCTGATGGCGCGGGTCGCGTGCCGCGTCCGTGACAAGCGGGTGCTGCGCTTGATCCGCCGCTATCTGGAAGCCGGGATGTTCCAGGAGGGTCTGGCCGCGCCACGCCGGCAGGGAACGCCCCAGGGCGGACCGCTGAGTCCGCTACTGGCGAATATCCTGCTGGACGACGTGGACAAGGAACTGGAACGTCGGGGCCACCGCTTCTGCCGCTACGCCGATGACGTGCAGGTGTATGTCAGGAGTCGGCGGGCGGGCGAGCGCGTCATGGCCAGCCTGAGTGCTTTTCTCGAGAACTCACTTCGGCTCACGGTCAATCGTGCCAAGAGTGCAGTGGCTCGCCCCTGGCACCGAGGGTATCTGGGCTACACGCTGACCCGGCACAAACAGCCACGGCTGAGCCTGGCCAAGACCAGTCTGCGGCGCCTGATGCAGCGTGTCCGCGAGATCCTGAGGCGCGGCAGGGGGCGTCACCTCCGACGGGTCATCGAAGCGCTGACCCCGGTCCTGAGGGGCTGGGCCAGCTACTTCTCCCTCGTCGATGTGAAACGCCCACTGGAAGTGCTGGATCGATGGATACGCCGCCGGCTGCGCTGCCTGCTCTGGCGGCAGTGGAAACGTCCGGGGACCCGACGCCGCAAACTACAGGCGCTAGGTCTGGAGGCACACCGTGCGTGGAAGTCAGCGGGAAACGGGCGAGGCCCTTGGTGGAATGCGGGTGCCTCGCACATGAATCAGGCCTTGCCGCGGAAGTGGTTTGACCAGTGGGGCCTGATCTCGGTACTCGAAACGGTGAGAGGGCTTACTCGTTCTTCATGAACCGCCGTATACGGAACCGTACGTACGGTGGTGTGAGAGGACGGGGGAAGCAATTCCCCCTCCTACTCGATTCT
>NZ_FPBP01000014.1 GCF_900116705.1 Halomonas korlensis | reverse complement strand
ACGGTGTGGACGCGCCGCAAGGCGTTGAGCTAACGTGTACTAATGGCCCGTGAGGCTTGACCATATAACACCCAAGGGGTCTGCGACCCGCGCGCCGGAACGCCCGGCGTATCACGCCAGCATGATTCACCGCTTTTCGCCTGACGACCACAGCGTGCGGGAACCACCTGATCCCTTGCCGAACTCAGCAGTGAAACCGCTCAGCGCCGATGGTAGTGTGGGGTCTCCCCATGCGAGAGTAGGTCATCGTCAGGCACCCTATCCCGACCCCCGCGCCCACAAGGCGCGGGGGTCTGCGTGTGCATGGAAGGAAAGTGATGTGCTCGGATTCTATCGGGCTTCTCTAAATGGTTCATTTCCGGTGCTGGCATCGTTCAGCTAGAATATGGGCTTTTCCGGTCTGGGGCATGCGCATGACCATCGGTGACTTGATTCGTCTGCTGAGTGATGGGAACTTCCATTCCGGCCAACAGCTAGGCGAACACCTCGGGGTCTCTCGGGCTGCCGTCTGGAAACAGTTAAAAAAGCTCGAGGCGCTGGGCATCCCCATGGAGACGGTAAAGGGCCAGGGGTATCGCCTGGCACAGCCACTCGAGTTGCTCGACGGCAGTCAGATAGTTTCGGCTCTGTCGCGACAGGCCCGTCGGCAACTGGTGCAGCTCTTTGTAGAAGAGACGCTGCCTTCGACCAACGCTTATCTCCGCGAACGTTTCGAACAGGGCGCCGGGCATGGCGAAGTCTGTCTAGTGGAGCAGCAGAGTGCCGGGCGTGGCCGTCGCGGGCGTGTCTGGACAACTCCCTGGGGACGAACGCTGATGTTCTCGGTGGGCTGGCGATTCGAGACAGGTGTCGCGGCCCTGGAGGGGTTGAGCCTGGCCATTGGTGTTGTCGTCGCACAGGTGCTCGAGCGTCATGGGGCACGAGCCTTGCTCAAGTGGCCCAATGATGTGCTGTTGGCCTCCCCGGGAGGTGAGTGGGGCAAGCTTGCCGGTATTCTGGTGGAGATCAGTGGTGACGCCGCCGGGCCCTGTGAGGCCGTTGTCGGAGTGGGGATCAACGTTGACTTGCCTGCTGAATTCCGTATTGGATTCGATCAACCCGTCGCGGCTGTGCATGACCAGGCACCTGGGCTCACACGTAATATCCTGGCGGTGGAGCTGTTGGAAAGGTTATTGCCGCTGATGGCCGAGTTTGAGCATCAGGGGTTCGGTTACTGGCAGGAGGAGTGGAACGCTCGCCATGCGTTTGCCGGGCACCAGGTTGATATTCTCAGGGGCAACGAGCGTGAAACGGGCATCGCGGAAAGTGTTGATGCCGCAGGCAATCTTTGGGTGCGCCAGGGAGATCTGCGTCGCCGACTCGTAGGAGGAGAGGTTAGCGTGCGTGGACGCTCATGATACTGGATCTCGACATCGGCAATACGCTATCGAAATGGCGATTGAAGGATGCCGACAGCAGTGAGATCCGTTCTCGTGGAGCTGTCTGGACACGTGAAGAGTGGCGCCCTGGGTCGGATATCCCCGATCTGGATGTGGTGGAGGCGGTGCGTATTTCCAGCGTGGCGCGTCGTGCCGTGCTTGAGGAAACCGTAAGCCTGCTGCGTAGGCAAGTCGGTGTGGTTCACGTTGCCCGCTCGACACCCGAAGCGCTAGGTGTCGTCAATGGTTATGAGGAGCCGGCCCGGTTAGGTGTCGATCGCTGGTTGGGGACCTTGGCCAGCTATCAGCTGGCAGGGGGCTGTTGCAGCGTTGATTGTGGCAGCGCCATTACCATCGATTTCGTGCTGCCCGGCGGGCGCCACTTAGGCGGCTACATCTTGCCTGGCCTGCGGTTGATGAAAGAGAGTCTTCAGCTAGGGACCCGTAACGTCGCCATCGACCCCGACAGCGAAGCGGAAGAGCTGTTGCTGCCGGGAAAGCGCACGGTTGAGGCGGTTAACCATGGCATCTATATGGCGGCCGTGAGCGCCGTCAATCGCATCTACAGTGAAGTCTGTGATCGCGAGGACGTTGCCTTGCCGATGCTGCTCACGGGGGGCGACGCGCGGGTAGTCTCGCGAGGCATTCAGGTGCCCCATGCCGTATGGCCGGACATGGTTTACGGAGGGCTCGAGGCCTGTTTTCCCCTGACAGCGGCAGAGCGCGCCGGCAAGATGTCGGGTGCGCCGCGTATCCCCCCACCGGTTTCGCTGGAAAAGATCCGCGCAGCGCTTGCATTCTCCATGCTGCTTTGACAAAATGCGCCGCGTTCCGAGGTGATGGGATTGAGCCGGGCTCATGACTTTCATATGGCAAGAAGCTTTGTGAAACAGCAACTTGACATCGGAAGAGAAGGTGGTAGAGTGCATGGCCATCTGGAGGGGTTCCCGAGTGGCCAAAGGGAGCAGACTGTAAATCTGCCGCGAAAGCTTCGAAGGTTCGAATCCTTCCCCCTCCACCAGATTGCGTCGTCGCCCGAGTTGTCGGGTGTGCAAGTAGAGTGGGCATGCGGGCATAGTTTAATGGTAGAACCTCAGCCTTCCAAGCTGATGATGCGGGTTCGATTCCCGCTGCCCGCTCCATCTGTGGCATTGCAATATTTGTAATGTGACGTGTGCAGCAAGTTGCGCTCATGTAGCTCAGGGGTAGAGCACACCCTTGGTAAGGGTGAGGTCGACGGTTCAAATCCGTCCATGAGCTCCATATCGAGAAGGCGAGCCTGGCTCGCCTTTTCTTTTTCTCGTCGGCTCATGTGGGGCCGTGGAGGGGTTGCCAGGCGGTGCTGTATTCGCTATCATGGCGCCCGCTGTCGCGAAGGCCACTCGCAAGGAATGGTTGCAAGGCAGATACAGGCCAGTAGCTCAATTGGCAGAGCAGCGGTCTCCAAAACCGCAGGTTGGGGGTTCGATTCCCTCCTGGCCTGCCAGTCTTCCCCAGGCTGGCGGGTTCTCATATACTTTCACGTTTCGATTGCTGCGCCCTGAGGAGTCTCGTTTTCATGAAGCATAACGCCGAGGTGCAGGAGTCGCGCCACGACGGGCTCAAATGGGCGGCTGTCGTCACGCTGCTGGTTCTCGCCGTGGTCGGCAATACGTATTTCGCCGAGCAAGCGATCATTTATCGCGTGCTGGGTGTGGTAGTCGTAAGCATTGCGGCTGCCGCGGTGGCGCTGACGACCACCAAGGGGCGTGAGCTCACCGAGTTGGCCAGAAGCGCCAAGAAGGAAATTCAGCGTGTTGTGTGGCCGACGCGTCCCGAAACCATACAGACGACCGCTATCGTGCTGGTCGCCGTGCTGGTTGTCGGTCTGATGCTGTGGCTGATCGACACCCTACTTGGCTGGGCGATGTCCGGCGTCATTGGTTAGGAGCTTCCATGTCCAAGCGTTGGTATGTCGTTCACGCTTACTCCGGCTTCGAGAAGCATGTAATGCGCTCGTTGATCGAGCGCGTGAAGATGTTTGGCATGGAGGATCGCTTCGGCGAAATCCTCGTGCCGACCGAAGAAGTCGTCGAGATGCGCGACGGCAAGCGTCGCAAGAGTGAAAGAAAATTTTATCCCGGCTACGTACTGGTCGAGATGGAAATGGATGATGGCACCTGGCACCTGGTCAACGAGACGCCCCGCGTGATGGGCTTCATCGGTGGCACGAAGGAGAAGCCAGCGCCGATCAGCCAGAAAGAGGCAGATGCCATCCTGCGTCGCGTCAAGGACGGGACAGAGAAGCCTCGTCCCAAGACGCTTTTCGAACCCGGCCAGGCGGTGCGCGTGGTCGATGGTCCGTTCGCCGACTTCAACGGCGTGGTGGAAGAGGTCAACTATGACAAGAGTCGGGTGCAGGTCAGCGTGCTGATCTTTGGACGCTCCACTCCTGTCGAGCTGGAATTTGCGCAGGTCGAGAAAGAGTAAACGCTCGGTCTGGCGCCAGAAGGGCGGTCACACGGTCGATCGCATAACCCGGGGAGCCGCGAGGCGCTACTACCCAACTGGAGTTCAACATGGCCAAGAAAGTACAGGCTTACATCAAGCTGCAGGTAGCAGCTGGTAAGGCCAATCCGAGTCCCCCCGTGGGCCCTGCGCTGGGTCAGCACGGCGTCAATATCATGGAGTTCTGCAAGTCGTTCAATGCGGCGACTCAGGACATCGAGCCGGGCCTGCCGACGCCCGTTGTCATCACGGTCTACTCCGACCGCAGCTTCACCTTCGTCACCAAGACCCCGCCGGCGGCTGTGCTGCTTAAAAAGGCGGCCGGCATCAAGTCCGGCTCCGGTGAGCCGAACAAGAAGAAGGTCGGCACCGTGACCCGCGAGCAGCTCGAGGAGATCGCCAAGACCAAGGAGCCGGATATGACGGCCAGTGACCTCGACGCTGCTGTGCGTACTATTGCCGGTAGTGCCCGCAGCATGGGCCTGAATGTGGAGGGTCTCTGATCATGGCCAAGCTTAGCAAGCGTGCACAGCAGATTAGCGAAAAAGTCGACACGAACAAGGCTTATTCCCTGGAAGAGGCCGTGGCCCTGCTTTCCGAGCTGTCCACCGTCAAGTTCAAGGAGTCGCTGGACGTCGCCATCAATCTTGGCGTTGATCCGCGCAAATCCGACCAGGTCGTGCGTGGCGCCACCGTCATGCCCAACGGTACTGGCAAGGATGTGCGGGTTGCCGTCTTCACCCAGGGCGCCAATGCCGACGCCGCCAAGGAAGCCGGTGCCGACCTCGTCGGTATGGAAGATCTGGCCGAGCAGGTAAAGAAGGGCGTCATGGACTTTGATGTCGTCGTCGCCTCGCCGGACGCCATGCGCGTTGTCGGTCAGCTGGGCCAGATTCTGGGGCCACGTGGCCTGATGCCGAACCCCAAGGTCGGCACGGTCACGCCGGACGTCGCCACTGCCGTGAGAAATGCCAAGGCCGGTCAGGTGCGTTTCCGTACCGACAAGAATGGCATCATTCACACGACGCTGGGCAAGGTCGATTTCGACGCTGCCGCAATCCAAGGCAACCTGGAAGCGCTGGTCGCCGACCTCAAGAAGCTCAAGCCGAGCACGTCCAAGGGCATCTATCTAAAGAAGATAACCCTGTCCAGCACCATGGGCCCGGGTCTTACCGTCGACCATTCCGCGCTGGTCTGAATACAGGCGCGAGGTGGGTCGTGATGGCTCCCAAGAGCCATCGAGAAAGTTGCAGTAACTTTGCGGTTCCCGCTCCGGCAATCGTCACTTGCTGGCGGGGCGCCGTCAAAGACCGCAGGTGCCGCCTCTCGTCGTGGGGGTGGCTTAATCTTCCTCCCAGGAAGCCTGCGCAGATGGTGTGGCCGCCAGTTCTCTGGTGAGCACCATCACCCAGGACTCCCGGCCCGCAGCATGCTCGCGTGGCCTGGGAGAGATGGTAACCACCGGAGCTCTCATTGCGAGGTTCCGGCACGAAGGAGTGACCACTGTGCCCCTAGCACTCGAAGGCAAGAAGGCAATCGTTGCCGAGGTCAGTGAAGCGGCCAAGGATGCGCTCTCCGTCGTCGTTGCCGATTCTCGTGGCGTTGCGGTCAGTGCAATGACCGACCTGCGCAAGCAGGCCCGCGAGAATGGCGTGCAGATCCGTGTTGTCCGCAACACCCTGGCACGTCGCGCCCTGTCCGGAACTCCCTGGGAGATTCTGGATGAGACCTTCTCGGGTCCGACCATGCTGGCCTTTTCCTATGATCATCCGGGCGCTGCTGCCCGTCTGTTCAAGGAATTTGGTAAGCAGCAGAAGGATTTCGAAGTCAAGGCGCTGGCCTACGAAGGCGAGCTGATCCCGGCTGCCGATCTTGATCGTCTGGCAACCTTGCCGACCTACGATGAGGCGATCGCCAAGCTGATGTCCGTCATGAAAGAAGCCTCGGCAGGCAAGCTGGTTCGTACCCTCGCGGCGCTGCGTGATCAAAAGCAGGAAGAGGCCGCCTGATCGGCGAACTCATTCTCGCAGCCCGAATCGAAGACTGAATCCTCGAGCCACCGCTTGATCGGGGCTCCCGCAAAGTTAGGAACTGTGACAATGGCACTGACCAAAGAAGATATCATCAACGCTGTCGCCGACATGTCCGTGATGGAAGTCGCCGAGTTGATCGAAGCAATGGAAGAGAAGTTTGGCGTGTCCGCTGCAGCGGCCGTCGTGGCCGGTGGCGGTGGCGGCGAAGCCGCTGCCGAAGAAGAGCAGACCGAGTTCGATGTCGTGCTGACCGCTGCCGGCGACAAGAAGGTCAACGTGATCAAGGCCGTTCGCGAGATTACTGGCCTGGGCCTCAAGGAAGCCAAGGGCGCCGTCGATGGTGCACCGGCTACCATCAAGGAAGGGCTGTCCAAGGACGACGCCGAAGAGGCCAAGAAGAAGCTGGAAGACGCCGGCGCGAGCGTGGAGCTCAAGTAACTCTTGTGCCCATGGCTTCACGCGCTGCGTAAGCTTCCAGGGCTGGTGGCGGGACACCCGCTGCCGGCCTTTTTCTGTTGTCACTGGCCTTTGCATGTGCAGAGCTGCCAGCCGAATTCCGAAGGCGAGCGACCCGACGTGGCGCTTGCCTTCATCGCCTGACGGAGCCGCTCCCGTCGGGTGGCGCCGACCACGCATCGGTCACCCATGGTGAACAAGCTGGGGAATACAGATGGCTTACTCATACACTGAGAAAAAACGCATCCGCAAGGATTTCGGCAAACTGCCCCAAGTGATGGATGTGCCTTACCTGCTGGCCATCCAGCTTGATTCCTACTACGACTTTCTCCAGCAGGACCGCTCCCCGGAGGAGCGTCTGGAAGTCGGCCTGCATGCGGCCTTCAAGTCCGTATTCCCGATCGAGAGCTTCTCCGGCAACGCGGCTCTCGAGTATGTCAGCTACCGCTTCGGCACGCCGGCCTTCGACGTCAAGGAGTGCCAGCTGCGCGGTGTCACCTATTCGGCTCCATTGCGCGTCAAGGTCCGCCTGATCATCTACGACAAGGAGTCGTCGAACAAGGCCATCAAGGACATCAAGGAGCAGGAAGTCTACATGGGGGAAATCCCCCTGATGACCGAGAACGGCACCTTCGTCGTCAATGGTACTGAGCGTGTCATCGTCTCCCAGCTTCACCGCTCACCGGGTGTGTTCTTCGATCACGACAAGGGCAAGAGTCACTCGTCCGGTAAGCTTTTGTATTCCGCGCGAGTCATACCTTACCGCGGCTCCTGGCTGGACTTCGAGTTCGACCCCAAGGACAGCGTCTTCGTGCGTATCGACCGGCGCCGCAAGCTGCCGGCCACGGTGCTGATGCGCGCCCTGGGCATGAGCGCCGAGGAAGTGCTCGACGAGTTCTTCGCGACCAGCACCTTCCACATCGAGAAGTCCGGCTTCTCCGTGGAACTGGTGCCGTCGCGCCTGCGCGGCGAAACCGCTACCTTCGATATCAAGGATGCCGACGGCACCATGATCGTCGAGGAAGGCCGTCGTATCACCCAGAAGCACATTCGCCAGCTCGAGAAAGTCGGGCTGGAGCGTCTTGATGTGCCTATGGAGTACCTGTTCGGCAAGATCCTGGCCAAGGATCAGGTTGATCCCAATACCGGCGAGCTGATCTGTCCCTGCAACACCGAGATCACGCCGGATCTGCTGGAGAAGCTCGGCCAGGCCGGGATTTCTACGCTCGAGACCCTTTACACCAACGATCTCGACTGTGGTCCGTTCATCTCCGATACCTTGAAGCTCGACACCACCGGGTCGCAGCTCGAGGCGCTGGTCGAGATCTATCGCATGATGCGTCCTGGCGAGCCGCCCACCAAGGAGGCCGCCGAGACCCTGTTCAACAACCTGTTCTTCAGCGAGGACCGCTACGATCTCTCGGGCGTCGGTCGCATGAAGTTCAATCGTCGGCTGCGTCGCGACAGCGATACCGGCTCGGGCATCCTCGACCGTCGCGACATCCTCGACGTGCTCAAGGAGTTGATCAACATCCGCAACGGCTTCGGCGACGTGGATGATATCGATCACCTGGGCAACCGTCGTATCCGCTGCGTGGGCGAGATGGCCGAGAACCAGTTCCGCGTGGGCCTGGTGCGCGTCGAGCGTGCGGTCAAGGAGCGCCTCTCGATGGCCGAGAGCGAGGGCCTGATGCCGCAGGACCTGATCAATGCCAAGCCGGTCGCGGCGGCAGTCAAGGAGTTCTTCGGTTCCAGCCAGCTCTCGCAGTTCATGGACCAGAACAACCCGCTCTCCGAGGTGACTCACAAGCGGCGTATCTCGGCGCTCGGGCCGGGTGGCCTGACCCGCGAGCGTGCCGGTTTCGAGGTGCGCGACGTTCACGCCACGCACTATGGTCGTCTGTGCCCCATCGAGACGCCGGAAGGCCCCAACATCGGCCTGATCAACTCGCTGGCGACCTACAGCCACACCAACAGCTACGGCTTCCTCGAGACGCCGTACCGCAAGGTGGTGAATCGTCAGGTCACCGACGATGTGGTGCATCTGTCGGCGATCGAGGAGGGTGACTTCATCATTGCCCAGGCCTCGGCCACCGTGGATGAATCCAACAAGCTGGTCGACGACCTGGTGCAGGTGCGCCACAAGGGCGAGACCACCTTCATGCGTCCCGAGCAGGTGACGTTGATGGACGTGTCGCCGCGCCAGGTGGTGTCCGTGGCCGCGGCACTGATTCCGTTCCTCGAGCATGACGATGCCAACCGCGCCCTGATGGGCTCGAACATGCAGCGTCAGGCCGTGCCGACCCTGCGTGCCGAGAAGCCGCTGGTGGGCACCGGCATGGAGCGCTTCGTGGCGCGCGACTCGGGTGTGTGTGCCGTGGCGCGGCGCGGCGGGCTGATCGACTCCGTCGATGCCCGGCGCATCGTGGTGCGCATCAATGAGGACGAGATCATCGGTGGCGAGGCCGGGGTCGATATCTACAACCTCACCAAGTACACCCGTTCCAACCAGAACACCTGCATGAACCAGCGGCCGATCGTGCGTCCCGGCGACACCGTCGCGCGCGGCGATATCCTGGCCGACGGTCCGTCCGTCGACATGGGCGACCTCGCGCTGGGTCAGAACATGCGCATCGCCTTCATGCCCTGGAACGGCTACAACTTCGAGGACTCGATCCTGCTCTCGGAGCGTGCGGTTCAGGAAGATCGTTTCACCACGATCCATATCCAGGAACTGACCTGTGTGTGCCGCGACACCAAGCTGGGCTCCGAGGAGATCACCTCGGATATTCCCAACGTCGGCGAGTCGGCCCTGGCCAAGCTGGACGAGGCCGGGGTGGTCTACATCGGTGCAGAGGTCGGGCCGGGCGACATCCTGGTCGGCAAGGTCACGCCCAAGGGCGAGACCCAGCTGACGCCGGAAGAGAAGCTGCTGCGTGCCATCTTCGGCGAGAAGGCCAGCGACGTGAAGGACACCTCGCTGCGCGCGCCGACCGGCATGAAGGGCACCGTCATCGACGTGCAGGTCTTCACCCGCGACGGCGTGGAGAAGGATTCACGCGCGCTGTCCATCGAGCAGATGCAGCTCGACGAGGTGCGCAAGGACCTTCAGGAAACCTATCGCATCGCCGAGGATGCCACCTTCGAGCGCCTCAAGCGCACCCTCAATGGCCAGGCCGTCAATGGCGGGCCGAAGCTCAAGAAGGGCGACGTGCTCTCCGAGAGCTACCTTGAGGAACTGCCGCGCCAGCAGTGGTTCAAGCTGCGCCTGCAGGACGAGACGCTCAACGAGCTCCTGGCGCAGTCCGACGAGCAGCTCGAGAATCGCCGCAAGGAGATGGACGAGCGCTTCGAGGACAAGAAGCGCAAGCTCACCCAGGGCGATGATCTCGCGCCGGGCGTGCTGAAGATCGTCAAGGTCTACATGGCGGTGAAGCGTCGTCTGGAACCGGGCGACAAGATGGCCGGTCGCCACGGCAACAAGGGCGTCATCTCGGCGATCATGCCCATCGAGGACATGCCGTTCGACGACAACGGCGAGCCGATCGACGTGGTACTCAACCCGTTGGGCGTGCCGTCACGGATGAACGTCGGGCAGATTCTCGAGACGCACCTTGGCATGGCCGCGCGCGGTCTCGGCGTGAAGATCGAGCATATGCTGCGCGAAGCCCGCGACCAGCAGGTCGGTCAGATACGCGAGTTCCTGGGCGAGGTCTACAACTCGACCTCCGGCACCCGCGTCGAGGATCTGGATTCGTTGAGCGATGACGAGATCATCACGTTGGCAAAGAACCTGAAAGCCGGTGTGCCGATGTCGACGCCGGTCTTCGACGGGGCCAAGGAAGGCGAGATCAAGCATCTGCTGAAACTCGCCGACCTGCCTGAGTCCGGTCAGATGACCCTCTATGACGGGCGTAGCGGCGATGCCTTCGATCGTCCGGTGACCGTCGGCTACATGTACATGCTCAAGCTGAACCACCTGGTGAATGACAAGATGCACGCGCGTTCCACCGGCTCCTACTCGCTGGTCACTCAGCAGCCCCTCGGCGGCAAGGCGCAGTTCGGCGGCCAGCGCTTCGGGGAGATGGAGGTCTGGGCCCTGGAAGCCTATGGCGCCGCCTACACCCTCCAGGAAATGCTCACCGTCAAGTCCGATGACGTGGAGGGTCGCACCAAGATGTACAAGAACATCGTGGACGGCGACCACGCCATGCAGGCGGGCATGCCGGAATCCTTCAACGTATTGGTGAAGGAAATCCGCTCGCTGGGTATCGACATCGAGCTGGAGAGCTGAGGCGACCGACGCTTCGCAGAATGACGGTCCGCGGGGGCTCGGTTGCCCCCGCCCATGACAACTCCGCAACGGAGCCGACCTATGAAAGATTTGGTGAAAGTCCTCAAATCGCAGTCACAGTCCGACGAATTTGACGCGATCAAGATTACCCTGGCGTCGCCGGACATGATTCGGTCCTGGTCCTTCGGCGAGGTCAAGAAGCCGGAAACCATCAACTACCGGACCTTCAAGCCGGAACGCGACGGCTTGTTCTGCGCCAAGGTCTTCGGCCCGGTGAAGGACTACGAGTGTCTGTGCGGCAAGTACAAGCGCATGAAGCATCGCGGCATCATCTGCGAGAAGTGTGGCGTCGAGGTGACCAAGGCCGCGGTACGCCGCGAGCGCATGGGACACATCGAACTGGCAAGCCCGGTCGCCCACATCTGGTTCCTGAAATCGCTGCCCTCGCGCATCGGCATGTTCCTCGACATGACCCTGCGCGATATCGAACGCGTGCTGTACTTCGAGAGCTTCGTGGTCATCGACCCGGGCATGACCACGCTTGAGCGTGGCCAGCTGCTCAACGATGAGCAGTATTTCGAGGCGCTCGAGGAGTTCGGCGACGACTTCGACGCGCGGATGGGCGCCGAGGCCGTCCAGGCCTTGCTCAAGGATATCGATCTCGAGGAGGAGATCGATCGGCTGCGCGAAGAGATTCCGCAGACCAACTCCGAGACCAAGATCAAGAAGCTCTCCAAGCGCTTGAAGCTGCTGGAGGCGTTCTACGGCTCCGGCAACAATCCCGCCTGGATGGTCATGGAAGTGCTGCCGGTGCTGCCGCCGGACCTGCGTCCGCTGGTGCCGCTGGACGGAGGTCGCTTCGCGACCTCCGACCTCAACGACCTGTATCGCCGGGTGATCAACCGCAACAACCGCCTGAAGCGGCTGCTCGATCTCAATGCGCCCGACATCATCGTGCGCAACGAGAAGCGCATGCTGCAGGAGGCGGTGGACGCGCTGTTGGACAACGGCCGTCGCGGCCGCGCCATCACCGGCTCCAACAAGCGCCCGCTCAAGTCGCTGGCCGACATGATCAAGGGCAAGCAGGGGCGCTTCCGTCAGAACCTGCTGGGCAAGCGCGTCGATTACTCGGGCCGCTCGGTGATCACCGTGGGTCCGACGCTGCGTCTGCACCAGTGCGGCCTGCCCAAGAAGATGGCGCTCGAGCTGTTCAAGCCGTTCATCTACTCCAAGCTGCAGCTGCTGGGGCACGCCTCGACGATCAAGGCCGCGAAGAAGATGGTCGAGCGCGAGCTGCCGGAAGTCTGGGATATCCTCGCCGACGTCATTCGCGAGCACCCGGTGCTGCTTAACCGTGCGCCGACGCTGCACCGCCTGGGCATCCAGGCCTTTGAGCCGTTGTTGATCGAAGGCAAGGCAATCCAGCTGCACCCGCTGGTGTGTGCCGCCTACAACGCCGACTTCGACGGTGACCAGATGGCGGTCCACGTACCGCTGACCCTGGAAGCCCAGCTCGAAGCCCGCGCGTTGATGATGGCCACCAATAACGTGCTGTCGCCCAGCAACGGTGAGCCGATCATCGTGCCGTCCCAGGACGTGGTGCTGGGCCTGTACTACATGACGCGCGAGCGCATCAACGACAAGGGCGAAGGTATGATCTTCGCCAACCTCGATGAAGTCGACCGCGCCTTCGGTACCCAGAGCGTCTCGCTGCACGCCCGCATCAAGGTGCGGTTGACCGAGGTGGAATTCGACGAGGAGACCGGCGAAAGGCGTGAACAACGGCGCCTGTTCGACACCACCGTGGGTCGCGCGCTGCTGTCGCGCATCCTGCCCGAGGGCGTGCCCTTCGAGCTGGTCGACAAGCCGATGAAGAAGAAGGCCATCTCGCACCTGCTCAACGAGGTGTATCGTCGCGCCGGCCTCAAGCCGACGGTGATCTTCGCCGACCAGTTGATGTACACCGGTTTTCGCCTGGCGACCTGGTCCGGGGTCTCCATCGGGGTCAACGACTTCGTCATCCCCGAAAGCAAGTACGCCAGCGTGCAGGCCGCGGAAGACGAGGTGAAGGAGATCGAGGATCAGTTCTCCTCGGGTCTCGTGACCGCCGGCGAGAAGTACAACAAGGTGATCGACATCTGGTCCAAGGCTAACGACAAGGTGGCCAAGGCGATGATGGCGGGCATCTCACGCGAAACCGTGGTCGATCGTGAAGGCAATGAGGTCGAGCAGGATTCCTTCAACAGCGTGTTTATCATGGCCGACTCCGGTGCTCGGGGTAGCCCCGCACAGATTCGCCAGTTGGCGGGTATGCGTGGCCTGATGGCCAAGCCGGATGGCTCGATCATCGAGACCCCGATCGTCGCCAACTTCCGTGAAGGTCTGAACGTCCTTCAGTACTTCATCTCGACGCACGGCGCGCGGAAGGGCCTGGCGGATACGGCACTCAAGACCGCCAACTCCGGTTACCTGACCCGTCGTCTGGTCGACGTGGCGCAGGACATGGTGATCACCGAGTCGGATTGCGGCACCGAGCGCGGCCTGACCGTCCATCCGGTCATCGAGGGTGGCGATATCATCGTCTCCCTGGCCCAGCGAGTGCTGGGGCGTGTGGTGGCGCAGGACGTCATCGACCCCGCCACCGATGAGGTGCTGATCCCGCGTGACACCATGCTGGACGAGGCGTGGTGTGCCCAGCTCGACACCATGGGGGTGGACGAGATCGTGGTGCGCAGCGCCATCACCTGCCAGACCTCGCATGGCGTTTGTGCTTATTGTTATGGGCGCGACCTGGCGCGTGGCCATCAGGTCAACATCGGCGAGTCCGTGGGCGTCATCGCCGCCCAGTCGATCGGTGAGCCGGGCACCCAGCTGACCATGCGGACCTTCCACATCGGTGGTGCCGCGTCGCGTGCCTCCGCCGTGGACAGCGTCCAGGCCAAGCACGGCGGCAAGGTACGCTTGCATAACATCAAGCACGTCGAGCGTGCCGACGGCAAGCTGGTCGTGGTCTCGCGCTCCAGCGCCGTGGCGGTGGCCGACGATCATGGCCGCGAGCGTGAGTACTACAAGCTGCCTTATGGCGCCGAGCTGTCGATCAAGGACGGCGATACGGTCGACGCTGGCCAGGCCATGGCCAAGTGGGACCCGCACACCCACCCGATCATCGCCGAGGCGGAAGGTCAGGTGCAGTATGCCGACATGGACGAAGGCCTGACGATCCACCGCAGCGTGGACGAGATGACCGGCTTGTCGTCCATCGAGGTGATCGAAGCGGCAGCACGGCCCATTACCGGTCGTGACAAGCGCCCGATGATCCTGTTGACCGACGATGCCGGTAAGCCGGTAACGCTTTCCGGCACCGAGACCCCGGTACAGTACCTGTTGCCGGGCAAGGCGATCGTCACCGCTGACAATGGCTCGAGAATCGGGGTTGGCGAAGTGGTGGCGCGGATTCCGGTGGAGGCGTCCGGCAACAAGGACATCACCGGCGGTCTGCCGCGAGTGGCCGACCTCTTCGAGGCCCGCAAGCCCAAGGAGCCGGCGATCCTCGCCGAGATCGGTGGCGTGATCAGCTTCGGCAAGGAAACCAAGGGCAAGCGCCGTCTGACGATCACGCCCCAGGACGGCGACCCGTTCGAGATGCTGATTCCCAAGTGGCGTCAGATCGCTGTCTTCGAAGGCGAGAGCGTCGAGAAGGGCGAAGTGATCTCCGACGGTCCGAGCAACCCGCACGATATCCTGCGTCTGCTGGGTACGGCGGAGCTGGCCAAGTACATCACCGTGGAGGTCCAGGATGTCTATCGCCTGCAGGGCGTGGGCATCAACGACAAGCACATCGAGGTGATCGTGCGGCAAATGCTGCGCAAGGTCGAGATCACCGATGCCGGCGACAGCGACTTCATCACCGGCGACCAGGTCGAGCTGGTGCGTGTGCTCGAGCAGAACGCCCGCCTGGAGAAGGAAGAGAAATTCCCGGCGAAATACCAGCGCCTGCTGCTGGGCATCACCAAGGCCAGCCTGGCCACCGAGTCGTTCATCTCCGCGGCCTCCTTCCAGGAGACAACCCGCGTGTTGACCGAGGCCGCGGTGACCGGCAAGCGCGATTACCTGCGGGGTCTGAAGGAGAACGTGGTGGTAGGCCGCCTGATCCCGGCCGGTACCGGTCTGACCCACCATGCGGAGCGTCGTCGCAGGCGTGAAGATGCCGAGCGGTTGCTTCACCCCTCGGCTCAAGAGGTCGAGCAGGAGCTGGGCGCTCAGCTCACGGCGCTCGATTCCGACGAAGACGAGATCTGAGGTTGTCGGTCGCAAGTCCGTCGTCCCGCGGCAATGGGGCGACGGGCTTGACGGCGGCCAGCCTCAGCCATTAGAATGCGCAGCCTTTAACAGTGGGGTGGGTACGCCCGCGCCCGCTGTAACGGCAAGGCAACCCATTGGAGTCAGCGACACAACATGGCAACGATCAATCAGCTCGTGCGCAAGCCGCGCAAGCGCCCCGTCAGCAAGAGTGACGTGCCGGCGCTTCAGGCCTGCCCGCAGAAGCGCGGCGTTTGCACCCGCGTTTATACGACTACCCCGAAGAAGCCCAACTCGGCCCTGCGCAAGGTTTGCCGCGTGCGCCTGACCAACGGCTTCGAGGTGTCTTCCTACATCGGCGGTGAAGGTCACAATCTTCAGGAGCACTCCGTGGTCCTGATTCGCGGCGGCCGCGTCAAGGACCTTCCCGGTGTGCGTTATCACACCGTGCGTGGCGCTCTGGATACCTCCGGCGTGCAGAACCGCAAGCAGGGCCGTTCCAAGTACGGCACCAAGCGCCCGAAGGTTTAACGCCAGGACGCGACTTGGCTGGCCTTTCGGTCGGCCTGACAGAAACATGGCATCGGTCTGATAAGAGTAAGGTCGAGCACTGCCTACGGCAATCGTCTCGGGTTTACCTGAAGGACCCTTTACAGAGGGCTTATCATGCCTAGAAGAAGAGTAGCAGCGAAGCGCGAGATCCTTCCGGATCCCAAGTTCGGAAGTGAGCGTCTCGCCAAGTTCATGAACCACCTGATGTACGGCGGCAAGAAATCCGTTGCCGAGCGGATCGTCTATGGTGCGCTGGACAGGGTTGCCGAGCGTAGCAAGGAAGAGCCGCTGGAGATCTTCGAGAAAGCGCTGGAAGCTATCCAGCCCATGGTTGAGGTGAAGTCCCGCCGCGTTGGTGGTGCGACCTATCAGGTGCCGGTGGAAGTCCGTCCCTCGCGTCGTCATGCACTGGCCATGCGCTGGCTGGTGGATGCGGCACGTCGCCGTGGCGAGAAGACAATGGTATTGCGTCTGGCGGGTGAGATGCTGGACGCCGCCGAAGGTAAGGGCTCGGCCGTCAAGAAGCGTGAAGACGTGCATCGTATGGCAGAAGCCAACAAGGCCTTCTCTCACTATCGCTTCTAAGTGCTTGGTTTCTGAGCATGCCGCTGCGCAGGGTATGACGCGCGACGGCGCAGATTCAAGGCACATCGCCAACTAACGGGGAGTTACAACGTGGCTCGCAAGACTCCGCTTAAGCGTTACCGCAATATCGGTATCGTGGCACACGTCGACGCCGGGAAGACCACCACTACCGAGCGCGTCCTGTTCTATACCGGCCTCTCCCACAAGGTCGGCGAGGTCCATGATGGCGCTGCCACCATGGACTGGATGGAGCAGGAGCAAGAGCGCGGTATTACCATTACCTCGGCGGCGACCACCTGCTTCTGGCAGGGCATGAACAAGCAGTTCGATGAGCATCGCATCAACATCATCGACACGCCTGGACACGTCGACTTCACCATCGAGGTGGAGCGCTCGTTGCGCGTGCTCGACGGTGCCGTGGTCGTGTTGTGCGGTTCTTCCGGCGTCCAGCCGCAGACAGAAACTGTCTGGCGCCAGGCAAACAAGTACGAAGTCCCGCGCATGGTGTTCGTCAACAAGATGGACCGTGCCGGTGCCGACTTCTTCATGGTCGTCGACCAGCTCAAGACCCGTCTGGGCGCCAATGTGGTGCCGATCCAGATCAACTGGGGTTCCGAGGACGAGTTCAAGGGCGTCATCGATCTGGTCCAGATGAAGGGCATTCTCTGGGACGAAGACAATTTCGGCATGAGCTACGAGCTGGTGGATATTCCTGCTGAGTTGCAGGAAACCGCCGAGAAGTATCGTGAAGAAATGGTCGAGGCGGCTGCCGACGGCTCCGAGGAGCTGATGAACAAGTACCTCGAAGGCGGTGAGCTGACGATCGAGGAAATCAAGGCCGGCCTGCGCGCGCGCACCCTGGCCAACGAGATCGTGCTGGTCACCTGCGGCTCGGCATTCAAGAACAAGGGCGTGCAGGCGGTGCTGGATGGCGTGATCGAGTACATGCCGTCGCCCACCGAGGTCAAGGCCATCGAGGGTGAGCTGGACGACAAGGATGGCACCATCGCCACCCGTGAAGCGGACGATAATGCGCCCTTCTCGGCCTTGGCGTTCAAGATTGCCACCGATCCCTTCGTCGGCACCCTGACGTTCATCCGCGTTTATTCGGGTGTGCTGAAGTCGGGCGATAGCGTCTTCAACTCCGTCAAGGAGAAGAAAGAGCGCGTCGGTCGTATCGTGCAGATGCACGCCAACTCGCGTGAAGAGATCAAGGAAGTGCTGGCTGGCGATATCGCCGCCTGTATCGGTCTCAAGGACGTCACCACCGGTGATACCCTGTGCGATCTGAACGACAAGATCGTGCTCGAGCGCATGGAATTTCCGGACCCGGTGATTTCGGTAGCCGTCGAACCCAAGTCCAAGGCTGACCAGGAAAAGATGGGTGTGGCTCTGGGCAAGCTGGCCCAGGAAGATCCCTCGTTCCAGGTCAAGACCGATGAGGAAACCGGCCAGACCATCATCTCCGGCATGGGCGAGCTGCACCTCGACATCCTCGTCGACCGCATGCGTCGCGAGTTCAAGGTCGAGGCCAACATCGGCAAGCCTCAGGTCGCCTATCGCGAAACCATTCGCGCCAAGGTCGAGCAGGAAGGCAAGTTCGTCCGCCAGTCAGGTGGACGCGGGCAGTACGGTCATGTCTGGCTGCGCATCGAGCCGCTCACTGCGGAAGAGAAGGGCGAAGACGAAGACATGCACTTCAAGTTTGCCTCCGAAGTCGTTGGCGGCGTGGTTCCCAAGGAATACATTCCGGCCGTCGAAAAGGGGGCCTACGAGCAGCTGCAAAATGGCGTCATTGCGGGCTATCCGATGATCGACGTCAAGGTTACGCTGTACGACGGTTCTTACCATGACGTGGACTCCAACGAGACCGCGTTCAAGGTCGCCTCCTCCATGGCGGTCAAGGAAGGAGCCAAAAAGGCCAAGGCCGTGCTGCTGGAGCCGGTGATGAAGGTCGAGGTGGTGACGCCCGAAGATTTCATGGGCGACGTCATGGGCGATCTCAACCGTCGCCGCGGCCTAGTGCAGGGTATGGATGATTCCCCAACCGGCAAGATCATCCGCGCCACGGTGCCGCTGGCTGAGATGTTCGGTTATGCAACCGATCTACGTTCTCAGACCCAGGGCCGCGCAAGCTACGTCATGGAGTTTGCGAATTACGAAGAGGCGCCCTCCAGCGTCGTCGAAGCCGTCATCAACCAGAACGGTTAACCGTTTAGCTAACGTAAAGAGGTTATAGCAGTGGCTAAGGCAAAATTTGAACGTACCAAACCGCATATCAACGTCGGCACAATCGGTCACGTCGACCACGGCAAGACCACGCTGACTGCGGCCCTGACCCGTGTTTCCGCCGAGGTCTTCGGTGGTGACTGGAGCGAGTTCGACGCCATCGACAATGCGCCGGAAGAGCGTGAGCGCGGCATCACCATCGCCACCTCGCACGTCGAGTACCAGTCCGAGACGCGTCACTACGCTCACGTCGACTGCCCGGGGCACGCCGATTACGTCAAGAACATGATCACCGGTGCCGCCCAGATGGACGGCGCGATTCTGGTCTGTTCCGCTGCCGACGGCCCCATGCCGCAGACTCGCGAACACATCCTGCTGTCGCGTCAGGTCGGCGTGCCGTACATCGTCGTGTTCCTGAACAAGGCCGACATGGTCGATGACGAGGAGCTGCTCGAGCTGGTCGAAATGGAAGTTCGCGAGCTCCTCGACCAGTACGACTTCCCGGGTGACGACACCCCGATCATCACCGGTTCCGCCCTCATGGCCCTGGAAGGCAAGGACGACAACGGCATGGGTACCACCGCCGTTGCCAGCCTGATCAAGGCGCTGGACGACTACATTCCGGAGCCCGAGCGTGCCATCGACCAGCCGTTCCTGATGCCGATCGAGGACGTATTCTCGATTTCGGGTCGTGGTACGGTCGTGACCGGTCGTGTCGAGCGCGGCGTCGTCAAGGCGGGCGAGGAAGTCGAGATCGTCGGCATCAAGGACACCGTCAAGACCGTCGTGACCGGTGTGGAAATGTTCCGCAAGCTGCTCGACGAGGGGCGTGCCGGTGAGAACGTCGGCGCCCTGCTGCGCGGCACCAAGCGTGACGACGTCGAGCGTGGTCAGGTCCTGGCCAAGCCGGGCACCATCACCCCGCACACCACGTTCGAAGCCGAAGTCTACGTGCTGTCCAAGGAAGAGGGTGGTCGTCATACGCCGTTCTTCAAGGGCTATCGTCCGCAGTTCTACTTCCGTACCACCGACATCACCGGTACCTGTGAACTGCCGGAAGGCGTCGAGATGGTCATGCCGGGCGACAATGTCCAGATGGTGGTCACCCTGATCGCCCCGATCGCCATGGATGACGGCCTGCGCTTCGCCATCCGTGAAGGTGGCCGTACCGTCGGCGCCGGCGTCGTGGCCAAGATCATCAAGTAAGTCGTTTGACGACTGTTTGATCGAAGGGGGTCCCAAGGGACCCCCTTTCTACGCACTGTAGCGTTCGGTTGACACTCGCTAACGACGTGCCTATAATGCGCATCCTTTGAATGCGTGGGTGGACGGCTCGCGCCGTCGATATCCATTGGAGTTTAGGAATGCAGAACCAGAAGATTCGCATTCGGTTGAAGGCTTTCGACCATCGCCTGATCGATCAGTCCGCCGCGGAGATCGTGGAAACCGCCAAGCGTACCGGTGCCCAGGTGCGCGGGCCGATTCCGCTGCCGACCAATCGTGAGCGCTATACCATCCTGATCTCGCCGCACGTCAACAAGGACGCGCGCGACCAGTATGAGATTCGCACCCACAAGCGTGTTCTCGATATCGTCGAGCCCACGGAAAAAACCGTTGATGCCTTGATGAAGCTCGACCTCGCCGCCGGCGTCGACGTGCAGATCAAGCTCGACTAAGACCACACTAGACACTCGCGGCCCAGCGTTCGCCCTACCTCAGAATTCGAGGCGATCAGCAGCCGCCACGCCGCGATGGCGTCATACAACGTGCTAGTGGAATGCTCTGGAAAGGGCAGCCATAGCGGGTGATAGCCCCGTACACTAAAGGAGACTGAGAATGACTATCGGTTTAGTCGGTAAGAAGGCCGGGATGACCCGTGTCTTCACCGAAGACGGCGCATCCGTGCCCGTGACCGTGATCGAGGTTGATCCGAATCGCGTGACTCGCGTCAAGACCGTCGAGAATGATGGTTATGCTGCGATTCAGGTGACAACCGGCTCCCGCAAGGCCAAGCACCTGACGAAAGCCCAGGCTGGGCAATTCGCCAAGGCAGGTGTCGAGGCTGGCCGTTCACTGATGGAGTTTCGCCTTCCCGAAGGCGTCGAGGCTCCCGAAGTGGGTGGCGAACTCACCGTATCCCTCTTTGAAGCTGGTCAGATGATCGACGTGACCGGCACCTCCAAGGGCAAGGGCTTCCAGGGCGCCGTCAAGCGCTGGAATTTCCGCACCCAAGACAATACTCACGGTAACTCCCTGTCGCATCGCGCGCCGGGCTCCATCGGTATGTGCCAGACCCCTGGACGCGTGTTCAAGGGCAAGAAGATGGCCGGCCAGATGGGCAACGTGCGTTGCACCGTCCAGAGTCTCGAAGTCGTGCGTGTCGACACCGAACGTAACCTGTTGCTGGTCAAGGGCGCCGTGCCTGGCGCCACTGGCAGTGACGTTGTCGTGCACAGCGCCGTGAAAGCTCGCTGAAGGGGATAGAGACCGATGAATCTGAATCTTGCAGGTGCAGGCGCCGGAACCGTCGAAGTATCCGATGCCACCTTTGGCAAAGAATTCAACGAGGCACTCGTGCACCAGGTCGTCACCGCCTATCTGGCCGGTGCTCGTCAGGGGACTCGCGCCCAGAAGAATCGCTCCGACGTGCGCGGCGGCGGCAAGAAGCCGTGGCGTCAGAAGGGCACCGGACGTGCGCGTGCCGGTACCATCCGTTCGCCAATCTGGCGTGGGGGCGGTGTGACCTTCGCGGCACGTCCGCAGGACCATTCCCAGAAGGTCAACCGCAAGATGTACCGTGCGGCCATGCGCTCGATTCTCTCCGAGCTGGTGCGCCAGGAACGTCTGGTGGTCGTCGATGAGTTCGCCGTTGAAGCCCCCAAGACCAAGCAGCTAGTCGCCAAGCTCGAAGATCTGGGCCTGGAGAAGGTGTTGATCGTCACCGAAGAGCTTGACGAGAAGCTCTATCTGGCCGCCCGCAACATTCCCAATGTGGATGTAGTGGACGCCGCGGCCGCCGACCCGGTGAGCCTGGTGGCTTTCGACAAGGTGCTGGTCACCGTCTCCGCTCTGCGTAAATTCGAGGAGAAGCTGGCATGAACCAGGAACGTGTATTCAAGGTTCTGCTTGGTCCGCACGTGACCGAGAAGGCTGCGATGGCCGCCGAACGCAACCAGTACGTGTTCAAGGTGGCCAGCGACGCGACCAAGCCCGAGATCAAGGCGGCCGTTCAGGAGCTGTTCGGCAAGAAGGTCGACCGTGTTCAGGTGCTGAACATGAAGGGCAAGACCAAGCGCACTGCGCAAGGTCTGGGTCATCGCAAGGGGTATCGCAAGGCGTACGTCACACTGGCCGCCGGCGAAACCCTTGAAGACTTCTCTGGCGCCGAATAAGGGCAGGAGTACGGATCATGGCAATCGTCAAGACTAAACCCACATCCGCCGGTCGTCGCCACGTCGTCAAGATCGTCGGCGAGGAACTGTACAAGGGCCGCGCCTACGCGCCGTTGCTCGAGAAGCAGTCCCGCTCCGGTGGCCGTAACAACCGCGGTCGCATCACTACCCGTCACGTGGGTGGTGGCCACCGTCATCATTATCGGCTGGTCGATTTCAAGCGCACCAAGGATGGCGTTCCCGCCACCGTCGAGCGCCTGGAGCACGACCCGAACCGCAGTGCGCACATTGCACTGCTCAAGTATCTCGATGGCGAACGCCGTTACATCATAGCGCCGAAGGGCGTGAGTGCCGGTGATCGTCTCGAGTCGGGTGTCAACGCGGCGATCAAGAAAGGCAACGCCTTGCCGCTGCGTAACATTCCGCTGGGTTCCACCGTGCATTGTATCGAGCTCAAGCCCGGCAAGGGTGCCCAGATCGCTCGCAGTGCCGGTACCAGCGCCCAGCTGGTCGCCCGTGAAGGCAACTATGCCACCCTGCGTCTGCGCTCCGGCGAGACACGCAAGGTGTTGGCGGAGTGCCGCGCGACCCTGGGGGAAGTGAGCAACTCCGAGCACAGCCTGCGTCAGCTTGGCAAGGCCGGTGCGAAGCGCTGGAGAGGGGTGCGTCCGACCGTTCGCGGTGTCGCCATGAACCCGGTGGACCACCCGCACGGCGGCGGTGAAGGCCGCAGCAGCGGGGGTCGCCACCCGGTCAGCCCGTGGGGTATCCCCACCAAGGGCCACAAGACCCGCAAGAACAAGCGCACCGACAAGCTGATCGTCCGTCGCCGCAAGGCCCGGAAATAAGATCCAACGCCAAGACATCAAGAGGTAACGGCTGTGCCACGTTCACTGAAGAAAGGTCCCTTTATTGACCTTCATCTTTTGAAGAAGGTTGAGACTGCAGTGGAGAAGAGCGATCGCAAACCGATCAAGACCTGGTCGCGTCGCTCGATGATCCTGCCCAACATGGTCGGGCTCACCATTGCAGTCCATAACGGTCGCCAACACGTCCCGGTGCATGTCTCCGAGGAAATGGTTGGCCACAAGCTGGGCGAATTCGCTGCTACCCGCACCTATCGCGGTCATGCGGCGGACAGAAAAGCCAAACGGTAAGCCAGAGAGGATTCAGAGATGGAAGTCACAGCTAAGTTGCGTGGCGCTCGGTTATCCGCCCAGAAGGCCCGTTTGGTGGCTGACCAGGTGCGCGGTAAACCGGTCGCCGAGGCGCTCGACCTGCTGACCTTCTCACCGAAGAAGGCTGCCAAGCTGGTTCGTAAAGTGCTGCAGTCCGCCATCGCGAATGCGGAAGAAAATAACGGCATGGATATCGACGAGCTGCGTGTCTCGACCGTCTGCGTCGATGAGGGCATGACGCTCAAGCGTATCAAGCCGCGCGCCAAGGGCCGTGCGGATCGTATCTTGAAGCGCACCTGCCACATCACCGTCAAGGTAGCCGAGAAGTAGGAGTCGACCAGATGGGTCAAAAAGTCAATCCAACAGGCATTCGGCTGGGTATCGTCAAAGACCATACGTCAGTCTGGTATGCCGAGCGCGGCGCCTATGCCGATAAGCTCAACAGCGATCTCGAAGTGCGTAGCTTCCTCGAGAAGCGCTTGAAGAATGCGTCCGTGAGCCGTATCCACATCGAGCGTCCGGCCAATAATGCCCGCATTACCATTCACACTGCCCGCCCGGGCATCGTGATCGGCAAGAAGGGTGAGGACGTCGATCGGCTGCGCCGCGAAGTCACCGCGATGATGGGCGTGCCCGTGCACGTCAACATCGAGGAAATTCGCAAGCCCGAGCTGGATGCCATGCTCGTGGCGCAGAACATCGCCGGCCAGCTCGAGCGCCGCGTGATGTTCCGTCGTGCCATGAAGCGTGCCGTGCAGAACTCCATGCGCCTCGGCGCAGGCGGTATCAAGGTGATGCTGTCGGGTCGTCTCGGCGGTGCGGAAATCGCGCGTACCGAGTGGTATCGGGAAGGTCGTGTTCCGCTGCATACCCTGCGTGCGGACATCGACTACGCCGCCTACGAGGCCAAGACCACCTACGGCATCATTGGTGTCAAGGTCTGGGTCTTCAAGGGTGAAATCCTCGGGGGCATCGAGGAGGTCCGCGCCAAGGCGAAGCAGCCGCAGGCAGCGCCCTCCAAGAAGAAAGGTTCCAGATAAGGGGAGAGCGAGTCGATGTTACAACCCAAGCGTATGAAGTTCCGCAAGATGCAGAAGGGTCGCAACCGTGGCCTGGCGCATCGCGGAAGCAAGGTGAGTTTCGGTGAGTACGGGCTCAAGGCCACCGGCCGGGGCCGCGTCACCGCTCGCCAGATCGAGGCGGGGCGGCGTGCGATCACTCGTCACGTCAAGCGTGGTGGCAAGATCTGGATTCGGGTGTTCCCGGACAAGCCGATTTCCAAGAAGCCGCTCGAAGTCCGTATGGGTAAGGGCAAGGGCTCGGTCGAGTACTGGGTCGCCCAGATTCAGCCGGGTCGGGTCCTGTACGAGATCGAAGGCGTGTCCGAGGAGCTGGCCCGCGAGGCGTTCGCTCTCGCGGCGCAGAAGTTCCCGGTCTCCACCACCTTTGTGAAACGGACGGTGATGTGATGAAAGCCCAGGAAATCCGTGAAAAGTCAGCAGAGCAGCTCAAGGAGCAGCTCTTCGAACTCCTCCGCGAGCAGTTCAACCTGCGCATGCAGAAGGCCACCGGCCAGCTCAGCCAGACACACCTGCTCAAGCAGGTTCGTCGGGACATCGCCCGGGTGAAGACTGTGCTCAACGAGAAGGCAGGTGACTGAGATGGCTGAAGAAAAGAAAGCCCGTACGCTCACCGGCAAGGTGGTGAGCGACAAGATGGACAAGTCCATCGTGGTAATGATCGAGCGCCGCGAGCGTCACCCGATCTATGGCAAGTACATGAAGCGCTCCACCAAGCTGCACGCCCACGACGAGGCTAACCAGGCGAAGGCCGGTGATACGGTCTCCATCCAGGAGTGTCGCCCATTGTCCAGGAAGAAAGCCTGGACGCTGGTCGAGGTGGTCGAGCAAGCCAAGGGCTGATCGGCTCACGCCTGTCAAACCAGTGCAGTCAGATTAGGTTTGGAGAAAACCGATGATTCAGACTCAGACAATGCTGGATGTCGCCGACAACAGCGGAGCGCGCCGGGTGCAATGCATCAAGGTGCTCGGTGGTTCACACCGCCGTTATGCCCGCGTCGGTGACGTCATCAAGGTCACAGTGAAAGAAGCCATCCCGCGTGGCAAGGTCAAGAAAGGCCAGGTGCTCAAGGCGGTAGTGGTTCGTACCCGTAGTGGCGTCCGTCGTAGCGACGGTTCGCTGATCCGCTTCGATGGAAATGCGGCCGTTCTGTTGAATAACACCAACGAACAGCCGATCGGTACCCGTATTTTCGGGCCGGTGACGCGTGAACTTCGCAACGAGAAGTTCATGAAGATCATTTCCCTGGCGCCCGAAGTGCTGTAAGGAGCGAGGCGGATATGCAAAAGATCAAACGTGACGACGAAGTGGTCGTCATTGCCGGCAAGGACAAGGGCAAGCGCGGCACCGTCAAGCGGGTTCTCGAAAACCGCTTCGTGGTGTCCGGTGTGAACATGATCAAGCGTCACACCAAGCCCAATCCCATGGCGGGCCAACAGGGCGGTATCGTCGAGCGCGAGGCTCCGATTCACGCGTCCAACGTTGCCATCTTCAATCAGGAGACCGGTAAGGCGGATCGCGTCGGGTTCCAGGTGAACGAAGACGGTACCAAGGTTCGTATCTACAAGTCGACGCAGACGCAGATCGACGCCTAACGCGAGTCGGGTAGCAAAATGGCGAACTTGAAAGAACGTTATCAGAATGAGGTCGTAGCTCAGCTCCAAGAGCAGTTCAGCTACGCCAATGTAATGCAGGTGCCGCGTGTCACCAAGGTGACGCTCAACATGGGCATCGGCGAGGCGACCAGCGATAAAAAGCTGATCGACAACGCCATCGGCGACCTGGAGATGCTTTCCGGTCAGAAGCCGATGGTCACCAAGGCGCGCAAGTCCATCGCGGGCTTCAAGGTGCGTGAAGGCTGGCCGATCGGGATCAAGGTCACACTGCGCAGCGCGCGGATGTGGGACTTTCTCGATCGCCTGGTGAATATCGCGATCCCCCGCGTGCGTGACTTCCGTGGTCTCAACCCGAAGTCCTTCGACGGTCGTGGCAATTACTCGATGGGGGTGCGTGAGCAGATCATCTTTCCAGAGATCGAATATGATAAAATCGATCGGATCCGTGGTCTGGATGTCACCATCACCACCACCGCCAACAACGATGAAGAAGGGCGTGCGTTGCTTAGCGCGCTGAACTTCCCGTTCAAAAAGTAAGGGTGGGATCATGGCAAAGAAAAGCATGGTAGAACGCGAGCTCAAGCGTACCAAGATGGTGGAGAAGTATGCCGCCAAGCGTGCCGAGCTCAAGGCGGTCATCCAGGACGTCAACGCCTCTGACGAGGAGCGCTTCGAGGCGCAGCTGAAGCTGCAGCAACTGCCGCGCGACTCCAGCCCGGTGCGTCAGCGCAACCGTTGCCGGATCACCGGCCGTCCGCACGGCTTCTACAACAAGTTCGGCCTCGGCCGCAACAAGCTGCGTGAAGCCGCCATGCGTGGCGACGTGCCCGGGCTCAAGAAGTCCAGCTGGTAACGCCACGTAGAATCATCAGGAGCGCAACGTAAATGAGCATGCAAGACACTCTGGCGGATATGTTAACCCGTATCCGCAATGCGCAGATGGCCACCAAGGAGACGGTTTCCATGCCGTCTTCCAAATTGAAGGTCCAGGTGGCCCGCGTGCTGAAAGAAGAGGGCTTTATCACTGACTTCGCCGTCAGCGAAAGTGCCAAGCCCGAGCTGACCGTCACCCTCAAGTACTTCGAGGGCAAGCCGGTCATCGAGCACCTGCAGCGGGTCTCCAAGCCGTCCCTGCGCTCTTACAAGGGCAAGGACGCGCTTCCCAAGGTCGCCGAAGGCCTGGGCATCGCGATCGTCACGACCTCCAACGGGGTAATGACCGATCGTGCGGCGCGCCAGGCGGGTATCGGTGGCGAAGTCATCTGCACCGTATTCTAGGAGTTTGGAATGTCCCGCGTAGCCAAATATCCGGTCAAAGTGCCCAGCGGCGTCGACATCAAGGTCGACGGCGATCAGCTGACCGTCAAGGGCGGCCAGGGCACCTTGTCCATGACCGTCCACTCGGATGTGGTGCTCGGCCAGGAGGAAGGTCAACTGACGTTCCAGCCCAGCGAGTCCGCGAAGAGCTGGGCCATGGTCGGTACCACTCGTGCCCTGGTGCAAAACCTGGTCACTGGTGTAAGCGAGGGCTTTACCAAGTCTCTCGAGATCAATGGCGTCGGCTATCGTGCCCAGGCAAAAGGCCAGACGCTCAACCTGACACTGGGCTTCTCCCACCCGGTCGATTACACGCTGCCTGAGGGTGTCACGGTGGAAACACCGAAGAACACTACGATCGTGCTGAAAAGCGCGGACAAGCAGAAGCTCGGCCAGGTTGCCGCGGAAATCCGCGCCTTCCGTCCGCCCGAGCCCTACAAGGGCAAGGGTATCCGGTACGGCGACGAACAAGTCCGCCGCAAAGAAGCCAAGAAGAAGTAAGGCAGGGTTATGAACGCGAAGAAAGAATCTCGTCTCCGTCGTGCCCGCCGCGCTCGCGCCAAGATTCGCGAGCTGGGCGTGTATCGCCTGTGCGTCAATCGTACCCCGCGCCACATCTATGCGCAGATCATCTCGCCGGATGGTGGTAAGGTCCTGGCAAGCGCGTCGACGCTGGACAAGGCGCTGCGTGAGGGAGCGACCGGTAACTCGGACGCCGCCGCCAAGGTGGGTGCATTGATTGCCGAACGTGCCAAGCAGGCTGGCATCACTCAGGTAGCCTTCGATCGTGCCGGTTTCAAGTACCACGGTCGCGTCAAGGCCCTGGCCGACGCCGCTCGTGAAGGCGGCCTGGAATTCTAAAGGGTTTTACGATGGCGAAGAACGAACAGAACACCGGAGATCTGCAAGAGAAGCTTGTGCAGGTCAACCGTGTCGCCAAGGTGGTCAAGGGGGGGCGCATTTTCGGCTTCACCGCCCTGACCGTCGTCGGCGATGGCAAGGGCCGTGTGGGCTTCGGTCGTGGCAAGGCGCGTGAAGTGCCGGTCGCGATCCAGAAGGCCATGGACCAGGCCCGTCGCAACATGGTCAAGGTCAACCTCAAGGGTGGCACCCTGCAGTATCCGGTCAAGGCCCGTCACGGCGCCTCCAAGGTGTACATGCAGCCCGCCTCGGAAGGTACCGGCATCATCGCGGGCGGCGCCATGCGCTCCGTCCTCGAGCTGGCTGGCGTCCACGACGTGCTGGCCAAGTGCTACGGCTCCACCAATCCGGTGAACGTGGTGCGCGCGACGGTGAATGGCCTGGCCTCCATCCAATCGCCGGACGATATTGCCGCCAAGCGCGGAATGTCCGTCGAAGCGATCACGGGGTAAATGCCATGACAGCTACACTCAAGGTCACCCAGACCCGCAGTACCATCGGTATCCTGCCCAAGCACAAGGCCACCATGTGTGGACTGGGCCTGCGCCGCATCGGTCATACGGTTCAACTGGAAGACACCCCTGCCGTTCGCGGCATGATCCACAAGGTCAACTACCTTGTGCGTGTTGAGGGAGAGTAATCCATGAAACTCAATAGCCTGAGCCCGGCTCCGGGCTCCAAGCACGCCGAAAAGCGTGTCGGCCGTGGCATCGGTTCCGGTCTGGGCAAGACCGGTGGCCGTGGCCACAAGGGTCTCAAGTCGCGCAGTGGCGGTAGCGTCAAGCCAGGCTTCGAAGGCGGCCAGATGCCGCTGCAGCGTCGTCTGCCGAAGTTCGGCTTCACCTCGGCAAAGTCGCTGGTCACCGAAGAGGTGCGCCTGGGCGAGCTGGCCAAGGTCGAAAGTGGTGACGTCACCCTGGAAAGCCTCAAGAAGGCCAACGTGCTGAAGGACGCCACGCTGCACGCGAAGGTGATCCTGTCCGGCGAACTGAACAAGGCGGTGACGGTCCGCGGCATCAAGGTCACCCAGGGTGCCCGCGCCGCAATCGAAGCCGCCGGTGGCAAGGTAGAGGACTAAATGGCCAAGTCAGGAAACATGCCGGCGATGGGCAGCGGATTGAGTGAACTGTGGGCGCGTCTGCGCTTCGTGCTCCTCGCCATCGTGGTGTACCGCATCGGTGCCCATATCCCCGTTCCCGGTATCAATCCTGACCAGCTTGCTGCCTTGTTCCGGGAGCAGCAGGGTACCATCCTGGGCATGTTCAACATGTTCTCGGGTGGCGCTCTGGAGCGCATGAGCATCATGGCGCTGGGGATCATGCCCTACATCTCGGCGTCGATCATCATGCAGTTGATGACGGCCGTCTCGCCGCACCTCGAGCAATTGAAGAAAGAAGGGGAGGCCGGTCGGCGCAAGATCAGCCAGTACACCCGATACGGCACCGTGGTCCTGGCATTCGTGCAGGCCACCGGCATGTCCGTGGGCCTGGCGAGTCAGGGTATCGCCTATACCGCCGACTTCAGTTTCTATTTCACCGCCATCGTGACCTTCGTCACCGGTGCGGTGTTCCTGATGTGGCTGGGCGAGCAGATCACCGAGAAGGGCATCGGCAACGGTATTTCGTTGCTGATCTTCGCCGGCATCGTCGCCGGGCTGCCGGGAGCGGTGGGACAGGCGTTCGTCCTGGCGCGCAACGAGGGCGCCTGGAACGTGTTGCCGCTATTGGCGTTGACCGTGCTGGGTGTCGCGACCGTCGCCTTCGTGGTGTTCATCGAGCGCGGCCAGCGTCGCATCACCGTGAACTACCCGCGCCGGCAGGTCGGCAACAAGATGTATGCCGGCCAGAGCAGTTATTTGCCGCTCAAGGTCAACATGGCGGGTGTCATTCCGGCGATCTTCGCCTCGAGCATCCTGCTGTTTCCAGCCTCGCTGGGCCAGTGGGTCGGGGCCGGGGATGGCATGGAGTGGTTACAGCGTGCGTCCCAGGCCCTGGGGCCGGGCCAACCCCTGTATATCTTGCTTTTCGGCGCGGCGGTGGTATTCTTCTGCTTCTTTTACACAGCACTGGTCTTCAATCCCAAGGACGTCGCCGACAATCTCAAGAAGTCGGGGGCCTTCTTGCCGGGCATTCGCCCCGGTGAGCAGACCGCTCGCTATATCGACAAGGTCATGACGCGTCTGACCCTGTTCGGTGCCTTGTACATTACTGCGGTTTCCCTGATGCCCCAATTTCTGATTGTGGCCTGGAACGTGCCGTTCTTCTTCGGCGGCACGTCGCTGTTGATCGTGGTGGTGGTGATCATGGACTTCATGGCTCAGGTGCAATCGCACCTCATGTCGCACCAGTACGAGTCGGTGATGAAGAAGTCCAACCTGAAAGGCTATGGCAGCGGCGGCATGATGTAGCCGTGAGGCCGTCGATTTGGCGCACCGCGAGTCGATTTTGGAGAAAGAACGATGAAAGTTCGAGCTTCCGTGAAGAAAATGTGCCGTAACTGCAAGATCATTCGTCGCAATGGCGCCGTGCGCGTCATCTGCAGCGAGCCGCGGCACAAGCAGCGCCAGGGCTGAACCTGACGCTGTACTGAACCGGGCGCCGGCATACCCCTTGCCCTTCCAAGGGTAAAGGGGTATGCTGTTGCGCCTTTTGTAGTTGATCCAACGAGCAAGCCGCTCAAATTTCGGAGTAAGCTGATGGCCCGTATTGCAGGCGTCAATATCCCGGACAACAAGCATGCGGCGATCTCGCTGACCTATATCTTCGGGATTGGCCGTACTCGCGCACGTCATATCTGTGACGCGACCGGCATCGCGCCGACCACCAAGGTGCAGGATCTGTCGTCAGAAGACGTCGACACCCTGCGTACCGAGGTCGGCAAGTACACCGTGGAAGGCGACCTTCGCCGTGATGTCACGCTTAATATCAAGCGTCTCATGGACCTGGGTTGCTATCGTGGTCTGCGTCATCGTCGTGGTCTTCCGCTGCGTGGTCAGCGTACCAAGACCAATGCGCGTACCCGCAAGGGCCCGCGCAAGCCGATTCGCAAATAACACGCACGTTCTGGCGTAAAGACAGGAAACGACATCAACATGGCTAACCCGCGTAGCAACCGTAAAAAGGTTAAAAAGCAGGTAGTGGATGCCATCGCGCATATCCATGCCTCTTTTAACAACACGATCATTACGATCACAGACCGCCAGGGCAACGCTCTGTCATGGGCGACTGCCGGTGGTTCGGGTTTTCGTGGTTCTCGCAAGAGCACCCCGTTCGCTGCTCAAGTGGCAAGCGAGCGTGCAGCGACTGCTGCAGCCGAGTATGGTGTGAAAAACGTCGACGTGCTGGTCAAGGGCCCCGGTCCTGGCCGTGAATCCGCCGTGCGGGCACTCAATGCCGCCGGCTTCCGCGTGCAAAGCATCACCGACGCGACGCCCATTCCCCATAATGGCTGCCGTCCGCCGAAGAAACGCCGCGTTTAAGGAGACAGATTCATGGCTCGTTACATTGGACCGAAGTGCAAACTGTCTCGTCGTGAGGGGACCGACCTCTTTCTGAAGAGCGGTGTCACTCCCTTCGAGAAGAAGTGCAAATCCGAACAGATTCCGGGTGTGCACGGCCAGCGCCGTCAGCGTCTTTCCGACTACGGCTTGCAGCTTCGCGAGAAGCAGAAAGTACGTCGCATGTATGGCGTACTCGAGAAGCAGTTCCGCAACTACTACAAGGAAGCGGCCCGTCTCAAGGGCGCGACCGGCGAGGTGTTGCTGCAGCTGCTCGAATCCCGGCTGGACAACGTCGTCTACCGCATGGGCTTCGGCTCGACGCGCTCTGAAGCGCGTCAGCTGGTCAGCCACAAGGCGGTTTCCGTGAACGGACGCACTGTCAACGTGGCTTCCTATCAAGTGAAGCCGGGTGACGTCGTGTCGATCCGCGAAAAGGCGAAGAACCAGGCTCGTATTCAAAGCGCGTTGTCCATTGCGGCCAACCGTGGCGATATCGCTTGGATCGAGATTGATGCCAAGAAGATGGAAGGCACTTTCAAGGCTCTGCCTGAACGCGGTGACCTGACTGCCGACATCAACGAAAACCTGATCGTCGAGCTGTACTCGAAGTAAACGGCGCCAGGCGTCGTTCCGGCCCCCATGATCGGGGCCGGCCAGAGTACCGAGTATCCGTTTGGCAGCCTGATAGGTGTTCATATGCAGCGTTCAGTGACAGAGTTTCTCCGTCCTCGCGACATCAAGGTCGAAGAAATCAGCGCACACCACGCAAAGATCGTGCTCGAGCCCTTCGAGCGTGGCTTTGGCCATACCCTGGGCAACGCACTGCGTCGTATCCTGCTCTCGTCTATGCCCGGCTGTGCCGTGGTGGAAGTCGAGATCGCCGGCGTCGATCACGAGTACAGCGCGATCGAGGGTGTTCAGGAAGATGTCATCGAGATTCTCCTGAACCTCAAGGACGTGGCGATCAAGATGCACACTCGCGACGAGGCGGTGCTCTCGCTGAACAAGCAGGGCCCGGCCGTCGTGACTGCGGGAGATATCGCGCTCGATCATGATGTCGATATCGTCAATCCCGAGCACATCATTGCCCACGTCAACGAGGGTTGCGAGCTCAAGATGCAGCTCAAGATAGCCAGAGGTCGTGGCTACGAGCCGGCCGACGTTCGCAGCGAAGCCGACGACGAATCACGTGCCATCGGCCGTTTGCAGCTGGATGCGACCTTCAGCCCCGTGCGTCGTGTCTCCTACTCCGTCGAGGCCGCGCGTGTCGAACAGCGCACCGACCTCGACAAGCTGATCATCAGCCTGGAGACCGACGGCACCCTGGATCCGGAAGAGGCGATCCGTCGCAGCGCCACCATCCTGCAAGAGCAGTTGGGTGCGTTCGTTGACCTGGAAGTCGACAAGGAACAGGAAGTGGAGGAGGAGCAGGATCATATCGATCCCATCCTGCTGCGCCCCGTAGACGATCTCGAGTTGACCGTTCGCAGCGCCAACTGCCTGAAAGCCGAGAATATCTATTATATCGGCGATCTGATTCAGCGTACCGAGGTGGAGCTTCTCAAGACGCCCAACCTCGGCAAGAAGTCCCTGAACGAGATCAAGGACGTTCTGGCAGCCCGCGGTCTTTCCCTTGGCATGCGGCTGGAGAACTGGCCGCCGGCAAGCCTGAAGGACGATAAGGCCTCCGCGTGAGCGTCGTCTCGAGTCCAAGTTTGGTAAGGAATTACAACCATGCGTCATCGTAAGAGTGGTCGTCACCTCAATCGCACGAGCTCGCACCGTCAGGCCATGTTCAAGAACATGAGCGTGTCGTTGATCGAGCACGAAGTGATCAAGACAACCCTGCCCAAGGCCAAGGAGCTGCGTCGCGTCATCGAGCCGCTGATTACCCTGGCCAAGCAGGACAGCGTCGCTAATCGCCGTCTGGCCTTCAGCCGTACCCGCTCGAAGGAAGCGGTCGGCAAGCTCTTCAGTGAGCTGGGGCCGCGTTACGTCGAGCGCCCGGGCGGTTACGTCCGTATTCTCAAGTGCGGCTTCCGCACCGGCGATAACGCGCCCATGGCCTTCGTCGAACTGGTCGATCGTCCGATCGTCGAGGACGAGGAAGTCGCCGTCGAGGAGTAACACTCGGTAGCGGGTTCCGACCTGGCAGCGCAACAGCAAAACCGGCTCCTCTCGCGAGGGCCGGTTTTTTCGTGCGCGCAAGGCTCGTCTTGCGCTGCGGACTCTATCAGCTTCCCGCCGCGCTCGTGGCTCGCGGCTCCTGGCTCCTCGGCTGCTTCTCCAGCAGTGGCTTGAGAAAGCGCCCCGTATGCGACGCCTCCAGGTGGGCCACCTGCTCGGGGGTGCCCTCGGCAATGATGCGCCCGCCGCCCGAGCCGCCCTCGGGGCCGAGGTCGATCAGCCAGTCGGCGGTCTTGATCACGTCGAGGTTGTGCTCGATAACCACGATGGTGTTGCCATGATCGCGCAGGCGGTGCAGTACGGCGAGCAACTGGCGAATGTCCTCGAAGTGCAGGCCGGTGGTCGGCTCGTCGAGGATATAGAGAGTCTTGCCGGTATCCCGCTTGGCGAGTTCTCGGGCCAGCTTGACACGCTGCGCTTCGCCGCCGGAGAGGGTGGTGGCGCTCTGGCCCAGACGAATGTAGGAAAGCCCCACGTCGAGCAGGGTCTGGAGCCGCCGGGCAATGGCCGGTACCGGGCTGAAGAAGTCGAGGGCTTCCTCCACGGTCATCTCCAGCACCTCGTGGATGCTCTTGCCCTTGTAGTGTATCTCCAGGGTCTCGCGATTGTAGCGCTTGCCCCGACAGACATCGCAGGGCACGTAGATGTCAGGAAGAAAGTGCATCTCGACCTTGATCATGCCCTCGCCCTGGCAGGCCTCGCAGCGCCCGCCCTTGACGTTGAAGGAGAAGCGTCCCGGCTTGTAGCCACGTGAGCGCGCCTCCTGGGTGCCGGCGAAAAGCTCGCGGATGGGCGTGAAGATGCCGGTGTAGGTGGCCGGGTTGGAACGCGGCGTGCGCCCGATCGGGCTCTGGTCGATGTCGATGACCTTGTCGAGCTGGTCGAGCCCTTCGATGCCGGTGTGCGCCGCGGGCGTCAGGCTGGTGGCCTTGTTGAGCTCGCGGGCGGCGATGGGCATCAGGGTGCCGTTGATCAGCGTCGACTTGCCGGAGCCCGAGACGCCGGTGACGCAGACGAACAGCCCCAGCGGCAGGCTCAGGCTTACGTCCTGCAGGTTGTTGCCGCTGGCGCCGGTGAGGCGCAGCATCTTCTCGGGATTGCCGGGGATCCGCCAGGGTGGCACCTCGATGCGCCGGGCGCCGGAAAGGTACTGGCCGGTGAGCGAGTCAGGCGCGGCCATGATGTCCTCGGGGGTCCCCTGGGCGACGATATGGCCGCCATGCACGCCGGCGCCGGGGCCGATGTCGAGCACGTGGTCGGCGGCGCGAATCGCCTCCTCGTCGTGTTCGACCACGATGACGGTGTTGCCGAGGTCGCGCAGGCGCTCCAGCGTCTGCAGCAGGCGGTTGTTGTCGCGCTGATGCAGGCCGATGGACGGCTCGTCGAGGATGTACATGACCCCGACCAGGCCGGCGCCGATCTGACTGGCCAGCCGGATACGCTGGGCTTCGCCGCCGGAGAGCGTCTCGGCGCTGCGCTCCAGGTTCAGGTAGTCCAGGCCGACGTTGACCAGAAACTCCAGGCGAGCGTGGATCTCGTTGACGATCTTCGCGGCGATCTCGCCCTTCCGACCGGGCAGCGCGAGCTCACCGAAATAGCGCCACGCCTCGCCGATGGGCAGATGGACGATTTCCGGCAGGGTGTGGTCGTCGATGAAGACGTTGCGGGACTCCTTGCGAAGCCGCGAACCCTGGCAGGTCGGGCAGGGCTGCACGGCGATGTAGCGCGCCAATTCCTCGCGGACCATGGTCGACTCGGTCTCGCGATAGCGCCGCTGCATATTGGGCAGCACCCCTTCGAACGGATGCTCGCGGGACACCTTGCGCCCACGGTCGTTGACGTAGTGAAAGGCGATGTCGTCGCTGTCGCTGCCGTGCAGGATGACCTCGCGCTCGTGTCGCGCCAGGTCCTGCCAGGGGGTTTCCAGCGTGAAGCGGTAGTGGTCGGCGACCGATTGCAGCTGATTGAAATAGTAGACGCTGCGCCGGTCCCAGCCCTTGATCACGCCCTCGGCCAGCGACAGCGCCGGATGGCTGATCAGCTTGTCCGGGTCGAAGACCTGCTGTACGCCCAGGCCGTCGCAGGTGGGGCAGGCGCCGGCCGGGTTGTTGAAGGAGAACATGCGCGGCTCGAGTTCGGCGATGGAATAGCCGCACACCGGGCAGGCGAAGCGTGCCGAAAATGCCATGTCGTCCTGCTCGCCGTCCATGAAGTGGATCATGGCAACGCCGTCGGCCAGGTTGAGCGAGGTCTCGAAGGACTCGGCCAGGCGCTGCTGTAGCCCTTCGCGGACCTTGAGACGGTCGACCACCACGCTGATGTCATGCTTCTTGTTCTTGTCCAGCGGGGCGATGTCGTCGAGCTCGAGTACCTGGTCATCAATCATGGCCCGCACAAAGCCCTGGGCGCGCAGTTCGGCGAGCAGTTGCAGGTGCTCGCCCTTGCGTCCCTTGACGACCGGGGCCAGCAGCATCAGCTTGGTGCCTTCGGGGAGCGCCAGTACCTGATCGACCATCTGCGAGACGGTCTGGGCCTCGAGATCCTCGCCGTGTTCGGGGCAGCGAGGCGTCCCGGCCCGGGCAAACAGCAGGCGCAGGTAGTCGTAGATCTCGGTGATGGTGCCCACGGTGGAGCGCGGGTTATGAGAGGTCGACTTCTGCTCGATGGAGATCGCCGGCGACAGCCCCTCGATGTGATCGACGTCAGGCTTCTCCATCATCGACAGGAACTGGCGGGCATAAGTGGAGAGGGACTCCACATAGCGCCGCTGTCCTTCGGCATAGAGCGTATCGAAGGCCAGCGATGATTTGCCCGAACCAGAAAGACCGGTGACCACGATCAGTCGATTGCGGGGCAACTCCACGTCGATCTGCTTGAGGTTGTGGGTGCGAGCACCCCTGACCAGAATCTTGTCCATTCCCACCTCGAGACGCGCGGCAAAAGATCAATTATACGTGTCTCGCCACCCGGCCGGCAAAGCCCATCCCGGCTGTCGGCTTTCCCTGCCGGGTGACGAGCCGCTAGAATAGTCGGTCCATCTTCGATGCCATGCGTCTGCCTACGGAATCCCGGAACGTTTATGCGAAAGGTCTCAGGGCTGCTGTTAGTGTCAGAGCGGCGTGCCATCACCGGTCTCGCCGGACTTTACGCCACCCGCATGCTGGGTCTGTTCATGGTGTTGCCGGTGCTGGCGCTCTACGCTGATGATCTGGCCGGGGCGACACCGCTGCTGGTGGGACTCGCGCTGGGTGTCTATGGACTGACGCAGGCCATTCTGCAGATTCCCTTCGGCCTGCTCTCGGACCGTCTGGGGCGCAAGCCGGTCATCGCCGCCGGGCTGGTGCTGTTTCTGATCGGCAGCATAGTAGCCGCCGGTGCCGACACCATCGGTGGGGTGATCCTGGGCCGCTGCCTGCAGGGTAGCGGCGCCGTGGCTGCCGCGATCATGGCGCTGCTTGCCGACCAGACCCGTGAACAGGTACGCACGGCCGCCATGGCCACCATCGGGCTATCTATCGGGGCCGCCTTCGCTGTAGCCATGGTGCTCGGCCCCTGGCTAGCCGCCGGTTTTGGCCTTGGCGGTGTCTTCTGGTTCACGGCTGGGCTGGCCATGCTGGGCCTCGTCGTGCTGTGGAAGCTGGTGCCGCCGGCACCGCGCCGGGTGCGCCATCGTGACGTGGGGCTCGACCGCGAGCAGTTGCGCTCGATCCTGAAACGCAGCGACCTGTGGCGAATAGATCTGTCGATCTTCTCGCTGCATCTCATCCTGATGGCGATCTTCGTTGCCGTGCCCTTCCGGCTTATCGAGGCGGGGGTCGTGGTCGAGCGCCATGGACTCACGTATCTTGGCGTCATGGCCCTGGCTTTTCTGGCCATGGTGCCGCTGGTGATCGTTGCGGAAAAATGGCGTCACATGAAAGCCATGTGCCTGCTGGCGATCGGGGCGATCACCCTTAGCCTTGTCGGGCTGGCTGGCCTGGCTTCGGGATGGTGGGGATTGGTCGGCTGGATGCTGCTGTTCTTTACCGGTTTTAACCTGCTCGAGGCGACCCTGCCGTCGATGTTGAGCAAGCTGGCCCCGGCGGGGGCCAAGGGCACGGCCATGGGCATCTACTCCACCAGCCAGTTCCTCGGCGCCTTTCTGGGCGGCCTGCTGGGAGGGCTTCTAGCCCAGCAACTGGGGCTCTCAGCGGTGTTCGCCGGTTGTGCGCTGCTGGGGCTGGCATGGCTGGCGCTGATGGTCGGCATGTCGGCGCCTCCTCATCTGGCCAGCGAGGTCGTCGCCCTCGATGCCGATACACCGGAAGTGGCGCTGGACGCCCTGATGGCACGCTTCGCCGAGGTGGCCGGGGTCGAGGACGTACTCGTGGTACCCGAGGAACGATTGGCCTATCTCAAGGTCGATCGTCAGCGCCTCGATGAGCAGGCCCTGGCACAATTGATCGGCTCGCGGGACCCGAGTGCCTGAGCCGCGTATGATTCGACATATGGTGCCTGGTGCGCCACTGATATTTTCTATCCATCCGCCCCAAGATCCTACCCACTTAATCAAGACAGCAAGGAGTTCACCATGGCCCGTGGCGTCAACAAGGTTATCCTCATCGGCAACCTCGGTCAGGATCCGGAGGTGCGCTTTTTGCCCTCCGGCAACCCAGTCGCCAACCTGCGGCTTGCCACCACCGATACCTGGATGGACAAGCAGTCCGGTCAACGCCAGGAGCGCACCGAGTGGCATACCCTGGTGATGTTCAACAAGCTCGCCGAGATCGGCCAGCAATACCTGAAGAAGGGCTCGAAGATTTATGTCGAGGGCCGCCTGCAGACCCGCAAGTGGCAGGGCCAGGACGGACAGGATCGCTACAGCACCGAAATCGTCGTCAACGACATGCAGATGCTCGACTCCCGCGGTGGCGGCGATATGCCACAGTCCGGCAATCAGGGTGGTAGCTACCAGGGCGGCCAGTCACAGCCGCCTCAGGGAGGCTACGGCAACGCGCCACAGCAGGGCGGCGGCCAGCCCCAGCGACCCGCCCCGCAACCAGCCCCCGCACAGGGCGGTCAACAACAGGGCGGTCAGCAGCAGAGTAATTACGGCGCTCCCGATCCGGGCAGCTTCGACGACTTCGACGACGAGATCCCTTTCTAGCCGGAATAAGAAGAGTTGACTTGAGTCGAAGGAAGCCAAGGGACGAATCGCACAACGCTTGCGGAGACGCCTGAGTGAAGCTGTTGATACTGGATGCCGGGCATTGCCTGAGCCTGGCTCTCGCGCGCGAGGCCAACCGGCGTACTGACACTGAGTTGATGATCGAGGCCGCGGTGACGATTACGCCCGAGCGTCTCGCCGACATCTCGCCGGAGGCTCTGGTCATCCCCCCGTTGTCACGGCCGATTAGTGCCGAGCCGGCCGCCGTCACGGCGCATGCCGAGGCGGTCGAGGCGTGCATGGAAGCCTGTGTGGTCTGTGGTGTGCCTCTGGTATGGTGCGTTTCGGACCAGCTCTATGAGGAGGGCTTCGCGGGGCCGATCGATGAGCACGTCGTTCCCAGGCCGCGTGACGACAGCCTGCGGCGACTGGTGATCACCGGGGACCGCATCCGTGCCGAGGCGCCGCGACATCTGATCATCCGTCTGGGGCCACTGTTCGCCCTGGAAGGCAGCCATGCCTGGCTCGGTGAGCTGGTCGATACGCTGGTGATCGGCGGCGAGTGCCGAGGCGAGTCCGACGTGATCTTCTGCCCGACCTCGGCGGACGCGGTGGCCGTGGCACTGATCGGCATGCTGCAGCAGCAGTCCTGCGGGGCCGATGCCTGGGGGAGCTATCATCTGGCCGGCACCGAGCCGGTCAGTGCCTATACGTTCATTTCCATGGTGCGTACCCAACTGGCGACGCGTCTGGAAGGACGCGGCGAGCATCGCGAATTGGGGGTGGTGAAGGCCCTCAAGCATCACCACGACCAGCCACTTCGTCGGGTACTCAACTGCCGCCGGGTATTGGAGGTGTTCGGCGTTCACCAGAAGCCCTGGCGCCTGGAAGTGGGGCGGCTGCTCGACGCCTGGTGTTATGTGAACGAGCCGGCAATACCGGGCAGCAAGACCGGGGAGAGCCCATGAATGCGCTGCGCAGCTTGGTCTTCTATGCAGGCTACTTCCTGGCAATGCTGGTATGTGGCCTGCTCTTTGTGCCGGTATCGCCCCTGTTGCCGTTGCGAGACCGCTACCGTCTGCTCAATCTCTACAACCACTTCATCATCGCCTGGTTTCGTCTCGTGTGCGGGGTACGCTACGACATTCGCGGCCTGGAACGCTTGCCGTCCGGCCCCTGCGTGATCCTGGCCAATCACCAGTGCGAGTGGGAGACCGTCTATCTTCAGCTGCTCAAGCCCCCGGTGTGTACGGTCCTCAAGAAAGAGTTGCTGAACTTTCCGATCTTCGGTTGGGGGCTGCGCCTGTTGCACCCGATCGCCCTGGATCGCTCGAAGCCGGCACGGGCCATCAAGCAGGTGCTGGTACAGGGCAAGTCGCGTCTGGATGAAGGCCTTTCGGTGCTGATCTTTCCCGAGGGGACCCGGATGGAGCCGGGGCAGCGCAAGCGCTATACCAAGAGCGGAGCGGTCATTGCCTGTCGGGCGGGTGTGCCGGTGGTGCCGGTCGCCCATAATGCCGGTGAGCGTTGGCCGGCGCGGCACTGGGTCAAGAATCCGGGACGACTCTCACTGGTGGTGGGCGAGCCGATCGAGACGGCCGGCCGGACGGCGGAGGAAGTGCTGATCGAGACGGAGGCCTGGATCGAGGCCCGGCTCGCCGAGATCTCGGAGGTGCCACGCCCGGCGACCCCCGAGCCGACGATTACCGAGAAGCCGACGCTCTGATCGACATTCGCCCCCTCATGAACGCCAGAGGCGCCCTGCGGGGCGCCCTCTGACTAGTTGGTTGCTGGCAGCGCGTAGGTCAGTCGCGGAATTTTTCCAGCACCAGGCAGGCGTTGGTGCCGCCGAAGCCGAAGCTGTTGGAAAGTACGCGCTGAAGATTCGCACTGTCGCGCCGACTTGTCACGATATCGAACCCTTCCGCCTGTTCGTCAAGCTCCTCGACATTGGCCGAGGCAGTGATGAAATCATGCTCGAGCATCAGCAGCGAGTAGATAGTTTCCTGCACACCCGTGGCGCCGAGTGAGTGGCCGGTCAGCGACTTGGTAGAGCTCATCGGCGGGGTGGTGTCGCCGAATACCTCGCGAATGGCCTTGAGTTCGGCCACATCGCCCACCGGCGTCGAGGTGCCGTGGGTATTGATGTAGTCGATCTTGCCGTCGAGATTGGCCATCGCTTGACGCATGCAGCGCGCCGCGCCTTCGCCGGAGGGGGCGACCATGTCATGGCCATCGGAGGTGGCGCCATAGCCGACCACCTCAGCGTAGATCTTAGCGCCCCGCGCCTTGGCATGCTCGAGTTCCTCGAGCACCAGCATGCCGCCGCCACCGGCGATGACAAAGCCGTCGCGTGTCTGGTCATAGGGGCGTGAAGCCGATTCCGGTGTGTCGTTGTAGTGGGTCGACAGAGCGCCCATGGCATCGAACAGGCACGAGAGCGTCCAGTGCTCTTCTTCACCGCCACCGGCGAACACCACGTCCTGTTTGCCCATCTGGATCTGCTCCACGGCGCTGCCGATGCAGTGGGCCGAAGTGGCACAGGCCGAGGAGATCGAATAGTTGACGCCCTTGATCTTGAATGGCGTCGCCAGACACGCGGAAACGGTACTGCCCATGGTGCGTGTCACCCGGTAGGGGCCGACGCGGCGCAGCCCCTTTTCGCGCAGCAGGTCGGCGGCTTCCACCTGATTGGCGCTGGAGGCGCCGCCGGAGCCGGCGATCAGGCCGGTACGCTCGTTGGACACCTGGTCGTCGGCCAGCCCCGAATCCTTGATGGCCTGGGCCATGGATATATAGGCATAGGCTGCGGCATCGCCCATGAAGCGAAGCAGCTTGCGGTCGACCAACGCTTCAAGGTCGATATCCACCACCCCGGCGACCTGACTGCGGAAGCCGCGCTCGGCATATTCTTCCTTGAAACGAATACCGGAGCGCCCGTTCCTGAGCGCTTCGAGGACCTGTTGTGCATCGTTGCCGAGGCAGGACACGATGCCCAGGCCGGTGACTACCACTCGTCGCATGGGAGCCTCCTGTTCAGAAATTCGCGGTGGAAGTGAACAGGCCGACACGCAGGTCATTGGCCTGATAGATGTCTCGGCCGTCAACGGCCACGGTGCCGTCGGCCATTCCCAGTATCAGGCGCCGGGTAATGATGCGCTTGATATTGATCCGGTAGGTGACCTGGCCCGCTTCGGGCAGTATCTGCCCAGTGAACTTGACGTCGCCGCAGCCGAGGGCTCGCCCACGGCCAGGATAACCCAGCCAGCCAAGATAGAACCCTACCAACTGCCACATGGCATCCAGGCCCAGGCAGCCAGGCATCACCGGATCGCCGGGGAAGTGGCAGTCGAAGAACCACAGGTCGGGATGGATGTCGAGCTCGGCGAGCAACTCGCCCTTGCCGTGGTCGCCACCCTCTTCATGGATGTGCGTGATGCGGTCGAGCATCAGCATGTTGGGCGCCGGTAACTGGGCATTGCCGGGGCCGAACAGCTCGCCACGTGAGCAGGCCAGCAGTTGGTCGCGATCGAAGGAGTGTTGCTTGGTCACTGAATCATTCCGATTGTCGAACTTTTTGTACCGAAGGCGGCATGCCGCCGCCGGGCGGCTTGTCTAGTCTACTGTCCGTAGCGGGCAAATGCACGCCGCGGGCCGCCTCCTCGATGGCCTCCCAGGTATCGGCTTAGCGCCAGGCAGATTAGCGCCCAGGCCAGCGCCTCGAGAGGCAACAGCCAAGGGGCGAGCTCCACACCCGCCAGGCGGGCGCCAGCGAAATAAGACAGCGGGCCGCTAGTCGCCCCGCCGAGCATCGCCAGCCACGGATACCGCCACAGCCAGGCCAGGGAATGCTGCAGGAGGCTGGCGAACAGCGGCCACAGCAACCATAGCCAGAGCGGCAGGACGCCCAGCAGGCGGGGCTGATCGCCAACATCGAAACCGCCAGCGAGCGACAGGCCGCCGTCGATCACCAACCCCAGCACCGCGAAGCCGGCCAGCCAGCGCCACTCGCCAGGATAGGCGAGAAAGCGCAGGTGCAACGCAAGGATTGCCCCGACCACCCCGGCGCCCACCAGCGAGCCGCCGAGCACGCAGGCAAACCAGCCGAGCTGGAAGGCCACCAAGTTGATCAAGGTGGCCGCGAGGCCCGAGGCTCGACTCACGGCTCGCCCGCCAGGGCCGCCGGCCGGGCGCCGGGACGCGCCAGCAGCATATGGCTGGTGCCGATGGTGCGCTCGAGAAAGCCCCCCTCGCAGTAGCACAGATAGTAGCGCCACATGCGGATGAAACGCTCCTCGTAACCGAGCTTGCGCACGGTTTCCAAGTTGGCCTCGAAGCGATGGCGCCACTCGCGCAGGGTGCGGGCGTAGTGGGGGCCAATCTCGTCGAGTGACAGCAGGTTCAGCGAGGTGCGCCGCGACAGGCCGTCGAGGATGGCGCGATGCGACGGCAGGAAGCCCCCCGGGAAGATGTAGCGCTTGATGAAGTCCATCTCGCGCTTGGCGCCCTCGTAGCGCTGGTCGCGAATGGTGATCGCCTGGAGCATGGCCATGCCGTCGTCGGCCAGCAGCCGGTCGAGGGTGGCGAGGTAAGTATCGAGATATTGATAGCCGACCGCTTCGATCATCTCCACCGAAATCAGTCGATCGTAGCATCCCTCGAGTTCCCGATAATCCTGCTTGAGCAGCGTGATGCGCTCGCCAAGCCCCTCTTCCTCGATGCGTCGGGCGGTATGCGCGTACTGTTCCGCGGAGATCGTGGTGGTGGTGACACGGCAACCGCGGGTGCGGGCGGCATGAAGGGCGAGCCCGCCCCAGCCGGTGCCGATCTCCAGCAGGTGATGCTCGGGACGCACGTCGAGCCGGTCGAGCATCAAGTCGAGCTTGTGGGTGGAGGCTTCTTCCAGGCTCGCCGCGGCGTGGGGAAAGACCGCGCTGGAGTACATCCAATGCTCCCGGTCGAGGAAGAGGGCGAAGAGGTCGTTGCCGATGTCGTAATGAGCGGCGATATTGCGTTTCGAACCCTCCCGGCTGTTGCGCTGCAGTCGATAGAGCGCGGTGAGCAGCCAACGGCCTAGGCGGGCGCTGCCGTTCTCCATCTCGCCGTTGACCCGCTCGAGGTTGGCGGCGAACAGGCGCACCAGCGAGACCAGGTCGTCGGCGTCCCAGTCACCATCCATGTAGGACTCGGCGGCACCTATCGTGCCGCCGAGCGCCATGCGCTTCCATGCCCGGCTGTCGCGCAGGACCAGATTGACATGCAGCGGCCCTCCCTGGCCCAGATGGTGGCGCTGGTGGCCATCGGTCAAGGTGATGTTGCCCCCCTCGAGGCGATCGAGCTGGGCAATCAGCCGTGGCTTGAGCCAGCCGGTCAGCCGGTCGGACTCTGACGCCAGGGAGCGGGACGTAGCGGTGCGAAGCGTGGTCACGACGAGGATTCCTCACGGGGCGGGTGATCATGGAGGGGCACGCGCTTGGCCCATAGCCGCAGCGCCTCGAAATGGATGCCGGCCAGCGTCTTCAGGCTCATCCAGGGCTGGCGTGCCAGGGTGGCGAGCAGCACGCCGCGAGTGGCCGGGCGCGCCTGCAATGTCAGGGTGGCATCGAAGTGCCGGCTACCGTCCTTCCAATTCTCCATGTGCATGGCCAGCCGTTCGCCGGGGGTGTTGAAGCGCCAGCGATAGGTCATGTCCATGGGATTGAAGGGCGAGACGTGCATCGCCTTGGCAAACTCGGCGGCGTGGCGGTGGCGGCGCGGCTCGACGGCGCAGGCGTAGCGGGTGCGCTCGCCCCAGGGCGTGTTGGACACCTCGCCAAGCACCGCGCGCAGCTCGCCATGCGAATCGAAGCAGTAGTAGAGCGAGAGCGGATTGAAGCCCATGCCGAGGGTGCGCAGCTGCGTCAGCAGGCAGACGCGGCCGTCCGGGGCGAAGCCGAGCTGGCGAGTGAGTTCCTCGTGGACCGCCTGCTTGAGGGGGCGGTCGTGAGGGGCGAGATAGTCCTCGCGGCGAAAGCGCGCCAGGGCGGGCCCTCGGGCGCTGAATCCCGGTACGTCGTCGAACAGCTCGGGCAGCTCGTCGAGGTCGAGCCAGGCCATCCACATGCGGTACTCGAAGGCATGCCGGCGCGGCTGGAAGCGGCGGTGGCGCAGCCGGCCCCGATAGATGCGTGAGCGGGGTTCGGCAATCATTCGCTGAGCTCCAGGTCGCGGGCCCGGGCGGGGGACGGCGCGTCGGGACGCGCATCGTCCTCGTCGCAGCCCAGCGACCGGGCGACGCGCAGGGCACTCCAGACACCATCCTCATGAAAGCCGTTGCGCCAGTACGCGCCGCAGAAATGAGTGCGCCGTGCCGGGCCGGAAATTTCCGCATGACGCGCCTGGGCGGCCTGGCCGGCGAGGCTGAACTGGGGGTGGGCGTAGCGGAAGCGGCCGAGTACGCGGGCCGGGTCGATGGCGTCGCTGTCGTTGAGGGTCACGCAGAAGGTATGCGGGGCCTCGAGCCGCTGCAGGATGTTCATGTCATAGGTCACCGACACCCGGGCGGCGTCGCCGCGGCCGTCCAGGCGATAGTTCCAGCTCGCCCAGGCGCGGCGGCGGCGGGGCAGCAGGCGGGTGTCGGTATGCAGCACGACCTCGTTGTCCCGGTAGGGCATGTCGGCAAGAATGTTCCGCTCGGCCGCGCTCGGGTCATCGAGCAGGGCCAGCGCCTGGTCGGCGTGACAGGCCAGCACCACCTGGCCGAAGGCCTCGACGCCGCCCTCGGTGCGAACCTCGACGCGGTCGGCATGGCGGCGGATGCCCCGCACCGGTGTCGACAGGCGGATGCGCTCGGCATAGGGCGCGGTCAACGCCGGGATATAGGCCCGCGAGCCTCCCACCAGGGTGCGCCACTGGGGCCGCTCGTTGACCGAGAGCAAGCCGTGGTTGCGGAAGAAGCGCACGAAGAAGGTCAGCGGGAAACCGCGCAGGTCCTCGACGCTCGCCGACCAGATCGCCGCGCCCATGGGCAGCAGGTAGCGGCGCTGGAAATCGACCCCATAGCCGCGAGCGTCGAGATAGTCGCCGAGGGTCATGGCCGGGTCCAGCCGGCCATCTTCCAGTTCGCGGGTCGCCTCGCGATTGAAGCGCAGGATATCGCGCAACAGACGGTAGAAGCGGGGTTTGAGAAGGTTGCGGCGCTGGGCGAACAGCGTCGTCAGCGTATGCCCGTTGTATTCGAAGTCCTCGGCCGTCTCGTGGACCGAGAAGCTCATTTCGGTCGCTTGGCTGGCCACGCCGAGCCGCGCCATCAGGCGCTGGAAATGCGGGTAGGTCCAGTCGTTGAAGACGATGAAACCGGTGTCGATGGCGTAGTCGCGACCGTCGAGTGTCACGTCGATCGTGGCGGTATGGCCGCCCAGGCGCTCATCGGCCTCGAAGAGGGTGACCGCGTAGCGACTCGACAGGTACCAGGCGGCGGCCATGCCGCCGATGCCGCTACCGATGACCGCGATGCGCGGGGCGGCGATCATGAGCGTGAATCCGGCGAGTCATGGGCTGATTGGCTACGCGCCATGCGCCGCCCGATCAGGAAGCGCAGCCTCGGCGGCAGGATGCCCAGCAGCTTGACCAGCAGCGTGAAGCGACGCGGAAAGTGGATATCCAGCCTGCGCTTGGCCAGGCCACTCAGGATGGCCTCGGCGGCCTCGTCGACCCCGACGCGCATGGGCATGGGAAAGTCGTTGCGGTCGGTCAGGGGCGTCTTGACGAAGCCGGGGTGGATCACGCTGACGTCGATGCCCTCGGCGTAAAGGTCGAGCCGCAGCGATTCGAGAAAATAGCTCAATGCCGCCTTGGAGGCGCCATAGGCTTCGGCACGCGGCAGGGGCAGATAGGCCGAGGCGCTGGAGGTAGCGGCGATCAGCGGTCGTTGCCCTGCCGCACGCGCGCGGCGCAGCAAGGGCAGGGCGGCCTCGAGACAGTAAAGCGCGCCGTAGAAGTTGGGAGCGAAGACCCGCTCGATCATATCGACGTCGAAGTCGCGTACATCGAGATATTCGCAGGTCCCGGCGTTGAGGATGACCAGATCCAGGCCACCGAAGCGCGTATTGATCAGTTCGCCGGCGCGGCGCACCGCCACGCGGTCGGTGACATCCAGCGGCACCCGCAGGGCGTTGTCGCGCTCGCCTGTCAGTTCGGCCAGGGCGTCGTCGCTGCGCGCGCTGAGGGCCACCCGGTGGCCCTCGTCCAGCAGTCGCAGCGCCAGGGCGCGACCGATACCGGACGTGGCGCCGGTCAGCCAGATGCGCTGGGTGTGGCTCGATGCCGTCATTGAAAACTCTCTCTGGAAGACTCAGCGGGCCGTCCGCCGAGACGTTCTGTCGTTGGCGTATGGCGCTCGTTGGGTAGTAGGTGATACGCGATCCGTCACTCGTCGAATTCACCGGCCAAGACGCTGCTTGATGCCCTTCACCACACGACCCAGGACCGGCAGACGCTCGTAAAGCAGTGCGCCGACGTCGAAGTAGTCGCGGTGCTGCGCGACCCGGCCGCTGCCGTCGGCCGCGAAGCGCAGGTGCGAGCAGCCGTCCACTTCGACCGGCTTTCCGCCATCAAGCCGCGGATGGACCAGCTGCATGGTCCAGGTGACGAAGGCGTCGTCGCCTTGACGCTGCGACTGGTGAAAGTCGAAATGGCACGATGTCACGTTGTCGTACAAGGACCGGTAGTAGGCTTCCAGCGACGTTATGCCGTCGAAGTGATGGATCGGATCGTCAAACGCGACGTCTTCAGTGTATACCTTGTCCAGGTTTTCTGTACAGCTTTTGTCAAGGTTATTGAAAAAGGCACAAAAAGCCTGCAGGTCCGGGTCCTGAATCATGCGGGTGCTCTCCGATGAATGAAGGGGCGTCAGCCCGACGTCAGTTCGATGTCAAACCTTTGAAAGCGTCCAGGGCGCGGGCCCGTGCCGCCTTGTGATCAACGATGGGAGGCGGGTAGTCGACGCCTGCCAAGAGGTCGCGCGGCGGGTCGTGGCGGGCCTTGGCCGGCAGGTCGGCCAGTTCGGGCAGCCACTCGGCGAGAAACAGGCCGTCGGGGTCGAAGCGCCGCGACTGGGTGGCGGGGTTGAAGATGCGAAAGTAGGGTGCGGCGTCGGTGCCGGTGGACGCGGCCCATTGCCAGCCGCCGTTGTTGGCGGCGAATTCGCCATCGACCAGGTGGCGCAGGAAGAAGGCTTCGCCGCGACGCCAGTCGATCAGCAGGTGCTTGGCGAGAAACATGGCGGTAATCATGCGCAGCCGGTTATGCATCCAGCCGGTGGCCACCAGCTGGCGCATGGCGGCGTCGACGATAGGATAACCGGTCTGCCCCTTGCACCAGGCCACAAACCCGGCCTCGTCATCGCGCCATGGGAGCTGCTCGGTGTGCGCCTGAAAGGCCCGATGACGACACACTTGCGGGAAGCCATGCGCGACATGCTGGTAGAACTCTCGCCACACAAACTCATTGACCCAGGCGACCAGACCGGCATCGCCCTCGGCGAGCGCGCCATCGTTCTCGGTCAGCGCTGCCTGCAGGCATTGCCGATGAGAGATCATGCCGAGTGCCAGATAAGGGGAGAGTTCACTGGTGCCGCGGATCGCCGGGAAATCCCGCTGGCGCTGGTAGTAGCGGCCATGAAAGCGCAGGAAGCGCTCCAGGCGGTCGGCGGCCGCCGCCTCGCCCGCGGGCCAGAATCGCTCGGCCACCGGGGCATCAGGAAGTTCGGGCATTGACGGCAGCGGGTCGGCATTAACCGAGGGGCGAGCCTGCGGCGCGGGGATGTCGCGAAGTGCCAGGCGCGCTGCGGTCAGCTGGCGATGCCAGGCCTTCGCGAAAGGCGTGAAGACCCCGTAGTAATCGCCCTTTCCGGTGCGCAGCTCGCCAGGCGCAAAGGCCACTGCGTCATGGTGGCCGGTGGCGCGCAGACCGGCCGCATCGAAAGCGGCGGTGACCGCCCGGTCGCGTCGCTGCTCGTCCAGTGGATATTCATGATTGAAATGCAGGGCCTTGGCCTCGGTCTCCCGGGCGATGGCCAGCAGCGCCTGCGGCGCCTCGGCGAAGTCGTCGAGTTCGCGATGCAGCAAGGGGATGCCGAGTCCCTCTAGGGCCTCGTGCAGGGCGGCGACGCCGCGCGCGCGAAAGTCGAGCTGGTTGGCGCCGTGCCCATGGCGCTGCCAATGCGGCAGAAAACGTAGATGCACCGCGAGAACCGGCCCCTGGCGGGCGGCCGCGGCCAGCGCCGTATTGTCGTGAATTCGCAGGTCGCTGCGAAACCACATCAGGACGGGAGAGGGCATGGGACGCTCCGGCAGTCGGCGGGTCGGCTCAGGTGTCCTTGAGCAGCGAGCCCAGGCGGGTGATGGCCTGGGTCAGATCGTCACCCAGCACCTCGACGCGGGTGGGGTCCAGATCGTTGGCGCGAATACGCGCCACCGGCCCGCATAGGGCGAGGGGCACCGCCAGCTGTTCGGCCAGCCGTGGCAGCTGACGACGGATCAGGTCCGAGCGCTCGGCCTGGCCGCTGGCGAGCAGCAGCGCGTCGGCCTTGAAGCGCTCCACAGCCAGCGGCAGCTCGTTGAAGGGCAGCGGGGCATCGAACAGCTGGACGCGGTAGCCCTGATCGCTGGCAGCGAGCGCTACCATCAGCACCCAGAGATTGCCCGGATCGTCCGGCAGCGGCTCGATCAGCACCAGCGGCCCGCGGTGGAGCTGGTCGGCGTGGTAGAGCCGGGTGCCGATGCGGGTACGCAGGAAGGATTCCAGCGTGCGGCGCTGCAACAGGGCGCCGAGCTGGTCGTCCCAGCCCTCCTCGAGCTCGCTGAGTACCGGCTGCCAGAGTTCGGCCAGGCAGGTCGCCACCGGGTACAGCGCCAGGGACTGGTTGAAGAGCGTTTCCAGACGCGCCAGGTCCAGTGCCTCGACGGCGGCGAGCAGTTGCCGCCGCTGGGTCGGCCAGTCGCCCGCGGTGGGGGCAGGGGCCTCCACCATCTCGGGTTGTTCGAGCAGTTCGCGGACCTGGCTGACCGGCACGCCCCGGGTCAGCCATTGCAGGATTCGCTCGACGCGCTCGATGTCCTCACGGCAATACAGCCGATGGCCCTTGGGGGTGCGTTGCGGGCGAATCAGGCCATAGCGCCGTTCCCAGGCGCGCAGCGTGACCGAGTTCACCCCGGTCAGCCGCGACACCTCGCGAATCGGATAAAGTGGCGTATCGGCCGGATGGGGCGCCTTGTCACTCATGGGCGGCTGTGCCTCTTGTGGTCGTGTATCCCGCCGGATCGAGGTGGCTGGAGTTCTGGGCATGATTTTGTACAAATGATTGGCGATGTACAACATCCAAGGCGAAAGGCGCCTTCAAGGATGGTGTCGTTGGTCGGCATCTCGCAGCGCCTCGCCGAGATGGCGTCCCGAGAGCCAGGCGTCCTCGACTCGCGGGCCGCGCCAGCCATCGCCGCACAGCGCTAGGCCCTCGGGCGACAGCCGATAATCGCGATTGACGGCCTCACCCTGGGCGAACACGTCGGGCTGAGCATAGCGCCAGCGGTGGGCGCCGAGCGCGCTGGGTTTCGGCAGATGGGTTCCGCTCGGCAAGGCGGCGCGAAACGCTGCAAGCAGCAACTCGGCGATAGCGTCGGGCTTGGCCTCCAGGTTCGCCTCGCTCCATTCCAGGTGCGCCAGCAGGCTCAGACTCTCGCCTTGTGAGCCGCGTCCCGGCTTGTGGTCGTTGCGGCTGACGAAGCGCAGCGGGCCCGGGGGCAGGCGCACGGCCTGCCAGTCATCGTCAACGCCGGGCAGGGACGGTAGCGGCGTCTCGAAGCGTGCCCACGCCGTCCAGCAGGGTCGTTGGATGACGGCCTCGCAAGCCTCGGCAAGTGCTGAGTCGTGGGGAGCGACGAGTGCCTGGGCCTGGGGCGACGGGGCCGAGATCACCACCCGGCCAAAGGGGCCGTGGCGCTCGCCCTGGGTATCAATGAGCCACCAGCACTTGGCCTCGCGCTCGAGCCGCTCGATGCGGGTGTCGGTCGCAAGGTTCAGGCCCTGGGCCAGGTGGCGGGCGACGCTGCTCATGCGCGGGGTGCCGATGAAGCGCTCAAGAGCATCGCGATGCGGCTGCCAGCCCGCGTCTTCTGCCTGCCAGAGGGTCTGCGGCCAGGGCGCCACGCAACCGGCGTTCTGCCAGTCATTCACTTGCTGGTGGAAGGCGTGATCGCGCACGCTGAAGAACTGGGCGCCGAGATCCACTACTGCGTCGGGCAAATGACGACTGGACATTCGCCCCCCTGGCCCGCGACCCTTGTCGAATAGCGTGACAGGACAGCCGGCGTCGTGCAGGGTTCGGGCGCAGGCGAGCCCGGCGATGCCGGCGCCAATAATTGCGGTGGTAGCGGAAGAGGATGGCATTCGTGGCTCGCACAGTCGGTGGGCTTTTCCGCTAGACTAGCAGAAGTGTACAACGGCTGTATAACGCATTGAGGCGAGGGAGATTCACTATGCGCGTGTTGGTCACCGGTGGGAGCGGGTTCGTCGGGCAGCGTCTGTGTCGGCGGCTCAAGGAAGCGGGGCATCGCCTGCTGGTGGTGTCACGGGAGCCCGAGCAGGTGCGTGATCGGCTACCCGACGGGACCGACATTCGCCGTTCGGTCCTGGATTTCGTGGATACGCCGCCCCAGGCGATCGTCAATCTGGCCGGCGAGCCCATCGCAGCGCATCGTTGGAGCGATGATCAGAAAGAGCGGCTGATCGACTCGCGCGTCAACATCACCCGCGACCTGGTGATGCTCTGCGAACAGTTGCACTCGAGCGGCGGGCATGCGCCGCGGGTGATGGTGTCGGCCTCGGCCATGGGCTATTACGGCGACCAGGGCGATCGCGTGGTCACCGAGGAGACCCCACCGCACGACGAATTCGCGCATCGCCTCTGCAAGCGCTGGGAAGAGGCTGCCAGCGAAGCGGTGGACTTCGGCACGCGGTTGGCAATCCTGCGCCTGGGGCTGGTGCTCGATGCGGGCGGTGGCAGCCTGCAGAAGATGCTGCCCCCTTTCAAGCTGGGGCTCGGCGGTCGTTTCGGTGACGGCAAGCAGTTCATGCCCTGGGTGCACCGCGAAGATCTGGTGCGGGCAATCATCTTTCTGATCGACAACGAGTCACTTGAGGGCCCCTTCAACGGCAGCGCGCCGCATCCGGTAACCAATGCCGAATTCACCCGCACGCTGGCCAAACAGCTCGGCCGTCCGGCACGCATTCCGGTCCCGGCGATCGTGCTCGAAACGGCCTTCGGCGAGATGTCGCGCCTGTTGTTGACCGGCGCCGACATGCGCCCCAAACGGTTGCTCGACGCCGGCTTCGAATTCCGTTTCCCGACCCTCGACAAGGCGCTGGCCGATATTCTCGGTTAGTCGTCCTCACCCACCGTCACGATCACCCGGACGGCGTCGAGCCGCAGCCGGGTGCTGTCGATGGCGGCGTCCAGTGCGGCGCGCTCCTCGCGCTGGGCCTTAAGCTCATCCTCGCGCACGGCCGGGTTGTGGTGGGCCAGCGCTTCCAGCCGGCTCAGTTCGCTATCCAGTTCGCGGCGCATGCGGCTTTGTGCGGCCTCGACGATGCTCGGTAGTTCGCGCTCCGCCTCCGCCTCACCTTGATCGAGCAGATCGCGCAGCTGGTCGTGACGGCTGCGGATCAGGTCGCGGGCCGTAGCCTTCCTGACTTTCTTCAAGGCCTTCGACAGGCCGGTGAATGAGACCTTGCCGCTCAGGTTGGCGCCGGACTCATCGAGGAGTACGCGCACCGCAGTAGGCGGCAGGAAACGGTTGAGATGAAGCTGCCTGGGGGCCGGGCAGTGGGTACTGAAGATCAGCTCCACCATCAGCCGACCGCCGGGAATCGCCGGGTGCTTGAGCAGGGCCAGGGCAGTATTGCCCATGGCGCCGTCGAGAATCCGCCCCATGATCTCGCGAACCAGCGGATGCTCCCAGGAGAGCCGCTGGACGTCATCGCGGGCCAGCGCGCGGGAGCGTGAGTAGGTCGCAGAAAAGCCCTCCTCGCCCTGCACCAGGCCCGGGAGGCCGTCGAGCATGTGCGAGCCCGGCTGCAGATGCACGATGCCTCTGCCGAGCTCCTGGCTGTCGACACCGAAGATGTCCAGCGCCTGGTCGAGATAGCGCGGCAGGGCGCGGTCCTCGTCGAGCTCGCGGATTGCGTCGATCACCGCCTCGGCACGATCGAAGCGACAGGCGTTGAGTTCGAGCAGGCGGTTGCGGCCGGCGTTGCGCTCGGTCTGGCGCGCCTCGAAGAGCATCCGCGTTTCGGTGATGACGTCCTCGAGGCTCGCCGCGTCGAGCAGGCTCTCGGCCAGCGCATCGCCGAAGGCCGCATAGATCTCGCTGCCGATGCCGTGCGGCGCGCTGAAAGCGTCCATGCCCTCTCGATACCAGCGCAGCAGCCGCTCCCCGGGGCTGTCGGCAAAGACCGGCACATGGATCTGAATGGCGTGACGTTGGCCGATGCGATCCAGGCGGCCGATGCGCTGCTCGAGCTGGTCGGGATGCAGCGGCAGGTCGAACATCACCAGGTGGCGACAGAACTGAAAGTTACGACCTTCCGAGCCGATTTCCGAGCACACCAGCACCTGGCAGCCTTCGTCCTCATCGGCGAAGGCGGCCGCGGCGCGGTCGCGCTCCACCAGTGACAACCCCTCGTGGAATACCGGAGCATGCAGGCCGCCGAGCACTCGCAACCCTTCCGCGAGCCCCAGGGCGGTCTCGCGATCATGGGCGATCAGCAGCACCTTGCCATCGGCGAACCCATCCTCGCCGGTATCGGCCAGGCGCTCCAGCAGCCAGGTCACGCGCGGGTCGAACTGCCACCACGGCTCGGTATTCAGAGGGTCATGGGGCTGGGCACGGTACATGACGTCGGGGTAGACGAGCACGTCCGGGTGGTCGAGGCCGGTCTCGATCAAGAGCTCGTCGAGGTAATCCTCGTCACGCTCGAGGCGTCGCAGCACGCGACGATAGGAAGCGGGCAGCTCGAGACGGCTGACATGCAGGCAGCGCTCGGGAAAACCGCCCACATGACGGCGGCTGTTGCGAAACATCACCCGACCGGTGCCGTGGCGGTCGAGCAGCTGATCGCGTAGCTGGTCGCGGGCGGTGACGTGCTGTTCGGGGCCGGCCTGGGGGTCGGCGAGGGTATCGAGCAGCGCCAGGCTGTCGGGCTCATCGATCACCGCAGCGACCCGCACGCGTTCGTCGGCGTCCTGCGGCAGACACTCGAGGGCGTCGATTGCCTCGGCCACTTCAACATAGTGCTGCTCTTCCTCGCGGAAGCGCTCGAGGCTGTGGTAGCGATCCGGGTCGAGCAGGCGCAGGCGGGCGAAGTGGCTGGTCAGTCCCATCTGTTCCGGGGTGGCGGTCAACAGCAGCATACCGGGGACGCGGGCGGCGAGGCGTTCCACGCAACGGTAGCCGGGGCCGCTGTGCTCGGGATGCCAATCGAGATGGTGGGCCTCGTCGACGATCAACAGATCCCACTCGCAGGCCTCGGCCTGGGCCTGGCGCTCGGGGTTGGCGAACAGCCAGTCCTGGCTTGCCAGCACCAGCTGGCCGGACTCGAAGGGGTTGGTCTCGCCGTGCGCCAGGCTCTGCTGCTCGTCGAGCAGGGTGACGTCGAGGGCAAAGCGGCGCAGCAGTTCGACCAGCCATTGATGCGTGAGGCTTGCCGGCACCAGGATCAACGCCCGCTCGGCACGCCCGGTGAGCAGCAGCCGGTGCAGGATCAGCCCGGCCTCGATGGTCTTGCCCAGGCCGACCTCGTCGGCCAGCAGCACGCGCGGGGCATGGCGGCGCGCCACTTCATCGGCGATATAGAGCTGGTGGGGAATCAGGTCGATGCGCGGTCCGCTGAGCCCGAGGGCCGGGTTCTGTTCGACGCGATGGTAGTGGTGCAGGGTGCGAAAACGCAGGTCGAACCAGTCGTTGCGATCGACCTGGCCGCTGAGCAGCCGGTCTCGTGCCTGGTCGAACTGCATGCTGTCGGCGAGCCGTGCCTCGGGCAGCTCGCGCCGTTCGCCCTGGTCATCCTCGCCGAGATAGATGATGAGTCCCGCGACTTCCTTGCTGTCATCGACGGTCAGGTGCCAGCCATCGGCGGCTTCCAGGCGGTCGCCATTGCCAAAGATCACCCGGGTGAGCGGTGCCTGGCGGTTGCTGTAGGTGCGCGTTTCCTGACTGGCACCGAACAGTACGGTGACGCTGCGGGGGTCGACGTTGAGGATGGTGCCCAGGCCGAGTTCGGTTTCGCCGTCACTGATCCAGCGTTGGCCGGGTGAAAAGTCGCTCATGATGCCTCGGAGGATGCGGATAACGTGGCGCCGTGCCGCCAGCCTTGACGGTGGCGTTGACGGGGCGACGTATCTTACCGCAAAGGCGGTCACGGCTTAAGCGTGGCGGCGGCGATTTGGTGGGCGATTCGATTCCCGTGCCTGGCGGGGTCAGGGTTGGCCTAGCCAGCTATCAAGCTGGGCGCGGGTCAGCTCGCCGACGTGGCGCTCCACCGGGCGACCCTCGGTATCGAAGAGCATGGTCGTCGGCAGGCCCGGTGATTCGAGCAGGGCCATGAGTCGCTGCTTGGGGTCGAGCAGGGCGTGGCGAAACGACAGGCCCTGTTCGTCCAGGTAGCGCACCACCGGCAACAGGTCTTCGCCTTGATTGACGACCACCACCGTGACGCCGTCGCGTGAGTCGGCCTCGGCGAGTAGCGGCATCTCGCGCAGGCAGGGCGGGCACCAGGTGGCCCAGAGGTTGAGCACCACCCGCTCGCCGCGCAACGAGCGAAGCTCCACGCGTTCGCCGTCGAGGTTTTCGAGCGCCAGGTCGGGAAGCGCCTGGACGGGCATCCCCCCACCCAGGGGCGCCAGCGTCACCAGCACCAGCCACAGGGTCGAGGCGCCGATCACCAGCGCCGCACCGCCGATCAGTCGCAGCAGGTGAGCCCGTAACGCCCAGCCGGTCCAGATCAGCGCGGCCAGCATGCCCCACAGGCCATGAAAGCCCGGCTGCCAGATCTTGAGAATATCCAGCGGTGCGGCGGTATAGGCGTCGAGGTTGAGGGCCACGTGACCCAGCCGGGCGCCCACCAACCATGCGATGACCAGGCCATTGAACCAGCGAGCGTGTTCGCCACGCGGCAGGCTGAGCAGCCAGGCGCTGGCGGCAAGCAGCAGCAGGGCTGCGCCAATGGCATAGAGGCGCGGCAGGGAAATCAATACGGGGCCGAGGGCGATGGCATCCATGGCGGGGAGGGGCTCCAGCAGGGGTAGGGGGTCGGCGTCAGCGAGTGGCCGCGCTACACTGACGGCTCGACGGCTAGCCTACTGCCCGCGTGCGAGGCTGTCACTCACCCCGGCGGGAGCTTGCATGGCCAGATCCTCCTTCGACACGCTGCGCGCCCTGGCCATCGCCAGTCAGGCGCTGGGCTTCATCCTGATCATCACTCTGGAAACGCTGATGGGAGACGCGGCCAGGCCCTGGCAGGGCTGGACGCTCGCGGCGATGGTCGCGGCGGCGCTATGGATCGCCCTGGTGCGACTCTACCGGCGAAATCGGGCGCGCAAGGCACTCGACCGGTGCCGGGCCGATCTTGATGATTCTGCCTGAACGATCGTGGGGCCTGGGGCGGGCGCTGCTCTGCTGCCTGCTGGCGCTGATCGCCGGGTGCACGGCTCACCCGGTGACACGTGAGCATACTACCGCGCTGCGCCCGGCCGAGATCGAGGCGACCGCCCTGGGGCGCTGGACGCGGCAGGCGTCGCGCGAGGAAGGTGGTGATAGCGGCTTCGCCCTGCTGGCCGAGGGCGAGGATGCCCTTGCGGTGCGAGCGCGCCTCGTGGATGAGGCCGAGCGGCGCCTGGACATCCAGGCCTACTCGATCGACGAAGGCCAGACCACCCGCGCGCTGCTGCGACGTATATTCGACGCCGCCGAGCGGGGTGTGCAGGTTCGCCTGCTGCTGGACGATCTCAGTGCGGTCGGCCAGAACGCGCGGCTGGCCGCCTTGGACAGCCATCCCCAAATCCAGGTGCGAGTGTTCAATCCGGTTACCTTCGGGCGTGGACATCTGGCGAGCTGGGTATTGGCCGCGGCGCTCGACGTGCAGCGCACGCATCGGCGCATGCACAACAAGCTCTGGATCACCGACAACGCGGCGGCGATCACCGGCGGGCGTAACCTGGGCGATCCGTACTTCAATGCCGGTGACCCGCGCAACTTCGCCGATCTTGACCTGCTGGCGGTGGGTCCGGTGGTCGATGCGCTGTCGCTGAGCTTCGATCTTTACTGGAATCACGGCCTGGCACAGCCGATCGGGCGTTACCAGCGCGTCGAGGCCGGCGCCTGGCAGCACCTGCGCGATGAACTTGGCGCCGGGCCTGCCGAGCGGGACGCATCGCGCAGCATGCCGGCGCGGCGAAGGCACGATGGCGTGGCAGCGAAGGAAGCCCTGCCGGATGTACTGCACTGGGGGAAGGGAGAAGCGTTGTGGGATCCGCCGGGCAAGATCAGGGTGCCGGGCCGGCCGCCGTTCGGGATGACCCTGGCGGGCGCCCTGCACGAGCGGGTGATGCCGCTCGACTCGCGATTGCTGATTATCTCTGCCTATTTCGTACCACTGGCACGCGGGACCCAGCTGCTGGTTGAGCTGGCCGAGTCCGGCATTCAGATCGATGTCATCACCAACGCCTTGTCCGCCTCCGACATGCCCTGGGTCCACGGCGACTACGCGGCGAGGCGCCCCGAGCTATTGGCAAGCGGCGTGCGGCTCTTCGAGATGCGGGCAGAGCACGAAGATACCGACGACTCGGCAGGCCTTTCAGGCTCGCCTATGTCCTCCTTGCACATCAAGGCACTGGGCTTCGACGATGACCAGGTATTCGTCGGCTCTTTCAATGTCGATCCTCGCTCGCTGTGGTGGAATACCGAGACGGGCGTACTCGCCGAGAGCGAGAGCCTCGCCGCCGAGTTCCACGCACTGGCTGAGATCGGCATGGCCCCGGCGCTGAGCTACGAGGTCGGACTGGACGGTAGCGGTAACATCGTCTGGGAGACGCAGATCGACGGCGAGCGGGTGCGTCTCGAGCATGAGCCGGGTAGTCGCTGGCAGCACTTCAGCGCTTGGCTGAGTCGAGTCCTGGGACTGGCGCCTTGGCTCTGACGCCATCCACCGCCCATGTATGCTAGGGGTAGTCGACGACAGGGAGGCGTCATGACCGACTCGACGTCCGTGAGCGCTCCGGGGGAATCGCCCTCACGCCTGGCGCGCCTCAAGATCCTGCTGGGGCTAGTGTTGGGGCCGCTGGCCTTCTTAGTGTTGTTACTGATGGAGATGCCGGCAGACATCTCGACGGCAGCCTGGCGGGTGGCGGCGCTGACCGCCTGGATGGCGATCTGGTGGGTGCTGGAGCCGGTTCCCATCGCCGTCACCGCCTTGTTGCCGGTGGCCGTGCTGCCGCTCACGGGGGTGGCGCCCATCGACCAGGTGGCGGCGCCCTATGCCAATCCGCTGATCTTCCTCTTCCTCGGTGGCTTCTTGCTGGCCGAGGCGATCCAGCGCTGGAGCCTGCATCGGCGTATCGCCATGCTGGTACTGCGCCTCTCCGGGCTGCGTCCGGATCGGCTGGTAGGCGGCTTCATGGTCGCCACGGCGGCGCTGAGCATGTGGGTCAGCAATACCGCTACCGCCGCGCTGATGGTGCCTATCGGCATCTCGGTGTTGACCATGCTGGAGCGGGAGGGCGGGGAGGGCGCCAGCCACCACATGGCCTTGACCCTGCTGCTGGGGATCGCTCTGGCTGCCAACATCGGTGGCATGGGCACCCTGATCGGGACGCCACCCAATGCGCTGCTGGCCGGCTTCATGGCCGACAACTATGGCATAGAGATCGGCTTCGCCCAGTGGATGTTGGTGGCCGTGCCGCCCGCCCTGCTGTTGCTGGTGCTCGCCTGGTGGCTGCTGACTCGTTGGGTCTACCCGGTGAGCCACAACGAGCTGCCAGGGGTGGCGCAGATGCTGCGCGAGCAGGCCGAAGACCTGGGGTGCATGAGCCGCCCCGAACAGCGAGTGGCGGCAGTTTTCGCCCTCGTCGCCTTGGCCTGGGTCACCCGGCCGCTCTTGGAGACCTGGCTGGGGGTGCCGCTAAGCGACGCCGGCATCGCCGTGATCGGAGCCCTGCTGCTGTTCGTGGTCCCAGCCCGCTGGCAACAGCGACAGTTCCTGATGGACTGGGACAGCGCCCGTCAGCTGCCCTGGGGGGTACTGGTGCTGGTCGGCGGCGGGCTCAGTCTGGGCACAGCCATCGAGGGCAGCGGCTTGGCCGCGACGGTGGCCGAGGGGCTGGGGGCCTTCGGTGCCTGGCCGACCTGGAGCATGGTGGCGATGGTCGTGGTGGTAGTGATGTTGATGAGCCACGTGACCAGCAATACGGCCACCGCGGCGGCGATTCTGCCGTTGACTGCCGCGCTGACGGTGAGCCTCGGGGCCAGCCCGCTGCTGCTTGCGGTACCGGTCGCCATGGCGGCGAGTTGCGCCTTCATGTTGCCGGTGGCGACCCCGCCCAATGCCGTGGTATTCGGCAGCGGTCGGCTGAGCGTGGCAGAGATGATGCGTGCGGGCGCCTTGGTGAGCCTGGCGGCAATCCTGGTCATCACCCTGGTGGTATTCGGTCTGGCCATGCCGGTGCTGGGTTTTGGCTAGAATGTCGATAAGGAAAGTTCGCGTGACCCGCCTGCCCGGATATGTACCGCGAGACGAAGCGCAATGGGAAAGTCGCTTTATTGATGTGAAAGGCATGACTTACCACACCAGGTGTAGTCTTACTGCTTCAGCGAAGGGGATGAATCCGATTGTGCTGGTGCATGGCTTGGGAATGTCCGGCAACTACTTTATGCCCACTGCGGAGCGACTCGCCGCAAACGGTGCCACCGTTTACGTGCCCGATCTACCTGGTCATGGCAAAAGCGATACACCTGAAGCGCCCTTGAATGTGCTCGGTTTGGCTGATGCCTTGATCGATTGGCTGGATGCCATGGGCATCGCACGAGTCGACTTGGTGGGGCATTCCATGGGTTGTCAGATAGCGGCTGATGCGGCGGTTCGTTTCCCCACCCGGGTAAGACGATTGGTCTTGATAGGACCGACAATCGATCCTCTACATCGAAACTTTTGCGTTCAGCTGCTTCGGGCACTCTACGCCTGCACCTTCGAGCGGCCCGGGCTGCTCCTGCATGTCATGGCGGGCTATTGGCGCATGGGAACGCGACTCTGGCCCGAAGCTATCGCCATGTTTCATGATCCTGTCGTAGAGAAGCTTTCCTGCATCGAGCAGCCTGTGTTACTGGTTCGTGGCCAGCGAGATACGATCGCGCCGCAACGCTGGCTCGACCAAGCGAGCCAAATGACGGGAGCGGAGCGGGTAGTGACGATCCCTAACTGGGGTCATAATGTCATCTACAGTGCGCCAGATGCGGTGGTGGCTGAGCTACGGCCATTTCTGGGCGTGTAAGTTCTCAACTTGCGAGTGCAAGGGCTCGGTCGTAGGTAAATACCAGAGGAAAGTGAAGAGGAATTGTCGATTCCCATCCCGACGGCTGTCACCTATATGCCACCTAGTTATAGGCACAACGCAAAACGGCCACCGCTGCGATGAGCTAAGTGACCGTTTTTACTGTGTTTTCTGGTCGGAGTAGCAGGATTCGAACCTACGACCTCTGCCTCCCGAAGGCAGCGCTCTACCAAGCTGAGCTATACTCCGACGCGTTGGGCTGGCGCCTCAACGGGGCTGAATTATACCCACAGTGTTCGGCTTTGCAAGCCTTTCGCCGAGTGGGTCAGGCGTTGCGATCGACGGCCATGCGGGCCAGCTCGGCCATGCTGTCGCGATAACGGCTGGGCGGCAGGGCATCGAGCTGGTTCAGGGCCTCGCCAGCCATTTCCTCGGCCTTGGCGCGCGTATAGTCCAGGGCGCCGGTCACGTGGACGATCGCCAGCACCTCGTCGAGGTGATCGAGGCCGCCCTGGCGGATCGCCTGGCGCACCAGCTCTGCCTGCTCGGGAGTGCCGGTGGCGATAGCGTGGATCAGCGGCAGGGTCGGTTTGCCTTCGGCAAGATCATCGCCGACGTTCTTGCCCATGGCGTCGGCATCGCCCTCATAGTCGAGTAGATCATCGATCAGTTGGAACGCCAGGCCTAGATAGCGCCCGTAGCGCTGCAGGGCGGCTTCCTGCGTCGGGCTGGCGGCCGCGAGGATGGCGCCGCTATGTGACGCCGCCTCGAAGAGCATGGCGGTCTTGCCCTGAATGGTCTGGAAATAATCGGCCTCGTCGATCTCGGCATTGCCGACGTTGGTCAGCTGCTGCACTTCGCCCTCGGCGATGGTGCAGGTGGCGGCGGAGAGTACTTCCATGATTCGCATCGAGCCGATGTCGACCATCATCTGAAACGAACGCGAATACAGGAAATCCCCCACCAGCACCGAAGGGGCATTGCCCCAGGCGTCGTTGGCGGTAGATTTGCCCCGCCGCATGTGCGACTCGTCGACCACATCATCGTGCAGCAGGGTCGAGGTATGCATGAACTCGATCAGCGTGGCCAGGGTGATGTGCCGATCGCCTTCGTAGCCGAGCGCTCGTGCGGCCAGCAGCACCAGCAGCGGGCGCAGCCGCTTGCCGCCCCCGGCGATGATGTAATGGCCGATGGTTTCGACGAGCGGGACACGAGAGGCAAGCCGATCGGCAATGGTCCGATTGACGGCATCGAAGTCCTCGGCAACGACCGCGTGGATGGGCGGTGACGTAGTGGCTTTCGGTGGAGCATTGGCGGGCATGGAGGCGATGTCGACTTGGAATAAGGAAGGCCAGGAATTGCCGGTCATGCTATGGGGCGCCCATGAGGGCGTCAAGGCAGTGCGGCCGGACATGGCATATTTCAGTCCCAAGCGACACAGGGTAGCCCCTGTCGAGGGGTGAGGTGATCATCGATATCTAGCTACTAGATATTGATTAAATCATTAGATAGCCTACCATATATGGACAAAAGGCGAAGGCCGCCGTGGCTGGCCATGCGCGCCATGCCGTTTCAGACTGCGCTTCTCAACCGCCCCTGACCGAGGATCAACGATGCCCATCGAAATCTACAGCAAGCCCGCCTGCGTGCAGTGCACGGCGACCTATCGTGCGCTGGACCAGCAAGGTCTCGACTACACAGTCGTCGATATCGCCGATGATGCGGTGGCCCGCGAGTTCGTCGAGCGGCTCGGCTATCGCCAGCTGCCGGTGGTGGTGGCCGGCGAGGGTCACTGGTCGGGATTCCGGCCGGACCGTATTCGAGCGCTGGGATGAGGCAAGCGGCCACATTACCGACACCCGGCGGCACGAGCGTCGGGCTGGTCTACTTCTCGACCCGTTCCGGCAACACCCAACGTTTCATGCAGTCGCTGGGGTTGCCGGCCAGCCGGATCCCGCTGAGTCGCGATGCGCCCGGCCTGGTGGTCGATAGCCCCTTTGTGCTGGTCACGCCTAGCTATGGCGGTGGTGGCGTGAAGGGCGCAGTGCCCGGCCCGGTCATTCGCTTTCTCAACGACAAGCGCAACCGCCAGCGGCTGCGAGGCGTCATCGCCGCTGGCAATACCAACTTCGGTGCGGGCTATTGCCTGGCAGGCCGAATCATCGCCGAAAAATGCCACGTGCCGTTGCTGCACCGATTCGAACTGTTCGGTACGCCCGACGACGTGGCCACTGTTTATCAGGGAGTGACTGAATGCTGGATACCCCACGCCTGACGGCGACGTCTCACGTAAACGGCGTCAAGACGCTGGACTATCATGCGCTCAACGCCATGCTCAACCTTTACGGGCCCGAGGGTGAGCTTCAGCTCGACAAGGATCGCGAGGCGGCGCGCCAGTACTTCCTCCAGCACGTCAATCAGAACACGGTCTTCTTCCATTCGCTGGAGGAGAAGCTCGACTACCTAGTGACGGAGGGCTATTACGAGGCCGAGGTCCTGGCGCAGTATGCTCCAGACTTTTTGACGTCGCTTTTCGAGCAGGCCTACGCCGCCAAGTTTCGCTTTCCGAGCTTCCTCGGGGCCTTCAAGTACTACACCAGCTATACGCTCAAGACCTTCGATGCCAAGCGCTATCTGGAGCGCTACGAGGATCGCGTCTGCATGGTGGCGCTGACGCTGGCCCGGGGCGACGAGACCCTGGCGCGTGCGCTGGTCGATGAGATCATCAGCGGTCGCTTCCAGCCGGCTACGCCGACCTTCCTCAACTGCGGCAAGCGCCAGCGTGGCGAGCTGGTGTCGTGCTTTTTGCTGCGCATCGAAGACAATATGGAATCGATCGGCCGGTCGATCAATTCGGCGCTGCAGCTCTCCAAGCGTGGCGGTGGGGTGGCCTTCCTGCTCAGCAACATCCGCGAGGCCGGAGCGCCGATCAAGCGCCTCGAGAACCAGTCATCGGGCATCATCCCGATCATGAAGCTGCTCGAGGATGCGTTCTCCTATGCCAACCAGCTGGGTGCACGGCAGGGCGCCGGTGCGGTGTATCTCAACGCCCATCACCCCGATATCCTGCGTTTCCTCGACACCAAGCGCGAGAACGCCGACGAGAAGATACGCATCAAGACGCTCTCGCTGGGCGTGACGGTTCCCGATATCACCTTCGAGCTGGCCAAGCGCAACGAGGACATGTATCTGTTTTCGCCCTATGACGTCGAGCGCGTCTACGGGGTGCCCTTCGGCGATATCAGCGTGACCGAGAAGTACGCGGAGATGGTCGACGACGGGAGGATACGCAAGGCCAGGATCAAGGCCCGCGAGTTCTTCCAGACCCTGGCCGAGCTGCAGTTCGAGTCCGGCTATCCCTACCTGATGTTCGAGGACACCGTGAACCGCGCCAATCCCATCGCCGGGCGCATCAACATGAGCAACCTCTGCTCGGAGATCCTGCAGGTCAACACGCCAACCGAGTACGCGGAAGACCTCAGCTATGGTCACATCGGCCAGGATATCTCCTGCAACCTGGGGTCGATGAACATCGCCAAGGTGATGGATGCCGGTGATATCGGCACTAGCGTGGAGATCGCCGTGCGGGGCCTCACGGCCGTCTCGGAGATGAGCAACCTTCGCTCGGTGCCTTCCATCGCCACGGGTAACGCGCAGTCGCGGGCCATTGGGCTGGGGCAGATGAACCTGCACGGGTTTCTGGCTCGCGAGCGCATCTTCTATGGCTCCGAGGAAGGGTTGGATTTCACCAACCTGTACTTCTACTGCGTGGCCTATCATGCGCTGCGTGCCTCGAACCGCCTGGCCATCGAGCACGGCGAGCGCTTTGCCGGCTTCGGCGACTCCACCTACGCCAGTGGAACGTTCTTCGATCAATACACCGAGCAGGCGTGGACCCCGCGGACCGACAAGGTGCGTGGGCTGTTCGAGCGCGCCGGCATCGCCATTCCCGACCAGGACGACTGGCGCGCCCTGAAAGCCTCGGTAATGGCCCACGGTCTCTACAATCGCAACCTGCAGGCGGTGCCGCCCACCGGCTCGATCTCCTACATCAACCACTCCACCTCGAGCATCCATCCGGTGGCGGCCAAGATCGAGATACGCAAGGAGGGCAAGCTGGGCCGCGTCTACTATCCCGCGCCGCACCTGAACAACGACAACCTCGCGTATTACCAGGATGCCTACGAGATCGGCCCGGAAAAGATCATCGATACCTATGCCGAGGCGTCGAGACACGTCGACCAAGGGCTGTCGCTGACGCTGTTCTTCGCCGATACCGCCACTACGCGCGACATCAATCGGGCGCAGATCTACGCCTGGCGCAAGGGCATCAAGACGCTTTATTACATTCGCCTGCGCCAGGCGGCCCTGGAAGGCACCGAGGTCGAAGGCTGCGTGTCCTGCTCGCTATGAGAGCCAATCGCTGCGCGGGCGCCTTGTGCTGCATCCCGCTCGCGGATTTGCTGGCTACCCAAGGAATTCGTCGAAAATGACCACTACTACTCACCGTCTATCACACGTCGCCGCCATCAACTGGAACCGCCTGCAGGACGACAAGGATCTGGAAGTCTGGAATCGTCTTACCAGTAATTTCTGGCTGCCGGAAAAGGTGCCGCTGTCCAACGACATTCCCTCCTGGAACACCTTGACGTCCCAGGAGCAGCAGCTGACCATCCGCGTGTTCACCGGGCTCACGCTGCTCGATACCATCCAGGGCAGCATCGGCGCCCCCGCGCTGATCGAGGATGCCCGGACCCAGCATGAAGAGGCGGTCTACACCAATATCGCTTTCATGGAATCGGTGCACGCCCGCTCCTACAGTTCGATCTTCTCGACCCTGTGCACGACCCGTGATGTGGACGATGCCTTTCGCTGGAGCGAGGAGAACGCGCCGCTGCAGGCCAAGGCCGAGCTGATTCTCGACCGCTACCGCGCCGACGACCCGCTGATGCGCAAGGTTGCCAGCGTGTTTCTCGAGTCGTTCCTGTTCTATTCGGGCTTCTATCTGCCGATGCACTGGGCGAGTCACGCCAAGCTGACCAACACCGCCGACCTGATTCGCCTGATCATCCGCGATGAGGCAGTGCACGGTTACTACATCGGCTACAAGTTCCAGCTGGCGCTGGCCGAGGCATCGTCGGAGCGTCAGCAGGCGGTCAAGGACTACGCCTTCGAGCTGCTGCTCGAGCTCTACGATAACGAGGTGAAATACGCCGAGTCGCTCTATGACGCGCTGGGCATGACCGAGGGCGTCAAGGCCTTCCTGCACTACAACGCCAACAAGGCGCTGATGAACCTCGGCTACGAGCCGCTTTTCCCGAGCAGCGTCACCGAGGTCGATCCGACGATTCTTGCCGCCCTCTCGCCGGGCGCCGACGAAAACCACGATTTCTTCTCGGGCTCCGGCTCGTCCTATGTGATCGGCAAGGCGGTGGCCACCGAGGATGCGGACTGGGCCTTCTGAGCCCATTGTCTTGTCGGTTTTTGAGGTTGAAGGCGCGCGCGGCGGCGGTTATAATCCGCGACCCACTCATCACGCTCCCTGTCAGATGGCTGCCGAAAGGGGCGCCACTCGCAGCAGGCCGATGAAGAGCCAATCTCGATGAGTTCTGGAGAGACAGATGTACGCAATTATCAAGAGCGGTGGCAAACAGTACCGCGTTCAGGAAGGCCAGACGCTCAAGCTCGAGAAGCTGGAAATCCCGACCGGTGAAAGCGTCGAGTTCGATCAGGTGTTGCTGGTCGGCAACGACGACGACATCAAGATCGGCGCGCCGCTGGTCGACGGTGCCAAGGTGGCGGCTGAAGTCGTCTCTCATGGCCGTGGTGACAAGGTGACCATCATCAAGTTTCGTCGCCGCAAGCACAGCATGAAGCGTCAGGGCCACCGTCAGTGGTTCACTGAAGTCAAGATCACCGGGATCTCTGCGTAAGCGCTGCGGCGCTAGCGACGAAGAGACAATTCCCCTGAACGAGCGAGGACTTAGCAATGGCTCACAAGAAGGCAGCGGGCTCTACCCGTAACGGTCGCGATTCCGAATCCAAACGCCTTGGTGTCAAGCTCTATGGTGGCCAGGCGGCAGTGCCGGGCAACATCATCGTGCGTCAGCGTGGCACGCGTTTCCACGCCGGCATCGGCGTCGGCCTCGGCCGCGACCATACCTTGTTCGCGCTGAACGAAGGCGTGATCAAGTTCGAGACCAAGGGTCCGAAGAATCGCAAGTTCGTCAGCGTCGTCTCTGCCTGAGACCGCCCGAGCTTGCCCAGAAGGCCCCGCCACGGCGGGGCCTTCTTGTATCATGACGGTGGAGATGGCCGTCGGGAGAGTGACAGATGCAATTCGTGGATGAAGCCTCGATCATCGTGGAGGCGGGAAATGGTGGCAATGGCTGCCTGAGCTTCCGCCGCGAGAAGTACGTGCCCAAGGGCGGCCCCGACGGCGGCGATGGCGGTCATGGCGGCTGCGTCTACCTGATCGGCGACGACGCCCTCAACACCTTGATCGACTTCAAGTACCAGCGCTTCTACAAGGCCCAGAACGGCCAGCCCGGCATGGGCCGCCAGATGAGCGGCAGGGCCGGTGACGACCTGCACGTCAAGGTGCCGGTGGGCACCACGGTGATCGACGAGGACACCCTCGAGGTGATCGCCGACGTCACTGAGATCGGCCAGGAGGTGTTGGTCGCCCAGGGCGGTCGCCGCGGACTGGGCAACATCCATTTCAAGTCGTCCACCAATCGGGCGCCGCGTCGCACCACGTCGGGCACCGAGGGCGAGCGTCGCAACCTGCGCTTCGAGATGAAGGTCATGGCCGATGTGGGTCTGCTGGGCCTGCCCAATGCCGGCAAGTCGACGCTGATCCGCTCCGTCTCCGCGGCCAAGCCCAAGGTCGCCAACTACCCCTTCACGACCCTGGTGCCCAACCTGGGGGTGGTGAAGCTCGGCATGCATGAGCACTTCGTGATGGCCGACGTGCCGGGGCTGATCGAGGGCGCCTCCGATGGTGCCGGCCTGGGGCTGCGCTTTCTCAAGCATCTGACCCGCACGCGGCTGCTCTTTCATGTCGTCGACGTGGCGCCCTTCGACGAGTCCGACCCCGTCGAGGCCGCCGAGGCGATTACCCACGAGCTGGGCGAGTTCTCGCCGACCCTGGCTGAACTGCCGCGCTGGCTGGTGCTCAACAAGCTCGACCTGCTGCCCGAGGACGAGCGCCAGGCGCGCACCGACGCCATTGTCTCCCGGCTCGGCTGGGAAGGGCCGGTGTTTCGTATCTCGGCGATCTCAAGCGATGGTACCGATGCCCTGGTGCAAGCCGCCTACCGCTGGCTGACCGAGCAAAGGCGGTTGGAGAACGAGGACGAGGAGGCCGCCGAGCGCGCTCGCGAGATGCGTGCCCGCATGGAAGACGAGGCGGTGGCGCGCACCGAAGCGCGGCTGGGCCGCAAGCGCAAGCGCGACGATTTCGATGACGACGACTTTGACGATGACGATTATGACGTCGAGGTCGAATACTCTCCTTGATGGCGTAAACTGACGATGAGCTGAATGCATGGGAGGGCCAGGATGAACAACAGTTTATTGAGCCGTATCACGATTGATCCCGCTCAGTGCGGCGGCAGGCCCTGCATCCGCGGTATGCGCATCCGGGTCGTGGATGTGCTGGACCTGATGGCCCAGGGCCTCGGTACCCAAGAGGTGCTAGAGGAGATGCCCGATCTGGAGCTCGAGGATATCCTGGCTGCCTTGCAGTTTGCCGCCAGGCGCCTCGACCATCCCGTGCTCGCCGCATGATCCTGTGGGTTGACGCTCAGCTCTCGCCCCATCTGGCCCCATGGATAACTGAAAATCTAGGCATGGAGGCCTATTCAGCCCGCTGGCTTGGTTATCGAGATGCTTCAGATGAGGAAATCTTTGCGGCAGCTCGGAAGGCAGATGCCGTGGTGCTTACCAAGGACCGGGACTTCCCCGACCTCTTGGAGCGGCATGGTCCACCGCCGAGAGTTGTCTGGGTCACAATGGGCAACACGACCAATGCCAGGATGCGAGAAGTGCTCGCGCGCCTGCTTCCCGAGGCGTTGGGTCTGCTGTCCAAAGGTGAACCTTTGGTTGAGTTAGGTGATTGGCAATAATCCTTCCTAGGACATTTCAGGAATAACGATGACGGATGGGACTGTGAATCCCAGCCGCGATACGCTTGTCGGGGCGCGTCGTGTGGTGGTGAAGATCGGCAGCGCGCTGCTGACCAACGATGGTCGCGGGCTCGACGATGCCGCCATCGGCGGTTGGGTCGATCAGATTGCCGAGTTGCATCGGCGCGGTATCGAGGTAGTGCTGGTCTCGTCCGGTGCCGTGGCGGCCGGCATGGTGCGTCTGGGCTGGCAGCGGCGTCCCTCGGCGGTGCACGAGCTGCAGGCCGCCGCCGCGGTGGGGCAGAACAGCCTGACCGAATGCTACGAAGGCCATTTCGCCCGCCACGGCATCCTCACCGCTCAGGTGCTGCTGACCCACGACGACCTCTCCAACCGCAAGCGCTACCTCAATGCGCGCTCGGCGCTGCGCACCCTGGTCGGCCTGCGTGTCGTGCCGGTGATCAACGAGAACGACACCGTGGTCACCGACGAGATCCGCTTTGGCGACAACGATACCCTGGGCGCGTTGGTCGCCAACCTGCTGGAGGCCGACGCGCTGGTGATCCTCACCGATCAGGAGGGGCTCTTCGATGCCGACCCGCGCGCCAATCCAGGCGCTCGCCTGATTCAGCAAGGCCGCGCCGATGACCCGTCGCTCGCCGCCGTGGCCGGTGGGGGCGGGGCGCTGGGGCGTGGCGGCATGACCACCAAGGTGCGGGCCGCTCAGCTCGCGGCCCGCTCGGGCGCGGTCACGGTCATCGCCAGTGGGCGCCAGTCGGCAGTGCTCGCCCGCCTGGTGGCTGGCGAGTCGCTGGGCACGCTGCTGCTGCCCGAGCAGGCGCCGATGGCGGCGCGCAAGCGCTGGCTGGCCGGCCAACTGCAGGTACGCGGCACCCTGACGCTGGATGACGGCGCCGTCAGCGTGCTGCGCCGCCAGGGCTCGAGTCTCTTGCCGGTCGGGGTCAGGCAGGCGGCGGGCACGTTCGTGCGGGGGGACATGGTGCTCTGCGTGGATGAGCAGGGCCATCGTGTCGCCAAGGGGCTGGTCAATTATGGGATCGAGGATGCGCGGCAGATCCTCGGCAAGCCGAGCCAGCGCATCGAAGCGATCCTCGGCTATATGGAGGCCCCGGAGCTGATCCACCGCGATAATCTGATTATCCTGTAGGCTAATCGTACGACTATGGCAAGCACGCGGGTGCTGTGATAGGATGCGCCATCCTCTCAGACACGGCCCGTAAGCGACTGCTGCCAATCCTGCAGTCGGCCAGATGGCCAGGCCGACGGGGAGTTTCGCATTTCCCTGTTGGATCAAACTGTTATCAAAAGCCGCCCAATGCCGGCGGCGACAACTTTCTCCAAGGAGACAGTCAGTGGCAAATAGCAAGCAAGCTCGCAAGCGCGCCCGTCAGTCAGAAGGCCGTCGTGTCCTGAAGGCGAGCCAGCGCAGCATGGTCCGCACCTACATCAAGCGTGTGCTCAAGGCCATCGAGGGCGGTGACCACGCCGAGGCAATGACCACCTTCCAGAAGGCGCAGCCGATCATCGATCGCATGGCCGACAAGGACGTGCTGTCCAAGCGCAAGGCGGCACGCCTGAAGAGCCGCCTGAACAAGCGGATCAAGGCCCTGGCTGCCTAAGCACGCCGGACGCCTCGGGCCTCCCTGAGCCCAATGGTCAGGGTGTCTCGCAAAAGACCGGCTAAGGCCGGTTTTTTTTGTGCCTGCCAACTGGGGTGTCCCTGAGCAGGACGTCGTGACTGGGGAGAAGGAAGAGCGCCGTGACCGATCACCCCGTGCAAGAACAGCCCGATCCCGACGATCTTGTCGTGGCGCCCAAGCGCGGCGGCTTGATGCGCTCGGGGCTGGTGGTGGGTGCCATGACCATGCTCTCCCGGGTCATGGGGCTCGCGCGCGACGTGGTGATCGCCGCCTTGCTGGGGGCCGGCAACGGGGCGGATGCCTTCTTCGTCGCCTTCAAGATTCCCAACTTCCTGCGCCGGCTGTTTGCCGAGGGAGCCTTCAACCAGGCCTTCGTGCCGGTGCTTTCCGAGTATGCCACCCGCGGTTCCAAGCGAGAGGTGCGTGAGCTGCTCGATGCGGTGGCCGGCAGCCTCGCCACGGTGTTGGCGCTGATCACGGCGATCGCCATGCTCGCCTCGCCCTGGCTGGTATGGGCCTTCGCTCCGGGCTTCGGGCGTGACCCCGAAAAGCTGACGATGACCGCCGACATGCTGCGGCTGACCTTTCCCTATCTGCTGCTGATCTCGCTGACGGCCTTCGCCGGCAGCACGCTCAATACCTGGAATCGCTTTGCCGTACCGGCCTTCACGCCGGTGCTGCTCAACTTGTCGTTGATTGGTGCCGCCATCCTGCTGACGCCGCTGATGAGCGAGCCGGCCATGGGCCTGGCCTGGGGCGTGCTGATCGCCGGGGTCGCCCAGCTGGCCTTTCAGGTGCCCTTCCTGGCGCGGCTGGGGCTGCTGCCGCGGCCCTGGCCCGATTTCGCCAACGCAGGCGTGCGGCGTATTCTGCGCCTGATGGTGCCGGCGCTGTTCGGTGTCTCGGTCTCCCAGATCAACCTGCTGCTCGATACGGTGCTGGCCTCGCTGCTGGCCGCGGGCAGCGTGTCCTGGCTGTATTATTCTGACCGCCTCGTGGAGCTGCCGCTGGGCGTGTTCGGCATCGCCATCGCCACGGTAATCCTGCCGGCGCTCTCCCGGCGCCATGCCGAGCAGTCCCGCGAGCACTTCGCCGCCATGCTCGACTGGGCGATTCGCACCGTGCTGCTGCTTGGTCTGCCGGCCGCCCTGGCGCTGGCCGTGCTGGCCGAGCCATTGCTGATCAGCCTGTTCCACTATGGCGCCATGACCGCTAACGACATCGCCATGGCCGCCATGAGCCTGCGCGCCTATGCCCTGGGTCTGGTCGCCTTCATGCTGATCAAGGTGCTGGCGCCGGGCTTCTTCGCCCGCCAGGACACCGCCACACCGGTCAAAGTCGGCATCATCGCGATGGTCGCCAACATGGTGTTCAACTTGCTGCTGATCTGGCCGTTGGCTCACGCCGGTTTGGCGCTGGCCACGGCGCTCTCCGCCTTTCTCAATGCCGGCCTGCTGGGCTGGCTGCTGCGAAAACAGGGCATCCTGATCTTTCAGCCCGGCTGGGGACGCTACGCTGTCCAACTCGTCGGCGGCTGCACGGTGATGGGCCTGGGACTGTGGTGGCTGTCCCCCGGCTGGCAGGAATGGCTCGGCTGGGAGGTAGGGACCCGCGTTGCCTGGCTGTCGGCGTTGGTGGTGTCGGGGGCGCTGGTGTATTTCGCCTGGCTGGCGGTCTTCGGGGTGCGCCTGCGGCACTTTCGTATGAAAAGCTAACGTGAGCGAATGAAAGGCTGACGTGAGCGCATGCTGGGATAGACAACCATCGGGGAATGACCACGCCGCGTCGGCTGTCAAGGGGCCCTGGGTCCGTTATAATCGACGACTTATTACCATCGGCCAGGCAACGAGCGCATGCGAGTGATTCGAGGACTGCACAACCTGCGCGACGAGCATCGCGGCTGCGTGGCCACCATCGGCAACTTCGATGGCGTCCACCGCGGCCACCAGGCGATCCTCGAACAGTGCCGGGAGCAGGCCGCGGCACGCCAGCTGCCAGTGACGGTGGTGGTGTTCGAACCGCAACCCCGCGAGTTCTTCGCCGGTGACCAGGCGCCGCCCCGGCTGACACGCTTGCGCGAAAAGGTGCGCCTGCTCGGCGAGGCCGGCGTCGATCGTATTCTCTGCCTGCCCTTCAACGAGGCATTGCGAAGCCTGACGGCACTCGAGTTCATCGAGCGGGTGCTGATCGACGGCCTGGGCGTGCGGCATCTGGTAGTGGGCGACGACTTTCGCTTCGGCTGCGACCGCCGCGGAGACTTCCACCTGCTCACCGAGGTGGGCGAAGCGAGCGGGTTTCGCGTCGAACATACCCGCACCTTCACGCTGGACGATGAGCGCGTGTCGAGTACCCGTGTGCGCACCATGCTCGCGAGCGGCAACTTCGTCGCGGCGTCGCGTCTGCTGGGGCGTCCCTATCGGCTGGATGGCCGCGTGGTGCCGGACCAGCAGCTCGGCCGCACCATCGGCGTACCGACGGCCAATCTGCCGTTGCCCTCCTTGCCGCTTCCGCTGCAGGGCGTCTATGCCGTGGTGACGGAGTTGCCGGATGGCCGGCGATTGCCGGCGGTGGCCAATATCGGCTGGCGGCCCACCCTGGGCAGCCGGCGTCCGGTACTCGAGGTGCACCTGTTCGATTTCGATGGCGATCTCTACGGCGAGCGGCTGGTGGTGTTTCCCTGCGCCAAACTGCGCGGCGAGGTGAAGTTCGACGACTTCGAGGCCCTCAAGGCGCAGATCCACAGCGACCAGGCCCGCGCGCGGCGTTTCTTTTTACAGCAGCCCGCCCACGCTGCCCTACATGATTCTCTTCCTCTGGCATCGGCGCCGCTGGCGCGCGAGGCCGTGACTTTCGACTCCTCGGCGGGCAAGCCCGCCGACCACGACGACGGCTGACCCCCAGGATATGAGCGACTACAAGCACACTCTGAACCTGCCAGATACCGACTTCCCGATGCGCGGCATGCTGCCCAAGCGCGAGCCCGAGCGCGTGGCGCAGTGGCAGCAGTTGGACCTCTACCATCGGTTGCGTGAAGAGCGCCGTGGCCGGGAGCTGTTCGTGCTGCACGATGGCCCTCCTTATGCCAACGGCAGCATTCATATCGGGCATGCCGTCAACAAGATCCTCAAGGACATCATCGTCAAGTCGAAGAGCCTGGCCGGCTTCGACGCGCCCTACGTGCCGGGCTGGGATTGCCACGGCCTGCCTATCGAACACAAGGTTGAGACCACGCACGGCAAGCATCTGGAGCCGCAGAAGGCCCGCGAGCTGTGCCGGGAATACGCCGGCGAGCAGATCAAGGAGCAGCTGTCCGACTTCGTTCGCCTGGGTGTGATCGGCGACTGGGGCAACCCCTATCGCTCCATGGACTTCGCCAACGAGGCCGGCGAAATCCGTGCGCTCGCCGAGATGGTCGCGGCGGGCTATGTCTTCAAGGGCCTGAAACCTGTCAACTGGTGCTTCGATTGCGGCTCGGCGCTGGCCGAGGCCGAGGTCGAATATGCCGACAAGAAGTCCGATGCCATCGACGTCGCCTTCCCGGCGGCCGACGAGGACAAGCTGGCCGCCGCCTTCGGCCTTGCCGAGCTCAGCAAGCCTGCCGCCATCGTCATCTGGACCACCACGCCCTGGACCATTCCGGCCAACCAGGCGCTCAACGTCCACCCCGAATTCACCTACGCGCTGGTCGACACCGGCGAGCGGTTGCTGGTGCTCGCCGAGGAACTGGTCGAGAGCTGCCTTGAGCGCTATGGCCTGCAGGGCGAGGTGATCGCCACCGCCCAGGGCGAGGCGTTGAACCTGATCGAGTTTCGCCATCCTTTGTATGATCGCCGCTCGCCGGTGTATCTCGCCGACTACGTGGAGTCCGAGATCGGCAGCACCGGCATCGTCCACTCCGCGCCGGCCTACGGCGTCGACGACTTCGTGACCTGCCGTGCCCACGGCATGAGCTTCGACGAGATCCTGAGCCCCGTGCAGGGCAATGGCGTCTACGCCGACGACCTGCCGCTGTTCGGCGGTCAGATGATCTGGAAGGCCAATCCGCAGATCGTCGACAAGCTGCGCGAGGTCGGGGCGCTGATGGTCCACCAGCCCATCACCCACAGCTACATGCACTGCTGGCGCCACAAGACGCCGGTGATCTACCGCGCCACTGCCCAATGGTTCGTAGGCATGGACCTCAAGGACGCGGACGGCCTCACGCTGCGCGAGCGGGCGCTGGCAGGCATCGAGGCCACCCGGTTTACGCCGGGCTGGGGCAAGGCGCGGTTGCACAGCATGATCGCCAACCGCCCCGACTGGTGCATCTCGCGCCAGCGCAACTGGGGCGTGCCGATTCCCTTCTTCCTGCACAAGGCCAGCGGTGAGCTGCACCCTCGCACGCTCGAGCTGATGGAAGAGGCCGCCAGGCGTGTCGAGAAAGAAGGCATCGACGCCTGGTTCCGCCTCGACCCGGTTGAGCTGCTGGGCGAGGAGGCCGCCGATTACGACAAGGTCACCGATACCCTGGATGTGTGGTTCGACTCCGGCACCACCCATCGCCACGTGCTGCGCGGCTCGCATCCGCATGGCCATCAGCAGGGGCCGGTCGCGGACCTATACCTGGAAGGCTCCGACCAGCACCGTGGCTGGTTTCATTCCTCGCTGCTGACCGGCTGCGCCATCGACGGGCATCCGCCGTATCGCGGCCTGCTGACCCACGGCTTCACCGTCGATGCTCAGGGCCGCAAGATGTCCAAGTCGGTGGGCAACGTGGTGGCGCCCCAGGAAGTGATGGACAAGCTCGGCGCCGATATCCTGCGCCTGTGGGCCGCCTCGACCGACTACTCCGGCGAGATGGCGGTGTCCGACGAGATCCTCAAGCGCACCGCCGACGTCTACCGGCGCATCCGCAACACCTCGCGCTTCTTGCTCGCCAACCTGACCGGCTTCGAGCCGGACCGCGACCGGGTAGCCTTCGACGACATGCTCGCGCTCGACCAGTGGGTGGTCGATCGTGCCGCACAGTTGCAGGCGCGCATCGAGACGGCCTATGAGGAGTACCGTTTCCTCGATGTCTACCAGCAGGTGCATGGCTTCTGTGCCCGCGAGCTGGGCGGTTTCTACCTCGACGTGATCAAGGATCGCCAGTACACCACCCAGGCCGACTCGCTGGCCCGCCGCAGCGCCCAGACCGCGCTCTATCAGGTGGTCGAGGCGCTCTGCCGCTGGGTGGCGCCGATCCTCTCCTTCACCGCCGAGGAAATCTACGAGCACATTCCCGGCAAGCGCCGCGACAGCGTGCTGCTGGATACCTACTACCTTGGCCTTGCCACCCTGGCCGATGACGCCGAAATGGGGCGTGACTTCTGGGAGCAGGTGCTGGAGGTCAAGCAGGCCGTCAACAAGTGTCTCGAGGATGCCCGTAACGCCAAGACCATCAAGGGCAGCCTGGCCGCCGAGGTTATCCTGTATGTCGATGACGAACTGCGCGCGACCCTCGAGAGGCTTGGCGACGAGCTGCGCTTCGTGTTGCTCACCAGTGACGTCAGGCTGCTGCCCATCGCCGAGGGTCCCACCGCGGAAGAGACAGAGATAAAGAATCTCAGGGTGCGAGTGGCGGCAAGTCACCACGACAAGTGCGAGCGCTGCTGGCATCACCGCGAGGACGTGGGCACCCACCCCGAGCACGATGATCTCTGCGGCCGCTGCATCAGCAACCTGCCGGATGGCCCGGGCGAGACGCGTTTCTATGCATAGGACAGGGCATAAAGCCGAGCATAAAGCCGGTGGGCATGAAGAACGTAGAGGCGAGCCGGCCTCGGCTACCGTGCCGCCCATGCAGCGCCCACTTCGCTGGCTATGGCTGGCCGCGGCGATCGTCGTGCTTGACCTCGCCACCAAATACGCCGCCAGTGCCTGGCTCAGCTATGGCCGCCCGGTGGAGGTGCTGCCGTTCTTTAACCTGACGCTGTTGCACAACACCGGCGCGGCCTTCAGCTTCCTGGCCGGTCACCCCGGCTGGCAGCGCTGGTTCTTCGCCACGGTCGCGGTGGGCGCGAGCATTGGCCTGACGATCTGGATGAGTCGCCTCAAGCGCGATGAAACGCTGATGGCGGTATCGCTGGCGATGATCATCGGCGGGGCGCTGGGCAATCTCTACGACCGCCTGGTGCATGGCTACGTGGTGGACTTCCTGTCGTTTCACGCCGCCGGCTGGTACTACCCGGCATTCAACGTGGCGGATATCGGCATTACCCTGGGCGCCGCCGGCCTGATCTGGGAGTCGGTGATCGGCGAGCGGCGTCGGGCTCGGCAACGCTCGTAAGGAACGGCGCGTGAGGAACCGGCAGCGCCTGGGGGTATCCAAGCAAGCATCGCGCCTTACGCCAGCGCCTCTACACGATCAAGACGATCAAGGGACACCAAACGATGAGCGATTCCAACCATCAAGCCTTACGCATCGACGAGGGCATGGACGTCACCCTGCATTTCACGCTCAAGCTGGAAGACGGCACCGTGGTGGATACCACCCGTGACAAGTCGCCGGCCAACTTCCAACTGGGCGACGGCAACCTGCCGCCCGGTTTCGAGCACCCGCTCAAGGGGCTGGAAGCCGGCGATACCGGCAGCTTCGAGATTGCGCCGGAACACGCCTTCGGACAGCACAACCCGCAGAATATTCAGTTGCTCAAGCGTGACGACTTCGAGAGCGACGAGCCCGAGATCGGCATGGTGATGTCGTTCGCCGATGCCGCCGGTGGCGAGCTGCCGGGGGTGATCAAGCGTATCGAGGGCGAGCAGGTGGAAGTGGACTTCAACCATCCGCTGGCAGGGCGTACCCTGACCTTCGAGGTGGAAGTGCTTGACGTAAAGCCGGCCACGACGCACTGAGCCGACCCCGATTCTTCGAACGCACCGATGCGCCGGCATCAAGGCAAGGCCTATCCATGCAACGCAATTTCCCGCAGGCTAACTCCATGAAAATCAAGCTGGCCAACCCGCGCGGCTTCTGCGCCGGCGTCGATCGCGCCATCGATATCGTCAATCGCGCGCTGGATGTCTTCGGCCCGCCGATCTACGTGCGCCATGAGGTTGTCCACAACCGCTTCGTGGTCGATACCCTGCGCGAGCGCGGCGCGGTCTTCGTCGAGGAACTGCACGAAGTGCCCGACGACGTGATCGTGATCTTCTCGGCCCACGGCGTCTCGCGTGCCGTGCAGGAGGAGGCCGACCGACGCGGCCTGCGCGTGTTCGACGCCACCTGCCCGCTGGTCACCAAGGTGCACATGGAAGTGCTGCGCTATGCGCGGCGCGGCCAGGAATGCATCCTGATCGGCCATGAAGGCCATCCCGAGGTGGAGGGCACCATGGGCCGTTACGATACGTCCCACGGTGGGCAGATCTACCTGGTGGAAGACGAAGCCGATGTGGCGCGCCTTGAAGTCAACAACTCCGAGCTGCTGGCCTTCGTCACCCAGACCACGCTGTCGATGGACGATACCGCCCGGGTGATCGACGCCCTGCGCGCCAAGTTCCCGGCGATCGACGGGCCGCGCAAGGACGATATCTGCTACGCCACGCAGAATCGCCAGGACGCCGTACGCGAGCTGGCCGCCGGCAGCGACCTGCTGCTGGTCGTCGGCAGCCCCAACAGCTCCAATTCAAACCGCCTGCGCGAGCTCTCCGAGCGTGTCGGCACAGCCGCGTATCTGATCGACAATGCCGAGCAGATCGATCCCGCCTGGCTGAATGGTGTCAACGCCATCGGCGTCACGGCCGGCGCCAGCGCCCCCGAGGTGCTGGTGCAGGGTGTGATCGACCGCCTGCAGCAGCTGGGCGCCACCGCACCCGAAGAGCTCGCCGGCCGTGCCGAGACCATCACCTTCTCGATGCCGCGCGAGCTGCGCGAGCAGGTGATCGCCAGCGACTAGCCGTACGGGCTTGGCGGCGATTCAGCCAGAAAGGCTGGTATCGTTCATCCTCAGGTAAGCAGAAGAAGCCGGGCAAGCGCCCGGCTTTTTTCGGTCTTGACACTGGCAGCTAATACAAACTTACCACATACTGAATACTAGAATTCTACGACAGGAGAGGCGCTGCGTGATCCTCACGAGCCCCCGACATCGACGGCAAGGCAATCAGGGCGGCCCTCGGCGCATCGCCGGCTTCACGTTGATCGAGCTAATGATTGCGGTAGCCATCATCGGCATTCTGGCGTCGATTGCGTATCCGAGTTATACGCGTTATGTGGAGCGTTCTCGGCTCTCCGATGGTAAGACGGGGTTGATGCAGGCAGCGGGAGAAATGGAGCGATGCTACACCCAGAATTACGAATATTTAGCTTCCTGCCTACAGACGACCTCATCACCAGAAGACGTTTATAAGAAAATTGAATTCGTGGGGACGCCTAGCGCCACTTTCATGTTGCAGGCGACCGAGGGGACACGAGTTCCATCGCGCTGCACGACGCTTACTCTAAGTAGTAATGGGGCTCGTGGCCCTGAGGGTTGTTGGTAAACATATGGTGAAAGTACGTGGCTTCACGCTGATCGAGCTTTTGATTACCCTTGCCTTGGCCGCCATAATTATGACCATCGCGGTGCCAAGCTTTCAGCGCATGATGGCTGTGACTCGTGTCGCTTCCGACTACAATGAAATACTTTTCGGCCTTAATTATACCAGAAGCGAGGCGATAAAAAAGCGTAGCGTTGTGGCGTTTACGGTGAGCCAACCCGAGCCTTGGGTATATCAAGTATCGGATGACAGTATACTTCGCAATCGTAGTGGTAGAGATGCTCGTACCTCATTACCTGAGGGGTTTTCTGTTGCCTTTGATTCCTTAGGTAAGCCGATAGGTTCTTGTTCCACTGGGTGCGGCCTGACACTGGGTAATACGTATTCAGAAGTAGATAGCCGAGTTATCAATATTAGCTCCATGGGGCGGGTCGGAGGAGGCTCATAATGGCTTTTCGGCCCTTAAGGCAGCACGGCTTCACCCTGATCGAAGCGCTGGTCGCTCTTCTGGTGCTCTCTATCGGCCTGTTGGGCGTCGCCGCCATGCAACTCGAGGCGCTTAAGAGCGCCCACGCGGCCTATCAGCGTTCCATTGCTAGCCTGGCGGCGCAGGATGCGCAGGAGAGACTTTGGGGTCAGCTGGCGTTGGATGGTGGTGCCTGCCCAACTTGGGCTAATGCAAACGATATTGGTGGAGTCGATGTTACATCCTGGGACGCATCTTGGGCCGAGTATCTACCGGACTTTAACAGTGATGAAGCTGGTACTGGTGGTTCAGTGACCGCCGTTGTTCCTAATAATGAATGTGAATTCAGTATCACAGTATCTTGGAGTGAAGGCCGCTTCTCTGATGAAGGCAACCCTGAGTTTAACTACACCGTCAGGCTGACTGGGGAATGACAATGAAACGCAATAGTGGTTTTTCCCTTATCGAGCTGATGGTGGCCATGGTAATCGGCCTGATTATTATTTTAGGTGCAGGTCAGCTGTTTCTTACAGTATTTCAGACCAATCGCCAAGTTGAGATGCTAGGCGAAAAACAAGCTGCTGTTAACTTCGCTGTTGACATTTTGCTTAGAGATATTAGGCGTGCTAATACTGTGACTTGGGATAGTTCCTCAAGTGAGTTGAAATTAGTCGTTACTAATCGTGGAGATATTTCCACTGGCTGTGCAACTGGTGATGATGTCGCCAAGGTTTACAAATTGAGTGATTCGGCGGTGAGCGACAGAGAAGGATGGGCGCTTGAGGCTGGGCAAGAATGCACATCAACCCTTCCCAGTGAGCCCAGTGGAAACCTGCCGGATATCGTTAGCGCATTTGTTGATAATGGTTTTTCTGTGGATAATAGCTTCGGTGGTGAAGGTGTTTGGGTCGTTACCTTTAAGCTATTGTCGACCTCTGAATCTGGTTCCGACGAGCTGGTTTTCTATGCCGTCAATCGTTCAGCCGCGGTAACCAACTGATTCGATATTGTATCGATGAAGCCGACGTGGCTTCCCGGAGAATGATGATGAAACATCAAAAAGGCGCAGCGTTAATTGTGGTTCTCACTCTTTTGTCCATTTCGCTGATGGTCGGACTATCAAGCATGCAGTCTTCGCAGATTGATGAGCGATTGGCGGGCAATTATAAAGCACAGTCAGAGGCCCAGATGAATGCGGAATACGCGGCTGCAGAAATGTATAAACTTATCTTATCAAAAGTGCAGGAGCCAAATATTGTTAGTAATTCACTAGAGGATGGAAGCTCCTCATGGCTAAACTTTGAGAAGTTATTTTCTACGGGTGAGTTGTGTTTTATAGATATAAACAAGAAAGCTTGTTATGTTAAGGTTGATGTTGCTATAGAAGGCTTGTTAGGATTGTCGCCTGGTGTTTATATAGTGGCAATTGGTGCAGTGGTGGAGGACAATGAAGTGCTTTCTCAGAGTGAGCTTATTTGGGTTCACTTAGTTAGCTCAAAAGTTCCGAATATTAATGGTGCACACTCTTGCTATGGTGAAGATTGTAATTACAGCGCCGGGGGGAACTCAGAGTTGACTGGTGTCGATCACCCGGTTCCCACTAATGTTTCTTGTAGTGGTGATGCTTGCCGCACAGATCCAGATGCGAATGAAGCTAACCGTAATGATGTAGATCAATGTTTCTACCCAAATGTTTCAAGTACTGGTTCCTTCGGTCACTGCCGATCGAGCGCTGACAGCATAAATGATGATGCTGATGATGGTATTGAGGGTTGGATAGATTTTCTCGCAGCGCTAGGGTCAGGTATACCTTTCTCAGAAGAAGGGGATTCGACTGTTAATTCTCTTGGGTCTAGAGACTTTCCTGCTCTTATTGATGTAGTTAGTGGTGTCGTCTCTAGAGGTAATGGTAATATAAATACCATAGGAATTATCGTTGTTAGAGAAGGCGCAACTTTTAAAATGTCAGGTACTGGCCACCATGAGGGGCTGGTTATAGTTGAAGAAGGGGGTGAATTAGTATACGACGGAACTCCAGTTTTGTATGGTTCCGTGATCAGCCTAAATGGAAGCATTGATTTTGACTTAAGTGTTACAGGTAACACTAGAGTGAGGTATAGTGAGCAAGCTGTTAGCATGCTTCGCAATTACTATAATTCGGAGGATGGACCTACTATAATTGCATCTTGGAGATAAGTGGCATATAGGACATTTAGAGATTAACGTTGCCTGTATTGGTTAAATAGTTTAACACCCTGAATCTTTAGGCTCGACGCGTACTCGTCCAGAATTGCTGACAATAATGGTCGCTCCCTCTTCTTTACGTCCACATATTTCAAAGGTACCGTTATGCCCCTTTGACCGTCCCATTTGCTTATAGCGTATAGGGTAGGTTCGATTGAAAGTCACTTTAGGCCCAATGTCACCTTCTAGAATTTTCAGCAGCGTCGTGTCTACTAGCTCTTTGCCCGCGGTTTGGCCTGTGACAATCACCAAATCCTTCCCCCAGTCCTCGAAATCGCAATTAGTGGCTGCCGCTGAAGCGACAGGACAGATTGCAATAGTGGTTCTTCGTGTAACCGCCGTGTTCCTTGCCAATGCTAATGCTGTTTTGATCCGCATGACTTCCGCCGCGACTTCATTACGTGCGCTGAATTGCTGAAAGCCAGGAATTCCAACCGTAGCGACAATGGCAAGCACGGCAATGGTCACGATGAGCTCGATCAGGGTCAGCCCGCCCTGGCGTCGCTTTGCCCGTCGCACGGGTGCGCCGTTATCGTACGCAGCATCTGAGGGTAGAATGGCATCGTGCATGCGGGTCTTCCAAAGAGGGTCGTTTTCCCGCTCTCACAGCAGGGCATCCTCTCAACATAGCTAATCCAATAAATTCTTATGTACGATTTCTCGGACAGTGCCTGTGAGTGATTTTGTCGTGATAGGTGGCGGCGTCATCGGCTTGATGACGACGCTGCAGCTGGCCGATGCCGGCCATTCGGTGACCCTGCTGGAACGTGGTGATTGCGGTCGCGAGGCGTCGTGGGCGGGCGGCGGTATCGTCTCGCCGCTCTATCCCTGGCGCTACAGCGAGCCGATCTCGCGGTTATCGACCTGGTCCGAGGGCTTCTATCCCCAGCTCTCCTTGCGCTTGCTGGAAGAAACCGGCATCGACCCCGAGTATCGCCAGCGCGGGTTGCTCTATCTGCGCGTAGACGATGAGGAACGCGCCATGGCCTGGGCGCGCAAGGTCGGCAAGCCGCTGGAGCGCGTCAATGCCGACTTCGTGTATACCAAGGAGCCAAATATCACGCCGGGGGTAACGGACGCACTGTGGATGCCGACCCTCGGTAGCCTTCGCAACCCTCGCCTGGTGCGCGCGCTGCGCAGGCGGTTGGGCAACATGGCGAAGGTGAGTATCCACGAGCGCTGTGAGGTGACCGGCTTTCGCCGACGAGGCCCGCACATCGAAGCGGTGGAGACGACAAGCGGGGCAGTGGCCGGCGATCAGGCGATCGTTTGCGGCGGTGCCTGGGCGGCGGGCCTGCTCGAGCGGGTCGGCGTGCGGCTGCCGGTGCGGCCGGTGAAGGGGCAGATGATCCTGTTCAAGGCACCGCCGGAGCGGGTCCGCAGAGTGGTGCTGATGGATGGCCGCTACGTGATTCCCCGTGCCGATGGGCGTGTGCTGGCCGGCTCGACGCTGGAGGAGACGGGCTTCGACAAGTCGCTTTCACACGCGGCGCGCGAATCGCTATGGGAGAGCGCGGTGAAGATCATTCCGACGCTCGCCGACTGCGAGGTGGAGCATCACTGGGCGGGGCTGCGACCGGGCTCGCCGGATGGCGTGCCCTTCATCGGCAGCGTACCGGGTGTGGATAACCTGCATGTGAATGCCGGCCACTACCGCAATGGCCTGGTACTGGCGCCGGCTGCAACACGGTTGCTGGTGGATCAACTGCTGGGTCGCGAGCCGATCGTCGACCCCAGGCCCTATGCCTTGTCGGATCAATGGCAGGCGCAGTAGGGAGAGAGTTGACGCTGCGCCAGGATCGCTGACAATAATTCAGCTTGGCGCTTGGCGCTTGGCGCTAGTCGTCCTTCTTTTCTTCGAGATATTTGTCGCGGTGCGCGCTGCAGCAGAACCATTCGCCCTTTTCGCGCAGGGCGTCGGGTTCGGGAACGTGCACCTTGCACCAGCTGCACAGCACCATCTTGCTGTCGGCAGGCTGTGAGTCACCCTCGACCAGATTGTCGCGGTTGAGCTTCCACTCGCGATACATGCTATAGAGCTTGAGGCCGGCGAAGAACAGCACGGCGAAGATAATGAGACGAATCAGCAACAGGTTCATCCTTATGAAGCCTCCCTGGTGGGGTGGCTGGCTTTGCCACTCGGCTGTCCTTGCGGGACAATGAAGGAATACCATCGATTCTCGAGAGATTTCCAAGCCCATGCAAGACCTGACGCTGGTAATGGCTCAGCTGGACCCGCTGGTCGGGGATATTCCCGGCAACACAGAGACCGCTATCGAAGCGGTGCGCGAGGCGCGTATCGAGCATGGCGCCGATATCGTCGTGCTGCCCGAGCTCTTCCTGACCGGCTATCCGCCGGAGGACCTGCTGCTGCGTCCCTCGATGGAAAGCCGCCTGCGCCATGCCCGCATTCGCATGGCCGAGAAGGTGGCGCACGACGTGATGGTGATCGTCGGCTATCCCGGCCGCCGCGAAGGGCACACCTGGAACCTCGCCGGAGTGCTCTACAACGGCGAATGGCTGGGAGAATACGCCAAGCAGGCACTGCCCAACTATCAGGTCTTCGACGAGCAACGCTATTTTTCGCCCGGTACGCAGCCCCTGGTGATCGATCATCATGGGGCCCGCATCGGCATCCTGATCTGTGAGGATCTCTGGAGCGGTGCGCCGGTTACGGCGGCGAAGCAGGCCGGAGCGCAGATACTGGTCAGTCTCAATGCCTCGCCCTTCCATCAGGACAAACCCGCCGAGCGGCTGCGCTTGCTCGAGGAGCGTGCCGACGAGGTGTCGCTGCCGATGGTCTACGTCAACATGATCGGTGGGCAGGACGAACTGGTCTTCGACGGTGGTTCGGCCTGCGTGAATGCCCAGGGTGAGTTGATAGTGCAGGCGCCGCACTGGGCGGTAGGGCTGATGCCGGTGCAGTTCGTGCGCGAGGGAGATCACTGGGTGCCACAGCCCGGCGAGACCGACCCCGAGGTCGAGCCGGAGGAGAACCTCTACTGCGCGCTGGTCACCGGGCTGCGTGACTATGTCAACAAGAGCGGCTTCGACGGCGTGGTGATGGGCCTGTCCGGCGGGATCGACTCGGGGCTGTCGTTGGCCATTGCCGTGGATGCGCTGGGGCCGCAGCGGGTGCATGCGGTGATGATGCCGTACCACTACACGGCGGATATCTCCCGGCAGGACGCTGCCGAGCAGGCCAAGCTACTGGGTGTCGAGTATGAGGTCATGCCCATCGAGCCGATGGTCGAGGCCTTCATGGACACCCTGTCCGAGAGCTTCGCCGGTACCGAGCGCGATACCACCGAGGAGAACCTGCAGTCACGCTGTCGTGGTGTGCTGCTGATGGCGATCTCCAACAAAAAAGGCCTGATGGTGCTGACCACCGGCAACAAGAGCGAGATGGCGGTGGGCTACGCCACGCTTTATGGCGACATGGTGGGCGGCTACAACGCCATCAAGGATGTCTACAAGACCTGGGTGTACCGCCTGGCGCGCTGGCGCAACACCCAGTCGCCGGCGATTCCTGAGCGGGTCATCGAGCGGCCGCCTTCCGCCGAGCTGGCCCCCGATCAGCAGGATAGCGACTCGCTGCCTGACTACGACGTGCTCGATGCCATCCTAGTGAGCTATATCGAGGGCGACATGAGCGCCGAGGCCATCATCGCCGCTGGCTTCGATGACGAGGACGTCTACAAGGTGGTCAAGCTGGTCGATCGCTGCGAGTACAAGCGACGCCAGGCGCCAGTCGGCGTGCGGGTCACGCCGCGCGGGTTCGGTCGCGACCGGCGCTATCCCATCGTCAACGGCTGGCAGCCGGGAGAATAAGCTTCAAGCGCCGAGCGCCGAGCTGTTCGGTGACGGGCAGTCGTTGCCGAGACTGAAAACAGAAACCCCGCCGAGCTTTGACTGGGCGGGGTTTCTTTTTGATGCCGGATCCGAAACCGGCATCATCCTGCTCGGCGCTCGGCGCTCGGCGCTCGGCGCTCGGCGCTCGGCTTCAGACCGACAGCAAGTTGGCATCGACATGCTGTGGACGGAAGGTGCGTCCGCTGAGTCGTTCGTGGTTCGGCGTATTCTCGATCAGGACATTGAGAGTCTCGCGGGCCCGGTCGCGCATCTCGAGGCCCAGATAACCTTCTACCATCACCGCCAGGGCGTCGGAGGTGGCCTCCGAGCGGGGATAGTTCTCGACCACCCAACGCCCGCGCTCAACGGCGGCGAGATACGCGCCCTTGCGCAGGTAGAAATCGGCGACATGCAGTTCGTGGCGCGCCAGGATATTGCGCAGGTAGATGAGGCGCTGCTCGGCGTCCGGGGCGTATTCGCTGTCGGGGTAGAGGCGAATCAGCTCGCGAAAATCGTTATAGGCCTCGCGCGAAGCGCCGAGGTCGCGCTTTGAGATATCAATCACCCGCAGACGCTCCAGGCTGAAGCGGCCGGCCTGCCAGGACGCCAGGCCGCGCATGTAGAGCGCGTAGTCGGCCTGAGGGTGGCTCGGATGCAGGCGGATGAAACGGCTGGCGGCGGCGCGGGTAGCCTCCCAGTCGTCAGTCTCGTAATAGGCGTAGATCAGTTCCAGCTGGGCCTGCTCGGCGCGACTGCCGAACGGGTAGCGGGTATCCAGGGCTTCCAGCCGGGTGATGGCGGAGGTGTAGCTGCCGCGCTCCAGGGCCTCGCGGGCGTCTTCATAGAGCTCGCTTTCGGAAACGCCGGTAAACTCGTCGGGTTCTTCCTCTTCCTGTTCCTGGTTGCCATTGCTGGCACAGCCGACCAGCAGGGTGGAGGCCAGGAGCAGGGCCGCAAGGCGTGTGGGCATGGTAAAAACGCGCATCATGATCCTCTGTGTCAAGCAATTCGTGTCAATCGATTCGTGTCAAGAAAACCCGGGTGACCGTGCTAGAATCTGACGAAATTCCGCTTACTATAAAGCACCCTGCGGCAAAACGCAGTCTTCCACGGCTGCCCCTTTCTCCTACCAGCACACGGGCCTCTTTCCCTTTCATGTCCCAGACCCTGGAAGCACAGCAACGCATCCCCGACACCATGGCCGGCATGCGCCTGGACCAGGCCGCCGCCGAACTGTTCGCCGACTACTCCCGCGAGCGTCTGAAATCCTGGATCAAGTCCGGCGCGCTGACCGTCGATGCCCGTCCCGGCAAGCCCAAGGACAAGGTCTACGGTGGCGAGGCGCTTCGTCTTCAGGCCGAGATCGAAGACGATACCCGCTTCGAGGCCCAGGACATCCCGTTGACCGTGGTCTACGAGGACGAGCATGTCCTGGTGATCGACAAGCCGGCGGGACTGGTGGTGCATCCGGCCGCCGGCAATCCCGACGGCACCCTGCTCAATGCCTTGCTGCACTATGCGCCCGAGCTTGCCACTGTGCCCCGGGCGGGTATCGTGCACCGCCTAGACAAGGGCACCACGGGGCTGATGGTGGTCGCCAGGACGCTAGCCGCCCAGACGGCGTTGGTCGAGCAGCTTCAGGCGCGCACGGTGTCGCGCGAATACGACGCCGTGGCGCTGGGGACGATGACCGCTGGCGGCACGCTGGATACCCCCATCGGACGCCATCCCCGCGATCGCAAGCGCCAGGCGGTCAACGCTTCCGGCAAGCCGGCGGTGACCCACTATCGAGTGGTGGAGCGTTTTCGCGCGCACACCCATGTGCGCTGTCGTCTCGAGACCGGCCGCACCCATCAGATCCGCGTACACATGGCGCATCTGCACCACCCGCTGGTCGGCGACCCGGTTTATGGCGGCCGCCTCAAGTTGCCTGCCGGGGCCGGAGATGAACTCAAGGAAGGGCTGCGTGCCTTCCCGCGCCAGGCGCTGCATGCCCGCAAGCTGGCTTTCGTGCATCCTGCCTCCGGTGAGAGACTGATGTGTCGCGCGCCGCTGCCCGATGACATGCTGGTGCTGCTCGATATGCTCCGCGACGATCACGCGACAATGCGTTGAGGACCCCGCAATGAGTGATGCCCTGGATCTGCGCCCGACGCTTATTCTTCCCGACTGGCCGGCTCCCGAGACCGTGGGCGCCTTCGTGACTACGCGCGAGACCGGCCCCAGCCAGGATGAGTTCGCCGCCTTCAACGCGGCGGATCACGTCGGTGATAATCCCGAGCATGTGGCCCTGTGCCGCCGTCTGCTGGAAAAGGAACTTCACGATGAACGCCCGCTGCTTTGGCTGAACCAGGTCCACGGGGCGCGGGTGCACCAGCGTTATACCGACCAGCCGCCCGAGGCGGATGCCGCGGTGGCCCTCGATCGCGACTACGCCTGCGTGGTGCTCACCGCCGACTGCCTGCCGGTATTCTTCTGCGATTGGCGCGGCGAGCGGGTCGGGCTGGCCCATGCCGGTTGGCGGGGTCTGGCCGGGGGCGTGCTGGAGGCCACGGTAGGGGCACTTGCCACCCCGCCGGAGGAGCTTTACGCCTGGCTGGGCCCGGCGATCTCCAACGCCCAGTTCGAGGTTGGCCCCGAGGTACAGCGCGCCTTCGTCGGCGTGCACCCCGAGACGGTTGATGCCTTCGAGCCCAGCCCCTATCGGCTCGGGCATTTCATGGCGGATCTTTACCGCCTGGCACGCCTGCGTCTGGAACGGCTGGGTGTCTCTCATATCAGTGGCGGCCACTTCTGTACCGCCTGCGAGCCACGCTTCTACTCCCATCGCCGCGACGAAGGCCGTACGGGCAGGATGTCGAGCGTGATCTGGCTGCGTTGATCTGCGTCAAGTCTTTCCGGTTCTCCTGCGAGCTCTCCTGTCCTTCGACTTGAAAGCGACCCGAACCGACTCCATTGAGACTGTCAAGACACATACCAGGGTCAACGCGGCGCGTCCGAACGCGTCGTCACCCCGATGGAGGAATTTCGATGCGATTCGACAAGTTTACCGCCAAGTTACAGAACGCCGTGGCCGACGCCCAGTCGCTGGCCGTGGGGCGAGGCCACAACCAGCTCGAGCCAGGCCACTTGCTGCTGGCGTTGCTGGATGCACGCGATACCGGCGTCAAGGCGCTGGTAGAGCGGGCCGGAGGCGATGCCGCACGGCTGCGCGATGGCCTGGTGGGCCACCTCGACGATCTGCCCAAGGTTGCGCAATTCGACGGCGAAGTGCAGCCCTCTCGTGATCTGGTCAAGCTGTTCAACCTCACCGACCGCGAAGCCCAGAAGCGCGGCGATCAATACATCGCCAGTGAGCTGGTGTTGCTGGCGGCGCTGGAAATGGGCCATGCGGTCAGCAAGCTGTTGGAGAAGGCCGGGCTCTCCCGCAAGGCCTTGAGTACCGCCGTCGACAGCGTACGCGGCGGCGAGAAGGTCGATGATCCCAATGCCGAGGATCAGCGCGAGTCGCTGGACAAGTACACCCTGGATCTCACCGAGCGGGCGGCCAGCGGCAAGCTCGACCCGGTGATTGGCCGCGACGACGAGATTCGCCGCACCATCCAGGTGCTGCAGCGACGCACCAAGAACAACCCGGTGCTGATCGGCGAGCCCGGCGTGGGTAAGACCGCCATCGTCGAAGGGCTGGCCCAGCGTATCGTCGATGGCGAGGTGCCCGAAGGCCTCAAGGACAAGCGCGTGCTGTCGCTGGACATGGGCTCGCTGCTGGCCGGGGCCAAGTTCCGCGGCGAGTTCGAGGAGCGGCTCAAGTCGGTGCTCAAGGAGCTGGCCCAGGAAGAGGGTCGGGTGATCCTGTTCATCGATGAGCTGCATACCATGGTCGGCGCCGGCAAGGCCGAGGGCGCCATGGATGCCGGCAACATGCTCAAGCCGGCGTTGGCGCGTGGCGAGCTGCACTGCGTAGGCGCCACCACGCTCGACGAGTATCGCAAGTACATCGAGAAGGATGCCGCGCTCGAGCGGCGTTTCCAGAAGGTGCTGGTCGACGAGCCCAGCGAGGAAGATACCGTGGCGATCCTGCGTGGCCTCAAGGAGCGCTACGAGGTGCATCACGGCGTTGACATTACCGACGGCGCCATCATCGCCGCGGCCAAGCTGTCGACCCGCTATATCACCGACCGCCAGTTGCCCGACAAGGCCATCGACTTGATCGACGAGGCATCGTCGCGCATCCGCATGGAGCTCGACTCCAAACCCGAGGCAATGGATCGCCTCGACCGCCGGTTGATCCAGCTGAAGATGGAGCGCGAGCACCTCAAGAAGGAGACCGACGAGGCCTCGCGCAAGCGTCTCGAGATCCTCGAAGAGCAGATCAGCGAGCTCGAGCGTGAGTATGCCGATCTTGATGAGATCTGGCGGGCCGAGAAAGCCAGCATCCAGGGCGCGGCGCAGTTCAAGGACGAGCTCGACCGTGCCCGTATCGACCTCGAGCAGGCGCGCCGCCAGGGTGACCTCGCGCGGATGTCCGAGATTCAGTACGGCGTGATTCCGTCGCTCGAGAAGAAGATCGCCGAGAGCTCCGAGGCCGAGGCGGATACCTCCAGGCACCAACTGTTGCGCTCCAACGTCACCGAGGAGGAGATTGCCGAGGTCGTCTCGCGCTGGACGGGAATTCCCGTCTCGAAGATGCTCGAGGGCGAGCGCGACAAGCTGCTGCGCATGGAGGAGGCGCTGCACGAGCGGGTCATTGGCCAGGACGAGGCGGTGACCGCCGTGGCCAACGCTGTGCGCCGTTCGCGTGCCGGCCTGGCCGACCCCAATCGGCCCAACGGCTCCTTCCTGTTCCTTGGCCCGACCGGCGTGGGCAAGACGGAACTCTGCAAGTCGCTGGCCAATTTCCTCTTCGATACCGAGGAAGCGATGGTGCGCATCGACATGTCGGAATTCATGGAGAAGCACTCCGTGGCCCGGCTGATCGGGGCGCCCCCCGGCTATGTCGGCTATGAAGAGGGCGGCTACCTGACCGAGGCGGTGCGTCGCAAGCCCTACTCGGTGATGCTGCTCGATGAGGTCGAGAAGGCGCATCCGGATGTGTTCAACATCCTGCTGCAGGTGCTCGAGGACGGCCGGCTGACCGATGGCCAAGGCCGCACGGTGGACTTCCGCAATACCGTGATCGTCATGACTTCCAACATGGGGTCGGACATCATCCAGCGCATGGGCGGCGACGAGGCGAACTACGAGCAGATGAAAAGCGCGGTGATGGAGGTGGTGGGCAACCAATTCCGCCCCGAATTGATCAACCGCATCGACGAGGTGGTGGTGTTCCACGCCTTGGGGCAAGAGCAGATCCAGGCAATTGCCGGCATCCAGCTAGACCGTCTGCGTCAGCGGCTGGCCGAGCACGACCTGGGGCTCGAGGTCAGCGACGATGCTCTGGCGCAACTCGCCGTGGTGGGCTTCGACCCGGTGTTCGGCGCCCGACCTCTCAAGCGGGCCATCCAGAGCCGCCTCGAGAACCCGCTGGCGCAGGATCTGCTGGCCGGCAAGTTCACTGCCGGCGAAGTGATCCACGTGACTGCCGAAGACGGGCAACTGGTATTTAACAAGTAACTCGCCTGTCTTACGGTTGTCGCCTGCGCTCCCGTCTGGCCCGCCTTGCGGCGGGCCTTTTGTCTTTTCGAGTTCGGCTATTCTTCTTTCCGTTCCGGGTAGCGTGCGTCCGGGGTCAGGCAATCTCCGGGACCCAGCCATCCCGCGGGTAAAGCGTCAGTAGCTTGCGGAGCACGCCGTTGGTCCAGCCGAAGCCATCCTGAGCGGGATATTCCCCGCCACTGGCGTGCTGGTTGGTGTAGACGTCGTATTTTTCGAGCAGCTTGTTTTCCAGCGAGTAGCGTTGCAGGTTGGTGGTGACCCAGCGCTCGGCGATGGTGCGGGCCAGGTCATGTTCGACATAGTCGCGCAGTCCGCTGATTGCTATCCACTGCAGCGGTGCCCAGCCATTCGGGGCATCCCATTGCTGACCGCTTTCCTGGTTCGTCGCGGCAAGCCCGCCGGGCTGGAGCAGGTCACGCTCGAGTACCCGGGCGACCTGCTCGGCCTGGTGGGGTGTGGCGATGCCATAGTAAAGCGGGAAGACCATGGCGCCGTTGACGCTTCTGGTCGGCGTGCCTTCTGCCCAGAGATAGTCGGCAAAGTGCCCCCGCTCGCCGTCCCAGAAAATCTGCTGGATTGCCTGGTAGCGGGCCTGGGCCCGGTCACGATAGCTCTGGGCCTGTTCGGTGTTGCCATTGGACTGGTGAGCCTTAGCCAGGGTCTTCTCGAGATGGTGCAGCAGTGTGTTCAGGTCCACCGGTAGAATGTCGACCGTGCGGATGGTATGCAGCGCATTGTCGTCATCGTTGCCGTTTTCGGCCAGCCAGCGAGACGAGTAGTCCCAGCCGCTCTCGGTCGCGGCGCGCAGATTGCGCCAGACATCCATGTGCGGCCGCTGGCTTTCCGCGGCGGTGCCCATGTCTTCATGGTGGGATTCCTGGCGCGGTATGCAAAGGTCATCCCAGTAGCGATTGAGCAGCGTGCCATCGTCGAGCCTGACCAGCCGGCGATGGGCCTGGCCGCGTGGCAGGGTATCTTCACCATCCATCCAGTAGGCATATTCCTTTTCCAGTTCGGGCAGAAAGCGCCGATAGGCGTCGCGATCGTGCCGCTCGGCCAGGCGTTGAACCATGCTCGAGAACATCGGTGGCTGCGAGCGCGTCAGGTAATAGGTGCGGTTGCCATTGGGCACGTGGCCGTATTCACGAATCAGATGGGCGAGGTTGTGTACCAGGTTGCAGGCCAGGTCATGACGGTTGCTTTCCTCGAGCCCGAGCATGATGAAATACGAGTCCCAGTAATAGATTTCGTCGAAACGACCGCCGGGGATCAGGTAGGGATAGCGCAGGTGCAAGCGCGATGTCAGTGGCGGTGCATCCGGCTGGGGATGGCGCGTCAGCACCGTCCATAGCGTATCGATATGGGCTTCGATATCGCAGCCAGAAGCGGCACGATAAGCCTCGCCGGGCGGTACTTCCGACTGGAAATAAGCGTCGACGAAGGCATGCAGCGCGGCATCGTCGAAGTTTGGCTGATCCTTGAGCCGGGTATATTCGCTGAGAATGGTTTCGGGCAATTCCCGCGGCACCAGGTCCACGAAGATCTTGCTGTCGGGATAGATGTGGCGTTCCTGAATGGCATGGAACAGCTCGCCCCACAGCAGGTTGGGCGGCAACGTGACATGCGCCACGAGAGGAGCCATGAGATTTGCCTGTGGCTTGACGCACGCTTTTTCATCCAGGGCGAACCCGGGAGCACACGCCATGCCGACATGGGGCGCTTCCAGCGCCTGGGGTGTCCCTGTGTTGTGCATCGCACCCTGCATCGCGTACCTCTGTCTGGGATTGATCTAGGTTAAGTTATTATGAAGACCTTCCCCGCCGTCTATCAAGCGCACGGCACCTGATCTACCGGTCAGACACGATAAAAGCGCGTTTATACGCCGGCTGCATGGATTCGCAGTTGACACTGGGTAGATGCTATTGGAATCTTGTGCGTTCCTGATTGTGGACGCGGCTCTTGCGGGCGATCCCCGACCGCCGCGTGAAGGGTAGGTGTGAGACCTCTACCCGCCTTAGACGGACTTCCGGGCGCGGGCTGACCGCCTGGCCTGGCCCAACCCCCGACGCGGCGATCCGTCGCGATGAAGAGTGCAGGCCCCAACCGGGCCGAAAAACTGCCAGGGTTTGGCATCAGGTGCCGGTGTATCCGGCAGCGACATACCGTCGCACTCGTCTCCGTGCTTCCTGCTGGAACACGGATCGCACTCGAGACCTTCTGGGGAGAAATATACGTGGAATTGCTTTCCGGCGCGGACATGATTGCCCGCTTCCTTCAAGATGAGGGCGTCGAATACATCTATGGCTATCCCGGCGGGGCGGCGCTGCACATCTACGATGCGCTGTTTCGGCAGGACAAGGTCAAGCATATTCTGGTGCGCCACGAACAGGCCGCGACACACGCCGCCGACGGCTATGCCCGGGCGTCGGGCAAGCCCGGCACGGTACTGGTCACCTCGGGCCCCGGTGCCACCAACGCCGTCACCGGTATCGCCACCGCCTACATGGACTCGATCCCCATGGTGGTGCTGTGCGGCCAGGTAATGAGCCACTTGATCGGTGACGACGCTTTCCAGGAAACCGACATCATCGGCGTGACCCGGCCGATCGTGAAACACAGTTTCGCGATCCGCCATCCCTCCGAGATTCCGGAGGTTCTCAAGAAGGCCTACCACCTGGCGGCGACCGGCCGGCCCGGCCCGGTGGTAGTGGACATTCCCAAGGACATGACCGCGCCCACCGAGCGCTACGAGTACGTCTACCCGAAAAAGGTCAAGATGCGCTCGTACAACCCGGTCACCCGTGGCCACACCGGCCAGATCAAGAAGGCCGTGGAGCTGATGCTCAAGGCCAAGCGGCCGGTGTTCTATACCGGCGGCGGCGTGGTCACCGGCCGGGCCAGCGAAGGGCTGACTGATCTGGTCAAGCGGCTGGGCTACCCGATCACCACCACCCTGATGGGGATCGGCGCGTATCCGCAGAGCGATCGCCAGTGCCTGGGGTGGCTCGGCATGCACGGCTCCTATGAATCGAACATGGCCATGCACCACGCCGACCTGATCATCGCCATCGGCGCGCGCTTCGACGACCGCGTGACCAACAATACCTCCAAGTTCTGTCCCACGGCCAAGATCATCCATGTCGACATCGACCCCAGCTCGGTGTCCAAGACCGTGCGCGCCGACGTGCCCATCGTCGGGCCGGCGGCCAGCGTGATCGACGAGATGATCAGCCTTATCCAGGGCAAGGAGATCGCTAACCCGGAAGGGCTCGCCGAGTGGTGGCAGAAGATCGACGGCTGGCGCGAGGAGCGTGTCGGCAAACTCTACGAGCCTTCCCAGGCCGGGGAGAAGATCAAGCCCCAGGAAGTGATAGAAGCGCTGTGTCGGGTGACCCGCGGCGAGGCCTACGTGACCACCGACGTGGGCCAGCACCAGATGTTCGCGGCCCAGTACTACAAGTTCGACAAGCCCAATCGCTTCATTACCTCGGGGGGACTCGGGACCATGGGCTTCGGTTTCCCGGCGGCCATGGGCATCAAGCAGAACTTCCCCGACGAGGAAGTCATCTGCGTGACCGGTGAGGGCAGCTTTCAGATGATGATGCAGGAGCTGTCGACCATCAAGCAGTTCGGCGGCGGCGTGAAGATCGTCAATATCAACAACGCCTCGCTGGGCATGGTGCGTCAGTGGCAGGACCTCAACTACAAGTCGCGCCATGCGCACTCCTATATGGAGTCGCTGCCCGACTTCCAGAAATTGATCGAGGCGTATGGCTTCACCGCGCTGCGGGTGGAAACACTCGAGGAGCTCGAGCCGGCACTGGAGAAAACCTTTGCCGATACGCACGAGCTAGTGTTCCTCGACGTCATCGTCGACCCGCACGAGCACGTCTATCCGATGCATGTGCCGCTGGGCGCCATGCGTGACATGCTGCTTTCCAAGACGGAGCGGACCTGATGCGCCATATCATCTCGATCCTGGTGGAAAACGAACCGGGTGCCCTGTCTCGCGTGGTGGGACTGTTCTCACAGCGCAACTTCAACATCGAAACGCTGAACGTGGCGCCCACCGACGACCCTAGCCTGTCAAGATTGACCGTGACCACCGTGGGTGACGACCGGGTGATCGAACAGATCACCAAGCATCTCAACAAGCTGATCGATGTGGTCAAGCTGGTGGATCTCACCGAGGGCAATCACATCGAGCGCGAGCTGATGCTGATCAAGGTCAAGGCGCTTGGGGCGGCTCGCGACGAGGTCAAGCGCACTGTAGATATCTTCCGCGCGCAGATCGTCGATGTCTCGCCGAGCCTCTATACCGTGCAGATCACCGGCGATGCCGGCAAGCTCGACGCCTTCCTGCAGGCCATGGCGCCGGTGGGTATTCTCGAGGTGGCGCGCACCGGGGTGTCGGGCATTGCCCGCGGCGACAAGGTGCTGTCGCTCTGATTGCCCACTACGCTCGATAGCCTGTCCTCGACAGCCAAGCCGCTCTTCGGGGCGGCTTTTTTGTGGCCGTGGCCCCTGCGATTTCATCTCGCACACCCATCACTTCCCCACCCACCCACCCACGCGCGCGTTTTACACTTTCGCCCAAAGCGCGCCCTCTATTTATACCTCCGCCCAAAGCGCACGGATGAGCGGGCTCTTCAGGCGTCGCTTGGCCACGCAAAGCCCTACATCGTAGTGGGGCAGCTCCGGCTTGACCGGCAGGATCGACACCCGGTCGCGCAGCGGACTGTTGTCGAGCACGATCCGCGGCACCACGCCGACCCCGAAGCCCAGGCCCACCATGCTGACGATGGCCTCGTTGCCGGCCACCTGGGCGTAGATCTGGGGAGTGACGCCGAGCGCCTTGAACCAGGTGTCGCTGTGCTCCCGGGCCAGGCCGGACTCGGAAAGAATCATCGGTACGCCTTTCCACTGGTCGGCACTGGGCGTTTCCGGGGCGCTGGGCATCCAGGCCGTGTCTTCACGGGGCGCGATGAATACCAGCGGCGAGGTGGTCATCGGCTTGAAGGCAAGGCCGTTGGGTAGCGTGCGCGGCCGTGGCGTGATCGCCATGTCCTCCTCACCGGCCAGCACTCGGCCTACCGATTCGGCCGGGTCGCCGGTGTGCAACTTGAGCTCGATGCGCGGATGACGCAGTCGGAACTCGCTGAGCAAGGCGTAAAGGAAGCTGTAGCTGGCCGTCACCGAACAGTAGATGCTGATCTCGCCGGCCAGCTCGCGGGCCTCGCTCATCAACGAATGGCGAATGGCTTCCCATTGCTCAAGCGCATCGCGGGCGTAGTGCTGAAACAGTTCTCCCTGTCGCGTTAGCGCCACATGACGGTTGTCACGCTCGAATAACGGTGCACCAAGACTCTCTTCGAGGTGTCGAATCGAGCGCGACAGCGTCGAGGGGCTGACATGGCAGGCATCGCTGGCGCGACCAAAATGCAGCATGTCAGCCAGCGCCAGAAAATGGAGAAGAGGGCGCATATCCATATGGTGCATTTCACTATCTGCATTATGACATTGCAAATATAGCGTTTTACGCAACGCTATGCCTGGCTTAAGGTATCCCTCGTTTCATTGAGCCCATGCCGTGAAAGAACGCATGGGTGGCTAGCCACGCCGACTTCTCTTTCCGTTTACTTACAAGGAGCACGACATGCGCGTCTATTACGATAAGGATTGCGACCTCTCCCTCATTCAGGGCAAGAAAGTCACCATCGTGGGTTATGGTTCGCAGGGCCACGCCCATGCCAACAACCTCAAGGAGTCCGGCGTCGACGTTACCGTCGCGCTGCGCAAGGGGTCGTCATCTGCGGCCAAAGCCGAGACCGCTGGCCTTAAGGTCGCCTCGGTGGAAGAGGCCTCCAAGACCGCCGATGTGGTCATCATGCTGGCCCCGGACGAGAATCAGAAGGCGATCTACGAGCAGCAGGTCGAACCGAACCTGCCACAGGGCGCGACCCTGGCCTTCGCTCATGGTTTCAATATCCATTACAACCAGGTCGTGCCGCGCCAGGACTTGGACGTCATCATGATCGCGCCCAAGGCACCGGGTCATACCGTACGCTCCGAATTCGTGCGCGGCGGCGGCGTCCCCGACCTGATCGCGATTCATCAGGACGCCTCGGGCAGCGCCAAGGAGCTCGCACTCTCCTACGCCGCGGCCATTGGCGGCGGGCGTAGCGGTATCATCGAGACGACGTTCCAGGACGAGACCGAGACCGACCTCTTCGGTGAGCAGGCCGTACTGTGTGGCGGCGCCGTGGAGCTGGTCAAGGCCGGCTTCGAGACGCTCACCGAAGCGGGCTACGCCCCGGAGATGGCCTACTTCGAGTGTCTGCACGAGCTCAAGCTCATCGTCGACCTGATGTACGAGGGCGGTATCGCCAACATGAACTACTCCATCTCCAATAACGCGGAGTATGGCGAGTACGTGACTGGCCCCGAGGTGATCAACGAGCAGTCCCGCGAGGCGATGCGCCATGCCCTCAAGCGCATCCAGACCGGTGAATACGCCAAGATGTTCATCAACGAAGGCAACACCAACTATCCATCGATGCATGCGCGTCGTCGCCTGAATGCTGAATCCGAAATCGAGCAGGTCGGTGCCAAACTGCGTGGCATGATGCCGTGGATCGCCGCTAACCAACTGGTCGACAAGAGCAAGAACTGATCCGTTCGATTCAGTTTTGGCTAGTCGAACCGCTGAGCTAAATGGCCAGTTGGGCTAAAGGGCTAGTGAGGTGCAGAAGAGGGCGCGGATTTCCGCGCCCTCCTTGCGTTTGGCCTTCGCCAGGCGTTGGAGTCGGTGGGCTGAGGGCTGTGTGTGTAGAATGGGGGAATCAACAAGCGGCAACGGAAATGACAGATGACCCAGCAGCCGAACGACGGCCAACACGAGACTCTCCGCCAGGACGCCGAGCTGGACTCGGCCGACAACGACAAGAGCATTCACGACGACGAAGACATGGCAGCGGCCTTTCTGCGCGAGACGGAAGTGATTGAAGAGTCCATGGAGGACGGCAAGAGAGTCCGGCGCAAGGGGATTTTCCTGTTGCCCAACCTCTTTACCACCTCGGCACTGTTCGCTGGCTTCTTTGCAGTGGTGGCCGGTATCAATGGCGATTTCACAGCGGCGGCGGTGGCGATATTCATTGCCATGCTGCTCGATGGCCTGGATGGTCGTGTGGCGCGGATGACCAATACCCAGAGTGCCTTTGGTGCTGAGTATGACAGCTTGGCCGATATGATTTCTTTCGGCATGGCTCCCGCACTGGTCGCTTTCACCTGGATTCTGCAGGACATCGGCAAGACCGGGTGGGTGGTGGCGTTTCTTTACGTTGCCTGCGCAGCACTGCGCCTGGCGCGCTTCAATGTGCAGATAGGCAGTATCGACAAGAAGTGGTTTATTGGCCTGCCCAGCCCATCCGCTGCGGCCTTGGTGGCTGCGTGTGTCTGGACATTCCACAGCTTTGATGCCGACGCCTTCGCGTTCAAGCTGCTGATGCTGTTTATCGTTGGAGCTGCCGGCCTCCTGATGGTCAGCAATATTCGTTACTACAGCTTCAAGGATCTGGATCTCAAGGGGCCAGTGCCTTTCGTGGTACTGCTGGCGATCGTGCTCGGTTTTGTTGTAATTTCCATCGAGCCGTCAGTGATGCTTCTGCTGCTGTTCAGTGCCTATGTGATATCTGGCCCTGTGTTGGCGTTGATGCGCAAGGCGAAGCCTGCCAAGGGCGGTAGCGAAGCTGTTTGAACTTTTTCTTCGTCCAGGTCTTGTGCCCGCGGTCGGGAGGTCGTAGGATACGCATCCGCTGCCAGGGACGGGGAACGTTTCCGGCGGTGGGGTTGGAGGAAGTGGTTGTTTTTCCTGGCAGTTAGCGGCGATCAGTACGAACGATC
>NZ_FPBP01000005.1 GCF_900116705.1 Halomonas korlensis | reverse complement strand
TCACCGAGACCGCCCAGTTCGCCGACGTGATCCTGCCGGCCTCGAGCTGGCCGGAGAAGGACGGCAGCGTCACCAACACCAACCGCCAGGTGCAGCTGGGGCGCGCCGCGGTGCCGCTGCCCGGGGAGGCCAAGCCCGACTGGTGGATCATCCAGCAACTCGCCAACCGCCTGGGCCTGGACTGGGATTATACCCATCCCCGCGAGGTGTTCGCCGAGATGAAGCGCGGCATGGCCTCGCTCGACCATATCTCGTGGGAACGCCTCGAGCGCGAGAGCTCGGTGACCTATCCGTGTCCGGCCGACGACGCGCCCGGCGCCGACGTGGTGTTCAGTGACGCCTTCCCCACCGCCAGCGGCCGGGCGAGCTTCACCCCGACCCGGCCGCTGCCGCCCGACGAGCCCATCGACGCCGACTACCCCACGGTGCTGATCACCGGGCGCCAGCTCGAGCACTGGCACACCGGCGCCATGACCCGCCGCAGCCGGGTGCTCGACGATCTGGAGCCCGAGGCGGTGGCGAGTCTCGCCCCGGCCGAGCTGGTGCGCCTGCGCCTCTCCCCGGGGGAGCCGCTGACCATCGCCACCCGGCGCGGCGCGATCACCCTGAGGACGCGGGTCGATCCGCAGATGAGGGAAGGCATGGTGTTCGTGCCGTTCTGCTACGTCGAGGCGGCGGCCAACCTGCTGACCAACCCGGCGCTCGACCCCGATGGCAAGATCCCCGAGTTCAAGTACGCCGCCTGTCGGCTGAGCCGTCCTTCCAGGTGAGCGGCCAGGCGTAGCGCCAGCTGCACCAGGGTCAGGGTCGGGTTGGCGTGCCCGACGCTGGGAAACACACTGGATCCGGCGATATACAGGTTGTCCTGGGCGAAGACCCGACAGTCGCGATCGACGATCCCGTGTTCGGGGGAATGGCTCATGCGGGTGCCGCCCATGTGATGGCGCCCGGCCAGCTCGCCCTCGGCCGGTGGGCGGATCGGTGCGGTGGTCAGCCAGTCGGCGAGCTGAAGGCGTCCAATGTCGTGATTGCGCAGGTAATCACCGAACAACAGCGTGCTGTCGCGGATAGTGCGTACGTCGAGCGGTGATTGTCGCCAGACCAACCTGGCGCGGAGCATGCCGAGGCTGTCGACCTCGCGGGTCAGCTCGATGCGGTTTTCGCGACGGGGCTCCTGCTCCCAGGCGGCACGCAGCAACAGGCTATAGATGCCATCGCCTTGACGGTTCAGGGCGTCGAAGCGGCGCGCCAGTGCCGGTGCAACGGCCGTGAGTTCGTCGATCAACCGCTGGGTCACCACGTCATCCATGCGATGCAGGCGTAGGCCGCAATTGAGGATGCCGCGCTCTTTGATGGCCTCGACGGTCGGCGACAGGAAGATGTTGTAGTGATCCACCAGGTCCAGCGGGGCCGGGTCGAGGATCAGCGCGTGCCCAACCGTGGCGTGGGGATGCTCCATCCAGTAGCGGCCGAGCGTGGCGGATTGCGGAATCAGGCGTCCCTGTGTCTGCCGATTGCACCACAGCAGCAGCCGCGAATTCTCGATTCCCCCGCATGCCAGCACAAAGTAGCGTGCGCGAACCCGGCGCAAGTCGCCTTGGTAGTTCTTGAAGGTGGCACTCGTCACCCTGCCGTCCTGGGTGTCCAGGCCGAACAGGTTGGCCGCCAGACAGCACCTGAGGGTAGGTAATTCGCTGAGCTCCCCGGCATATTTCTGGCCGACTCGGACCGGGTTGCCGAGGGAGAAGTGAATTCGCTTCAGGCTCGCCCCGGCAATCTCCTGATCCGGTGAGATGGGCTGCAGGTCGAGAATCTCGGCGGCGTCGGCGTAGTAGGGATCGAGAGCCTCTCGCTCGATCGGCCATGCCGTGTCGGGAGCGGCAGGTTTCGCCGCGAAGTCGTAGCGGTCCAGCGGGCGACTGATGCCGCCCCAATGGTTCGTCGAGCCCCCCAGGTAGCGTAGCCGCGTGTCTTCCAGGGCGGGGTAGGGATCACCTTGTACCTCGCCTTCGTAGAGCGTCTGAGAGCGCGCGCTGAAGATCTGATCACCACCTTCGCACAGCAGGACGCGATGGCCCTGGCGGGCCAGCCTGACGGCCATTGCCACACCGGCGGCGCCGCCCCCGATGAGGCAGACATCCACCTCGTCACCCGGTTCTCCGAGTGCCTCGAAGGGAACATACATCAGAGGTCGTCTTGACTGAGCAGCCAGCCCTGACGGATGACCGGCGCTGAAACTCTGGGTCGGGTAACGGGGGGCACCGGACGATTACCGGCAAGGCCGATCGTGGTGAAGGAGTAAAGCAGAAGGCCCGCCCCGGCCCATCCTGCGTTTACCAGCAACCGGCGGCGCGTCGTCGTTACCTTCATGGTGTGTGCAGTTCCTTTAGTGCGTGGTCCCTTTATTCATAGTCCTTTTCATGCCCGAGCGTCGCCCAGGCAAGCCTGGGTCCTGCGTTCTGTTCATTCTGAACGATAGTGGTCCAGTTCAGACGAGTTTGCCAGTGGCTTCCGCGTGCAGTGGGGTGTCTCGGCTCAGGTCTTGGCGGGCGGCTTGCCCCGGACCACCAGCACTACGCCAGTGATGGCGATCGCCATGCCAGCGAGCGAGGCCAGCGGTAGTTGTTCATCGAACAGCCACCAGGCTTGCAGCGCCGTGACCGGCGGGACCAGGTAGAAGAGACTGGCCACCCTTGACGCCTCACCACGCTTGATCAGGGCCATCAACAAGAGGATGGCGCTGATCGACAGCACCAGCACCAGCCAGCCCAGCGTCAATACGAAGGTCGTCGTCCATTCCACGTCGCGCTCCTCGAAGAGCAGCGCCCCCAGGCCCAGCACCAACCCTGCCCCCAGGTATTGCACCACCGTGCCCGACAGCAAGGGCATGCCGGTACAGAAGCGCTTCTGATACAAGGTGCCGCAGGAGATGCCCAACAGGGCGACCAGCACGCTGCCAAGCGCTCCAACGCCAAAGCCTTGGAACAAGTGTGCGCCGGGATCGAGCTTGCCTCCCAGCACCAGGACGATCCCGGCAAGCCCCAATGCCAGGCCCAGCCATTGCTTCGCGACCAGCCGCTCGTTCAGCAGGGGGCCGGCCAGCAGGGCGGTAAGAAGCGGTTGCAGGCCCACTAACAGGGAAGCAAGCCCCGCCGGCATGCCCTGATAGATGCCGTAGAAGACGCCGCCCAGGTAGGCACCGTGCACCAGCAGGCCGGAGACCGCGATATGGCCCCACAGCGGTGCTCCCTTGGGCCAGTCGCCGCCCATCAGCTGAACGAGGGGCACCAGTAACGCCAGCGTGAGCACGAAGCGGATGAACAGGAAGGTGAAGGGTTCGGCATACGGCAGGCCGAACTTGGCACCGATGAAGCCCGTGCTCCACAAGGCAACAAACAGGAAGGGCATGGCGGCCAGCCAGGCCTGGTGACGACGTTGCGCGGTCATAAGTGGCTCATCGAGTGACTAAGAAAGTGAGCATCATCGCGGTCATGGGCTCAACAAGCCAACCCTCGTGCTTGTGCTTTGGTCGAACAACCGCGCGGCGCTGGAATATTGGTATTACCATGATTAGCCAAGTTTATACAAGGAGTTAGCGTGTTTGGTGGGGTTGTTTGGCCCATCGCTAACCTGGCCCTGCGTTGAAAGCCGCAATTGGTTCACTTGAGGGTTTTCGCTACTTTTGGGTGTGGAAGCCTTTTCCAGTTAGACGAGGCTTTCCTGCCCGACAAGGAGGCGGGTTATCTGCATCGGAATCTCGTTGTTCAGTGCCGGTGTGTCAGACCGCCATGGATGACAACAATAAATCCTGTCGTCACTCGGTAATCCCGGGGGCGCGCCAGAACAATCAGGAGTCATGCCATGCAAGACGACAAGCAGCCGTCAAGCATTTCGTCAGTCGAGAACGACACCACGACTATTCGCGATAATTTCAAGACACCGAGTCGGCGTAATTTCCTCAAGGCGGCGGCCGTCGGTTCCGCAGCGGCAGTGGCTACACCGTGGATCGGCAATGTCCAGGCCCAGCAGGGCATCAACATACGCATGCAGTCGTCCTGGCAGCCGGGCACCACCGGTTACAAGACTTTCGAGACATGGGCCGCGGGCGTCGGCGAAGCCACCGGTGGTGAAGTCACCATCGAGCCGTTTCCTGCCGGTGCCGTGGCCGGTGACTTCGAGGTCGCCGATGCCGTGCGCAACGGCGTCCTCGACGGCCAGAACTGGTTCACCGTCTACTGGCCCGGCAAGATGCCCGCGGGTGTCTTTCTGACGGCCTTCCCGATGGGCCTGTCGCTGCCCCACCAGTGGGACATGATGTTCGGCGCCTATGGTGGCTTCGACATCGCCAAGGATCTCTACCGCAAGCAGGGCCAGGAACTGCTGGGCTACGTGCACCACGACCTCAACCTGATCCACTCCAAGGTGCCGCTGCGCAGCTTCGACGACTTCGATGGCATCAAGATTCGCATGCCGGGCGGCATCGTCGCCGAGACCTTTGCCTCCATCGGAGCGCGTATTACGCTGCTGCCGGGCTCCGAGGTCTATCCGGCGCTCGAGAAGGGCACCATCGACGCCGCCGACTTTACCGGCGCGGCTGTCAACTACGAGCTGGGCTTCTGGCAGGTCGCCGATTACATCATCATGGGACCGCCTTCCACGCCGTGTCTGCACCAGTCGGTCGACCTCATGGACATCTCGGTCAATCGACGTGTCTTCGAGCGCATGTCGTCGCAGACGCAGGACCTCATGCACGACCTGGTCGCCGGCTATTCCCGCGAGCATTACAACGCGATCCAGAAGGCCAACGCCGAGGCCTGGCCCAAGTACCGCGAGAAGGGCGTAGAGATCATCCACCTGACCGAGGACGACGCCAGCCGCTTCCGTGATGCCGCCATCCCGTTGTGGTTCAAGTGGGCCAACAAGGATGCGGACGCCGCGCGGCTGTTCAAGGCTCACCTCGATACCATGATGGACCCTGCGGTGGCGTTGATCACCGATGAGGACATCAAGGACTACCAGCTCAACGCATAACGTTCCGGCTCGACCCTACCGGGTGTTGCTGTCTTCGGGCCGCAGCACCCGGTTTCGGTAGGGCACAACCTTAGAACCCGCATCCCGTCGGCTCGACGATCCGTAGCCGTCCCTCAGGTGATGGCTCTGCGGAGGAGTTTCCATGAATCTAGAGATCAATTTCGTCTTGCCGCACTGGCTTTACTGGTCGGTGCTGCTCCTGTTGCCTTTGGCCGTGATGTTCTTCGTTGATCGAAGCTTCCGGCGTGGTGGCACCATCGACGGCGGTGACACCGCCGAGATACCCGCTGGCGATGCGCCAGACGTCGGCTTTCAGGCACCTGGCAATGCCTTGACGCGCGTCATCGACCGAGTTTCGGGATTCTCGGGTCGCTACGTGGCCTACTGGTCATTGGTGGCGCCTTTCGTCTTTGCCTACGAAGTGCTGTTGCGTTATGCCTTCAACTCGCCGACCAACTGGGCCCATGAGTCCATGACGCTGATGTTCGGCATGCAGTACCTGCTGGCCGGGGCCTTCGCCCTGCGTGAGGGGGGGCATGTTCGCGTCGACATTCTCTACATGCGCGCCAAGCCGATGAACAGGGCCGCGCTGGATCTGGCGACCTCGATATTCTTCTTTATCTTCACCATTGCCTTGCTGGTCACCGGCTGGAAGTTCTTTTCGCAGTCGGTAAGCGACAAGCTCTTCTTCGGATCGAGCTATTCCAACGAGACTTCCTTCACCGAGTGGGGCATTCAGTTCTACCCGGTCAAGTTCATGCTGTTCCTCGGGGCGCTCTTGCTGCTGCTGCAAGGGACTGCCCAGCTGATCAAGGATTTCCAGGCCTTTCGTCACCATCGTCGAGAGCACGAGGGCAGTTCGTTGTTTGCCAATGTACTGGTTGCGGTAGGGGGCGTAGTGGCTGCCTGGACGTTGTACGAGATGGTCAACATCGCCGTGACCGACTACGAGAGCCTGGCGTTCAGCCTCGAGGCCAGTCTTTCCTCGGTGGGTATCGGCAGTCTGACCTTGTTGATGTTCGGCACCCTGATGGTGGTGCTGGTCGCCGGCTTGCCGCTGGCCTTCGTCACCGGTGGCCTGGGGGTAGCGTTCCTCTATCTAGTGGGTAGTCAGGACATGCTCAATCTGATGCCCTCGCGCATCTTTCCGATGATGACCAACTACCAGTTGTCGGCGATCCCGCTGTTTATCTTCATGGCCTCGGTGCTTGAGAAGGCCGGGATCATCGAAGAGCTGTTCGATGTGGTCTACAAGTGGATGGGCGGGCTCAAGGCCGGTCTGGCCATTGCCACGATCATCGCCTCGACCTTGCTGGCGGCAATGGTCGGCGTCATCGGCGCGGCCGTGGTGACCATGGGCCTGATCGCCTTGCCGGCGATGCTCAAGCGCAACTACGACCCCGAGATCGCCATCGGCTCGATCATGGCGGGTGGCACCTTGGGCATCCTGATTCCGCCATCGATCCTGGCGATCATCTACGGCGTCATCGCCCAGCAGTCGGTGGGTGAGCTCTATCTCGGCTCGCTGATCCCCGGCCTGCTGCTGGCCGGCATGTATGCCTTCTATGTCTGGTTCCGCGGCAGTCTCAATCCTAAGATGGCGCCGCCGATGCCGGTCGAAGATCGTGTCGACATGCGCGAGAAGCTGCGTCTGCTGCGCAAGATGCTGGCACCCATTGTGCTGGTCACGCTGGTGCTGGGCATCATCTTTACCGGCATCGCGACCCCGGTGGAAGCAGCCGGTATCGGCACCTTCGGTGCCCTGATCGTCGCCGCCATGCACAAGCGCTTGACCTGGCCGAATCTGCATGCCGCCTGCATGACCACCCTGGTGGCCACTGCCATGGTCATGTGGATCATCTTCGGTGCGAGCATCTTCGTCGGTTTCTATATCCTGCAGGGTGGCCAGACCTTCGTGCAGGAGCTGATCTCCGGTGCGGGTCTTAGCCCTTATATGGTATTGGCGCTGATGATGGTGCTGCTGGTGGCGCTGGGCATGTTCCTCGACTGGGTGGGCATCCTGCTGCTGGCGGTGCCGATCTTCGTGCCGCTGATCGAGGGGCTGACGTTCGACGGCCTGCTGGGCTTCCCCGGCGTGGACCCGGCGAAGGTTTCGCTGTGGTTCGGCGTCATCTATCTGGTCAACATGCAGATGTCCTTCCTCAGTCCGCCCTTCGGCTATGCGCTCTTCTACATCAAGGGTGTCTGTCCGCCACATATCACCATGGCGCAGATCTTCAGGTCGTCCTTCCCTTTCCTGGGCATCCAGGCCCTGGGGCTGCTGCTGGTGATACTGTTTCCGGCGCTGGTGACATGGTTACCCGGCCTGGCCTATGGCTGATCCTTGGTGGTCCTCCTCTGCAATCGGTACCACCTGCAAGGCAGGCTCCCTGATAAGGAGAGCCTGCCTTACATTCGGTAACAATAAAGTTCTGAACGCGCGGCCCCCATTACCGTCACAGGGGGGCACATTCATAAAGCAAAACCCTGGAGGTATTCATGCAACGGATTACTGCCCTGTTCTCAGCCGCACTTCTCGCCGCCGGTCTGATGACGGCCACGGCCCACGCTCAGGAAGGAACGGCTAATACCGAGCAGCCGCAGGCCAGCGCTCCCGCACAGGATTTCGATGATGGTCAGCTCGAGCAGTTCGCTGATGCGTCCCAGGAAATCGCCGCGGTTTCCCAAGATTACACACAGCGTCTGCAAGAAGCTGAAAACGAGGAAGCGCAGCAGGAAGTGCGCATGGAAGCCAACGAAAAGATGGTGGAAATCGTCGAGGACAGTGGCCTTGATGTGGATACCTTCAACGCCATCGGTCAGGCCATTCAGCAGGACCCCGAGCTGATGCAGCGCGTTCAGGAAATGGCTCAGTCATCGTAAGCCGACTCGCCTTTTCGCCGACGTGCATCGGCAATATGAAGGCCACCCCACGGGGTGGCCTTCTTCGTTATCGCGACTTTACAGCGCTTGAATGAGCTTCCAGACTAATTGCAAGTACCGTCTTCGAGCCCTCTACGAGCCCTTTATAAAGCCCCTTTATAAGAGTCCTGCGTATGCGCCCTGCGAATGAGTCCTGTCATGGAGGTTGAGCTGCTCGAGATCCGCCAGCACATGGGGCGCTTCACGCCTTTTGATCTGATTTCCGACGAACGCCTCGATGGGCTGGCAGCTCAAGTGGAGGTCGCCTACTACAAGGCGGGCACTGATATCCTGACCTATGGACAGGAGCTCCACGAGTTCTGTTATATCCGTAGCGGTGCGGTCGAGGTCTATCGTCGCAACGGCGAACTCTACAATCGCCTGGGCGAGGGCGATATCTTCGGCCACTTCAGCTTGCTGCGCGACCGACGGGTTCGCTTCCCGGCGCGTGCCCTGGAAGACACATTGATCTATTTCATCCCCGAGGCGGCGTTCCACGAGTTGTGCGAGGCCGACGAGCACTTCGCCGATTTCGTCGAACTGGAACGGCCGCGACTGGAAACCGCCTCCGAGCAGCAGAAGAAGAACAACGACCTGATGATCACCCGGGTGCGCAAGTTGGTTACCCGCTACCCGCAGATGGTCGAGGCGAGTACCACGGTACAGCAAGCGGCGCAGCAGATCGGGGAAGCCCAGGCGTCGTCGGTATTGGTGCTCGATGCGCCTGGTGACAATCCCCGCTATACATTTCGTGACAGCGAGGAGCGTGCCTGGGAGGTCCGGGGCATTCTCACTGATAGCGACTTCCGCAAGCGGGTGGTGGCAGAAGGGCGCTCACCCGATACGCCGGTGGGCGAGGTGATCGGTGGTCGACTCATCGCCATCCAGTCTGACGAGTCGGTGCACGAGGCGATGCTGTGCATGCTGCGCAACAATATTCACCATCTACCGGTCATGCACCGACGCAGCCCGGTGGGCATCGTGCATCTCTCCGATATTATCCGTCACGAAACGCACAGCAGCCTCTATCTGGTCAGCAACATCTTTAATCAATCATCGGCGGCGGGCCTGGCGAAGCTGGCGCCCGATGTGCGTGCGGCGTTCGTGCGCATGGTCGAGGACGGGGCCGATTCGCAGATGGTGGGCAGCGCCTTGTCGACCATCGGACGCAGTTTCACACGTCGGCTGTTGGAGCTGGCCGAGGAGGAGCTGGGGCCGCCGCCGGTGCCTTATTGCTTCATGACCAACGGCTCCATGGCACGCAACGAGCAGACTATCGTGACCGATCAGGACAACGCGCTGGTGCTCGATGATGCCTTCGATCCCGAGCGACACGATGCCTATTTCCTGGCATTGGCCCAACGCGTCAGCGATGGTCTCAATGCCTGCGGTTATGCGTACTGCACCGGCAACATCATGGCCACCAATCCCCAATGGCGCCAGCCTCTGGCAGTCTGGAAGGGGTATTTTCGCGACTGGATCGATAGTCCCACCCCGGAGCGTCTGTTGCACAGTTCGATCTTCTTCGATCTGGATAGCGTCTACGGTGAGAATGTCTTCGTCGAGCAGCTTCAAGAGCTGGTGGCCGACAAGGCGCCGCGAAGCCAGCGGTTTCTTGCCGCCATGTCGCGCAATGCCTTGAATCGCAAGCCGCCGCTGGGCTTCTTCCGCACCTTCGTGATGGAAAAGGATGGCAAGCAGAACAACACCATCAACCTCAAGCGCCGCGGTACCGCGCCCATGGTCGACCTGATCCGTATCCATGCGCTGGCCTGTGGTTCCCGGGCCCAGAACAGCTTCGAGCGGCTCGATGATATCGGGCGTACCCAGCTTCTGGCCCCGGGGGTTAGCGACAAGCTGCGCTATGCGCTGGAGTTTCTGGCCATGTCGCGCATACGTCACCAGATGATCGACCTGCGCAACGAGCGCACGCCGGACAACACCATCGAGCCGGAGAACGTTGACGACAATGAACGGCATACGCTCAAGGACGCTTTCCAGGCATTGAGCAACGCCCAGAAGTTTCTCAAGTTCCGTTATGCCATGCCGTCACGGAACCTGGCGAAGTGAGGGATACCGGGCGAAAGGTGCGGCATTCGCAGGATTGGCCCGCTTATCTGGCGGCGCGCCACGAAGCGGCGACACACCCTTTACTGGAGCGCTACTTCGCCGCCCGTTCTCTGTCACCTGACACGCCCATCGCCAAGGTGCCAATGGTCGCAATGGATATGGAAACGACCGGCCTCGATGCGCGCCGCCATGGCATCGTCAGCCTTGGCTTGGTGCCCTTTACCCTGTCGCGCGTGCTGCTGGCCCAACGCCGTTACTGGGTCGTCAAGCCCCGACAGCCGCTGAATCGGCAATCGGTAACCTTTCACCACATCACCGATTCCCAGGTGGCGGATGAGCCGGATCTGGAAGCGATCCTTCCCGAGCTGCTCGAGGCACTGACCGGACGGTTGGCGGTGGTGCATTACCGTCATATTGAACGACCGTTTCTCGATCGTGCCGTAAAAGCCCGGCTTGGCGAAGGTATTCGCTTCCCAGTCATCGATACTATGTCGCTCGAAGCGCGCCTTTACCGTCAGCCGCTGTGGGCGCGCTTTCGCCGCTGGCTGGGTCGGCCTCCGGTATCGATCCGGTTGCAGAGCAGCCGGGCGCGCTACGGCCTGCCCGCCTACCAGGGACACCATGCGCTGATCGACGCCTTGGCCACCGCCGAGCTACTGCAAGCCCAGATCGCCACGCACTACCACCCAGAAACGCCGGTCGGTGAGCTCTGGAGCTGAAGCCGCACTAACTGGGTCATCACGGCGCGACGCGAGGCTACAAGAAACCATACGAGACGAAAAAAGGCGGCCTGGGGATTACCCCAGGCCGCCCTCTTGCGTTGCAGGCGAGTGCTTGTCGTTCAGCGGGGCTCGCTCATGAGACCCTTGACGATGGCGTAGCAGCCCACCAGCAGCACCAGCGTGAAGGGTAGACCGGTGGTCAGGGCGGCCGTCTGCAGGGCGCCCAGGCCGCCGCCGAGCAGTAGGGCGATGGCGATGGCGCCCTCGATCAGCGCCCAGAAGATGCGCTGGGGCTTGGGGGCATCGACCTTGCCGCCGGCGGTGATGGAGTCGATCACCAGTGAGCCGGAGTCGGAGGAGGTGATGAAGAACACGACCACCAGCACGATACCCACGAAGGAGGTGATGGCGCTGAGCGGCAGGTACTCCAGCATGGTGAACAGCTGCAACTCCAGGGCGGCATCCTGCACCTCGGTGATGCCGGCATTGACCACCTGATCGATGGCGGTGGTGCCGAAGGCGGTCATCCACACCACCGAGGCCAGGGTCGGCACCACCAGCACGGCGATCAGGAACTCACGCACGGTGCGGCCGCGGCTCACGCGGGCGATGAACATGCCGACGAAGGGCGACCAGGCGATCCACCAGGCCCAGTAGAAGGCGGTCCAGCCCTGGCTGAAGTTGGCATCTTCGCGCCCGAACGGCATGGAGAGTGCCGGCAGGTTCTTAACGTAGCCGAGCAGGTTCTCGAACACGCCGGTGGCTATCATCAGCGTCGGGCCCACGGCGATCACGAACACCAGCAGCAGCAGGGCGAGTGCCATGTTGAGCTGCGACAGGCGCTGCACCCCCTTGTCGACGCCGAGCATGATCGAGCCCAGGGCGACAAGGGTAATGCCCAAGATCAGCAGCACTAGGGTGACGTTGTTGTCCGGGATCCCGAACAGGTAGTTGAGGCCGGCTGAAGCCTGGGTCGCCCCCAGCCCCAGCGAGGTGGCCAGGCCGAACAGCGTGGCGAACACCGCCAGGATGTCGATCAGGTGGCCAGGCCAACCCCATACGCGTTCACCCAGCACCGGGTAGAAGATCGAGCGCATGGTCAGCGGCAGGCCCTTGTTGAAGGCGAAGATCGCCAGCGACAGACCGACGATGGCGTAGGCGCCCCAGGGGTGCAGGCCCCAGTGGAAAATAGTCGCGGCCATGCTCAGCGAGATGGCGCCGGCCTGGTCACCCTCGGCACCGCCCAGCGGAGCCCAGTCGGTGCGCAGGCCATCCTCGCCCATGCTGATGCCGCCCATGGCCGTGCCATAGTGGCCCAGCGGCTCGGACACGCCGTAGAACATTAGACCGATGCCCATGCCGGCGGCGAACAGCATCGCGAACCAGCCGGCGTAGCCGAAGTCTGGCGTGGCGTCGGCGCCACCGATGCGTACCTTGCCCAGCGGAGTGAAGATCAACACCAGCGCGAGGATCACGAAGACGTTGGCGCCGAGCAGGAAGACCCAGGCTAGGTTGGTAGTCAGAAAGGTGAACATGCTGTCGAAGATTGGTTCCACCTGGTCCTGGAGGGCCAGCGTGAGGATCACGAACAGCAGGATCACGATCGACGAGACCATGAAGACCTTGCCGTGCAGGTCCACGTCGATCCCCATGGGGGAGGCGGTGATATTGTCCTGGCCGATCACGTAGTCGGTATCGATGAGGTTCGCCGCCCCTTCAGGGGCGGGAATGCCCTCGGAAGCGGTGCTCGGCTCCTGGGGTTTCTCGTCTTGAGGATCGTTAGCCACGAGACATCTCCCTGCTGGTGGTGTTGTTAGAAAGCGTACTCGACGTTTGCCTGGTGTCAGGGTCTGATCAGAAAGATCGACGCCTTGGTATGGGTGGCCACCTTGCCGCCGTGAGAGGGCATGATGACATCCAGGTGCTTGGGGGGATGAGTGGGCATCACGACAAGGTCGGCACCTACGTCATCGATCGCCCGAATCAGCTCATCGTCAAGATCGGCAATCGGATCGGGGGAGCTGATCGTCTTGGCGCTGACCGGTTGGCCGTGCACCTTGGCCTGCTGATTGGCGAAGACTTCGAGCTTCTGCTGATACTCGGCGGGTGTTCGGGCGACGCTGCCCGGCGTGTTGGCTGTCACCCCGACATAGCAGACCTCGGCGCCATAGTGACGCGCCAGATCGGCTGCCTGTGCCAGTGCTGGTTCAATCAAGTCGAGGTGCGCCAAGTCCACCGGTATCATGATCTTGCGATACATGCTCAGTCTCCTTGCTTGCTACATTAGGAAGCGTGTGATGCGTGATCGGCGTTAGCTTTCATGACTCATGCTACGCGATGAGGACGGCTCTGCCGAATGCCAGGAGGCGACATCCCGGCGCGTTCCCCGTTGTCATAGCTAATTTCCCGGTCAAAAGTGTGCTTCGTTTTCAACGCTGCTTGTCCTTCGCCAGCATTGCGGTGGGGCCCCCGTCCCCTCTATTGTGGAGCTAAATTAGCCAAAATAATAATCTGGGATCTTGGCGGGGCATCGGTGGCGATGCATGACTTGCAGGGTGGCCATCGAGGCGATAGGCAAATCTCGTCGCCCGCCCACCGGGAACCTTAGCAGGGAGTTTTCATGCAGCAGATTCTCGATAGAGACGAGGAGGTGGCAGCGCAGGCCGACTCGTCCGACTGCTTTGTCCGCTTCATCGATGTGCAGAAGAGTTATGACGGCGTTGAACTGGTCGTGAAGGGGTTCAACCTGGATGTACGGCACGGTGAGTTCGTCACCTTGCTCGGCCCGTCCGGTTCAGGCAAGACGACCTGCCTGATGATGATGGCGGGATTCGAGACCCCGACCCATGGCCAGATCCTGCTCAAGGGCGAACCGATCAACGACCTGCCACCCCACAAGCGTGGCATCGGCATGGTGTTCCAGAACTATGCGCTCTTCCCGCACATGACCGTGGCCGAGAACCTGGCCTTTCCGCTCGAGGTGCGCCATCTCTCGAAGGACGAGATCCAGCGCAAGGTGGATCGGGCGCTGGCCATGGTGCGCCTGGAGGACTTCGGCGCGCGGCGTCCCGCACAGCTGTCGGGTGGCCAGCAGCAGCGAGTCGCGCTGGCCCGGGCACTGGTATTCGAGCCCGATCTGGTGCTGATGGACGAGCCGTTGGGTGCGCTCGACAAGAACCTGCGCGAGGAAATGCAGTACGAGATCAAGCGTATCCATGCCAGCCTCGGCGTGACCATGATCTACGTCACCCACGATCAGACCGAAGCCCTGACCATGTCGGATCGCATCGCGGTCTTCAACGACGGTGTCGTCCAGCAACTCGCTACGCCCGATACGCTCTACGAGGCGCCGGAAAATGCCTTCGTGGCGAGCTTCATTGGTGAGAACAATCGCCTGCTGGGCGAGGTGGTCGAACGGCAGGGCGAACGCTGCCAGGTACGTCTCGACAGCGGCGAAACCGTGACGGCGACGCCTGTCGCCTGCGGTGAGGTGGGTACCAGGACCACGCTGTCACTGCGCCCCGAGCGTGTCGCCATCTTCGACCACAGCCGACAGGATGAGCTCGACAACTGCTTTCGCGGCGAAGTGCTCGAGGTGATCTATCTTGGCGATCATTTGCGCACGCGTCTGCGCGTCTGCGGCAACGACGACTTCATTCTCAAGACACCCAACGCCAAAGGCCATTCGGCGCTCAAGCCCGGTCAGGGTGTCGAGGTCGGTTGGTCCTGGCGTGACTGTCGCGCCCTGGATGCGTGAGCATCAGGTCGGGTCCGACGATCCCTGAGGACCTGGCCGGCGTCGTACCCGACGCCATGCAAGCGATGTAGCAGGGAACTGAGCAAGAACAACAAACGGAGAACCACCATGAAAACCCTCAAGACCTATCGTGTGATCAAGGGAACTGGCCTGGCGGTAGCCGGCATTTCGGCACTGGCCATGGCGGTCGGTGCCCAGGCCGCGACGCTTAATATCGTCTCCTGGGGCGGCGCCTACAGCATGAGCCAGCACGAGGCCTACGATAAGCCGTGGATGGAAAAGACCGGCGACGAGATCGTCAATATCGACCGTAGCGGCAATGCGCTGGCCGGCCTGCGCGCCCAGTCCCAAGCCGGCAACGTGACCTGGGATCTGGTCGACATGCTCCCGGCGGATGCCATGATCGCCTGTGCCGAAGGGCTGATCGAGCCTCTCGAGCATGATGAGCTACTGGCCGATGCCCCGGACGGTACGCCCGCAAGCGAAGACTTCGTCGAAGGCGGGCTGGGCGACTGCTTCGTGGCATCCATCGTCTACTCCAACATCGTCGCCTTCAATAGCGATATGTTTCCTGCCGACGAACAGCCGAGCACCATCGAGGACGTCTTCGACCTGGAAAACTACCCCGGCAAGCGGGCCCTGCTGCGCAAGCCGATCAATAACATGGAATGGGCGCTGATCGCCGACGGCGTCGAGCGAGACGAGGTCTACGCCATGCTCGAGACCGAGGAGGGCGTACAGCGCGCCTTTGCCAAACTCGATACCATCAAGGACGAAGTCATCTGGTGGGAGGAGGGCGCCCAGCCACCCCAGTTGCTGGCCGACCAGGAAGTCGCCTTCGCTTCGGCCTACAATGGCCGAATCTTCAATGCCATGGTCACCGAGGATCAGCCCTTCGAGATCCTATGGGACGCCCAGGTGTTCGAGCTGGATGGCTGGGTGGTGCCCACCGGCAAGCTCGACAAGGTGAAGGATTACCTGCACTTCGCCACCGATACCCAACGACTCGCCGACCAGGCGCAGTACATCTCTTACGGCCCGGCGCGTCTGTCGTCATCCGAGTTGGTTTCCACGCATGCCGAAACCGGCATCGAAATGACGCCGCACATGCCGACCCACGAGCCCAACTTCGCAACGGCGCTGCAGAAGGACGATCTGTTCTGGGCCGACTACAACGATGAGCTGACCCAGCGCTTCAACGCCTGGCTATCTCAGTAAGGCCTTGCCGCCACCCGGTGAGCGCCGGGTGGCGGCATCCCGTTGTGCACCCGCTGCCGATCGTTTCCTTCGCTTGATGGAGAGACCTGCGTGTCCGAATCTCCCGCTGCGCCCTTGAGAACCGCCGATGGCGTGCCGCTCAAGGTCAGTCTGCGTCGTGCCGTGCGACGCTCGAAAATCAAGGCGCTATTGCTGGTCGCGCCGCTGCTTACCTTTCTGATTATCGCCTTCGTGATGCCGCTGTTCGAGATGTTGTGGCGCAGCGTCGACAACCCTGAAGTCTCTACACACCTGTCGCGTACCGTGGCCGCGCTGGAGGGCTGGAACGGTGAGTCGTTACCCGATGAGACCACCTTTGCCGCTCTTGCCGAGGACCTACGCGAAGGTCAGCAGGCGCGCAATCTGGGTCTGCTGTCCAGCCGGCTAAATTACGAGAAATCGGGCATGCGCTCGACCATCAGCCGCACGGCGCGACGGATCGGCACGCTGGAGCCGCCGTATCGCGAGGCGCTGATCGAGGTCAATGATACCTGGGGTGAGCTCGATACCTGGAAACTCATCCAGCGCGAAACCTCTCCCTACACGATGTCGTATTACCTGGCGGCGATCGACCGTCAATTGAGTCCGGACGGCGAGATAATCACGGTGCCGGAACATATGCAGATCCACGCTACCCTGTTCTGGCGAACGTTATGGATGAGTGCCGTCATTACGGGCTTGACGCTATTGCTCGGCTATCCGGTGGCCTTTCTGCTGGCGAGTCTCCCGGCGCGACACTCTAACCTGCTGATGATTCTGGTATTGCTGCCGTTCTGGACCTCGCTGCTGGTGCGAACCACCACTTGGATCGCTATCCTGCAGTCACAGGGGGTCCTCAACGACGTCATGGTGGCGCTCGGCATAATTGCCGACGAGGCGCGTTGGCAGATGATTCACAACAAGATGGGCACCATCATCGCCATGACACACATCCTGCTGCCGTTCATGATCCTGCCGCTCTATTCGGTGATGAAGACCATCCCGCCGAGCTACATGCGTGCGGCACGCTCGCTGGGCGGCAAGCCGTTTCTGAGTTTCCGCCGGGTGTATTTCCCACTGACGATTCCCGGCATCGCCGCCGGCGGCATCCTGGTGTTCATCCTGTCGATCGGCTACTACATCACGCCGGCCCTGGTGGGTGGGCAGTCGGGTCGCTTCATCACCAACTACATCGCCTACCACATGCAGACATCGCTCAACTGGGGACTGGCGGCCGCCATCGCCTCGATCCTGCTGTTCGTGGTGATCATCTGTTATCTGGTCTTCAATCGCCTGATCGGCGTCGACAAGGTCAAGCTGGGGTAAACGATGGCCATTCCTTCCTATGCCACCCGTGGCGAACGCATCTGGCACTACCTGTTCCTGGGCCTCTGCGGCCTGGTCTTCCTGTTTCTGATTGGGCCGCTGCTGGTGATCATCCCGCTGTCGTTCAATGCCGAGCCTTACTTTACCTTCAGCAAGGCGATGGTGACCTTCGACCCGGCCGGCTACTCGCTGCGCTGGTATCAGGATTTCTTCACCTCGAGCGAATGGCTCAATGCCATCAAGAACAGCTTCATCATCGGCATCGCCTCCACGCTGCTGGCGACGGTGCTGGGAACGGTGGCGGCGCTCGGACTGTCGAGTCGGCACATGCCAGCGCGTGGCGCGATCATGGCCCTGCTGATCTCGCCGATGATCGTGCCGCTGATCATCTCCGCGGCAGCAATGTTCTTCTTCTTTTCCAAGGTCAATCTCGCCCAGACCTATGTAGGCGTGATCCTGGCCCATACGGCGCTCGGTATCCCCTTCGTGGTGATCACCGTGACGGCCACGCTGTCGAGCTTCGATACCACGCTGATCCGCGCCGCGCATAGCCTGGGGGCCAACCCGACACGCACCTTCTTCAAGGTGGTGCTGCCGCTGGTGACGCCGGGGGTGGTGTCGGGGGCGCTGTTTGCCTTCATCACCTCCTTCGACGAGGTGGTGGTGGTGCTGTTCATCGCCGGCCCCGAACAGCGCACCATGCCGATCCAGATGTGGTCGGGCATCCGCGAGCAGATCAGCCCGACGATTCTCGCCGTGGCGACGCTGCTGGTGCTGCTCTCCATGCTCCTGCTGACCACGCTGGAGCTGCTGCGACGCCGTGGCGAGCGGCTGCGGGGCGTGACGCCGGGCTGAGATAAGCCGGTGGCGGTAGCAGAACAATAGAAGCGTCAATGAAAACAAGAGCGGCAACGCAACGAAAAGCGGGGAGGCATCCAGGATGCTTCCCCGCTTCGTGTGGCGCTTGCTACTTCTGCTGACTCGCCTTATTCAGCGGCGGAGAGCCATTCCTCGACAACATCCTGGTTGTCTTCAACCCACTGCTTGGCGTTCTCGTAGGGGTCGGCGTCGTCTTCCTGATTCATCAACATGACCTCGCCCATCTGCTCGGGCGTCCATTCGAAGGCATCCAGAATGGCATAGGCCTCCGGCATGTCCTCTTCGAGCCCTTGACGAACGACGGTATGGATCTGCTCGGCGCCGCCATAGACGTTCTCGGGATCCTCGAGATACTTGAGATCCCAGCGAGCGAACTTCCAGTGCGGCGTCCAGCCGGTGACCACGACGTCTTCCTCGTTCTGGATGGCGTTCGCCAGCGACGCGGTCATGGTCGCGCCGCTGCCGCTGCGCAGGTTCAGGTCGAGGTCATAGGTCTCGACGACTTCTTCGGTCAGGCCCATCAGGCCGGCGCCGGGGTCGATGCCGATGATTTCGTTGTTGAACGTCTCGGCGTTGTCATTGAGCTCGGCAATGGAGTCCACATCGGTGTAGGCCGGTACGACCAGGCCCAGCTTGGTGCCGTCCAGATTGACGCCCAGGTCCTCCACGTCGTCACCGACGCGTTCCAGGTAATCGGCATGGGTAGTCGGCAGCCAGGCGGCCACGATGGCGTCGGCATCGCCCGTCGCCAGCGACTGCCACATGGCGGCGGCGGACAGCGATGTCATCTCGACCTCATACCCGGCCTGTTCCAGCACGGCGCGCACCACGTTGGTGGAGGCGACCTCGGAAGACCACTCCACATAAGCGAGATGTACGTTGCCCTTGTCCTGGGCCTGAGCGGCGCCGGCAGTGAGACCTGCCCCAGCGATCAGCGCCAGGCTGGCAAAACGAATATGACGGCTAAGCGGTTGCTTGAGCATCAATCTACCTCTTCTTTGGAGTGACCGTATCAATATGGCGACAGTCACGGAATAATTCAACCTCGGGCGTCAACGCCTGGGCTTTTGTGCCAGGCTCCGGGTGACTTAGGACTTGCGCGTCTTGCGCAGCGACTGAGTCAGGCGGTCGAGCAGCATGGCGAGGATGACCACGGCGATACCGGCCTCGAAGCCATCACCCGGGCGCAGACGCTGAATAGCGCGCCAGACTTCACTGCCCAAACCATCGGCGCCGATCATCGCGGCGATCACCACCATCGACAGGGCGAGCATGATCGTCTGGTTGATGCCGGCCATCACGGTGGGTAGCGACAACGGCAGCTGTACCTTGAACAGCTTCTGGCGACTCGTGGCGCCATAGGCGTCGGCGGCCTCGATCAGCTCTACCGGCACCTGGCGGATCCCCAGCGTCGTAAAGCGGATCGCCGGCGGCATGGAGAAGATCACCGTGGCGAAGATCGCCGAGACCGAGCCGATCCCGAAGAAGGGAATCGCCGGAATCAAGTAGACGAACGCCGGCATGGTCTGCATGAAGTCGAGCACCGGCATGATCGTCTTGTAGAGCCGCTCGGAGAGCGCCGCGGCAATACCCACGGGAAGCGCGATGACCACCGCCACCAGGGTCGCGATCACCACCAGCGTGAGTGTCTCGATCATCGGGTCCCAGAGGCCCAGATTCCAGATCAGCGCCAGGCCGAGCGCCGCCCCGATGCCCAAGCGCAGGCCGGCGGCCTTCCAGCACAACAAGGCAATGATCACCAGCAGCGCCCAGGGGGGTATCCACATCATGGCGTCGTTGAGGCCATTGATGCCGGTCTGGGTGACGCGGGAAATCGCTCGGGTGACGACGGAGTATTCACTGGTCAGCCAGGTCAGGCCGCCCTCGATCCAATCGCCTAACGGAATGCGCGGAATGTCGATTGCCATCAGTTGTCTCCTGCCTGTGCCAGTTGATCGAGAACGGCGCCCTTGACGACGACGCCGAGCAGCCGACGGTCGCTATCCACCACGGCGATGGGAAAGCTCTTTTCGCTGAACATGGCGAACAGGTTATGCATCGGCTCTTCGGGGCCCACGGAGCGGAAATCGTGGATCATGCAGTCACGAATGCTGTCCTTGCCGTCCTTGCTGGCCTGGTCGGCGGCATCGGCCTCGACCAGTCCCAGCAGCTTGCGCTCGCGGCTGGTGACATAGATCGAATCGATGGCGTTTTCCTTCATCTTGCGCAGCACCGTGCGCGGGCCATCGTCTTCGCGGGCGGTGGCGCGAACTGGGCGCATGGCGCTCTCGGCGGTGAGGATGCGTGATTTGTCGACGCCCTCGATAAAGCGGCGGACATAGTCATCGGCGGGCTGGGTGAGGATTTCCTCGGGCGTGCCAATCTGCACCACTTCGCCATCCTTGAGCAGCACGATGCGATCACCGATGGTCAGGGCTTCGTCCAGATCATGGGTGATGAACACGGTGGTCTTCTGCATACGACTCTGCAGTTCGAGCAGCTCTTGCTGCATGTCGCCACGGATCAGCGGGTCGAGGGCCGAAAAAGCCTCGTCCATCAGCAGCACGGTGGCGTCGTTGGCCAGTGCCCGCGCCAGGCCCACGCGCTGCTGCATGCCCCCGGAAAGCTGGTTGGGCAGGGCGTCTTCCCAGCCCTCCAGGCCCACCTGCTTGAGCGCGTTGCGTGCGATCTCGGCGCGCTTGGCCTTGTCCACGCCACGAATCTCCAATCCGAACTCGGCGTTCTGTTGCACCGTGCGGTGGGGGAAAAGCGCGAAGTTCTGGAACACCATTGAGAAGTGGCGACGGCGGCACTCCAGCAGCGCCTTGTCACCGAGTTCGGGAATGTTCTCCCCATCGATGACGATTTCACCCTCAGTGGGTTCAATCAGCCGGTTGAGGCAGCGAATCAGCGTGGACTTACCAGACCCCGATAACCCCATGATGACCAGCAGTTCACCTTCATGAACGTCGAAATTGATATTCGACAGGCCGAGGGTCTGACCGGTCTTTTCGAAAATGTCGGCGCGGCGCAGTCCTTGCTCGCGTAGCTCGAGTGCTTTCTTCGGCTGGCTGCCGAACACTTTGGTCAGGTTGCGAACCCGAATCTTGACGTTGCGGTTCTCGTTCATTGGCTAAGCCTTTTTTGTCGGCTCCCAGGATGACGCAGGAGCGCCCGAAGGATCGCCTACCGATTGTTGGCGTCGTTCAGTCTGCCATTCAGCACCGTTGACGCGTGGAAGGTGTCACACCCTAGTGTTTTTTGAACGATCATTCAACTTAAAGGCGGCCTAGCCCCCCTCGTCAGTGCCGGCTTGTTTCATGTCCCAGAAATAAACAATTGAGGGTGATTCAGGAGGTTAAAACAGCATTAACTATATATATCTTAGCTAATATAAAGCAGTTTTTACTGATGTCGAGCACGCTGAGCCTGGACATTTCCGGTATCAACAGGACGTTATGCCACCGGCGGAGGAGAAGAGTAGCCGGATTACGATCTCTACGAGGATGGGCAGTAATCTGAAGCAAGTGGCTTTTTGTTACATAATATTACTTTTGATTACTCGAATTAAACAAGGAAGAGCAAATCCTTATCTATATTGATTAGGGCAGAGCAAGCAAGCTGATGGACCCTAAAAGGAGTTAGACATGATGTCCAAGGAATTTCTCAAGTCGCTAGGTATTCTAGTGGTTTCAATGGGGCTGACCGCTAGCCCGTTGGTCTTGGCAAATACTCATGACGGCGATCCAGGCTCGTCCGATCCCGCTATTGATCCCACTGACCGAATCGAGAGCGACGAGCGCGACCCCGTGCCGGATGAATCCCTGCAAGAGCCCAGGACCGACACCGAGTCCGGCACAAGCACTGGAACGGGCTCAGCTGCTGGAACGGGCTCAGGCACCGAAATGGAGTCTGATGACCCCGGCTCGTCCGATCCCGCTATTGATCCCACCGATCGTATCGAGAGCGACGAGCGCGACCCCGTGCCCGATGAGTCTCTTCAAGAGCCCAGGGAGGATGAGTAAAGCTTTTTAACCCAGATGACGCTATTTCGCCTCCAGACTTCTGGGGGCGTTTTTCTTTCGCTGTCTCGTCTGCACGTGCTGTTCGAGACGCTACGCCTCGAGAAGTTAGGCTGCCCCCTGAAGCTCCTTTCGAGTCGATCGCAAATCGCGGGGTTGGCCTCGACTATCAAGGCCGAAGATTGCTCACTCGCCGCCGGTTCGACGGCGAGGTTCAGGGTGAGGAGTATGCTTTGCCATGACGGGGCCGATCACTCGGTCGGCGCGATCCGGTAGAGCGCGCCATCGGCCTCGTCGGTGAGCAGGTAGATGGCGCCATCGCTGCCTAGCCGCACATCGCGTATTCGTCCGACCTCACCTTCGAGGATAAGCTCACGTTCAACGACTTCTGTGCCTTCGAGTGCCAGGCGGATCAATTTTTCACTTGCCAGTCCGCCGGCGAGCAAGTCGCCCTGCCAGTCGGGGAAGGTCTCACCCGTGACCTCGGCCAGGCCTGAGGGGGCGAAGCGACCTTCAAAGACATGCACCGGGTCGCGCATGCCGGGTGCGCTATCGACGCCGATAGGCTGGTTGGTGCCGTAATCGCGGCCCAGGCTCACCTCCGGCCAGCCGTAGTTCACGCCGGGCTCGATGCGGTTGAGCTCATCGCCGGTGCGCGGGCCATGCTCCGTCGACCAGACCTCGCCGTCACGGGTGACCGTCAGCCCCTGCGGGTTACGGTTGCCGAGAGTGTAGAGCTCATCGAGGGCATCGGCGTCGTCGACGAAGGGGTTGTCGTCCGGTACGCCGCCAGTGTCAGTCAGGCGCAGGAAGCTCCCGGCGTGGTCACCGCTGTCCTGGGCGCGCTCGGGGGTGACACCGCGGTCGCCGATGCTCATCAACAGCGTGCCGTCATCGAGCCAGGCGAGCCGCGAGCCATAGTGGCGGCCGGGCTGCGAGAAACGGTCCTGCACGAAAATTTGCTCGACATCGACCAGACGCTCGCCCTCGAGTCGGGCACGGCTGAGGGTGGTGGCGGTGCCTCCATCGCCGGCCTGACTCCAGGTGAAATAGAGCCAGTCGTTGTCTCCCATGCCCTCACCATCGCTCCCGCTGCTGCCATAGTCGGGGTGCAGAACAATATCGAGCAGACCGCCTTGGCCGTGGCTCGCAATCTCGGGTACGCCTTCGAGGCGAACCATTTCGCCGTCGGCGTCGATCAGCACCATGTTCCCGGGGCGCTCGGTCACCAAGTAGCGGCCATCGGGCAGTTCGGCCACGGCCCAAGGGTTTTCCAGCCCGGTGGCGATGCGCTCTAGTTGCAGGTCGTAATCTTCGGTGACGATGGTGTTCTCGAGTGTGTCTGCCGCAACGGCATGTCCCGTTGCCAGGGTGGCGCCCATCAGCAGGGCGGTCGAGACGGCATGGCGTGGTGTGATCATCCGGGGTCCCTCTCCTTGGCTGGTCTCGGTGGTCGTTCAAATTAGCAGGGGCGCGCAAGGCATCCTTGATTAGTGACTGCCCCATACTGGGGGTGTTCCTCCCCACCAAGCCTAGATCATGAACGCCAGCAGTATCGGCAGGTAGACCAGCGACAGCAGGGTGGAACAGAACACCAGGCTGGCCACGTACTCGGGCTCACGCCGTGCGCGCTGCGCGAACAGGTAATTGAACACCGCCACCGGCATGCTCATCTGCAATATCAGGATACTCAGCGCCATGGCCGGCAGGCCCAGGAGCGTGCCGACACCCCAGGCCACCAGCGCTGCGGCGGGCGTGCGCAACAGGCTGAAACTGATGCCGGACTTGAGGTTCCTGGCCTGAATGCTTGCCAGCGATACACCCAGCGTGATCAGCATCAGCGGGACGGTGAAGCCCGAGATCAGGTCGACGCTGTTGTCGATCCATTTAGGCAGAGTGGTATCAGAAAGCAACAAGGTCAGCGAGATGAGAATGGAGTAGACGGTCGGCGTCTTGGCCAGGGCCTTGAGGGGGTTGCTGCGGGTAGCCAGCACCGTTCCCAGCGTGAATTGAAACAGCGCGACCGTGACCATGACCGTGATACCGAAGACGAAGCCGGCATCGCCGAAGGCATACAGCACCACCGGCAGGCCCATGTTACCGGTGTTGGGATACATCGCCGGGGCAAGGATGACCCGCCAGTCGCGGCGCAACAGCTTGGCAAGCACAAAGGACACACCGGCCATGGCCGTGAGGACCAGAGCGGTGGCCAGCATGGTACGCCCGAAACTGCCGGCATCGATGTCGGCGCCGGAGAGCGACGCCAGCACCAGCGCTGGGGTGCCGATATTGAAAACCAGGCGGGTGACGAACTCAACCGGATAGGAATAGCCGAGGCGTATCCAGGCAAAGCCCAGGCCGGCCCCGGTCAGCACGGGGGCCATCACGGCAAAGAGTTCGGCGAACATGCGTTTTCCCAGGCGACGAGTATTCGACCATTGTCGTAAATCGACGAGCCCTGATGCAAGTGGCATATCGACCCCGGTGCCGGTGTTGGGCCGAAACCGGGGTCGCGCTTGACTGTCAGAATTCGTAACGTGCGGAAAGCCAGAGACGGCGGCCTTCTTCGCTGTTGGCATACACGTTGCCGTAACTGCTGCCGTCATCGTAGGCACGATAGTCGACGAAATCCTTGTCGAAGAGGTTATAAAGAGTGGCGCTGAGCGTGACGGTGTCGGACACGGCGTAGCTGCCGCCCAGGTGGAACAACGAATAGGCCTTGAAATCGCCGAGGTCAGCGAAGGCAGGCGCCCCACGGACACTCTCGCGATTACGGTAGCGCTTGCTGCGGTATTCCGCCGATAGCCAGGCGTCGAGGCGCTCGCTGGCCTGCCAGCGCAGGGTGGCATTGAGGGCATGTTCCGGGGTGTCGGTCAGTGGCTCGCCCTGGTTGTCCCCGCTTTTCTGCTCGCTGTCGGTGTAGGTGTAATTAGCGCCGAGTTGCCACGCTGGCGCCAGCTGGAGTCGGCTGGACAGCTCGATCCCTCGGGTCACGGCCTCGTCGATATTGATGTCCTGAGCATAGACGCCATCGGGAATCAATGGGTCGCCCGTGACGAGGATGTCGTTGCCACTGGCGATCTTGTCGTCGAACTGGTTGTAGAACAGGGTGGCGCCCGCCGTGAAGCCTCGCGGGTTGTCGTACTGCACGCCGAGTTCGCTGCTGGTGCTGGTCTCGGGCGCGAGATCGGGGTTGCCGATCGTCAGCACGGTGCCCTGGCCGGTGACGCCGTTGATGCCGTTGTGCAAGTCATTAAGCGAAGGGGTCTTGTAGCCACGGCTGACGCCGCCCTTGAATGTCCAGGCCTGGGTGGCGTTCCAGACCAGATAACCACGCGGGCTGAACTGGCTGCCGAAGGCGTCGTGATGGTCGTAGCGCCCGCCCAGCGTCAGTGCCAGGTCGTCGCGCAGCAGCCATTCGTCCTCGACGAACAGCGCCCAGGTGGTCTGCTCGAAGGGCTCGGTCGCCAGGCCGTCATCGAGTTCGGCGTCCCACCACTGGCCACCAAGCGTTGCGACATGATCGCCCAGCGGCATGGTGAACTTGCTGTCGATCACCCGGTTGTGGGTTTCCAGCTCGCGTGGCTGGCCCCCGATGACCGAGGGGAAGCCGGCATAGGGCTCGCCGATCGTGCCCGGGATGGTGCGCCCTTCGGTCGAGGTGGTGTTGTGCATCACGCTCGATTCCAGCGTGCCGCTGGCAAAGTGCCCGGTGTGACCAATGGCCAGCTGTTCACGCTCGAAGCGCAACTCGTCCGCGTAGCCATTGGCCGTGCCTGGGTCCGGCTCGCAGCTGCGCGTTCGACCATCCAGGGTGCCGAGCTGACACGCATCGTTGTTGTATCGCTGACGGTTGACCTCGCCATCGAGCCAAATGTCATGACCATCGTTCGGTGTGAAGGTCAACCTGGCGCCCAGGTTGTAAATGTCACCCTCCACCGGGCTGGGACCGCGCTGGCTGACCGGAACCTCGGTGCCATCGGCTTCGGCGTAGGTCAGGCTCGAGGCGTCGCGATCATAAAAGCGGCCGCGGACCTGTAGGCCCAAGGTCTCCTCGACCAGTGGGCCTGTGACGTAGAGGCTGGTGGCACGGCTGTCGCCGAACTCGTCGTGCTGGTTGAAGGTGCTCTCCGCCTGAACCGAGCCGCTCCATTCGCGCTCCACCTGGCGGGTGATGATATTGATCACGCCGCCCATGGCATCGGAGCCATAAAGTGTCGACATCGGCCCTCGAATCACCTCGATGCGCTCGATGCTCGACACCGGCGGAAAGAAGCTGGTGGACGTCTCGCCAAAGCCGTTGGGCGTCACGCTGCCGGCGACGTTCTGGCGGCGGCCGTCGATGAGCACCAGCGTATAGTCGCTGGGCATCCCGCGGATACTGATGTTGCGACCGCCCGTCTTGCCGACCTGGCCGCCGACGTCGACCCCCTCGATGTCGCGCAGGGCATCGGCGAGGCTGCTGACGTTTCGGCGCTCCAGCTCCTCGCGAGTGACCACCGAAATGCTGGCCGGGGCGTCGACCAGCGATTGTTCGAAGCCTGAGGCCGTTACCACGATATTCTCGAGACGCTCGCTTTGCTGCGCCAGGGCAGGGAAGCTTGCAGATACTGCGGCAACGGCCATGGCGTGTGCCCACACGCGTCGAAAGGGATATTCCATGTGACTCACCTTGAATGATATTTTTTATCAAATGAGATTGTGAGTCTAATGGAATTGTTTCTTTTTTTGAAATATAGGTGAGTCCCGACAGGAGGTTAGCCAGGTAGCGAGACCGGAGGGAAGGGGTGAGTGAGTCGGGAAAGAGGGTGGATAAACGCATGAAGCCCGATCCTGAGATCGGGCTTCATGGTCGCTACCGCTTGGTGTTCGACAAATCGAGGGCTAAAAGATGGTATTACTCAGAAGCGGCGTCCTGGGTACGCTCCCCAACGTTTTCCAGCGCCTGGCCAATGCGGTCCAGCGCCTGTGAGGCGCCTTCCTGAGTGGTTTCCCAGGCACTGGCGGCGCCTTGCTTGGTCTGCTCCCACGCCTCTTGAGCGCCCTGGCGGGCGTTCTGCCACCAGTCGTTGGTGTATTCGGGCTGCTGGGTGAGCTCTTCCTCGCTCATGTCCACCATGACGCGGTATTCGATGTTTTCAATATCATTGCCGTTCTGCGTTTCGACAGTGAACTGGCCGGCCTCCAGGACGTATTGTCGCTCGCCCATGTCGAGCAGGTTGCCGGTGTCGATGACGATGGCGCGCACCTGCATGTCGTTGTCGAGCAGAATATCCTCCACTTCGCCGATTTCATCGTCGGGGTCGGCCTGGGTATAGACGTCGGCATCGAGCAGTTCGTCGGCGGAGTACAGGCCTTCTGGCGCCGCCATGGCGCTGCTGCCGAAGGCTAGGCCCCCTGCGACCAGGATACCGAGAAGCGCGGGATTGCGGAGATAGGAAGATGTCATGCAGAACTCCTTTTAGCGATAAATTCCGTGTGTCCGATGGCGCTTGGCGCCATCACACGTCGTTTAGTCGACTGATTCCCCGGTAAGTTCACTGAACCCAGGCCAATGCCTCACACGGCTCTAGCCCCGTCGAGCGGCATTCGCTATCATACGCCCGCGCAAGCAGGGCCTATAGCTCAGTTGGTTAGAGCAGAGAACTCATAATTCTTTGGTCGCTGGTTCGAGTCCAGCTGGGCCCACCAGAAATCAAAAGGTTGCAGGGTTATCTTGTGACTTCTTCAATGCGTGGCGGCGGTTTGGTTGTTAATCGCCGATAGCGCCAGGCCCTGCTCAGGCAGGGCCTTCTGCATTCTGCGAGCGGCATCCCATAATTCTTGATCGGTGAACGCTCTTGGAACGATTCATGGGCTGGGCTCCCCTTCGGGCGCGAGGCTGAACTAGACTTGTCATCAGGCCCATGAACGACACGCGGGAGGATGATTCCCATGGCCATGGAGCGCGTCAAACACTTTCTCGACGAGAACGGCGTGGAATACGTCATTCAACAGCATTCCCCGGTCTATACCGCCCAGGAGGTCGCCGAGGCGGCCCATGTGCCTGGCCGCCACTTCGCCAAGAGCGTCATGGTCAGCGTCGACGGCCGCCTCGCGTTGGCGGTGTTGCCGGCCACCGATCGGGTCGACCTGCACCGGTTGGCCCAGTCTCTCGGCGCCCAGTCCGTTGAGCTGGCCGAGGAAGGCGAGTTCAGCGACCGCTTTCCCGACTGCGAGCCCGGCGCCATGCCCCCCTTCGGCAATCTCTTTGACCTGGAGGTCTTCGTCTCGCCGCATCTCACCCAAGCCGACATCATTGCCTTCAATGCCGGTAACCATCGTGAGGTCATGCAACTCGCCTATAGCGTGTTCGACCGGCTCGTGAAGCCGGCAGAAGTGGCGATGTAGGATCCGGCCGGCCAACAAAACAGGGATCGGCCTATCAGGGTCGATCCCTGTTTTCCGTCCCGACCTCTTGGAAGATCACACCTTGAGGTGTCGACGGGCCTCCTCGGCACTCTCGTAGATGTGCGGCGAGACGGCGCGCGCCTCCAGGGCGTGGCCGAGCTTGCGACGCATGAAGCCGCTGGTGGTGTAGCGGGTCACCCGGGTGTAGAAGCGCTGCTCGAGGCCGCGCACCATCTCGGTGTAAGGGGCGAGCAGGGCGTCGTCGATGCGGAAGTGATCGTAATTGACGATGGCGTGGACCCGTCGGCCCAGCGGGGCGAGGCGGTGCTCGACCTCCTGCTCGATGGCCTCGATGTCTGCCCGGGAAGCGACCCGCAGGTGCTCGAAATTGATGAAGAGCATGTCCTCGGCCTCGTCGAGGCTGAAGCGCTGCGCCAGCGGCTGGTCGAGCAACTCGTCGGCGAGTCCCATGGGCGCCTCGCGGAAGATACGCGCGTCCATCAGGCGTGGCGGCTCGGGCATCCGCGGGGTGAAGGCCATCAGCGCCAGGACGTCGCGCTCCAGCTCGACCCCGGGGGCGATCTCGGTAAGGGTGAGCCCCTCCGGGGTGAGCTCGAACACCGCCCGTTCGGTGACATAGCAGACCGGCTTGCCGTCCGCGGCGGCCAGGGTCCCGCTAAAGGTGCGCTGTTCTACCTCGGCGACAAACTTGCCCTGGCCACCTGGGGGCGCCTCGAGCCGCCCGTCGATGACGGCGAGAGCTTCCTTGGTAGCCACAAAGGTGCCCATGAACACTACCTTGCGGGCGTTCTGGCTGATGTTGATGAAGCCGCCGGCGCCGGCCAGCCGCGAGCCGAAGCGTGAGACATTGACGTGACCTGCGGCATCGACCTGAGCCATGCCCAGGAAGGCGATGTCGAGCCCGCCACCGTCGTAGAAGTCGAACTGGGCCGGCTGGTCAATGATCGCCTGGGTATTCAGTGCCGCGCCGAAGTCGAGTCCGCCGGCCGGCAGCCCGCCGATTACGCCGGGTTCGGCGGTCAGGGTCAGGTACTCGAGCAGGCGCTCTTCGCTCGCCACCGCGCCGACGCCCTCGGGCATGCCGATCCCCAGGTTGACTACGCTGTTGGGCTTGAGCTCGAAGGCTGCGCGCCGGGCGATGATCTTGCGGGCCGAGAGCGGCAGTGGCTCAGGTGCCGCCATGGGCGCGCGGATTTCGCCGGAGAAGGCCGGGTTGTAGGCAGTATGGAAGGTCTGCCAGTGGTGGGCCGGGTCCTCGCAGACCACCACGCAGTCGACCAAGATGCCGGGGATCTTCACGTCCTTGGGATGCAGGGTGCCATGCTCGGCGAGGCGCTCCACCTGCACGATTACCACGCCTCCGGAGTTGCGCACCGCCGTGGCGATGGCCAGCGCCTCCAGGGTCAGGGCCTCGCGCTCCATGCTGACGTTGCCCAGGGTGTCGGCGGTGGTGCCGCGCAGCAGCGCCACCTGCAGCGGCAGGGCCCGGTAGAAGAGGTACTCCTGGCCGTCGATGGGCAGCAGCGACACGCGCTCCTCGAGGGTAACGTCGTTGATCCTTCCGCCGCCCAGGCGCGGGTCGACGAAGGTGCCCAGGCCGACGCGGGTGAGGGTGCCCGGCTTGCCGGCGGCGATGTCGCGGAAGAGGTGCGAGATCACCCCCTGGGGCAGGTTCCAGGCCTGGATGCGCCCCTCGATGGCGAGCCGCTGCAGAGCGGGCACCAGCCCCCAGTGGCCCCCGATCACCTTCGCCACCAGCCCCTCGTGCCCCAGGTGGTTGAGCCCGCGAGTCTTGCCGTCGCCCTGGCCGGCGGCATACATCAGGGTCAGGTCGCGGGGCTCGCCGGTCTCCAGGAAACGCTCCTCGAGGGCCACCGCAAGCCCTTCGGCGAAGCCGATGCCGACGAAGCCGCCGGTCGCCAGGGCATCGCCGTCACGGATCAGGTTCACGGCCTCGCGGGCGGAGACCACCTTTCCCTTCTCTGTAAAGGGCAGTCGAGAAAGCAGGGGGTGGGGCATGGCGGGCGTCCTGGTGATGGTTTTGTTTGTTCTTTGTGATTCTTCCTTCACGGTAGCACGCGTCGTGGTTTGCCGGCAGGGAAGAGCTGTCAAGCAAGGTGAGCAGATCCTGTGCCTTCCCTGGAAAAACTTCGAACCTTGATGTTGCACTGCACCAATCGCTTTGCTATTGTGCATTGCAACAGAGACGAGGAAGGCATCGGGAGACACCCAGGGCCTTCACCATGTTCAACACCCTCAGGAGGGTCAACCATGCAAAACTTTGACACCAAGCAGATCACCGGCCAGTTCGAATCCATGTTCTTCGCCCCGGCTCGTGCCTACGCCGAGCTGTCCGTGGACTACACCGAGAAGCTGATCAACGCCCAGCTCGACGCGGGCAAGGCGTACTCCGACACCAGCCTGGCGCAGCTGCGCAACCTCATGAACGTCAAGGATGCCGAAGGCCTCCGCGAGTACATGGAAGGCCAGCAGCAAGTCGCCAAGGACCTGACCGAGCGCCTGAAAGGCGATGCCGAGAAGGTCGTGGCCCTGCAGCAGGACTTCGTCAAGGACAGCCAGAAGCTGACCGAAGAGAACGTCAAGCAGAGCCAGAAGCTGGCCGAAGAGAACGTCAAGAAGACCCAGAAGGCTGCCGAGAGCAACGCCAAGCAGGCGACTGACAGCACCGAGACCAGCGCCAAGACTGCCAAGTCTGCCTGATCCAGGCGCCGGCCATGCCGGCGAACTGAAGGGTTAATGCCAAGAGCCGCCGATCACCGATCGGCGGCTCTTTTTTTATAGGACAAAAGTCCAGGTTTGTAGAACAGAGGTTCAAGCCGGTGGCATCGCGCGAGGGCGCATCCGCTAGCGATGAAGGCGCTCATTGCGCCTTGAAACCCTGCGTATTCAACCCTGTGCATCAAACCATGTGCAGGGTTAGATAGCGTCCGGCCCGGCCGGAACAATGCCAGAGGGGTTCAGCGCCTCGATCGAGTAGTAGCCTGCCTTGATATGATCCAGTTGCACCGTGTTGGCGATGCCCTCCAGCGCCAGGATGCGGTGCAGGTAGTCATGCAGCGCGGTCATGGAACGCAGCGTGTTGCGATTGCACTTGAACAGCCCATGGTAGGCCACATCGAAGCGTATCAGGGTCACAAACAAGCGGATGTCGGTCTCTGTCAGCGTCTCGCCAAAGAGATAACGGCGCCCATCGGAAAGCCGCGACTCGAGCTCATCAAGCTTGGCGAAGACCCGGGTATACGCTTCCTCATAGGCCTGCTGACTAGAGGCGAAGCCGGCCTGGTAGACGCCATTATTGAGGTCGGTGTAGATCGCCTGGTTCAGCGCGTCGATTTCGGTGGCGAGGACCTGCGGATAGAGGTCCGGTCCCTGGTCGACGAGGTATGAGAAGGCGTCGTTGAACATGCGCACAATGTCGGCTGACTCGTTATTGACGATGGTGCCGGTCTGCTTGTCCCACAGCACGGGCACCGTGGCGCGGCCGGAGACCTGCGGGTCGGCACGGGTGTAGAGTTCGTGCAGATAGCGCGCGCCAGTGAGGCTGTCCTCATCGGCACCGGGGAATCCGCCAAATTGCCAGCCCTGGTCGGTCAGCCTTGGGTTGACGACGGTAACTCCAATGATGTCCTGCAAGCCCTTGAGCTGGCGAACCATCAGCGTACGAGATGCCCAGGGACAGATATAGCCGATGTAGAGATGGTAGCGTCCGGGCTCTGCCTTGAAGCCGCCTGAACCTGTAGGGCCGGGAGCACCGTCCGGTGTGATCCAGTGCCTGAACGATGAGTCTTGACGAATGAAGCGCCCCTGCTCATCTTTCGCTTGAACCGGCTGCCATTTCTCCTGCCAGACACCGTTCATCAGCATGATTGATCCTCCGCGTAGCAAGGCACTCTCCGGGCTCGGAGAGTGCAGGGTCGGTATGTCGGCTGCTGGGATCAGAGCCGTTTCAGCAGCAGGCCATCCAGCAGGCTGTCCAGCGAGAGCCGGCCGGCTCCCTGAATCGCCAGGGCCACCGTGGCGGCAAGCAGGCTCAGTGCGAATTCATAACCACCGTTGGAGGCGAAAAGGCCATGGCCTATGTGAACACTGAAAATGGCCACCAGCATGGTGAAGGCGGACACCAGTGCCGCTGGGCGCGTCAGCAAGCCGAGAATCAATGCCAGGCCACCGAAGAACTCGGCACTTCCCGCCAGCAAGGCCATCAGGTAGCCGGGCTCCAGACCGATGCTGGCCAGCCACTGCCCGGTGCCTTCCAGCCCATTGCCACCGAACCAGCCAAAGAGCTTTTGCGCCCCATGTGCCATCAGGATCAGGCCGACCGGCACGCGAAGGGCCAGAGCCGCAACGCCACCGCGGGTGCTGAACAGTGCTTTCGTCAGTTGAGTCTTCATAAACTTCACCTCATGTCTGTTTCATTGGGTTTGTCCCTGAGGCGGCGAGTGGCCTTCAGGTGATGGAGGTACTCTACTACCAATAAATTCGAAGACTAACAGCGGCTAAGTTGCTTTATTATCAACCAAATGTTGATAATAGATCAGGCCTATTCCTGGAGTTGCCGATGGACCGACTCACTGCCATGCGCGCTTTCGTCACCGTGGTGGCCGAGGGGGCCTTTACCCGTGCCGCCGAGCGCCTGGACACATCACCACAGCTGGTCAGTAAATACGTGTCTCAGCTGGAGCAGCATCTGGGCGTTCGCCTGCTCAACCGCACCACACGCAGGATTCATCTGACCGAAGCAGGGAGCGCCTACCATCAGCGTGCTCAGCAGGTGCTTATCGAGATCGATGACATGGAGAACCAACTGGATGATCTGCAAACCCAGGCCCAGGGGCTATTGCGTATCAGTGCTCCGGTGTCGTTTGCTATTCGCCATCTGGCGCCGCTGCTGAGCGATTTTCAGAAGGCTCACCCCGCCGTGGGCATCGACTTGCAGCTCAATGACCGCAAGGTCGATATCGTCGAGGAAGGGTTTGATATCGCGATGCGCATCGGACGCCTGAAGAGCTCCTCGCTGGTCGCCAAGCGCATCGCCCCCATTCGCCTGGTGATGTGTGCCTCACCTCACTATCTGGAAACGCACGGAATCCCTGAGGATCCGCAAGACCTCAGCGGGCACCGTTACCTGCGCTACAGCTATATGGAGGAGAGTCGTGAACCGGCGCTCAAGTGGCTGCGACATAATAGCGGCAGCCACCTGAGCGAAATGACCAGTAACAATGGTGACGTGCTGGTCGAGGCTGCCATCGCTGGCGCCGGTATCGCGCTTCAGCCGACGTTCATTTCAGGCCGCGCCATCAAGCAGGGGAAGCTGCAAGTGGTGCTCCCGACGCATGAGCCCGAGCCCTTGGGGCTCTACGCGGTTTATGCCCACCGCCAGCTGTTGGCAAGCAAGGTGCGCCATTTTGTCGATTTCATGGAAGGGTATTTTGGTGACCCTCCCTACTGGGATCGGTTCTAGCCACTGCCGGCTCAGGCTCCGGCTAGGGCTCGAAACTTGCATCGTCCATGAGCAACGCTGAGAAAACCAGGAACTGAACGATGTCGAAACACGATTGCCAGATGGAATTGCCGCAGCTCAACGGACCACAGCTGTGTCAAATGTTGGAACCCATCCAAAGAAAGCGAGGAGAGGAGCTAGGAATGAAGGCAGTCATGAAGGTTGCAGCTATCTCTTTGGCGTTGGCCGCGACCAGTCAGGCCTACGGGCAAGGGTACGACAACGACAGCGCCCCTGGGCTCAATGAAGGCAACATTGGCTCCGGCTACGATGACTACGGCACACCCCGATTCAACGAGAGCTATCCTGGTTCCGCCAACAATGAATACAGTACCCCGGGGCTCGACGAAGGCGATACCGGCCCCGACTACGATGACTACGGCAATTCCGGGCTTACCAGGGACGATGTCGGCGCCGGCAATAATAACTACGGCACCTCGGGGCTCAACAAGGGCAATGCCGGGTCCGGCAATGATGGTTACAGCACTTCCAATGAGGAAAGTGCCTGGTAGCAAGGCAATTGCTACCAGTGGGGGATATGGTGAACCCGCTTGCGGTATGAAGATGACCTATATCTGCCAAGGCTTAATATATTTTAGCTAATAGAATTTTCCCTAGTTTTTAACGCTGCTTAACATAGTTAATTGTCTGGGTGTGCCATTGGCTGGAACCTGAGGGCCGCGAGGCTATTTTAATGTTATTAATTTAGATTGCATTGATGTAATTTGAAAAGTTTTTTTCCTGTAGTAAGCATGAGAAATCGTGATGCATAAGATTTACAGAATGAATATTGCTATATGAGGTTAGCCGCTAGCCTTGGCGTCGGGCTAATATTTTATTGTCTCGGCTCGATACATACCGTCTGTAGGGAACCAAAGGCTCCCGGGGGGCTCCCAAGCAAGTAAGCAGCTGAGCGTGATGGTGTTATTGAAACAATACGTAACGCTCGGTAAGTCGGCACAGCTCGATTAACAACAAGCACTAGCTATCCATACCAAGAAGCAGGGAAGAAAAAGAGCACAATCAGTGCTTTATTACGATGCCAAGGAGGCTGCAAGATGAAACGAAATATCTTTATCCCGGCGCTGGAGGAATACCAGCGCATGGAACTCGATACCCTGCGTGATGCGAAAGATCTCGCTTTTCATAGCTTGCTGGATGTCGAAACATTGGTTGAGAACCCGTCGTTCTCTTTTAACCAACTGCTGGAGCAGGCTCGCGAAGCGCTGGAGGAAGCAAAGCGCTCTGTCGGGTCCATTGACGCCATTATCGCCCACTGGGACTTTCCCACCAGCGTGCTGGTACCCATCCTGTGCAAGGAATACGATATCCCTGCGCCTCCATTGGCAAGTGTTCTCAAGTGCGAGCACAAGTACTGGAGTCGGCTGGAACAGAGTAAAGTGATCCCTGAGCACGTCCCACAATTCTGCTCGATCGATCCGTTCGCTCCAGACCCGCTTGACGAGCTCACTCTCGAGTACCCCTTCTGGCTGAAACCGGTCAAGGCCTTCTCGTCACAGCTCGGCTTCAAGATAGAAAACGAAGCTCAGTTCCACGCCGCGATCGAGGAAATACGCCAGGCGATACAACATTTCGGTGACCCGTTCAACGAGGCCTTGGCGCATGTAGACTTACCCGACGAAATAAAGCAGGCCAACGGTAACACGTGTATCGCCGAGCAGCTGATCGCCGGTGTTCAGGGCGCTCCAGAGGGGACAGTCTTCCAGGGCGAATTCAACGTGCATGGGGTCTTCGATCAGCCCAAGGATGAGGGAGAAGCCCTGTTCGACCGGCTGGAATATCCCTCCAGCATGCCGGAGCGCATCCAGCGGCAGATGATCGCTGCCAGCAAGCAATTTCTCGAGCATATCGGCTTCGATAATGGCTGCTTTAACGCCGAATTCATGTGGGATGAAGAGAATGATAAGCTCTGGCTGGTAGAGTTCAATACACGCATTTCGCAATCGCACAGCGAGATGTTCGTCATGGTCGACGGCATGTCCAACCATGAGGTGGCGATCGATATTGCGCTGGGGGAACGTCCTTCCATGCCAAACCGTCTGGGGCCGTTCCCGGTTGCCGCCAAGTGTATTATTCCCCATGAGCAGGAGGATGCCATTGTCAAGCGTGTGCCCAGTGAGCAGGAGCTGGACGAGCTGAAAGAGCGTTTTCCGGGAATCCAGATCAGGCTGGATATCGAGCCTGGCATGCGCTTGAGCGAGCTGCTCAATCAGGACAGCTTTACCTACCACATCGGGACGATCATTCTGGGTGCCGATAGTCATGAAGAATTGCGAACACGCTATCATGAGTGTCTGGAAGCGCTGCGTTTCGAATTCGAACCAACCAACGTGGCAGCTGAGGCTTGAGTCATACTGATTGATTTAAGTTAATAAGCTCCATCTTGAAAGCTCTCCGCCGGGAACGGCGACGGTTTCTTATAACATGTTTTTTTAAACATAGGTTATAAAGAAGCGGCTTTCGCCTATATGATTTGCGGATAGTTACAAAACGGGGCTTGAGAGAGAGTGGGGACGCTACTAAGCTTTATATGTCACATGGAAATGTGATTGAGCGCTGATAACAGCGTTCAGCGAAGGGAAGATGTTCATGCAGGTTTGAGTGGATATCTTTACATTAATCAACTACGAAGTGGAGCTAATAATGGCTGAACATCGTGGTGGTTCTGGTAATTTCGCAGAAGATCCTAAGCGCGCTTCTCAAGCGGGGCAGAAAGGGGGCGAGCAGAGCGGAGGCAACTTCGCTAATGACCCTGAAAAAGCCTCAGAAGCAGGACAGAAGAGCGGTGGCAATTTTGCCAATGACCCTGACAAGGCATCCGAGGCCGGCAAGAAGGGGGGCGAGCAAAGCGGAGGAAACTTCGCCAATGATCCCAAGAAAGCCTCTGAAGCCGGCAAGAAAGGAGGTGAGCACAGCCATGGCGGAGGCGGTAACTCCTGAGGCTGACTGACCTGATGCAAGGACGCATCTCAACCGGGAAAGGATTCCCGAATTCAAGCCGTCAACGACTCGCGAGTCGTTGACGGCTTTACTTTATTTACATGTCCTGGAGCTCAGTGCCCCTCGGGGTCATCCGCCCAGCGTTCGTCGGGGTGCACCTCATTGGTCGGCAGTACCGGATCGTAGCCTTCGGCGCGCAGTGCTTCGATGACGTCGCGGGTATGGTCGCTGCCCAGTGTCTCCAGGGTGACTTCCACTTCGGTGGCCCGCAGCGACAGGTCGGTAAAGGTTCGCTGGTGGGCGATCTGGATGATATTGGCATGCTGGCCGGCGAGCAGCTGGGTGAGCTCGGTGAGCGAGCCGGGCACGTCCGAGATACCGACCCGGATGCGGACGATACGGCCGGAGCGAACCAGGCCACGCTGAATCACCGAGGACAACGCCAGCATGTCGATGTTGCCGCCGCAAAGAACGAGACCGACCTTGCGGCCGCGATATCGCTCGGGATCAGTGAGTAGTTCAGCCAGCCCGGCGGCTCCCGCGCCTTCGGCGACGGTCTTCTCGATCTCCAGAAGTAGCAGGATGGCGCGCTCGATCTCGGCTTCGTCGACAAGCGCGATATCATTGACCAGTTCGCGCACGATCGGCAGGGTCAGCTCGCCGGGTTGCTTGACCGCAATACCCTCGGCCAGGCTGGCCAGGCCGCAGCGAATGGTCTCGCCGGCCAGCGCCTGCTTCATGGCCGGGAAGCGGTGAGTCTGCACGCCAATCACTTCGATATCCGGTTTGATGGCCTTGGCGGCCACGGCATTGCCGCTGATCAACCCGCCTCCGCCAATGGGGATCACCAGCATGTCGAGGTCAGGCACGTCCTCAAGCATTTCCAGGGCGATGGTCCCCTGGCCGGCGATGATGCGCTCATCGTCGTAAGGATGTACGAAGACCCGGTTGTGCTCGCCGGCCAGACGCCGGGCGTACTGGCCGGCCTCATCCACGCCGCTGCCATGCAGATGGACCTCGGCGCCGAAGTTGCGGGTATTGCTGACTTTCAGGCTTGGGGTATGCCGGGGCATGACGATGGTGGCATGAATGCCCAGCCGGGCCGCGTGATAGGCTACGGCTTGCGCGTGATTACCCGCCGACATGGCGATCACGCCCCGGGCCCGCTCCTCATCGGATAGCGACAGCAGATGGTTCAAGGCGCCACGCTCCTTGAAGGAGGCGGTAAACTGGTGATTCTCGAACTTGAGATAAAGCTCGCAACCGGTGAGCTGCGAGAGCGTTCGTGAATGCAGGCAGCGGGTGCGCTCCACGCTGCCTCGGATGCGCTCGGCGGCGCGGTATATGTCGTCCAGGGTGACGGTCATGTCGGGGTCTCCGTCAGCGGGGTGGCGGGCAGATGGCGAATCAGTTCACGAATATGCGCGTCCTCTACCCCCATCGCGTCCAGCGAGGCCGCCAGATTCAACAAGTAGTCACGGTTGGGACCACTCGGGCCATGCGCCCGAGCGATCTGTTCGGCGATGACGTCATGCGGAGCATCACCCAGGAAGGCCGCGTTGTCCTGTCCGGCGAGATACACCAAGCCTTCGTCTCTCTCGGTCGGCGGCTTGTTATGTAACTCGGCTTGCGACTCGGCCTGCAACGGCGTTTGCGACGCTGTCTGCAAAAAATGCAGGGTGACGATTTCGCGCAAGTAGCCGTTCTTCTCGCGTACATCCAGCGGGCCGAGGACATCGGGTTCGATACGGTAGGCCATGCCGTGGCAGATGGCGCCGGGCTGGCGGACCAGGGTCACCACGCGCCCCGGCGCCTCGGGCGTGCCGCGATGGTCATGCGAGCCCTGCCAGAAACGCCGCACCCAGCCATGTATATAGGCGGGGCGCCGCTCGTGATAGGGAAAATCGGCTTTCCAGATGAGCGAGCCATAACCGAACAGCCAGATCGCGTCATGGCCATCGAAATGGGTCATGCACTGGTTCGCGTGGGTGGTGTCGAGAGACATGGGCCTTGGATTGTCGTTATGAGGGAGGAGGCTCCATCATGCGATGTCCGGCGGGAGTTGTCGAAAGCGAAACGCTTCAGCCGCATCCGGTAGCCAGCACGACTATCGTTGGATACACGATGGTTTATAATTTTCTTACGCGTTTGCTGCGGCGCTGTGGTCGAAGCAAGCACGATCGAGCTTCTCCGGACGTCACTGTCGCGCGATTGATGAGGTGCCATGGCTGCAAAACTCCTTCTCTGGACCATCCGGGTGCTGACGCTGCTGATGGCAGTGTTGAGCGTACTGCCGATGATCCCCAGCGGTCAGTGGTGGGTGCGGCTATGGGATTTCCCGCGGCTACAGTTGACTTGGGCGCTGGTCGTGCCACTGCTGCTGCTAGCCGTACACGCGATATGGAGTCGGCCGAGGGCAGAGCACGCCGCGTGGGTGGCAGTAATTCTCGCGACGGGAGGATGGCAGTTGTCGCACATCCTGCCGTTCACGTCGGTCTGGTCGACCGAGGTCCCAACTGCCGAGTTTCAGCCCAGCGAGGCCCGGACGACCCTTAAACTGATGAGCGCGAATGTTACCTACACCAATGACCGCTACGCCGAGTTACTGGCAGTGGTCCGGCGTGAGGATCCGGACCTTCTGTTGCTGATCGAGGTCGACCGCGCGTGGGCCGAGGGGCTGGCGCCGCTAGATGAGCACTACGCGCATCGGGTCGGGGAGGTCCGTGGCGAGGGTCTGGGCCTCGTGCTCTGGTCGCGGATCCCGCTACTGGAGCAGGAGGTCAAGCATCTGGTCTCCGAGCGCCGGCCATCGGTCTTCGCGACCCTGGACGCGCCAGGGATCGGCCCGGTGCGCTATGTCGGTACCCACCCCGTCCCGCCTGGCCTGCGGGACCGGATCGGCCGCAACGACGAGAAGAGCGAGCGGCGGGACAGCCGGGTCCGCGACGCGGAGCTGATGCTCATTGCCCGCCACGTTCAAAGAGACGCGGACCACCGCTGGATCGTCACCGGGGACTTCAATGATGTCGCCTGGTCCGACGCTACCCGGCTGTTCGCCGACCTGAGCGACCTGAAGGACCCCCGCCGCGGAAGGCGGCTGCTGAGCACCTACCACGCGCAGTGGCCGCTGTGGCGATACCCGATCGACCACCTGTTCGTTTCTGACGGCTTCCATTTGATCGATCTCGACCGGGTGAGGGTACTCGGCTCCGATCACTTTGCCGTTACCGCGACACTCGCCGTTGCGAAGAAGGACCAAGCAAAGCCGGAGGCCTCTGCGGAAGAGGAGGAGCAGGCCGAGGAAATGGTCGAGGAAGGGGCCGAAGACGCTGCCGAGCACGATGTTAGCTCGTCGCAGGCGGGACAGGGGGAATCAGGGGAGAGATGACACGATAAGCACACCTAGTGAGTGGCTACCACAGCGGTTAAGCTGGCGCTGCTGCGATGCGGAACCCTTCATACCCGACCCTAGAAGGACATTACCTCCATGACCGTGATGATTCTCGGCCTGATATTGTTTCTTGGCGCCCATTCGGTGCGCATTTTCGCTGATGACTGGCGGCGCGCACAGATCCAGCGCCTGGGCGAGATGCCTTGGAAGGTGGCCTTTTCAGTCGTTTCCCTGCTCGGTCTGGCCCTGGCTATCTGGGGCTTCGGCCAGATGCGCCTCGATCCTGTCTGGGTGTGGTCGCCTCCCACGGGGATGCGCCACGCCGTGGCGTTGCTGATGATTCCCGCCTTCGTGCTGTTGGTGGCCACCTACGTGCCGGGCAATCATCTCAAGGCGAAGCTGGGTCATCCGATGGTGCTTTCGGTCAAGGTCTGGGCGCTGGCTCACCTGCTGGCCAACGGTCGACTTGGCGACATCATCTTCTTCGGCGCCTTCCTGTTGTGGGCGGTGCTGGATTTTCGCGCGGCACGTCGGCGTCCACGCCCCGCCATGTCTTCACCGCGCCTGGCCAATACCGCGGCGACAGTGGTGATCGGGCTGGTGGCGTACTATGTTTTCGCACTTCATCTGCATGTGTGGATCACCGGCGTGCCGGTGATGTGAGATAAAGGACGAGCAGTGACCGCTCAGAAGCTAGGCAGGTTTGACAGGGCTAATTAGGGCTTTTCAAGGAGAGATGAAATGAACGCCAGCAAGATCTTTCAACAGTTGATGCAACAGGCCGGCGGCAAGTCCGGGGGGCAGTCCGGTGCCGGCGGCGTGGATGTCCAGGGAATGCTGGAGGGGTTGTCGAAGCAGTTCGGCGGCGGCCAGTCGTCGGCGGGCAAGGCTGAGGGCAGCTCCGGCAGTTCTGGCTTTGACATGAAGAGTCTGCTTGGCGGCGGCGCCCTGGGCATGCTGGTGGGGTCGAGCCGGGGTCGTAAGCTGGGTGGCAAGGCGCTCAAGTATGGCGCGCTGGCCGGGGTCGGAGCACTGGCCTGGAAGGCCTGGCAGAACGCCCAGGCCAATTCCCAAACTTCGGCACAGGCCTCGACACAAACTTCGACACCGCAGGCCAGTGCCACGGCGCGTTCGAACCAGGGCGAGCCGGTGGAGCGCCTGGGAGGTGAGGCCAGCGAGCAGCGCAGCCTCGAGTTGCTGCAGGCACTGATCATGGCGGCTCGGGCCGATGGGCATGTCGATGAGCGCGAACGGGCGCTGCTCACCGAGCAGATCGACGCCATGGGCGCCGATGCGGAACTGCATGGCTGGGTCGAACAGCAGTTCAAGGCCCCGCTGGATGCCGAGGCGCTGGCGCGTCAGGCCGATTCGCCCCAGGCCGCTCGCGAGATGTACCTGGTCAGCCTTGCGGTGATCGACGAGCAGAACCCCATGGAGCGCGCCTGGCTGGACCAGCTGGCCAAGGCACTGAAGCTTGAGGCAGCAGTGGTTGAAGAACTCGAGCGCCAGGCCCGAGACGCCAGTTGAGTCTCGACACCCTCAACCTTTGGTGGGCCACCGGCTTTGGTCTGGGGCTCTCGCCGCTGGCGTCCGGCACCGCCGGTTCGCTGCTGGGCCTGCCACTGGCCTGGTGGCTGTTGGGCCGCTCGCGGCGAATCCAGCTGTCGGTTGCGGCATTGCTGCTGCTGGTCGCCGTGCCGATTTGCCATCTGGCCTCCGACACGCTCGGTGGCAAGGACGACGGGCGTATCGTCGCCGATGAATACCTGGCCTTTCCCGTTGCGATACTTGGCCAGGCAGCGGCGCGTCAGCCATTGGTGATGGCGGGCGCCTTCGTGGCTTACCGCGTGCTGGACATTACCAAGCCGCCCCCGGCGGCCCAGTTGGAAGGGGAGGCTGGCGGATTGGGCATCGTGCTCGATGACACGGTGGCGGCGTTGTACGCCTGGCTGCTGCTGGCCGCTGCGCTGGCGTTATGGCGTCGCCGTCAGGCAGACTCCGTTTCCTGAGCGCCACGGTTGCACTTCTTTACAGGACAAGTCCTTACGTACCCTTGAGAAAGGCGGGAGCTAACCTAAGCTCTGGGAGTGTGCAAGGAACCCTGTGCTGACATCATTCATTACTTGCATCCCGTAACTGGCAATGAGCCGCAAGGAGGTAGCCATGAGCCAACCCGTCGACGGTAAGCGCGTCGCCATTCTTGCCACCCATGGTTTCGAGGAATCGGAGCTGGCGGTGCCCAAGGGCAAACTCGAGCATCAGGGCATCGTGGTCGAGGTGATCTCGCCCGATGGCAAGGGCATTCGCGCCTGGGCCGAGAAGGACTGGGGTCAGACCTATGAGGCCGACAAGGCACTCGATCAGGCCTCGCCGAAGGACTATCACGCTCTGGTGTTACCGGGCGGGCTGTTCAATCCGGACACCCTGCGCCAGGACGAGCAGGCCCTGAGCTTCGTGCGCCACTTCTTCGAGGCCGGCAAGCCGGTGGGCGCGATCTGTCATGCGCCCTGGATATTGATCAATGCCGAGGTCGTAAAGGGGCGTACGCTGACCTCGTATCCCTCGGTCTCCAAGGATCTCGAGAATGCCGGGGCGCGCTGGGTCGATGAAGAGGTCGTCGTCGATAACGGCCTGGTCACCAGCCGCAAGCCCCAGGATCTCGATGCTTTCTGTCACAAGCTGGTCGAGGAGATCCGCGAAGGCCGGCATGCCGGCCAGACAGCCTGACGATCACTGTTCCTGCCGGACGAGTCGCCGGCTAATCGAGCAATGTCGAAAGACCGATACGCCTGCCGGGCAAGCCCGGCAGGCGTATTGCGTTTCAGGCCCGGCACGGTGTCGTCGCAAGCCTTAATCATGGTCGTGAGGTGGGGGAAACACCACGTCGAAGCCGCGGGCATCGAGCTGGCAAATATGACTCGGGCGTCCTTGTTCATCCAGATCCACCAGGCCGATACCGGCGCCGTTCCACAGCCGCTCGCCGGCCCTGGCGCGATCCGGGTCGCGCGGGCGGGTTTCCATGCGCCGGCGCTTGGTAAACCAGTTGAGCGGGGAGCGGGGCGAATACAGCCAGCGGTTGGCCCGGTCGAAGCCGTCCAGCAGCGTGACGGGGAAGGCGTTCTTGATGCCGCTGGAGGTGATCTGCCAGAGCTTGGGCCCTTCACGGCGCTGCCGGATGCGAATGTCGTAGACAAAGGAATAGTGAACGTCGCCGGAGAGAATCACGTAATGCCCCGGCGTGCGGGAATGGCGAAAGATATTGAGCATCACCTTGGCCGCCCCGCGATGGGCCATCCAGTTCTCGGCATCGACCAGCAGCGGTTTGCCGGCCAGCGTGAAGAGCTTCTGGATCACCTCGATCAGTTTCACGCCGAACATCGGCGCTGGAGAAACGATCACGACCGAGGGTGCATCGAGGATGTGCTGCTGAAGCTCCGACAACGCTTCCCAGTCCATCAGTCCGGAAGGACGCCGTGGGCTGCGTTCGCTGCGCCAGCGGCGAGTCCGCGTGTCCAGCACGATCAACGGCGGCGATCCCGGCACTTGGTACTCCCAGCCTTCGAAGCGCAGCAGCCGCTGGATCAACGCGTCGAGGGGCTTGCTGGGCAGCCAGCCCTGCGCCTCCGATGCCGCTTCCAGCACCTGGGCGGCCTCGTCGACGAGCGGGGCGAGGCGGTCCGGGTCGTTACCCCAGCCCTGGCAGAGCAGGTAACCAAGCAAAGCATTGCCGATGATGCGCCGCGAGAAGGGATGGCCATAGGCGGTCTGCTCCCAGTCGGCGGTGAGGTTCCAGTCATCGGTGATGTCGTGATCATCGAAGATCATCAGCGAGGGCAGGTGAGCCATGGCGCGCGCGGCGGCAGGCAGCCCGGCGATGAAAGCCTCGATGATCGTCTTTTCCGCGTTGAAACGCTGTCGGTGGGTGTCGCTCAGTGGCGGCGTGGTCATCCCGGCCAGTTGCCAGGGGATCGGCGACCATACCAGCAGATACACGGCGATGATCTCGGCGAAGCTCATCAGATGATTGTTGGCATTGGCTGAGGTGAACACGGGCTTGCGCGCGCCGCCAAAGAAGCGATCGCGCAAGGCGTTGCTTGACTCGACGTCGGGCAGAAGCTCGTAGCGCCGGTAGTAATGGGGTTCCGTGGTATGCAGGGTCCGGCTGGTGTCGATCGTCGCACCTTCCAGCACTTCATCAAACAAGCCCAGGCGGTCGATCAGCGCATGGACCGCCACCAGCAAGGGGCCTGCCACGTCGTCGGCATAGACCTGGTCGCCGGTCATCAATAACCAGGCGGGCCATTCATCGGGCCGATCGCGGCGCTCGGCCAGCCAGGCATCGGTGCGCACCAGGCCGTCCGGCCCGTCATAGTGAGGGCGCCGACAGGAGCCGTGCAGCAGGCGGTGGTGGCGCTCGGCGATCACGAAGGCGGGCCGCGTCGCGCCGTCATGCAGCAGGTGAGCGGCCCAGGCGGCAATGCCGGTGGATTTGCCGTCTGCGTCGGTAAGCAACAGGTCGTAATCGATGACGACCCCGGCCGGCAACGGTGTGGCCAGCGGCACATCGATCAGGTGCAGCCAGGCATGGCGCCCCATAGGCAAGCGTCTGACGCGACTGGCGTTGAGTGTCAGCCGGCGGGGCGGATGACCGGCAGGGCGCAGCAACAGCGTCATGTCGAGGCGATGCGACCCCACCAGCCAGATCACCAGGCGTTGCAGGGTAATACGTCTGAGCACGGGGCCCGCAAGAACCTCCGGCAGCGGCGCGTCGGGGATTGCATCGAGCGTCATGTAGCCTCCGGGGATGGTGAGCCTGATTGATTGGCTCTCTGTGGGTAGTCGTTGACGTGTTCTTTGCTGATTCTGCCTAGGTTCGCCAATCTACAGGCTGACGTCTTACATTGGCGCGGATCGACTATGATACGGTGTTAAAGCGAACTGGCCAGGGAAGCGCAGCGAGATGGCGTGTGGCTTTTCACAGCAAGGGAGCTGCCATGAAACACTTCGAAAAGACCCAACGTGTCGGACGCCAGAGCCTTTCCCTGCTGGCCCGGCTTGGTCGCCACGACCTTGCGGTGCTGCTGTGCGTGCTGGTGATGTCAGGCGGGGTCTGGGGGTTTGTCGAGCTGGCCGACGAGGTGTCCGAGGGAGACACCCAGAGCATCGATGAGACCCTGCTGCTCTCCCTGCGCAATCCTGCCGATCACACCGACCCGCTCGGCGCGGGCTGGGTAGAGGAGCTGGGGCGAGACTTTACCGCGCTTGGCGGGGTAGGCGTGCTGGTGTTGGTCTCGCTGGGCGCACTGGGCTACCTGCTACTTGCCCGGCGCTATCGTGCGGCGCTCTTTGCCTCGATCGCGGTGCCCGGCGGCATACTGCTCAGCACCTCGATGAAAGTGGGCTTTGATCGCCCTCGGCCCGACCTTGTGCCTCATGACTCCCTCGTCTACACCGCAAGCTTTCCCAGCGGCCACGCGATGATGTCTGCCGTGACCTACCTTACCCTTGCCGCGCTGCTCACCCGCGTACACCCCGAGCTGAGGCTGAAGGCCTACATCTTGGTGCTGGCGATTTTGCTCACGCTGCTGGTGGGTATCAGCCGTGTCTACCTCGGGGTCCATTGGCCGACGGATGTGCTTGCCGGCTGGACGGCCGGGGCCGCTTGGGCGGCGCTGTGCTGGCTGGCGATGCGCTGGATGCAGCGGCGTGGGCAGGTGGAGACTGAAGAGAGCTGGTCAGGCACCGATTAAACTAACTTCCCGTCAACGAACCCATTACTCTTTATTCTGCCAAGGCCAGCGCCCAGACAGCTCAACCTCCAGCGTAAAGCTGAGAAAGGTACGTATTAATACAATAATGGCTAATATGCCAACCGTTTCAAATGTCAGTTCCACTGCGACGGTATGAATGATGTCTGCCGCGACGAGGAACTCCAGGCCAAGCAGTATGCCTCGTCCGAGACGCTGGCGGACCTCACGAAATATTGTTTCGGTTTGCCCCCGCTTCTTTAGCAGCAATGGCTCAACGATTAGAGCATAGAATGCATAACCGGCAATAATGAAGATGCCAATTATCTCCATGATTGCCACGCCCCACTCTGCAATAGGCTTTACGATCTCTGACACATTTCCTCCAGAAGGGAACGACTGTAAAGGTGATTGGACTGCGCACTCGCTATTGTCTAAAATGCGCAGATGCGTTTCATAAGGCTGTTTTATAAAGTATTGCTAATATTTTTTTAACGGTCCAAGCATGGCTCGGCTGGCTTACGCAAGGTGCGTGCGCTTGCGGGTTATGCCGGTAACTTATTGCAAAGTATTGAAGCCGGCAACGTAAAGGGCCAGAGGCATTGACTCTGGCCCTATTCGTTTTCGTAAAACAATAAAGAGTGATGTTAAGCAATTAGGTCGGGGTCAACCCATTTGCTGGGCTGTCAAGAGTTGCGGCCTCCGCCATGGCTGTGTTCGCCGCCTTTCTTGCCAGCTTCAGAAGCCTTCTCGGGGTCATTGGCGAAGTTACCGCCGCTCTGTTGGCCGCCCTTCTTACCGGCTTCAGAGGCCTTCTCGGGGTCATTGGCGAAATTGCCACCGCTCTGTTGACCACCTTTCTTGCCCGCTTCACTTGTTGACATACCCTTATCGTCTTTACGCTTATCAGCCATGATAGTCTCCTTACAGTCATCCTTAACAAAGGTTAATACATTTCGAGAGCGCTTAGCTCGCTTACCTTGCAAAGCATGTATCAACCTAGAGTTTTTAGAATAGACGCTATACGGTAGCTTGCAAGCCTTTAGTTACCTGATATGTGTTTAAACGTTAATTTTTTAATTTCAGCGTTACTTATTTAAATCTGAGTTAACGTTAACTAGAGTGGTGCTGGGTATGCTGCATCAACATTGGCTGGACACGGCGAACCCCTACCCTTCGTTGAGTCATACGTCATGGGCCATAGGCGATAAAAGGTGGGCACAGATGCGTCACGCCTGGAGAAGCGGCAACCATTTCACCTTGCTCCCCGATGCCAAGCACTACTTGCCAGCGATAGTGTCAGCCATCGAAACGGCTAACGAGTCGGTGTTGTTCGAGCAATACCTGTTTGCGTCCGGACGCCTCGCTGATCGGATCAACGAGGCCTTGATCCAGGCCGCCGACCGTGGCGTTCATGTCCAGGTGCTCCTCGACCGCTACGGTGCCAAAGGCCTGAAACACCATGACCGAGCGCGACTCATGCGGGCGGGGGTGTCCCTGCGCTTGTTTAATCCGCTCTTTATGGGGCGGCTGAGCACCAACCTGACGCGCGATCATCGCAAGCTGGTACTGGTGGATCGCCGCGTGGCCTTCACGGGCGGTTTCTGCATCACGGATGATTTCCTGGAACACTGGTTTGACCTGGCAGTGCGTAGCGAGGGTCCGGTCGTTAGCGTCTGGCAGGGCCTGTTTGCCCAGCTCTGGGCTTCCTCGCTGACCCAGGGAGACGACGAGAGGCTGCTGCCGCAGGGCATGCTCAGTGACAGGAATGTCGAACCCCGCGAGCAGGGGATGATGGGTCGTGTGGTGTGGCAACGCGGACACCGCTACCAGGCGGTTCGCTTGTCTCTCCAGGCGCGCATCGCCAAGGCGGCTCGGCGTGCGTGGGTGTATACCCCTTATTTCGTCCCCACGCCTAGCCTGTGTCGTCACTTGATGGCCGCGGCACAGCGCGGCGTAGACGTACGACTGCTGGTGGCAGGCAGGCATCATGACCACCCCAGCGTGCACTACGCGGGACGCCACTATTATGGTCGCTTGCTTCGGGCGGGGGTACGTATCTATGAATACCAGCCTTCCTTCACCCATGCCAAGTTCTGCCTGGTCGATGATTGGTGCACGATCGGCTCGTGTAATTTCGATCACTGGAGTCTGCGCTGGAACCTGGAAGCCAACCTGGAGGTAGAAGACACGAGATTCGTCACGGAACTGGCCACGCTGTACAGCGAGCACATCGCCACCAGCAATGCGATATCGTCGCAGGAGTGGTCCCGACGCCCCTGGTGGCAATGGGGCCGTGAGCATACGCTGGGCAAGGTCAACGCCTGGCTGACCTTGTTGCGCTAAAGACTCGTTGCCGTCTCGCCATCGCAGTACCGCCAGCGAGGGATAGTCAGGGTTTTTTCTCAATCCCAAACGCTCTTGTATTTTTCATACTCGAATACCGGTAATGTCTCAATGTCCTCTCTAGCGAAAGGAAGGACATAATGTCTGTCACCTGGCCGCCAGCCCTGCGGGTATCCATAGAAGGGGTAGGCTCGGGGTCCCTGGCCGGTTTCGGTGTTAGCCGGTTTGATAATGATGGCCTGCATGACGCCATCCTTTGCAAAAAGTGCATCGGTAATAAGGCCGTAATCTGTACCATCTTTCATTCTTACGTAGTCATGCAAGACATCGGTGATCTTCCAGGTTCGCGGGCCGAGTGCAACATCCTCTTCCACCTCCTTGATGCGCTCAAGCTCTTGTTCGGAAACATAAGCCTCATCAAACTCCCTGAATATATCATATTCTTCGACATTGTCTTGCTGGACAGGGATTTCAACACCGTTTTCAGAAAAAACAACTTCATCCCATGGAACGGAAATGTGCCTGTCACCGCTATCCCACATGCCCCCGACTTCAGCAATGACGCCGACAATCTGGTTCTTCTGGTCAAGAAGGATATTCTTGATATCGCCTATCTCGGCTCCCTGAGTGCCGAATACCTTCGCTTCCAGCATTTTTTCAGCCCGGAAGCCTCCCTTTTCATAGATAGGCGCGTAACTCCATTCATCAATAGATCTAACATTAGTGTCGTTTGACGTTGTATCCATATCAAATTGATTAGTTCGGTCGCTGCCTTGTGTCTCCTCTTCAACTGCCTGGACCTGAGTTGCCAGTGAAAAAAGAGAGATACACATAAGTAATATTAGTGTTTTTTGATGCACATTCACTTGTGTCACCTCCAGCTGCTCGCGGCTTTGGCTAGTCAGGTTAGATGAAGTGCGGTTTGGGTGCTACTTCGATTACGCCGTGATCAGGTGTTAGTAAACATAAATAAAGTGGATGCTAAACTTCATGCGCAACGAGCTTGAATCATAGGCAAGCCATCGTGGCCGAGTTAGCGCTACATGCAAAATTAATATATGTGAATATGATTATTTGCGCGCTGGCTCGGAGGGTGCCACTTTGGAAAATAACCGGATTGATTCGTCATAAACATTGTTGTTTAACTCGAGAATGCTTGAGAGAGGAGGCAGTATGATAAATCAATATCGCTTGATTATACTCTGCATCGGTGCCTTGCCCTTTACAGTAATGGCAGCGCCTGAAAATCTGAGCGACTGGCAGGATCAGCGCAGCGATCCCTCATCGACCTGGACGATAACCCAGTTGCTGGGAGATGACGTGATCGCAGGCGAGGACACCGAGGTCGGTGAAGTTGCCGATGTGATATTCGACGATCAAGGCAACATTCAGTCGCTGGTGATCTACTCCAACGGCAATCAGGTGGAACGCGGTTTTCGTACCATCGAGTGGCCGGTGGAAGTCTTCGAGCCCAGCGATGTCTTGTTGTCCATCGGACAGCAGCCGTCAGAATTCGGCGATCAGCAGGTCACGCTTTCGCCAGGCGAGCTTTTCAGCCAGAACCAAGTCAGTGCCAGAGCCATGCTCGGCATGGGCGTACAAGTTGAAGGTTCGCCCTATGCCGAGGTCGAGGACCTGATCTTGAACGAGCAAGGGGAACTGACTAGCGCGGTCATCGGCACGGATGGTATAGAAGCCACCAATTACTGGTTACCCACCGAGCTCGGCTGGGTCACTCCGGATTGGATAATGGTCCTTCCCTACTCGCAGAGCGATATCGAGCGGACCGATTCGTATCCAGGCAATAATGGCGAGGGCAGTAATGGCGAGGACAGTAATCATGGTACGTCTTGATTAGAGAGAGTTCGCGGAGATCCAGGTCGACCGTGACGGCCGCGTCAAGTTCGAGGCGTGCGACTGAGCCCGTCGCCGGGGCCTGGCCCCGGCGCTTCCCCTATTCCCCGCCATGAAGTCCCGACAGAAAGTTCCGACATAAAGTCCGGTATGTCTGCTCTCAGGGTGCCCCTTTCCCGTATAGGGGTGTCATGGGAGCAGAGCTACCAGACGCGGCCGAGGATCTCCAGCGCAGTGGCGATGATCGGCTCCTCGCGGCGGTCACGACGCCAGATGAAGCTCAGCGCGCAGGGCAGGCGAATGCCGTCGGCAACGCACAGGCCGCGCTCCTGGCGCTCGGCCATGGCCAGGGCGTCGCGTGAGAGGCTCAGGCCCACGCCGGCGCGGACCAGATCGAGCATGCAGACCTCCTGATCCACCTGAGCCACGCCGTTGGGGGTAAGCCCCAGCGGTGCCAGCACCCCTTGCAACAACCGGTGGTGGACGGAATCCGTTGGCGTCACGATCCAGGGCAGGGCGGCGAGGCTCGCCCAGTCGGCGCTTGCCAAGCGATTGCCCCAGCCCGCCGGGGCGATGACATGGTAATGAAAATGGGTCAGCTCACGGTGGACGACGTCCGGCTCACCGGTGCCTTCGCCGGGGGCAGCGAGGAAGAAGCCGACGTCGAGCTCGCCGCGTCGAACGCGCTCCAGGACGCTACCACTCATACCGTGATGCAGCTCGGTCTCCAGCTGCGGGGCGCACTCCACCAGGCGATGCAGGAAGGCGCCCAGGCGGATGAACTCAGGGTCGACGATGGTGCCGATCTTTAGCCGGCCGTGCAGGGTGTGATGCAGGGCTTGTGCGCGCTGGTGAAAGGCCGCCATCGCGGCCAGGGTCGTCTCGGCGGCGGGCAGCAGCGCGTGACCGTCAGCCGTCAGCGTGAGCCCCTGGGGATGGCGCTGAAACAGCGTCAGAGCGAGCGATGTCTGCAGCTGCTTGAGCTTGAGGCTGACCGCCGGCTGTGTCAGATGAAGCCGCGTGGCGGCCCGAGAGACGCTGCCTTCATGGGCGACCATAACGAAGGCTCGGAGTGCCTGGAGATCCTGCATGATGAAGGCCTGAGACAACGCGATATAAGATAACTTTATATCCCGGTTCGAGATTTCTCAATTGCTACCTGCGGTCACCCCGGTAAGCTGGCCTGATACCTTCTTGCATCCATCGCGCAGGCATTGCGATCGGTGCCGATCACAACTCACAACTCACGAGGCCACCATGACCACAGCTTCCATCACGCATTTCATCAATGGGCAAATGGCCAGCGGTGATTCCGGCCAGACCCAGAATGTTTACAACCCGGCCACCGGTAAGGTCAGTGGGCAAGTAGCCCTGGCCTCGCACGGCGATGTCGATCAGGCGGTGTCTGCGGCCAAGGCGGCGTTTCCGGCCTGGGCCGACACCCCGCCGCTGCGTCGCGCCCGGGTCATGTTCCGTTTTCTCGAACTGCTCAACGCGCACAAGGATGAGCTGGCGCGCGCGATCACCCTCGAGCATGGCAAGGTCTTCACCGACGCCCAGGGCGAAGTCGCCCGCGGGATCGATATCGTCGAGTTTGCCTGCGGCATTCCACAACTGCTCAAGGGCGACTACACCGAGCAGGTCAGCACCGGCATCGATAATTGGACGATGCGCCAGCCATTGGGCGTCGTCGCTGGTATCACACCCTTCAATTTCCCGGTCATGGTGCCGATGTGGATGTTCCCCATCGCCATTGCCACGGGTAATACCTTCATCCTCAAGCCCAGCCCGATCGACCCCAGCGCCTCGCTGCTGATCGCCGACCTGCTCAAGCAGGCGGGCCTGCCGGATGGCGTTTTCAATGTGATCCAGGGCGACAAGGCCTCCGTGGAGGCGCTGATCGAGCACCCGGACGTCAAGGCGCTGTCCTTCGTTGGCTCCACGCCGATTGCCAACCTGATCTACGAGCGCGGGGCCCATCACGGCAAGCGCGTCCAGGCGCTGGGCGGGGCCAAGAACCACATGGTGGTCATGCCCGATGCCAACCAGGACAAGGCTGTCGATGCGCTGATCGGCGCGGCTTACGGCTCCGCCGGCGAGCGCTGCATGGCGATCAGCGTGGCGGTGCTGGTGGGTGATGTCGCCGACACGCTGGTGCCGCGACTGGCCGAGCGGGCAAAGTCCCTGACGATCAAGAACGGCATGGAACTTGACGCCGAGATGGGCCCCATCGTGACGCCCCAGGCGCATCAGCGCATTACCGGCTATATCGAAAAGGGCGTGGAAGAGGGCGCCAAGCTGGTCGTCGACGGCCGCAACTTCGATGCCTCGGGCAGCGGTGACGACTGTGCCGAAGGCTTCTGGATGGGCGGTACCCTGTTCGATCACGTCACCCCGGAGATGACCATCTACAAAGAGGAAATCTTCGGCCCGGTGCTGGTCTGCGTGCGGGTGCCGGATATCGCGACCGCCATCCAACTGATCGATGACCATGAGTTTGGCAACGGCGTGAGTTGCTTCACCGAGAGCGGCAGCGTGGCCCGCGAGTTCGGCCGCCGCATCCAGGTCGGCATGGTCGGCATCAACGTGCCGATTCCGGTGCCCATGGCCTGGCACGGCTTCGGTGGCTGGAAGCGCTCGTTGTTCGGCGATACCCACGCCTACGGCGAAGAGGGCGTGCGCTTCTATACCAAGCAGAAGTCGATCATGCAGCGTTGGTCCGATTCCATCGACGCCGGGGCCGAATTCGTCATGCCGACCTCCAAGTAAGCTGCCGGAGCGTCGGTCATGTCTGAGTCAACCCAAGCATTCGACTACATCATCGTGGGGGCCGGTACCGCCGGCTGCCTGCTGGCCAACCGCCTGAGCGCCGACCCGGCCAACCGGGTACTGCTGATCGAGGCGGGTGGCCGCGACAACTACCACTGGATCCATATCCCCGTGGGTTATCTCTACTGCATCGACAACCCGCGGACCGACTGGTGTTTTCGCACCGAGCCCGACCCGGGCCTCAACGGCCGTACCTTGATCTATCCGCGCGGCAAGACCCTGGGCGGCTGCTCCAGCATCAACGGCATGCTCTATATCCGGGGCCAGTCGCGGGACTACGACCATTGGGCCGAGGTTACCGGGGAGAACGCCTGGCGCTGGGACAATTGCCTGCCGGATTTTACCCGGCACGAGAGTCATTATCGCCTGGACGAGGGCGGTGACGCCGATAACGCCCACCGCGAGTATCACGGCCAGGGCGGCGAGTGGCGGGTGGAGAAGCAGCGCCTCAAGTGGCAGGTGCTCGATGACTTCGCCACGGCAGCCGTGGAGGCCGGCATTCCGCGCACCCGCGATTTCAACCGCGGCGACAACGAGGGGGTCGACTACTTCGAGGTCAATCAGCGCTCGGGCTGGCGCTGGAATACCGCCAAGGCGTTCCTGCGTACGGCCGAAAAGCGCGCCAATCTGACGCTTTGGCACTCCACGCAGGTGTTGGGGCTGATTCTGGAACGAGGAAGCGAGACGGCGCCGGGTGGCGAAGTGCGTTGTCAGGGGGTGCGCGTCGAGCGTGAGGGCAAGGAGGTGGTCGCCCAGGCGGACCGCGAGGTGATTCTCTCCGCCGGCGCCATCGGCTCGCCGCAACTGCTGCAGCTCTCAGGAATTGGCCCGGCCGACCTGCTGGCCGAGCACGACATTCCGCTGGTAGCCGACCTGCCCGGGGTGGGCGAAAACCTGCAGGACCACCTGCAGATCCGCTCCATCTACAAGGTCAAGGGCGGCAAGACGCTCAATACCATGGCCAACTCGTGGGTGGGCAAGGCGAAGATTGGCCTGGAGTATGTCCTGAAACGCTCCGGTCCCATGAGCATGGCGCCGTCGCAGCTGTGCGCCTTCACGCGCAGCTCCGACGCGTATGCGCACCCCAATCTCGAGTACCACGTTCAGCCACTGAGCCTGGAAGCCTTCGGCCAACCGCTGCACGACTACCCGGCGATCACCGCGAGCGTGTGCAACCTCAACCCGACCAGTCGCGGCACGGTACGCATCAAGAGTCGCGATCCCCGCCAGGCGCCGGCTATCTCGCCCAACTACCTGAGCACCCCCGAGGATCGCCAGGTAGCGGCGGATTCGCTGCGGGTCACCCGGCGTATCGCCGAACAGCCGGCCTTCGCGAAGTATTCGCCCGAGGAGGTCAAGCCGGGGATGGCGTACCAGAGCAACGACGATCTGGCGCGGCTGGCCGGCGACATCGGTACCACTATCTTCCATCCGGTGGGGACTGCCCGGATGGGGCGGGACGACGACGCCATGGCGGTGGTCGACCCGCATCTCAGGGTGCGTGGCGTGGCGGGGCTGCGCATCGTCGATGCGAGTGTCATGCCCACCATTACCAGTGGCAATACCAATTCGCCGACGCTGATGATCGCCGAGAAGGCGGCGAACTGGATTCTCACCGGCGAGTGAAGTGCCATCACCTGGCGGGATACGACAACGGCAGGCCATTGGCCTGCCGTTGTCGTGTTGGTGGCTGCTACCCGGCCCTAGACCAGGTCGCGATCATCCTTATTGGCGGCGCGCATGTCGCGCCACACGGCCCGGCAGATCAGGGCCAGCACCCCAAGGGTCAGGGCGGGCCAGACGAGGACGTAAGCGCCGTAGATCAAGGTCTGCATGAAAGCATGCTCCTATGTCGTTGAGGGGGCGTTGTCGGGGCCGGCAGAGCCGCCGGCCCGAACATCTGCGTAATTCAGTATTGCTCGGCGAAGCCCGGGGCAGCGCCGCCTCGGGCCGGACGCTCGTCCGTCGGCTGGTGGTCGTCATAGTTGCCGACCCGCTGGCGAATGGTGTCGAAGTCGAAGCGCTGCGGGCTGGCGAGGCTCATCAGGGTACAGACCAGGGTACTGGCGCCGTAGGCGGTCAGCGAGGCCAGCAGTACGGTGTAGTCGCGCAGGAAACCGGTGGCGAACACCAGCATGGCGAGGCCGGCCAGCACGCCGGCAATGGCGCCCAGACGCCTGCCGCAGAAGCCGAAGACCATCAAGGCGATGATGATCCCGCCCCCGATGCTGGCGAGGATCTCGAAGAACAGACCAGCGCCGCCGGCGAGCGGCACCAGCTCGAAGCGTGCAATACAGAACAGCACCATGGCGACCAGCACCGAGGTGGTGAAGGCGGCATTGGTCACGCGATCCCAGAAGCAGCTGGCGATCACCGGGAAGACGATGGCGCCCCATAGTGCGCCGACGAAGACCAGCATCACCAGGATATCCAGGGAAAAGCTGGCGAAGACGATCCCCACCATGGTGGCGACTACCATGGTCAGCCGGCCGATCAGCAGCATGCGTTTAGGATCTGCCTTGCCGCGAGCGATGTTCTTGCCGTAGACGTCGGCCATGATGATCGCGGAGAGCGCCGAGAGATCCGAGTCGGCGGTTGAGGAGAGCGAGCCGATCACCAGGATGAAGAAGAGTCCGATGAACACCGGGGGCAGATAACTCGAGACCATCTGCGGAATCAGGTTGTTCATGTCACCGTTCATCGGCTCCACGCCGAGTGTCAGTGCCATCAGGCCGATCATGCCCAGGCCAATGACGATAGCGCCGTAGCCTACGGTGGCAGTAATGAAGGTGGGCTTGATGTGGCTCTCGTTCACCGCGAACAGACGCTGGGAGATGGTCTGATTGCCGATGGCATAGGCCAGCACGGCTACAAAGAAGGGAGCTCCCTGTTCCAGGATGGCGGTCATCGAGAAGAGGTTGGATTGTTCGGCTGTGAGATTGTCGAGGCCGGCCACCATGGCGCCAGGCCCCCCCATGGCGAACAGCACCGCCGGGATGATCACCACGGCGATGGCCATTAACGCCACCAATTGGGCGAAGTCGGTGAGCACCGAGGCGCGAAAGCCCGACCACAGGGTGTAACCGAGCACCCCGACCCCGGCGATGATGACCCCCGCCTGGAACGAGAGCGGCGAGAGCACGGCTACCAGGGCGCCGGCGGCGGTGAAGTTGACCATCAGGCTGATCACGCTGCCCATTACGTTGGAGAGTGCCAGGATCAGCTGGCTCGAAGAGCCATGGCGCGCATGAATCAGCTCGCCCAGGGTATGCGCGTTGGGTGCCAGCTTGCGGAATCGCCTGCCGAAGGGATAGATGAACAGGATCATCAGTGCCCCCCACAGGCCGTAATGTAACGGGCCGGAGACGCCATAGGTGTAGCCGGAGGTGGCGGCAGCGTAGAAGGAGGCCGCCCATATCCAGGTGGCGGTCATGCTGGCCGCCCCCATGCCGAAGCCGATGCGGTGATTGGAGACCATGTAGGCGTCGGTATCTTCCTGAGGCTTGCGGATCTTCAGTGTCAATAGGTAGGTCCCGCCGTAGAAGGCGGCGAGCAGCAGCAATACCGTCAGGGTGGAGAATTGATAGAAGTCAGGATCGTTCACGGAGTTCCTCGCAGTGATTCAGTACGCCGACATGATGCGGTCGGCACAGAGTGGTGTCTGACCATTGCGGACAATGGCCGGCAGGGGGCGCCGCCCGGTAGGGAGTGCAGAACACACACCGGCCCCGTGCTGAATCTGTCAGGCAGTCAGCGGGGGTAACGGGCTGGCAATCCGGCCGCAGGGCGGCCGGGGAGTGGCCTCAGGGGTCGCCCTTGTCGCTCAGGGCAGCCGCTATGTCGGGCCGGGGAAACGGGTGGGAGGCGCTATCCTTGAGGGCAAGTGTTGCCGTCATGGATTCCCTTGTTGTCGAGGGCGTCATGAACATGAGCATTCAAGCGTATCGGTGATCCGGCCGCCGTGGTCGGTGTGGCCAGCGGCCATGATACAATTTTTGTATACAATATGGCCTTGTCTGCCAGCTACCTTACGGTTTCCCTTCCACTATGTCCAGACGCCCGCTTGGTCCAGACGCCCGCTTGTGCAGGGTAGAGGCCTGTTATCCAGAGCATGCCATCCATAACAAATAGTATTTGACCTGCGCTCGGCAAGAAGGCATGATGCGTCCAGTTGGTTAGCAAGTCGAACATCGCAAGTGGTCATCGAAACGCTCTGTAGCATCGATTTCCCGGTGAAAGTTTCTTGTTTTACCCACTGCAATTCGGGTATCTCCCGGCACAATCAAACGCTATTCGAGGATTTCGAAAATGGCTACTGGTACAGTTAAGTGGTTCAACGACACTAAAGGCTTTGGCTTCATTTCTCCGGACGACAACGGTGACGACCTGTTCGCTCACTTCTCCGAGATTCAGGCTGAAGGCTTCAAGTCCCTGCAAGACGGCCAGAAGGTTTCCTTCGACGTCACCCAGGGCAAGAAAGGCCTCCAGGCTTCCAACATCCAGGTTGTCAACTGAGCCTAATTGGCTGAGTCTGTAATGACCTAGATGTCACTGCTTTCGAGTAGTGTAAAAAAGGCCCGCGAAAGCGGGTCTTTTTGCGTGCGCGTCATTATTTCATATAATATTTAAGTCTTAAAAAATTATTAAAAATAACTTTTTAGAATAATCCGATGGCCTCACAATGGCTGCTTTGCCTGTTGTGATGGATCTGCTTCATGACGCTGGATGCCTGGCTCGCCCTCATCGTTGTTACCGCTGTCTTTCCCATGATGGCGTTCTCCCGCCTTGGACCCGATATCGTGCTGCTCGGCGCGGTGATCCTGCTGCTGACCCTGGGTGTGATCGAGCCCGACCAGGCGCTGGCAGGCTTCTCCAGCAGCGGGCTGTTCACCGTGGCGTTCATGTACGTGCTGGTCGCGAGCATCCGCGAAACGGGCGGCATCGACTTGATCATCCGTTACGTGCTCGGGCGGCCGCACGGTGAGTTCAAGGCACTTATACGCCTGTTACTGCCGGTGGCCTCACTCAGCGCGTTTCTCAACAATACGCCGGTGGTCGCAACCTATATTCCTGCGGTCCTGAGCTGGAGCCGACGGCTGCCGCTGCCCGCTCACCGCCTGCTGATGCCATTGAGCTTCGCTTCCATTCTGGGTGGCACCATTACGCGTTTCGGCACCAGTACCAACCTGGTGGTGCATGGCCTGCTGATTGATCGCGAGCCTCGGCTTGCCATGGGGTTGTTCGATATCGCCTGGGTAGGAGTGCCGGTCGCGATAGCCGGTCTGGTTTACCTGGTCGTGCTGGGTCCCAGAATGCTTCCGGCGCGGCGCGGTGCCGCGGCGTTGTTCGAGAATCCGCGCGAGTTCACCATCGAGATGGAAGTCGATACGGCGGGCCCGCTGGTCGACAAGACCGTGGAGCAAGCCGGGTTGCGCCATCTTCGCGAATTGTTTCTGGTCGAGATCGAGCGCGAGGGCAACGTGGTCAGTGTGGTCGGGCCCGGGGAGCGCCTGAAGGGTGGCGACCGGCTGGTCTTTGCTGGTACCAGCGAAGGGGCGGTGGATCTGCAGCAGGTTCGTGGCCTGGTGCCATCGCGTCATGGAGCGTCGAGCCTTGAAAAGGATTTCAAGGAGCGCCGTCTGGTGGAGGCCGTGGTGTCCAACCAGTGCCAGTTCGTCGGTCAACGGATTCGCGACGGGCATTTTCGTACGCTCTATGGCGCCGCGGTGCTGGCGGTGTGCCGCGGTGGCGAGCGAGTCGTTGGCAACCTCGGGCAGGTGCGCCTGCAAGCCGCCGATGTACTGCTGCTGGAGGCGCGTCCGCCCTTCATCGAGCGCCATCGGCAATCACGCGACTTCCTGTTGATCAGTCAGGTCAATGGCGCGGCGCGGCCGGTCCACGAGAAGGCCTGGCTGGCCTGGAGCATCCTCGCCGGCGTGGTGCTGCTGGCCTCGTTGGGCGTGATGAGCATGATGAACGCCGCAATGCTGGGCGCGGCCCTGTCGCTGCTCACCGGGTGCTGCAGCGTGGGCGCGGCCAAGCGCGGCCTGGACACGCAGGTGCTACTGACCATCGCCGCCTCCTTCGGCCTTGGTGCGGCCCTGGAGACGTCCGGCGCGGCGGGGGTGCTGGCCGAAAATGTGCTTGCCATGGCCGGCGGCAATCCCTGGGCCTTGTTGGTGGCCACTTATATCGTGGTGGCGCTGCTCACGGCGCTGGTCACCAATAATGCCGCGGCGGTGATCACCTTTCCCATCGTCATGACCAGCGCCGAGAGCCTGGGGGTCAACCCGATGCCCTTCGTCGTGGTGGTAATGTTCGCGGCCTCGGCCAGCTTTCTGACGCCCATCGGTTACCAGACCAACCTCATGGTGCAGGGGCCGGGAGGCTACCGTCTCAGCGATTTCCTGCGCCTGGGTGCCCCGCTCAACCTGCTGACGGGAGGCATAGCGCTGGCGCTGATTCCGCTTATCTGGCCTTTTTAAGCGGTGGCGGACCGTCTCGCCGCGGCGGCAGCTTTACGGTAGGGTGGCGAGGTTTTCCCACTTTTTTCGCCTGATCGTCTAGAAAGACCAAGGAATTACGCGCCCATGAGCAATCCCGGTGAACTGATCATCGAGCCGCGCAACGGCAAGCCCGCCGATGCCTGTTTTTTCATCCTGCATGGCCTGGGAGCCGACGGCCGCGATTTCGAGCCGCTGGTACCAGCGCTGCCGCTACCCGCCGATGCCAGCGTGCGCGTGATTCTCCCCCATGCGCCACGGATGCCGGTCACCGTCAATGGCGGCATGGTCATGCCGGCCTGGTACGACATTCTTGAGATGAGCCTGGACCGCCGCGTAGACGAGCCGCAGCTCAAGACTTCCGCCAAGCGGATCCAGTCGTTGGTGCAAGCGCAGATCGATCAAGGCATCGACAGCCGTCGAATCATACTGGCCGGTTTCTCACAGGGCGGCGCCGTGGCCTATGAGGCCGCGCTGTCGTTCGAGCAACCGCTGGGCGGGCTGCTGGCGATGTCGACCTATTTCGCCACCGCCGACAGCATCACGCTTGCCGAGACCAACCGTGGGCTACCCATCGAGGTGCACCACGGCAACTTCGATCCGGTCGTGCCTGAGGCGCTGGGCAAGGCCGCCTATGAGAAAGTGCTGTCGCTCGGTTATCCAGCGAATTATCGCAGCTATCCCATGGCCCATGCGGTTTGCCCCCAGCAGGTGCTGGATATCGGCAAATGGCTGGGCGAGCGGTTGGAGCAATCATGACAGCGGTGCCATGCTACTGATGATGTGGCGGTGGGGTAATTGTCCCTCGACGTTGTTTGAAGCCGTCGATATTACCCCAGCGTCCTGAGTGCATTGTTCAGTTAAAAGGAGTTAGCGACCATGTCCGATCTGTCTACCGAATTTCGCCTGCCGTCTGGCTGCCCGTCGTGCGGCAGCCATCGCATGCAGGTGTCGGAGGTCAAGAACCCCGATGACAAGGTTTTCTGCGCGTCCTGTCGGCGTTTTGTGTGCCTCTGGCATGAGGCCGAATCTGCCCTCGAGCATGGCCCGTCCAGCGAAACCGAGGCGCTGATCGAGAAGGTGACCAATCGCAAGAGCGAATGAGCCGGCTGGCTGGCCTGGCGGGTAGGTAGCCTCAGGTCGAATTGAGTTTTGTGCACCGCAGGAATACCATTTCCGCGGTTCGAATGCCGGCCAAGGCGAGCGACACCCGCCCGGCCAATCCTCACGGCGACAATCCGCGTGTTGACAACCAAGGAGTCACCATGAAAGACCCCGTTCGCATTACCATTACCGGCGCCGCCGGCCAGATCAGCTATTCCCTTGCGTTCCGTATTGCCTCCGGCGACATGCTGGGCAAGGACCAGCCGGTGATCCTGCAACTGCTGGAGATCCCGCCGGCCATGGACGCCCTGAACGGCGTGGTGATGGAACTCAACGACTGCGCCTTCCCGTTGGTGCAGGATATTGTTGCCACCGACGATGCCAACGTCGCCTTCAAGGACAGCGATTACGCGCTGCTGGTCGGCGCCCGCCCGCGCGGTCCGGGGATGGAGCGCAAGGACCTGCTGGAAGCCAACGCGGCAATTTTCTCCGTGCAGGGCAAGGCGCTCAACGACAATGCCAGCCGGAACGTCAAGGTGCTGGTGGTGGGCAACCCGGCCAACACTAACGCGCTGATTGCCTCCTGCAACGCGCCGGAACTCGATCAGGGCCAGTTCACGGCAATGATGCGCCTGGATCACAACCGTTCGCTGACACAGCTGGCGCAGAAGGTTGGCAAGCACGTCACCGATGTGGAATCCATGATCGTCTGGGGCAACCACAGTGCCACCCAGTACCCCGATCTTGCTCACTGCAAGGTAGGCGGCAAGCCCGCGCTGGAACTGATCGAGCGTGAATGGTACGAGAACGATTTTATCCCCACCGTGCAGCAGCGCGGGGCGGCCATCATCAAGGCGCGTGGCGCGTCTTCCGCGGCCTCGGCGGCCTCGGCGGCCATCGATCACATGCGTGACTGGGCGCTGGGCAGCGACGGTATCGTCAGCATGGGCATCCCGTCCGAGGGCAGCTACGGCATCGAGCCGGGTATCATCTATTCCTACCCGGTAATCTGCAAGAACGGCCACTACGAGATCGTTCAGGGCCTCGAGGTCGATGACTTCAGTCGTGGCCGCATGAAGGCCACCGAAGACGAGCTGCGTGAAGAGCGCGCCGCCGTTGAGCACCTGCTGGGCTGATGAGCTAGCGCTGGTACGAAAAAAAACGCCCTGGCGGGCATTCCCGCCAGGGCGTTTTCGTATTTCTGGGCTAGATTTCTATGTCTGGAATCATTTCGCTTGTCTGACGTACGTCAGTCGCGCAGGCTGATGATCTTCCAGCCGTGCGCTTCAGCGGCCTGGCGCAGGGTAGGGTCCGGGTCGACGGCGACCGGATGGTCGACGCGCTCGAGCAGCGGCAGGTCGTTGTGGGAGTCGCTATAGAACCAGGCACCGTCGAGGGCCATGTCCTTGCGGGTCAGCCATTCATCGAGCCGCTTGACCTTGCCTTCCCGGTAGCTGGGAGTGCCGCTGACGCGACCGGTATAACGGCCATCGAGGCTTTCGGGCTCCACCGCAATCAGCTCGTCGATGCCTAACCGCTTGGCGATAGGGCCGGTGATGAAGCGGTTGGTCGCGGTAATGATCAAGAGCGTATCGCCGCTGGCGCGGTGGCGTGCCACCAGGTCCTCACCCTTGGGGAGGACATGAGGCTCAATCTTGCTGGCCATGAATTGCTGGTGCCAAGCCGCCAGTTGCTCGGGGCTGTGCTGCGTCAGCGGCTTGAGCGCGACCTCGAGGAAGGCGTAGATGTCCAGGGTGCCGGCTGCGTAGTCGGCCAGGAAGCGATCATTGGCCTCGCGATAGGCAACCGGGTCAACGGCGCCTTGTTCGAGCAGGAACTCGCCCCAGGCATGGTCGCTGTCGATCGAAAGCAGGGTGTTGTCCAGGTCGAAGATGGCCAGGCTCACGGCATACCTCTTTAAAGGATTCTGAAAGGGTTCTGGGTGGACGGTTTCTTTAGATAGCTTCATTAACGGGATGATGACGAGGCTGGGGATTATGGCAGAAGCGATGGGGAGCTTCGAGCGGCACGCCCTTCGTCGTTCCGTCCCGTGCAGTTTTGTTGATGCCCTTTGCAGGCTTATGGAAGAATGTTCCCAATACTGGATTAATAAGGTGAAGTCCGTGATCGACGCTGACGGCTTTCGCCCTAACGTTGGCATCATGATTGCCAACGAACAGGGGCAACTGCTCTGGGCGCGTCGGGTAGGGCAGAACGCTTGGCAGTTTCCCCAGGGAGGCATCAAGGCGAACGAGACTCCGCAACAGGCACTTTTTCGCGAGCTGCACGAGGAAATCGGCCTCACCGCCGATGATGTTCAGGTTCTTGCCTGCACCCGGGGCTGGCTGCGTTATCGCCTGCCCAGGCGCATGATTCGTACCCATTCACGGCCGGTATGCATCGGCCAGAAACAGAAGTGGTTCTTGCTGCGAATACGCTGCCAGGATAGTCGAATTTGTGTAGACGGTACGCCCAAACCGGAATTCGATGGCTGGCGCTGGGTCAGTTACTGGTACCCTCTGGGTCAGGTAGTGCCCTTCAAGCGTGAGGTATACCGACGGGCCTTGCGCGAGCTGTCGCCCCGCGCCCAGCGGCTTGCCCTCGGGCTGGGGTGATTGAGACGGGGAGGAACACCGGCGATAGCGTCGGGTCTGACATTCATCAAATCCTGCTGTACTAGCAGGAAACATTACGTGGATACCAGGACGCTCATGCTCGAGGTTTTGCGCCGCATCATTCAGGAAGTCAACGGGGCCCGTAATCTGGATGCGGCCTTGTCCACCATGGTGCGTCGCATTCGCAAGGCCATGCGTACCGATGTCTGCTCCTTCTATCTCTTCGACGCCGATATTGACCGTCTCGTGCTCATGGAAACCATCGGCCTGCGCGCCCAGGCCGTCGGCCAGGTGACGCTGTCGCTTGGCGAGGGCCTGGTGGGGTTGGTGGCCAGCCGTGAAGAGCCGCTGAATCTGGAAGATGCCCAGTCGCACCCGTACTTTCGCTACTTCGAGTCGACCGGCGAGGAGCGCTTCTCCAGCTTCCTCGGCGTGCCGATCATTCATCAACGCCGCATGCTCGGCGTGCTGGTGGTGCAGCAGTCGGTCAAGCGCCGCTTCGATGAAGAGGACGAGGCGTTTCTCGTCACCATGGCCGCTCAGCTGGGGGGTGTGCTGGCGCACTCGCTGGCGACCGGAAACCTCAATCGACGTAGCCTTTCCGATGGCCAGGCGGTGTTCAAGGGCGTTGCCGCCGCCCCGGGCATGGCCATCGGCGAGGCGGTCGTGATCGCCCCGCCTGCCGATCTCGACAGTGTCCCCGATCTGATTCCCACGGATGTGGAGTACGAGATCACCCGGCTCAACGAGGCGATCGGGCGAGTCAGAAACGAGATACGTTCGGCCGGCGAACGCCTGGCCAGCCGTATCTCGGCCCAGGAGCTGGCACTGTTCGAGGTCTATCAGCAGATGCTTGGCGAGGCCGCGCTTTCCCAGGAAGTCGTCAAGCGCATTCGCGAGGGGCAGTGGGCCCCCGGTGCGCTGGCCGACGTGGTGCGTCGCCACGTGCAGTATCTCGAGCGGGTCGATGACGATTACCTGCGCGAGCGTGCCGCCGATATACGCGATCTCGGCCGGCGGGTGCTGGCCCATCTTCAGGAAGAGACCTCACTGACGCCCGCTGTCTTTCCGCAGCGCACCGTACTGGTCGGCGATGAGATCAGTGTGACGATGCTCGGCGAAGTGCCGCGGGAGAAGTTGGTGGGGTTGGTGTCGGTACGCGGCTCCAGCACCTCTCATGTGGCGATCATCGCCCGCGCCATGGGAATCCCCACCGTGTCGGGGATGGTCGATCTGCCCTTGCCGAGGCTCAATGGGGCGCCGGTGGTGCTCGACGGCCACCGCGGGCGCCTTTTCGTCCGACCCGGCCCGGAGCTAGAAAGCCATTACCAGATATTGATCGACGAGGAGCTGGCCCTGTCCGAAGTGCTCGAGCATGAGCAGGACCTGCCCAGCCGCACTCCCGACGGCCATGACATGGCCTTGATGGTCAATACCGGCCTTACCGTTGACGCCGTGGCATCGCTCAAGAACCGCATCAGTGGGGTGGGGCTCTATCGCACCGAAGTGCCTTTCATGATCACCGAGCGCTTTCCCGGTGAGCAGGAGCAGACGCGCCTCTACCGCGACCAGCTCGAGAGTTTCGCTCCGCTGCCAGTGGTGATGCGCACCCTGGATATCGGTGGCGACAAGGATCTGCCGTATTTCCCGATCGAGGAAGCCAATCCCTTCCTGGGGTGGCGGGGCATCCGCGTGACGCTCGACCACCCCGAGGTGCTGATGGTGCAATTGCGCGCCATGCTGCGGGCCTCGCAAGGTCTCGACAACCTGCAGGTGCTGTTGCCCATGGTGACCAACGTCGATGAGGTCGACGATGCGTTGCGTCTGCTCGACCGTGCCATCATCGAGCTGGGCGAGGAGGGTGTGGTGGCCAGGCGGCCGAAGGTGGGGGTAATGATTGAAGTGCCGGCGACGCTCTATCAGCTCGAGGCGCTTGCGCAGCGTGCCGATTTCTTCTCGGTCGGCACCAACGATCTCACGCAGTATCTGCTAGCGGTGGATCGCAATAATCCGCGTGTTGCGGAACTCTACGATACCTGTCATCCCGCCGTGCTCTCGGCGATGGCGCGCCTGGCCGACGAGTCACGCGCACTCGACCGGCCGATCTCGGTATGTGGTGAGTTGGCCGGTGACCCGGCCGGCGCCCTGCTATTGATGGGCATGGGCTTCGATGCACTATCGATGAACGCTCCCAGCCTGCCACGGGTCCGCGCCGCGATCCGCCGTGTGCCCCACAGTGCGGCTCGCGAGCTGGTTACCCAGACCCTCGCCCTGGAATCGCCGAAGGCGGTTCGCCACCATCTTGCGACCCGCTTCGGGGAATGGCAGCTGACGCACCTGCTGCCACCGGGAAATTGATCAGGCCGGGAAATTAATCAGGTGCCGATCTCGATGCGCAACTCGTCTTCGCCGAGCATCACGCCTTCGGGCCCGAAGCGCCGCTCGCCGATGGTGAGGCGGTCATCGGCCCGCCATTCCAACCAGGTAGTCGCACGGGTGCCGTAATCCTGGCCAACGATAAAGGCAGCCGACAAGTGACGCTCCAGTTCGAGGCCTACCCCCGTGTCCGGCAGCTGATGATCGATAGCGGGATGCGAGTCGCGCATTGCCTGTAGCGCCTCATGCGGCCAACGCTGATGCGCCACACTGGCGGCAAGGCCGTTACAGGCGGCGGTCAGCTTGGGCCAGGGCGTATCGAGCCCGGCATTGGAAAGGCCGTGCAGGCCAGGCGTTAGCATCTGCAGCGAGACACCTTCCCATCCGCGGTGCAGGTGCCAGAGTCGCTCCCCGTCACCCACCAGCAGGTTGAAGCCGGCGTAGCGCAGGGCGTCGCCGACCGCCAGCCTGTCGAGCCAGGCCGGCAGCATGTCCGCTTCGAGGGCTTCACGGACCAGCGCGCCGCGGCTCGGCGCCTCGGCACTAACCTGTAGGCGAGGGTCACGGACATTGGTCACGGCGGCGAAGCGCCCGCGACGATGTACCGCCAGCCACGATCCTCCGGCAACCAGGTCGCGACCGCCGACGATAGCCGGCGCATCGTCCCAGGCCGCCAGCGGCGCCGTGGGGCGAGCATGAAATTCGTCACGGTTGGCTACCAGGCGCAGCGGAAAAGCGCTGCCGGGGCGATGATCCAGGGCAATGAGACACATCCGCAGAGCTTAGCGTTACGGCGCCCAGTAGGGAAGATATCCTGCCTGGCAGGCCCCGCCATGACAGCAATGGTGCCGGCATCGTACACTCACCGCACCTTTGTTTCCCAAGGATGGTCATGCGAGCCGAGACAAGCAAGGAGCGCCTCTGGGCGCGGCTGGTCAAGCCCCTGCTATGGCCTGTGCTGTGGGCTCAGGCCTTGCTTGTCACGCTGTGCGTCCTGGTCTGCTTGTCGCTCTGGTGGGCTATTCCGCACAGTGTCTCCTGGAGCTTCACTGTCTGGTTGGGGCTGGCGCTTCTGGCGGGCAGCAGCCTCAACGTGATGATCTTTCTGGTGATGCTGCGTCATCGGCTGGCCGCGCGGGAGGAAAGCCTGGTCGAACTGCTGGAGGATAACGAGCGGTGGCTGGAGGAGGTCGAGCGACGCGAAGGGCGCTTCTTGATGCTCGGTGGCGTTCCTGTCGATCTTCGCGACCGTATTATCCGGCTGCTGGTGGGCATGCGGGCATTTTACGATACGCACTTGTCGTCACCCGCGGCCGCCGTGTTCGACAGCAGCGAAGAGCATGCGAAGCTAGTCGAGGCGCTGGAAAGCCGTGAGCGTCGCCTCGAACAGCTGTTGGTGGGCCAGCAGCGGGCGCGCGAAGAGTCGCGGCTCAAGTCCGGCTACTTGAACCATCTGCAAAGAGAGCTCGAACCATTGATGGCCTCACTGGACAGCATGCTCATCCATGCACCCGGCAGCGCAGCGCACGAATCCGCGCTTGCCTCCACCCAGACCCTCCAGGACTTTCGCGAACGGCTGAAAGATATCTCGGTATTGGTTTCCAACTTGACGGGTGAAGTGCCCACGAGACGTGACAGGGAATCGCGTCAGCGCCAGCTCCGTGTGCTGATCGTCGACGACGGTCCGGTCAATCTGATGCTGGCGCGGAAGGTCCTGGAGGGGCAGGGATTCATCGTCGAGGCTGTCACCAGCGGTACCGAGGCCCTGGAGCGCGAGAGGCAGGTGTATTTCGACCTGGTGCTGATGGATATCTACATGGCCGACATGGATGGCGTGGCGACCAGCTATCAATGGCGCGAATACGAGGCGTGCCGGCAGGACGCCCACCGCAGCATCCTGGTCGCGCTGACAGCCAATGCCAGCGACGAGGACCGACATCGCTTTCGCGAGGCGGGAATGGACGATTGCTTGGCCAAGCCTTATCGTCCCCAGGCGCTGGTCGAGCTGGTACGGCACTGGCTACCGGGTCGTGTCGAGAATGTCGGCAATGCCTGACCCCGCAGCCGCTCACGTCGCTCTGTTATCCTTGCCGCCATCTTTCATCGACTAACCCGCCTGCCTGAGGATCATCAATGCTGACTTACCCCGCCATCGACCCGGTCGCCATCTCGCTCGGGCCTTTCCAGGTGCACTGGTATGGCTTGATGTACGTGATCGGCTTCGTTGCCGCCTGGTGGCTCGGACGCCTGCGTGCCCGGCGCATCGGCCTGACCCACGATGACATCGGCGACCTGCTGTTCTATGCCGCCATCGGGGTGGTGGTCGGCGGCCGACTGGGCTACGCGCTGTTCTACGGCATGCCGCAATGGCTCGCCGATCCGCTGTGGATCTTCCGCGTCTGGGACGGCGGCATGAGCTTCCACGGTGGCCTGGTCGGGGTGTTGCTCGCCGCCCTGTGGTTCGCCAGAAAGAAAGGGCTGGCCTTCTTCACCCTGACCGACTTTGTCGCCCCGCTGGTGCCCATCGGCCTGGGAGCGGGGCGCATCGGCAATTTCATCAATCATGAACTTCCCGGTCGGGTCACCGGGCTGCCCTGGGGCATGCCCTTTCCCGGCATGGGCCCCGAGCCGCGCCATCCTTCGTCGCTGTATGAGGCGCTGCTGGAAGGTGCGGTACTCTTCGTGGTGCTGTGGTGGGTCTCGGCTCGGCCGCAGCGCCGCGGGCTGGTCTCCGGGCTCTTCCTCGTGCTCTATGGCGTGTTCCGTTTCCTGGTCGAATTCGTGCGCCTGCCGGACGCCCATATCGGCTATCTTGCCTTCGGCTGGTTGACCATGGGTATGCTGTTGACCCTGCCGATGATTGGTATCGGCGTGGGATTGATCCTCTGGTCACGGCGCCAGCCGGTCGATGTCCGCGACGCCTAATGGTTCGCTGGCCCGGTAGCAAGCGGGCAAGTAGACTAACGCTTTTTTATTCCGACTCTCCTGCCATTTAGGGTCCGCCAGACGATGCACAACCACCAAGACCAGCACGAAGGCCAGTCGGTGCTGGAATCGCCCGCCCTCGAACAACCCTACCTGGATCTGATGCGCCAGGTGCTCGATCACGGCATGGAGCGTGGCGATCGCACCGGCGTCGGCACGCGCTCGTTGTTCGGCCACCAGATGCGCTTCGATCTGTCGCGCGGCTTCCCGCTGGTGACCACCAAGAAGCTCCATCTGCGCTCGATCATTTTCGAGCTGCTATGGTTTCTGCGCGGCGATACCAACATCGCCTATCTCAAGCAAAACGGCGTGCGGATCTGGGACGAATGGGCCGACGACAACGGCGACCTCGGTCCGGTCTATGGTTATCAATGGCGTAGCTGGCCCGACCCGCACGGCGGTCACGTCGATCAGATCGAGAGGCTCCTCGAGCAGATCCGCAGCAATCCGCAGTCGCGGCGCTTGATCGTTACCGCCTGGAATCCCGCCCAGGTCGATGACATGCAGCTGCCGCCGTGCCACTGCCTGTTTCAGTTCTATGTCGCCGATGGGCGTCTGTCCTGCCAGCTTTACCAGCGCAGCGCGGATATCTTTCTCGGGGTGCCGTTCAATATCGCCAGTTACGCGCTGTTGACGCAGATGATCGCACAGGTCTGTGGTCTTGCGCCCGGCGACTTCGTGCATACCCTGGGCGATGCGCACCTTTATCTGAATCATCTGGAGCAAGCCGAGCGTCAGCTCACACGCTCGCCGCGTCCCTCTCCGCAGCTGGTGCTCGAACCCGGTGTCACGAGCCTCTTCGACTTCCGCTTCGAGGATATCGCCATCGAAGGCTACGACCCGCATCCCTCCATCAAGGCACAGGTAGCCGTATGAACGACGAGACGCTGATTCCAGTCGCCATGATCGCTGCGCTGTCCCGCAACCGGGTGATCGGCGTGGACAACCAACTGCCCTGGTACCTGCCGGAGGATCTCAGGTTCTTCAAGCGCATGACCCAGGCCAAGCCGATGGTGATGGGCCGCAAGACCTTTGCCTCGATCGGCCGGGCGCTGCCGGGGCGTCTCAACATCGTGGTGACTCGCGATCGCGACTTTGCACATGAGGGCGTGCGGGTCTGTCATGACCTCGCATCAGCGCTGCGTCTGGCCGATCAGCAGGCCACCATCGACACCGCCGAAGAAATCATGGTGATCGGGGGGGGGGAGATCTTCGTCCAGGCGATGCCCTGCGCCTCGCGCCTCTATCTCACCGAAGTCGATGTCGAGATATCGGGTAATGCCCACTTTCCCGAGCTGGACGCGGCCGACTGGCAAGAGGTGCAGCGCGTTGCCGGGGAGCCCGCCGAGGGGCAGCCGAATTATGATTTTGTCTACTATGTCCGCAAGTGAGTGTCCGCCGATGACGCGACAGCGCGTTGACGCCGTCGCCTGTTGGCGACATTTGCCGCGTTGCCATGGCTGACTCACACTCACGCTGTGGGGAGAGACCCGGGAGGCCGCCAATTGCTTGACCATCATCACTTGCTCGACGAACTGGAACGTCGCGTCGAGGCTGCACGGCTAGCCGTCAGCGAGCGACGCCAGGAATGTGCCAGGCTGCGCGCACGGCTCTACGAGCTGGAAGCCACGCGTCTGGAACTGCTCGAGGAAAACCGTGAGCTCGACGAGCAGAACAGCGAACTGGAAGCCCACAATCGCCATCTGCTCGAGAAGCTGGCGGCGGGCGAATCCCACGGCGGCTTTCCCCCTCCCACCCGGCGCGCCCAGGGGCTCGCTGCCCTGATCGGCCATCGTCCGCGACAGAACGTCTCGGCGCCCACGCCCCAGAACGCTCCCACATCTTCCTCGGCACAAGGCGAGCAGACCCCTGGCGTCTCGCCGGCAGCGCCACGGCGTGCGCCTGCGGTAGACGAAAAGCCAAAGCCAAAGGCAGAGGAACCAAGGGCAGAGGAACCAAAGGCAGAGAAAAAAGTAGAGCAAAAGACCACTGTCGAAGCGGTGGTTGTCGATGAAGCTCCCCCCTCACCTCAGGCGCTGCTGGCCCAGTGGTATCAGCGCTATCCCGCCGCCTTCTTCAAGGGCCATACTCGGCCGCTCAAGGTAGGCATTCATCACGACCTCACCGCGCGTGAGCCCTGGCCGGAGAAGCTGGTGCGCCGTGCCCTGGCGGGCTACGTCAACCTGCCGCGCTATCTCAAGGCGGTGCGCGAGGGCGGCGAGCGCATCGATCTTGACGGCCAACCCGCCGGCACCGTCGACGCCCAGGCCGCCGACCACGCCAGGCAAAAGCTCGAGCGCCTGCAGGCTGGTCGTGCCGAACATTCGCGCCAAGACCGGTTTCGCGGTGACCCCGCCCGGCAAGGCAAGGCGGGAAAGGGCGCCGGGAACGACAGGCGGCCACCGCGCGAGGCTCAGCAGCACCGTGAGCCAGCCCGCGACAAGCCCGCGGCCAAGCAAGCGCCTGAGCCTCACGCCACCCTGGAAGACAAGCTCAGCGCCCTGTTGGCCAAGCACAATCGCCAGGGCTGACGCTTTTCTTCCATCGTTTGGCTGATCTCTTTAAGACGCACCCACCAAGACGAATCCGTGCAGGCTTGCCACGACCCTAACCACGCGGCATGATATTCGCGCTCATTGCTGCCCGGCGCTGTTTCGCCAGGATGCATCGGTCGCCGCTCGCGGCCCAAGGGGGAGCCAGGAAGACGAGGCCTACCACCCAGGCAAGAGAAAGTTCCCTGAGGAAGGTGCGGGCTGAATGAAAACAGTGTTTTTTCTTCTTGCGCTGACTCGTATCCGCGGTTAAAGTTCCTCTTGCGAGCATTGGACTATAACAAGGCTTAACCGAGGTCCGGCTCGCGCGCTGCCACCTCCCGCGAGGGAGCCGACAGGGCACGAACCGGCAACAACATCGGCAAGCCAACCTGTACGGATGCCTCAGGCTCCGGCAGACAACGATCGAAACAGCAAGTTAGTCAAAGGACTCATCGAAATGAAAAAGACACTCTTAGCGACTGCTATCGCCGGTACCATGGCCGCCACTGGCGCCCAGGCCGCCACCGTTTATGACCAGGACGGCACCACGCTTGACGTCTATGGCCGTATCGCCATGGGTATTGCCGGTGGTGGCTCCGAGTTTAACGATGCCGGCCAGGAAATCGATAACGGCCCCGAGTTCGTCGACGTCTACTCGCGTCTGGGCCTGAACATGAGCCAGGAAATCACCTCCGACCTGTCCGCCTTCGGTCGCCTCGAGTGGCGCTTCCGCGGCGACGAGGCCGGCAACAATGGCGCTAACGACTTCGATGCTTTCAGCGAGACTCGCCAGTCGTATCTCGGCCTGCAGAGCAACAACTGGGGTACCGTCCAGGCCGGTAACTTCGACTCCTTCTACCTGCAGTCCGTGACCGCGCCGTTCGACGTCTATATCGACCGTGGCCTGGAATTCGGTACTCACAGGACTCAATCACGCGGCGACTCCATCGGCTATTTCACGCCTGACATGCAAGGCTTCCAAGTCTTCCTGCAGGCCAAGCACTACAGCAATCGCGGCGACATTGAAGGTGTTGATCAGCGGGACGACGAAGTCGTCGCCCAGGGCGGCGCGAAGTACGAAGTGGGCGGGCTGCGTCTGGCCGCTGGCTTCGTCGATGACAAGGCTATCCTGGATGAGGATGGCGACAGAATCACTAACCCCAATGCGAATGGCAACGACGAGATGCGCTACGGCACCACTGCCGCCTACGCATTCACCGATGACTTCTCCGCCCGCCTGGGTTATGAAGCCCGCGACGATAATGGCGAGTACGGTGGCGGCTTCGAAAAAGTTGGCCTGGGCATGTCCTACGCTATCAACCAGTGGGCCTTCAACGCCGATATTTACCATATCGACGAGGATGACGCTGAGGATGAGCGTTTGTCCTGGGCTGCCGGCGGCTACTATAACGTCTCCAGCAACTTCAACCTCTTCGCCGAGGTGCAGCAGGCTGACCAGCCGGATGCTCAGATTGGTAGCGGTGGTGTCGAGGTTGATGACGGCGACGATGTCTACTACGTGACCGGTGCTCGCTACTTCTTCTAAGCCTCACGCTTGAAGCAGTAACGCACTCGCCACAACGAAGCCGGCCCCCAGGGGCCGGCTTTTTTTTGCTGCCTGCTTCCAGGTGCGCGACTGGAGATCGTCTATTCGAGCCATAAGTCGCCTAGACCAGGTGTATTAATTTAGGCATTCTGAAAGGCTTATATTAATAAACCATACGACGGTCAGCTTTTGCATTTTCCACGTGTGAAACGTTCGCTGCGGTTGCTGACGTCCCTGCAGAGCCGCTTGATGCTCGGCCTGGCGATCACCTGGGTGGTGGTGGCGTTGCTGTTGCTCGGTGCGGCGGGATGGATCGGTCGTTCGTTGATCAGTGAGGTCAATTTCACGCATCTGAGCTATGAATCGCGGGTCATCGCCGAAGAGCTCAGTACTCAGGTGGATCAGCGCTTGGGAGCGCTACAGCGGCTCGAGGCCATGCTCGGCGAGCAAGGCCATGCGCGCCTGCGTGAAGAGCTCAGGCATAACACGGCGTTGCTCGAATGGTTCGATGGCCTGGTGGTGGCGGATGCCCAGGGCGTGGTTCAGGCCGATTGGCCCGAAATGGACGGGCGGGTGGGGCTTGAAACCAAGGACACCGAGTACTTCCGCTTCTTGCGGGCGGTACAAAGGCCCTATGTCAGCGAGCCCTTTACCGGGCGCGCCAGTGACAAGCCCCTGGTGTTGTTTACCGTGCCGCGTTGGCGTGACGGTGAGTTCAATGGCTTTGTCGGTGGTTTCGTCGATATCCGCTCGGGTGAGTTGTTCGCACGCTTGCAGCGCTTGCGGCTGGGAGACGGTGGGTACGCCGCAGTGGCCACGGCGTCGGGCACGATCCTCTATCATCCCCAGGCTGACCAGATATTGCAGCCGGTGCCCTCGCTCGAGGCCCATCCTCTCCTGCATCGTGCGCTCGATGGCTGGGAGGGGAAAACCGTCACACCGATGATCGGTGGCGGAGAAGCCTATCAATCCTTCAATCAGATCTGGCCGGCCGACTGGATCGTCGGCGTCGCCCTGCCCGAGAAACAGGTGCTCGAGCCAATGGCCCTGTTGATCCAGTGGCTGTGGTGGGGCGGGGCGGCATTTGCGTTACTGACGCTACCCGTCATGTGGGGACTGGTGCGGCGAACGCTGTCGCCGCTGCACCGCCTGGCAAGACAGATCCATGAGGTAGGCGAGGGGCGGCGCAGCCGTATCGCGTTGGCCACGCACATGCATGAACTCATCAACCTGGCCGACACCTTCAATCGGGTCGAGGCGGAGCGCAGCGAAGCGCATTTGCGGCTATCCGACAGGCAGGCGTTTCTCGATGCCGTGCTGGCCTCCTCGCCGCTGGGAATGTTCGTCACCGATATGGCGGGCCGCTTCAGTTACATGAACCCGGCCCTGAAGGAGCTGACCGGCCATGATTTCACCACGCGTGGCGAGGTCGTCTGGCTGGCGCATATCCATACGGGCGACCGGGATTCGGCGATGGATCTCTGGCGACATAGCCTTGCCAGCGGCGATCCCTTCCTCCAGCAGTTCCGCTTCTTGCACGCCAACGGTGACACCTTGTGGCTGGAGGTTCACGCCAGCCTGGTGTCGATCCAGGGCCGCAATATCGGCTTCGTGGGTACGGTGAAGGACATTACCGAGCGCTATCATGAGGATGCCTTGCGCCGCTGGGAGGCCGAGCACGACCCGCTGACCGGACTGCTGAACCGTCGTGGTTTCGAGCGTCGCCTCGAGGAGGCCCTGGCGGAATGGCACAAGACGGGCACGCCATCAGCGCTGATACTGTTCGACCTCGATCATTTCAAACCCGTGAACGATGAGGGTGGCCATGCGCTGGGGGATGAAATGCTGCGCCGCATCGCCCAGGTGTTGGCGTGGGAGGTGCGACGCAGCGATTACGTGGCGCGTCAGGGCGGCGATGAGTTTGCGGTGCTGCTACCGAGCTGCACCCTCGAGCAAGCGAAACGCGTCGCCGATACCGTGCGCTGCTCGGTGCGTGAAGTCTACGTGGTCCACCAGGGCCAGGAATTTCGTGTTTCGTTGAGCATTGGTGTCACCGCCTTTCGTGGCAGCGACCACGATACCGCGGCCGTGATAGCGCGAGCCGATGCCGCCAGTTACCACGCCAAGGAGGCCGGCCGGGATCGGGTCATGGTCGCCACCGACTGAGACGCGTCGTGTCATCGCGTGCTTGGTCGGTGATGATCGTTCCAGCCGGCAACGACGAAATGCGGGTTCAGATAGTCACTGGGGTTTGCATAGCTCAGCGGCTGGCCCTCCAGCGTTTCCACCCGACCGCCGGCTTGTTCGACCACGGCCTGAGCGGCCCCGGTATCCCACAGGCAAGTGGGGCCGAGGCGGGGGTAGACATCCGCCGCGCCTTCGGCGACAAGGCAGAGCTTGAGTGAGCTGCCCATCGGCACCATGTCGTGCGAGCCCAATGTCTTCAGCCAGTCGGACAAGTCAGGGCTGGGATGGGAGCGGCTGCCTACCACGCGGTAGGACGCACCGGCTCGCGGCTTGCCACCCACGTGGATGGGTTGACGCTCGCCGCTGCCTTCCACCTTGAAGGCGCCTACTCCCTCGGCGGCCAGATAGGCCACATCCAGTGCCGGGGCGACGACCACGCCGAGCACCGGCCTGCCGTTCTCGATCAGCGCGATGTTCACCGTGAACTCGCCGTTACGCTTGATGAACTCCTTGGTGCCGTCCAGCGGGTCGACCAGCCAGTAACGGCCGTCGGCGTCTACCCCGGCAAAGCCCTCGGTGTTCTCCTCGGAGAGCACGGGGATGTTGCCCGGCAGGGCTTCGAGCCCGCTGACGATGACGTCGTGGGCGGCCTTGTCCGCTTCGGTCAGCGGGCTCTTGTCTGCCTTCTCCTCCACCGTGAAATCGCGAGCATAAACGGCCATGATGGCCTCGCCCGCGTCTCGGGCGATTCGCTCGATATCGCTCAACAGCTGTGCAAGTGACGATGTTGCAAGGGACATAACTACCTCGAAAGCCATAACTATCTCGAAAGGAAAGGGCCGGCTCAATGATGAGAAGACAGGACGCCGCCGGATGGCAGCGTCCGTGTCAGTGGTCAGGTCGGGCGTCAGGCAATCACGTGCCGCTCACGCAGCAACCCGATGATCGCGTCGGCCGCCTCGTCGCTGCTCATCTCGGTGGTCCTGAGGTGCAGGTCGGGTGACTCGGGTGCCTCGTAGGCGGAGTCGATGCCGGTGAAGTTCTTCAGCTCGCCGCGGCGGGCCTTGCGATAGAGCCCCTTGGGATCACGCTCTTCTGCCACGTCCAGCGGGGTATCGACGAAGATCTCGATGAACTCGCCATCCTCCATCAGATCGCGGGCCAGCTGGCGTTCGCTACGGAAGGGTGAGATGAAGGCGGTGAGCACGATCAGGCCGGCGTCCACCATTATCTTGGCCATTTCGCCGACGCGGCGGATATTCTCGACGCGGTCGGCGTCGGTGAAGCCCAGGTCACGGTTGAGGCCGTGGCGTACGTTGTCACCGTCCAGCAGGTAGGTGTGCTGGCCGGCCGCATGCAGCTTCTTTTCCACCAGATTGGCGATGGTGGACTTGCCGGCACCAGAGAGGCCGGTGAACCACAGCACCGCAGGTTGCTGCCCCTTGGAGAGCGCACGCGCCTGCTTGTCGATATCCACGTGCTGCATATGGATGTTCTGGCTGCGGCGCAGGGCGAAGTGCAGCATCCCGGCTCCAACGGTGTTGTTGGTCATCCGGTCGATCAGAATGAAGCCACCGGTGTCCTGGCACTCCTGGTAGGGGTCGAAGGCTACAGCCCGGTCCAGGCTCAGGGTGCATATCCCGATGGCGTTGAGATCCAATTGCTTGGCCGCCGTATGTTCCAGGGTGTTGACGTTGACCTGGTACTTGACGTCGGTGACGGTGGCCGAGACGGTCTGGGTGCCCAGCTTCATCAGGTAAGGGCGACCCGGCAGCAGCGGCTGCTCGTGCATCCATACCAGGGAAGTCTCGAACTGGTCGGCGGTCTGGGACGGCCGCTCAACGCCGGAGATCACGTCACCGCGAGAAATATCGATCTCGTCGTCCAGCAGTAAGGTAATGGACTGGCCCGCCACGGCCATTTCAAGATCACCGTCGTAGGTGTAGATCCGCGCGACCCTGCTGGACTTGCCGGAAGGCTGCACGCGAATCGCATCTCCCGGCTTCACCGTGCCGCTGGACACCATGCCGGTGAAGCCTCGGAAATCCAGGTTGGGGCGGTTGACCCACTGCACCGGCATACGGAACGGGTTGCGTTGCAGGCGTTCGTCGTCGACTTCCACCGTTTCCAGGTAGGCCATCAGGGTAGGGCCGTGATACCAGGGCATATGGTGGCCATGCTCGATGACATTATCGCCCTTGAGCGCCGACATCGGGATGAAGGTGATCTCCTCCAGCCCGAGCTGCTTGGCAAATACCTTGTACTCCTCGACGATCTCCTCGAAGCGCTGTTTCGAGTAGTCGACCAGGTCCATCTTGTTGATCGCCACGACCAGGTGGCGCATGCCGATCAGCGACATCAGGAAGCTGTGGCGGCGGGTCTGGGTGAGGATGCCATAGCGGGCATCGACCATCAGGATCGCCGCATCCGTGGTGGAAGCGCCGGTCACCATGTTGCGGGTGTATTGTTCGTGCCCCGGGGTATCGGCAACGATGAACTTGCGCTTGTTGGTAGAGAAGAAGCGGTAGGCCACATCGATGGTGATGCCCTGCTCACGCTCGGCGGCCAGGCCATCGACGAGCAGCGCGAAGTCCATCTCGTTGCCCTGGGTGCCGTACTTCTTCGAGTCGGCCTCGATGGCGGCCAGCTGATCCTCGAACAGCAGCTTGGATTCAAATAACAGCCGGCCGATCAGCGTGCTCTTGCCGTCGTCGACGCTGCCGCAGGTGATGAAGCGCAGCAGGCCCTTGTGCTCGTGGGACTTGAGATACTGCTCAATGTCCTCGGCGATCATGTCAGATGAATGAGACATCAGAAGTATCCTTCCTGCTTTTTCTTTTCCATGGAGGCGGCGCTGTCGTGGTCGATGACGCGGCCCTGGCGTTCGGAGGTCTTGGTCAGCAGCATTTCCTGAATGATCGCAGGAAGCGTGTCGGCCTCGGATTCAATCGCACCGGTGAGCGGGTAGCAGCCCAGGGTGCGAAAGCGCACCTTGCGCATCATCGGCACCTCGCCGGGCTCCAGCGGCATGCGCTCGTCGTCGACCATGATCAGTGCGCCATCACGCTCCACCACCGGGCGCTCGGCGGCGTAGTACAGCGGCACGATGGGAATGCTCTGCAGGTAGATGTATTGCCAGATATCCAGCTCGGTCCAGTTGGAAAGCGGAAAGACGCGGATCGACTCGCCCTTGTGCTTGCGCGTGTTGTAGAGCTTCCACAACTCAGGGCGCTGGTTCTTGGGGTCCCAGCGGTGCTGGGCAGACCGGAAGGAGAACACGCGCTCCTTGGCGCGGGATTTCTCCTCGTCGCGTCGCGCCCCGCCGAAGGCGGCATCGAAGCCATACTTGTCCAGCGCCTGCTTGAGGCCTTCGGTCTTCATGACATCGGTGTGGATCGCCGAGCCGTGGGTAAAAGGATTGATGTCCTTCTCGATACCCTCCGGATTGATATGCACCAGCAGGTCCATGCCGACGTCCTTGGCCATCTGGTCGCGGAACTCGTACATGGCGCGAAACTTCCAGCGCGTGTCGACGTGGAGCAGCGGGAAGGGCGGCGGGGAAGGTGCGAAGGCCTTGCGCGCCAGATGCAGCATTACGGCGCTGTCCTTGCCCACGGAATACAGCATCACCGGATTCTCGGTCTCGGCGACCACCTCGCGCATGATCTGAATGCTTTCGGCCTCGAGCCGTTGCAGATGGGTCAATGATGTCATCGATGGGTTTCCATTTTTGATAGGTTAGCTCGGTGGGTCGCTGATGCTTGTTTTGACCCGCAGCTTGAGCCCTCAACTCGAAGCCCGAATCGCGCAGCTCATAGCGCATCGGCTGGCACGCTGAGCAGATGAAAGTGGGGATGCTCGCTCAGCCATGCCTGCACCTCGCTGCTGGCCCGAAAGAACGCCCCGTGAAAGACCAGGGCGACGGGACCCGCAGTCGCGAGTCGCTCGAATAGCGTCAGGTAATAACCCGCGTTGGGTGGCTCCGTGAAACAACGGGTCAACAACGCGCCGCGTTTCCCATGCAAATAGAGTTGATAGCGGCATGGGGCATCATCGTGGGCCTGAGGCGCTACTCGAACGCCGCCTTGCCAGTGGGTCCCGTTGGCCTGCTTGATCTGTTCGAGCACCGGCAAGACTTGCTGCCGATACCAGCGGCCCGCCGCGGAGCGCTTGCGTTCCAGGCCTTCCAGCCTCACGGGCGCTGGTTTGAGACCCTGGGCCGCCAGCCAGTGCTCGATGGCCCGTGTCGAGACCTTTTGCCCTGTCGCTACCGCAAGCCTTTCGACAAGCTCGCGGCTGCTCCAGCCCGGCTGTGGAGAGGGCGGCCAATCGGCCAGGCACTGCCGGAGCACGCGCTGTTCGGCCTCGCCCAGCCTCGGCGTCTGGCCGGTCCGACGACCCCGCTGACGGACATCAACCGATTCCCAGCCGCCTTCGCGAAATGCCTTCCAGGCCGCCGATACGGTAGGCGCCGACAACCCGGTGCGTTGACTGGTCTCGGCGACCGTATGGCCGTCCAGGCGCAAGCGAACCGCTTCATGGCGGCGCTTGTTGAGATTGTCAGGCATTAAATGTTTAGTCGGCAATTTTTCTGCAACCTGCTGACTTGGCGTAATTTATAGTTGAAAGGTAAAACATTTTATGTGGTAGATCGACTTCAGCATAAAAGGTTGCGTAGAATCTCACAACCCTGATTCGACCCTGCAAGGATAATCCACCATGATGACCTGGGCGGTGCTGCTTTCCATCGTCGGCCTGCTGGCCCTGCTGATCAGCGGGCGCGTGCGCCCGGCCATCGCCTTCGTCAGCCTGGCCGGGGCCTACCTGCTGTTCGGCCTGGTGGATACCGCGACGCTACTGCGCCAGTACACCAATCCGGCGCTGGCCACCCTTATCCTGTTGCTGCTGGTCTCGCTGGCGCTGGAACGTACCCCCTTGTTGGACTGGCTTTCCCAGCGCCTGCTGCGAGGCCGGCCAAGCAGTGCCACCGCCCGCCTCATGGGTACCAGTGCCGTGTTGTCGGCCTTTCTCAACAATACCGCGGTGGTCGCCGCCTTCCTGGGCGCCATATCTCGGCAGACACGTATTGCCCCCTCGCGGCTGCTGATCCCGCTGTCCTACGCCTCCATCCTCGGCGGCGTGACGACCTTGGTGGGAACCTCCACCAATCTGGTAGTGAATTCCTTCGCCCTGAGCAGCGCCGGCTTTGAACTGGGTATGTTCCAGTTCAGTCTGGTCGGGATACCGGTGGCCCTGCTGACCTTCGGCGTATTGCTCTGGCGGGCCCAGTCGCTGCCGCACCATATGCCCGAGGCAACTGCCGACAAGCTTTCCTATTTCCTGGCCGCCGACCTGCAGCCGGGTTCCGAGCTGATCGGCCGCAGCATCGAGGCCAACGGCCTGCGTAGCCTGGAGGGGCTTTACCTGCTGGAAATCGAGCGGGGAGGCCGGCTGATCAGCCCCGTGGGGCCGGAGGAGATTCTGCACGAAGGGGACACACTGGTGTTCACCGGCGAGGTGCGCAAGGTCCAGGCGCTGCAGCGTTTTCCGGGGCTCAAGCTGTTCGGCCACCAGGCCGACGCCCTACTGGCCACCAATCTGGTGGAAGTGGTGATCTCCCACGAATCTGAACTGGCCGGGCAGACCTTGCAGGAGGTGGATTTTCGCAGCATGTTCAATGCCGGCGTAGTAGGCATCCGTCGCGGTGGCAAGCGCCTGGAAGGCCAGCTTGGGCAGATTCCCCTGCGTACGGGAGACTGCCTGCTGATGGCCGTGGGCAGCGATTTTCGCCAGCACCGCAACCTCGATCGCAACTTCCACCTGCTCAGTGGCAGCCTCACACGCCCCCAGCTCAGCCGTAGAGAGAGTTGGCTGACATTGGCCGGCTTTGTCAGCGTGATCGGCCTGGCCGCCGCCGAGTGGTTGCCGTTGTTTCATGGCCTGCTGCTGTTGATGGGCGGGCTGTTGCTCGGTCGTGTGCTCAGCCCGGCCGAGCTGCGCCGCCGTTTCCCCTTCGAGCTATGGGTCATCATTGGCTCGGCATTGGCACTGGCCCAGGGGCTTGAGAACTCAGGCGCCGCCGATCTGCTCGCCCAGGGCATGCAGCATCTGTTCAGCGGCCATGGCGTCTATGCCGCCTTCATCGGCTGCTATCTTCTCACGCTGCTGCTCACCGAAACGGTAACCAACAACGCCGCCGCGGCGCTGGCCTTCCCCGTGGCCTGGACCACCGCGCAGGCCTTTGGCGTCGACCCCATGCCCTTCATCATGGCCGTGGCCTACGGCGCCAGCGCCTGCTTTCTCATTCCCTACGGCTACCAGACCCACCTGATGGTCTATTCTCCTGGTCGCTACAGCATGGGCGACTTCCTCAGGGTCGGCCTGCCGGTCAGCCTCACCTACTCCGCCGCCGTACTGTTGATCACGCCCCTCGTGTTTCCTTTCTGATGCCTATCCCCTCTGGGGAGGCTCACGAACAGGCCTGAATACGGTGTGGAAAACGGGGTTGATTAATTTCGTCACGATGAAACTGAATAGCCTCGCGTTAAATTAGCCAATATTCCTGGAAGCTTGAGTCGATTTGAGGTCATCGTTTCATAAAAATTACTAAATAAAGCTATTCTTATGGTGGATTTCGCTCAGCCCCTTGCTTATGACTTCCGTTGGGCTAACCTCAATAGTCAGCGTGATAAGTTGATAACGTTCGGGAGGAAGTATGCGTGAGCCACGCTGCGTTTCTGTCGTCTTCGCCGTATCGCTGTTTACGTTGGCAGGGTGTACCGGGATGGATGAGGTGCGCTCAAATGTCGATGTGCCTGGTGAGCAAGCGAGTATAAAAGCTCAGGCCCTGGAAGCAGGCGCAAGTGTCATGCAGACGGATGCCCCGCCATCGCAGCTGCAAGTATATCTCGTTGGTTTTCATCCGCTAAAAAAGCAACCTTTACATCAGTTTGAGGCCCACCATTTTTGCGATCAAATCAATGACGATTTTTTGCAATGTGCCCTCTACGATGCGAACTCTGATGATGCAAAGCTAAACGGCATTGAATATATCATCTCAGAGGAGCTCTTCGAGCGTCTGCCGGAAGAAGAGAAACAATATTGGCATCCTCATAACGGAGAAATTCTCTCCGGTCAGTTGGTGGCTCCCAACCTGCCTGCGGCCGCCGAACATGAACTCATGAAAACCAAGATCAATAGTTATGGCAAGACATGGCATACCTGGGATACCACGCAAGGTGAGGGCAATGAAGTTTCTCTTCCGCTTGGAGAGCCTTCTCTGGCCTGGTCGTTTAATCGTGACGGTGAGGCAAATCCCGGTTTAATAGAAGAGCGCGACCAGCGTATGGAAATCGATACGACCGAGCGGCGCCGAGCGCGCCAGGATCTTGTGCCACTGGCCAATCCCCAGTCTGGCGTCGATGCCTTGCAGGGCGAGTTTCCAGGGCCCACGCAGCCAATCCCAGGGGTCGAGGCCAAGCCGTCCGAGTAGAAGCAAAACGGTTCGAATAAAAGGAAGTTAGTCTTGAAAGCTCAGGAGAGTCTTATGTTTCCCTCTACCGTGACGCGTGTAGAACGAAATACATCCGAGCGGGTGAATAATGCGATTCAGGCCAGAATGAAGCGAAGCATCGCATATTATGCGGAAAATCCAGACGAGATAGCAGAGCGCCTCGATGAACTGGATCATGAATGGGATATCGAGCGCACACTCGAGGCGAATGCCGCCACTATCAGCCTCGCCGGGATTGGCCTGGGTGCCCTGGTTGATAAGCGTTGGCTCGTGCTGCCCTTTGCGGTGTCGGGGTTTCTGCTTCAGCATGCGCTTCAAAGGTGGTGCCCTCCAGTCGTTTTATTCCGCCATAGAGGTGTCCGTACAGCCTCAGAGATCAATCATGAGCGTTATGCGCTCAAGGCGTTGCGAGGAGATTTTGACAACATCGAAATGGCGGGCGAGATTGGCGCTAGGGAAAGGGTAGAAAACGTACTGTTGCACGTTAAGACATGATTAATTTTTGAGTTTTAAAGATTATATTTTATAAATTTAGCGCTTTGTCTCAAGAGCAACGATCCCAGGGAGGGAGACCCATGGCCGATTATAGAGATACTGGGTCAAGCCAGGATGTCGCAGACATCCTGACGACCGATCATCAGGAGATGATGGAACTGGTTGGCCAGATCGAGCGTGAATCGGATCCAGGCCAGCGCAGGGACTTGGCTGATACCCTGATCGCGGAGGTGATGCGTCATGCCGTCGCCGAGGAGATGTTCGTTTACCCTGCGATAGAAAAACATGTGCCCAACGGAGCCAGTGAGGTCGAACACGACAAGCAGGAGCACGACGAGATCGTGGCGGTGATGAAGCAGCTGGAAAACACCAATGCCGCTGTTCCGTTGTTTATGGAGCGTATCGGGCGGTTGGGGGCGCTGTTGCGCCACCATGCAAACGACGAGGAATCCGAGCAGTTTCCGAAACTGCGCACCCACATTTCTGGCGATGAGCTCGTCAATATGGGTGAAAAGGTGCAGAAGGCCAAGAAACTGGCACCGACCCGTCCTCACCCCAGCGCGCCACACTCTGAACTGTTCCACAAGAGCATCGGGCCGGGTGTGGGAATGGTCGACCGACTCCGGGATAAGCTCACGGGGCGACAAACCGGCTAAGCGGGCAAGGAAGGCAGCGAAGGAAACCAACGGTGCTGGGTAGCGTTCGTGCCAAACCGACCAGCGGTAACGCGCAAGCCGACCTGAAAGCACACCATTTAACATGGAAGAATGGTGCTGAATCGCTGCATGAGCGAAGTGTAACGCAACAGGGAGTGCTAGAGATGATGTCTCGAGAGTTTCTCAAACGGATAGGAGTCGTTGGCGTAATACTCGGCCTGGCGGCTTCCCCCTTGGCGTTTGCCGATGATAGTGCCAAAAAGGAAGGCAAGGAGGGTAACTACAGCAAAGCCGATAAAACTACCATGGAAGACAGTAACGCTACCGGCGGTGCCGGTGAAGAAGCCCAGCAGGGTGATAGCGACTGGAAAGAGCAACAGGGCCAAGAGGGTAGCGCGCCAGAAGGCGAAAATGACAACGGTGCGGCTGTGACCAGCGACCCGAACGTAGCAGGAGGTGCCGGCATCGAAGGGAAACAGGGGACCCAGTCGGGAGATGAGCCCGAACCAGAGGAGGAAGCCGGAACCCAGACGCAATAGCAATGGGCTGTCTCTTTGATGAAGGCCGTGTCGTTCGTGACACATCACGGGCACCTTAGGGTGCCCGTACTAATGCTCTTTTGATCTGCCGCTTGGCCATGCCCTTGCTACGCTTGCGTCTGCGTTCACGTCTCGTTTGAACTGGCTGGAAAGGAGCAGTCACACTACGGTGTTGGGACAGCATGACCCATTCTGGACTTTCGGATTAAAACGCTGAAGAAGTGTTTCAGCGCCTCTGCCTATGTCCCCCAGGCTACCAGCATGACCGCCGCTCCATAAGCGGCGACACCCGCCGCCACCGGCCAGCCCAGGGTGCGCGTGCGCCGCCAGACGACCAGGGTGGCCAGCAAGCCGACGAGCGTGGCAATCCAGGAGATGGCGTCGGTCCTTGTAGGCACCAGCGATACCCCGAACACGGCAGTGATCATCAGCGGGCCGAGCAGACCCAGCCACTGGGGCATGGCCTCAAGGTCGTCGTCGCCGAGCCGCTTGAGATGGCGTTGCATCCATAGCAGAGGCAACAGGCGCATCAGCAAGGTACCCAGCGCCGAGGCGATCACGGCCAGCCAGAGAGCGCTACTCATGGCGCTCTCCTGGTGCGGTGGGGTCGAACTTCACGACCTGAAAGCACAGCGCGCCGCAGGCGGCGGCGAGAGGAATTGCCAGATTGGTCAGGCCCAGGACCGTCAACAGCAAGGCGATGAGGGTGGTCAGGCCCAGGGCCAAGCTCCAGCGACGGGAAGTGAAGCGGGGTGCTATCAGTACCAGGAAGAGCGCGGGCAGGGCAAAGGGCAGTATCTCGCCCATCAGGGCCCAGCGAGTGATCAGCTCGCCGCCGGCCACCGCGCCGAACGCCGTGCCGGCGATCCAGCTCGCCCAGGCCAGCAGGGCTACCCCGACGAACCAGCCAAGGCGCTGGGAGGCCGGCAGCTGGGGAAGTCGGGCATGAGCCAGGGCAAAAACCTGATCGGTGAGGCCGTGCATCAACCAGGGCCAGCCGCGGCTCGGGGGTAGCCAGGGGGCCAGGTTGGGCGCGTAGACCACATGGCGCAGATTGATCAGCAGCGTCATGACCACTACCAGCCATAGCGGGGCGCCGGCGGCGACCATGCCGACGAACAGGAACTGTGAGGCGCCCGCATAGATCAGCGTCGAGATCAGCACGGCTTCCCAGGCGGAGAAGCCGGCCTGGGTGGCAACCAGACCGAAGGAGATGGCCACCGGCACATAGCCACCGAGCAGCGGGAGGGCCTCGTGCGCGCCGGTCAGCCAGGGGCGGGTCGGCGAGGCGGCGGTTTGCAGGCTCATGGGATGGGCTCCTGGTAGACGACGCTGAGCAGCAGCGTGGCCCAGGTGTCCCCGGTGCGATAGAGATGGGGACGATCGGCAGCGAAAGTAAGAGAGTCGCCGGCTGTGAGGCGTCGGGTAACGCCTTCCGGTCCTGCCTCCAAGGTGCCGCTGATCAGGATGAGCGATTCTCGGGCGCCGGGAGTGTGGGGCTCGGCGAGGCGCGTGGTATGAGGCGCACAGCGCATCCAGTAGGCGTCGACCTGGGGACGATCCTTGCCCTGGTCGAGCAGGCGCACCTCCACGCCGTCCTCGCCCAGGGGCCCTGCGATGGGGGCGACCAGTGTGCCAAAGGGCACCTTCAGCTGCACCGCCAGGCGCCAGATGGTATCCAGGGTGGGGTTGCCGTTGCCCTGCTCGAGGCGCGACAGGTTCGACTTGGCAATGCCGGCGGCGGCGGCCAGCTGTGACAGCGACCAACCTTGCGCCTGACGCAGGCCCTGCAAGTGCTGGCCCAGGGTGCTGAGTGAGAGCTTATCCATATTGGTGCTTCCGGATCGTTCCTTTTATAGAACGTTCTATAAAAGGAACGGTCATCTGTCAACCGCTTCAGCGGTCAGACAAGAGCTGAATGACATGACCGCCTCCAGAAAGCCGCTCATGGTATCGCGCTCCTTCGGGCGCATGACCGCCAACCCCGGCCAGCCGGTCACGCCGGCAGTTGCCACTGACTATGGATATGCATCCCGTCGAGCCGCTGGCGTGATGAGACGCGATGGCCGGCGGATCGACAGAGGCTGAGCGAGACGTTACCTAACCAGTGGAAATTAGGCTTTGGCGGCGATCTACCGCTGACGCCGGGCGCGCTGCACCATGCGGTAGCGCGAGCGGATCTCGTCGCGCTCCATGTAGCAACCCTGTAGCCAGCGATGGCCGCTTGAGCCCTCGAAGGCGTCGCGGGCGTGGAGCAGGCGACGGTTATCGAAGATCACCAGGTCGCCGGGCCGATAGGTGAAGCGAATGGCGAACTCGGGCTCGCGCAGCATCCGTTGCAGGGTCATCAGCGCATCAAAGGCCGGCTCGACCTCCTCAAAGTCGGCCTGCAGCGGGCCACGCAGGAAATCGGCGATACGCACCTCGAGCAGTTCGCCGCGCTCGTCGAGGCGGATCATCGGCGCGTACCAGACGTAGTCGGTGGCCTTGGCAGTATTGGCGTAGCACCAGCGCACCCGGGGCAGGGTGGCGAAGGCCTCGGGGTTACGCGTGCGCAGCGCCTCGGCCACGGCGAAACCGTCGAGCATCACCGCTTCGCCGCCTTCCACGCTGTTCTCCAGGCAATGCAGCATCTGCAGGCCCGGCTGATATTCGCGGGTCGGCAGGTCAACGTGGGGCGGCAAGGCGATGGAAGTATAGGCGTTGGAGTCCGGATCGGGCTTGGCCTTGACGTCGAACAGCTGGCCGAAGTTGGTAGGGCGCACCGGCCCGATGCGCCGGGCGATGGCCTCCAGCGAGTCGGGCTCGGTAGGCAGGCCGCGTAGGCGCACCAGTCCCTTGCCCAGTACGCTTTCCAGCGCTGGGGCGAGGATCGCCTCCTCGGCCTCGCTGGCCGGCTCGGTGTCGAGCAGACCGCTGGCGTCGAGGCTGTCCGGGCCTTGCCCGGAGCCGCCCTGCCAGGCGGCCACCGGCACCGGCGGCGCCTCGGGATCCTCGGCATTGTCGTAGTCGTGGGCGCGCAGCCAGCCGGGGTGGAAGCGCAGGCGTCGGTCCTCCGGCACGAAGTCCACGCATAATGCGCCGCTATCATCGATCTCGGCGTCGCCGATCTCCGGCCAGCCGGGCAGGGTGGAGAGATCCAGGATGCGCTCGCGGGTCGCCGGGTTGACGGTGGTCGCGTCGGCGGCGTTCTCGCGCAGCCAGATGCCGTGGTAGCGGCTCTCGCGTCCGTCACTCCAGCGCACGGTTACCAGGCGCGGCGTGAAGGATACTGTCTCGAGGTCGGCCTCGATGGGCCAGGCGTCGTAGTCAGGCGTCAGGGGCAGGTCAACGTTCATGAGAGTCTCCTTGTTGTTCTGGCAATGGCTTGGCGGCGGCTTGGTGTCGCGCCTCGAGGGTTTCCCGGAACAGCGAGAGCAGCACGCCAGCGGTCATCACCAGGATGACCACGCTCAGCGGCAGGGCGGCGACGATCAGCGCCGTCTGCAGCGCCGTGAGCCCGCCGGCCACCAGCAGCACCGCGGCCACCAGACCGATCACCACGCCCCAGAAGACTCGGAAGCGCTTGGGTGGCTCGTTGTCGCCCAGCGACAGGATGGTGGTCAGCACAAGCGTGCCTGAGTCCGAGGAAGTGACGAACCAGCTCATCAGCAGGAAGACCATCATCGCCGAGAGCACCCAGCCGAAGGTGCCGGTGCCGACGATGCCGTCGGCGGTGGCGAACAGCGCCGCTGGCAGTTTCCATGCGTTGACCAACTCGATGATGCCGGCGCTACCTGGCCCGCCCGCGGCGTTGAGCTCCTGATACATGGCATTGCCGCCGAAGATGATCAACCACATGAAGATGATCAGCGTCGGTACCAGCAGCACACCGAGCACGAACTCGCGCAGGGTACGACCCTTGGAAATACGCGCGATAAAGAGCCCGACGAAGGGCGCCCAGGCCAGCCACCAGCCCCAGTAGAAGATTGTCCAGCCTTTTTGCCACTCCACGCTGCCCGGCTCATCGGCGAACCATAGCCCCATGGGGATGAAGTTGATGGTGTAGTCGAGCAGGGTCTCGCCGAAGGCGGTGATCAGCCACAGGGTGGGGCCGCCGATCAGGAAGACACCGACCACGAGTAACGAGACCCAGATGTTGAGCTCGGAGATCACCTTGATGCCGCGACGTACCCCAGTGACCGCCGAGATGATCGACACCGTCGAGATCAGGGCGATCAGCACCAGTTGGGTATTCAGGCCGGAGCCGATACCTACCAGGCGCTCCAGTCCCACGGCCATCTGGCTGACGCCGAGGCCCAGGGAGGTGGCCACGCCGAACACGCAGCCCAGCACCCCGAGGATATCGAAGAGATGGCCCAGCGGGCCGAAGATGCGTTCGCCGATGAAGGGATACAGGGCCGACCTGAGTGCCAGCGGTAGCCCCTTGCGGTAAGCGAAGTAGGCCAACGACATGCCGACGATGACGTAGATTGCCCAGCCGTGCAGCCCCCAGTGGAAGACCGTGACGCGTAGCGCATCGATGGCGCGCTCGTAGCCGATGGCGGCGGCCCCGGCCATGTCGGCATGAGGATTGTTGGGATAGCCGAAGGCGCCGGTGTCGTCGAGGTAGAAAATCGGCTCGGCGACGCCGAAGAACAGGATGCCGATACCAATGCCGGCGGAGAACAGCATCGAGAACCAGGCGAAGTTGCTGAACTCGGGGCGGCTGTCGTCGGCCCCCAGGCGTATGCTGCCGTAGCGGCTGAGCACGATGAAGGTACAGACCGCGAGCAGCAGCATCACCGTTATCAGGTAGTAGCCGCTGAAGGCGCCTTCGATCCAGGCACGGGCAGCGCCGAATACGCTGCCAGCGGCATCGGGGTCAAGCCCGGTGAAGAGCACGAAGGCCAGTACCAAGGCGGCGGAGGTGAGGGTCATGCCCTTGTGCATGCCCTGGAAGACGCCTCCCTGGGAGAGTTCGGTCACCATATAGTCGGTGCCGAGCCCGGCCTGTGGCGATGCATCGCTCTGTTGAAACGGGGGACGAGTGGGGGGAGTTGGCGTAGCGATAAGCGATATCCTCTTGGGCCGGGCCTCGGGCCGGCGATCCCGTTGGGCTGCCCCTATGGTGGGCAGCTGACTCTCTTGTTGCTCTTGAGTTGGCGATTTACTCAGCGGCGTATGCCAATGGTGCGCCCGGCGAGTGCCGGCCAGGCGTCCGGCGCGGCCTGGGGCAACGTGGCGATGACGGCCTCCACCTCGGCGGGGAAGGGCGCCGGACGGCCACTCTCCTGGCCCATGCCCATCAGCATCTGCTCGCTGGTGGCGAGCAGGTTGCCCGCCTCGTCAAGCAGCGTAAAGAAGACATGCAGGCGCTTGGCATCGCGGTCCAGCAGGGTCGGGGAAACCCTGAGCGGCTGGCCCTCGTGGGCCTCGCGGCGGTAGCAGAGGTGGGTCTCGAGGGTGTAGAGCGTATAGCCGTGGCGGGCGCGGCCGGCAGTGTCCAGGCCGATATGCACCATCAGCGCCTCCACGCCCAGCGAGAACACCCGGGCATACTCGGCGTCGTTCATGTGGCCGTTGTAGTCGACCCACTCGGGGGCGACGTGACTCTCCAGGATCACCATCAGATGCGTCCCTCCAGGCCCTCGGCCTCGGGCCAGTACTTCTGTACTAGGTCGAGCAGCTCGACTAGAAAGTCGTCGCGGCGGCGGTCGAGTTCGGCCACCGGGCGGCCGGCGGCCTGGTGCTCGCAGCCCTCGACGACCCTGTCGATCAGGGTGTCGGTAAGCTCGGGGGCCTCGAGCTTGGTCCAGGGTAGCTTCAGCGCCGGGCCGAACTGCTCGAGCATGTGGCGCATGCCCTGCTCGCCGCCGGCCAGGTGGAAGGTGAGGAAGGTGCCCATCAGCGACCAGCGCAGGCCGCAGCCGTAGACCACCGCGGCATCGATCTCCTCGGTGGTGGCTACGCCGTCGTTGACCAGGTGCAGCGCCTCGCGCCACAGCGCCTCCATCAGGCGATCGGCGATATGCCCCTCGATCTCGCGGCGCACCACCAGCGGGCGCATCGCCAGCGCCTGGTAGAGCGCCTGGGCGCGCTCGATCTGGTGAGGTTCGGTGGCCTCGCCGCCGACCAGTTCGACCAGCGGCAGCAGGTAGACCGGGTTGAAGGGGTGGGCGACGATCACCCGGCCAGGAACCCAGATGCAGTCGCGCTGCAGGTCACTGGGCTTGAAGCCCGAGGTGGATGAGCCGACGATCGTGCTGGGGGCGGCCGCGGCGTCGATGGCGGCGAGGATCTCGCGCTTGAGCTCAAGGCGCTCCGGCACGTTCTCCTGGATCAGATCGGCGCCCGCCACGGCCTCCTCGAGACGGTCCACGAAGGTCAGCCGCTCGGGGCTCGCGCCCTCCGCCAGGCCCAGCTTCTCGAGCGAGGCCCAGGCGTTGTCGATGAATGCACGGGTGCGGGCCGGGGCCTCGGGGGCGGGGTCGAAGGCCACCACGTCCCAGCCCCGGGCCAGCGCGCGGGCGATCCAGCCATTGCCGATCACCCCGGTGCCGATCACGGACAGCTGCTGGCTCATGCCTCACCTCCCATGACCTTGGCGGTGTTCGGGTCGCGCAGCGCCAGGTGGGCGCGGGTCTCCGCCGGCGTCATCACCCGAGCGCCGAGGTTCTCGATCAGGCCGGTGGCGTGCTCCACGAGCTGGGCGTTGGTAGCGAGCACGCCCTTCTTTAGATAAAGGTTGTCCTCCAGGCCGACCCTGGCGTGGCCGCCGAGCAGCACCGCCTGGGCGACCATGGGCATCTGCTGGCGGCCGATGCCGAAGGCCGCCCACTGGGCGTTTTCCGGCAGCTTGTGGCGCATGGCCAGCATGGTTTCCGTGTCGGCCTCGGCGCCCCACGGGATGCCCAGACAGAGCTGATAAAGCGGGTCGCCATCGATCAAGCCCTCCTGTTGCAGCTGGCGGGCGAACCAGACGTGGCCCAGGTCGAAGCACTCCAGCTCCGGCTTAACGCCGGCGGCACGGACCAGGCGGGCGTGCTCGCGCAGCCAGTCGGCCGGGTTCACGTAGACCATGTCGCCGAAGTTGAGGCTGCCACAGTCCAGGGTGCACAGCTCCGGCAAGAGTTCGCCCACCGGCGCGTGGCGCTCGCTCGGGGTCTGGATGTCGGTGCCCGGGCCGCCGCGGGTGGGGTCCTCGGCGTCGGGGATCCAGTCGCCGCCACCGCCGGCGGTAATGTTCATGACGATGTCGGTATCCGCCTCCCGCACCCGCTCCATCACCTCGCGGAAGTGGTTGAGGGAGTGGCTGACGGCGCCTGTCTCGGGGTCGCGCACGTGGATATGCGCCACGCTGGCGCCCGCCTTGGCGGCCGCGATGCAGTCACCGGCGATCTGTTGCGGGGTCACGGGGACATGAGGGTTCTTGGCGGTGGTGTCGCCGGCGCCGGTGACGGCGCAGGTCAGGATGACATGGCGGTTCATGTTCGGGCTCCTGTGGCTCAACGAGGATGTGGCTACAGTGTGGAGACATTCCGGCCTGGATATTCGATATAACACGACGAAAAATCCACATTTTGCGACATTCGTGGCGATGTAGGTCGCAGTTGCACCACACATTGCTCTTATCCAGACGTCGGACGGAGGCAAGGACTGGCTTCAACTCATAAAGCTCGACGCCGTCGCGCAGAAGCGCAGACCGGCACTTCACATAGGCGCTGTGCACAGTGTGCAGCGAGAAGCACGATCGCCACAGCGGCTAAGCCGAGCGAAATAAATTTCATAGATGTAATGTTTTCGATAAATTTTCTGTGACAGGTAGTAGTGACAGGGCGTCACTGGCTTCGTCTAACGAAAGGAATCCACCATGACCCACGCGACCATTCTTCAGCAGGGCACCATCCACTGCTTTCCCGCCGGGCTTCGCGATGAGCGGGGCAAGCTGGTCAATGCTGAGGTGTCCGCCGTGCTCTATGACGGCAAGCGGCTCATCCTGGCCAGCGACAAGCCGATTCCCGGCGATCAGCGCTCGGCGGTCTTTGCCTTGCCGATGACCTCGCAAGGTCCCGACGACAGCCAGCTCGAGTACTTCACGACACCGCTGATCAAACAGGCCGTCAAGTACGAGGACTTCGCCCTCACCACGGATGCACGCCATATTCTGGCGACCACGGGCTTCGATCGGATCGACGATGTCAGCCATGACCTCAATGCCTACAACCACCTGCTGATCTGGCCATTGGGGGAATCCGACAAGGTTCAGGTCGTCGACCCCGATCCCAGGGACGGTGTGGAAGGCTCTCTGGAGCTGCGCCACAAGCTCGATCACGCCATCGGCTTGCCGTACTACAAGATCGAAGGTCTGGCGGCGATTCCTGGCGAGCGCGGCGATGGCCTGCTGCTGTTTGGTATCCGGGAACAAGGCCAGTCCCACGATGACTTCTCCTATGTCAGCCGGCTGGTGGGGGCGCATTACGAGATCAGTGATCAAGGCAACCTGGTCCTGGTCGACGAGCTGCGCGATATCTACGCCTTCGACCCGGGCGATCACGACAGCGTGCGCTTCGAATGTGGTCTCTCGAGCCTGGAATACGACCCCTATCACGCACGACTCTATCTGCTGACCAGCTTCGAAACGGTGCAGGAGGGCGCCCCCCGTATCGGCGGTTACCTCTGGGTGATCCGCCTCGAGGATCTGCACGCCGGGAAGCGCCCCACGCTGGTCACCTCACCCGAGGGCGCCGCGCTGGAATTCGAACACAAGGCCGAGGGCCTCGCGGTGCTCGACCATGAGCGGCTTTTCGTCGCCTATGACAACGACCGCCATTTGGGGCTGGGCAGCGTTGACGAACGCGACGAACGACACGCCTGTGAGGCGCCCTATAGTTTGCTTCACGTTTCCTGAGGCCGGCTGGCAGGCTATATCATGTCGTGAGCTTGGCGAAAGGCACGCTGTGTCCCTGAGTCAGCGTTTCGCGCAAACATCGACGTTGCAGTCGTCCTTCCTGACTGCTCCGACAATGACTATGACGAAGACACGGCATCTGACGGGCCGGCTATCGCGTCATGGTTAACCATAGAGGAAACGCCGTGATCTTACCGATTCTCGCCATCATCCTGGGTTTTGTCTTGCTCCTGTGGAGCGCCGACCGCTTCGTCGACGGCGCCGCGGGGGTGGCCGTCCACCTCGGACTGCCATCGCTGGTAATTGGCATGGTGATCGTCGGCTTCGGCACCTCGGCCCCGGAAATCGTCGTATCCATCATGGCGGCCCTGGATGGCAACCCCGATCTGGCACTCGGCAACGCCTTGGGGTCCAACATCTACAACGTTGGCCTGATTCTGGGGGTGACTGCGCTTATCGTGCCGATCGCGGTGCGTTCGACGATCGTCCGCCGTGAACTTCCGCTGCTCTTCCTGTTTGGCCTGGTCGCCGGCGCGCTGTTCTGGAACGGCGTACTTAGCCGCTTCGAGTCGCTGCTGCTGCTGTCGGGCTTCTTCGGCCTGATGGGGTGGACGATCTGGACGGCGCTGCGTGGCAAGGATGATCCGCTGGCCACGGAAACCGAACAGGAGCTCGCCTCGCATGCCATGACGCTGCGCCGGGCCATCCTCTGGCTCGCCGTTGGCCTGGTGCTGCTGCTGGTGAGCTCACGGATGCTGGTCTGGGGCGCTGTCTCGGTGGCGAGTGCCCTGGGCGTGAGCGATCTTATCATTGGCCTGACCATCGTGGCCCTCGGCACCTCGCTGCCCGAGCTGGCGTCATCGATTGCCGCGGTACGCAAGGGGGAACACGACATCGCCATCGGCAACGTCGTGGGTTCCTGCATGTTCAACCTGCTGGCGGTGGTGGGCATTGCCGGCGTCATTGCGCCGATGGAGGCGCTTTCAGCGGATATCATGCTGCGTGACTGGCCGGTGATGATGGCCATGATCGTGGCACTGTCTGTCATGGGCTACGGATTCCGCGGCGGCGAGGGGCGTATCAATCGTGTCGAAGCCAGCCTGCTGCTGGTCGCGTTGGTGGCCTACAACGGTTGGCTGCTTAACGCCGTGCTGACGGCCTGATCGAACCGGTCCAGGAGCCAAGGATAGTTGGCAGGGGTTGGTGCGTGAACATGTTCGGCTGTGCATCCGAACGGCATGAAGCGATGCTTGACCTCGACAGGCACGTTAGCGCCGCTGGCTATCAGTAGCGGCCGGCTGCCTTATCTTGTGCTGATACGTCCGTCTTTGGATTTCTGACTGCTAATCTGAATAGTCGGCGTGTCGAGATCGATCAGGAACACATCTTTGTGCTGCGTTCTCTGCTGACTTGGACGGGGATGCCTATGTATGTGCCGGGAAGATCTTAGAGCGCTTGTAGGGTGTTTCCCACGGAGCGTGTTTGTGTTGATTTTGTCTTGAAGTATCCTGCGTGGTTCAGAAGCGCTACTTAATCGGGTGAAAAACCTGTAAATACTCGGTTCGGATCAGTGGGAGCTGATAATAAAATCAGTGATGAGTGCCGAAATAAGGCGTGAAATCTTGAAACATGGAAGAAATATATTATCCAGCTTGACTTGACGCTCATCTGCAAGTAAATCAGGGAAGCACGGCTTCTGAGCCTGGATAGGAAACGCTCGTTACTGCTTTGCCTTCTCCACCGGCTTTGGTCTTGGACACGTAGTCCGTAGTCCATCAATATGCTCATGAAGTCCTGGTGGTATTTTCTGCCACATCGGGTCGAGAACGAAATCAATTCCTTCCCTTCGAGCGATCTTCGCTGCCGGAACAAAGTCAGCATCCCCGGCGATAAGCACTACCTGATCGACTTGCTTTTTTAGGGTCAGCGATGTCACATCCACACCAATTCGCATATCGACGCCCTTCTGCCGAGTGTCGACTTGGACATCGCTCTCTTGCAGGTCATCTAAAGCCATTTTTCCCTTGAGAAGTTGACGAATGACCTGAGGTTTGATGGTCCACTGAGCATCATCCGACAGATGCCCAAGACGAAGGGCAAGTTTTCTTTTGCTGAGGAGCACGGAATGCAGCTCTTCACGAAAGCGGGCCTCTGTTGTCTGAGAGAAATCGATCGCCTTCTTGGTGATGGGGTTATGCATCTTCTTGGCGAGGGGAGGGCAATCGTAGAAGAAAATTCTGTAAAGCTCGCGACGGTGGATGCCCTGGCGTGATCGTTTACCGTTGCCATCATTCAGGTGCATGACCGCCCAACGGTGAAGGCATTCCGCGGCCCGTTGCCCATCGTAGGCGTTGTCAGGCTCGATCCGGCGGAAGCGCTTGATGAAGTAGCCGCCATCTACGAGTATCGCTGTCGGCACGTGCATATCTCCATAAACGAAAACGCCCCAGGGCTCGGCTCATCCCGGGATGTGGGGGATGGCTTACTGCCAGGGGCGTGGATGCCCGAATCATAGGATCGGGGGCGAATGGTGTCAAGATCGCTTTAGCCGCTAACCCTAGCAGTAGCGACTCCATAATGACTCTGGCGGCCACCACGCATTATTGGGCAATGCGGGGCCTGACCGAAAGTCAGTAGGAAACTTAGCGCTGCCTACCGTAGCGATCTCTGTCGAAGTGGCTGTGGAGAGCTGATGACCCACACGTGAGCCAGCAGCGCAAGAGGGCTACTCGAGATCTTCAACGATATCGAGGTCACCTTGGCCGGCTTCCTCCTGGTCAACTTTCTTCTGGAGGAATGGCCGGCGTTCCTGCCACTCGCGGAGTGTTCGACCTGCTTCGCTTACCTTGCGGCGTTCGAGTTCGTAGAACTCTCGGTTCTTGCTGCTCATAGGCATCACCTAATCGCTGTGCAGCAAGCACGCAGTAGGAGGTGAGGAAGTGCTGTGCCGGCTTCCGCAGGTAGCTTCGGGATATGACTGTCGCACCCGAGCGACTGTTTACAGCTTTGGCCTTCGGCACTACAGTGATCCTCGTAGGTAGATATCCAGTCTGAACCAAAAGGCAGGTGCATTGGCGCGGCAACGCCGCATCGACCATGGTTCGGGTTACCTCTCCCACCGGCTCGCTGCTGGTGGAGTTTGAAGGGCTTCTCAGTTCACACGTGACCTGAGGAGCCTTTCTGCTTTCAACGTGAGCCCGCATGGTCTTGTCTGGTTGTCCAGTCAGTGCGGATCGCGCCTGCATACCATATATAGTCCCCTTGCCCGCTTCAAGCACAAGATGCGCGAAAAAAATCCTTCAACGCGACAAGACCGGCCGGCCTGAATCCAGCGGAGAACAACGTTGAATGACAGGTCTACAGAAAGGTTCAGGCGTCAGGGTAAGGGCCATGGCTTCACTACTCGTCAGCAATGATTATTGTTTCGGTGAAGACTTCTTGGTTGGTTTTTACCTGCGCCTGAAGGATGTGTGCATCACCCCTGATCGACCCACCCGATATGCATCACTTGCAATGAGGATGGCAGGGCGGCCGTGCTGCGGGGGGTGCTCCTGGGAAGCTTGTCGAAGTTGACCTGTTCAGCAGTGCTGGGCGTTGTTTATGACCCAAGGCCGGGCATGGGTAGTGCTACTAAAACTAGGGGGCGAGCTAGGGGGCGAAAGAGCGAGTCAGGGTCAAAAGAGGATATTAAATCAACGCAAAGCCTTGATTTAACTGGTGCCCCCTTCAGGATTCGAACCTGAGACCTTCCCCTTAGGAGGGGGACGCTCTATCCAGCTGAGCTAAGGGGGCATAATGCGGCGCATTATAGGGAAAGTCGTCTTCGAGATAAACTGCCCAGGCAAGGACATCCGGTTATCCCCCGCTCTTCGGGGCCTGCTAGGCTGAAGCCGGTAATGAGCACAAGAGGGCCGGCATGGAGCTTCGCGACTACCAGGCACACGATGGGCTGGGGCTGGCGGCGTTGATTCGCCGTGGCGAGGTGAGTCGCGAAGAGGTATTCACCGCCGCCTGCGGGGCCATCGAGGCGCTGAACCCGACCCTTGGCGCGGTGGTGCGTACGCGTTTCGAGCAGGCCGAGCGGGAAGGGCGCGAGGTCGATGCGGCGGCGCCGTTCGCCGGAGTGCCGACCCTGACCAAGGATCTGCTGATGGGCATTGCCGGTGAGCCCCTGGCCTTCGGCAGTGCCGCCCTTCGCGACTGGTGCGCTCCCGAGGACTCGACCCTGGTGACACGGTTGCGGCAGGCCGGTCTCTGCATCCTCGGTCAGACCGCCACACCGGAGCTCGGCCTGATGGGCATCACCGAGCCGCAAGCCTTTCCCCATCCCGTGAATCCCTGGCAACCCGAACGTTCCCCGGGTGGCTCCAGCGGTGGCGCGGCGGCGGCCGTGGCAGCGGGCCTGGTGCCGTTTGCCATGGCCGGTGATGGGGGTGGCTCGATCCGCATTCCGGCCAGCCACTGCGGCCTGTTCGGGCTCAAACCATCCCGGGGGCGGGTGCCGCTCGGGCCGACGTTCGGCGAAGTATGGCAGGGCGCGGTGGTGGAGCATGCCGTGACCCGCAGCGTGCGCGACAGCGCGGCCTTGCTGGAGGCGGTCAATGGCATGGACGCGGCAAGCCCCTGGCCCCTGCCGCGAGAGCGAGGATACGTCGATGCCATCGAGCGTCCGCCACAAAGGCTGAAGATTGCGGTATCTCTGGGCGAACCCCTCGGTGCGGCGCTGGGCACGCGGCTCGACCCGCAGGTTCGCCTGGCGGTCGAGCAGGCGGCGTCCAGGCTCGAGCGCCTGGGTCATGACGTGGAATGGGCGGAGCCGCAGGTAAATGGGGCAGCGCTGGCCGACAGTTATCTGATGCTCTACCTTGGCCATCTTGCGGCCGACCTGGCCTGGATCAGCGAGCAGACCGGGGTGCCGGTGGGTCGGCTCGATGTCGAGCCGAGCACCCGCGCCATCGGGCGACTGGGCCGTCACCTGCCAGCCATGGATTATGAGCTGGCCAAGCGCCACTGGCACCGCGTCGCCTGCGACATGGCCCGTTTCCATCGGCGTTTCGACTGCTTGCTGCTGCCGGTGGCGGCCACGCCGCCCCCGCTGCGGGGTAGCCTCTATCCCAGCACGACCCAGCAGCGCCTGATGTCGTTGCTGGCGATCCCCGGGGCCTCGCAACTGGCGCTGAAGGCGGGACTGCTCAGGCGGCTGGCGGCGGAGGGTCTTCGCATGACGCCTTTCACTCAACTGGCGAACCTGACCGGCCAGCCCGCGATGTCGCTGCCGCTTCATGTCACGCCGGACGGCTTGCCGGTGGGGGTGCAGATCATCGGCCCGATGGGCGATGAGAAACGCCTGCTGGCGCTGGCGGCGCAACTGGAGGCCGACAGCGACTGGACAGCCTGGCTGCCACGCGCATTGGCGAGAAGCGATAAGCCCAGTGACGATGAGTCAAGCGACAAAGCCGGGTAGAATGCGCGCCAAACCCGCTTTCGGTGGCCGGCATGTTCGCAAAGGATTCTTCCCTCTCGCCAGCAGGCGATCGACACTTCGACGGCATGGTCGACAAGTTTGCCGATAGCCTTTACGGCAGTAGTCGCGGCGAGTTGCGACTGGCGCTGCTCGACCGCCTGCTGCCGGAAATGCTTACGCTCGAACGGCAGTCGGTGCTTGATGTTGGGGGCGGCCTGGGGCAACTGGCGGCGTGGTTCCATGATCGTGGGCATGCGGTAACCCTGGCGGAGCCTTCGGGCGAGATGCTCGCCAGAGCCGGCGAGCAGTTGGGGGAGCGCTCGGTCTCTCTGTTGCAGGCGCCGCTCCAGGCGCTACCGCAGGAGACGCCCGGCCCCTGGCCGCTGATCGCTTGTCACGCGGTGCTGGAATGGTTGGCGGACCCACGCGCCGCGCTCGTTACGCTGGCTAGCCTGCTGGCGCCGGGGGGGCAGCTTTCCTTGATGATCTTCAATCGCGATGCCCTGCGGTTGTCCAACGTGGTCAAGGGCAACCTCGAGAAGGCCCTGGCCGACCGGCTGGAGGGCACCGGTCAGCGCAAGCGTCTGACGCCGATTTCTCCGCTGACGCATGCGCAGGTCGCGTCATGGAGTGCCGAATGCGCTCTGGAAATCCGCGAAGTGGCGGGGATACGGGTCTTCTCCGACTACCTGCGCCGGCCGCCCGAAAGCGACGCTGACCGCGAACGGTTGCTGGAACTGGAGCAGCGTTACTGTCGGGCCGACCCGCATTGGCGGCTGGGGCGCTACCTGCTCTATACCCTCGTACGAACCGACGGCAGTGATACTGCCGTGGAGTCAACTTCATGATTGCGCAAACACCGGTCTGTCAGTTGCTCGAGCGCCAAGAAGCGGATTACCGCTATTGGTGGTGGGTAGGGCCGCCGCAGGATAGCTGGCTGGAAGCGACACAAGGCACGGCGATCAGCGCCGACGTCGCCCTGCTGGCCCATTGGCAGTCCCGCGGACTCTCGGCCCGTCCGCCCTTTGCCGAGGCGGCCTTTGCCGAGCCGCTCGAGGCCGGCGCCCCCGCCGGTGCGGTGCTGTTCTGGCCCAAGAGCCACGCGCTGGGCGAATGGTGGCTGCTGTGGCTATGTGCCATCCTGCCGCCGGGCACGCCGCTACAGCTGGTCGGGGAGAATCAGGGCGGCATCAAGCGGGTGCTCAAGGTGCTCGCCGCCCTTGGGCTGGGATGTCGCAAGCGCGATAGCGCCAGGCGCTGCGCCCTCTACGCGTCACACACGGCGCGGGTCGGGCTTGACCCCGACGCCGCCTGGACGCGCTTCGAGGCCGAAGGCCTTGAGTTGGCCAGCCATCCGGGCGTTTTTGGCCACGGCAAGTTCGACGATGGCACACGTTTATTGATCGAACAGTTGCCGGCGCTGCTGCCTGACGATGGCAGCGCCAACCGACGGCAGGGCGCATTCGAGGCACTGGACATGGGCTGCGGCGATGGCATTCTCGCCGCCTGGCTGGCGCGACGCGGGGCGACGGTTACGGCCGTGGATGTCAGCGCGTTTGCCGTCGAGGCAGCGCGGCGCACGCTTGCGGCCAATGGCCTTGAAGGAAAGGTGGTGGCCAGTGATGTCTATTCGGCGCTGGAAGGGCGGTGCTTCGACGCGATCATCAGCAATCCTCCCTTTCACCAGCAGCGCGACATCGACTATGGGCCGGCGGCACGGCTGATCGGCGAGGCGCCCGAGCATCTGCGGTCGGGCGGTCAGCTGGTCGTGGTGGCCAACGCCTTTCTTCCCTACCCGGCCCTGCTCGAGCGCGCCTTTGGCGGTTTCGAGATCCTCGCCGACGATCGGCGTTTTCGCGTCTATCGGGCGGTCAAGGACGGACGGGCGGTGAAGGACTGAGTCAGGCCGTTGGATCGCGATAGGCGATGGCAGTGATCACGTAAGTGGTCTCGCCGCCGGGAGCCGCGACGGTCGCCTCGTCGTCCAAGGGCTTTCCGAGCAGGGCCTTCGCCAGCGGGGTGTCGACACTGACCCAGTGCTTGGTGGTGTCGGTCTCGTCGTGGCCGACGATGCGGATAAAAAGCGCCTCGCCGTGCTCGTCTTCCAGGGTGACGTAGGCACCGAAATACACCCGCCCGGTATCCGCGGGTAGCCGGTCGACCACCTGCAGCTCGTCGAGGCGCCGGGTCAGGTAGCCGATGCGCGCGATGACCCGGCCCAGCTCCTTCTTGTTGTAGGTGTAGTCGGCATTCTCGCTGCGATCGCCCTGGGCGGCGGCTTCGCCGACCTTGGCGGAGATCGCCGGTCGCTTGACGCGCGCCAGATGGTCGAGAATGCCGCGCAGCCGTTCGGCGCCTTCCGCGGTGATCAGGTTGCTCTTGGGTTCCTGGCGCGGGTCCTTGGCCGGATCGCGCCAGCGGGTCATGTGGCGGCCTTTCATGTGATAGCGCGTTCCGTTGTATTCGAGAGGGAATTCAAGAGAGCAAGATACGTCATCGGCGCGGTGGCCGCCAAGCCGGGCGAAGGCGAGGAAGTTCGGCCCCGGCGGTTGGCATTGCCGGCCCCGGTCATGATAATGGACGCTCTTACGTGACCCGGAGACCGGCATGAGCGATTCGCGTCAGCCCTCCCATGAGCAGGACGCCTCGACATCGCCGACCCTGACGATGGCCGATGTGGAAATGATCGAGCGGCGCTGCCTGTATCAAGGTTTTTTCCGACTGGAAAAAATGCGTCTGCGCCATCGGCTCTTCGAGGGTGGCTGGAGCGGCGAGGTGGTGCGCGAAGTGCATTGCCGCCATGACGCCGTCGGCGTGTTGCTCTACGATGTGGAGCGCGACGCCCTGGTATTGATCGAGCAATTCCGCGCCGGCGCCATCGACGACACGGTCTCGCCCTGGAAGCTCGAAATCGTGGCGGGGCTGGTCGAGGCGGGCGAGAGTGCCGCCGAGGTGGCGCGTCGCGAGGCTTTCGAAGAAGCGGGATGCGAGGTGGGCGAGCTTATCGAGCTGCACAGCTACTATCCTAGCCCGGGAGCCTGCGACGAGCGGGTCACGCTGTTCTGCGGTCTGATCGACAACAACGGCCTGGGGGGCGTGCATGGCCTCGACGAGGAACACGAGGACATTCGCGTGCACGTGACGCCCTTCGCTCGCGCCAGGGAACTGGTGGCGGCCGGCCGACTCGACAATGCCATGTGTCTGATCGCCTGGTATTGGCTGGTCGGCGAGCGGGCATCACTCAGAGCGAGGAGGTAGCGTGTCGAGAAACGCCTATGTGACGGATCTGAAATCCCTGCAAGGGGAGTGCACCGCCAACTATATCCGCCTGGTTAAGCTACTTGGCGATATCGAAGCGGGCGAGCGACGTGAAGTGGAATTGGTCAATGGTGGTCGGCGCCTGGGCGCCCTGTGCCTCGAATTGCGCGAGCGCGCACCCTATACCAGCATCATTCACGTCTCGCAGCAGGGCGTACTCGATGAGTTGATCGAGACCCCGCGCATGCGCGTGCATCTCTATCATGACGTGCGCATGGCCGAGGTCACCGACTTCCAACGTCAGCGCCACTTCCACGGCCGCTACCGCTATCCCAACACCCGCATGCACCAGCCCGACGAGAAGCTTCAGCTCAATCGCTTTCTGGGCGAATGGCTCGAGCATGGCCTGGCGCATGGGCATTCGCTCGACTTGCCCCAGTTGCCCTGATGAGGATACTGCGCTGATGCGTCTGGTGCAGATCAGCGACTGCCACCTGAAGGCCGACGCCTCTGACCAGGCTCACGTCTCGGGCCCCCTGCGCCGGCTCGAAACGGTCATCGAGGCCGTCAATCGCGAATGCCCCGCCCAGGTGCTGGTCACCGGCGATATCAGTGAGGACGAGACCGCTGCGTCCTACCGACTGGCGGTCGCTACCCTGAACCGGCTCGAAGCGCCCTGGGTCTGGCTCGCTGGCAATCACGACCAGCCAACCTTGATGGCCGAGCAGCGCGAGTTGCCCGGTGAGCTGAACCTCGATGACTGGCGTGTCTTGATGCCGGCGACGCACGTTACTGGCCAGCCCTATGGCGCCCTGGGTGCGGAGGGCCTCGCCTGGCTGGAGACGCGATTGGCCGATGACCCGCGGCCGACCTTGATCGCGATGCATCATCCTCCGGTACGCGTCGGTTCGGCCTGGCTCGACGCCATCGGTCTGCGCGACAGCGAGGCGTTCTGGCGTGTCTTGGAAACTCACGACCGGGTACGCGCCATCTTCTTTGGCCACGTTCATCAGGCGTACATGGGCTACAGGCGGTTGGCGGGGGGCGATGTCGCGGTATACGGGTGTCCTTCCACGCATCGGCAGTTCCTGGCCGATGCTGCAACCTTTGCCATCGACGAGGCATTGGCGCCTGGCTACCGCGTCATCGATCTCCACGGCAAGACGCTGGACACCCGGGTCGAGCGCGTTGATTCATGGCGCTGACGCTCAGCCCCTGCCCAACTCTTTAGATATAAAAAGATAGTTATTAATTCTTTTGGGTTATTATTGATCCGACGTTATCCTGTGCGCATGCTTTCACGCCCCACGTCATGCGAGGTAGTCGGGCCATGACCAGTCTTCACACGCCGACCCGCGAGTCGGCCACGCAGGCCGCCCAGCAAGTCCGGCAGCCAGCCACCACACAAGCCACTGCGCAAGCCCTCCCGGGCTCGCCGGTATCCCCGCGGCGGATGACGCACCTCGAGCAGCTCGAGGCCGAGTCGATCCATATCATCCGCGAGGTCGCCGCCGAGTTCGCCAATCCGGTGATGATGTATTCCATCGGCAAGGATTCCTCGGTGATGCTGCATCTGGCGCGCAAGGCCTTCTATCCCGGGCCGCCGCCGTTTCCGCTGCTGCATGTCGATACCACCTGGAAGTTTCGCGAGATGATCGCCTTTCGCGATGCCATGGCGCGCGAGTCCGGCATGGAACTGCTGGTGCATACCAACGAGGAGGGCCGTGCCGCGGGCATCAATCCCTTCGATCATGGCAGCAGCGGTTACACCGACGTGATGAAGACCCAGGCGCTCAAGCAGGCGCTGGACAAGTACGGCTTCGATGCCGCCTTCGGCGGGGCGCGGCGCGACGAGGAGGCTAGCCGCGCCAAGGAACGGGTGTTCTCGTTTCGTGACAAGCACCATCGCTGGGATCCCAAGCGCCAGCGACCCGAGCTGTGGAGCCTTTACAACGCACGCGTCAACAAGGGCGAGTCGATCCGTGCCTTCCCGCTTTCCAACTGGACCGAGCTGGATATCTGGCAGTACATCTATCTCGAGCAGATCCCCATCGTCCCGCTCTACTACAGCGCCCCGCGCCCGGTGGTCGAGCGCGACGGCATGCTGATCATGGTCGACGACGAGCGGATACCGCTTGCGCCCGGCGAGGTGCCCCAAGAAAAATCGGTGCGCTTCCGTACCCTGGGCTGCTACCCGCTGACCGGAGCGGTGGAGTCACAAGCCGCCACGCTGCCCGATATCATTCAGGAGATGCTGCTGACCCGCACTTCCGAGCGCAGCGGCCGGGCCATCGACCACGACCAGGCCGGCTCGATGGAGAAGAAGAAGCGCGAGGGCTATTTCTGATGTCACATCAATCGAATCTGATCGCCGATAACATCGAGCAGTACCTGCATGAACACGAGAACAAGGACCTGCTGCGCTTCATTACCTGCGGCAGCGTCGACGACGGCAAGTCGACGCTGATCGGGCGCCTGCTGCACGACTCGAAGATGATCTTCGACGATCAGCTCGCGGCGATCACCCAGGCCTCGAAGACCAGCGGTACCACCGGCGAGGAGGTCGACCTGGCACTGCTGGTCGACGGCCTGCAGTCGGAGCGCGAGCAGGGCATCACCATCGACGTGGCGTATCGCTTCTTTTCCACCGACAAGCGCAAGTTCATCATCGCCGACACCCCGGGGCATGAGCAGTACACCCGCAACATGGCCACCGGTGCCTCCACGGCGAGCCTCGCCATCATCCTGATCGACGCCCGCTATGGCGTGCAGACCCAGACCCGCCGGCACAGCTTTATCGCCGACCTGCTGGGCATCCAGCACCTGGTGATCGCGGTGAACAAGATGGATCTGGTCGACTATGACCAGGCGCGCTTCGACGAGATCGTCGCCGATTACCGGCGCTTCGCCGAGCAGCTCTCGGCGCGTGACCTGCGCTTCGTGCCGATGTCGGCGCTGAAAGGCGATAACGTGGTCAACCCAAGCGACGCCATGCGCTGGTACCGTGTCGAGGGCCAGCCGGGCCCGCCGCTGCTCGCGCTGCTGGAAAGCGTTGAGATCAGCCGTGACCGCAACCTGACCGACCTGCGCCTGCCGGTGCAGTACGTCAATCGCCCCAACCTGGATTTCCGTGGCTATGCAGGTACGCTGGCGGCAGGCGTGCTGCGCCCCACTCAGGCGATCAAGGTGCTGCCTTCCGGCAAGACTTCAACAGTGGAGCGCATCGTCACCTGGGACGGCGATCTCGACGCCGCCTGGCCAGGACAGGCCGTTACCGTGACCCTCGCCGATGAAGTGGATATCTCGCGGGGCGACTGGCTGGTCGCCGAAGATGCCGAGGTCTCGCTTGCGAGTGCTTTCGATGCCGATATCGTATGGATGCACGAAGAGGCGCTGAGCCCCGGTCGCCAGGTCGATATCCGCCTCGCCGGACGTTCGGTGGCCGGTCAGGTCAGCGCAATCCATTATCAGATCGATGTCAACTCTCTGGAGCGCCACGAGGTCGAGCGTCTCGAACTCAATGCCATTGCACGTTGCCGGGTGGCATTGACCGCGGAGGTGCCGCTGGATAACTATGCCCTTAGCCCCGGTACCGGGAGTTTCATCGTCATCGACCGCTTGACCAACGTCACGGTGGGGGCGGGAATGATCCGTGCTGTGGCCGAGGAAGAGACCGCCCCGGCGGGCGAGGTCGACTGGTCCGGCTTCGAAGTGGAATTGAACGCCCTGGTGCGCAAGTATTTCCCGCACTGGGAAGCCAAGGATGTTCGCGAGTTGCTCGGTCGAGGCCCCTGACCCTCCCGCGCAGCGCGTGAAAGACAATCGGAATGTCTCAAGGAGCGGCTGCGCATCATGAAACGCCTTAGCGCGCCCATTCGTCACGGCCTGGACTTCGTCAAGCGGTTGGCGCGTACCTTCGCCAAGCCCATGAAACGCGATTACGGGCATGGCGGCATGATGGTCCATCCGTATCGGGGCTACGGTTCCCCAAAGCAAGTCTTTCTGATGGGGCGTGTGTTTCGTCAGGCGCGGCTTGGCCGGATGATCCCTCGCCGTGGCATGCTGCGCGACACCGCTGATGTCGTGCGTCGTATCGCTCGCCGCGGACACGCCGATGCCAGTGTGCTGGTACGACTCGGCGACAACAGCATCACCGTGATGACGGATCGTGACGGTTATTTCGATGTTCACCTGCCCCTTACCAATGGCCTGCCCACGGAAACCTCATGGCATTGGGCCGAGCTCTACGTCACGGCGGAAAACGAGACTCCCGTGCGCACCACGGTCGAGGTGTTCGTGCCGATGCCGGCGACGGACATGCTGGTGATCAGCGATATCGACGATACGGTCATGTTCACGGGGGTCGCCGACAAGCTGCGCATGCTGTACCGGCTGTTCGTCGAGAAGCCCCATCGGCGAACTGCCTTCCCCGGTGCAGCGTCGCTTTACCAGGCGCTGCATCGTGGCGCGGACGAGCAGGCGCAGCGGCCGATCATCTATGTGTCGCGTGGCCCCTGGGCGATATACGAAGTCCTGGAAACCTTCTTCCAGCTCAATCGCATTCCCGTCGGCCCGATCCTGTTCCTGCGCGAGTGGGGCATCTCCCTGCGCCACCCCTGGCCGCGTCGCGCCGAGGATCACAAGCGCGACCTGATCGCCCGCATGCTGGCATTGTTCGAGGATGTGCCTTGTATCCTGATCGGCGACAGCGGCCAGCACGACCCCGAAGTCTATACCCGGATCGTCGAAGCGAATCCTGACCGCATCGAGGCGATCTACATCCGCCGCGTGGACAGCAAGCCGGACCGTGAACGCGCCATCCAGCAGCTTCGTGAACAGATTCGCCATACACGGTGCGAGTTGGTGCTGGCTCCCGACAGCACCCTGATGGCCGAACATGCGCATGCCAAGGGCTATATTTCCTCCTATGGTGTAGACGCCGTGCGCCGCGACATTGCCGATAGCGAGAACAATCCGGCTTGAGTCGCCTCTTACGAGACAATTCCCCACCGATACCCGGCCTCGGGCCGCCTGGCGCAGGTGCTCGTCATGATGGTGTTAGTGATCGTCCTGCTGTTGGCCATCTTTCTGTTGCCCAATCTCTGGGCGAAGTGGGTGCTCGACCGCCATGCTGGACCGCGAAACGACTACCCTGGCAGCGGCGGCGAACTGGCCGAGCACCTGCTGGCGCGAATGGGTATCAACGAGGTGAAGGTGGAGCTTACCGAACGGGGCGATCACTACGATCCCCAGGCGCGGCGTGTACGTCTTTCCCGTCAGCATTTCGAGGGTCGCTCGCTGACGGCCGTGACGGTGGCGGCGCATGAGGTAGGGCACGCTATCCAGCATCATTGCGGCTACACCCCGTTGCTGGCGCGAACCCGGCTGGTGCGGGTGGCCCAGCAGGCCGAGAAGCTCGGCAGCCTATTGATGATGGCCGCTCCCGTGCTGCTTCTGCTGACGCGTACGCCGGGCGGCATGCTCATCGTGCTGCTGGCCGCGGTGGCAAGCTTCGGTACCGCGGCGCTGGTACACCTGGTCACGCTGCCGGTGGAGTTCGACGCCAGCTTCCAGCGGGCGCTGCCACTCCTGAAGGGGTACATTCCGCCCTATGATATGCCCGGTGCCCGACATGTGCTGACCGCCTGCGCCTTTACGTATGTGGCAGCTTCGCTGGCGAGCCTGCTGAACCTGGGCAGGTGGCTCGCCATTCTCAGGCGCTAATCATGTCAGGTATTTAACCCTGTCAATCATAGGGTTTGTTGGCGATCACTACCGCGCGCCGTGGCGCCGGATGACCCTCGCGGGTCTTCGCTGGGTCCTCTGGGTCGAGGAAGTCGGCGAGTGACTGAAAGGTCATCCACTCGGTCGCGCGCTGCTCCTCGAGGGGGGTATCGGCTTCATCGACGACGCGCACGTTGAAGAAGCCACAGCGCTCGAGCCATTGGCAAAGGGCGGCGGAGGAGGGCAGGAAGTAGACGTTGGGCATGGCGGCGTAACGCTCGCCGGGTAACAGCACGGTGGTAGCGTCGCCCTCCACTACCAGGGTCTCCAGCACCAGCTCGCCGCCGGGGCGCAGGGCGTCCTTGAGCTGCTGCAGGTGCTCGAGCGGCGAGGGGCGATGGTAGAGCACGCCCATGGAAAACACCGTGTCGAAGAAGGCGAGCCTTTCGGGTACGTCCTCGATGCCCACCGGCAGGAAGTGGGTGCGGTGGCCATCGGCGTCGCCGACGAAGTGGCGCACCGCCTGGAACTGCCAGAAGAAGCGCGGCGATGGATCGATCACCAGCACGAAGGCGGCGCCGGCGCCCGTCATGCGCCAGGCGTGATAACCATTGCCGCCCCCCACGTCGAGAATCCGCCGCCCCTTGAGAGGGGCCAGATGCGGCGACACGCGCTGCCATTTCCAGTCCGAGCGCCATTCGCTATCGATGTGAATGTCGGCCAACCGGAAAGGGCCCTTGCGCCAAGGCGCGAGCTTCTTCAGCAGGTTCTCGGTCTGGCGGTACCGACTGTCGTCGATCTCGATTTCCACCGTCACGGTATCGGCGTCCAGGCACACCCGGCGCTCGGCGGGCAGCGACGGCAGCTTGGCCACCGACTTCTCCCAGGCGGGCAGGTCGCCGTAGCGTCGGCGATCCAGGCCGCGGGCGAGTTGCTCGGGCAGACGGGCTAGCCAGGTGTCCAGGCCCTGGTCGATGACGGCGTGGTAAAGATCTCGGTGGGGTGCGGTCATGGGTCTCCGGGCAGGCGTCACTAGAAGGTGGACCAGCCGCTGGCCTCCATCAGGCGATAGCGCCAGTAGCGCCATGCCGTGGCGTCGTTGTAAACGCTGAAGGGGCGGCTGTGGATTTCGCCGTGGCGATTATGCCAGTAGCGGGCGAAGCATTCCCGTGCCTGGTGGATCACCGGGTGGTCGGTGGCGGCCTCGAGCTGGATGTTGGCCTCGAAGTTGTAATCGTCAAGGCTGCGCCGGCTGAGATTGGCCGAGCCGATCAGTAGGGTGGCGGGGCGTGCGCCGCTATGGCGCAGCAACCACTTGCCGTGAGCATGGGCCCGGGCGTCACCGCACCAGCGGATGGCCAGCCCCGCGCGGGCCAGCTCCCGGGCCGTCTGGCGGTTGGGGATGCCAGGGCTTTTGCGTCCGAAGTGGCTGTCATTGGGGTCGAGCAGCAGGTGTAGCGTCACGCCGCGTCGGTGGGCATCGAGCAGTGTTCGGATCACCCCTCGGTGGGCCAGGTAATAGGCGCACAGCTCGAGCGTCTCGCCGGGACGGGTGTCGTCGAGGATGGCCAGCAAGGCGTCGCGGATGGCGCCCTCGGTGAGCAACCGCAGGCGGGGCAGGGCGGTGGCGGCAGCGTCGTGAGGCGGCGCCGGGCAGCGCGGCAGCGGGGTGAGGCCGGAATGGCGTGCCAGGGACATCTCGCTGTGCAGCAGGTCCAGGGCGGCCGGGCCGGCCAGGCGCAGGGCGGCGTTGCGGTAGTCGCGGCTGTCGCTGTCGGCGTTGGCCGAGCTCACCACCGCTCGCCAGCCGTCGCCATGGTCCACCACCAGGGTCTTGCGGTGGTTGGCGTTGAGGTTGAGTAGCGCCAGATAGCTGCGCAAAGTGACACGACCCGGGCCCAGGGGGTCGGGCAGCCAGCCGCCTCGGGTGGTGTTGCCCAGCGGGCGGAACAGGCCGCGCCATAGGGCCGTCCAGGCGGGGTTGGGGTCGTGCCCAAGCGACAGGTCGCTGCTGATGACCCGCACCCCGGCCCGGCGCAGCGCCTCGAGCTGGGGGGCGGGGCGCCCGCCATAGCAGTGGTTGATGGGGTCGACCAGCACCAGCACCTCAAGCTCCGGCACTTGAGCCTTGCGGCGGATCAGGGCTCGGCACAGCAAGCGGCCGAGCGGGCCGTCGTCGAGCAGGAAGAGGTCGATCACCACCAGACGGCGAGCCTGGGCGATCAGCCGCCGCCACTCGGCGAAGATCGCCCGGCGATGGCACCACCGGCCGCGGGCGTCGAGGAAGGTCTCGTCGAGCAGCAGCCCGACGCCTGCGGCCGGGCGCCAGGGGGCGGCCACGTGCAGTCCCGGGGGCAACGGTTTGCGACCGTGCCACCAGGCGGTGGTCAGCCAGGCGGTGGCGGCCGCCAGCAACAGGCCGATGAGCCATGCACGCATATACCCTCCCGGCCTCGCCGGTGTGGCTCACTCCTTGAAGGCAACCAGCGAGGCGAAATTCAGGTACTGGAACCAGGTCAGCGAGCGCGCGAAGCCGGCCTGGGCGAGGCGGTCGCGATGGGCCGTCAGCGTATCGGGCAGCAGCACATTCTCGAGTGCGGTGCGCTTCTGGCTGATCTCCATCTCACTGTAGCCATTGGCACGCTTGAAGTCGTGATAGCGCTCGACTCGCCAGGCGTTGTCGGCCTCGTCGGCATCGACGATCTTCTCCGAGAGCACCAGCACGCCGCCGGGCTCCAGGGCCTCGTAGAGCCTTTCGAGCACGGCCAGGCGATCATCGGGGGCGAGAAACTGCAGCGTGAAGTTGAGCATGACCATTCCCGAAGGCTGGAAGTCGAAGGCGCGGATATCCCCCTCGACGACCGCAAGCTGATGGTCCGGGCACTCCGCGGTCAGCGTCTCGCGCGCCTGGCTCACCATGGCCGGCGATAGGTCCACCCCGGTGTAGCGGAAGGCGTCCGGCGGCAGCGTCCCGGCCAGCGCCAGGCCGCCGGCCGCCAGCGAGCAGCCGAGATCATAGACATGGGCGCCGTGGCGCAGGTGACGCCGAGCGATCAGGCCCAACATGCCCAGAATCTGTCCGTAGCCCGGCACCGAGCGGCGGATCATGTCGGGGAAGCAGGCCACGACCCGCTCGTCGAAGGAAAAGCTCGCCACCCGGTCCAGGGGTGTCGAAAAGATCGCGTCACGGTAAGATGCGTCACTCATGGGATTGGCCGGAAACGTGCGGAAAGGGGCGTATTCTACGCCTCGCCAGTCCCGGCTGCACGACAGGACGTCCAGGAGGCAGGCATGACACGACTTTCCATCGACCAGCAAGACGCGTGGCGCGCCTTGTCAGCGCATGCTCAGCAGATGCGTGGCTCGCACCTGCGCGAGCTGTTCACGGCCCGGCCCGGCCGGCATGCGGCCTTTACTCACCGCGCCGCCGGGTTGACGCTGGATCTCTCCAAGCAGCGCTGGAGCGACGAGACCCTGGAGCTGCTGCTTGACCTGGCCCGGGAGGCCCAACTGCCGGAAGCGATCCGCGCGCTGCTTGATGGCGAGCGCGTCAATCGCAGTGAGGATCGCCCCGCGCTTCACACTGCCCTGCGACTGCCGCCGGACGCCTCGTTGCGCGTGGAAGGAAATGATCTGGTGCCCTCGGTACATGCCTGCCTGGATCGTATGGCTTCGATGGTCGAAAGCTTCCATGCCGGGCAGTGGCGCGGCGCTACCGGGCGAGCGATTGGCCACGTGGTTAACCTCGGCGTCGGCGGCTCGGATCTCGGACCGCTGATGGTGACCCACGCCCTGTCGGATTATCGGCTCCAGGGGGTCCATGAGGTCGAGGTTCATTTCGCCTCGACCATGGACGGCTCCCAGCTCGCCGATTACCTGGCCAGGCTCAACCCCGAGACCACGCTCTTCGTGCTGTCTTCCAAGTCCTTCACGACCATCGATACGCTCTCCAACGCGCGCACCGCGCGGGACTGGCTGATGGCGCGCCTGGGCAATGAGGAGGGCGTCGATGACGCCTTGGTGATGCGCCAGCACTTCATCGGCGTCTCGGCGAGCCCCGAGAAGATGTGCGAGTGGGGCATTGCCGAGGCCCACCAGCTGGAGTTCTGGGAATGGGTAGGCGGCCGTTATTCGCTGTGGGGTTGCATTGGCCTGCCCATCGCACTGGTGGTGGGTATGGCGCGCTTCCGCGAGCTGCTTGCGGGTGCCCACGCCATGGATCGCCATTTCCGCGAGGCACCGCTTGCCGACAACCTGCCGGTCTTGCTGGCGCTGGCGGGTATCTGGAACGTCAACTTCCTGGATATCCGCGCCCATTCTATCCTGCCCTACGATGGCCGGCTCGAGTATTTCGCCGCCTATCTCGAGCAGCTGGAAATGGAGTCCAACGGCAAGTCGGTGACGCACGACGGCGACAAGGTGAACTATTCCACCTGCCCGGTGCTCTGGGGCCAGCTCGGACCCAATGCCCAGCACGCCTTCTACCAGCTGCTGCATCAGGGCACCCAGGCCGTCGAGTGCGACTTCATCGCGCCCCTGGTGCGCTACGACGACGTCACCGACGAGGCGACGCGACACCACCTGATGGGCCAGCATCGCCTGACGCTGGCCAACTGCTTCGCGCAGTCGCGGGTGCTGATGCTGGGCGACGACGCCATCGCCGACGACGGTCCAAGGCCCGGCCACAAGCGCTACCGTGGCAATCAGCCCTCTAGTACGCTATTGCTCGATCGCCTCACGCCAGCGACCCTGGGCGCGCTGATCGCGCTCTACGAGCATAAGGTGTTCGTCCAGGCGACCATCTGGGATATCAATCCCTTCGACCAGTGGGGAGTGGAACTCGGTAAGCAGATCGCCGGAGAAACCCAGCACATCCTCGAGCACCATGAGGGGCTTGAGGCCATGGACGAGTCCACGCGCGCCCTGATCGAGGCGGTCTGGGCGGCGGAACAGGGATCGCGATGAGGCTGGCTGTTTGTACAGGGGTTGCGGTATGCTGAGTCCTTCGCTGACGGCGCCATCCGCCAGCGGCGTTCTCTATCTGCATGGTTTCAACAGTGGCAGCGCCTCGCCCAAGGCGGGGCTGGTGCGCGCGGCCTGCGCTGCGCTGGGGGTCGTCTGCGAGTCGCCGCAGTTGCCGCATCGTCCGGTGGCGGCGCTGGCCCTGGCCGAGGCTCGACTTGCCGGCCTGGGCCCGACGCCGCTGGTCGTCGGCAGTTCGATGGGCGGTTTTCTGGCCACGTGCCTGGCCGAGCGACACGCGTTGCGGGCGGCATTGATCAACCCGGCGGTGGCGCCGGCGCAACTGGTGACGGACTGGGTGGGGACGGCGTTTGCCAATCCCTATACCGACGAATCGTTCAGCGTGACCGACACCCATATCGACGAACTCGCTGCGCTGACCCCCGAGAGGGTCACACCATCGCACTATCTGGTGCTGCTCGGCACCGCCGACGAGACGCTCGATCCCGGCGTGGCGTTTCGTTGCTACCGGGGGTCGCGCACCATCCTGCATCCTGGCGGGAACCACGGTTTCGACGCCCTGGCGGGGTATCTCCCGGCGATTTTCGCTCATGGTGGCCATAGCCTGGCCCCCGGAGACATCACTCAACTGGACATCGACGACGCATGACACAATACAGTGCCAGCTCCATAGAAGTCCTCTCTGGCCTCGAGCCGGTGCGCAAGCGCCCCGGCATGTATACCGACACCTCGCGGCCCAACCATATGGTCCAGGAGGTCGTCGACAACAGCGTCGACGAGGCGCTGGCCGGCCATGCGGGCGAGATCAGCGTGCGGCTGTTCGAGGACGGCGGCATCGAAGTGACCGATGACGGCCGGGGGATGCCCATCGACATGCACCCGGAGCACGGCCTGTCGGGAGTCGAGCTGATCATGACGCGGCTGCATGCCGGCGGGAAGTTCTCGCAATCGAGCTACCGCTTCTCCGGTGGCCTGCACGGCGTCGGCATCTCGGTGGTCAACGCCTTGTCGCGGCGTCTCGAGGTGGAGGTGCTGCGCGACGGCAACCGCTACGCCATGGCCTTCGAACACGGCGAGAAGGCCACCGACCTCGACATCATCGGCAGCGCGCCCAAGCGCGCCACCGGCACGGTGCTGCGCTTCTGGCCCGAGGCGAGCTATTTCGACAGCCCCAAGCTGTCGCTGTCGCGGCTGAAACACCTGCTGCGGGCCAAGGCGGTGCTGTGCCCGGGGCTCAAGGTCACTCTGGTGGAGTCCGATGGCGCCGAGAGCGTCTGGCAATATGCGGATGGGCTGCGCGATTACCTGGCCCAGGCGACCGATGGCTATGAGGTGCTGCCGGACTCGCCCTTCATCGGCCACTTCGCCGATGACGAACACGGCGTGGATTGGGCGATCCAGTGGCTGCCCGAAGGCGGCGAGGCGCTGCTCGAGAGCTACGTCAACCTGATTCCGACGCCCCAGGGCGGCACCCACGTCAACGGCCTGCGCTCCGGCATGCTCGATGCGCTGCGCGAGTTCTGCGAATACCGAAGCCTGCTGCCGCGAGGCGTGAAGCTGACCGCCGAGGATCTGTGGGAAAAGGTCGCCTACGTGCTCTCGGTGAAGATGCTCGACCCCCAGTTCGCCGGCCAGACCAAGGAGCGGCTGTCGTCGCGCACCGTGGCGGGGTTCGTCTCCGGGGTGGTCAAGGACGCCTTCTCGCTGTGGCTCAATCATCATGTCGATCAGGCCGAGGCGCTCGCCGAGTTGGTGATCAACGCCGCCCAGCGTCGCCAGAAGAGCGCCAAGAAGGTCGCCCGCAAGAAGATCACCAGCGGCCCGGCGCTACCCGGCAAGCTGGCCGACTGCTCGGGCCAGGACCCGGCCGCCAGCGAGCTGTTCCTGGTGGAAGGCGACTCGGCCGGCGGCAGCGCCAAGCAGGCGCGCAATCGCGAGACCCAGGCGATCCTGCCGCTGCGCGGCAAGATCCTCAATACCTGGGAGGTGGAGTCCCACGACATCTACGGCTCCCAGGAGGTCCACGACATCGCCGTGGCCGTGGGGATGGACCCGGGCAGCGACGATCTCACCAAGCTGCGCTACCACAAGATATGTATCCTGGCCGACGCCGATTCCGACGGTCTGCACATCGCCACCTTGCTGTGCGCGCTTTTCGTGCGCCATTTCCCGACCCTGGTCGATTCTGGCCATGTGCACGTGGCGATGCCGCCGCTGTATCGCATTGATCTGGGCAAGGAGGTGCACTACGCCCTGGACGAGAGCGAGAAGACGGCGATCCTGCGCAAGCTCGAGGGCAAGCGCGGCACGGTAAACGTCCAGCGCTTCAAGGGCCTGGGCGAGATGAGCCCGCTACAGCTGCGCGAGACCACCATGGCGGTGGAGACCCGCCGCCTGGTGCAGCTCACTCGCGAAGCCGGCGACGGCACCATGGAGATGATGGACATGCTGCTGGCCAAGAAGCGCTCCGCCGATCGCAAGAGCTGGCTCGAAGACTATGGCAACCTCGCCGACATCGACGTATGAAAGGGCTCACTGAATGACCATGGATATCCAGGTGGCGGAAGGCGATGTCGAGCGCCTTTCGTTGCGCGAGTATTCCGAGAAGGCGTACCTCGACTATTCGATGTACGTGATTCTCGACCGGGCGCTGCCGCACATCGGCGACGGCATGAAGCCGGTGCAGCGGCGCATCGTCTACGCCATGCGCGAGCTGGCGCTGTCCGCCAATGCCAAGTACAAGAAGTCGGCGCGTACCGTCGGCGACGTGCTGGGCAAGTTCCATCCCCACGGCGACAGCGCCTGCTACGAGGCCATGGTGCTGATGGCCCAGCCGTTCAGCTATCGCTACCCGCTGGTCGACGGCCAGGGCAACTGGGGCAGTCCCGACGATCCCAAGTCGTTTGCCGCCATGCGCTACACCGAGGCGCGGTTGTCGAAGTTCGCCGAGGTGCTGCTCGCCGAGCTCGGCCAGGGCACGGTGGACTGGACGCCCAACTTCGACGGCACCATGAACGAGCCGGTGGTGCTGCCGTCGCGGCTGCCCCACGTGCTGCTCAATGGCGGCACCGGTATTGCGGTGGGCATGGCCACGGATATCCCGCCGCATAACGTCAGCGAGGTGGTCGAGGCTACCTGCTACCTGCTGCGTCATCCCGAGGCGACCACGGCGGAGCTGATCGAGCACGTGCCGGCGCCGGACTTTCCGACCGAGGCGGAGATCATCACGCCGCGCAGCGACCTGCGCAAACTCTACGAGAGTGGCCGGGGCTCGGTGAAGCTGCGTGCCCGCTACGTGATGGAGGAGGGCAGCATCGTGGTCACCGCACTGCCCTACCAGGTCAGCGGCTCCAAGGTGCTCGAGCAGATCGCCGCGCAGATGCAGGCCAAGAAACTGCCGATGGTGGCCGACCTGCGCGACGAGTCGACCCACGAGGAGCCGACTCGCCTGTTGATCGAGCCACGCTCCAACCGCGTCGATGTCGAGGCCTTGATGGCGCACCTGTTCGCCACCACCGACCTCGAGAAGAACATCCGCGTCAACATGAACGTCATCGGTCTCGATGGCCGCCCGCGGGTGATGCCGCTGCCGGACATGCTTGGCGAGTGGCTGAAATTCCGGCGCACCACGGTACGCCGACGCCTCGAGCACCGCCTGGGCAAGGTCGAGGACCGCCTGCATATTCTCGAGGGGCTGCTGGCCGCCTATCTCAATCTCGACGAAGTCATCCGCATCATCCGCGAGGAGGACGAACCCAAGGCGGCGCTGATCGCGGCCTTTGACCTCAGCGACCGCCAGGCCGAGGCGATCCTCGAACTGCGCCTTCGCCATCTCGCCAAGCTCGAGGAAATGAAGATTCGCGGCGAGCAGGACGCGCTGGAAGCCGAGCGGAAATCCCTCCAGGCGCTGCTGGGCAGCGAAGCCAAGCTCACCAATCTCATCGAAAAGGAGCTGCGTGCGGCCGGCAAGGAGCACGGCGACGCCCGCCGCTCGCCGCTGGTCGAGCGCGAGGAGGCGCGTGCGCTCTCCGAGGTCGAGTTGGTCGGCGCCGACCCGGTCACGGTCGTGATCTCCGAGAAAGGCTGGATTCGCAGCGCCAAGGGGCACGAGATCGACCCCGCCGGGCTCTCCTACAAGGCGGGTGACCGCTTCGCGCTGGTGGCGCGGGGCAAGACCAACCAGCCGCTGGTGCTGCTCGACGATACCGGGCGGGCCTATACGCTGACCGCGCACAACCTGCCCAGCGCTCGCGGCCAGGGGGAGCCGGTGACCAGTCGCGTCAACGTGGTGGCCGGCGCGCATATGGCCGGCGTGATGCTGGCGCCGCCCGCCAGTCGTTTCCTGCTCGCCTCCGACGGCGGCTATGGTTTCGCCGTCAGGCTCGAGGAACTGGTCGGCAAGAACAAGTCGGGCAAGGCGGCGCTGAGCGTGCCCAAGGGCTGCAATGTATTGCCACCACGTGCCATTCCCGATAGCGAACAGGCCTGGGTGGCGGCGATTTCCAATGAAGGGCGCCTGCTGGTGTTCGCCATCGAGCAGTTGCCGGAGATGACCAAGGGCAAGGGCATCAAGATGATCGACATCCCCGGCGCTCGCGCGGCCCACCGCGAGGAGTTCGTGCGTGACCTGGTGGTCCTGCCGGCGGGTGCGTCGCTGGTGGTCCACGCCGGCAAGCGCAAGCTGACCTTGAAAGACAGCGACCTGGACTATTATCGCGGTGAACGCGGGCGGCGGGGCAGCAAGCTGCCACGCGGGCTGCAGAAAGTCGACAAGCTCGAGGTGCTGGCATGACCCGACGATTGCTGATTCGCGCCACCGGCACGGCGCGCCCCGGCCAGCTGGCGGAGCTGGGCAGGGCGCTGGCCAGGAGTGGCGCCAGGCTGCTGGATATCAACCAGAGCGTGACTTTTGGAGTGATGTCACTGGAGGCACTGGTCGGGCTCGATCAGGATATCGATCTGGAGCGGGCCCTGGCCACGGCCGGGGACAGCCTGGGGCTGGATGTCCAGGCGATTCAGGTCAGCGCCGAGGACTATCAGCGCTGGAGCGTGCAGGCGAGCCAGCCGCGCTTGATCCTGACGCTGCTGGCGCCGCACCTGCCGGCGGGCATTCTCGCCGAGGTGGGGGCGCTGACCGCCGAGTACGGGCTGACCGTGGAGCTGATCCATCGTCTCTCGGGTCGCGAGCCGCTCGACGGCGGCGTGCCGCGCGATCATCGGATCCAGGGCTCCTGCGTCGAATGCTGGCTGCGTGGCGAGGAGATCGACCTTGACGCCCTGCGCGAGAAGGCGCTTGCCCTGGGCGCCATGCACGGCGTGGATATCGCCATTCAGGAAGATTCCATCTGGCGGCGTCATCGTCGCCTGGTCTGCTTCGACATGGATTCCACGCTGATCCAGGCCGAGGTGATCGACGAGCTGGCGCGCTGTCACGGCGTGGGCGACGAGGTCGCCGCGATTACCGAGCGAGCCATGCGCGGCGAGCTGGATTTTCAGCAGAGCTTTCGTGAGCGCATGCGCATGCTCAAGGGGCTCGATGAAGCGGTGCTGGCCGAGATCGCCGAGAGTCTGCCGCTGATGGACGGTGTGGAGCGGCTGATGACGCACTTGAAACGACTGGGCTACCGCACGGCGATTCTCTCGGGAGGCTTCACCTACTTTGCCCGCCACCTCCAGCAGCGGCTCGGTTTCGACGAGATCCACGCCAACGAGTTGGTGATCGAGAACGGCAAGGTGACCGGCGAGGTCCACGAGCCGATTATCGACGCCGACCGCAAGGTTGCGCTGCTGCGCGAAATCGCCGCGCGCGAGGGACTCGCCATGGAACAGACCATTGCCGTGGGTGATGGCGCCAATGATCTCAAGATGCTGGCCGCCGCGGGGCTGGGCATCGCCTTTCGCGCCAAGCCGCTGGTGCGCCGCCAGGCTCGCCACTCGATCTCCACCCTGGGGCTCGACGCGGTGCTCTATCTGATCGGATATCGCCAGGGCGACCTGGAGGAGCAGAGAGAGTGAGCACTTCCTTCGAGACCTGGCGCGATCGCTTCGAGCGGCTGCGTTCCAACAAGGCCTTCGAGCTGACGGTGATCACCATTATCGTCGTTTCGGCACTGCTTATCGGTGCCAAGACCTACGAGGAGACCAACCGTTTCCAGCAGTGGCTGCTGGTCATGGACGTGGCGATCACAGTGTTTTTCCTGGTGGAAATTCTCATCCGCATGGCGGCTGAGAAGCGCCTGCGCGATTTCTTTCGCCGCGGGTGGAACGTCTTCGACTTCTTGATCGTGACCGCCAGTTTGATTCCCCTGGACGACTCGGAGATGGTGCTGCTGGCGCGGCTGCTGCGGGTATTCCGGGTGCTGCGCCTGGTATCGATGATCCCTGAACTACGGATGCTGATCGCCGCACTGCTCAAGTCGATCCCGCGCATGGGGTATGTGGCGCTGCTGATGTTCATCATCTTCTACATCTATGGTGCCGTCGGCAGCTTCCTGTTCGCCAGCGTGGACGAAAAGCTCTGGGGCAATATCTCGCTGGCCATGCTGACGCTGTTCCAGGTGGCCACCTTCGAGAGTTGGGCCACGGCGGTGCTCTACCCGACCATGGAGACCTATCCCTACGCCTGGATCTACTTTCTCACCTTCATCTTTCTCACCGCTTTCGTCTTTCTCAACATGATGATCGGCATCGTGCTCGATGTGATGCAGAAGGAGAACATGCTGATGGAGCTCGAGAGCGGGGAGGGTGAGGCCGCCGAAATGCAGGGGCTTCGCCAGGATGTCCGTGAGTTGCAGGGCCAGCTCAACCGCATGGAAGCGCTGCTGGAAGGCCACGACAGTCACCGGCACCATCAAAACGCAGAGTGAACCAGACAAGACTGATCGCTGATTCGTTCTATCATGACGAGTGGCGATCAAGCACTTGAGGAGATCCGCCATGACCCCTACCTCTATTCCGGCGACCTTGCCCTTCCTGCCGCCGTACCTGCTCGAGCGCATCGCCAGCTCGGCGAGTCCGCGGCTGCGCGAGTGTGCCAGCCAGACCCTGGTGGTCGACCGCCATTTTCGTGCTCGCTCAGGCGCCTTGGCCCTGCCGCCGGGCAGCTCTGTACGTGGAGAGCCGGCCCGTTATGTCTATACCGCCGATCAACTACAGACGCTGCCCGGGCGACTGGTGCGTCGCGAAGGCGAGGGCGACAGCGGTGATCCTTCTATCGATGAGGCTTATCATGGCCTGGGGGCGACCTATCGTCTGTTCTGGGAAGCCTTCGGTCGCCATTCCATCGATGACCGGGGCATGGCGATGCTGGCCACGGTGCACTACGGCAAGGACTACGAGAATGCCTTCTGGGATGGCAGCCAGATGGTCTTCGGCGAGGGCGATGGAGAGCTGTTCAACCGTTTCACAAGCGCGCTGGATATCGTCGCCCACGAGCTGAGTCACGGGGTCATCCAGCATGAGGCCGCGCTGATCTATGCCGATCAGGCCGGAGCGCTCAACGAGTCGCTCGCCGATGTCTTCGGCAGCCTCGCCAAGCAGCATGAGCAAGGACAGCGTGTCGACCAGGCCGATTGGTTGATCGGCGAGGGTCTCTTCACCGAGCGTGTCGAGGGACGGGCGCTGCGCTCGATGGCGGAGCCCGGCACCGCCTATGATGACCCCCTGCTGGGCCATGATCCCCAGCCGGGCCATATGCGCGATTTCGTCGTCACTCAGGCCGATAACGGCGGCGTGCATATCAATTCGGGCATTCCCAACCGGGCCTTTCATCTCGCTGCGATGGCCCTGGGCGGCCATGCCTGGGACACCGTGGGACCCGTCTGGTACGACACCCTGATCAACCGCGGGCTGGCAAGAGATAGCGACTTTGCGGCCTTCGCCGCGTTGACGTTGACCACCGGCGCTGCGCGTTTCGGGACGACGAGCCGGGAAGTCGCGGCGGTGCACGAGGCCTGGCGCGCCGTGGGCGTGCTGCCATGAGCGCGTCCGACACGCTGCCGACCCTGACGGCGTCCAGCGTGCTGCGCCTCAGTCGCGAGGGCGGTGTCGCGCACTTCCCGGGGTTGGCGCGCCCACGACGCATCGAGTGCCGCCAGTGCAGCGCGGCCCAGCGGAGTGAACTGCAACAGTTGCTCGAGGCAGTAACCCGCGCCTGTATGTCCGAGGTGTCGCCTTCGGGCGTCGATCGACGCCTGATGTTACTGAGCGTCGAGGAGGCCGATGGCAAGGTCATATGGACGCGGCAGATCGCCGAAGACGCGGCGCCCGAGGCGCTGCTTCGCTGGTGGCGTGAGGCCGGCGCCGAGCAGGATTGAATGACCATCTTTTGCCCTTGGCTTGACAAGCGGGTCACAGACTGATTTTCTGGTAACCATGATTATGACCTTTCGCCACCTCAGCTTGGACCTACGACTACTAACCGACCACTAAACGTGTCGGGCGATGCCTTGCGCATCGCGTCTTTCAGGTCAGTTGAGGTAACGAAATGTCTTCCATCCCCCGTTTTTTCCGCACTCGCTGCTGTTCTCGCCCAACCGTTTCTTGTCCGACAGTCATTGGCCGCGTGAACGGTTTTGCCGTGCCCCCGGCGCCCCGGTATGCTCAATGCATCCGGGGCGTTGTCGTGTGTGAATGCCGCCCGACGTCAAACAACCGAGTCGCCAGCCCAGGGAGAATGCCATCATGATGCTCGACAACCCCGCTTCGAAATATCAACCCTTCGTTGCCGTCGATCTGCCGGATCGCCAATGGCCGTCTCGACGCATCGAGTCGCCACCGCAGTGGTGCAGCGTCGACCTGCGTGATGGCAACCAGGCCCTGATCGACCCGATGGACCTGGAGCGCAAGCAGCGCCTCTTCGACCTGTTGGTCAAGGTGGGCTTCAAGCAGATCGAGGTGGGCTTTCCCTCGGCGTCGCAGACCGACTTCGATTTCGTGCGGTCCTTGATCGAGGAAGACAAGATTCCCGACGACGTGAGCATCCAGGTGCTCACCCAGGCTCGCCCGCCACTGATCGACCGTACCTTCGAGGCGCTGGAGGGAGCCAAGAACGCCATTGTTCACGTCTACAATGCCACCGACCCGATGTTTCGCCGTGTGGTGTTCGGGGTCGACAAGGCCGAGTGCGTGCAGATCGCCGTGGAAGCCACCACCCGGATCCGCCAGCGCATGGAAGCGGCGCCGGCGACCCAGTGGACCTTCCAGTACTCACCTGAACTCTTCACCACCACCGAAATGGACTTCGCCGTGGAGATCGTCGAGGCAGTAATGGGGGCCTTCGAACCGACTCCCGAGCAGCGGATGATCGTCAACCTGCCGGCCACCGTGGAAGTCGCCCCGCCCAACAACTACGCCGACCAGATCGAGTGGTTCTGTCGCGAGGTCAAGAACCGAGACGCGCTGATCGTCAGCGTTCACCCTCATAACGATCGTGGTACCGGCGTGGCCGCCGCCGAGCTGACGCTGATGGCGGGTGCGGATCGCGTGGAGGGTACCTTGTTCGGCAATGGCGAGCGTACCGGCAACGTCGATATCGTGACCCTGGCCATGAACATGTACACCCAGGGCGTTCACCCGCAGCTCGACTTCTCAAATATCACGCCGTTGATGCGCGAGGTCGAATACTGCAATCAGCTGCCGGTGCACCCGCGCCATCCCTATGTCGGCGATTTGGTCTTCACGGCCTTCTCGGGCTCTCATCAGGACGCGATCAAGAAGGGCATGGCCGATCGTCGCGCCCACCCCGAGGCACGCTGGGAAGTGCCTTACCTGCCCATCGACCCCATGGATGTCGGCCGCAGCTACGAGGCGGTGATCCGGGTCAACAGCCAGTCGGGCAAGGGGGGTATCTCCTACCTGCTGGAGCAGGAGCACGGCATCGAGTTGCCGCGCCGGCTGTCCATCGAGTTCAGCCAGGTCGTGCAGGAAGTCGCCGATCGCACCGGGCGCGAGATCACCTCGACGATGATCTACCAGGCTTTTGCTGATGAATATCTGGCGCGGAACTCGCCCTTCGCACTGTTTGGGCATCGCCTGTCATCCGAGCCCGACAGCCCCCGCGTGAGCGTGGAGGCCACCATCGAGGAGCGTGGCGAGCGTCGGGTCATCCAGGGCGAGGGCAATGGCCCGCTGGCGGCCTTCATCAAGGCGCTGGCCGCGGCCGGTCACGACGTGGAGATCATCGACTACCACGAGCATTCCCGCGGCCAGGGGGCCGATGCCGAGGCCATCGCCTATGTGGAAGTGCGCATCGACGGCAAGGCGGTGTTCGGTGTGGGCACCGACGAGAGCATCACCAGCGCCTCGATGAAAGGCGTGATGAGCGCCATCAACCGTTATCTCTTGACCCAGGCCGCGGCGCCCAATGTGACAGCCGAGAGCCTGGCCGTGACTAAATAGCCGAAATGCGGCTGACCCAGAAACAGCTCGGCGCTTAAAGCGGCGTCTTGCTGGCTTCGCCGGGGATCTCGCGCACCAGCCTCGGCATTAGAAACCCCGGCAACACCCGGCGCAGGCCCGCGACCAGTTCGCGGGCCTGGTCGTCGTCGACATCGAAATGCGCCGCGCCGGCCACCGGGTCGAGCACATGCAGGTAGTAGGGCAGGATGTCCGCCGCGAAAAGCCGCTCGGAAAGGGCTGCCAGGGTCTCGATGTCGTCATTGATGCCGCGCAGCAACACGCTCTGGTTGAGCAGGGTGACTCCGGCGTCGCGCAGCTTTTTACAGGCCGCGACGACGGCGGCGTCGATCTCGTTGGCATGGTTGATATGCAGCACCATCACCTTCTGCAACCGCGTGGCGGCGAGCCAGCCGAGCAGGGCCGCGTCGATGCGGTCCGGGATTACCACCGGCAGGCGGGTATGCACGCGCAGCCGTGTCAGGTGCGGGATGGCGTCGAGCCGCTCGACCAGCCAGGCGAGCTGACGGTCGTTTGAGGCGAGAGGGTCGCCGCCGGAGAGGATCGCCTCGTGGATGGTGGCATCGGCGCGCAGGTAATCGAGCGTTTTTTTCCACTGGACGCGGGACGGCGCGTTCTGCTCGTAGGGGAAGTGGCGTCGAAAGCAGTAGCGACAGTTCACCGCGCACGCAGGGCTGGCAATTAACAGCACCCGGCCGGCGTATTTCTGGATCAACCCGGGGGCCGGGGTATGGTCGGCCTCCTCGAGCGGGTCGTTGACGAAGCCGGGTGTCGTCTCGGCTTCGGCGCTCACTGGCAGTACCTGAAGCAGCAGCGGGTCGCGGCTGTCGCCGGGTCGCATACGGGCGAGATAGGCTTCGGGTACGCGGACCTCGAACAAGGCGTGGCCGCGCTCGGCGCCGGGCAGCCAGGCATCGTCCAGGCCCAGCCGGCGGCAGAGTTCATGCGGATCGCGAATCGCGCGGGCCAGCTGGGTCTGCCAGGGCGACTGTACGTCCAGCGGTTGCGCCTCCCGGTCGGGGCGCTGCAAAAGAGCAGGGCTTCGGGTTATCATGCGCCACACCAATCAATGCGGGCGAAGGGTCGACCTCGCCGAATGTCGTTTGCTTGCACGTCGCCGCTGATTGCCGGAGGCGTGCTCGAATATGAGTGAGAAATCATGGCGAACTATTCTACCAATGAATTCAAGGGCGGTCTGAAGGTTATGCTGGATGGCGATCCTTGCACGATCGTCGAGAACGAGCTCGTCAAGCCCGGCAAGGGCCAGGCCTTCAGCCGCGTGAAGCTTCGCAATCTGATGACCGGCCGCGTCGGCGAGCGCACCTTCAAGTCGGGTGACTCCCTGGAAGGCGCCGACGTGCTCGAGCTGGAGATGGAGTACCTCTACAACGACGGCGACATGTGGTACTTCATGAAGACGGATGGTTCGTTCGAACAGTATGCGGTGGAAAAGCGCGCGTTGGGCGATACCGAGAAGTGGCTCAAGGAACAGGTGCCCTACACCGTGACGCTTTGGAACGACAACGCCATTGCCATTTCTCCGCCCAACTTCATCGAGCTGGAAGTCACCGAGACCGACCCGGGCGTAAAAGGCGATACCGCTCAAGGCGGCTCCAAGCCGGCGACGCTGTCCTCGGGAGCGGTGGTTCGTGTGCCGCTGTTCATCAATGAGGGCGAGGTGTTGAAGATCGATACCAGGTCCGGCGATTACGTCAGCCGCGCTTGACAGAGGCCCTTCCTGCGCTTGCTTGGAGAGGGCGTTAGCTTCGCTGAATACTGTTTCAAGGCCACGCTTCGGGCGTGGTCTTGGTGCTTCTGGAGGCTTATCAATGGAAGTTGACTGGCGGCCCAGCGCGAGTATCGAGACCCTTCGCGAGCGCGCGCGCCTGCTGGCCGAGGTCCGGGCCTTCTTCGCCGAGCGCAAGGTGCTGGAAGTGGAAACGCCGGTGCTCGGCCATGGCGGCAGCACCGACGTGCATCTCGCCTCGCTGTGCCTCGAGGCGACGACCCCCGCCGGCGGCGAGCGGCTCTGGTTGCAGACCTCGCCGGAATTTCACATGAAGCGTCTGTTGGCCGCCGGCAGCGGGCCGATCTTCCAGCTGGCGCGCAGTTTTCGCGACGCCGAGGTGGGAAGTCGCCACAATCTCGAGTTCACCATGCTCGAGTGGTATCGGCCGGGGCTCGCGTTGGACGAACTAGTCGAGGAAACCACCGGGCTGATCCGCCGGGTACTTCAACACGACCCCGGGCCGGTATGTCGGCGGCGCTATCGCGAGCTGTTCCGCCACGCACTGGGCATCGACCCCTTCACCGAGCCGTTGCCGGCACTGCGTCGGCTGGCCGGTGAGGAAGGTGGGCTGTCGATGGCCGACAGCGACCGCGACGGCTGTCTGGACCTGCTGATGGGGCTGGTCATCGAACCTCAGTTGGGGCATGAGGGCATCGAGGTGGTAGTGGATTATCCAGCGAGCCAGGCGGCACTGGCGCGGCGTCACCGCGACCCGGAAGATGGGGAATGGGTCGCGTCGCGTTTCGAGGTCTATCTGGCGGGGCTCGAGCTCGCCAACGGCTATGACGAGCTCACCGAGGCCGCCGAGCAGCGCGCGCGTTTCGAGCAGGACAACACGATGCGACGTCGGCAGGGGCTGCCCGAGGTCGACATCGATACACGGCTGCTGGCGGCACTCGCGCATGGCATGCCGGCCGGCAGCGGGGTGGCGCTGGGAATCGACCGGTTGATACAGCTCGCGCTGGACAAGGCGAGCGTGGCGGAGGTCATGGCCTTTGCGACTCCTCGCTGCTGAATGGGAAGCTGCCCAGCGATGCGCACACTCTTACCTTGGTCTTGGGTGCCAGGCGATCATCGAAGTCGACCTTGCCGGCGAAGGCCATCACCACGGTGGAGCCGAGCTTGAAGCGGCCCATTTCCTCGCCTCTTTCCAGGCGCACCGGTCTGTCGAAGCGGACGCGCTGTACTTGACCCGAGAGCGGCGTGACTTGCCCGGACCACACGGTCTCGATGGCGGCGACGATCATCGCACCGACCAGCACCACCACCATGGGGCCGTACTCGGTATCGAAGTGGCAGACCAGCCGCTCGTTGCGCGCGAACAGGTTGGGGACATGGTCGGTGGTCGCCGAGTTGACCGAGAACAGCCGTCCGGGGACATAGACCATTTCGGTGAGCGTCCCGCCGAGCGGCATGTGGACACGGTGATAATCGCTTGGCGAGAGGTAGACGTTGGCATAGCTGCCGCCACGGTAGCGTCTCGCTGTTTCCTCATCGCCGCCGAGCAGGTCGGCTACAGAGAAGCGCCGGCCCTTCGCCTGCAGCAGGCAATCGGCTTCGATGGCGCCGAACTGTGACAGGGTGCCGTCGGCGGGGGAAAGCAGTCCCTCACCGAGCGGGCGGGCCTCCGGCTTGAGTTCGCGGGTGAAGAAGTCGTTGAAGGTGGCGTAGGCCGTGTGATCCGGCTCGGCGGCCTCGCGCATGTCGACCTTGAAGGCCTTGATGAAGGCGCGGATCAGGGCGTCCTTCAGCCACACGAGGCGGCACTCGGCGAGAAACCCCACTAGCCGTGAGAGCAAGTGGTGGGGAATGGGGTACTGGATCAGGGAAAAGAGCTTGGAGAGTGACAAGGGTGGAATTCCGTCCTATTTCTCGATGGGGGTGTCGTCGCGGTTGCCCCATTCCTTCCAGGAGCCCGCATAACCGCGAATCTTCTCGAACCCCAGCGCCCTGCCCACCAGCCACGTGAAACCGCTGCGGTGATGGCTCTGACAGTAGGTTGCCACTTCCATGTCCGGCGTCAGGCCCAGCGCCTCGAGTTCGGTGATCAGCTCGGCGTAACCGCGAAGGCGCAGGGCGCGCTCACGATCCATGGCTTGGGTCCATTCCATGTTCACGGCGCTGGGAATGTGTCCCAAGTGCTTGTTGTTGCCTTTCTCGCCCCGGTATTCGGCCCTGGAGCGGGCATCCCAGACGGCGAAGTGTCGATCACCGAGGCGATCCTGAATCTCCTGACGATCGATGGCCGCTTCGGGGTGAAGGATGCCCGCCTCGTAATGGCTGGCCGTGGGCGCGTGGGGCTCGGTGGATAGCGGCAGGGCATCCTCGCGCCAGGCATGAATGCCGCCGTTGAGATAGGAGTAACGGGTATGACCGAGCAGCTCGAGGGTCCACAGCAGGCGCCCGGCCCAGCCGCCGCCTTCGTCGTCGTAGGCCACAACGTGAGTATCGCGCGTCAGCCCCAGCGAGGAGAACAGCCGGGAAAGCGCCTCCGACGAGGGCACGTCATTGGGGACTTCGCCCTCGCCACGCAGCAGCTCACGATGGTCGAGGAACACCGCACCGGGCACATGCCCCTGGTCGTAGCTTTCGGCCTTGGCTGGGACGTCGATGATCAGCAGCGAGGGCTCATCGATATACGCCGCGAGCTGGTCGGGTTCGACAATCAACGGCAGCAGGTTGTCTTCGGAACTCATGGCAGTCTCCTGGCTCGGGTCAACGTAGCTTAACGGGGCGTTGAGGTCGCGGGGTCGTTGAGGCTGTCGACGATGCGCCGATAGCTGGCGAAGCGCTCCGGGTGAATCTTGCCGCGCTCCACGGCGCCAAGCAGGGCGCAGCCGGGTTCCTGACGGTGGCGACAGTCTCGGAAATGGCAGCGGCCGAGCCATTCATGGAATTCGATGAAGCCCTCGGCGACCTGCTGTTCGTCCAGATGCACCAGGCCGAACTCGCGGATGCCCGGTGAATCGATCAGCTCGCCGCTGTCGGCAGGGCCGGTGGCAAGGTCTTCGCCGCCATGATCCCCGGTGGCTGGGTTGTTGGCATCGGTGCCGGGTAATCGATACAGGCGGGCGGTGGTGGTGGTATGGGTGCCCTTGCGCGAATCCTTGGACAGCGCCCCGATACGCAGTTCCTCGTCCGGCAGCAGGCGGTCGATTAATGAGGATTTGCCCACCCCGCTCTGGCCGACGAAGACCGAGGTGCGCCCGCCAAGCCGCCTGCGCAGCGCGGTCAGGCCGTCCTCCCGGGCGGTGGTGGAGTTCACGACCGCATAGCCCAGGCCTTCGTAGCGGCCGAGCAGGTCGCGTAATTCACCGCCGCCAACGGGCAGCAGATCGATCTTGTTCAGCACCAGCACCGGTGCGATGCCGGTAGCCTCGGCGGCGACCAGGTAGCGGTCGATCAGGTTGGCGTGCGGCGCGGGCTCCACGGCGAAGACGATCAGTATCTGATCGATATTGGCCGCCACGGGCTTGAGCTGGCCGCGGGCATCGGGGCGCTCGAGCACGCTCTCGCGCTCGCCGCGCGCGACCACCACACCGTCGATTACCCGGTCGTCGGCGTCGCGGGCGGCACGCCAGATCACGCGGTCGCCGGTGACCAGGCCGTCGAGATTGGCACGCAGGTGGCAGCGTACGATCTCACCGCCGCCGTCCGGCGCCACGTTCAGCGTGCGGCCGAAGTGGGCGACGACGCGGCCGGGCTGTTCAGGGCCATATTCCCCGGCGGCCAGCTTGTCACTGTCCCGGGTGTCGTGCTTCTCGGCGCGCCTGGCACGCTCCGCCTGGACTTTCTCGACTCGCCAACGCTGCTGACGACTCAGGTTACGTTTGCTCATGGGGGCCCGATGCTCGGTACAATGGGGGCATTGTACCCACCACGAGCGGCCGCTGTCGTCAGCCACCGTTCTTCAAGCACCGTTCCTTCAAGCTCCATCTCTCAAGTATTGTCACTCAAGGAAGTCTCTTCATGTCCGCAAACGACACGCACGATCCGCGCGCCAATCGCCTGGTGTGGATCGATCTGGAAATGACCGGGCTCGATCCTCAGCGCGAGCGCATTATCGAGGTCGCCACGCTGGTCACCGACAACGCGCTCAACCTGATCGCCGAAGGGCCGGTACTCGCCGTCCATCAGCCCGAGGCGCTGCTGAGCGCCATGGACGACTGGAATCGCAAGACCCATGGCGAGTCGGGGCTGATCGAGCGGGTCAGGCAGAGCGAGATCGGCACCGCCGAGGCACAGCGCCAGACACTGGAATTTCTAAACGCCCACGTTGCCCCCGGCAGCTCGCCCATGTGCGGCAACAGCGTGCACCAGGATCGGCGTTTTCTCGAACGTGAAATGCCGGCACTGCTGGGCTTCTTCCATTACCGCAATCTCGATGTCTCGACCCTGAAGGAACTGGCCAAGCGCTGGAATCCTGGCGCCATGGCCGGCTTCGAGAAGTCCGGTGCGCACCTCGCCATGGACGACATCCGCGAGTCGGTCGCCGAGCTTGCCCATTACCGCAAGACCTTCCTGATCGTGCCCGAGGATACGCCGGCGTGACGGCTCACGCCGAGGCGATCAGCGCCTCGCGCTTGTCTCGCTGACGAGCCAGCGCCCAGCGCACATGCTCGCGCACCAGGTCGGAAGGGTAGGGCAGGCGTGCCCGCAAGGCGGCTTCGACCGTCTCGCTCCACGGCGCGTTACCGAGCCCCACCGCCAGGTTGCGCAGCCAGCGTTCGTAGCCGATGCGGTGGATGGGGCTGCCGGCGGTCTTGTCGAGAAATTCCTGCTCGCCCCAGGCGAACAGCGAGACCAGGCTGGCTCGGTCCAGGTCATGACGGGGGGCGAAGTCGGCCTCGTCGCTTGCGCGGGTGAAGCGCGTGAAAGGGCAGACCAGCTGGCAGTCGTCGCAGCCGAATACGCGATTGCCCATGGCCTCGCGATAGCGCTCGGGAATGGCACCGAACAGCTCGATGGTGAGATAGGAAATACAGGCCCGGGCATCCACCACGTGGTCCTCGACGATGGCGCCGGTGGGGCAGGCGCTGCGACAGGCGCTGCAGCTGCCGCAATGCTCGCCCTCGAAGGGCGCGTCCACGGGTAGCGGCAGGTCGGTGTAGAGTTCGCCGAGAAAGAACAGCGAGCCGGCCTTGGGATGAAGCAACATGGCGTTCTTGCCGAACCAGCCGAGGCCGGCCTTTCTGGCCAGCGCTCGCTCCATCACCGGGGCGGAATCGACGAAGGCGCGATAGCCGAACGGCCCGGTTTCGGCCTCGATCCACTTCGCCAGGGTCGCCAGGCGCTTGCGCATCAGCTTGTGGTAGTCGCGGCCGGTGGCGTAGCGGGAGACATAGGCCTTCCGCGGCTGGCCGAGGACCTTGGTGGTTTCCACCTCGGCGGGCAAGTAGTCCAGGCGCACGCTGATCACCCGCACGGTGCCGGGGATCAGTTCCTCGGGCCTTGTGCGCCGGGTGCCGTGCTTGGCCATGAAGCCCATCTCGCCATGATGACCCGCGGCGAGCCAGCGCTCGAGGCGTGCCTCGTCGGCGCTAAGGTCGATATCGGTGATGCCCAGCTGCTGGAAGCCGAGCTCGCGCCCCCAGGTCTTGATCCGCGCGGCCAGGGCGTGCAGGTCGGGCTGGGCGTCGGCCAATGTGTCGGGCTGCGTATGGGACATAGTTGCGGACATCGTCACCGGGGCATGTATGGGAGAAACCGCTATTGTGGAAATACGGCTGATGCCATCTCTCGGCACTTGGCGAGAGGCGGTCAGTTCTTACACTGGATGATAAAGCATCGCCTTCAGGGGAGACACCGATGTCCGTCGCGTCATTTGCCCACCGCGCCGACCCGGGTCGCGCGCTCTACCGCGCCGAGCAGGTGCGAGAGCTCGATCGGCGTACCATCGCCGCCGGCACCCAAGGATTTGCGCTGATGCAGCGCGCCGCCGCCGCGGCCTGGCAGGACCTCAAGGTGCGCTGGCCCGGGGTGCGCGCGATCAGCGTGCTGTGCGGCGGCGGTAACAATGGCGGTGACGGCCATGTGCTGGCGGCACTCGCCGCCGCCGAAGGAGTGACGGTGCAGCGCATCGTCCTCAAGCCCCTCGAGGAACTCGGCGGTGATGCCCGCCGCGCCGCCGGGATGGCCTCGGCCGGCGGGGTCGCGGCGATTGACTGGCAGCCGGGGCTCAGGTTGAACGGCCAGGTGGTGGTCGATGCGCTGCTGGGGACGGGGCTGACCGGTGAGGTGCGTGGCGCTTTCCGCGAGGCCATCGCGGCGGTCAACCAGAGTGACAAGCCGGTGCTGGCGCTCGACATCCCCTCCGGTCTGCATGCCGATACCGGTGCGGTGCTGGGTCTGGCGATTCGCGCGACACTGACGGTGACCTTTATCGGCGACAAGCTGGGCCTGCATACCGGGGCGGCGTCGGCGTATGTCGGCGAGCTGGCGTTCCGGAACCTTGAGGTCGATGCCGAGGCCGAAACGGATCTTTTGCCTGCGGCGCGGCTGCTCGGGGCAGGACTGGTCGCGGCCGCGATGCCGCCCCGCTCGCGTAGCGCGCACAAGGGCGATTTTGGCCATGCACTGATACTTGGCGGTGCGCCAGGGTTCGGTGGCGCGGCGCTGCTCGCCGCGGAGGCCTGTGGGCGGCTGGGCGCCGGCAAGGTGAGCCTTGCGACCTCGCCCGAGCATGTCGTGGCGAGCCTGGTACGACGGCCCGAGGTGATGGTGCATGGTGTGCGTGGCGCGAGCGAGCTGGGGGAATTGCCGCACCAGGCCGATGCCCTGGTGGTCGGGCCGGGATTGGGGCAGGGCAGTTGGGGGCAGGGCATGCTCCAGGCGGCCCTGGCGGCCGGCAAGCCGCTGGTCGTGGACGCCGATGGCCTCAATTTGCTGGCGACGCGTTTTACCGGTGAGCGACGCGACGACTGGATTCTCACCCCCCACCCGGGCGAGGCGGCACGCCTGCTTCGGATCAGTGCTTCTGAGGTGGAGGCCGACCGTCCTGCGGCGGCCCAGGCGCTGCAACGCCAGTTTGGTGGTGCGGTGGTGCTCAAGGGAGCCGGCAGCCTGGTGATCGGCTCTGAGGGGCTGGTCGTCTGCCCCTTCGGTAACCCCGGCATGGCCAGTGGCGGCATGGGCGATGTGCTCACGGGCATGTTAGGCGCCTTGCTTGCTCAGCGTTTTGTACTAGAGCAAGCCGCAAGGCTTGGGGTGCTGGTACATGCTCTGGCCGCCGACCTGGCGGCTGATGATGCCGGGGAGCGTGGTCTGCTGGCCAGCGATCTGGCATCCTATGCGCAACTTTTGATCAACCCCGGGACTGGCGAGGACCATGCTGCTGCGACTCGATGACGAAAATGCCCAGGTCGCCTTCGGCAAATGCCTGGGACGGGCGCTTGGCGGGCAAGGTAGGGTGCACCTGGCCGGTGAGCTGGGTGCCGGCAAGACGACACTAACGCGTGGCCTTCTGCGTGCCCATGGCTATAGGGGAGCGGTCAAGAGTCCGACCTATACGCTCGTGGAACCCTACGAGCTCGATGACGCGCGCATTCATCATTTCGATCTCTATCGCCTGGGCGATCCCGAAGAGCTTGAGTTCATCGGGGGGCGCGACCTGCTGGGCGACGACGCCCTTTGCATTATTGAATGGCCGGAACGTGGCGAGGGCTGGTTGCCGCCCCCGGATCTGAGCATCGAGCTCACCATCGCCGGCCAGGGCCGCCAGGCGAAAGTTGGAGCCAAAAGCGAGCAGGGTCAGCGCGTGCTGGCGCGCCTCCAGGCCGACCCGGCACTAGAGACGATGATCATGGAGCGTCTCGAGCCTGACGAAGGGAGTGCGACAGCATCATGACGTTACCGGTTCTTGTCTTGCGCCGCCTGGGGGCGCTGGGCCTGTTGATGGCAACGCTGCTGGCGGGCGCAGCCCAGGCCGGCCAGGTCGACAATCTGCGGCTGTGGGCGGCCCCCGATCATGCAAGATTGGTGTTCGACCTGGCCTCGCCCACCCAGGCCAATGTCTTCGCCCTGGACAACCCGCGCCGCCTGGTCATCGATCTCGACGACAGCCGCATGGCCGCCGCGATCGAGGACCTGGATCTTTCCGGCAGTGCGATCAGCGAGGTGCGAAGCGGCACTCGCAATGGCAATGGCCTGCGGGTGGTACTGGAGCTAGAGCGCGCGGTGGAGCCGCGTCATTTCACGCTGGCACCCAACGACCAATACGGCCACCGCCTGGTGGTGGACCTCGAGTATCCCGGCGAGAGCGCCGTCGAGGACCCCATCGATCCCATCGAGGCGATGATTCGCGAGCAGGAAATCATCGCCAGTCGCGGCCAGACGATGTCCGAAAGCAGTTCCGGCCAGGATGCCTCAGCGCCCACCGAAGCCCTCAAGCCGGCGCAGCCGCATCCCCGACGTGACATCATCGTCGCCATCGATGCCGGCCATGGCGGCGAGGACCCCGGTGCCATCGGACCCGCCGGCACTCGCGAGAAGGATGTGGTGATGGAGATCGCCCGTCGCCTGCAGGGGCTGGTCGATAGCGCTGAGGGGTTTCGCGCGGTGATGATCCGCGATGGCGACTATTACGTGGGACTGCGACAGCGGACCCGCATCGCGCGTGAGCAGAAAGCCGATTTCTTCGTCTCCATCCATGCCGACGCCTTCAACAGCCCGCGTCCCAACGGCAGCTCGGTCTATGCGCTTTCCCAGCGTGGCGCGACGTCAGAGACCGCGCAGTGGCTAGCCGCCAGCGAGAACCAGGCCGACCTGATCGGCGGTGTCGATGGCAGCCTCTCCCTCGATGACAAGGACGAGGTGCTGCGCGGCGTACTGCTCGACCTGACGATGACCGCGACCCTCAACGATTCCCTGACTATCGGCGGTCAGATGCTCGACCAGTTGGGGCGCGTCAATCGGTTGCACAAGCCGAGGGTCGAGCAGGCCGGCTTCGTGGTGCTCAAGTCGCCGGATATTCCTTCGCTGCTGGTCGAGACGGGGTTCATCTCCAACCCCGAAGAAGAGCGACGCCTTAACGATGGTGGGCACCAGCAGAAGATGGCCGAGTCGATGTTTGGCGGCATTCGTGGTCATTTCCAGCGCAATCCGCCGCCCGCCAGCCTGCTGGCCTGGCAGCGCGACCGCAATCGCGATACCGATGACAACGATTACCGTATCCAGCCCGGCGATACCCTGTCGGAGATCGCCGCCCGTCATGATGTGCCGGTGGCACAGCTACGCCAGGCCAACGAGCTCAACGGCGACGTGATTCGTGTCGGCCAGGTGCTGCGCATTCCCCGTTCATGAGCTTCGAGATGCGAGCTTTGAGAAGTGATATGACCGAGCCTCGACGTATCCGGGTACTCGACCCGCGATTGACCAACCAGATCGCCGCCGGCGAAGTGGTGGAACGTCCCGCCTCGGTGGTCAAGGAGCTGGTGGAGAATGCCATCGATGCCGGCAGCCGGCGTATCGAACTGGAACTCGAAGCCGGCGGTTCGCGCCTGATTCGCGTGCGCGACGACGGCAGCGGCATCGACGAGGAAGACCTGCCGCTGGCGCTGTCGCGCCATGCGACCAGCAAGATTCATTCCCTCGAGGAGCTCGAGGGCGTGGCAAGCCTAGGGTTTCGGGGCGAGGCGTTGGCCTCGATCGGCTCGGTATCGCGGCTCGAGCTGACGTCCAACATCGACGACGACCCCCGCAGCGGCTGGCGAGTGGTGACTGAAGGGCGTTTGATGGAGCCCCGCGTCAGCCCAGCCCCGCATCCGCGCGGCACCTCGGTGACGGTGCGCGATCTGTTCTTCAATACCCCGGCGCGGCGCAAGTTCCTGCGTACCGAGAAGACCGAGTTCGGCCATATCGAGGAAGCCTTTCGTCGCCAGGCGCTGTCGCGTTTCGACATCGGCTGGGTGCTGCGTCACAACCAGAAGACGCTGCATCAGCTCAAGCCCGGCGACGACACGGTGGCCCGCGAGCGTCGCCTGCAGGCGCTGCTTGGCAAGGCGTTTCTCGAGAATGCCTTGCATCTTGATCTTGAGGTCGGCGGCCTACGCCTCTGGGGCTGGGTCGGCTTGCCGACTCATTCACGAGCCCAGGCGGACCAGCAGTATTTCTATGTCAACGGGCGCGTGGTGCGCGACCGCCTGGTTGCCCATGCGGTACGCCAGGCTTACCGCGACGTGCTGTTTCACGGCCGCCACCCGGTCTTCGTGCTCTATCTGGATGTTGACCCCACGCTGGTAGACGTCAACGTTCACCCCACCAAGCACGAGGTGCGCTTCCGCGACAGCCGCATGGTGCACGACTTCCTGTTCTCCAGCCTGCACCGGGCGCTGGGGGAGGCGCGGGCCGGGGATCATATCGCGCCAGCGGTCGAGGGAGCCGGTTCCGCGCCTTCGTCGTCAGGTGCTGGGTCGTCAGGTGCCGGGGTTTCAGGAGCCGAGGCGCCAGAAACAGGTGCAGGAATAGGAGAAAGCGCCGGACGCTGGGAACAGCAACCTATGTCGCTGCCCGGTCGCGAGGCCGAGCGTCAGCCGGCGGTCACGCCCAACCGCGTCAGGGCGTTCATGGAAGGGTATAGAGCGCTGCATCCCCAGCACGAGGAGAGCCTGTTGACCCCGCAGCCAACCGCACCCGATGCGGATAGCTCGGCGGCGGCGCCGGCGACACAGCAGGCCCTGCGGGACTCGGGTCGTACCTTGCCCGCGGCGGACGACACCCGGGCACCGCCGCTGGGTTACGCGCTGGCGCAGCTCAAGGGCATCTATATCCTCGCCGAGAGCGAGCGAGGGTTGATTCTGGTGGACATGCACGCCGCTCACGAGCGTATCGTCTATGAGCGAATGAAAACGCAGATCCAGACGGGCGCGCTGCAGGCGCAGCCGCTGCTGATGCCTGTCTCACTGGCCGCGAGCCCGGCCGAGATAGCTACCGCCGAAAGTGAACACGACGCCTTCGCCCGGTTTGGCGTCGAGCTCGACGTAGCCGGCCCCGAGACCTTGCTGGTGCGGCAGTTACCGATGATGCTCATCGAGGCGGATGTTGAACCGCTGATCCGTGACATGCTGGCGGAGCTGGAACGTTACGGGCGCTCCGACCGTCTCGAGGCGCACATCAATACCTTGCTCTCCACGATGGCTTGTCATGGCAGCGTGCGCGCCAACCGTCGCCTGACCCTCGAGGAAATGAATGCCTTGCTGCGCGACATGGAGCGTACCGAGCGCAGCGGGCAATGCAATCATGGCCGGCCTACCTGGACCGAGATGGGGCTTCGCGAACTCGATCGTCTGTTCATGCGGGGGCAATGATGTCGACAAGCCAGGCAGCGGCGACCCGGGACGATCGCCCCCTCGCGATCATGCTTGTGGGGCCCACCGCCGCCGGCAAGACCGACCTGGCCATTGCGCTGCACGAACGGCTGGGGCATGAGCTGATCAGTGTCGACTCGGCCATGGTTTACCGAGGCCTGGATATCGGTAGCGCCAAGCCCTCAGCCCAAGAGCTGGCCCGCGCGCCGCATCGTTTGATCGACATCCGCGACCCCGCCGCCCCTTATTCGGCCGGTGATTTCCGCGAGGACGCCATGGGCGAGATGCGGCAAATCAGCGCAGCCGGTGGGGTGCCGCTGCTGGTGGGCGGCACCATGATGTATCTCAAGCGATTGCTCGAGGGGGAAGCCAATCTGCCTTCAGCCGACCCGGAGGTACGGGCTGAGCTGGAGCGGCGGCGCGAGCGCCTGGGGCTGGCCGGACTGCATGCCGAGCTTACGCGCCTCGACCCGTCATCGGCGGCGCGGATTCATCCCAACGACCCGCAGCGGCTGATGCGGGCGCTGGAAGTGCATCGGCTGAGCGGGAGGCGTCTCAGTGAACTGTGGGATGAGCAGAGTGTCAAAATCTTTCCCTGGCGTACACTGTCGATAGGCTTGGCCCCTTTCGACAGAAAAGTGCTGCACGCGAGAATAGCTCAGCGCTTTGCATTGATGCTCGAGGCGGGGCTGATCGAAGAAGTCACCGCGCTGAAAGCGCGTCCCGAGTTGCATTCCGAGCTGCCGGCGATGAAGAGTGTCGGCTACCGCCAGGTCTGGGAATACCTCGATGGCACGATCGACATGCTGGAGCTGGAGCGTCGCGGGGTGATTGCGACGCGTCAGCTGGCCAAGCGGCAGCTGACCTGGATGCGCAGTTGGAACGACCTGCGCTGGGTCGACAGTTTGGAACCCGATCCTCTCGCGAAAGTGCTGAAACTGGTGCGAGAATTCAGTAGTTAGCGTAACATGAAACCTTCGAGTGGCCGGACGACCAGGCCCCTTCGGGTAACACAGAGCGCCGCGTCAGGCGCCGCAGCAAACATAATTTTAACCCCAGAGACAATTTCAGGGAGAGTAACATGTCCAAAGGGCAGTCCCTTCAAGACCCGTACCTGAACATTTTGCGCAAGGAGCGCATTCCGGTATCGATTTTCCTGGTCAACGGCATCAAGCTGCAGGGACAGATCGAATCATTCGACCAGTTTGTCATCCTTCTGCGTAATACCGTCAGTCAGATGGTCTACAAGCACGCTATTTCCACCGTGGTGCCGTCTCGCAACGTGCGTTTGCCGGTCCAGGATCCTGCGGCACCGCAGGACACCGATGTGTGAGGTACTGATTGTTTTTTGAGCGTCCCGATGCCGGTGAAATGGCCGTTCTCGTTCATGTGGATTTCCATGACGAGCAGGAGCGCGAGGATCCTGGCGAATTCCTCGAACTGGTGCGTTCCGCGGGTGCCGAGCCGGCAATACTGGTTACCGGCAGCCGTCAACGCCCTGATTCACGGACCTTCGTAGGCTCAGGCAAGATAGAAGAGCTGCGCGAGGCGTTGTCGGTGCATCATGCCGACCTGGTGATCTTCAACCATGCACTGAGCCCCTCCCAGGAACGCAACGTCGAGCGCGCACTCAAGTGTCGCGTGCTCGACCGCACTGGCCTGATTCTCGATATCTTCGCCCAGCGCGCCCGCACCCATGAGGGCAAGCTGCAGGTGGAGCTTGCCCAGCTCGAATATATGTCGACCCGTCTGGTGCGTGGCTGGACCCACCTGGAGCGCCAGAAGGGCGGTATTGGCCTGCGCGGACCCGGCGAGACCCAGCTTGAGACGGACCGTCGTCTGCTGCGTGGCCGCATCAAGTCGATCCACAAGCGGCTCGACAAGGTGCGTAGCCAGCGTGACCAGAATCGACGCGCGCGCTCACGGGCAGAAATCCCCAGTGTTTCGCTTGTCGGCTATACGAATGCCGGCAAGTCAACGCTGTTCAACGCCCTGACGGCATCGGAGGTCTATACGGCCGACCAGCTCTTCGCTACGCTCGATCCGACACTGCGTCGCCTGGACATCGAGGACGTGGGGCCGGTCGTGCTTGCCGATACCGTCGGCTTCATCCGTCATCTGCCGCACAAGTTGGTTGAGGCCTTCCGCGCCACCCTGCAGGAGGCTGCCGAGGCGAGCTTGCTGGTGCATGTGATAGATACTGCCGACCCCGACCGCGAGCTCAACGTTTCACAGGTCGAAGTCGTGCTCGACGAGATCGGTGCGCTGGACGTGCCGACCCTCAAGGTGATGAACAAGATCGATCTGCTCGACAGTGCGCCGCGCATCGAACGCGACGGCGAGGGGCGCCCCGAGGTAGTGTGGCTGTCGGCACGTGACAACAAGGGGCTCGAGCTGCTGGCGCAGGCACTCTCGGAATGTCTGGCCGATGACGTCATCGACTTCGAACTCAGCCTGGCGCCCGAGCAGGGTCGTCTGCGGGCGGGACTGCACGAGCTTGATGCGGTACGCGAGGAGCGCTTCGACGAGGCGGGGCATACCATCCTCGAGGTGCGGCTGCCGCGCCGCGATTTCATGCAGCTGATGGCACGCCTCGGCGAGAAGGCCGATGACTACCTTCCGAAGACCCTGCAGGCGCCGTCCATATGGGAAACGTGAGTCAGTTATCCGCCAGGATGGTCGTGGATCCGAGGCATGGCAAGGCTGCACGGCAATGAATGGATCACAAGGCGCCGTCTCCAGGCGCTGACAGGATCGCAACCGATATCCGTCGCGGAAACCTTTCCGCCGCGGGACGCAACGCATAGTGGAGAGAGGACGTATGGCCTGGAATGAGCCTGGTGGTGGCAACCAGCACGACCCCTGGAGCGGTGGTGGTGGCGGTCGACGCGGTGGTAGTGGCAACGGTGGCGGCGGTGACAAGAACCGTGGCGGCAACCAAGGGCCTCCTGACCTCGACGAAGCCCTGAAGAAGTTTCAGGACAAGCTCAACGGTATGCTGGGTCGTGGCGGCAAGGGCGATAGGCCCGGCGGCTCCGGTGGCAAGAGCGGCGGCGGCAAGCCGCGCAACGTCTTTACTCTGCCGGGGCTATTGATCGTGGTGGCGCTGGCGATCTGGGCGGCGTCCGGTTTCTATCTGGTCGACCAGTCCGAGCGTGGCGTGGTGCTGCGTTTCGGCGAGTTCCAGGAGGTGGTGACCCCGGGCCTGCAGTGGAATCCGCCGCTGATCGATGATGTCCGCATGGTCAACGTGACGCGTGTGCGTTCCTTGACCCAGACCCAATCGATGCTGACCCAGGACGAGAACATCGTCTCGGTGGAAATCTCGGCGCAGTACCAGGTCGCCGATCCGCGGGATTATGTGCTCAATGTGCGCGACCCCGAACTCAGCCTCGAGAACGCCCTGGATTCGGCCCTGCGTCACGTCGTCGGCGGCACCGACATGATCGACATCCTGACCTCGGGGCGTGAAATTCTCGGCAGCTCGGTCAACAGCCGCTTGCAGTCCTACCTCGACAGTTACGGTACCGGCATTCTTCTGCAGACCTTGAACGTCGAGTCCACCTCGCCGCCGACGGCCGTGCAGGATGCCTTCGACGATGTCATCCGTGCCCGCGAGGATCGCCAGCGCACCATCAACGAGGGCATGGCCTACGCCAACGCCATCATCCCGCAGGCACAGGGCCAGGCCCAGCGCCTGGTCGAGCAGGGCCAGGGCTACCGTGAATCCGTGGTGGCCGAGGCGCAGGGCCAGGCCAACCGTTTCACCGCCCTGTTGACCCAGTACGGGAACTCGCCGGATCTGATGCGCGAGCGTCTCTATCTCGACGCGATGGCCGAAGTGCTCGGCAATACCGAGAAGGTAATGGTCGACGTGGCCGGGGATAGTCCGCTGATGTACCTGCCGCTGGACCGGCGCCTTGGCGGCGCTAGCGGCGGACAGGATAGCGATGCCCGACTCGGTGAGGAGGGCGAGCTCGATCCACGCGTGCTCGAGCGCCTGGGCAACACCCAGTCGTCGAGCAGTAGCGCAAGCAACAGCAACAGCAGTGGAATCCGCAGGGAGGGCCGCTAAATGATCAATAATCGTTCCCTGCTTATCGTCGGCGGCCTCGCCGCTGTCGCCTGGTTGGCAAGCAACACCCTGTATGTGGTCGACGAGACCGAACGCGCGGTCAAGCTGCGCTTCGGTGAGGTGATCGAGGAGAACATCCAGCCGGGCCTGCATGCGAAGGTTCCGATCACGCAGACCATCCGCAAGTTCGATACGCGCGTGTTGACCCTGGATACCGAGCCCAGCCGCTATCTGACGCTCGAGCAGAAGGCCGTGATCGTCGATTCCTATGTCCAGTGGCAGGTGGTCAACCCCACGCGCTACTACGAGGCGACGTCCGGCGACGAGCTGATGGCGATCCGGCTGATCCAGCCGCGGGTCGACGAGAGCTTGCGTAACGAGTTCGGTCGCCTTGATCTGCAGCAGATCATCGCCGAACGCCGCGACGACTTGATGACCGGACCTGCCGAGGATCTCGACGAACTGATGCGCGAGGAACTGGGCGTGTCGATCCTAGATATCCGCGTCAAGCGCATCGACCTGCCTGAGGACGTGTCTGCCGCGGTCTACGAACGGATGCGCTCCGAACGTGAACGACAGGCGCGGGAATGGCGTGCCCAGGGCCAGGAAGAGGCCGAGCGGATACGCGCCAACGCCGATCGCCGACGCCAGGTGCTGCTTGCCCAGGCCCAGGCGCGTTCCGAAACCCTGCGAGGTGAGGGCGACGCCGAGGCGGCAGGGATCTTCTCCGAGGCATATGGCGAGGATCAGGAGTTCTTCAGCTTCTGGCGCAGTCTGAATGCGTATCGCGAGAGCTTCGAGGGCGACGGCAACATGCTGGTGCTCGATCCGTCGAGCGAATTCTTCCAGTACCTCAAGAGCCCCACTCCCACCGAGGAGTGAGGCGCCGGCGGGTGGCACGCCGCCCGCCGCATGGGGTTCATCCCGCTCTCAAACGTGGTAAGATCCTGAAACCGGGCGTGGCCCGGTTTTTTTGTGGCCGTCGTCCTCGATCCGGTCACGTCTGGGCAATTCATCGTCTTGCAGGATTATTCTCATGACCATCGCTGACCGCTGGCTGCTGCCCGACGGCATGGATGAAGTGCTGCCGCCCCAGGCGAGCCGCATGGAAGAGCTTCGCCGAGCGCTGCTGGACCTCTACCAACGCTGGGGCTATGACCAGGTGATGCCGCCGCCGGTCGAGTTTCTCGACTCGCTGCTGACCGGCACCGGCACCGATCTCGATCTGCAGACCTTCAAGCTCACCGACCAGCCGACCGGCCGCATGATGGGGGTCAGCGCCGATGTCACGCCCCAAGTCGCGCGCATGGACTCGCATTCCATGAAGCGCCAAGGGCCGGTGCGGCTGTGCTACTGCACCAACGTGCTACGGGCCAAGGCCGACCAGCACCAGGGCGGGCGCAGCCCGGTCCAGGTGGGCGTGGAACTGTTCGGTCACGCCGGGCTGGAGGCCGATCTGGAGGTACTCCAGTTGGCGTTGGCCAGCCTGAAGGCGGCCGGTGCCGACGAGGTCCACCTGGCGCTGGGCCATATCGGCATCTACCGCAGCCTCGTGCAGGCCGCCGGGCTCGACATCGAGCAGGAACGGGCGCTTTTCGCGGCGCTGGAACTCAAGTCGCCGGGAGAGCTCGCGGCTCGTGTCAAGGAGAGTGTCGACGATGCGTCCTTGGCCGATATGTTCATGGCCCTGGGCCGCCTGCATGGCGGGCCGGAAGTGCTTGATGAGGCGCGCGAGGCCTTCGTCGAGGCGCCCGCGCCGGTCGGCGCGGCGCTCGACCAGCTGCGCGCCCTGCAGCGTGGCGTGCTGGCCGAGCATCCGGAGGTGGCGCTTTACGTTGACCTGGCCGAGCTGCGTGGCTATCAGTATCACACGGGAATGATGTTTGCCGCCTATGCGCCCGGCTACGGTCAGGCCCTGGCAAAGGGTGGGCGTTATGATGATACCGGTCGCGCCTTCGGCCGGGCCCGGCCGGCCACCGGGTTTTCCATGGATTTGAAGTTGCTCGCCACGCTGGTGTCGGTGGCGTCTGCCCACGACGGCATCTGGGCACCTGCCGAGGGGAGCGGGCTGAGAGAGGCGGTGTCCGTCCTGCGTGAGCGTGGCGAGCGGGTCGTGCAGGCGCTTCCCGGCCAGCGCACCGGACCCGAGGCGCACCGCTGCGATCGTATTCTGGAAAAGCGCGACGGACGCTGGGTCGTGATGTCCCTGGCGGCATCATCATCGGATCGGGCCTGAGGGTCGGCGGTCACGGAACATGGCCCTGGGCCCGGACGGGCGCGGGGTCGCAACGAGAGACGAGAGCTAATGGGTAAGAACGTAGTCGTACTGGGCACCCAGTGGGGTGATGAAGGCAAGGGCAAGGTCGTCGACCTGCTGACCGAATCCGCCTCGGCGGTGGTGCGCTTCCAGGGTGGCCACAATGCCGGCCACACCTTGGTCATCGACGGCGAGAAGACCGTCCTGCACCTGATCCCCTCGGGGATCCTGCGCGACGACAAGATCTGCGTGATCGGCAACGGGGTCGTCCTGTCACCCGAGGCGTTGATCAAGGAGATCCGCGAGCTCGAGGCCAAGAGCGTGCCGGTGCGCGAGCGCTTGCGCCTGTCGCCTGCCTGTCCGTTGATCCTGCCCTATCACGTGCACCTCGATCAGGCGCGTGAGAAGGCTCGCGGGATCGCCAAGATCGGCACCACCGGGCGCGGCATCGGCCCAGCCTACGAGGACAAGGTGGCGAGACGTGGCCTGCGCCTCGGCGACCTGCTGCATCGCGAACGCTTCGCCTCCAAGCTCGGCGAGGTGCTGGATTACCATAACTTCGTGCTGACCAATTATCACAAGGAAGCCCCGGTCGACTTCAAGGAAGTGCTCGACGGCGCGATGGCGATGGCTGAAGAGCTCCTGCCGATGGTCTGCGACACCGTGGGGCTGGTCCATGAGCTGCGCCGCGCCGGAGAGAATATTCTCTTCGAAGGCGCCCAGGGCTCGCTGCTCGACATCGACCACGGCACCTACCCCTTCGTGACCAGCTCCAACACCACGGCCGGCGGAACGGCCACTGGCTCCGGCGTCGGGCCGCTGTATCTCGACTACGTGCTGGGCATCACCAAGGCCTATACCACGCGGGTCGGCTCCGGGCCTTTCCCCACCGAGCTTTTCGATGCGCATGGTCGACACCTGGCCGAGCGTGGCCACGAGTTCGGTGCCACGACCGGGCGTCCGCGTCGCTGCGGCTGGTTCGATGCGGTGGCACTGCGTCATGCCGTGCAGATCAACTCGGTGTCCGGGATCTGCCTGACCAAGCTCGACGTGCTCGATGGGCTGGAAACCATCCGCGTCTGCGTGGGCTATCGCAGCAAGGATGGCGACGTGCTCGACACCCCGGTGGATTCCGAGGGCTACGCGGCTATCGAGCCGCTCTACGAAGACCTGCCCGGCTGGAGCGAATCGACCCTGGGCGCGCGGCGCATCGAGGACTTGCCGGCCAATGCCCGCTCCTATATCAGCTTTCTCGAGGAGCGGGTGGGCACGCCGATTCATATCATCTCGACCGGGCCGGACCGCAACGAGACGATCGTGCTGCGCAACCCCTTCGACGACTGAACCGTTCGCGTCGATGGCAGGCATCGCAAAGGCGCCCGAGAGGGCGCCTTTCACTTTTTGTGGTTCGGTGCGAGCGTGGTTCGGCGCATCGAGCGTTCAGTAATCGATGCCGCGCCTGGCCTGAAGGCCGTTGTTGAAGGCGTGGCGGACCTCCTGCATCTCGGTCACGGTATCGGCCATGGCGGTGAGCTCGCGATGCGCATTGCGGCCGGTGACGATCACCGTCTGTTCAGGCGGGCGGTTCTCCAGCGCCTGCTTGACCGTCGCGATGTCCAAGTAGCCGAACTTGAGCATGTAGGTGATCTCGTCGAGCACCACCAGATAGACCTCGGGGTCGGCCAGCATGCGTTCGGCCTCGACCCAAACCTCGCGGCAGGCACGGGTGTCAGCCTCGCGGTTCTGGGTATCCCAGGTGAAGCCGGTGGCCATGATGGCTACGTCGAGGTTGGGGTCTTCCGCCAGGCGGTCGCGCTCGCCGCACTCCCAAAGCCCCTTGATGAACTGCACCACGCCCACCCGGTAACCGTAGCCGAGCGCCCGCGTCACGGTTCCCCAGGCGGCGGTGGTCTTGCCCTTGCCGTTGCCGGTGAATACCAGCAGCAGGCCGCGTTGCTCGTCGGCACTGGCGACTTTCTCGTCGACCCGGGCCTTGAGTTTCTGCATGGACTGTTGGTGGCGGGATTCTCGATCGCTCATCACGGCTCCTCGACAGGGGAAGGGGATCGCGAAGCGTACGTCATTTTCCCTCGCTCGTCAGCCGCTGCGGGCGCCTGGCGAGCGTTACGCACCCGTGCTTCCATACGCGCCAGGAACACACCCATGATGCGCTCATAGAGGGCGCAGCCAAGGATCGCATCCTCGATACCGGCATCCACGTTGGGGTTGTCGTTGACCTCGATCACCACGACCCGCTCGCCCGCCTGCTTGATATCCACGCCGTAAAGCCCGTTGCCGATCAGCCGTGTCGCCTTGAGCGCCGCCTTGATCACCCCCTTGGGTACCTCGGCGGGGTCATGGGTCGTGAAGCCGCCGCTTTTCACCCGAGCGCCGGAATGATCGTAGATCTGCCAGTGCCCGCGGGCCATGTAGTAGCGACTGGCAAACAGTACCTGGCCGTCGAGCACGCCGATGCGCCAGTCGTACTCGGTGGGCAGCCATTCCTGCAGCAGCAGCAGGGCGGAGTCCTGAAACAGGCGGCGGGCCTCGGATTCAAGCTGCGCCAGCGATTCGATCTTGACGATACCGCGCGAGAAGGCGCCGTCGGGAATCTTCAGCACCAGCGGGAAGCTTAGCCCGGCGACCCGCTCGGCCAGCGGGCGCCGGTCGCGCCGCTTGAGCAGCACACCTTCCGGCGCCGGCACGCCGCGGGCGCGCAGCAACGCATGCAGGTAAACCTTGTTGGTGCAACGCAGGATGTCCTGTGGCGCGTCGATCACGACCAGTCCCTCGTGCTCGGCCTGGCGCGCCATACGATAGGTGTGGTGATCGAGCGCGGTAGTCTCGCGGATGAAAAGTGCGTCGAATTCTGCCAGGCGCCCCGCGTCGCGCTTGGTGATCAGCGACACATCGATCCCCTGTTTGCGTCCGGCGCGTATGAAGGCCTTGAGCGCGCTGCGGTTGCTGGGCGGGAGGGCCTCCTGGGGTTCGACCAGGATCGCCAGGTCGAAGCGGTAACGACGCCGCGCCGTGGGGGTTCGCCATACCTTGCGCGAGTGGCGGTTGAGCGCGACGGCGAAGCGGTCCTGCTCGTCAGCGTTCAGGTCACGCAACCGCAGGGGTTTGAGGCTGGCCAGCCGCCAGAGGTCGTGCCGACGCTCGAGGCGGGCCTCGAGCAGCGGGCAGGGGAGTCGCTCGAACAGCTTGCGGGCGAGCTTGGCCAATTCCGGCAACAGGCATTCGCCGAACAGCAGCCGCAACGAGAGGCGACCACCGGAAAGCGAGCCACGTCGGGCCAGCTCGCTGAGCAGTGGCGCAATATCATCGAGTTGCAGGTCGATAAGGGCCTTGCGCGACAGGGCGTTGAGTGTCTCGACCGTGGGTATCGCTCGCTGCCCACGTGCTTGTGCCAGCAGCGAGACATAGTACCCGGTCCCCAGGTAGTCGAGCTCGCCGCACAGGTTGATCACGTGCGTGGATCGTTCCTGGTTGTGGACATCGCCATGGCGACGGTCCAGGGAGAGAAAATCGTCGGCGGTGATCAGGTCTTCCGAGGGATAATAGGGCTGCCAATCTTCCAGACGGTCAACAACAATGCGTAAAGGGCACATGAGGGGTTTCCTGGAATGAGCCGGAGCACGAGACGGGGCGAGCTGTGGGCAAGTCCGTTAGCATGACCGTGAGATTCTTCATCAACAAGCAGAATTCGTAGTGAAAATATTTCATGTAAAGACGGCTGACAGTGACTCACGCGATGGCCACAATCACAGCCACTGATCAGGAGATAAGTCATGACCGCCAGCCTGCGCCAGGCCACTTCCCGCGACCTGGACGCCATTTGTCGCCTGGAGCAACTCGCCTTCAGCGGTGATCGTTTCAGCCGGCGCCAACTCTGGCACCTGCTGAATCGGGCCAATGCCGAGACGCGCGTGGCAGTCGATGAAACCGGCCGCCTGCTCGGCTACGCGACGGTGCTGCTGCGTCAGAACAGTCGGCGCGCTCGACTCTACTCCTTCTGCGTTCACCCCGAGGCTCGGGGAAGCGGCCTCGGGAAGCGTCTGCTGGTGACCATGGAGGCCGTAGCGCGCGAGCGAGGCAGTGATGTGCTGGGCCTGGAAGTGCGAGCCGACAACCGCGTGGCGCTGGGGTTATACCGGCGCATGGGCTTTCGTCTGCAGGCCTGGCTCGAGGCCTATTATGAGGATGGCTGCGCCGGCTGGCAGATGGCAAAGCCCCTCGCGCCGGTGGTCGAGGCCGCGTCCTGATCCCTGGGCTGATAAGCGGCTTGTCGTTCACGCCGCTGTGTCATGGCTTTTCACAGCGTACTATCCATCAAAGCCTCGCAGCTCACTATTTCTCAATACTCCGTTGTCATTCAGGAAAGCGCCATGCCCTCTTTCGATATCGTCTCCGAGTTCGACCGTCACGAAGCCAGCAATGCCGTTGACCAGGCCAACCGTGAGATACAGACGCGCTTCGACTTCAAGGGCGTCACCGCGAGCTTCGAGCTCAGTGGTGAGACAGTTGCGCTGGAGGCCGAGGTCGACTTCCAACTCAAGCAGATGCTCGATGTGCTGCGCAACAAACTGATCGGCCGGGGCATCGATGCGCGCTGCATGGATATTCAGGAGCCGGTGCTCTCCGGCGTGCGGGCCCGGCAGGAGGTGAAGCTCAAGCAGGGCCTCGACGCCAAGGAGGCCAAGGACGTGGTCAAGCGCATCAAGGACAGCAAACTCAAGGTGCAGGCGCAGATTCAGGGCGAGAAGGTCCGGGTGACCGGCAAGAAGCGTGATGACCTCCAGGCGGTGATGGCGCTGCTGCGGGGAGAGGGCGGCCCAGACCTGCCGTTGCAGTTCGACAACTTTCGCGACTGAGCCCTGGTGACTGGGACCACGCCAAGAGTTACGCCATCGCTGGCCTGATGGGATCGAAGCGCTTTGATTGGCCTTGCCGAGCATGATGCGCTTCAATAAGGGACGAGGACGAAGGAGGAATTCGCCGATGTCGTCGTTGCGGCGCGTCATTTACATTGCCGTTGCCTGGGTCGGCTTTTCGCTCGGCGTCATTGGCGTGTTCGTGCCCTTGATGCCGACGACATGCTTCATGCTGCTGGCCGTCTGGGCGGCGTCTCGTGGGTCGCCGCGTTTCGCTGAGTGGATTCGCGAACATCCGCGCTTCGGCCCAGCCGTCATCGCCTGGGAGGATGAAGGGGCCATCCCGCGTCATGCCAAGTGGCTGGCCGTCTTCATGCTCGGTGTGTCGATGCTGGTACTTGTCTTTACCGTTGGCATCCTGTGGCTCAAGCTCACCCTGATCGTGGGGCTCTCGTCGATTGGCGTGTGGATCGTTACGCGGCCCGAGCCTGCCGTGACCTCCTGATGTTGTGCCGCAGGGACGTTTCTCGTTCCGCCGCGAGCGATGTTTAGGGAAGCGATATTTTGGGATAAGCGGCAGCGGCGCCGTACAATGTTCGGTAATTCCAGACAGGAGCCTTACTGAATGTCCGAACCGCAGCCGACCTACCTGAGCGACTACCGGCCTCCCGCCTATCGCGTGACGCACACCGAGCTGACGTTCGACCTCGACCCATCCGCGACGCGCGTCAAGGCACGCCTGCACCTGGAGCGTCATCCCGAGCATGAGCCCGGCGCGGCGCTTGAGCTCGACGGGGAACAGCTGACGCTCAAGGCCATTGCCATCGACGGGCAGCCACTGGACGAGGACGAATATGCGCTGACGGACACGGGGCTGAGGGTACACCGCGTTCCTCAGCGCTTCCTGCTCGACACCGAAGTGAACATCGCGCCAGAGGCCAACACCGCCCTCGAAGGGCTCTATCTCTCTAATGGCATGTACTGCACCCAGTGCGAGGCCGAAGGGTTTCGGCGCATTACCTATTACCCGGACCGCCCGGACGTGATGGCGACTTTCTCCACCACGGTGATCGGCGATGCCGTCCAGTTGCCCATCCTGCTGTCCAACGGCAACCCGGTGGAACGGGGCGAGCTGCCCGGTGGCCGCCATTTCGTCACTTGGGACGACCCGCACCCCAAGCCCAGTTATCTGTTCGCGTTGGTGGCCGGCGACCTGAAAAAGGTCGAGGACGGTTTTACCACCATGAGTGGGCGCGATGTGACGCTGCAGATCTGGGTCGAAGAGGAGAATCTCGACAAGACCGATCATGCCATGGCGTCCTTGAAGCGTGCCATGCAGTGGGACGAGGAGACCTATGCTCGCGAGTACGACCTCGACCTGTTCATGATCGTTGCGGTCAACGACTTCAACATGGGCGCCATGGAGAACAAGGGGCTCAACATCTTCAACTCGGCGGCGGTGCTGACCCATCCCCATACCGCGACCGATGCGGCTTTCCAGCAAGTCGAGGGAATCGTCGCCCACGAATACTTTCACAACTGGTCGGGTAATCGGGTGACCTGCCGCGACTGGTTCCAGCTATCGCTCAAGGAAGGTTTCACGGTCTTTCGCGACCAGTGCTTCAGTGCCGATACCAACTCGGCCCCGGTCAAGCGGATTCAGGACGTTTCCTTCTTCCGCACCGCCCAGTTCGCCGAGGACGCCGGCCCCACGGCGCACCCGATTCGTCCGGACCACTACATCGAGATCACCAACTTCTACACCCTGACCATCTATGAAAAGGGGGCTCAGGTGGTCCGCATGCTGAGCAATCTGCTGGGTTGGGAGGCGTTCCGGCGCGGCAGCGATCTCTATTTCGAGCGCTACGATGGCCAGGCGGTGACGATCGAGGATTTCGTCGGCTGCATGGCGGAAGTGTCGGGACTGGATTTGTCCCAATTCATGCGCTGGTATTCCCAGGCCGGTACGCCGGAAATCGACACACAAGGCGAGTATGACTATGCCAAATGCGAGTATCGCCTGGTGCTGCGACAGCGCACGCCGGCGACCCCTGGCCAGCCCGACAAGCTACCGCTGCACATCCCGCTGCGTCTTGGCCTGGTGGGCACCAAGTCCGGACGTGATCTGCCGTTGACTCTGGACGGTGAGTCGCTGGGCAGCGATACAGTGATCCATCTGCGTGAGGAGGAGCAGGAATTCGTCTTTACCGATGTCTCGGAGGCACCGGTGCCGTCGCTACTGCGCGGCTTCTCCGCCCCGGTGAAGCTACGCTTCCCTTACGGCCGAGAAGATCTGGCTTTCCTGCTGCAGCACGACTCGGATGATTTCAACCGCTGGGATGCCGGCCAGCGGCTGGCCATGCTGGCGTTGGAAGACCTCATCGCCGCGCATCGCAACGGGGTCGAGAAGGTCATGGATACGCGGGTAGTGGAGGCTTTCCGCGGCCTGCTGGCGACTGAGACCGACGACAAGGCGGTGCTCGCCGAGATGCTGACCCTGCCCACCGAGGCCTATATCGCCGAGCAGCAGGCGCTGGTGGATGTCGACGCCATCCATGCCGCCCGCGAATTCGTCAAGCAGTCCCTGGCCGCTGCCCTTCGCGACGACTTCCTGCGCCTCTTTGAGGAAAACCGCTCCGATGCGGCCTACGCCCCCGAGCCTGAGCAGATCGCCCAGCGCAGCCTTAAAAACGTGGCGCTCGCCTACCTGATGGCCATCGAAGATGATCAAGGAATAGAACTGGCGCGCACCCAGTTCGCCGCCGACCACAACATGACCGATGTACGCCATGCCCTGACCCTGCTGGTGCACAGCTCGCGCACCGATATCGCCGAGCCGGCACTCAAGGCCTTCGGTGAGGCATGGGCCCACGACCCGCTGGTCATGGATCAGTGGTTCAGCATCCAGGTGACCCGTCCCCAGCCGGACGCCCTGGAGCGGGTCAAGTTCCTGATGGATCATCCCGCCTTCTCGCTCAAGAACCCCAACAAGGTACGCGCCCTGATCGGTGCCTTTGCGCAGAACCGCGTCAATTTCCATCGTCTCGATGGCGCCGGCTACCGGCTGCTGGCTGACGTGGTGATCACGCTCAACCAGCTCAATCCGGAGATTGCCGCCAGAATCATCACGCCGCTGACTCGCTGGCAGCGCTTTGAGGAGCCGCGCCAGGAACTCATGAAAGCCGAGCTCGAACGCATTCGTGCCGAGGAGCTCTCGCCCAATGTCTACGAGGTCGTCGAGAAGGCCCTGGCGTAAGCCAGCGAGGTCAGGGCTACCGGCAGCAGGACCCGTCAACGACAACGCCGCCCCGGGGCGGCGTTGTCGTCTGGCGTCGGTGTCTGCGAAAGTCGCGACGCGTTAGTTGATCAGCCAACTAAGCACGACCACGGCTAACAACCACCAGATCAGGGCGGCAATCAAGCCTCCGCGGGTAATGGCGCGCAGGCCTTTCCAAAGCAGCCACAGCCCGATGATCAAAACCCCCAGGCTGATCAGAGAAGGGGCGATACCCAGCGACTCGGAGAGCCCGCTCAAGAACCCGCGGGTCGAGTCGCCCAGACTGGCAAAGAGATTGGTCAGCAGGTCGACCAGAAAGCGGATGATGTCGCCCAGGGTACTGCCGAGCCAGGAAAAGAAGTCTGCCATCAATTAATATCCCGCATCACTCGATCAGGTCCATCACGGTTCCGACGATATCGTCCATGGTCACCAGGCCGACCAGGCGGTTGTCGTCGAGCACCAGCACGCGCTTCACTACGCTGGTGGTCATCAGGCTAGCCACGTGCTTCACATCAAGCGACTCGCCGACGCCGATCGCCGGTTTGGCGCAGACATCGTAGACGTTGATCAGGTCGATGTCGCCATTCTCGGCGACGATCGTCTTGAGAATATTGGTATAAGTGATCAGCCCCCAGGCGTCGTGGGGGGTCTGTTGTTCGACGACCAGACACTTGAGGCGGTGACGCTTCATGAGCCCGAGGGCATCGCGTAGGGTGGCAAATGGCGATACCGTCACCGGGTCGCGCATCATGATGTCTTTGACCAGCATGCTGTCTCTCCGTCGATTGGGTTCAGCGCTCATGTCTGAGTTGCTCCTCAAAGCGCATGACCTGAGACATGTCGATGCCGCCCAAGTGTTCCACGGGCAGCGTCATGACCAGGCCGCGAGAGTCGTCACCGGCAGGGTTGAGCACGTGGCGTATGGCCTTTAGCACCTTGAGTGACAGGCTTTTTTCCAGGGTTATCAGCACCACGCTCTGGCTGCCTTCGAAGGTCAGGCCGAAGAAGGTCTTCTTGCGTTCGCCGCCGATGCCACGCCCTGACATCAGCGTCATGCCCACGGCCCCCGCGTCAGTGGCGGCATCGATGCACGCCTGCTCGAGCTCCTCCGGTGCAATGGCGACCAGCAAAGAAAATTTCATGTCGTCTTGCCTCTCATTTTCATCAGGCTTTCCATCAGAATGGCATAGCTCATTACAGTCACAATAGGAAAGATCGAGGCGAAGGCGATCAGTCCAAAACCGTCGACCAGCACGTTGCGTCCGTCGATCTGACTGGCCAGGCCAATGCCTAACGCTGTCACCAATGGCACCGTGACCTCGGAAGTGGTGACGCCCCCCAGGTCGAAGGCCAGGGCCACGATGTAGCGGGGCGCCAGTGCCGTCAGCACGATCACCAGCGTGTAACCCCCGATGATGTAATGGTGGATGGAGTCGCCGGTGATGATGCGATGCACGCCGATGGTGATGCCGATGGCGACACCCAGCGCGACCAGCAGTCGAATCACATTGCCTTGTATCTTTCCAGCGGCGGCCTCCTCGGCCTGCTGGCCCACGGCGATCAACGCCGGCTCGGCCATGGTGGTGGCAAAGCCGATCGAAAAGGCAAACAGATACACCCAGAGCCAATTATCGAAGGCGATCAATTGTGTCGCCATGCTCTGCCCGATGGGAAACAGGCCCAGCTTCAGCCCTACCACGAAGGCATAGAGTCCGATAATCACAAGAGCGAAGCCGACGGTTACACGGAGGGGGTTGGTCAACGGATGCCGGAGAACCGCGTACTGGAAAAACAGGATCACCAGGATGATCGGCAGCACATCGCGCAACATGCCCAGCAGGTCGAGGACAGCCTTCAACAGCCCAGAAGGCGCTTGCGTATCGGTGGCCTGGGCGGTGAGCCATGTCACGCCACCTGTTACGTTGCCCGGGTCGCTGTACACCAGGATGCCGTAGAGCTGCACACTGATCATCGGTACCATGACCGCCAGGGCGACCAGTCCGAAACCATCGATCAGTGGGTTGCGGCCCCGGATCGAAGACGCCAGGCCAATGCCCAGGGCGGCGATCAGCGGAACGGTTACGATGTTGGTGGTCACGCCGCCGGAGTCGTAGGCCAGCCCGACAATTTCCTCGGGAGCGAAGAAGGTGACGGTGACGACAGCCATATAGCCGATGATCATGTACCAGTGCAGCGGATGGCCGAGAATTACTCGAAACACCCCGAGCGCCATGACCAGCCCGACCGAGGAGGCGACGATCAACCTCAGGGTCAATGCCTCAATGCGCCCCTCGCTGATCTGTGAGGCTTGCTCGGCCACGGCGATCAGGGCCGGCTCTGCAACGACAGCCGAAAAGCCGATGGCGAAGCCGAACAGCATCAGGATCGGCATCGAGCCACGACGTGCGAATTGGTTGGCCAGTCGTTTGCCGACCGGGAAGATGCTCAGTTCCAGTCCCCGCAGGAACAGCGCGACGCCCACGGCAACGATCAGCAGCCCCGCTATCATGCCCATTCCACCCTCGGGCCACTCTTGCAGCAGCAGCGCCTGAAAGGCCACGACCACCAGAATGATGGGCAGCAGGTTGCGCAGGGCATGGGCGAGGGCGTGGGCGAAGTCCCTGAGCTGTTCCGCCAAGACCACCTCCATGGTCTGCATGGGTTATTTGGCCGGATCGACCATGGGGCTAACAATCTATCATCATTTCCCGCTGTTCTCCCCAATGACCGGTCAGCGTTGTTAATAAGATATTGTTGATAAGCTGACAGGGCATCAGGCCACTACGCTGAGCGCTCATGAAGATCGGCAAGGCAGACGAGTGGGGGAAGACGTAAAGTATATGGCATGCCTTCCTGCCATCAGCGGGAGCGTAAATGGGCGCCAAGACCAGGAAATCTTCAGGGAGTTGATATGATTTCGCTCATTCTGAACGGAATGAAGGCTCAGTTGCCGGCGGTACGGGATGCGGTTAACGCGCGTCGCAAGTCAGGTGATGTTTTCGAGGTGCTCGTGACCTGGGAGCCAGGCGATGCGGCGCGTATGGCTGAGCAGGCAGGTCAGGCGGGGGTGAAACGGCTGATTGCCGGGGGCGGCGACGGCACGGTCAACGAGGTTGTTAAAGGCCTCATGCGCTTGCCGCGGGAGCGACGCCCCGAGCTGGGTATCCTGCCTCTGGGCAGCGCCAACGACCTGGCGACCTCAGTGGGGCTGCCATTGGATGCCGAGCCGGCTCTTGAGGCGGCCCTACGGCTGGAGGCGTTTCCTGTCGATGTGCCGCGGCTTGGTGATCACCATTATCTGAACATGGCCAGCGGTGGTTTCGGCCCTGAAATCACCTCGTCCACGCCCAAGACACTCAAGCGCCTCCTCGGCGGAGGGGCCTATTCGTTGATCGGTGCGCTGCGTGCCTGGCAATACAAGCTCTATCCGGGGCAGCTGGAGTGGGAGGGAGGCAAGCGCAGCGCCTCCCTGTTCCTGCTTGCCATCGGCAATGGAGTACAGGCCGGGGGAGGGCAGCCGCTGACGCCGGAAGCCAAGCTCGATGATGGGTTGCTTGACGTACTGGTTATTCGGGACTTCACGGGCCTGTCGCAAATGCGGAAGGTCATTGCCGAGCTCCAGTCCCGTCCTAAGCAGGGCGAGTTTGTCGATGCCTTTCGCACCCCCTGGCTGACGTTCGAAGGCGATGTCGAGCTGCCCATCACTCTGGACGGTGAGCCCTGCCAGCGCCGGGGCTTTCGCGTCGAACTAGACCCCGGGGCTCTCTCGCTGGCGGTTCCCCTTGACTGCGCGCTGCTTTCCTGCGAGCGACCAGGTGTGACCGCTCAGCTGGCAAGCCGACAACAGTCGCGGCATCATGGCGTCTGATATGTCCAAACAATGGAGGAATTTCCCATGCTGACGCCTTTCCATCTCGCCGTTCAGGTCCGCGACCTGGCGGAAGCGCAGGGCTTTTATGGAGACCTGCTGGGCTGTCCGCAGGGCCGCTCCAGTGATACCTGGGTCGATTTCAATCTTTTCGGTCACCAGTTCGTTTGCCATCTCAATCCGGCCCTGGGTGACAAGGGCATCGACGACCACCGCAACCCCGTCGATGGTCATGGCGTCCCGGTGCCCCATTTCGGCGTGGTGCTGGAGATGAGCGACTGGGAAGCGCTGGTCGACCGGCTGACCGCGGCGGGGGTGCGTTTCGAGATCGAGCCCTACATCCGCTTTCGCGGCGAACCCGGTGAACAGGCCACCATGTTCTTCCGTGACCCCAGCGGCAATGCGCTCGAGTTCAAGGCGTTTCGTGATATCGAGGGGCAGCTGTTTGCGACCTGACAGGTCACGTTGTCTTGCGGGAGGGCCGTCGCTCTGCTGCAATAGAGTTTTTTCGTCAGGAGCAAGAGGATGGCAATGAAACCCTGGATGCCGCTGGTCATGGCCCTCACATTGAGCCTGGGGCTTTCGGCCTGTGGCAATGGTGAGGACGAACCCGAACCATCCCAGACCGAGCCGTCCCAGACTGAGCCGAGCCAGCCTGAAGCGGAGCAGGAAGCCCCGGAAACGCCTGAGACATCGGACGCTGCCGCCGAGGAAAGCGACGCCGCTTCCGAGGCGCCGCCTGCTGACGACACCGTAACGGACGCGGACCCTGCGCCGGGTAGCGACGCCGACCCCGATGCCCCGACAGCCGAGGGCAACGAGGCCACGGCAAGCGATGATGGCGAGGTCGAGGCCGACACCGAGACGACACTCGGCGAATCGCCGGGCACCAGTCTGGAAGGGGACGAGGCGTTACCTGGAGAAACCACCAGTGATGACGTGGATGCCATCATCGAGGAGCAGGAGCGGCGCTTCGACGAGGCTAGCCAGCGCATCGACGAGCAGTTCGAGCAGGTAGAAAGTCAGCCGGCCCTGCCGGATAGCCTCGACGAAGAAACGCTGGACTCGGAAATGCAGGCACTGGACTCGGAAATGGAGTCGACTGATGATATCGGCTCGACAATCGACGAGGAAGCCGCCCAAGCCGGTGAGCCTACCAGTCGCGATATCGACGCCATCATCGAGGAGCAGGAGCGGCGCTTCGAGGAAGCCAGTCGACGCCTGGAAGAGCAGTTCGAGCAAGTCGGCGAAGACGAGATGCCCGAACTGGAACCCATGGAGATCGACGAGCCACTGGAAATCGACGAACCCATGGCCGAACCCATGGAAAGTGACGATCCTGCCGGCCTCGACGAATCCCCTTGAGTCTGACGCTGACGCCTCGTGAGGTAAGTCGTCACAACACAAAGAAGGCCCACCGTCAGGTGGGCCTTCCTGTTTCGCTGTATGGTAAGGGTCGCGGCTAGTGCCTGGCTGGCTTACTGTATCCTGCCAGCCGGACAGGACCGTACCGCTGCTACAGCGCCGTATCGCTGGATGAGTTAGTGCTCAGTTGGCGAGACGGATGTTGGAGGCCTGAAGGCCCTTCTTGCCTTGAGTGACCTCGAAGGAGACCTTCTGGCCATCCTGGAGGCTCTTGAAACCTTCAGCCTGAATTTCGGAGAAGTGGGCGAACAGATCATCCCCGCCATCATCGGGAGAAATGAAGCCGTAGCCTTTAGTGTCGTTGAACCACTTGACAGTGCCAGTTGCCATTATCGATTTCCTTAACTTACTGTAATGATCATGCAGGGTACCCGAGGTGGATTCGAGCGCCCCAAATGCACAGGTGCTACAAGGAAAGTTCATTAATGCCGTATCGACAGAGTCGAGATGCCATCGACAAACCTTACTCTTAAACCTGCACAGCGGTTGATGCGACAACGCTTGACCTAGGCTGTGCGGCCCTTCGTCTCGCGCGTTGCAAATACCCGCAAAAATCACTTTAGTTGTAAAGCCGTCACGCGTCCAGCAACGGATTTACGCATTTTTTTCATCTTCACGTGAGGCTCGTTATGTGGGTGGATGACCAATTCTGGCCCTTTCTGGTGGCCATCACCTTGTTGACCGTAAGCCCCGGGGTCGACACCTTGCTGGTCATTCGCAACACTGCGCGAGGCGGCATACGCGACGGGATACTGACCAGTCTGGCCATCAGCTGTGGGCTTTTTGTGCATGCCGGGGTGTCGGCGTTGGGCATCTCGCTGATTCTGCTGCAATCGGTCTGGGCCTTCGGTCTTCTCAAGCTTGCGGGGGCCGCCTACCTGATATGGCTGGGGGTGACGAGCCTGCTGGCCGCCCGTCGTGGGCGGGGATTGATGTTTGCCGGCAGGCCCGGTGAACCTCAGCGAGTATCGGTCTGGCGCCCGTTGCGGGAGGGCTTTCTCTCCAATGTGCTCAACCCCAAGACGGTGGTGTTCTACATGGCCTTCCTGCCACAGTTCATCGCCCCGGGCGATCCTGCCCTCGCCAAGTCATTGTGGCTGGCCGGCGTACATTTCATGATTGCCAATGCCTGGCAGGTGGCCATTGCCATGACGGTCGGAACGGCCGGCGAATGGTTAAGTAGCCCGCGGTTCGCTCGCTGGCTCAATGGCATCACGGGGACGGTGCTGGTCGCGCTGGGCGTGAAACTGGCATTGCAGCGCTTGCCGGGCTGACGATCATACCCACGAAAACGCCCGGCATTGGCCGGGCGGTAGTCGGGGGGACGGGATGGGCGCGAAGACTAGCGACGCGCGAGCAGCGATACGTCGTAGCGCACGGTCTTCTCGGCAGCACTCAGCATCGAGACCCCTTCGCTGTTGCCATCGTTGGCGAGACTTTCGAAGATCGCCCGATAGGAGAGGACCGCCTGGACGTAGGCGCGCGTCTCGCGGAAGGGGATGCTCTCGACGAACAGGTCGAACTCCTCGGGGGCCTCGCGTAGCCAGCGGTCGACCCGGCCGGGGCCGGCATTGTAGGCGGCGGTGGCGGCCAGGCGGTTGCCGCGGTAACGATCCAGCATGTCACGAATATAGGTGCTGCCGAGCCGGATGTTGGTTTCGGGGTCGAGCACACCGTACGGGCCGGGGTCGGCGATGCCCAGTTGACGGCTGAGCTGGGTGGCAGTGGCTGGCATCAGCTGCATCAGACCCCGGGCCCCGGCAGGGGAAAGCGCCGCTGGATTGTAGGCACTCTCGCGACGCGCGATCCCCATCAGCAGATAGGGGTCGACATCGTTCTGCTGCCCCCAATGGATGAAGTCGTCTCGATAGGCTTCGGGAAAGCGCCAATCCAGCGCATCCCACATGCCACCGGCAATAGTGGTCTGGACCAGCTTGGCCAGCCAGCCGCGGCGCTGGGCATAATCCGCCATGGCTCTTGCCTCGCGCGGGCTGGCGTTGGCCACCGCGCGATACCATTCGCTGCCTGCCAGCCCCGGCTCACCGATGCGCACCAGGGCCTCTGTGCGCCGAACCACCGGCCAGCTCTCGACCTCTTGCCGGTAATCGTCATCGAAGCCGTTGCGCTCCAGGTTCAGGGCGTAGGGACGCTCGAGGCGGTCGGCCGCGGCGAAGCCGTAAAAGCTGCGCTGATCGGCGGCGGCGGCATAGGCGGACTCCGCCGTGACAGGATCGCCGAGCTGTTCGAGTGCCCGGCCCAGCCAGTATTGCCAACGGGCGTCCTGGCGGGGATCGTCGGGCATACGATGGATCCAGTCGATGACGGCCTGCCAGTCGCGTTCGGTCAGGGCATCGCGAACCCGCAGTTCCAGCAGTTCGGGGTCTGCGAGTCGCGCCACCGTGTCGTCGGTCCAGCCCCGATGACGGTCGATATCCCGCACCAGGGCATAGAAGGCGAGGTCGCGCTCGATGGTTTCTCGATGCATGGTATCGATTGCCAGGTGTGGTGCGATCTTGCGCCAGGCCTCGAGGGCGGCTTCGGTGTCGGCGCGGGTGAAACCATGCATGGCCGCGGCGAAGAGTGATCCGCTGCCCTGGCAGTCGGGGCCGATGCAGGTCGGGATGCGAGTCACGGCGCTGAAATCTTTCTTCAGACGTGCGAGGGCGTCGCGCCCATCCTGCCAACGGCTGCCGAGCATGCGGTCGAGATAGCGCACCAGGCCGGTTTCACCGGCCTGCCAGGCCAGCATCATGCGCGCCCAGACGTCGCTTTCGCTGATCTCGCCCCTGTCGCGCAGGGTCTGGAAGAGCGTATCGCAGGCTCCCGGCTGGGAGTGACCTACTCGCCATAGCTCACGCCCGCCCTCGGCGGCGACCTGTGGCTCGCGGCCGAGCAAGGCCGAGTAATAGTGGCATTGGCGCTCGGCACTCGCAGGAACACCGTCGGCGACGGTGAGCAGGTTATCGTAGCGACCGGCCTCGCCATAGCGAGCAATGGCCTGGCCGCGCATCCAGTCACTGAGCGGTGAATCCGCGTAACGCTCGAGATAGGCCAGCACCTCCTGCGGGTCGGCATAGGGGAGGCGCTGAAGCAGGCCGTGATAGGCCACGTAGCCGACCAGGACATGGTCCTCGATGGCGACGTGATCGATCTCCTGCCATTGCTTCTGGCGGGCCGCCTCAAGCGCTTCGCGCATGGCGTCGTCGTTCGCTTGCGCCACCATCGGTGACAGCGTGCCCAGCAGAATGGTCGCTGCGAGAGCGCGCCGACAACGAGACCAGCCACGAGAGAAGAGGCGTGTAGGCATCGAGAAACCTCATGAGATGAAGGTGATCGGCTAATGAGGTAGGTGATCGTCTATAGTGATCATCTTCGCCGATGATGGGGTAGATGAGTAGTGTCGCGCCACCACGACAGTTACCGCAAGGCATGTCGGGCTAGTATGGCAATATGGGTGGCCGGCGGGGTCGCCACGGTCAGCAAGGAGGACATGAAATGGCCAAGAAAGGCGGTTTGACACGGGTGGGACGATTGAGGCGCCGTTCGCGGATGCTGGGACAGATAGCTGGCGCCCTCAAATGGTTTCTGCCCATGACCCGCGATGTGCTGAGCGGTCGTTATCGACCGGTGCCCTGGCGCGCGTTCGCTTGGATGCTGGCGGCGCTGGCCTATCTGATATCGCCTCTGGACCTGATTCCCGACTTTATTATGCTGCTGGGCCTGGTCGACGACGTCTTCATCGTCGGCTGGCTGCTCACACGCGTTGACATGGCGCTCTCGGACTACCGTCACTGGCGTGATGCCCGGGACGCTCCGAGCGAGTAGTGCGCTTGAAATCCTCTTGTCGAGCCCCATATCTCTTCCAGCCTTGGAATCGTCGGCGCGCCTGCGCCGTCGTGATGTGCATTCGATGAAGGATTCGATAAATGACTACTGCTACGCGTGAAGAGACACTGGGTTTTCAGACCGAGGTCAAACAGCTTCTGAACCTGATGATCCACTCCCTGTACTCCAACCGGGAGATATTCCTGCGCGAGTTGATCTCCAATGCCGCCGACGCCTGCGACAAGCTGCGTTATCAAGCGCTGGACAACGATGCGCTTTATGAAGGCGACAGCGAACTGCGCGTCGAGATCGAACACGATGCCGAGGCCGGCACCGTCACTCTGCGTGACAACGGTATCGGCATGAATCGCGATGAGGTGATCGAGAATCTCGGCACCATCGCACGTAGCGGTACCGCCGAGTTCCTCAAGCAACTCTCCGGTGAGCAGCAGAAGGATGCGCGACTGATTGGCCAGTTCGGCGTCGGTTTCTATTCCAGCTTCATCGTCGCCGATGAGGTCACCGTGCGAACCCGCAAGGCCGGCACCAACAAGTCAGAGGGCGTCGAGTGGCAATCGAAGGGCGAAGGCGAATTCACCGTCGCCGACATCGAGCGGGACCTTCACGGCACCGAGATCACCCTGCACCTGAAGGAGGACGCGAAGGAGTTTGCCGACGACTTCCGCTTGCAGAGCCTGGTGCGCAAGTACTCGGATCACATCGAAGTGCCGGTTCGCATGCCGAAGATCGAGACGGCCAAGGATGAGGATGGCAATGAGATCGAAGGCAGCGAGACGACTACCTGGGAAACGGTGAACGAGGCCACGGCCCTCTGGGTTCGTCCCAAGAGTGATCTTACTGATGACGAATACAAGGCCTTCTACAAGCATGTCGCTCACGATTTCAGCGACCCGTTGGTCTGGAGCCATAACAAGGTCGAGGGCAAGCTCGAGTACGTGAGCCTGCTTTATGTGCCGAGTCGCGCGCCTTTCGATCTTTATGAGCGTGACGGTGCTCGTGGAGTGAAACTCTACGTGCAGCGTGTCTTCATCATGGACGATGCCGAGCAGTTCCTGCCGCTGTACCTACGCTTCATCAAGGGCGTGCTGGATACCCGCGAGCTATCGCTCAATGTGTCCCGTGAGCTGCTCCAGCAGGACCCCAAGGTCGAGAAGATCAAGAGTGCCTTGACCAAGCGGGCGCTGGATATGCTCAAGAAGCTCGCCAAGGACCCGGAAGGCTATCAGACCTTCTGGAACAACTTCGGCAGCGTACTCAAGGAAGGGCCGGCAGAAGACTATGCCAACCGCGAGAAGATCGCCTCGCTGCTGCGCTTCTCCACTACTCACACCGACAGCGCTACCCAGGATCAGTCCCTGGCGCAGTACGTTGAGCGCATGAAGGAAGGGCAGCAGAAGATCTATTACATCGTCGCCGACGGGTTCAACGCGACCAAGAACAGCCCCCATCTGGAAATCTTCCGCAAGAAGGGCATCGAGGTGCTGCTGCTGCACGACCGCATCGATGAGTGGCTGATGAGCCATCTCACCGAGTTCGAGGGCAAGAGCTTCGTTGATGTAGCCAAGGGCGATCTCGACCTCGGCGATGTTGAGGATGAAGAAGAAAAGCAGGCGCAGGAAGATACCGCCAAGGCCAAGGAAGGGCTGGTCAAGCGCGTCAAGGAGGCCCTCGGAGATGAGGTGCAAGAGGTGAAGGTTACGCATCGCCTGACTGATTCGCCGGCCTGCGTGGTGCTGCCCGAGCACGAGATGGGTTTCCAGATGCGTCGCATCATGGAGGCTGCGGGGCAGAAGATGCCCGAGGTCAAGCCGATTCTCGAGCTCAATCCCGAGCATGCCCTTGTCGCGCGCCTTGAAAGCGTCGAGGGCGAGGGATTCGCGGATCTTGCCCGCATTCTGCTGGATCAGGCGATCCTGGCGGAGGGCGGCCATCTCGACGATCCCGCTGCCTACGTCAAGCGACTCAATGCGCTGTTGACTGCCTGACGCATCGTTCAAATAAGCGGATGAGAGTGAGCTTTATCACCCCCGCTGGCCGGTCGGTCAGCGGGGGTGATGTATTGTGCAGCGCAATATTATTCGGGTTTTCAGCAACCGCCTGCTAACATTCGCCATTGTCGCCGGTTAGGCGCCTGGATCGACAGGGCGTCGCCGTAGCGTATAAATCGTCGAGGGGCGGGAAGTCTACGTTGAAAGTTTGACAGCTTGATGCGTCGTTCCTCGGCTTGTGCGAGGGTGCCACCTACGGTAAGAGTGGCACTCGGGAATCATTCAACAACGATCAAGGCCTGCCACAGGGGGATCGAACGTGAAGATCGGAGCACCCAAAGAGAGTGCTCGGGGGGAGGCGCGTGTCGCGCTGACCCCGGAGAGCGCAAAGCAGATTCAAAAGCTGGGTCATGAGTGCCTGGTCGAGGCTGGCGCCGGTATCGCCGCCGGGTTCGATGACGAGGCCTATCGTGAGGCCGGCGTCACGGTCGTCGAGAATGCCGAGGCACTCTGGGCGGAGGCGGACATCGTCATCAAGGTCCGTGAGCCTTCCGAGCAAGAAGCCGAGCGCCTGCGTCAGGGCCAGACGCTGATTTCGTTCTTCTGGCCGGCACAGAACGAGGCGCTGCTCGACAAGTGCAAGGCGCAGGGCGCCACTGTCATTGCCATGGACATGGTGCCGCGCATTTCGCGGGCGCAGAAGATGGACGCGTTATCCTCCATGGCCAACATCGCGGGCTATCGCGCGGTGATCGAGGCGGGCAACAACTTCGGACGCTTCTTTACCGGCCAGGTGACCGCGGCCGGCAAGGTGCCGCCGGCCAAGGTGCTGATCGTCGGTGCCGGGGTGGCGGGGCTTTCCGCCATCGGTACCGCCACGAGTCTGGGAGCGGTGGTCAGGGCCTTCGACGTGCGTCCCGAAGTGGCCGAGCAGATCGAATCGATGGGTGCCGAGTTTCTGTTTCTTGACTTTGAGGACACTCAGGACGGCTCGGAAAGCGGCGGTTACGCCGCGCCTTCTTCACCGGAATTTCGTGAGAAGCAGCTCGAATGCTTCCGCGAGCAGGCGCCGGATGTCGACATCGTTATCACCACCGCGCTGATTCCTGGCCGGCCGGCTCCCAAGCTGTGGCTCGAGGACATGGTCAAGGCCATGAAGCCGGGCTCGGTGGTCGTCGACCTGGCGGCCGAAAAGGGCGGCAACTGCGACCTGACCAAGCCCGACGAGAAGGTGGTGTCCGACAATGGCGTGACCATCGTTGGCTACACTGACTTCCCGTCGCGCATGGCGACCCAGTCGTCGCTGCTCTACGCCACCAACGTGCGTCACATGCTGACCGATCTCACCCCCGAGAAGGATGGGGCAGTCGTCCATAACATGGAAGATGACGTGATCCGCGGGGCCACGGTGACTCATCAGGGCGAGATCACCTTCCCGCCGCCGCCGCCCAAGGTGAAGGCGATCGCTGCCGCCAAGCCCAAGGAGAAAGTCAAGGAGCCGACGCCCGCTGAGAAGAAGGCCGCCGAGCTCGCCACCTTCAAGGCCCAGACCAAACGCCAGGCGACGCTGCTGGGGGTCGGGGGCGTACTGATGCTGCTGCTCGGCCAGGTGGCGCCGGCCTCGTTCATGCAACATTTCGTGGTCTTCGTGCTGGCCTGCTTCGTGGGCTTCCAGGTGATCTGGGGCGTCAGCCACTCGCTGCATACACCGCTGATGGCGGTCACCAACGCGATCTCGGGCATCATCATTCTCGGGGCGATCCTGCAGATCGGCTCCGGTAGCGTCATCGTGGGGATACTCGCGGCGATCTCGGTGCTGATCGCGTCCATCAATATCGTGGGTGGCTTCCTGGTGACACGCCGGATGCTGGCCATGTTCCAGAAATCCTGAGCGGCGGAGAGACGATATGTTGGGTCAAGGATTCGTATCTGCCGCGGCAATCGCGGCAAGTGTACTGTTCATCCTCTCGCTGGGGGGGTTGAGTAACCAGGAGAAGGCCAAGCGGGCCGTCTGGTACGGCATCGTCGGCATGGCGGTGGCGGTGTTCTTTACCGCCTTCGGGCCGGGGATCGGTGGTTACTGGTGGATGATCCCGATGATGATCATCGGCTCGGCCATTGGCGTCTATGTCGCTCGTAAGGTCGATATGACCGAGATGCCGCAGCTGGTGGCGGCGCTGCACAGCTTCGTCGGCCTGGCGGCGGTGTTCGTTGCCTGGAGTGCCGATCTTGAGCGCCGGCGCGTCATGGCGGCGCGGGCGATTGATGCTTCGGTGGAGGAGTTCTCCGCCTTCGCCGCCCTGGTGGCGACCAAGGCGCCGGACGAGCTGCTGTTCCTGCAGATTGAAGTGGTGCTGGGTATCTTCATCGGCGCGGTGACCTTTACCGGCTCGGTGATCGCCTTCGGCAAGCTCGCCGGCAAGGTCGACGGCAAGCCCAAGCAACTGCCCGGTGGGCATATGCTGAATGCCGGTGCGGCGGGGCTGTCGCTGCTGCTGGCGATCCTCTACCTCAACGGGGCGGGCTTCTGGACGCTGCTGGTCTTGGCTGCACTGGCCTTCTTCATCGGCTATCACCTGATCATGGGCATCGGCGGCGCCGACATGCCGGTCGTCGTGTCGATGCTCAACAGCTATTCGGGCTGGGCCGCGGCCGCGATCGGCTTCACGCTCTCCAACGACCTGTTGATCGTCACCGGCGCGCTGGTGGGTTCTTCCGGTGCAATCCTGTCGTACATCATGTGCAAAGCGATGAATCGTAACTTCATCAACGTGATCCTGGGCGGCTTCGGTGGCAGCCAGGGGCCGGCGGCCGAGATCGAAGGCGAGCAAGTGGCCATCGATGCCGGTGGCGTGGCCAGCGCCCTCAATGATGCCGACAGCGTGGTCATCGTGCCGGGCTACGGCATGGCGGTGGCCCAGGCCCAGAACGCGGTCAGCGAGCTGACCCGCAAGCTGCGCAGCGCCGGCAAGAACGTGCGCTTCGGCATCCACCCGGTGGCCGGGCGTCTGCCGGGGCACATGAACGTGCTGCTGGCCGAGGCCAAGGTGCCCTACGACATCGTGCTGGAAATGGACGAGATCAACGATGACTTCCCCAAGACCGACGTGGTGATCGTCATCGGCTCCAACGACGTCGTCAACCCGGCGGCGCAGGAGGATCCCAATAGCCCGATTGCCGGCATGCCGGTGCTGGAGGTCTGGAAGGCCAAGCAGGTGTTCGTCTGCAAGCGTGGCCAGGGCACCGGCTACTCCGGCATCGAGAACCCGCTGTTCTTCAAGGACAACACGCGAATGTTCTATGGCGATGCCCGCGCGAGCATCGATTCGCTGTTGCACCTGGTCGACTGACGGCAGCACCTACGAGAGTGACGGCCGATACTGGTCGGTCCGTGTCACTGTCTTCTTGACGCCCCCTTGCCGGGGGCGTTTTTCGTTACAATGCTTCCAACACTCTCCCTTTCATTCTTCATCACTTTCATTCGGTGTCATCATGTCCGACGTTACCATGCGGGTGGCAGTGCTCGGCGGCGGCAGCTTCGGCACGGCGCTTGCCAGCATCGCTGCCGACAACGGAGCCCGGGTATGCCAGTGGCTGCGCGATCCCGAGTTGGCGGCACAAATCAATTGCGAACATCGCAATGGCCGGTATCTGCCCGATTACGCCATCAATCCCGCCGTGACGGCCTCCACCGAGATGGCCGAGGTGCTGGAGGGGGCCAAGCTGGTGCTGGTGGCCATTCCTTCCCAAGCTTTTCGTGAGGTGGTACGCCAGGCAAGGCCTTGGCTCAACGCCGAGCAGATCCTCGTCAGCACCACCAAAGGTATCCAGGAAGAGGGCTTCAAGCTGATGAGCCAGATCCTCGAGGAGGAAACCGGCTTTGCGCATATCGGGGTAATTTCCGGCCCTAACCTGGCCTCCGAGGTGGCCCAGAAGCAGCTTACCGCCACGGTGATCGCCAGCGACGACCCCGAGACCCGTACTTGTGTCCAAACGGCGCTGGGTTGCGATTACTTCAGGGTCTACGCCAGCAACGACCGCTTCGGGGTGGAGCTTGGCGGGGCGCTCAAGAATCTCTACGCGATTGCCGCCGGCATGGCCGCCGCGCTCGGCATGGGCGAAAATACCCGCAGCATGCTGATGACCCGCGCGCTGGCCGAGATGGGGCGTTTTGCCGTCGCACGGGGCGCCAACCCCATGACGTTCCTGGGGCTGGCAGGGGTCGGCGACTTGATCGTGACCTGTTCCTCGAACCTGTCGCGCAACTATCGCGTCGGCTATGCGCTGGGCGAGGGCAAGACGCTGGATGAGGCCGTGGCGTCGCTCGGCCAGGTGGCCGAAGGTGTCAACACGGTACGCCTGGTGCGCGAAAAGGCGCTCGAGGATGGCGTCTATATGCCGCTCGCCGAAGGGCTCTATCAAGTGCTTTTCAATGGCGTGCCGGCGCGCGAGATGGCGCGCCTGCTGATGCGTGGCGAGCAGAGCAGCGATGTGGAATTCGTGCTGCCCCGTGAGGACGTCAAGCAGGACCGCCGCGACGCGGGAGCGCCTAATGACTGAGCGACTCTTGATCATGCGTCACGGTCAGGCAGCGCCGGGCCATCCCGATGCAGCGCGGGAGCTGACCCCGCAGGGCCGTCAGGAAGTACGGCGCATCGCGGCCTGGCTCTCGGGGCGGGACGATCTCGACCTGGCGCAGCTACGGCTGCTGGCAAGCCCCTTCGTGCGGGCTCGCCAGACCGCCGACCTGGTCGCCGAAGGGCTGGCAATCGCCCGACCACGACGCGATGTCGAGACACTCGAGAACATCACTCCCGATGACTCCCCTGGCGCTGTGGTGGACTGGCTGCTCGAGCAGGACGACGAGCGTCCGGTACTGATCGTCAGCCATATGCCGTTGGTCGGTGGGCTCATCGGCTTGCTGGTCGACGGGCGAGCCGATGGCGGCCTGGCCTTCCCCACCGGGGCCATTGCCGAACTGACCGCCGACACTCCTGCCGCCGGCTGTGCCCGCCTGGCGCGATTCATCGCTCCCGCGGATATAGCCGGTTGAGGCGCATCCTTGGCGGCGAGGACTCTTTGAGTGGGGGATGCAAGTTTGCGAGGATGATAGAAATGACTGCATGAATTGACCGCCTAGATCAGCACGAGCAGCTTCAAGGCGAAAATGCCTGCGGTGACGGTCAAGCTTGCCATCAACGTGCTGATGGCAATGATGTTGGCCGCCAGCTTGGCATCGCCGCCCATCGCCTTGACCATCACGAAGCTGGCCGCCGCCGTCGGGCTGGCAAAGAAAAGAAACAGCAGCCCCAGCTCACGCCCGGAAAATCCCACCAGCCAGGCGCCGGCGGTGGCGAGGACGGGTAGGGTGACCATCTTCAGCAGACTGGCCCCCATGGCGGGGCCATAGGATTGACGCAGAGCACTGACCGAGAGCGTTGCGCCGATGCAGACCAATGCCAGGGGCAGAGTCAGTGACGCGAAATACTCACCCGACGTCATCAGCCAGGCCGGCAGGTCAATCTCCAGAATCGCCAAGGGTAGCGCCGCCAGCACCGCCAGGATCAAGGGGTTGCGAGCGACATGCTTGGCGATGCTGCGCCAGTTGGCATCCTTGCCCGGCCGGTATGCCGCGAGCACGATCACCGACAGTACGTTATAGCTCAGAATCACCACCCCCAGCAGCAACCCGCCGGCCGAGAGGCCATAATCGCCGTACATGCTGGCCGCCAGCGCCAGCCCAACGATACCGCAGTTGCCGCGAAACGCGCCCTGAACGTAGACCCCTCGATCGGCATGGCTTACTCGCCACAGGGCCCAGGCCCAGCTCAGCAGAAAACTTGCCAGGGTCGCCAGCGCAAAATAGACCATCAGCCAGGGATGGAAGGCCGTCTCGATATCGGCCTTGATCAGGCTCAGAAAGATCAGGGTCGGCATGGTGGCCTTGAATACCAGCGCCGAGGCGGTCGCAACGAAGCCCTGGTCGATCCAGCCGGCGCGTTTGAGCACCAGGCCGATAAACACCATAGCGAACACGGGAAGCGTGATCTCCAGTGTGCCGAGGAATATTTCGACAGGACTCATACGCAGGTGGATCTCAGCAGGTGAGAGGCGTTGGGCATAACTGGGGTTCTTCGTCTTTAGGCATCTGAGAATCGCTCCCGAGGGCCAGGAGCGACAACCGGTAACCCAGCATATGCACCCCGCTGCATGCATACAACTTTGGTCGCGATCACCATGATGGCGCTTGCGAGACGGCAATCCAAACATTAATTTGTTGCTTGTATGATGTATGACAGCAACGCACGGTCGATTGTTGTCCCTCCCCAGGCGAGACGGCGCAGCGAACCCAAGCCGTCGCCACCGCAGGCCACATTGACGCGCAGAAGAGGACAAACGGGTGAAATTTTCAGTAGATGAGGTGACACGCGCCCTGGGAAATGGATTGCTCTCCTTTCCCATCACCGACTTTGACGAGCAGGGCAACTTCGACCCGGACAGCTACCGCCAGCGCCTGGCGTGGTTTATCAGCCATGACATCTCGGCCGTCTTCGTGGCGGGCGGCACCGGTGAGTTCTTCAACCTGTCGCTCGAGGAATACCGTGAGATCGTCACCCTGGCGGTCGAGGTGGTGGACGGCAAGTTACCGGTGATTGCCAGCGCCGGCTTGAGCGTCGGCAGCGGCCAGGCGTTCGCCAAGGCCGCCGAAGAGGCGGGGGCCGACGGGATCCTGCTGATGCCGCCCTACCTGACTGAATGCCCGCAGGACGGGCTGGTCGAATACGCCCGGCAGATCTGCGATGCCACCTCGCTCAATGTCGTTTACTACAACCGCGGCAACGGCATTCTCACGGCCGCCTCCGTCCAGGCACTGGCCGACCGCTGCGCCAATCTCATTGCGCTCAAGGACGGCAAGGGCGACATGCAGGCGCTGAACAAGATCGTCAAGACGGTCGGCGATCGACTGGTCTATATCGGGGGCGTGCCCACCGCCGAAATCTTCGCCGAGGCGTACCTCTCCATCGGCGTCAACACCTATTCCTCGGCCGTGTTCAACTTCGTGCCCGACATGGCCGTCACCTTCTACCAGGCACTGCGCAAGGGCAACCGGGAAGCCGTCAAGCAGATCACCAACGACTTCTTCATTCCCTTCGTGGACCTCAGGGATCGGAAGGCCGGCTATGCCGTCAGCCTGATCAAGGCGGGTGCCGCGATCATCGGGCGCCCGGCGGGCCGCGTTCGCGCCCCGTTGAGCATGCCCACTTCCGAAGAATGCCAGCAGCTCGAGACGCTGATTGGTATCGCCAAGCAACGCTAGACCGACAACAAGCGAACGAGGTGAAAGCATGACTGTATCCAAGAAAACCCTGACAGGACTGGGCTCCGCCGTCGTCATGGCATCCATGACCTTCGGTGCCGGCATCGCCATGGCTCAGGATGGCCCGCTGCGTGGCAATATCCGTGTCGTCATCGGCTCCACGTCGACCGGGGGTGATACCTATCAGAACTCCACCATCGTCGTGGACAAGCTGGCCGAGCAGCTCGACCTCAACATGAAGGTCGATGCCGTCGGGGCGAGTTCGGCGTTCCGCACGCTGGACCGGGACTCTCGCGGCAATACCTTGATGATCTTCCACGACCAGTCCTACCTGGGGTATCTGTATGGCGTGGAGGGCTACGACAACATTTTCGAGAAGTACACCGTCGGGCCGACCGTCGCCATCAACCCGGGCAACGCCTATCTGGTGCCCAAGGACTCGCCGTACGAGACTCTCGACGACATCATCGCCGCGGTGGGCGACGGCGAGGAGGTGCGCGTGGCGATCCAGCCGGGCGGTGTCTCCGAGATCGGCTTCAGTGCCCTGAAGAACGCCATCTCCATCGAGCACCCGGGCCAGGAGGACAATCTGGTTGCTGTCAATACTGGCTCCCAGTCGGACAAGAACCAGCAGCTCTTCGACGGTCAGGCGGACGTGATCAACGGCACCGTGCAGGCCAACGAGCAGTACACCCGACTGCCGGAAGACGACCAGAAGGCCATGCGCTTCGTCTGGCTGACCGCGCGTCAGGACACCATCGAGCAGGCGCCGGAAGAGGGCCTGGGCCAGACCACCCGCGAACAGCTGCTGGAGTACGTGGAGCCCAACGTTCACGTCACCATGGGTGACGACGAGACCTTCACCTTCGATAAGGAATTCTTTTTCCTCTACAACAAGGACATGGACCCAGCCATCGTGGACCAGATCGACGAGGCCCTCACCGAGATCTATGCCGAAGGCGAGATCCAGGAAGTCCAGAAGAATTCCTTCTTCATCCCCAACTTCAAGCCGTCCGAAGAGGCCACGGAGTATCTACAAGAGAAGATGTCACGCTACGAAGAGATCATCGAAAACATTCAGTAAGTGAACCGGCATCGGCGGCGCCATGTCGCCGGTGCCCCCGCCATATGGCATGAACCGCTATAGAACACTGCCGGCAGGAGATCTTCCTGCCCGTTCCCGGAGCCGCTATGGAATCAGGTCTCTCAAGTCTGCTTAGCGTCTCGATAGATTTCGAGACCTCCCATCTGTACTTCCCAAGAATCATCCACTGGATCATGGCGGGGCTGTTTGCGGTGATCCTGGTGACCAAGGTGGCCCCCTTCCTGGTCGCGGTGAAGCGCGGAGAGCGGACCCTGCCCATCGTGGGGGAGCCCATGGATGGCTGGCGATTCTTCGGCACCCTGGCGCTGATCGTGGCCTATTTCTACCTGATGACAGTGGTGGGCGATATGTTCCCGTATACGGGCTATGGCTTCCTGTTCGTCTCGATGGCGTTCGTGCTCCTGATGTCGCTGATGTACATGCACGAATGGACAAAGAAGTCACTAACCATCGTGGTGGTCAATGCCGTCGTCGCCCCTAGTCTGGCCTGGTTCGTTCTCGCCAAGCTATTCACTATCACCCTGCCGTGACCGAAGCGAGTGCCGCCATGGAATTCCTGTCACTTCTTGACCTCACTTTCTTTCTTCTTGCCGGATTCGGGGCGCTAGTCGGCATCATCTTCGGCGCCATTCCCGGCATGACCGCCACCATGGCGGTGGCGGTCTGCCTGCCGCTGACCTATGCCCTCGGTCTGCACCACGGCCTGGCACTGCTGCTCGGCCTCTACGTGGGCGGGATCTCCGGCGGTATGGTGCCGGCGGTGCTGCTCAACATCCCCGGCACACCTTCCTCGATCACCACCACCTTCGATGGTTACCCCATGGCTCAAAAGGGCGAAGGGGAGAAGGCGCTGCGGGTCTGCGTCGTCGCGTCGGTCGTCGGAGGGCTGATCAGCGCCGCCGTGCTCTTCTTGTTCGCGCCACTGTTGGCGGACTTCTCGATCAAGTTCTCCTATGTGGAGAAGTTCCTGATCATCCTGCTGGCATTGAGTGTCATTGCCTCGCTGTCGAGCAGCATGCTGATCGGCATCTTCAGCGGGGTCATCGGCATCTGGCTGAGTCTGATTGGCGACTACAGCATCTCCGATGGAGGGAACGGCAAGACCCGGTTGATGTTCGATTTCATGGAGCCCTACCTGTTCGAAGGTTTTTCGCTGTTACCGGTACTCATCGGCATCTTCGGTATCTCCACCATCCTGCTCGAGGCCGAGAAGGGTGTGAAGAGCGACACGACCAACAAGCGCATCAAGATCGGCAAGGGAGCTGGCTTCTCGCTTTCAATCTTCAAGGGTCGCCTGACCAATCTGGTGCGCTCGTCCTTTATCGGGACTTTCATCGGCATGCTGCCTGGGGTCGGCGGCAGCGCCGCCTCGGTGCTGGCCTATACCCAAGAGAAGAACCTGGCGCGGGATTCGTCGCAGATGGGCAAGGGTGCTCCGCAAGGGCTCATCGCCTCGGAGTCGGCCAACAATGCGCTGACGGGCGGCGCCTTGATTCCGCTACTGTCGCTCGGCATTCCCGGTGATTCCACCACGGCGGTGCTGATCGGGGCCTTCACCCTGCAGGGCATCCAGGTGGGGCCGCTGTTCATCCCGGAAAACCCCGAGACCTGGTACATCATGATGACGGCGCTGGTGTTCGCCAATATCGTGATGTTCTTCCTGATGTTCTATGCCATCAAGCACATCGCCAAGGTGGTGATGGTGCCCAAGCACATTCTCTATCCGATCATCGTGATGATGTGCGTGGTGGGGGCCTATGCCATCAATTACGGCATCATGTTCGACGTCTGGACCCTGTTGATCTTCGGCATCCTGGGTTACCTGGTCCAGAAGATCGGCCTGGAGGTCGCTCCGCTGATCATCGGTTTCATTCTGGGAAGTCAGGCAGAGGTCTACTTCGTCAAGAGCCTCGAGTCGTTCGGGACATTTTCCATCTTCTTCACCAAGAGCCCCATCGCGGTAGTGCTATGGGGGTTGATCATCGCCTCGGTGATGTTCTCGATCGTCATGGGTGTCAAGTCTCGCGCCAGGGAGAAGATGGAGCTGACCCAGATCACCGGCAGCACGCAAACCGCTTCAGGGAAGGGTCATGACTCAAACAGCCGCTAATGCCCGGGTGATTCGGGTGCACCCGAACGATAATGTCGCCATCGTGGTCGAGCGCGGTGGCCTCGCCGAAGGCACTGCCATCGCGGGCGGCGTCATTACTACGATGCCTATCCCGCAGGGCCACAAGGTGGCGCTGGTGGCGCTGGCCGAGGGCGACCGGGTGATTCGCTACGGCGAGGTCATCGGCACAACGGTGGCGGCTATCTCCCGTGGCGGGCACGTCAACGAGACCAATGTGCGCCTGCCCACGGCGCCAGCACTTGGCGAATTGCCCTTGGCCACTCGCGAGCCGCCCGCGGTAGAGGCGCTGGAAGGCTACACCTTCGAGGGGTTTCGCAACCCCGATGGCAGTGTCGGCACCAAGAACGTGCTCGGCATCACCACCAGCGTGCAGTGCGTGGCCGGTACCGTCGATTACGTGGTGCAGCGGATCAAGCGTGAGCTGCTGCCGCGCTTTCCCAACGTCGACGACGTGGTAGGCCTCAATCATTCCTATGGCTGCGGTGTGGCGATCAACGCGCCGGCTGCCGTGGTGCCGATTCGCACTCTCCGGAACATCGCCCTGAATCCCAACTTCGGCAACGAGGTGATGGTGATCGGGCTCGGCTGCGAGAAACTGCAGCCCTCCACCCTGATCGATGACAAACCGGTCAAGATCTACGAGAACACCGAAGCGGCGGATCCGGACGCCAACGTCTTGAGCCTCCAGGACGAATCCTTCCACGGCTTCGGCGAGATGGTTGAGGGCATCCTGGCCATGGCGGAGCGCCACCTGGAGCGTCTCGACCGGCGGCGTCGCGAGACTTGCCCGGTGTCCGAGCTGGCGGTCGGGATGCAGTGCGGCGGCAGCGACGCCTTCTCCGGCGTGACCGCCAACCCCGCGGTGGGCTTCGCCACCGACCTGATTGTGCGGGCTGGGGGCAGTGTGATGTTCTCCGAAGTCACCGAAGTACGTGACGCCATCCACCTGTTGACGCCGAGGGCAGTCGACCGCGAGGTGGGCCAGGCGCTGGTCGATCAGATGGCCTGGTACGACGACTACCTGGCCCAGGGTCAGGCGGACCGCAGCGCCAACCCCTCGCCCGGCAACAAGAAGGGCGGCCTCAGCAACGTGGTCGAGAAGGCGCTGGGGTCGGTGATCAAGTCCGGTAACTCACCCATCGTCGACGTCATCGGCCCCGGTGAGCGACTGCGTCGGCGAGGCCTGACCTTCGCCGCCACCCCGGCCAGCGACTTCATTTGCGGCACCCTGCAACTCGCCGCCGGCATGAACCTGCAGGTCTTCACCACCGGCCGTGGCACGCCCTACAACCTGTCCATGGCACCGGTCATCAAGGTGTCCAGTAACTCGACCCTGGGTCAGCGCTGGTTCGACCTGATCGATCTCGATGCGGGGCGCATCGCCACCGGCGAAGCCAGTATCGAGGACGTCGGCTGGGAACTCTTTCATCTGATCCTGGAGGTGGCCAGCGGCCGTCAGCGCGTCGCCGCCGAGCGCCTCGGCCTCTACAACGATCTGGTGCTGTTCAATCCGGCGCCGGTCACTTGATCGTCGCCGACACGACATTTTTTGCGAGGCAAGACCCATGTTTCCCAAGATCACCAAAATGAATATCGTGCCTGTCGCCGGCTACGACGGTTTCCTGCTGAACCTCAGCGGCGGCCACGCGCCCTGGTTCATCCGCTGCGTGCTGGTGCTGGAAGACGACTCGGGCAACCGCGGCGTCGGGGAGATCCCGTCCAGCGACGGCATCCTCAAGGGGCTCGAACAGTGCCGCTCGCTGATCGAGGGCGCCCGGGTCAACGAAGTGAAAAAGGTCCTGAGCCAGGCCCGTCACGTGCTCTCGCGCAACGGACCCGAAGAACGGGGTCGCCAGACCTTCGACCTGCGCGTGGCCGTGCACGTCGTCACCGCCATCGAGTCGGCGCTGTATGATCTCTTCGGTCAGGCGCTCGGCATGCCCGTGGCCGACCTGCTGGGTCAGTTCGGACGTCAGCGCGACGAGGTCGAAGCACTCGGCTACCTGTTCCTGCTCGGCGACCCGGACAAGACCGATCTGCCGTATCCGAAGACGACCGACCCGGTCGATGCCTGGGACGAGGTGCGCTACCGCGAGGCGATGACGCCGGATGCCGTGGCTAATCTGGCCAAGGCCGCCTTTGATCGCTACGGCTTCAAGGACTTCAAACTCAAGGGTGGCGTGCTGCCTGGCGAGGAAGAGGCCGACTGCATTCGCGCGCTGCACGAGGCCTTCCCCGAGGCGCGTCTGACGCTGGACCCCAATGGTGCCTGGGGTCTCGAAGAGGCGGTGCGGGTGCTGGAGCCGATCAAGGGGCTATTGAGCTATGCCGAGGACCCCTGTGGTCAGGAGGGCGGATTCTCGGGCCGCGAGACCATGGCTGAATTCAAGAAGCGCACCGGCCTTGCTACGGCTACCAACATGATCGCCACCGACTACAAGCAGCTCAAGCTGGCGGTTCAGCTCAACGCCGTGGACATCCCCCTGGCCGACTGCCACTTCTGGACCATGCAGGGCGCGGTCGCGGTAGGAGAGCTTTGCAACGAGTGGGGCATGACCTGGGGCTCGCACAGCAACAACCATTTCGACATCTCACTGGCGATGATGACGCATGTGGCAGCCGCTTGCCCCGGCGAGATCACGGCCATTGATACGCACTGGATCTGGCAAGACGGGCAACGCATTACCCAGGAACCGCTGACAATCCGCGATGGCCAGTTGACGGTCCCGACAACGCCTGGTCTGGGGGTTACGTTGGATGAGGATAAACTGATGGAAGCGCATCAGCTCTACCGGCAGCTGGATGTTGGTCAACGCGACGACGCTATGGCGATGCAGTTCCTGATACCCGGATGGTCTTTCGATCCGAAGCGGCCAGCCCTCGTCCGTTAGAGCTTTCAGGCGTATTCAGTGTCATGAGCGCTCCCTTGTGTAACAGCACTGGGGCTTGCCCCATCGGTTCTTCCCAGTGCGTCACGATCATGTTGGGTCAACAAGCGAGAGGCTCGTAATTAAAGTGATGCAGCCAAGATATATGAGCATTAAACTTTGGTCGTGATTATTGCAATGTTGCTTGTGAGACCGCGACTCGATCACTATCTTGACAGTTGTATGATGTATGACAGCAATGCACGGTCGATTGTTGTCCCTCCCCAGGCGAGACGGCGCAGCGAACCATGCCGTCGCCACCGCAGGCTACATTGACGCGCAGAAGAGGACAAACGGGTGAAATTTTCAGTAGATGAGGTGATACACGCCCTGGGGGATGGATTGCTCTCTTTTCCCATCACCGACTTTGACGAGCAGGGCAACTTCGATCCGGACAGCTACCGCCAGCGCCTGGCGTGGTTTATCAGCCATGACATTTCGGCCGTCTTCGTGGCGGGCGGCACCGGTGAGTTCTTCAACCTGACGCTCGAGGAATACCGTGAGATCGTCACCCTGGCGGTCGAGGTGGTGGACGGCAAGTTACCGGTGATTGCCAGCGCCGGCTTGAGCGTCGGCAGCGGCCAGGCGTTCGCCAAGGCCGCCGAAGAGGCGGGGGCCGACGGGATCCTGCTGATGCCGCCCTACCTGACTGAATGCCCGCAGGACGGGCTGGTCGAATACGCCCGGCAGATCTGCGATGCCACCTCGCTCAATGTCGTTTACTACAACCGCGGCAACGGCATTCTCGATGCCGCCTCCGTCGTGGAGCTTGCCGACCGCTGCACGAACCTGATCGCGCTCAAGGATGGCAAGGGCGACATGCAGGCGCTGAACAAGATCGTCAAGACGGTCGGCGATCGACTGGTCTATATCGGGGGCGTGCCCACCGCCGAAATCTTCGCCGAGGCGTACCTCTCCATCGGCGTCAACACCTATTCCTCGGCCGTGTTCAACTTCGTGCCCGACATGGCCGTCACCTTCTACCAGGCACTGCGCAAGGGCAACCGGGAAGCCGTCAAGCAGATCACCAACGACTTCTTCATTCCCTTCGTGGACCTCAGGGATCGGAAGGCCGGCTATGCCGTCAGCCTGATCAAGGCGGGTGCCGCGATCATCGGGCGTCCGGCGGGCAGCGTACGCGCCCCGTTGAGCATGCCCACTTCCGAAGAATGCCAGCAGCTCGAGACGCTGATTGGTAACGTAAAGCAGTAACCATAAACCGCTAAGTTCATCAAGAAAGGTAGACAAAAAAATGCAAACAAAGACAATTAAATCAGGTGCACTACTCTCCGCTAGCACCATTACCGCTTCAATGATGCTATTTGCCGCCCCCGTTCAGGCAGAGGATTGGAGAGGATGGAATATTCACCCGCCAGGTTATCCCAACACCGTTGCCTTGGAAGCCTTTGCCGAAGCGATTGAGGAAGACACGGAAGGCCGTGTGACTGCCCGAGTCTATAATAATGCCGTTCTTGGCGATCAACCAGACGCTATTGAACAGACTCGCAGCGGTGCATTGAATTTTGCTAACTTCAATATGGGACCTATGGGACCTATTGTGAAGGAAACAAACGTCCTTTCATTGCCCTTCATCTTTGATGATGTTGACCATATGCATCGTGTCATGGATGGCGAAATAGGCGAGCGCTTTGCTGACGCCTTGGCAGAGCAAAACCTAATTGCACTGTCTTGGTTCGATTCTGGAGCAAGAAGCCTTTACAACACTGAAAAGCCGATCAAGACGCCGGCAGATGTCGAAGGTCTCAAGATTCGTGTCATGAACAACGATCTTTACGTGGACATGATTGAATCTCTGGGCGGCAATGCTACGCCCATGGCCTATGGAGAGGTCTATCAAAGCTTGACGACTGGCGTGCTTGACGGCGCAGAAAATAACTATCCTTCCTTCGAGTCAAGCAACCATTATGAAGTTGTAGGTTATTACTCTTTGACCGAGCACCTGATCATTCCTGAATGCCTGTGTATCGCGAAATCCAGCTGGGAAGCGCTTTCAGAAGAAGACCAGGAAATAATCGAGGCGGCAGCCATTGAGGCCTCGGAAATGCAGCGTCAACTGTGGGTAGAAAGCTCTGAAGAGAGTAAGCAAAAAGTGCTGGATGCGGGAGTGGAAATCAATGAGGTCGAGGACAAGGCTGAGTTTCAGGAACTGATGCAGCCTGTCTATGACGACTTCATCGCGGAAAACCCCGAACTTGAGTCACTCATCGAGGATATTAGATCAGCCAGCTGACGCCTTCGTATAACCGTTCTCCCGGCGATGTCTTCGCCGGGAGACGAAAAGGAACCGGTATTGTGAATAGCTATACTGATACGTCAGAAAATGAGAAGGAAGCAGAGAAAGTTGGCACTATCGATATGATCCTCGACGGTGTGGCGATGCTTTGTTTATGGGCTGGCGGCATACTCCTTGTTATCCTGATTGCCATATTTGGATGGCTGGTTTTTGGACGATATATTCTTAACGATACGCCGACGTGGGTCGAGCAGGCCTCGCTGGTGATAGTTGTATATATCACATGTCTTGGAGCGGCAGCAGGAGTTCGTTATAACACCCATCTTAATATAGATTTTGTTCGTGAGGGGCTTCCGGGTCCTATAAGACGTGTTATGCATCATATTGCCGACCTCTTCATCCTATTGTTCGGCGGTTTTATGGCTCATCAGGGTTGGGGGCTGGTCATGACAAACCTTGAAAGGGCGATCCCCATGATCGGTCTATCAGAAAGCTGGCGTGCGGCGCCTCTAGTGCTATGTGGGCTGCTCATGGTCCTTTTCTCGGGTGCGAATATTCTAAAACGCATGTTCAGTCCGAACCAGTAGGAAGGAAATGGATATGGGGCTCATCATTCTTTTCGGCATTTTCTTTTTAGGGTTGGTTGTTGGCGCGCCAGTGGCATTTGCCGTCGGCCTGGCCGCCGTTGCAGCTTTCCTGTACGAAGGTTTGCCATTATTTGTTGCCTTTCAGCGATTGCTTTCAGGCATCTCGGTGTTTTCGTTGCTAGCGATTCCTTTCTTCATTTTTGCAGGCGAATTGATGCTGCATGGGGGAATATCAACTCGCCTGGTAAGGCTGGCTTCCGCCATGGTGGGTAGGGTCCGTGGCGGTCTGGGCATGGTGAATATCAGCTCCTCCATGCTGTTTGGCGGCATTTCTGGCTCTGCAGTTGCTGATACCTCCGCGTTGGGCTCCATATTGGTGCCCGTCATGAAAGAAAAGGGCTATGACGCTGACTATGCGGTCAACGTGACGGTGACATCGTCGGTCGCCGGAGTGGTGATTCCGCCGAGCCACAACATGATTCTTTATGCGGTGGCTGCCGGCGGTGGGATTTCGGTGACGCAACTTTTCATCGCAGGGATCGTACCCGGAATACTCATGTGCCTGGCCTTGGCGGTAGCCGCCTATGTGGTAGCCGTTAAGCGCGGGTATCAAGGCGAAGCATTCCCCGGCTGGCATGCGCTGGTGGTTAGCCTGGCCGCTGCCCTTCCGGGCCTGTTCACTGCGGTGATCATTGTCGGTGGGGTGCTGTCGGGCATATTGACGGTGACGGAGTCTGGAGCGTTCGGCGCTATTTATGCGATCGTTGTCACCGCCATCGTCTATCGAGAGTTGAGATGGGCATCCTTCAAGGCGGCCGTATTGCAGTCTGTCAAGACGACGTCCTTGGTCATGATTCTGGTGGGATGTGCTTCAGCATTCTCTTATTTATTGGCGCTTTACAACGTTCCTGAGATGTTGACGTCAGGGCTCATGTCGATTTCGGATCGCCCCTTGGTCATATTCCTCATGCTCAATCTCATCCTGCTGCTGTTGGGCATGATAATGGACATGGCAGCGCTGATATTGATCTGTACACCAATCTTTCTTCCTGTCGCCATGGAATTTGGCATGGACCCGATCCAGTTTGGGATCATCCTGATGATGAACCTGGGACTGGGTCTTTGCACGCCACCTGTAGGGGCCTGCCTCTTCGTTGGCTGCGTTATAGGAAAAATCAAGATTGAACATGCCGTACGCACGATTTGGCCTTTTTATCTTGCCCTTTTTGTTGCCTTGATGCTCGTGACTTACATCCCGGCCGTGTCTCTGACGTTGCCGCAGATGTTTGACTGATTTCAATAAAAAAGGATGGTCATTGATGAAGGTGGAATCTGTACACACGCATATTCTGGACCATGTGCTGGATACGACATTCGAAAGCGCTTCAATGCATTTTGCAAGGCGTCAGCATTGCCTGGTCGAGATCGTCTGCGACAACGGCTTGATCGGGTGGGGGGAGTGCCTGGGGCCGGCTAAGCCCAACGCTGCCGTCGTCGAAGCCTATGCGGCGGCGTTGGTCGGTCAGGATCCGCTGCAAACAGAAAGAATATGGCTTGAGCTTTACAACCGCCTGCGTGATCAAGGGCAGCGAGGCCTGACGGTTACCGCCTTGAGTGGCATCGATATTGCGCTCTGGGATATCAAGGGCAAGCATTTCGGAGCGTCGATCTCGATGTTACTGGGCGGGCGCTTTCGTGACAGCGTGCGTGCCTATGCCACCGGTTCCTTCCGGCGCGAAGGCGTCGATCGCGTCGAGGATATTTCGCGTGAAGTCGCGGGCTATCGGCAGCAGGGGTTTCATGCCGTAAAAATCAAGATCGGTTTCGATGTCGAGGAGGACCTGCGCGTCATCGAAGCGGTGCGCGAATCCATCGGGCCTGACATGCGCCTGATGATCGACGCCAACCATGGTTACGATTATCTGGAAGCGGTGGAAGTGGGCAGGCGTGCCGCGCACTTTGGCGTCGACTGGTTCGAGGAACCGGTACTGCCGGAGCATATTTCAGCCTATCGTGCCGTGCGCGCCGATCAACCGATCCCCGTGGCGGGAGGCGAAACCTGGCACGGTCGCTATGCCATGCTTGAACCGTTGTCGATCCGCGCCGTGGATATTCTGCAACCCGATATCTGCGGGGTAGGAGGCTTCACCGAGATCCGTCGTGTGGCCGACATGGCGGCCATGCACGGCGTACGCCTGGTGCCGCACGTCTGGGGCACGGCTGTGTGCCTGGCCGCTAGCCTGCAATTCATGGCCGCCATGCTGCCCAATCCACCTCGCCGTAACCCGATCGAACCAATACTCGAGTTCGATCGCACGGAGAATCCGTTCCGTCAGGCCGTCGTGCAAACGCCGATCGAACATGACCAGGGCGTGGTTCGCATCCCGGACGGTCCTGGCCTGGGTATCGAGATCAACCGCGACGCGTTGCGCCAGTTCGCTTTGAAGGAGACATGAGCGTGTCAGAGATCCCTGCCAATACCCGGCCGCTCGAAGGCCCGGCACCCAAGCTCAAGGCGCCGGCCGGGGCTACCGACTGCCATATTCACCTGTACCTGCCGGGGTACGAGGCCCAGCCCGGCGGTCCCAGGATTCCCGAACTGGCAACTGTGGCGGACTATCGTCGCTTTCAGAAGTGGCTTTGCCTGGATCGAGTGATTGTCACTCAGCCCAATGCCTACCAGCTGGACAACCGGGCACTGCTGGATGCTTTGACGCAGTTGGGTACGGATACGGCACGAGGTATCGCTGCCGTGGCGCCAGATACCCCCATCGATGAGCTACGCGACTGGCACGAAAAAGGCGTTCGCGGCGCGCGCATCATGAACCTGCCGGGCGGCGCGGTTACACATGCCGACATGCTCGCAGTGGAGCGGCGGATCCGGCCTTTGGGCTGGCACCTGATGGTGCAGTTCAATGGCCAGTATCTCGACGACTACCTGGATGGACTGCGGCGTATCGAGGGTGATTACATCATCGATCACATCGGTAAGTTCATGCCCCCGGTACCGGCTAGCGACCGCCGCGTCGACGAGATCCTGCGGCTGCTCGATCGCGGCAATGTCTGGTTCAAGATCTGTGCCGGTTATGAAGCCAGCCAGACTGGCGGTCCCGACTACGCGGATATCGGGGCGATCGCCAAACGAGTCATCGACCACGCGCCCGAGCGCATCATCTGGGGCAGCAACTGGCCGCACGTCGGTGTGCCGCGCGAACAGTACCCCGACGATACCGAGCAGCTCGACGTGTTACTCGACTGGGCACCTGAAGCATTGCACCGTCAGATCCTGGTGGATAATCCGGCGAATCTATACGGCTTCTAGTCGTCCTGCGCTGTTTTCGTGACTGGCGCACGGGCTTGGCGATGGCCGTGCGTTTCGAACATCAAAAAGGAGTGTTTTCATGTTGAACCGAATCCTGGTGACGGGAGCCGCCGGTGGCCTGGGGCAGGCCCTTCGTCCCCATCTGCCGCGACTGGCACGCCAAGTCAGGCTGTCGGACGTGGCTGAACTCGGTGAGGCTGCCGATCACGAGGAACTGGTCTACGCCGACCTGGCCGATGCCGGGGCTGTCCGTGGCCTGGTTGCCGATTGCGAGGGGGTCATTCACCTGGGCGGTATGTCGGTCGAGAAACCCTGGGAAGACATTCTCCAGGCTAACATCGTCGGCACCTACAACCTCTACGAGGCGGCCCGACAGCTGGGCAAGCCGCGTGTCGTTTTCGCCAGTTCCAACCACACCATCGGCTTCTACCCGCGCACCACGCGCATCGATACCGAGGTGCCGCATCGCCCCGATTCTCTGTATGGCGTCTCCAAGTGCTTCGGCGAAGATCTGGCGAGCCTCTACTTCCACAAGTTCGGTGTCGAGACACTGAGCGTGCGGATCGGATCCTGCTTCCCCAAGCCGGCCGATGCTCGCATGATGGCCACCTGGATGAGCGTCGAGGACTTCGTGAGCCTGCTTGAGCGTGCCTTCGTGGCGCCGAAACTGGGCAACACGGTGATTTATGGCGCCTCGGACAACCAGGAGACATGGTGGGACAACAGCAAGGTGGCCTTCCTCGGCTGGGTGCCCAGGGACAGCTCCGAACCATGGCGCGAGGAGATCGCACAGCAATCCATGCCGGCTCCCGATGATCTCGCCGTTGTCTATCAAGGCGGAAAGTTCGTCACCTTCGGTCATCCGGATGACGCTGGAGGTGGCGCATGATGCTTTGCAAACCAGCCGGGGGGCATATGGATGATCAAGTGAGGCTATCGCTCGATGAGGCCTGGGCACTTAGCGTTGCCATACTCGAGCAGCACGGTTTTTCTTCGGCACATGCCGCTGCCATCGCCCGAAGCGTGGTGGCGGCCCAGCGCGACGAGTGCCACTCGCATGGCCTGTATCGACTCCTCGATTGCGTTCGCACCGTCAGGCACGGCGGAGTTGACCCGTGCGCTATTCCCGAGGTGATCGACCAGGCGTCGGGCGTGGTGCGTGTCGATGCACGAGGAGGGTCTTCGCTGCTGGCCTTCGAGACTGGCCGGAAACATCTGATCGATAAGGCGCGTGCCAATGGAGTGGCGGTTCTTGCCGTCAACAACGCCTTTCACTTCTCGGCCTTGTGGCCCGAGGTAGAATCGCTGGCAGAGCAGGGACTGGTGGCGCTGGCGATGACACCGAGCCATGCCTATGTCGCACCAGCCGGGGGACAATCGCCGCTGTTGGGTACCAACCCTATCGCCTTCGCCTGGCCGCGGCCGGAGGGTCTGCCGTTCACCTTCGATTTCGCCACCAGTGTGGTGGCGCGCGGCGAGGTCGAACTCCACCGGCGGGCTGGGAAGAGGCTTCCGGAGGGTTGGGCGCTCGACGGCGAGGGACATCCGACGACCGACCCCGCAGCCGCGCTGGCGGGCGCGCTGCTGCCTTTCGGTGGTCACAAGGGGTCGGCCTTGTCGATCATGATCGAACTACTCGCCGGACCGCTGATCGGAGATCGCCTGGGTCACCAGACCCGGCCAGCAGACGGGAGCGGGGAGGGAGCACCTCAGCACGGTGAATTCATCCTGGCCATGGATCCACACGCTTTTCTTGGCGCGGATGCCGAGACACACTTGCGCCAGGCTGAGGCCTTATTCGAAGGGGTCATTGCGCAGGGCGCTCGTCTGCCGTCACAGCGTCGCCATGCCGCCAGGAAGCGAAGTCAGACCGAGGGGGTGACGATTCCTTCTGAGCTGTATGAGGAGCTGGTGCATCTCAAGGATAGCGACGGGGCCTAGGACGCTGCTCGCGATGATAGGGTGTTTTCCTATCTGATTCTTCGCAAGAAGCCGACCCTCGAGGCCATTCCTTAGTCGGCAGACATCAGGAATGGTTTCCCTTGCTCGACCCGTGCCTCCAGTCACCCTGGGGGCGTCCGTCTCTGCCATTAGGAACCTGACATGGCCACAACGTCACGACCCTCCCCACGCACCGGGGGGAAAGTGCTGGTTGACCAGCTGCTGACTCACGGCGCCGATAGTGGCTATTGCGTGCCCGGGGAAAGCTACCTGGAGGTACTGGATGCCCTCCACGATCAGCGCGAGCGTTTCACGCTCTACAACGCGCGGCACGAGGCCGGAGCGGCGAACATGGCCGAGGCCTATGGCAAGCTGACGGGGCGACCCGGTATCTGCCTGGTGACGCGTGGCCCAGGGGCTTGCCACGCCGCCATTGGCGTGCATATCGCGCAGCAGGACTCGACACCGATGATCCTACTGGTCGGTCAGGTCGACCGCGGTTCCATGGATCGGGAAGCGTTCCAGGAGATCGACTACCGGGTCATGTTCGCCGGGGTGGCCAAGTGGGTCGCCCAGATCGACGATGCCCGCCGGATTCCAGAATACATGGCGCGTGCCTTCCGGGTCGCCACCTCGGGCCGCCCGGGTCCGGTGGTACTGGCCTTGCCCGAGGACATGCTGACCGACGTCGTCGAGGTCGCTGACGCGCCGCCTTATGCGCCCTCGCGGCCGGGCGTCACCGTTGAAGAGATCGAGCGGATCGGCACCCTGGTATCGCGTGCCGAGCGCCCGATGATGCTGGTGGGCGGGTCGGGCTGGACAGATGAGGCCTGTGCACAGATCAGGACGTTCGCCGAGGCCAACGGGATGCCGGTGGCCTGTTCCTTCCGGCGCCAGGATATCCTCGACAACGCCTCGGATTGCTATGTGGGTGATTTCGGTACCGCCGTGGTGCCGTCGCTGATCAAGCGCCTGGGCGAGGCCGACCTGCTGCTGGTCGTCGGCGCCCGGCTCGGCGAGATGACCACCAAGACCTACACCACCCTGACCGCGCCCAACCCCACCCAGACGCTGATTCATGCGCATGTCGACCCGGACGAGATAGGCCGTGTCTTCAGCCCGGCGCTGGGCGTGGTCTCGGCGCCCGACAAGCTTGCCGCCGCGTTGGCGCCATGCGACTGGGAGCAGCGCCGCCGCTGGAACGAGTGGCGCAAGACGCTTCGCGATGAGTACCTTGCCGATATCCAGCCACCGGCGCACGACTATCCGCTCGACATGGGTGCGGCGATGCATGCGTTGCGCGACAGCCTGCCGAAGGATGCTATCGTCACCCTGGACGCCGGAAACCACACCGGGTGGGCGCAGCGTTTCCTGGCCTATCAGCGTCCCGGTCGGATCATCGGTTCGACCTGCGGCGCGATGGGCTATTCGGTGCCCGCCGCCGTAGCGGCGTCGTTGCGCGAGCCGGACAAGTGTGTGCTGGCGTTTGTCGGCGATGGCGGCTTCATGATGAGCGGCGTCGAAATTGCCACTGCCGTCCAGCATGGCGGGCGACCCATCGTGTTGCTGTTCAATAACGGTACCTACGGCACGATTCGCATGCATCAGGAGCGCGACCATCCGGGACGCGTCTCGGGGACCGACCTCGTCAATCCGGATTTCGGCCTGATGGCGGCCGGGCTCGGCGCGCATTTCGAGCGGGTCAGCGACACGGGCAGCGTCAAGCCGGCCCTGGAACGGGCCATGGCTTCGGGGCGTCCTGCCGTCATCGAGCTTATGACCGATCCCGAGCGGATTTCGACGCGCACCACCGTCTCGGCACTGCGCGACTCGGCACGGCGTTCCGCCTGACCGGTCGCGTTGCGGTAAAAAATGACCCGATATGCTATGCTGTATGACATCATACAGCGAAGCGCTGCATACATCATGAGAAGGATGTCAACATGGTGACGGATCTTGCTCGCATCAATGTGCGAAAGGTGCCACAACAGGGGAGCTTATCCGTTCATGTAGCGGATCAACTGGAATCCCTGATCACGCAGGGCAAGGTCGCGGTGGGTAACAAGCTACCGACCGAGAATAGCCTGTGCGAATCCTTTGGCGTCAGCCGTACGGTCATTCGTGAGGCGATCACCCACTTGAAGTCGTTGGGACTGGTCGAGACGCGCCGTGGTGTGGGCACGACGGTGCTGCGTGCGACCACCGAGGAGGCCAAGCCTGCCGAGCGCATCAACCCAACGACGGTCGAGGACATCCTGCACCTGCTCGAGCTGAGACTGACGCTCGAGCCCGCTGCCGCCGAGTTGGCGGCTTTACGTCACGACGACGAGGACCGTCGTGAACTTCTGAAACGCCATGAGGCTTTTGGAAGGGCTCACCTGGAGAAGTCCCAGGCGCGCAGTGAGGATTATGACTTTCATTTCGCCATCGCGCGGGCGACCAAGAATCCTTTCTTCAAGTCCTTTTACGAGCAGTGGAGCCAAAGCGTTATTCCGCGAGCCAAGCTGCTTAGTGTCGAAATCAACGCCACGTCCTCGGAGCGCTATCTGGAACGTGTTCATGAGGAACATACCTATATTCTCGAGGCGATCCTGTCGCGGGATGCCGAGGCCGCTCGTGAAACCATGTTTCAGCATCTCAATCGTTCGCGGAACATGTACGCCAAGTACCGGGACCAATGATTCGTAACGCGATCTATGCTCAAAGCTCGCGTACGTTGCTATTTTCTGCGCGATGGCGCTGAGGCTTTCTTTTCAACTCCCCTTCAGTGACACAGGAGTCTTCTATGTCAATTAACGGAACCATGCTCATTGGCCAGCAGGCCGTCAGCGGCCAGCAGGCCGAGATCCACGCCGTCAACCCGTCCACCGGCGAGAGGCTGGAACCGACCTATATGGGCGGCGGCAAGGCCGAGGTCGAGCAGGCCTGCGCACTGGCCGAGGCGGCCTTCGATACCTATCGCGAGACCTCGCTCGAGGAACGCGCGACCTTTTTGGAAACCATCGCCGCCGAGATCGAGGCGATCGGCGATGACCTGATCGAACGCGCCATGGCCGAGACCGGGCTGCCCCGCGCGCGCCTGGAAGGCGAGCGTGGCCGCACCTGTGGCCAGCTGCGGCTGTTCGCCAACGTCGTGCGGGCCGGCGAGTGGCTCGACCTGCGCATCGACCCGGCGCTGCCCGAGCGCGCGCCGATGCCGCGCGCCGACCTGCGCCAGCGCCATATCGCGCTGGGCCCGGTGGCGGTGTTCGGCGCCAGCAACTTCCCGCTGGCCTTTTCCGTCGCTGGCGGCGATACCGCCTCGGCACTCGCCGCCGGCTGCCCGGTGGTGGTCAAGGGCCATTCCGCCCACCCCGGCACTTCCGAGCTGGTCGGTCGCGCCGTGCAGGCCGCGGTGAGCCAGTGCGGGCTGCCCGAGGGCACCTTCTCGCTGCTGTTCGGCTCGGGCCGCGAGATCGGCCAGGCGCTGGTCGCCGACCCGCGCATCCAGGCGGTCGGCTTCACCGGCTCGCGCAGTGGCGGCACCGCGCTGGTGGCCACCGCCCAGGCGCGCCCGCAGCCGATCCCGGTCTACGCCGAGATGAGCTCGATCAACCCGGTGTTCCTGCTCCCCGAGGCGCTCGCGGCGCGCGCTGACACGATCGCCGAGGGCTTCGCCGCCTCGCTCAACATGGGCGCCGGGCAGTTCTGCACCAACCCCGGCCTGGTGATCGCGCGCCAGGGCCCTGAACTTGACGCCTTCGTCGCCGCCGCCGGCGAGGCGGTCCAGGGCAGCGCCGCCCAGACCATGCTCACCCCCGGCATCCACGACGCCTACGCGCAGGGCGTCGGCCGGCTGGCCGGCCATGCCAAGGTCAAGGAAGTGGCGCGCGGCCAGGTTGGCGAGACCGCCCACCCCTGCCAGGCCGGACTGTTCGTCACCCAGGCCGAGGCCTTCCTCAACGATCCCGCGCTGCAGGAGGAGGTCTTCGGCTCGACGGCGCTGGTGATCGCCTGTCAGGACGCGCAGGAGATGCAGCGGGTGGCCGCCGAGCTCGAAGGCCAGCTCACCATCACCCTGCAGATGGACGACGGCGACCTTGACGCCGCCCGCCAGCTGCTGCCGACGCTGGAGCGCAAGGCGGGTCGTATTCTGGCCAACGGCTGGCCGACCGGGGTGGAAGTCTGCCACGCCATGGTCCACGGCGGGCCGTATCCGGCGACCTCCGACAGCCGCACCACCTCGGTGGGCAGCGCAGCGATCTTCCGCTTCCTGCGCCCGGTGTGTTACCAGGCGCTGCCGGCGGGCCTGCTGCCCGAGGCGCTGCAGGACGCCAATCCGCTGGGCGTGAGCCGCCTGGTCGATGGCCAGCGCGAAGGCTAAGGCTAGACAAGACACGTGACGCAGACGAGGGGTCGGCCGGGAGGCCGGCCCCTTTTTGCTGGCGCCGGAGGAAAGCGATCATTCCAGGATCGTTGGGGTTTAGATCAGTTGGGCGAGCTTGAGCAGGAAGATGCCCAGGCTTACCGTTGCCATGCTGCCGAAGGTGCTGATGACGATAATATTGGCGGCCAGTTGTTCGTTGCCGCCGACGGCTTTTGCCATGACATAACTGATCGCGGCGCCAGGACTGGCAAGAAACAGGAACAGGATACCAAGCTCGGCGTCACGAAAGCCCAGCGGCAGGGCCAGGATGACCCCGAGCGCCGGCATTCCGATAATCTTCCACAGGCTCGCTTCCAGCGCCTGACCGCGTGTCTGGCTGACGGCCTTGAGGGTAAGGCTTCCGCCGATACAGATCAGTGCCAGCGGCAATGATAGCGAGCCGAAGTATTCCCCCGAGGTCATCAGCCAGGCCGGTAGCGTAATGCCGAAATAAGCCACCGGGATCGCTGCCAGGATACTGATGATGAGGGGATTGACGGCAAGCTCGCGGAAAATGGAGACGAGGTTGGAGCTTGCGGTGGGACTGTAGAGCGCGAGAATGATCGCCGAAAGTACCAGGTTCAGTACGATGACACCGCCGGCCATGATGCCACCCAGCGACAAGCCGTAGTCGCCGTACATGCTGGCCGCCAGCGCCAAGCCGACAATCCCGCAATTGCCGCGAAAGGCGCCCTGAACGAAGACACCGCGATCGAGGCGAGGACTGCGCCAAAGGGTCCATGCCCAGATCAGCAAAAAGCACAGTGTCGTGACCGCCAGATAATACACGATCAGGCCGGGTTGCAGGGCGCTTGCCAGGTCTGCCTTGATAATGCTCAGAAACAGCAGTGTCGGCATGGTGGCCTTGAACACGAGGCTTGACGCCGTGTTGATGAAAGGCATGTCAATCCAGCCGATGCGCTTGAGCAGGATGCCGATCATGACCATGGAGAACACCGGCAGGGTGACTTCCAGGGTGCCGAAGAAGACATCAATCGGGCCCATCAGCGGGCCAGCCACAAACCAACCACCAGGGCGGTGAGGGTTGTGGCGAAGAACAAGGCGTTACGCAGGCGGGTGTCGCGGGGCGGCTTGGTCACGAGCTCTCCTGGCGTTGTCTCGTCGACAGGTGTTAAAACGAGTGTTTGCTTCTCATGGAAGAGGCGTTAACGATGGTAAACTCGTTAGTCTGCTACCGCTAGTCAGGATACCACCATGCACGAACACACGACTCAGCGCGACACTCTGGTTTTCGCCCATGCCAACGGGTTTCCTGGCATCAGCTACCGAAGCTTCCTGGCCCCCTTGGAAGCGCGATTCGCCCTGCACCCGCTGGATCGTCTGGGGCATCACCCCGATTTTCCGGTCGGACACAACTGGTACTCGTTGCGCGACGAGTTGCTGGAGCACTTGACCCATATCGAGACCCCGGTGATCGGCGTGGGTCACTCGATGGGTGGAGTGCTCATGGCCATGGCGGCCGAGCAGGCTCCCGAGCGGTTTCGTTGCGTGGTGATGCTGGACCCGCCGCTGATGCTCGGCCCGGATGCCTTGGCCGTGAAGCTTGCCAAGCTGCTGGGGTTTGTCGACCGCGTCACGCCGGCGGGAAAGAGCCAGGGTCGGCGCATCATCTGGCCGGACCGCGACGCCATGGCGCACTACCTGCGTCGCCGGGGGCTCTTCCGACGTTTTACTGAGTCGGCACTGCAGGATTACATCGAGGGCGGCACCCGGATTCTCGAGGATGGTCGGGTGACGTTGACCTACGATCCCCAGGTCGAAGTGAATATCTTTCGCCATTTGCCGGACCACCTGGGCACGCTGCCGCGGCGCTTGAGGGTGCCGGCAGGAGTGCTGGCCGGTACGCAGTCTGATCTGCTGACCCCGCGCCGACGCAAGCGGCTTGTCCGCCATGGCATCGAGGTCCAGGAAGTACCGGGAAGCCATATGTTCCCCATGGAAAACCCCGACGAGACCCGTCAGGCCTTGCTGGCCATGCTGCATACCCTGCTGGATGACCGAACATGATGGAGCCGCGTTCCCTGCGAATCGCCGAAGGCCGCCTGGCTGCGTTGAGCTGGGGCGACGCCAATGCGCCTGTCTGGCTAGCGCTTCATGGCTGGCTTGATAACGCGGCGAGCTTCACGCGCTTGGCGCCACCCTTGGTCGAGCGGCTCGGCATTCGCGTGGTCGCCATCGATTTTGCCGGCCACGGCCTCTCGCAACCGCTCGCCGGGGAGAGTGACTATGCGCTCTGGGATTACTGCCATGATCTGCTCGACGCATGCGATTCGCTGCAGATCGACCAGGCGACCCTACTGGCCCACTCGCTGGGTGCCGGAGTCTCTTGTCTGGTGGCCGCAGCACTTCCCGAGCGCGTGGCACGCTTGATGCTGATCGATGGATTAGGCGTACTGACCACCGAGGCCAGAGAGGCGCATCAGCAACTGCGCAAGGGACTATTAGGTCATCGGCGCTCCAGATCCCCAGCACCGCGCTATCCTGATAGTGAGACGGCAGTAGCCGCTCGGGTGGCCGGTGGTGTGACGCCCATCGATGCGCATACCGCCGAGCCGATGGTCAGACGCAACCTGGCGCCCGACGAAGGCAACAAACTGCGGCTGCGTACCGATGGTCGACTGTTGCGCCCTTCACCGGTGCGGTTCTGTCCCGAGCAGTCACTGGCCATGTTGGCGGCCATTCGATGCCCGGTGCTGCTGGTCGAGGGTGAGGATGGCATTCTCGGCGAGCGCGACATGGCCAGACGGGCCCGCGCCGCGGTGGCGGAGCTCGAGCGCCGGGTGCTGCCGGGCGGCCATCATCTGCATCTGGAGTCTGGCGCTGTCGGGCGCGTGGTCGAGACGCTGGTGGCCTGGCAATCAGCGCAATGAGCAGGAGGTCGTAGCCATGAGCCCGCAGCCTAGCAACTCCTTCGACCAGGGCAAGCGGGTGGCGCTGGTGCTCGGCAGTGGCGGGGCGCGCGGCTATGCGCATATCGGGGTGATTGCTGAGCTCGAGGCGAGAGGATACGAGATCGTGGCGATCTCCGGCTGTTCGATGGGGGCGCTGATCGGCGGTATCTATGCGGCAGGCAAGCTACAGGGCTATTGCGACTGGGTCCGCCGTCTCGATTATCTCGATGTGCTCAGGCTGGTCGACGTGACCTGGAGTCCGATGGGTGCGATGCGTGGCAGCAAGGTAATGAGCAAACTCGAGTCACTGATCGGTGACACGCGCATCGAGGATCTCCCGATCCCGTTTACTACCGTGGCTACCGACCTCAACCGTCAGCGAGAGGTATGGTTTCAGAGTGGTTCCCTGCTCGAGGCGATCCGCGCCTCCATCGCCGTGCCTGGGGTTATCACACCGGTCCACCGCGGCGACCAGGTACTGGTCGATGGCGGCCTGCTCAACCCGCTGCCGATCACGCCGACGGTATCGGCAAATGCCGATTTCGTGCTGGCGGTCAATGTCACCGCGCACAGCCCGCGCCCCATTTCGCTTGAGGAGCTGTTGCCGGCGCCGCCCGGCGAGTCGGCGCCGGACACCCCGGCAGCAACTAACGAGATTGCCAATAGCCCACAGTTGTCTGGCTGGATCGATGACGTCAAGGGGGCGGCCCGGCGGATGCTCGATGGGTTTGGCAGTGGCGCCAACGAGGAAGACGATACCGATGAGCGCTCGCGTGGCAGGCGCGCCTGGGGCCGGCTCGACATGATCCTGGCATCGTTCGACATTACCCAGGCATCGCTTGCCAAGTACAAGATCGCGGGCTACCCACCGGACGTGCTGATCGAGGTGCCCAAGACGGTATGCGGGGCCTACGAGTTTCATCGTGCCGAGTCGCTGATCACGCTCGGACGTCACTTGGCTGTCGAGGCGCTGGACCGCTTCGAGGGGCGTGTCCCGAGCGGCTGGGGCAGCCGTGCCATCACCGCAGGGCCGGGCGACGTGGCGGCGCGTAACAGAGCAAATACCAAGGGTAAGAGCAAAGCCAAGCTTAAGCAGTGAGCCGAGTCGGAGTCAGGCGTTGTTACCTTGACGCCTCAGCAGGACGTAGACGGCTCCCGTGCCACCGTCGCTATCCGTGGCGGAGCAGAAGGCCAGCACGCTCGGCCATTCGCGAAGCCAGGTGTTCACATGACTCTTGATCACCGGATAGTTGCTGGTGGTGCCCCAGGCCTTGCCATGCACGACGAGCACGCAGCGACGCCGCCTGGTAGCCATCTCGCGCAGGAAACTTTCCAATTCGCTTCGCGCCTCTTCGAGCGTATAGCCATGCAGGTCGAGGCCTTCTTCCCAGGCGATGCGGCCGCGCTTTAATTGCTGGCGCGTCCGCCAGGGCAGGTCGGGTAGGGAAAAATCGAGAAACTCGGCGGGACGCACCGCCTCCACCCGGCCGTCGGACGTGCGCCCTGCCTGGTAGTCGTCTCCCTGGGCGATGGCGGCCGCGCGGCGTTCGGCGACCGAGGGACGGGGCCGACGTGGTCGCCCCGGATCGGCGCGATCGCTTTCTATCGGACGCACACCGGCCTCGCGCAGGGCCTGACGGAAGGCGTCGATATCGGCGTCGTCAGGGTGGTGGCGGTGTCGGCTCATTGGCGTCTCATGGCAAAAAATCAGTGAGTCAGTATAACCAGCCCGGCGTGGCTGTGAACCGTCGGGGCAGTTACAATCAAGCACTTTTATGTATTGCTCGATTCATTACTGCTCAGTCCTGAGTGCGGGAGACCCTGTGGCCGCTTGCAACGATGCTTCCACCTCGACGCTGCCGCTTGCCGATAGCGAACTTCGCGACGGGCTCGTCACCCTGCGCGACTGCCTGCGTTGGGCCGCCAGCGAGTTCCAACTGGCTGGGCTCTTTCATGGCCATGGCACGGCCTCCTGCTGGGACGAGGCGGTGGCCTTGACGCTGGGGGCGGTTCATCTGCCCTGGGATGTCGACCCGGCGGTACTCGATGCTCGCTTGTTGCCCATGGAGCGCCTGCGCATCGTGGTCCTGGTGCGCGAGCGCGTCACGACGCGCCGTCCGCTGCCCTACCTGCTTGGGGAGGCGTTCTTTGCCGGGGTGGCGTTCACGGTCGATGAGCGGGTGCTGGTCCCGCGCTCGCCGATCGCCGAGCTGATCGAGGACGGTTTTGCGGCCTGGTTCCCCGATGAGCCGCCAGCGAGGGTGCTCGATCTCTGTACCGGATCGGGTTGCATCGGCATCGCCACCGCGCTGTATCTGCCCACCTGCGAGGTCGATCTGGCTGATATCAGTCCTGAGGCGTTGGCGGTGGCGAAGGCCAACATCAGCCGCCATGGAGTCGGTGAACGAGTCAGGACGGTGGCCTCCGACCTGTTTGCGGGGCTTGCCGGTCAACGGTATGACTTGATCGTCTGCAACCCGCCTTACGTGGATACCCGCGATCTCGCGCTGATGCCCGCCGAGTTTCGTCACGAACCGACCTTGGCGCTGGCGGCGGGCGCGGATGGTCTGGATATCGTGCGGCGCCTGCTTCGCGAGGCACGCGGCTACCTTGCCGACGACGGCGTGCTGATCGTCGAGGTCGGCAATTCCGATCGCCATCTCGAGGCCGCCTTTCCCGAGGTCCCGTTCCTTTGGCTCGAGTTCGAACGCGGGGGACAGGGGGTCTTTGCTCTCAGCGCCGCCGAACTCGACGCCCATGCGGCTTCCTTCGCCTGATTCCTGATACTGCTATCTCCTGGAGCGCCCATGTCCGGCAATACCTTCGGCAAGCTGTTCACCCTCACCACTTTCGGCGAGAGCCACGGACCCGCCCTGGGGGCCATCGTCGACGGCTGCCCGCCAGGACTGCCGCTCAGCGAGGAGGACCTGCAGCATGACCTGGACCGCCGCCGTCCCGGCACTTCGCGCCATACGACACAGCGCCGCGAGCCCGACCGAGTCAGGATCCTCTCGGGAGTCTTCGAAGGCGTCACCACCGGGACCTCGATCGGCCTGTTGATCGAGAATACCGATCAACGCTCCGGGGACTACACGAAGATCAAGGATCGGTTCCGTCCGGCGCATGCCGATTACAGCTATCACCACAAATACGGCGTGCGCGATTACCGCGGTGGCGGGCGTTCAAGCGCCCGGGAAACTGCCATGCGTGTCGCCGCCGGCGCCATCGCCAGGAAGTATCTCGCCACCCAAGGCATCCAGGTGCGTGGCTACATGAGCCAGCTGGGCCCCATCGCCATCGACTTCAAGCAGTGGGAGGCCGTCGGCGACAACCCCTTCTTCTGTCCCGACCCGGAGCGTGTCGCCGAACTCGAGGCCTTCATGGATCAGCTGCGACGCGATCAGGATTCGGTCGGTGCGAAGATCACCGTGGTCGCCGAGGGCGTGCCGCCGGGCCTCGGCGAGCCGGTCTTCGATCGACTCGATGCCGAATTGGCCCATGGATTGATGAGCATCAACGCCGTGAAGGGAGTGGAGATCGGCGACGGCTTCGCGGCCGTGTCGCAGCGTGGCAGCGAGCATCGCGACGAAATGGCCCCCGAGGGGTTTCTCTCCAATCATGCCGGTGGCGTGTTGGGTGGTATCTCCAGTGGCCAGACGATCATCGCCCATCTGGCGCTCAAGCCCACTTCCAGTATCACCACGCCGGGGCGCTCCATCGATATTCACGGCAATGCCGTGGAGGTCGTCACCAAGGGGCGTCACGATCCCTGCGTGGGTATCCGTGCGACGCCCATCGCCGAGGCGATGATGGCCTTGACACTGATGGATCATTTCCTGCGTCATCGTGGTCAGAACGCCGAGGTCAGCGTGGAAACACCACAACTGCGTTGAGCTACGCTTGCGTTCATGGCTGCTACACTGCATATAACCACTAACAAGAGTCACGCCATGAAGATAAACGTCGAGTTCGACCTGACCCCCGATGAGTTTCGTCAGTCGCTGGGCCTGCCCGATGTGGAAGCCTTCCAGAAGGATTTGATGGACCGGATCCAGAAACAGATGGAGTCTGGTGTCGAGGGTTATGACCCGATGAGCCTGATGCGGCCTTTCCTGCAGCAGCAGGGCATGCCCCAGCAGTTGACGCAGGGCCTTTCGCAGGGGTTGTCCAGCTTCGGCTCCTACCAGCAAATGATGCTGGATATGCTGCGTCAAGCCAGTACTAGCCAGAAAACCGGCAATGGCGATGATGACAAGACGAACACGCAACGCGAGACGTCAGGCAAGCAGGCAAAGGCAGGGTCAGCGCAGGACAAATCGGCTGCCAGCAGCGCTGAGCGTAAATCAACGGCGAGTGCCCGCTCGCGAGCCAAGCGTGAAAGCTGACACGTCGCACGTCTGATCGTATTGCTATGGGGCACTAGGCAAACTATCATTGTTGCACTGCAACAAGAGGGATGTGGCTGATACTGCCATGTCTCGCTTCAACCAGGACCTTCGAAGGAGGATCCGTGATGCAAGATAAAATGACTGAAAACTTCAATGAGCAGACTCGTCAGTTCTTTGAACCGATGCGCAAGCTCAATGCTCTAATGCTCAACAACATGGAAAAAATGACCCAGCAGCAGCTGGAAGCCATGAAGCGCTACAGCCAGATGGGTACCGAGCGCATGCGCAGCGCTACCGAGATCGAGGATGCCGAGGGCATGCGAGACTTCGGGACACAACAGGCGCAGATGATGCAAGAGCTTTCTCAGCAGATGCTCGAGGATGCGCGCGCCATGAGCGAGATGAGCCTGGAGTTCAAGAACCAGCTTGAACAGCTCTTCAGTGAAGCGGGCCAGCAGATGAACCAGCAGGCCGAAAAAACCGCTAGCAGCAGCAAGTCCTCTTCATCCAAATCGACTAGCCAGTCCTCACGCAGCAACAAGAGCTGAGCCAGGCTGGGCCAGAAGTGCGGCGGCCCCAGGCCGCCGCGCGATATTTATTACATCACAATGCCGTCGGTAGTCAGTCAGGAGGGGTCAATGCAGCCAGAGATTCAAGCGCCATCACAGGCCGATATTGAAGCCTGGAGCGGTCAGCTTCAGGGCATCGGCGAGGAGTATCGCGCCTTGATGGAGCAGCTGCTGGAGCGCCTGGTGCCCAGCGATGCCGCAGATTCGATCCACGGTGACATGCGCGACAGCTTCAAGGCTGGCGCCGAGGCGCTGGTGCGCAACCCGCCGCTGCTGTGGCAGGCGCAGTCCAGGCTGTTACAGGATCAGTTCCAGCTGTGGCAGCAGGGTCTGCGCGTTCTGGCTGGCGAGGAGGTCGAGCCGCTGGTGTCTCCGCAGCGCAGTGACCGTCGATTCAAGGATGAGGCCTGGACCCAGGATCCTTATTACCGGTGCATCATGCAGCAGTACCTGCTGTTCTCGCGGACGGTCGAGGAGCTTATCGATAACCTCGATGACATGGATCCCGACCGTAAGCGCAATCTGGCGTTCTATGCCCGCCAGATGGTCAATGCGATGTCCCCCACCAACTTTGCCACAACCAATCCCGAGGTGATGCGCAAGACCCTGGAAACCCGAGGCGAGAATCTGATCGATGGTATGGCTCGGTTGCGTGAGGATCTAGCCAACTCTGCCGAAGGCATCAACGTCACCATGACCGATCGCAGCGCCTTCGCGATTGGTGAGAACATTGCCGTGACGCCCGGTTCGGTGGTCTTCGAGAACGAGCTGATCCAGCTGATCCAGTACGCACCCACCACTGAGCAGACGTTCAAGACGCCGCTGCTCATCGTGCCACCCTGGATCAACAAGTATTACATTCTCGATCTTCGTCAGGACAACTCGCTGGTCAAGTGGCTGGTGGACCAGGGGCATACGGTCTTCCTGATTTCCTGGCGCAATCCGGGACCCGAGCAGCGTGAACTGACCTGGTCCGACTACATGCAGATGGGGCCGATCGATGCCATGGGCGCCATCGAGCAGGCCACCGGCGAGAAGTCGGTCAATCTCGTGAGCTACTGCATCGGTGGTACCCTGACGGCGTCCACCGTGGCCTATCTCACCAGTACGCGGCGCGGTCGCAAGGTCAAGTCGGTGACTTACATGGCCACGCTCCAGGATTTTCGTGATCCCGGCGAGATCGGCGTGTTCCTGTCCGAGCCGGTACTCGAGGGCATCGAGGCCAAGCTCGAGCAGGATGGCTATCTCGATGGCCGTGTGATGGCCTATTCGTTTAACCTGATGCGCGAGAATGACCTCTTCTGGTCGTTCTACATCAATAACTACCTGAAGGGTGACATGCCGGCGCCCTTCGATCTGCTCTACTGGAACACCGACGGCACCAACCTGCCGGCCGGAACTCACGGTTGGTACCTGCGCAATATGTACATGGAGAATCGGCTGGTGGAGCCGGGCGGCATCGAGCTCGACGGGGTCAAGATCGATCTGCGCAAGGTGTCTACCCCGAGCTACTTCATCTCCACCCATGACGATCATATCGCCAAGTGGAACAGTACCTACTACGGTGCGTTGCTGCCCAAGGGACCGGTAACGTTCGTGCTCGGTGGTTCCGGTCATATCGCCGGCGTCGTCAACCCGCCGCACAAGAACAAGTACGGTTACTGGACCAATGAGGAGTTGCCGGAGACCGCAGAAGAATGGCTCGAAGGCGCAGAGCGGCATGAGGGGTCCTGGTGGCCGCATTGGCAGGAGTGGATTACTTCCAATGGCTATGCCGACAGCGAGAAGATGGTACCGGTACGCCAGCCTGGCGAAGGGGAGCTCAGCATCATCGAGCCGGCTCCGGGTCGCTACGTGCGCATGACCATCCCCGAGGTGCTGGGCGAGGCCTCAGCTTCCAGAGAACTGGCTTCAAAGGAATCGGCTTCCAAGGAATCTTGATGTCCTGAGCTGTCAGCTGACAACAACATCCCTATCCATACGGTAGGGATGTTTTTCGTTAGCAGCCGCGAGACCCAATCGGCCTTCGGGTTACTGATCAACGCTTGAGGCGCAGCCCGGGTAGTATCATCAGCCCGGCGAGCAGCCAGACCGGCCAACTGCCGGTGCGGCCGAAGGGCGTCAAGCCGGCCATGGGGCTGACCTCGCCGCTGATGCTGGTTGTCTCGAACCGCGGCGCCTGGACGGTAACGTTGCCCTGAGGGTCGATGATCGCGGTAACACCGTTGCTGGTCGCGCGGGCCAGATAACGGCCATTCTCCAGGGCGCGCAGCCGGGCCATCTGAAGGTGTTGCAGTGGGCCGATGGAGGCCCCGAACCAGGTGTCGTTGGATACTGTGAGCAACAGGTCGGCGCTTCGGGCACGCTCGGCCACCAGGTCGGGATAAATGATCTCGTAGCAGATGGCGTTGCCGATGGTGAGCCCGGCCGCCCGGATCGGTGCCTGCTGCGAGGGTCCGGGCGTCATGGCCGGCATGGGCAGGTCGAAAAAGGCTATGGTGCCGCTCAGCAGGGTTTCCAGAGGCAGGTACTCGCCAAAGGGTACCAGATGCGCCTTGCGGTATTCCCCCTCGACGTCTCCCACGCCCACCACGCTGTTGTAGTAACGGCGGTTTTCATCGCGCTGCAGAATGCCGGTGAGCAGCGTGGTCTCGGGAGGCAGGTTCGTCTGTACCCGCTCGAGGATAGGACGCGCCTCGTCTTCGAACATTGGCAGCGCCGCCTCGGGCCAGATGATCAAGTCAATGCCGTCGCTCTGCTGGCGAGTCAGTTCGCGATAGGTATCGGCGGCCACCCGCTGGCCCTCGGGGGTCCACTTGATCAACTGCGGCAGGTTGCCCTGTAGCAGGGCGACACGTACGGGCTCTCCCGTGGGTGTCGTCCATTGCTGGGGCAGCGCCAGCGGCGCAAGCCACATCATGGCGATGGGGATGGCCGCCCACCAGCGGCGGCGCAGCAGCTCGACGCCTAACGTGCCTGTCAGCGCGGTGAGCAGCGACAGCAAATAGACGCCGCCGATCGGCGCCCAGGCGGCCAGCGGCGAGTCGACATGGGCCGTACCCAGCAACAGCCAGGGAAAGCCGGTGAACAGCCAGGTGCGTAGCCACTCGCCCAGTACCCAGGCGCCGGCAAAGGTCAAAAAGCCCAGTCGCGGCCCGCACAGGCGCCGATACAGTCCCAAGGTGACCGCAAAGAACAGCGCCAGTCCGGCCACGAACAGCGTGGTAAGCAGCACCGCCAGAGGCACGCCGGTATACCCGTAGTCATGGATCGAAACGTAGACCCAGGACGCGCCGGAGCCGAACAGGCCCACCCCGTAGCACCAGCCGCGCAAGGCAGCCTGCCCAGCGGTCAGGTCGTGAATGCCGAGATAGACGAGCCCCGCGGCGATGGGGCCGAGCCACCAGAGTTCGAAAGGTGAGGCGGTCAGGGTGGTGAGGCCGCCGGCAAGCAGGGCAGCCAGGCAGCCCAGCGCCGGGGTGAGGTGTCGTTGCGTCATGAATGCCATCCGTCGTTGCGTTGCCGAGTCACTCCTCGGAAGGCTCCTCGCAGGGCTCGGCTTCCAGCAGACGGATGCGCCGATTGTCGGCATTGAGTACCGTGAAACGCCAGCCACCGATTTCGGTATGCTCCCCGCGGCCCGGCAGGTGACCGAAGCGCTGCATCACCAGTCCGCCGAGGGTATCGAATTCCTCGTCGGAGAAGCGGGTCTGGAAGCGCTCGTTGAAGTCTTCGATAGGCGTCAACGCGCGGATGGCGAAGCGACTCTCGCCAAGCTCGCGGATATCGTCTTCCTCGTCAGTATCGTGCTCATCCTCGATGTCGCCAACGATCTGCTCGAGGATGTCTTCGATGGTGACGATCCCGGCGGTGCCGCCATATTCATCCACGACTACCGCCATGTGGTTGTGCGTGTCGCGAAATTCCTTGAGCAGGCTGTTGAGCCGCTTGGATTCGGGCACGAACATCGCCGGGCGGACCACCTCTTCGAGCCGGAAGGCCGGTGCATCGTCGGCGCTGCGACGCAGTAGCGGCAAGAGATCCTTGGCCAGCAGGATGCCCTTTACCTCATCAAGGTTCTCGCCGATGACCGGATAGCGCGAGTGGCCGGTTTCCAGAATCACCGGCAGGTAGTCTTCCAGCGGCTGGTCGAGGGCGATGGCAGTGACCTGCGAGCGGGGGATCAGCACTTCGCGTACCTGCTGATCACTGATGTTCAAGGCCCCCTCGATGATCATCATGGCATCCTGCTCGAGCTTCAGGCGGCTCGCCGTCTGCCGCAGGAAGCCGAGAAGTTCTTCCCGCGAGTTGGGTTCCTCGCTATCGCTGGATAGGGCACTGAAAAACTTCTCGAGCCAGGACTTGTTGCCCTGGCCGGTCGATCGGTCTTCGCTCATGCGTCGGTTCTCTCGTCCTCGTGATGGGAATCGCGATGGGGTGGCGTGTAGGGATCGGCGATTCCCAGCGCCGCCAGTATCTCTCGCTCGAGTGATTCCATGGCGTCGGCCTCATCGTTCTCGAGATGATCGTGGCCCAGGAGGTGCAAGGTGCCATGCACCACCATATGAGCGTAGTGATTGTGTAACGACTTGTCCTGCTCGGCTGCCTCGTAGGCCACCACCGGATGGCAGAGCACCAGGTCACCGAGCAAGGGCAGCTCGACACCCGGTGGGCCCTCGAAGGGGAAGGACAGCACGTTGGTCGGCGTATCTCTGCCGCGATAATCGCGGTTGAGCGTGCGACTCTCGTCGCTGCCGACGAATCGCACGGTCAGTTCGTTGCGGGACTCGTCGGGGTAGCGGGCCAGCACGGTGGCGACCCAGGCTTCAAGCTCATGGAACTGAGGAAGCCCCTCGGCGGTCACGGCAACCTGTCGATCCACCAGGGGCGATGTCATGGCTCATCACGCTCGCTGGTGTCGCGGTCATGACGCGCCTTTTCCAGGCTGGCGCGCTCGAGCCGCTCCTGCCGCTGGGTCTCCCGCTCATCACGGCGGGCGCGCTCGGCGGCTTCCTCGGTGGCTTCGAAGTGGTCGTAGGCTTCGATGATGCGTTGCACCAGCGGATGGCGCACCACATCCTTGGCCGCGAAATGTGTCACTCCGATACCTGGCGTGCCCTTGAGTACCTCGAGCACCTGGATCAGGCCCGAGGTCTGGCCGCGGGGTAGGTCGACCTGGGTGACATCGCCGGTGATCACCGCCGTAGAGCCGAAACCGATGCGGGTCAGAAACATCTTCATCTGCTCGCGCGTGGTGTTCTGGCTCTCGTCGAGGATGATGAAGGCGTTGTTGAGCGTGCGGCCACGCATGTAGGCCAGCGGGGCGATCTCGATCACCTGGCGTTCGATCAGCTTGGCGACCTGTTCGAAGCCAATCATTTCGTAGAGGGCGTCATACAGCGGGCGCAGGTAGGGATCGATCTTCTGGGCCAGGTCGCCGGGCAGGAAGCCGAGCTTCTCGCCGGCCTCGACGGCCGGGCGCACCAGCAGGATGCGACGCACCTCCTGCTGGTTGAGCGCCTCCACCGCCGCGGCGACGGCCAGATACGTCTTGCCGGTGCCGGCGGGGCCGATGCCGAAGTTGATGTCGTGGGCACGGATGCTCTGCACATAGCTCTGCTGGTTGAGCCCGCGCGGCTTGATCAGCGTACGAGGCGTGCGCAGCAGTACCTCGCTCTCCGAGGCCTCGCCTTCTTCTTCATCCAGCGCTTCGAGCCCCGATTCTTGCAGGAACAGATGCAGGGTGTCGGGGGTAAGCTCGCTGGCTTCGGTCTCGCGGTAAAGATGCTCCAGCACATTGGCGGCGGCCTTCACGCGTGCCGAGGGGCCTGCCAATTGAAAGATGTTGCCGCGGTTGCGCAGGGTGATGCCCAGACGAGACTCGACCAGCTTGAGATGCTCGTCACGCTCGCCACACAGATTGGCCAGACGCCGAGGGTCGTTGGGCTCGAGATTGAGGGTAACGATGCGATTTGCCTGAGAAGATGGCTGGCTCAAGACGGAAGAATCCTGGGTAATGGGTGTGGTTTCAGCTTACTGCCCCGGCCCGTGCCGGGGCAATTCATGGCGACCGCTCAGAAGCGCTCGGGGGAGGCGAGCTCGCCTCTCAAAGAGTTGGGGAGGGCTTCGCTGATTTCAACGTCAACAAAATAGCCAATCAACTCGACGGGATTGGCGGCGCGAAAGTTGACCACTCGATTGTTTTCGGTGCGTCCCGACAGTTGGCCCGGGTCCTTTGGCGAGAAGCCGGTGACCAGGATGCGTTGCCGGCTGCCGACCATACGCCGGCTGATCTGCATCGCCTGCTGGGTGATGCGCTCCTGCAGGATCGCCAGGCGTTGCTTCTTGACGCTCTCAGGCGTGTCGTCCGGTAGGTCGGCCGCTGGCGTGCCGGGCCGGGCCGAGTAGACGAAGCTGAACGAGTGATCGAAGCCGATGCGATGGATCAGGTCCATGGTGGCCTCGAAATCCGCCGCGGTTTCGCCGGGAAAGCCGATGATGAAGTCCGAGGAAAAGCTCATATCCGGGCGCAGCGCACGGATGCGCTCCATCTTCTCGACATATTCCTCCACGCTATGGCCGCGCTTCATGGCAGCAAGCACGCGGTCGGAGCCGGCCTGTACCGGCAGGTGCAGGTGGCTGACCAGCTCGGGAATCTCGCCATAGGCTTCGATCAGGCTGTCGGAAAATTCCACCGGGTGTGAGGTGGTAAAGCGAACTCGGTCGATGCCGTCAACCGCCGCCACACAGGCGATCAGTTCGGCCAGGTCGATCTCGTCACCCACCTGGTTGGGGCCGCGATAGGCATTGACGTTCTGGCCCAGCAGGTTGATCTCGCGCACGCCTTGATCGGCCAGGTGAACAACCTCGTCCATCACCGCCTCGAAGGGCCGTGAAACCTCTTCGCCACGGGTGTAGGGCACCACGCAGAACGTACAGTACTTGGAGCATCCCTCCATCACCGACACGAAGGCGGTGGCGCCGTCGGAACTGGGCTTGGGCAGATGGTCGAACTTCTCGATCTCGGGGAAAGTGACGTCGACCACCGAGATCTGGTCGTTGCGCCGCGAGTCGAGCATCGCCGGCACCCGATGCAGGGTCTGGGGCCCGAACACCATGTCGACGTGCGGCGCGCGCTTGCGCAACGCCTCGCCTTCCTGGCTGGCCACGCAACCGCCGACACCGATCACCAACTCGGGGTTGGCTTCCTTGAGCTTTTTCCAGCGCCCCAGCTGGTGGAAGACCTTTTCCTGGGCCTTTTCGCGGATCGAGCAGGTGTTAAGCAGGATGACGTCGGCTTCACGTTCATCATCGGTGAGTTCGAGCCGATGGGATTCGCCGAGCAGATCCGCCATGCGCGCGGAATCGTACTCGTTCATCTGGCAGCCATGCGTCTTGATGAAGAGTTTCTTCGTCATAAGAATAGATCGGAGCGCCAGGCTCGCGATGTTTTAACCCGTGGATAAAAAGGAAACGATAAGTGCGTTCATGATACGCCTGCACCCCCTTGCGGGGCCAGCGTGGGCTCTCGACGCAGCGGCTTGAGCGCGGATGGTTGTGCTATCCTCGGCACTTCGCATTGGAGTGGACGTTCAAAAGCCTTGACCTGCCAGGATGACGGCATGACAAAACACAATCTCACGTTTCTGACCCTGGGGTTGGCCCTGGGGCTTACTGCGTTGCCGCTGCACGCCCAGGAGGCGGCCGATGGCACCCATTGGGTGTCCGATGAACTCACTACCTGGGTACGCAGCGGCCCCACTGATGGCTACCGCATCATCGGCACGCTGACCGCCGGTGAGCCGGTGACGGTACTCGAGTCCAGCGGCGACTACAGTCGTGTCGAGAACGAGGAGGGCGATGCGACATGGATACTCTCCGATGAGTTGCAGGACCAGCCCAGCGCCCAGGTGCAGCTGCCGCATCTGGAAGCGCAGGTGGAGGAGCTCCAGGCCGAGCTCGGCGATATTAACGCCACCTGGGAAGACCGGGTCAGCGGCATGACCCAAACACTCCAGTCGCGCGAGCAGCGCATTGCTGAGTTGCAGGAGCAGAATCAGGCTTATACGGCGGCGGCCGACGAGTCGAGCCAGACCATCCGCCGGCTCCAGGCGCGCCTTGATACCCAGGAAGAAGACTTATTGATTCGCTACTTCATGTACGGTGGCGGTGTTGCCGGGGCAGGGCTGCTGGTCGGGTTGATCGTCCCGCACCTGCCACGCCGCCGCAAGAAGCGTGACCGCTGGTTTTGATGCCGGCGCCGGAGGAGATCGCATGGCCCATGACTGGCTAGACCGCTGGAGGGAAGGACGCATCGGTTTTCATCGTGATCGTCCCCACCCGGCCTTGGTGCGTCATTGGCCTCGGTTGGGCATCCGGCCCGGCACCAAGGTGCTGGTGCCGCTATGCGGCAAGAGCCTGGACATGCGTTGGCTGGGTCAGCACGACCATCCTGTGCTGGGCATTGAGCTGGCGCCGGAGGCAATCGAGCAGTTTGTCGGGGAAGGCACCAGCGAGATATCCCGCTATCGCCAGGATGGCTTCGACATCTGTCGGCAGGCCAATGTCGAACTCTGGTGCGGTGACTTTTTCCACTTTCATATCCAGCAGGCAGCGGAGATCGGCGCCTTCTATGATCGTGCCGCCTTGATTGCGCTTCCGGCGCCGACGCGCCAGCGCTATGCCTTTCATCTGGCGCAGTTGCTGCCACCCGGTGCGGCCGGTCTGCTGATCAGCCTGACCCGCACCCTCGACGATGGCGGTCCCCCTTATACGGTCTCCAGCGACGAGGTGCGCGAGCTTTTCGAACCCAACTTTCACGTCACGCATCTGGAGGATGGCGAACCGGAGGCGGGCAGTGGTTTTCAGGAGAGCGTCTGGGCGATGGTGCGCCGCGGCCCGATCGACTAACGGGCCAGCAGCTGGCCCAGCTCCGGGTCGCGAAACGCACGGTCGAGACCATCGGAAAGCAGCTCGTTGACCATGCGGGTATTAGCTTCCTTGTCCGGGCGCAGGGCGTAGCTCTGGGTTCTGAGCGAGGTATAAGTGCCGGTATAGGTATTGCCGCCATTGATTGCCTCGGCGATAAAGACTGCCTCGAGGCGCGCCTCGTCGATCACCGGACGGCTCTCGCCACGCTGGTAACCCAGGTGATCCAGCGTCAGGGTCAGGCTGGGGCGCCCCTCGGCCTGTTCGGTGGTAGGACGAAAGCCCATCTCACGAACGGCGCGTTCGGCTTCGGCTTGCAGCTTTGGTACCAGTTCATGGGCGCTGACGGTGATGGTGGCGGTAGACATGGCGCTACCGCTGCGCGTGCCGATGACTTCACTGTCACGCCCGTCGACGGCGGTGACGGTGATCTCGCGACCGTTGCCGGTCGCCGGGACGTCGGCGGTACGTCGCGGGTCGAGCTGTAGATAGTGGGGGCTGGCGCAGCCGCTCAGCCAGAGAGCGGCGAGCAACACGGCGCCGTAGCGCAGAAAATGACGACGAGGCATTCGATGGCTCCACATGAATCGGGTGGGAATCGTGAAATGACGTACCCGGCGAGTATATCCTCTGGCGACGGCCGTCGATATTCCCCGACGCTGGAGTGCCCGGCGCGCTCTGCTAGAATGCGGTGCTTCCGAGATGCTCCTAAAACCCTTCCATGCCGGATTCGCTCATGACAGATGCCACCAGACATGATGCTTCGCTGCCTCCCCAGCAGCGCGATTTCTTGATTGCCCCGTCGATCCTGTCCGCCGACTTCGCTCGTCTCGGAGAGGAGGTCGAGGATGTGCTGGCATCCGGTGCCGACATCGTTCACTTCGACGTGATGGACAATCACTTCGTGCCCAATCTCACCATCGGCCCGATGATCTGTGAGGCGCTGCGCAAGCATGGCATTACTGCCCCCATCGATGCGCACTTGATGGTGAAGCCGGTCGATCGCCTGATCGGTGATTTCATCGATGCGGGGGCCGACTACATCACTTTTCACCCGGAGGGCTCAGATCATATCGATCGCTCCCTGCAGCTGATCCGTGACGGTGGCGTGAAGTCGGGGCTGGTCTTCAATCCGGCCACGCCGTTGAGCTACCTCGATCATGTGATGGACAAGGTCGACATGATCCTGTTGATGAGCGTCAATCCCGGCTTCGGCGGTCAAGCCTTCATCCCGGCGGCTCTCGCCAAGCTGCGCGAGGCGCGCCGGCGGATCGATGCGTCGGGATATCCCATACGCCTCGAGGTCGATGGCGGCGTGAAGGTCGATAACATCGCCGAGATCGCGCGTGCCGGGGCCGACACCTTCGTCGCCGGCTCGGCCATTTTCAAGGCTGGCCAGGACGCCGACCCTCACCGCTATGACAGCGTGTTGCGTGACTTCCGAGAGCAACTGGCCACGGCCCGGTGAGCGAGGCGCCTCCCGCCGCGCTCTGGCACCTCTATCTGCTCGAAACCGCCAGGGGCTCGCTCTATATAGGCATCACCACCGATGTGACACGTCGCCTTGGCGAGCATCGCGCCGGACGCGGGGCCAAGGCACTCCGCGGCCGAGGCCCCCTGCGGCTGGTACACCACGAAGCGGTAGGCAGCCAAGGGGAGGCACTTCGCCTAGAGGCCGCCCTTAAGCGCTTGTCGGCGTCGGGCAAACGCGAGTGGGTCGCAAGGCGCTTGACATCCCCACTCTGATTGGTCTGACAACTTGACGATATTCCATAAGCTGCTTTACTCGATTCAGCCGATCGATTCTAGATCGGCATAACAGGAGCTTATAATGAACAAGAAACGTCTCGTTGTCGGTATCGCGGTTGCCAGTGCCGTGGCGCTCATGCCAGTCCATGCTCAAGAGGCCACCACGCTGGAAAAGCTCGGTAGTTTTCAGTCCACCGGCACCACTGAGCACACCGTCATCGACCAGGACTCCTCCAGTGCAGAGGCGATCCGCAATACGCTTGAGAAGATCGACCTGCCGGACGGGTTTGAAATTGATCTGTACGCCCTGGTCCCCGATGCGCGTCATATGGCGGTAGGCCCGCAGGGGGTGGTGATGTTCGTGGGCACCCGCAAGACCGAGATCTGGGCGGTCACCGACCGCGACAAGGACCGGGTAGCTGATGAGGTCAAGAACTTCGCACCGTCGCTTACAAAGGCTATTCCCAACGGCCCGTGTTTCTCCCCCGATGGCGTGCTTTATGTGGCCGAGCAGAACCGGGTTCTGGCCTATCCCGCCGCGGAATTCTTCTACGAAAGCCCGGATGTGGTTGCCGTGCCGGTGATCGCCGGAGGCGAACTGATTCCCGAGGAGCACGTCAGCTACAACCATACGGCTCGTGTCTGCGATATCGGACCCGACGGCAAGCTCTATATCTCCTTGGGCCAGCCCTATAATGTGCCACCCGAAGAGCATCTGGAAATCTTCGATGAGTATGGGATCGGCGGCATTATCCGCGTCAACCAGGATGGCAGCGAGCGGGAAGTCTATACCCGAGGCGTTCGTAACTCGGTAGGGCATGATTTCCATCCCCAGACCGACAATCTATGGTTTACCGACAATCAGGTGGATGGTATGGGCGATGATATTCCGCCTGGCGAAATCAACCAGCAGACCGAGGCGGGGCAGAACTTCGGCTTTCCCTGGTATGGCGGAGGCAGCGTTCGCACCAACGAGTACAAGGATCATGAGATCCCCGACGACGTTATCTTTCCGATGGTCGAGACCGTCGCCCATGCCGCGGACTTGGGCATGATGTTCTACACGGGCTCGATGTTTCCCAACAAGTATCGCAACGGCATCTTCTCGGCGCAGCACGGTTCATGGAACCGTTCGGAGCCGGTCGGTGCGCGGGTAATGTTCACCCCGGTGGACGCCGAGGGAAACGTGACCGGCGATACCGTGCCTTTCGCCGAAGGCTGGCTCGACGAGAACGGTGAATACCTGGGACGCCCGGTGGATGTCGCCCAGCTGCGCGACGGGTCCCTGCTGGTGTCCGACGACTTGGCCGGTGCGGTCTATCGCATCTCCTATAACGCCTCGGCCTCCGAGTAGCCTTTCCACTCGCCGTCACGTAGCAGGGTAGGTGCCTGGCGGCGACCTTCCTCGATGAGAGAACTCCCATGAGACGAATGCTCAAGGCGTCGCTGCTGGTGGCGTTGATTGGCGTGGCCGGTGGTGCCCTGGCGGCCGATCCCGCCACTGGCCGCCTCCTGGCCAGCAAATGTCAGACCTGTCACGGCCTGGACGGGATCGCCAAGATTCCCATTGCACCGCATCTGGCCGGCGAGAGTCGAATCTATCTGGAGACGCAGCTCAAGGCGTTTCGCAGCGGCAAGCGGGAGCACGAGATGATGTCGGTGATCGCCAGGGACCTGAGCGACGCGGAGATATCCGACCTCTCCGCCTGGTACGAATCGATCCAGATCACCGCGACCATGCCCGAATAAACGACGAACCTCGATCGGCCAGCCAGAAGGCCGAGCGACTCAATGAAGCTTCATTCTCGGCCGAATGAAGTGGTAGAGGCCATCGACCAGCATGGTCACGCCCGTCTTGAAGCTGCCATGGATGGCGCGCTGATGCATACGGTAGAGCGATGAATAGAAGAACTTTGCCAGATGCCCCTCGATGAACAAGCTGCGCGCCGAGGCGCCACGCATCAGGCTGCCGATCGCCTCGAAGTGCGCCAGCGAAATCAATGAGCCCCGGTCGTGATAGACAAAGGGTTTTAGCGGCTTGTTTTCCAAAGTGGCGACAAGGTTTCGATAGAGGCATCCGGCCTGCTGATGCGCTGCCTGGGCGCGTGGCGGCACGGAAGTTCCGTCCGGCTGCGGGCAGCTCGCGCAATCGCCGAAGGCGAAGATATGTTCATCGTCGACGCTCTGCAGCGTTTGCTTCACCTTGACGCGATGGTTGCGTTCGGTCGAGAGGCCAAGTTCGGAGAGAATAACCGGCGCCTTGATGCCGGCGGCCCAGACGCCGAGATCGGTAGGGAGTTGCACGCCATCGGCGGTGGTAAAACCTCCCCCATCGACCTCTGTCACTCGCGTGTCGACATGGATCTTCACGCCGAGTTTTTCCAGCTCCGCATGCACGGCCCGGGCGATGCGTTCCGGCAGGGCCGGCAGAATGGCCGGGGCCGCTTCGATCAGATGCACTTCCAGATGATCGCTGTCCATGCTGGTAAAGCCGTAGCTGTGAAGTATCTTTGAGGCGTCGTAGAGCTCCGCTGCCAATTCGACGCCGGTAGCCCCGGCGCCGACGATCCCCACGGTAAGCCGGCCATGGCTGCGACGCTCGGGGTTGCTGTAGCGCAGAAAAGTGTTAAGCATGTCGCGCCGGAACGCCTCGGCCTGTTCGGGGCTATCCAGGAAGTGGCAGTGCTCGGCGACGCCCGGGGTGCCGAAATCGTTGCTGACGCTGCCTAGCGAGAGCACCAAGGTGTCGTAGTCGAGCGTGCGTGAGGGCAGGATCACCTCACCGTCCTCGTCGAGCACGGGCTCAAGGCTGAGGCGGCGTTGTTCGCGGTCGATGTCACACAGGGTTCCGTGCTGGAATCGATAGCCGTTGGCGCTGGCATGCCCCTGATAGGAAATCTCGTCGAGACGTGAATCGAGAGCCCCGGTGGCAACTTCATGCAGCAATGGCTTCCAGATATGGGTGGTGCTGCGATCGACCAGCACGATTTCGGCGCGCTTGCGTTTGCCGAGCTTGCGGCCAAGCCGTGTGGCAAGCTCCAGGCCGCCGGCGCCGCCTCCGACTACCACGATCCGTGAAGAGGTCATCGAAAACTCCTTGATAAGGTATCGACCCACAGAATAAGCGCTATCGTATTTCCTGCCCATCGCCATTGCGTCAGAATGGCCTCCTTCCCGTCACCCGAGACAGTGCGCATGCATACTCTCCTGAAAGGTATTCGCCTGGTCGTCTTCGACCTGGACGGTACCCTGGTCGACTCCGTGCCCGACCTGGCGGCGGCCGTCGACGGGGCGCTGCGCGAGCTGGGATACCCCGCGGCGGGTGAAGCGCGGGTGCGCGACTGGGTCGGCAACGGCTCGCTCAAGCTGATGGAGCGCGCGCTTGCCGACGCGTTGGGCGAGCCGCCCTCAGACGCATTGCTGGCGCGGGCGCATGAGGCGTTTCTTGACCACTATGGCCGCGATCCGAGCTCGCGCACCCGACTGTATCCCGGCGTTCGTGAGGCGCTCGATGGCCTGCGCGAGAGGGAAATGCCCCTGGCGCTGGTGACCAACAAGCCGTACGCCTTCATCGCGCCCATTCTCGACAGCATGGGATTGGTGGACTACTTCGGACTCTGCCTGGGCGGCGACAGCCTGCCCGAGAAGAAGCCACATCCGGCGCCGTTATGGCAGGTAGCGGCGCACTTCGACGTGGCCCCACAGGCGTGTCTGATGGTGGGCGATTCGCGCCATGATATCGCCGCGGGCAAGGCCGCGGGATTCAGGACCGCGGCGGTTCCCTATGGCTACAACCATGGCGAACCGATCAGCCATAGCCGGCCGGATGGCGTAGTTGAATCGCTTTCGGAACTCGTTTAGTGTGAATTTCCGTGTCGCTAACGTCATCGACCGCTCGATATATCCTCGCTATGTCGCGAAGCGTTGACGCTTGCTTTGCAATAGCGGCCTGTCACCAAGTGCCTGTACCCCGTTTCGCGCTCACTCTTCCCCTGCGGGATATGTTTCGATGGATTATTGCGATGGACTGTTTCGATGGATAACCGCATGACGCTGGATGCGCTTTCATACCCTGGCGGCGTGCCTCTTGCCGCTGCCGTGATGCCGACTCACTCGCTCGCCGTGCCCGGCGGCTGGCGATGGTGATGCCTCTTGTCTAGAGCGCTGGCGCGCGTCTCGATATCCCCCATCGTCAACTTTTCTCCGCGAGGACCCGGGCATGATGACCCCCGACCGTTTTCATGAGCTGGCGGCTGCCGGCTACAACCGCATACCGGTCACCCGCGAGGTGCTGGCCGATCTCGATACCCCGCTTTCTACCTACCTGAAGCTGGCCAACGCCCCTTGGACCTTCCTGCTGGAGTCCGTGCAGGGTGGCGAAAAGTGGGGGCGTTACTCGATCATTGGCCTGCCCTGCCAGGAGCGCATCGAGGTGCGCGGCCTCACCGTCCGGCATATCGTCAATGGTGAACAGCACGGAGTAGCGGAGGTCGAGGATCCCTTGGCCTGGATCGAGGACTTTCAGGCTCGCTTCCGGGTCCCGCGCCTCGACGATCAACCGCGTTTCGACGGCGGGCTGGTGGGCTACTTCGGCTACGACACCATCCGTTACATCGAACCCCGGCTGCGCGGGCCGCATGTCGAGGCCAAGTCCGACCCGCTGGGTGTGCCGGATATTCTGCTGATGGTGTGCGATGAACTGGTGGTGTTCGACAACCTCTCCGGTCGCCTGACCCTGTGGACGCATGCCGATCCGGCCGAGGCCGGCGCCTACGCTGGCGCGGTGGAGCGCCTGGAGACGCTGGAGATCCGGCTGCGCAGCGCTACCCTGAATACCGTCAGCCCCGGCACGGGCAGCGCCGCGGTGGAGGAGGGCGACTTCACCTCCGGTTTCACGGAGGAGGGCTTCAAGGCCGCGGTCGAGACTATCAAGGAGTACGTGCTGGCCGGCGACGTCATGCAGTGCGTGCCCTCCCAACGCATGTCGATTCCCTACCGCGCCGCGCCGCTGGATCTCTACCGCGCGCTGCGCAGCCTGAATCCTTCCCCCTACATGTTTTTCCTCGACCTGGGTGACCACCAGGTGGCCGGGTCCTCGCCTGAGATCCTCACCCGTCTGGAAGAGGGCGAGGTCACGGTCCGTCCCATCGCCGGGACCCGCAAGCGCGGACGCACCGAGGAGGAGGACCGTGCGCTGGAGGCGGAGCTGCTGGCCGACCCCAAGGAGCGCGCCGAGCATCTGATGCTGATCGACCTGGGCCGCAACGACGTGGGGCGGATCAGCGAGACCGGCTCGGTGAAGGTCACCGAGGAGATGGTGGTGGAGCGCTACTCGCACGTGATGCATATCGTTTCCAACGTCACCGGGCGGCTCAAGCCGGGGCTCACTGCCATGGATGCCCTGCGCGCTACCTTTCCGGCGGGCACCGTCTCCGGGGCGCCTAAGATTCGTGCGCTCGAGATCATCGACGAGCTTGAGCCGGTCAAGCGCGGCATCTACTCCGGCGCGGTGGGGTATCTCTCCTGGCATGGCAACCTGGACACCGCCATCGCCATTCGCACCGCGGTGATCAAGGATGGCCAGCTGCATATCCAGGCCGGTGCCGGCATCGTCGCCGATTCCGTGCCCGAGATGGAATGGCAGGAGACCCTCAACAAGGGACGCGCCCTGTTTCGCGCCGTGGCCATGGCCGAGCGCGGCCTGGACAACCTCGAATAGCCCGGTGGCGGAGAGACCCATGAAAGTCTGCATGATCGATAACTACGACAGCTTCACCTTCAACGTGGTGCAGTATCTGGGCGAGCTGGGCGCCGAGGTGGTGACTCACCGCAACGACGCCATTACGCTTGAGCAGATCGAGGCCATGGCTCCCACCCATCTGGTGATCTCGCCGGGGCCCTGCACACCCAATGAGGCGGGTATCTCCATGGCGGCCATCCGCCACTTTGCCGGCAGGCTGCCGATACTCGGCATTTGCCTGGGGCACCAGGCCATCGGCCAGGTCTATGGTGGCGAGGTGGTACGCGCGCCTAGGGTGATGCATGGCAAGACCTCGAAAATTCGTCATCGGGGCCAGGGCGTGTTCACCGGCCTGGACGACCCATTAGAGGTTACGCGTTATCATTCCTTGATCGTTGAGGCCGGCGATCTGCCGACCTGCCTGGAGGTCACGGCCTGGACCGCCGCCGACGACGCCACTCCGGAGCTGATCATGGGCCTGCGCCATCGCGAGCTCGACGTGGAAGGGGTGCAGTTTCACCCCGAGTCGATCCTCACATGCCAGGGCCATGAGCTGCTGGCCAACTTTCTACAACGTCGTCCTCAAGCGCCGCTGGGCAGCGCCTGAATCGAGGAGAGCCATGATGCAGATGCGAGACGCCCTCAGCGCCTTGATGCGCCGCGAGAACCTGAACTTTGCCGAGACCCACGAAGTGATGCACCAGATCATGACCGGGGAGGCCAGTGACCCGCAGATCGCCGCCTTCCTGATGGGTATGGCCATGAAGGGCGAGACCGCCGAGGAGATCAGCGCCGCCGCTCAAGTGATGCGCGAGCTGATGAAGCCGGTGCACTTGGGCGCCGAGAACGTGGTGGATATCGTCGGCACCGGCGGCGACGGTGCCAACCTGTTCAATGTCTCCACCGCGGCCAGCTTCGTGGTGGCGGCGGCCGGCGGTCACGTGGCCAAACACGGCAACCGCGGCGTGTCGTCCTCTTCCGGCAGTGCCGACCTGTTCGCCGTGGCCGGCATCCACCTGGACCTCGATGCCGAGCAGGTGGCGCGCTGCATCGAACAGGTGGGCGTGGGCTTCATGTTCGCTCCCAACCATCATCCGGCGATGCGCCACGCCGTAGCACCGCGTCGCGAAATGGGGGTGCGCACGCTGTTCAATATCCTCGGCCCGCTGACCAATCCCGCCGGCGCCCCCAATCAGGTGCTAGGCGTCTACGCTCAGGAATTGGTGCCGTTGATGGCCGACGTGCTGCGCCGCCTGGGTAGCCGCCATGTGTTGGTGGTGCACGCGGAGGACGGCCTGGATGAGATTTCCTTGGCGGCGCCAACCCGGGTCGCCGAGCTGAAAGATGGCGAGATTCGCGAATACTCGATCACACCGGAAGACGTGAGCATCGAGCGCCAGTCGCTGGATGCACTGCGCGTCACCTCCGCGGAGGACAGCCTGCGCCTGGTCGAACGGGCCTTGGTGGGCGAAGGCGCTGCGGCGGATATCGTCTCGCTCAACGCCGGCGCGGCACTTTATGCTTCGGGCGTTGCCGACAGCCTCAAGGAAGGCGTGGCGCTGGCCCAGGATGCCCAAGCTTCCAAACTGCCCCTGGAGAAGCTCAGGGAACTGGCCAATTTCACCCGCGTCTTCCTGCAGTGAATGCACCCCGACAAGGAGCTATTCGATGAGCGTTTCCCCGGAGACGGCCCCCACCATCCTGACTCGCATTCTGGCGCGCAAGGACGAGGAGGTCGCCGAGCGTCGTCGAGCCGTACCGGAAGCGGAGCTGTTACGACTGGCCGCCGAGCAAAGCGCGCCGCGAGGCTTCATCGCCGCCCTCGATGCCTATATTGGCCGAAACGATCCGGCGGTGATCGCCGAAATCAAGAAGGCCTCACCCTCGAAAGGCTTGATACGCGAGGACTTCCGACCCGGCGCGATTGCTGCAAGCTACGCCGCCGGCGGCGCCGCCTGTCTCTCGGTGCTCACCGATGCCGACTTCTTCCAGGGCCACGAGGATTTCCTCATCGAGGCGCGCGATGCCTGCACGCTGCCGGTAATTCGCAAGGACTTTATCACCCAGGGTTACCAAGTGAGTGAGGCGCGGGCCATCGGCGCCGATTGTATCCTGCTGATCGTCGCCGCCTTGGACGATGCGCAAATGGTCGACCTTCATCGTCAGGCGGTCGAGCTGGGCATGGACGTGCTGGTGGAGGTTCACGATGCCCTCGAGCTCGAGCGGGCGCTGCGTCTCGACCTGGCCCTGGTCGGCATCAACAATCGCGACCTGCACACCTTCGACACCCGCCTCGAGACCACCCTGGAGTTGCTCCCGCGCATTCCCGACGGCGTCACCGTGGTCACTGAGTCGGGCATCCACACCTCCGACGACGTGCTGCGCATGCGTGAGCATAACGTCAACGCCTTCCTGGTCGGCGAGGCCTTCATGCGCGAGCCCGAGCCCGGCGAAGCGCTGCGGCGGCTGTTTTTCTGAGTGGCTGTTGGCCGCTCGGGCGCTCAATGGAGAAACGAGGAGAGAACGATGGCCAAGTTCAAGGTTGGCGACTATGTCGCCTGGAATTCCGAAGCCGGTCACGTCAGCGGCACGATCATCAAGGTGCATACCAAGGATTTTGACTACAAGGGCCACACGCGCCGCGCCTCGCCCGAGGAGCCGCAATATGAGATCAAGAGTGACAAGACGGAGCATGTCGCGGCCCACAAGGAAGGTACGCTGAAGAAGATCGACTGACCCCGGCGCGTCGCCACTCAGCGGTACCTGTTGCTCTCGGGGCTGGCGATAGCCCGTCGGCCAGCGTGAACCCGGCCAGCGAAGGAAAACGCCCCCATGGAACTCTTCTTTCTGGGTACCTCCGCCGGGGTACCGACCCGAGCGCGCAACGTCGCGGCGCTCGCGATCAGGAAGCGCAACGCCAAGGCCTGGTATCTGGTCGATTGCGGCGAGGGCACGCAACAGCAAATCCTGCGCACGCCGCTGTCGCTCAACCGACTTGAGGCGATCCTGATCACCCACGTGCATGGCGACCATTGCTATGGCCTGCCCGGGTTGTTGTCGAGCGCCTCGATGACCGGCCGCGAGCGGCCGTTGACGATCGTCGCGCCGGCGCGCATCCGTGCTTTCCTCGAGGCGATCCAGGCGACCACGGGGCTTCACCTGACCTTTGCCATCGACTTCATCGCCGTGGAGGACCTGGCGGAGCCCCTTGCTCTGCCCGATTTCGCGCTCGAGGCCGCCGCGCTTTCGCATGGCGTCGCCTCGTACGGCTACGCCTTCACCGAGAGAGGCGTCGAGCGCAAGCTCGATATCGCGGGCCTGGAGGCAGCGGGCGTGACGCGAGGGCCGTTGTGGGGGCGTATCGCCAAGGGAGAGGACGTCACGCTGGATAACGGTTCGCTGGTGATAAGCGACGACTTCCTGTTGTCGCAACGGCGAGCGAGAAAGCTCGTGGTCGGCGGCGACAACGACACGCCGGCACTGCTCGATGAGCTGTGCACCGGCGCCGATGTGCTGGTTCACGAGGCGACCTATGACCGCGCCGTGGTCGAGCGACTGGGCACCGACAACCAGCACAGCACCGCCGCTGCCGTCGCGAGCTTCGCCCAGCACAAGGGGCTGGCGAACCTGGTGCTCACCCATTTCAGCCCGCGCTATCAGCAAGACCCTGGCGCCACGCCCTCCATCGACGACATCGAATACGAAGCCCGCAGCCAATACCGCGGCAACCTGTTCCTAGCCAACGACTTCGACCTCTACCGGCTATCGCATGACGGCGTGCTGACGCGGTGATCGAGACTCCTAGGCTTCCCTATACGAGCTTGCAATCTAGCCACTGTTGGGCAGTCATTTCTAAGCCTAGTTGGCACGCGGCACATGACGGATTACGCTTTGATCTTGATCGAATCCTTCGCTGACAAACGAACTTAAGTGCCTTATTCCAAGAAGAGGACAAAGGAGTTTCCTGCGGATGTTGCGCCGAGAACGGCCTGCTTTTGCTCTGAAGATGGCGGGTGTTAAATAACCACTACTACCCCCCTCACCGATTCATCAGCCACAGCACTCCCGATAAGACAAGGCTCGCCAGTACCATAGTGGTAACCGGGAAGTAGAATGAAAAGTTCTCGCGGCGGATTGCAATGTCGCCGGGTAGCTGGCCGAGCGGCAGCTTGGAGAGCCAGGGCCAGAGCAGGCCGATGGCGACGACGAGCAGGCCGATCAGGATCAGGGTGCGGTTCATGGTCTTCCCCTCCTGGTTGAATGGTTTCCCGAGTTTGAAATTACTACGCTAGCAAAAGCGCCCACCGGTTGTTGGCCGGTGGGCGCTTTTCGTATGCATGCGGCTGTCCCTGCCATGGCTTCTAGCTATTTGATAAGCGCCTAGAACGCGAACTCCAGGCCGGCGTAGAAGGTTCGTCCGGGGCGGGCTCGTAGTAGCGCCCGCCAAAGGAATTGATGCGCACGTTCTCGAAGTATTCCTCGTCGAGCAGGTTGCGAATACCCAAGTGCGCGCCGTGCCGGAGCGTCACTCGGCCGCGGGGCTTGCGGATGCCTGCGCTCGGTCCGGTCGGCGCCAGGCCAGCACAGTGACAGTCAAGGCGGGCAGGAAGGTGAGCGTGACGAAGGCCGAGCCGAGCAGGCCGAACAGTACGATGGCGCCGACCCCCCGATAGAGCTCGGTACCTTCACCGGGTAGAAACACCAGCGGCGAGAGGCCGCACAAGGTCGTCAAGGTGGTCATGGCGATAGGCCGCAGACGGCTCGCCACCGCGTCGCGAACGGCCTGGCGGGCGCCGATGCCGGCCTGACGCAGATTCTCGCGTGCCTGGTGCACTACCAGGATCGGGTTGTTGACCACGGTGCCCAGCAAGATCAGAAATCCCAGCATGGTGATCATGTCGAAGGGTTGACGGATCTCGCCCAGCCCCAGGCTCGGCAGCCAGCCGCCCACCAGATTCATCAGGGCGAGCCCGACGATACCGCCGGCGGCGCCGAGCGGAATGGTGGCAAGGATCAGCAACGGATAGCCCCAGTGGGCGAAGATCGCCACCAGCAGCAGGTAGACGAGGGACAGCGCGATCAGGATATTGCTCGACAGCGCCTGACGGGTGGCGTCGAGCTGGTCGCTGGCGCCGGTGATCGTGACGTCGATTTGGGCCCCGAGGGCGCCTTCTTCGCGCAACGGCTCGATCACCTCGCGCTGTACCCGCTCGATACCGGTTTCCAACGCGACGCTGCGCGAGGGAATGATGTTGAGCGTGACGCTGCGTCGGCCATCCACCCGGCGCAGCGTGGCGGTATCCACGGTTTCGCGAATCTCGGCCAGGGTGCCCAGGGGCAGCGTGACGCCGTCCCGCGTGTACACAGGCAGATCGGCCAACGCATCGAGGTCGATGTCGCCGGCATCGGGGCCGTAACCATAGAGATCGACCTTCTCATCGCCGAGATAGAAGTCGTCCAGATAGGTGCCATTGGTAAACGCGGCGACGGTCGTTCCCAACTGCTCGGCACCCAGCCCCAGCTCGGCGGCACGTTCCCAGTCGGGATGAATCTCGATCAGCGGCTGGCCCAGGTCGAGTGCCGAGGGGCGGGTCTGGATGCGCGGCGAGTCGAAGACCTCGTCGGCGCGGTCGTAGATGCGGTTGGCGGCGGCATAGAGCTCGGCGAGGTCGTTGCCGCCCACGTCCAGCGTGATGCTGCGGGTGCCGCCGTCGTTACTGGAGATGATCGACCCGCGGGCGGCAAAGGCGCGCATGTCGGGATAGGCCTCGAAGCGCTCGGTCAGCGCCGCCATCAGCGCCTCGATATGCGCGGGGTCGCGGGTCTCGGCGATGATGCGCAGGCTCTGCGCCTCGACCTGGGTGCCCATGGTGCGCATGGCCGGCACCTCGGTCTCGCCGGCGTCGAAGTCCTCCGGGTCGGCCCCGACATGCGGCAGCAGCGCCTCCTGGACCTCATCGGCAATCGCGGTCATGGTCGAGAGGTTGTAGCTCGCCGGCGCGTTCATGCTGGCGAAGGTCTTGGCTTCCTCGCCTTCGGGAAGGTATTCGGCCGGCGGTGTCAGCCACACGAAGATCGCCAGGCCGCCGCCGAGCGCCATGGCCATCGCCGCCAGCCGGCGCGGCCAGGAGTCGATCATGAGATCGACCAGGCGCAGGCTGGCGCGCATCCAGCGGGGCTTTGGCTTGCTGTCGGGCTTGTCGTCAGGCGTATCGTTGCCGTGAAAATCCAGATGCGCGCCCAACGCCGGGATCACCGTGATGGCGACGACCATCGAGACCAGGATCGCCGCCGAGATGGCGACGGCGACATCGGAGAACAGCTGGCCGGCTTCCTGCTCGATGAAGAAGATCGGCACGAACACCAGAATGGTGGTGAGGGTCGAGGCGAGCACGGCCGGCCACACTTCCTTGACGCCCGCCACGGCAGCGTCGAAGCGCGCGAGCCCGCGGCGACGCTGCGTCTCGATGCTCTCCAGCACCACGATAGTGTTGTCGATGGTCATGCCGATAGCGAAGGCGACCCCGGCCAGCGAAATGACATTGAGCGTTCGCCCGGCCAGCAGCAACCCCAGGAAGGCGGCAATGGTGCAGATCGGGATGCCGATCACGCCGGCGATGGTGGCGCGCACCGAGCGCAGGAAGGCGTACATCACCAGGGTAGCGAAGAGGGCGCCGAGCCCGAGATTGGCCCAGACGTTGGCAATGGAGGCTTCCACGTAGCGCACGTCATCGCTGGACAGCGTCATCGTCAGCCCCTGGTCGGCCAGCAGGCCCTCGTTGAGCGACTCCACCTCCTCGAGCATGTTGCGCTTGATATCGATGACGTTGGCGCCCGGCTCGCGGCGGACCTGGACGCTGATGACCGGTTCGCCCTGCGAGTTGAAGGAGCGCGAGGTCAATTCGGCGTGCGACTGGCGAACCTCGGCGACATCGGACAGGCGGATCACCGCATCGCCGCGGCGGGCCAGGATCAGCGCCTCGAGTTCGGCGATGTCGCTGAAGCGTCCCACCGTGCGCAGCAGGTAACGACGCTTGCCGCTTTCCAGATCGCCCCCCGAGACGTCCTGGTTGCGCGCCGCCAGGGCGGCCTGCACATCGCCGATGCCCAATGAGCGCTGGGCCATGGCCTCGGGGTCGAGCAGCAGCTGCACCTGGCGCACGGCGCCGCCCGAGACGTTGACGTCGGAGACGCCCGGAACGCTTTCCATGCGCGGGCGCACGTTGTCTTCGAGGTAGTCGCGCATGGCCGCCATCTCGAGCTCGCGGGGATTGCCTTCGCGGGGCGCGACGTTGAAGTACATGAAGGCGTTGGCGGAAAAGGAGTTGGCGACGATGCGCGGCTGGTCGACGTTGACGGGGTAGGAGGGCACCTGACTCAAGGCGTTGTTGACGCGGATCAGCGTCTCGGTCAAATCGACGCCGAAGGGAAACTCAAGCTCGATCTCGGCGTTGCCGCTGCTCGCTGTGGACTCCATGCGCGTGAGCGCGGGCACGTTGCGAAGATACTCTTCCTGCTCGATCAGGATGTCTTTCTCGATGTCCTGCGGGGTGGCGCCCGGCCACTGGGTCTCGACCCCGATGGTGCGCACCTCCAGGTCGGGAATCATCTGGACCGGAATGCGCCAGATGGCGGCAAGGCCGAGAATCATCAGGATCAGGACGACCACGCTGACCAGGATGCCGTGGCGAATGGTGGCGGCAAACATACGGGGTCAGCGCTCCTTCGGTGCGTTTTGCGGTCGGTGGTCGGGCCCCATCAGCTGTCGGACAACGCGAGGCGCTGTCCATCCTCCAGACGCTCGTTGCCTTCCACCACGATCCGCTCGCCGGCCGTCAGGCCCTCGAGTACGGCGGTTTGCCCGTCGTGGCTGGCGCCGATCTCGACGCGCCGTTGCTGCGCGCGCCATTCGCCGTCCTCTTCCTGGGCCAGCCAGACGCTGACCTGCCCGTCCGGGCGGCGCAGCAGGGCGTCGCGAGGCACCACGGGGCCTTCGGCGCCCGGAACCCGCAGGCGCCCCTGCACGGCCATGCCCGGCAGCAAGGTGCCACTCGTCTCAAGTTCGGCGCGCATCAGGAACTGCCGGGCCGCTTCGTCCTCCTGCGGCACGCGGGCGATGATCTCTGCGTCTTGCCATTGAGAGCCACCCGGTACCTGAACCTCCAACGCCGCCGTCTCCAGCCGTGGATACCAGGCCAGGGGCACGGCGAAATCCAGCATCAGGCGGTTCAGGTCGACCAGGGTCATGAGCGCGGCGCCGGGGCTTGCCCATTCGCCGATCTCGACATGTCGCGCGGTGATCATGCCGGCGAAGGGGGCGGTCAGCCGATGGCGGTCGATACGCGACTCCCACCTTTCACGCGTGGCGGTCTGGCGTCTCAGCACCGCCTCGGCGACGGCAACGGCATTGGCGCGTTGATTGAGTTCGCTATCGGCAATACTGCGGCTTTCCCTGAGCCGGCGGGCCTCATTGAGGCGTCGGCGGGCATCGTCCAGTTCGGCACTGGCCTCGTCGACGTCGGCAGCGGCACCACGGGCCTCGAAGCGTGCTTCTTCGGCATCGAGGGTTAGTAGCGTTTGATCGGCGGCGACCCGCTCGCCAATCGCGACCGGAAAAGCTGCAATACGGCCTTCGACCTCGCTGGAAAGGCGTGCGGTACGCGGGGCGGTCACGCTGCCGCTGACGTCCAGAAATTCCACGATCATTGCCTCTTCGATCACGGCCGTGGTGACGCGGGTCTGTTGGGCCAGGACCTCAAGGCTGACCCCCGCCGTCAGACAGGCAGCCAGACAGGGAGAAAGGACGAAGCGCAGGATGTGGGATGACGGCACGCGGCTCTCCCTTCGATGGGCGGTATGGCGATTATCGGAATTTGATCGACGGCACTTTTATCAACGCTATATCTATCGACCGTATCGGGCTGGGCGCCGGCTAACCCTCGGCCGGCGCCCCCTATACGGCCGACGGATCGGCAGCGAGTTCCGTTGGCGACGATGAGCGTCGATCAACGCTGGGTGAGGCGTAGCTGGGCGAGCAGCGCCTGCAGCGGATGCAACAACGCCTGGTTGGATAGCCGGCCCGCCTGGCTGCGGCACGAATAGCCGGTGGCGAGCAGCTTGCCCGCGTTGGCGGCGTCCTCGACCACCGGCTGCCACGACTGGGCGTAGATGGTCCGGGAGGTGTCGCGGTTGCGCGCCTCGTGGCCGTAAGTGCCGGACATGCCGCAGCAGCCGGTGTTGACCAGTCCCAACTCGAAGCCGAAGGCGGCGAATACCTGCTGCCAGGCCTTGGGGCTGCCCGGCGCCTGGGTCTTCTCGGTGCAGTGGGACAGCAGCCGATAGCCGGGGTCCTGCGTCGCCAGGCCACTCGGGGCTAGCTGGCGGGCCAGGGTGGGTGACTGCGCGACCAGCCATTCCTGCAGCATCAGCACCTCGGGCACGGCGTCGGGGCCGAGCGCTTGCACGTACTCCTGGCGATAGGTCAGGGTCATCGCCGGGTCGATGCCCACCAGCGGCACGCCAAAGTCGGCCAGGGTGCGCAGCCGCCGGGCCTGCGCCTCGGCGGTGCGCGCGAAGGCGCCGAGAAAGCCCTGGACCTGCAGCGGCTTGCCGTTGGGCGCGTAGGGGGCGACGAAGACCCTGACGTCGAGCCGGGCGAGCAGCTCGACGATGTCCATCACCAACCTGGCCTCGAAGTGGCTGGTGAAAGCGTCCTGCACGAGGATCACGCTGCGGGCCTTCTGCGATTCGGTGAACAGGCCCAGCGACGTCGGTGTCGCTTCCGCCACGCCCCACGCTTGAAGTTGTTTGCTCAGGCTGGCCCGCGAGAGCCGCGGGCTGTCGACCAGGCCGATCGGCCCGGCCAGCAGCCGGTCGACCAGGCGGTTGCCCAGCGCCGCGTTGTAGAGCGGGGCGAGCCTGGCGAGTGTCGGCACGAAGAACTCCATGCCGCCGATCAGGTAGTCGCGCAGCGGGCGCAGGTAGCGGCCGTGGTAGACCTCGAGGAACTGCGACCGGGAATCGGGCACGTTGACCTTGACCGGGCACTGGCCGGCGCAGGCCTTGCAGGCCAGGCAGCCGGCCATGGCGTCATACACTTCATAAGAGAAATCGTCGGAGACGCCACTTTTCTTGCCGCGGCGCAGCGTGTTGAGGGTGCGCATCGGCAGGTGCTTGACGAAGCCCCAGGCCCCTTCTGCCTTCTTTTTACGCGACTCGCCGATGAGATCCACACCGGCCGCGCCCTGCAGGCGCAGCCATTCGCGGATCAGGCTGGCACGGCCCTTGGGCGAGTGGATGCGGTCGCGGGTGGCCTTCCACGACGGGCACATGGCGTCATCGGGATCGTAGTTGTAGCAGGCGCCGTTGCCGTTGCAGTAGACCGTGGCGGCATGCGCCTGCCAGACCCGCTCGTCGATCTGGCGGTCGTACTCGCCGCGGGTCGGCACGCCGTCGATGGTCAGCAGGTTGGGGTCGGCCCAGGCCACGGGGTCGACCTCAAGATCATCGGCGACCGCGAGCGGGGAGGCGATCTTGCCGGGATTGAGCTGGTCATGCGGGTCGAAGGCCGCCTTGACGCGCTGCAGGCTGGGGTAGAGCGCGCCGAAGAACTGCGGGGCGTATTCCGAGCGAATGCCCTTGCCGTGCTCGCCCCACAGCAGGCCGTGATACTTTTTCGTCAGCGCGGCGACCTCATCGGAGATCTCGCGAATCAGCCGCGCCTGCGCAGGGTCCTTCATGTCCAGCGCCGGACGCACGTGCAGCACGCCGGCATCGACGTGACCGAACATGCCGTAGGCGAGACCGCGGGCGTCGAGCAGCGCGCGGAACTCGGCGATGTAGTCCGCCAGGTGCTCCGGCGGCACCGCGGTGTCCTCGACGAAGGGCAGCGGGCGCTTCTCGCCCTGGGCATTGCCCAGCAACCCTACGGCGCGCTTGCGCATGGCGTAGACGCGCTGGATCGCCTCGCGGCCCTCGGCCAGCGTATAGCCGAGCCGCTCGACGCCGGCGTCGCGCTCCAGGTGCCGACAGAATGCGGCGATGCGCTCGGCCAGCCGTTCGGGGTCGTCGTCGTTGAACTCGACCAGGTTGATGCCGTGCACCGGCGTCTCGGCCTCGGGGAAGAACTCGGCGACGCCGTCCCAGACGAAGTCGTTGCGCGCCAGGCCCAGCACGGTGTCGTCGACTGTCTCGATGGAGGTGGGGCGCGCCTTGGGTTGTGAAGAGTCGCTCGCCATCAGCGCCTTGGCGTCGCGCAGGGCGTCCATGAAACCGGCGTAGCGCACGTTGACCAGCGTCGAGTGCTTCGGAATCGGCAGCACGTTGAGCACCGCCTCGTCGAGAAAGCCCAGCGAGCCCTCCGAGCCGCACAGCAGGCTGTTCAGGTCGAGCCGACCTGCCGCGTCCCTCAAGTGCGCCAGGTCGTAGCCGGTCAGGCAGCGATTGAGCGGCGGAAAGGTGGCGTCGATCAACGCGCGTTGGGTGTCGATGATCTCGCGGGCGGTGCGGTAGGCGCGGCCGGTGACGTCGTCGCGCGCGCACAGCGTGTCCAGCTCGGCTTCGTCGACGGGACGGCTCACCAGGCGCTCGCCGCCGATCAGCACGGTGTCGAGTGCCAGCACATGGTCGCGGGTCTTGCCGTACTCGCAGCTGCCCTGGCCGCTGGCGTCGGTGGCGATCATGCCGCCGATCGTCGCGCGGTTGGAGGTCGAGAGCTCCGGAGCGAAGAACAGCCCATGCGGCTTGAGCGCCGCGTTGAGCTGGTCCTTGACCACCCCGGCTTGCACCCGCACGCGGCGATTCTCGACGTCGATCTCGAGGATGCGGTTCATGTGCCGCGAGACGTCCACCACCAAGCCGTCGGTCAGCGATTGGCCGTTGGTGCCGGTGCCGCCGCCGCGGGGCGTGAGGGCGATCGCACGGTGCTCGTCGCGCCCGGCGAGCCGCGCGAGGCATTCAAGATCGGCGCCATGCTGGGGATAGACCACCGCCTGGGGCAGGCGCTGGTAAATGGAATTGTCGGTGGCGAGCACCGTGCGGGCGGCGTAGTCCGGGGCGATCTCGCCGGCGAAGCCCTCGGCCTTGAGGGCGTCAAGGAAGCGCTGATAGCGCGCTTCGAGGCTCGGGGCGGTACGCGCTTGCGCAGTGTCCAGTCGTGCAATCATGGTGTGATATTCGGCCGGTATCGCTGCCGCGGCGGGCCCGGGCAGGCAGGAGAAGTCGTGCCGCCATTTTACCCCGGGAGGAGGCGCGCGCGCATCCCGGCGCCGCGTGGCGCCGGGGCGGGCTTTTGCCTACAATGGCGCCCTGTTTTCACGACTGCGACGGACTGGATGCCATGCTCGATCCCAAACTGCTGCGCGGTGACCTCGACGCGGTCGCCCAACGATTGGCCACGCGGGGCTTCGCCCTGGACACCGAGCGACTCGAGGCGCTGGAATCCCGGCGCCGCGAGCTGCAAACGGCGACCGAGACCCTGCAGAGCGAGCGCAATACCCGCTCCAAGGCGATCGGCAAGGCCAAGGCCGCCGGCGAGGATATCCAGCCGCTGCTCGACGAGGTGAGCGACCTAGGTGACCGGCTCGATAGCGCCAAGAAGACGCTGGCCGAGGTGCAGGGCGAATGGGAAGCACTGGTTAGCGGGTTGCCCAACCTGCCTCACGACAGCGCGCCGGTAGGCGACAGCGAAGACGACAATGTCGAGCTGCACCGCTGGGGCACGCCGGGTTCGCTGGCCTTCGAGCCCCGCGATCACGTCGACCTGGGCGCGCTGAAAGGCGATCTGGACTTCGACCTGGCGATCAAGCTGACCGGGGCGCGCTTCGCGGTCATGCGTGGCCCCATCGCGCGACTGCATCGGGCGCTGACCCAGTTCATGCTCGACAAGCAGACCCTCGAGCATGGCTACGAAGAGTGCTATGTGCCCTACATGGTCAACGAGGCGTCGCTGTACGGCACCGGCCAGTTGCCCAAGTTCGGCGAGGACCTGTTCCGGCTGGACGACGAGCGGGGCTATCACCTGATTCCCACCGCCGAGGTGCCGTTGACCAACTTCGCGCGTGACGAGATTCTCGAGTACCAAGCCTTGCCGCTGAAGCTGACGGCGCACACCCCCTGCTTTCGCAGCGAAGCGGGCTCCCACGGTCGCGATACGCGGGGGATGATTCGCCAGCATCAGTTCGACAAGGTCGAAATGGTGCAGATGGTCGAGCCCGAGCAGAGCTATGCGGCGCTGGAGGAAATGCGCGGCCACGCCGAGGCGATTCTCCAGGCGCTGGGGCTACCCTATCGCGTAGTGACGCTGTGCACCGGTGACATGGGCTTCGCTGCTGCCAAGACCTACGACCTGGAGGTGTGGCTGCCGAGCCAGCAGACCTACCGCGAGATCTCGTCGATTTCCAATTGCGAGGACTTCCAGGCGCGGCGCATGCAGGCGCGCTATCGTCATCCCGAGCTCAAGAAACCGCAGTTGCTGCATACCCTCAACGGCTCCGGCCTGGCGGTAGGTCGCTGCTTGATCGCCGTGATGGAGAACTACCAGAACGCCGACGGCTCGATCACCGTTCCCGAAGCGCTGCGTGCCTATATGGGCGGTGTGGAAACGATCAACGTCTGACCGAGCTTGGCCTGATAAGAAGCCAGAAACGGCAACCCCACCAGTTTGGTGGGGTTGCGTCGTTATGGACTCGTTAAATACGAGCTCAGGCTTCGTTCACTCACCGGATGCTTCGATCGCCCAGCTGACGCTTACGCCCGCCTCGATGGAGAGGGTGCCTGGGCGGTACTCGGGCTGTGCGCCGCTCTCTCTGGCATCGGCGCTCATGGCCATCATGCGGGGCTGGAACTGGGGCGGAAGGGTCTCGCTCACGCTGATGACGTCGCCCAGCGTAATGCCCAGGGTCTTGGCCATCAGCGTTGCCTTGTGGCGGGCTTTCTCGAGGGCGGCGACCAGCGCCTGGTCGGTGGCAGCATCGCGGTCGGTCAGGTCGTAGGTGATGCCATCCAGCGCGTCGACACCGGCCTCGGTCAGGGCGTCGAGCAAGCGCGGCAATTGCTCCAGATCGTCGATCTCGACATGGAAGGGGCGCTCCAGCCGGGTACGCACCATCGGCTGACCCTCGCCGTTGTCCAGACGCGGACCCGGGACATATTCCGGTTGTACGTTGAGCGAGCCGGCATTGATATCGTCACTCGCCACGCCAGCGTCTTCCATCGTCTGGATCAACATGGCGGCGCGTTGCTCCAGGCTTTCGCGCGCATCGCGCAATGCGTCGGGATCGCTACTTTGATTATCCTGCCGGGCAATCGCTGGGGTGCGCTCCCAGAGCCGGGCGTTGAGGGTCGCGCGATCCGGCACCGCTTCCTGCTGGGCCTCGGCCTGAACATCAAGACGTGGGCGTGGCTCCTCGGCCATGGCAGTGGTCATCATCAAGGGGGACGCGACGAGCAGGCCGCCGAGTAACATCTTGCGAAGGGGCGTGTCGTGAAGGAGCGTGGCGATGGTCATGGTCGAAAAATTCCTTGCCGCAATGCATGTTGAGGGTGGCGCGGTATCGGGGCCGCGCGGTGTTTCAAGAGTGAGATGATGCAGATGGTTCCTCGCCGAGGGAAGCCCTGTGCAACGGCTTCCCTGCGCAGGGATAAGGTTTGTGCCCTGGCTCTGCAGGCGGCATGATGGGCAATTCTCGGCTGGCAGGGATTTCCGGCATGGCGCTATCCAACGATGGGTCTTCCAAGACCATCCCCCTCAACCTTATCCTGGCACTGGCCGCGCTGGTGATCATCATTACCGGTATGAAGGCCGGTTCGAGCCTGCTGGTGCCCCTGCTGCTGGCGGTATTCATTGCCGTGGTCTGCACGGCTCCGGTGCAATGGTTGACCCGCCTGGGAGTGAGTCCATGGCTGGCGGTATGGCTGACCCTGCTGGTGCTCGGCGGACTGTTGTCATTACTCGGTCTGTTGCTGGTAAACAGCTTCGGCACCTTCGTCGATGCCTTGCCGGGTATCGAACAGAAACTTTATCAGTACTATCTCGGCATCCTCGATAGCCTTGCGGCCATGGGGTTGGCCATCGATACCAACCGGCTGGCGGAACTGCTGGATGCCGAGCAGATGGGAAGCTTTATTCCCACGCTGCTCGGTGAGGTGGGTAACCTGATGATGCAGAGCGTCATCGTGGCCTTGCTGGTGATGTTCCTGCTGTTCGAGACTATCAATTTTCGCACCAAGGTTTTCCTCGCCCTGGATGATCCGGCGCCGAGCCTGCGACGTTTCAGCGAGTTCAGTTTGACGCTCAAGCGCTACCTGGCGGTGAAAACGCTGATCAGCCTGGTGACCGGCACGTTGATCTGGGTCGCCTGCAAGATGCTCGGTGTCGAGTTTGCGCTGCTCTGGGCGGTGATGGCCTTCGCGCTCAACTTTATCCCCAACATCGGTTCGGCCATTGCCGCCTTCCCGCCGGTGCTGCTGTTGCTGGTGTCGCCCGAGGGCGGGTTCTTCGATGCGATGCTGTTGGCGGCGGCCTATCTGGCCGTCAATTTCCTGCTGGGTAATATCGTCGAGCCCAGGGTCATGGGGCGTGCCTTGGGGCTCTCGACCTTCGTAGCCTTTCTTTCTCTAGTGGTCTGGGGGTGGATCTTCGGCGCCGTGGGCATGCTGCTGTCGGTGGTGCTGACCATGACGCTGAAAATTGCGTTGGATAGCCACCCCGAGACTCGCTGGATCGCCCATCTGTTGGGGCCCGCAGACGGGCCTAAGCCAGGGAAGGCCGAACGGCCGCCACTGGAACGCCTGGACGATCCGGCCTGAGCCGATTAAACGACATCGCCCCGGGCGGGCCGGGGCGATGCGAAAGGGCAGTTCGAAAACAGGGGGAAGCAGCGTTGCCGGATCAGGCGTTCTGTTCGATGAATTGTGAAAGCTGGGACTTGGACTGGGCGCCTACCAAGGAGGCCACCTTGGTACCAGACTTGAACAGCATCACGGTAGGTACACCGCGTACCCCTTGCTCGGCGGCGATTTCCGGGGCGTCATCGACGTTGATACTGACGACCTTGAGGTTGCCGTCGCGCTCTTCGGCGACCTCATCGACCACCGGCGCCATTACCTTGCAGGGGCCGCACCAGGGGGCCCAGAACTTCAACAGGACCGGCGTTTCTGCCTTGAGAACTTCCTGTTCGAAATTTGCATTGGTGACATCGACGTTATTGGCCATGGGGTTCTCCAGTTACGTTACGCTGCATCGAGCGGATCGGGATGACATGCCGACGGCATATCCGGTCGGCCGATGTTAGCGGTCGGCCGCGACGCTGGCAAATGCGACGGCGACGGTATAGCGATAGGCAGTGACTATCGTGGTTGAGGCGATCAAGGCGTAGCCTCGTCTATCTTTTATGCTATTTAGTGATTACATTGTTTTATAATATACGTTGCGTTCAGGAATTAAGGAGCCGCATGTGACAGCGGCCGCAAGGAGTGGGGGTCGTCATGAAGCTTCAGCAGCTGCGTTATGTCTGGGAGGTTACGCGGCACAACCTCAATGTCTCGGCCACCGCCCAGAGTCTCTTTACTTCCCAGCCGGGCATTTCAAAGCAGATTCGCTTGCTGGAAGACGAGCTCGGGGTCGAAATCTTTGCCCGTAGCGGCAAGCACCTCACGCGTGTCACGCCCGCGGGGCAGGCGATCGTCGAGCTGGCCGGCCAGGTATTGCGTCTCACCGAGAACATCAAGGATGTCGCTCAGGAGCACAGCGATGAGCGTCGCGGCAGCCTGTCAATCGCCACGACACATACCCAGGCACGCTATGCGCTCCCGCCGGTGATTCGCGACTTCACACGCAAGTATCCGGACGTCGCCCTGCACATGCAGCAGGGCACCCCCAAGCAGATTGCTCAAATGGTCAGCGACGGTCAGGCCGACTTTGCGATTGCCACCGAGTCGTTGGAACTGTTCAACGACTTGGTGCTGTTGCCCTGCTATCGCTGGAACCGATGTCTGCTGGTGCCACACGGTCATCCTCTGGCGGATGAGAAGCCACTGACCCTCGAGGCCCTGGCACGTTATCCGCTGGTCACGTATGTATTCGGTTTCACCGGTCGCTCCCAGCTCGACGATGCCTTTCGCGCCAAGGGGCTTTCGCCCAATGTAGTGCTGACCGCAGCCGATGCCGATGTGATCAAGACCTATGTGCGATTGGGCATGGGCGTGGGCATCGTCGCCCATATGGCAGTGGATCCAGAGCAGGATGCCGACCTGGAAGTGCTGGAGGCGGGACACCTCTTCAAGAGTTCCACCACCAAGATTGGCATCCGTCGCGGAACCTTCATGCGTGGCTATATGTACGACTTCCTGCAAGGGTTCGCTGCCCATCTGGAGCGTGACCTCGTCGATGCGGCTCTGGAGGCCGGGCCGCGCCATGAGGAGGCGCTGTTCAGGGACATTACCTTGCCTGAGCGCTGAGGGGGGCCCAACGCTCTCAGTCCAGCGTTGCGTTCTTTAATCGTCCAGCACTTTGGTCTTAATCAGTATGGCGGCCTTGATCAGCACGGCGCTTCGCCTTCAATGCTGCAGATGCAGGCCACACTCGCGCTTCGCCTCGACCTTGGTGGGGTCGAAATAGTCGAAGTTGTTGGGCAGGTCGTGCGCCTGAAGGTACCGATAGAGATCGCGGGCATTCCAGTGAAGAAGCGGAGATACTTTTAAAAGGCCACTGGTATTGCGGCTCACGGGATCCATGCGGGCTCGTTCAGGAGTATCTTCGGCGCGCAGTGCGGTGAACCAGACATCCGGTGCCATCTCTCGCAGGGCTCGCTCGAAGGGCTCGAGCTTGACCTCGCGCGTGAAAGCCTCGTGGCGAGGATCGTCAATCCCCGGCATGACGCCTTCCAGCGCCTCGCGATGGGCACGCGAGCGCCGCGGTAGATAACTGACCAGATTGAGGTCGAGGCGGTGGATCAACGCGTCAGCAAAGCGATAGGTTTCTTCGGTATTGTAGCCACTATCCATCCAGACGATGGGAATGTCGGGGCGCTGGCGGGTGACCATGTGCAGAATGACGGCTTCGAAAGGGCGAAAGTTGGTCGTGCAGATCGGCCGCTCCCCTTGCTCGAGAGACCAGCGGATCAGGGCCTCGGGATCATTGCCAAGCGCTTGGTTGATCGAAACCAGCTCTTGGTTGATCGAAACGGATCCCTGCTTGAGCGAGTCGAGTGGTTGCGCCATCGGAAATTTCCTGAATTGGTGTAATGCCAGTTTCCGCTACCCTAGCAAAGCTTGCTGGCGTTTCCCCAATACCGATTCATTGGGTTTATATTATTTTAAAGAATATATAAATCCAATCTTTATTCCATATAGTGCTTTCAATTTTCCGCAAGTGCGCTCATGAGATGACGAATCTTGTCGAGCGTCTCGTCGTATTCATCTTCCGCTCGCGAGTCGGCCACCAGTCCACCGCCTCCCCACAGATGCAGGCGCCCCCGGTCCGCTACTGCCGTGCGAATGGCGATCGAGGTATCCATTCGTCCGCGCACGTCCACGTAGCCGAGGCTGCCGCAGTAAGCGCTGCGTCGGCTGGGCTCGAGCTCGTCGATGATCTGCATGGCCCGTACCTTGGGTGCGCCGGTAATCGACCCACCGGGAAAGGCCGCCGCCAGGAGATCGAGAGGGCGTTGCTCTTGTCTCAGCTCGCCGGTCACCACGCTGACCAGATGATGGACATTGGCATAGCTTTCCAGGGCGCAAAGCTGCGGAACCCGAACGCTGCCCGGGCGGCAGACGCGTCCCAGGTCGTTGCGTAGCAGATCGACGATCATCACGTTTTCGGCCCGATCCTTGGTGCTTGTCATCAGCGCATCCGCGAGCTGCTGGTCCTGTTCGGGCGTCAGGCCGCGGGGGCGGGTGCCCTTGATAGGGCGCGCTTCGACTTTTCCGTCACGGCAGTGAAGAAAGCGTTCCGGTGAAAGCGACAGGATCGCCTTGTCGTCCCAAGCGAGAAAGCCTGCGAACGGTGTGGGCGTGGCCAGACGCAGACGTTGATAGGCGTTCCACAGATCCCCCTGGAAGGGGGCGCTGAAGCGTTGTGACAGATTGATCTGATAGCAATCCCCGTCACGAATATAGCGCTGAACGGCATCGAAGCGTGCCAGGTATTCGTCGCGGCTTAACTCGCCGGTAAACGGTGCGGTGAGTTGAAACTCCGCCAGTGGGAGGGGGGCGCGCGCGAGATGGGCGAGGACCTGAGATCTCCGTTCTGGGGTGGCCACTAGCCAGCTGGCCCGTTCATGGTGATCTTGAATCAGCGCCCAGTCATACAGCCCGACCCGACTCGAAGGCAGGCCGACTACGCGTCTCGCGCGCCCGGCAATCGGTTCCTGGCGACACCCAAGATCATAGCTCCAGTAACCGATCAGACCGCCGAGAAAGGGAAGATCGCTGTCGGGGACATCGCAGGGCAATCGGTCGAGCAGCGCCTGCTGAATATCGAAGGGAGCGGGGCGGTCGCGAGTCAGGTCGGCGCCTGGGACATCGAGCGCGAGCAGGCTCACGGGGTCGCTGCTCAGGATATCGTAGCGACCGCCGGGAGACGCGGGGCGTCCGCTGTCGAGCAGCACGGCGCCAGGCCGGTCGCGCAGCGCGGCAAAATAGCCCAGCGGACTTTCCTGATAGGGCAGGGATGTGATCTGGAGAGTAAGGGTCATCAATGGGTCTTCCCTGAACGGGCGCTCCATTCTAGGTATCGCGCGCTAATTTGTCCCTTGGGGGGCACCGGTTGCCGAGAACGCCACGTCAACGTCTTCCAGCTGATTGTCTACAACCAAAGGTGTAGATAACCCTCTTATGTCGTGGTTGACCCGCGCAAAGGCAGTGATTACAGTTCCTCTACCATATGATTGTCGACAATTACGATGAACTCAATTTTATCAGAACAAGCAACTCCTGAGGTTCGTACCCTGGCCGAGCGGGTCTTTCACCAACTCCAGGACGCCATCGTGCGGGGTGAGCTACCGCCGGGCAGCAAGATCACTGAGCCAGGGCTATCCCGGGCCTACGGCATCTCGCGAGGGCCCTTGCGCGAGGCCATGCGCCGTCTCGAGGCCCATCGGTTGATCGAGCGGGTGCCGCATGTGGGGGCGCGCGTGGTCAAGCTTTCGGTCAAGGAACTTCTGGAGCTGTTCGACCTGCGCGAGGCGCTGGAAAGCATGGCGGCTCGACTTGCCGCCGAGCACATGAGTGCGGTGGAAATTGCCGGGCTGCGCGAAGTGCTGGCGGTCCACGAACAGCAGAGTGATCTCAAGCGTGGCGAGGCTTATTACCAACATGAGGGCGATCTGGATTTCCACTACCTCATCGTCCAAGGCAGCCAGAATCGCATGTTGATGACGCTGCTCTGTGACGATCTCTACTATCTCGTACGTCTTTATCGCACCCAGTTCGGTGCCAGTGGTGCACGCCCGCAGCGTGCCTTCGTCGAGCACCATCGTATCGTCGATGCTATCGAGGCCGGTGATGCCGAACTCGCCGAACTGCTGATGCGCCGCCACGTCAGTGCCTCTCGCGCCAACGTGGTCAACCGTTATGCCGCAATACTCGATCCGCAAGCCCCGACGCCGGTCGACTGAGACCCGCCGGACAACGTTGCTGAACCACTGAGGACCCTTGCATGCATAAATCTACTCCCGGAAGCCGTTTCCGTTCTGCCCTCGATGCCCACCGGCCGCTGCCGATCGTCGGTACCATCAATGCCTACTCCGCGATGATGGCCGAGCGCGTCGGCCATCATGCCATCTATCTGTCCGGCGGTGGTGTGGCCAATGCCTCTTTCGGCCTGCCGGATCTGGGCATGACCACCATGAACGACGTGCGCGAGGATGCCCACCGCATCTGTGGCGCCACCGACCTGCCGCTGCTGGTGGACATCGACACCGGCTGGGGTGGTGCCTTCAATATCGCCCGCACCGTCAAGGAAATGCAGCGGGCCGGGGTGGCCGCCGTGCATATCGAGGACCAGGTGGCCCAGAAGCGCTGCGGGCATCGACCCAACAAGGCAATCGTGACGCAGGCCGAAATGGTCGATCGTATCAAGGCCGCCGCGGATGCTCGCCTCGATCCCGACTTCACCCTGATCGCGCGTACCGATGCCTTTCAGAAGGATGGCTTGGATGCCGCTATTGAGCGGGCCAACGCCTGCGTCGAGGCTGGCGCCGATGCCATCTTCGCCGAAGCGGTACATACCCTGGAGGACTATCGCGCCTTCTGTGAACAGGTCGACGCGCCGATTCTTGCCAATATCACTGAGTTCGGCGCCACGCCGCTGTTTACCCAGCAGGAACTGGGGCAGGTGGGCTGTCGCATGGTGCTTTATCCGCTGTCGGCATTTCGTGCCATGAATGCGGCGGCGCACAAGGTCTACCAGAGCATTCATGACAACGGACACCAACATGAGGTGGTCGAGCTGATGCAAACCCGCGACGAGCTCTACGACTTTCTCGACTATCACGCTTTCGAGCACAAGCTCGACGCGCTCTTCCGTGCGGATGATGACGACTCCAGCGCCGGGGTGTAAGTGGATTCGACCGCGTTAGCGACCTTATATGTACCTATAGGAGACACGACATGGCAGAACAACCCATCGGTGGCGCCGGTCTGCGCGGCCAGAGTGCGGGAAGCACGGCATTATGTACCGTCGGACAGACCGGTTCAGGCCTGACCTACCGCGGTTTCGACATTGAGGTACTGGCCGAAAAGGCGCGCTTCGAGGAGGTGGCCTATCTGCTGCTCAAGGGCAAGTTGCCCAATCAGGCAGAACTCGACGCCTACATCACCAAGCTCAAGGGCTTGCGCGGCTTGCCTCAGGCGCTCAAGACCGTGCTGGAACAAATTCCAGCCGGTGCCCACCCCATGGACGTGATGCGCACCGGGGCTTCCATGCTCGGCAACCTGGAAACCGAAGAGAGTTTCGATCAGCAGCAGGACGTCTCCGACCGCCTGTTGGCCGTGCTGCCATCGATCATCTGCTACTGGTATCGCTTCAGCCACGATGGGGTGCGCATCGACACCGAAACCGATGACGAGTCGGTCGGCGGGCACTTCCTTCACCTGCTGCGTGACGAACCAGCCTCCGAGCTCCATGCCCGCGTGATGAATGTCTCGCTGATTCTCTATGCCGAGCACGAATTCAATGCCTCGACCTTCACCGCGCGGGTCTGTGCCTCGACGCTGTCCGACATGCACTCCTGTGTGACCGGCGCTATCGGTTCGCTGCGTGGGCCCCTGCATGGTGGCGCCAACGAAGCGGCCATGGCGATGATCGAGAACTGGCAGTCCGCGGATGAGGCCGAGCGCGAAATCATGGGTAAGCTCGAGCGCCGCGAGAAGATCATGGGCTTCGGGCATGCGGTCTATCGCGAATCCGATCCGCGCAACGCCATCATCAAGCACTGGTCGAAGCGCCTGGCCGAGGACGTGGGCGACAGCGTGCTCTACCCGGTCTCCGAGCGCGTCGAGGCGGTGATGTGGCGCGAGAAGAAACTCTTCTGCAACGCCGACTTCTTTCATGCCAGCGCCTACTACTTCATGGATGTCCCCACCAAGCTGTTCACACCGATCTTCGTCTGCTCGCGGGTTACCGGCTGGTGTGCGCATGTCTTCGAGCAGCGCGAAAACAACCGCATCATTCGCCCCAGCGCCGACTATGTCGGCCCGGAGAAGAGCGAGTGGGTGCCCATTGAACAGCGTGACTGAGCGACGCCATGAATACTGATTATCGCAAGTCCCTTCCGGGCACTGATCTCGACTATTTCGACACCCGCGCAGCAGTCGAGGCGATCCAGCCCGGCGCCTACGCCGGGCTTCCCTATACCTCCCGGGTGCTGGCCGAAAACCTGGTGCGCCGCTGCAATCCCGACATGCTCACCGATGCTCTCACGCAACTGATCGAGCGTCGGCGAGATCTGGATTTCCCCTGGTTCCCGGCCCGTGTGGTGTGTCATGACATCCTCGGCCAGACTGCATTGGTCGATCTGGCGGGGCTGCGCGACGCCATTGCCGAGAAAGGCGGCGACCCTGCCAAGGTCAATCCGGTGGTGCCGACCCAGCTGATCGTCGACCACTCCCTTGCCGTCGAGCATGCCGGCTTCGACAAGGAAGCCTTCGAGAAGAACCGCGCCATCGAGGATCGCCGCAACGAGGACCGTTTCCACTTCATCGACTGGACCAAGAAGGCCTTCAAGAACGTCGATGTCATTCCGCCGGGCAACGGCATCATGCATCAGATCAATCTGGAGCGAATGTCGCCGGTGATTCAGGTGCGCCCGGATGAGCACGGAAAGCACGTGGCCTTTCCGGACACTCTGGTCGGCACTGACAGTCACACCCCCATGGTCGATGCCCTCGGGGTCATCGCCGTCGGCGTCGGCGGGCTCGAGGCCGAAAGCGTGATGCTGGGGCGGGCTTCGTGGATGCGCCTGCCGGACATCATCGGGGTGGAGCTGACCGGCAAGCCCAGTCCTGGGATCACTGCCACCGACATCGTGTTGGCGATCACCGAGTTTCTGCGCAACGCCAAGGTGGTCTCGGCATACCTGGAGTTCTTCGGCGAAGGGGCGGCTCACCTGACGCTTGGCGACCGCGCGACCATCTCCAACATGACGCCGGAATTCGGCGCTACCGCGGCGATGTTCTACATCGATCAGCAGACGCTCGATTACCTGAAGCTGACCGGTCGTGAAGACGATCAGATCAAGCTGGTGGAGACTTACGCAAAGCAAGCGGGCCTGTGGGCGGACAGCCTGGAAAACGCCGAGTACGAGCGTGTGCTGACCTTCGATCTTTCCAGCGTGGACCGCACCATCGCCGGGCCCAGCAATCCGCATAGCCGGGTCGCCACGCGGGATCTAGCGGCACGGGGGATTTCCGGCAAGGTGGAGAACGAGCCTGGCCTGATGCCCGATGGCGCCGTGATCATCGCGGCGATCACCAGCTGTACCAATACCAGTAACCCGCGCAACATGATCGCGGCGGGACTCATGGCGCGTAACGCCAACGCGCGTGGCCTGGCGCGCAAGCCGTGGGTGAAGAGCTCGCTGGCCCCCGGCTCCAAGACCGTCCAGCTCTACCTGGAAGAAGCCGGTCTGCTATCGGAGCTGGAAACGCTCGGCTTCGGTGTGGTCGCCTTTGCCTGCACGACGTGCAACGGCATGAGCGGCGCCCTGGACCCGGTGATCCAGAAGGAACTGGTGGATCGCGATCTCTATTCGACGGCGGTGCTGTCCGGCAATCGCAACTTTGATGGCCGTATCCATCCCTACGCCAAGCAGGCCTTCCTGGCCTCGCCGCCGCTGGTGGTCGCCTACGCCATCGCCGGGACCATACGCTTCGATATCGAGAAGGACGTGTTGGGCACCGATCACGAGGGCAACCCCGTCATGTTGATGGATCTCTGGCCGAGCGATGAGGAAATCGACGCCATCGTCGCCGAAAGCGTCAAGCCCCAGCATTATCGCGACGTCTACATTCCGATGTTCGAGGTGAAAGCCGACAACGGCCCGCAGGTCGAGCCGCTGTACGACTGGCGCCCGCAGAGTACCTATATTCGTCGTCCGCCCTATTGGGACAAGGAGGGGGACGGCGCGCTGGGTGGCGAGCGTACGCTCAAGGGGATGCGGCCGCTGGCGGTGCTGGGTGACAACATCACCACCGACCATCTGTCGCCGTCGAATGCCATCATGGCCGACAGCGCGGCCGGCGAGTACCTGGCGAAGATGGGCCTGCCGGAGGAGGACTTCAACTCCTATGCGACCCACCGCGGCGATCACCTGACGGCGTTACGCGCGACCTTCGCCAACCCGAAGTTGCGCAACGAAATGGCGCAACGGGAGGGTGAGGTCAAGCAAGGCTCTTTGGCGCGCATCGAGCCGGAAGGCGAAGTGACGCGCATGTGGGAAGCCATCGAAACCTACATGAAACGCAAGCAGCCGCTGATCATCGTCGCCGGTGCCGACTACGGTCAGGGCTCGTCTCGCGACTGGGCCGCCAAGGGCGTGCGCCTGGCTGGTGTCGAAGCTATCGTTGCTGAGGGCTTCGAGCGTATCCATCGCACCAATCTGTTAGGTATGGGTGTCTTGCCGCTGGAGTTCACGCCGGGTACGACGCGCAAGACGCTGGCGATCGACGGCACCGAGACCTATGACGTGATCGGCGAGTTCACACCGCGCAATACCCTGACCTTGATCATCCATCGCCGGGATGGCGAGCGCGTGGAAGTGCCGGTGATCTGCCGTCTGGATACCCAGGAAGAGGTCTCGATCTATTCAGCTGGAGGAGTGCTACAGCGCTTTGCCCAGGACTTTCTCGAATCGGAGGCAGTGGCGTGAGTAGACCCATGACCCACGAACCTCAGATCAGGATTCCCGCCACGTACATGCGTGGCGGTACCAGCAAGGGCGTGTTTTTTCGTTGGCAGGACCTGCCCGAGGCCGCCCAGGCGCCTGGTGCTGCACGCGATGCCTTGCTGCTGCGCGTGATCGGCAGTCCCGATCCCTACGCCAAGCACACCGATGGCATGGGCGGGGGCACCTCAAGCACCAGCAAGGCGGTGATCTTGTCGAGAAGCGAGAGTCCCGATCATGATGTCGACTACCTGTTCGGCCAGGTTTCCATCGACAAGGCCTTTGTAGACTGGAGTGGCAACTGCGGCAACCTGTCGGCGGCGGTCGGTCCCTTTGCGATCAGCAATGGTCTGGTAGATACCCGCCGCGTTCCTGAAAACGGCGTGGCAACGGTGCGCATCTGGCAGGCCAATATCGGCAAGACGATCGTTTCCCATGTTCCCATCACCAATGGCGAGGTGCAGGAAACCGGCGATTTTGAGCTGGATGGTGTGACCTTCCCGGCGGCCAAGGTGCCGGTCGAGTTCATGGACCCCGCCGATGGCGGCGGGACGATATTTCCTACCGGTAACCGTGTCGATGACCTGGATGTGCCCGGCCTCGGTGTCCTCAAGGCCACCATGATCAATGCCGGTATTCCGACCATCTTCGTGAACGCCGAGGCTATCGGCTTCACCGGCACCGAACGACAGGATGACATCAATGGTGATCCCAAGGCGCTGGCCATGCTCGAGTCGATCCGTGCCGCCGGGGCAGTACGCATGGGACTGATCGCGCATGTCGATGAGGCTCTCAACCGTCAGCACACCCCGAAGGTGGCCTTTGTCGCCAGGCCGGCCGATTATATCGCCTCCAGCGGTAAGTCAGTGACTGCCGCCGAGGTGGATCTGCTGGTGCGCGCGGTATCGATGGGCAAGCTGCATCACGCCATGATGGGCACGGCCGCCGTGGCCATAGGGACTGCCGCGGCGATTCCCGATACGCTGGTCAATCTCGCGGCCGGTGGCGGGGACCGCACCGCGGTCTGCTTCGGTCATCCCTCTGGCACCCTGAGGGTCGGCGCCGAGGCCACTCGAGTTGATGGCGCGTGGCAAGTGGTCAAGGCGGTCATGAGTCGCAGTGCGCGCGTGCTGATGGAGGGGTGGGTTCGGGTTCCCGGTGATGTCTTCTGAGGTGCGCTAGGCTGAGACCAGTATCGTGCTTACCCATGTTCCAGGACTCTGCCTATCTTCAGGGTCTTACCCATCAGCAGGAGCGGAGCCAATGAGTGCTACTGTCGAAACCAACATCCGTCCGGACTATGACATCGAGCTGCAGAAGATTGCCGACTATGTTCTCGATTACCGGATCGAGAGCAGCGAGGCACTGGATACCGCCCGCAACTGCCTGATGGATACCCTGGGCTGCGGCCTGTTGGCGCTGCGCTTCCCCGAGTGCACCAAGCATCTGGGGCCATTGGTGGAAGGTACTATTGTGCCGCATGGTGCCCGCGTGCCCGGCACTTCCTTCCGGCTTGACCCGGTCAAGGCCGCCTGGGATATCGGCACCATCATCCGCTGGCTCGACTACAACGACACCTGGCTTGCCGCCGAATGGGGCCATCCTTCCGATAATCTGGGTGGCATCCTTGCCGTGGCCGACCATCTTTCCCAGAAGCGTATCGGTCAAGGGGAAGCGCCGCTGACCGTGCGCGATGTACTGGAAGCCATGATCATGGCCCATGAGATCCAGGGAGTGCTGGCACTCGACAACTCCTTCAACCGTGTCGGCCTCGATCATGTGGTGCTGGTCAAGGTGGCCTCTACCGCCGTGGTCGCCAGGATGATGGGCGCCAACCGCGAGCAGTTGCTGTCTGCGTTGTCCCATGCCTGGGTCGATGGTCAAAGCCTGCGAACCTATCGTCATGCCCCGAACGCCGGCTCGCGCAAGAGTTGGGCCGCCGGCGATGCCACCTCACGCGGCGTGCGCCTGGCCGACATTGCCATGCGCGGCGAGATGGGCATCCCAGGGGCGCTCTCAGCACCGCAATGGGGCTTCTACGACATCCTCTTCAGTCATACCAACAAGGATCTGGCGACCAAACCTGAGTCGGAGCGCAAGTTCAGTTTCCAGCGTGATTTCGGCAGCTACGTGATGGAGAACGTATTGTTCAAGATCTCCTTCCCGGCGGAATTTCACTCTCAGACCGCCTGTGAGGCGGCGGTGACCTTGCACCCACAGGTCAAGGACCGGCTGGACGAGATCGACAGGATCGTGCTGACCACGCACGATTCGGCGATTCGTATCATCTCCAAGTCCGGCGCCCTGGCCAATCCCGCCGACCGCGATCACTGCCTTCAGTATATGACGGCTGTGCCGCTGGCCTTCGGCAGCCTGGTAGCTGAACATTATGAGGATACGTTCCACGAAGCCAATCCGATCATCGATGAGCTGCGCAACAAGATGGAAGTCGTCGAGGACGAACGTTATTCACGGGATTATCACGACCCCGAGAAGCGCTCCATCGCCAATGCCATTCAGGTGTTCTTTCATGATGGCACCTCCACCGAGCGGGTCGAGGTCGAATATCCGCTGGGTCATCGCCGCCGCCGTGCCGAAGGCATCCCGGCGCTGGAAGACAAGTTCAAGCATAATCTGGCCACTCGATTCCCGGCGGGTCGCTGCGAGATGATCTTCCAGCTCTGCAAGGATCAGGAACGCCTGGAGAGTACGCCAGCCAACAGGTTCGTCGACCTTCTGGTGATTTGATGCCAAAGGTCTTGGCGCTCTCGCAGAAGGTGGGCTATATTTTTCTATGGTTTCCTCTTGCATGAGCGCCACTGGCGTCGTAGGATACGCATCCGCTGCCAGGGACGGGGAACGTTGTTGGCGGTGGAGGCGGAAGAAGTGGTTGTTTTTCCTGGCAGTTAGCGGCGATCAGTACGAACGATCGGACGCGCCAGGGGTTGACACTTTCGCCGAACTCGGTAGACTACGCCTTCCTCGCCGGGCGCTGCGCTTCAGGCCAGCAACAGCGAGACGCTCCGCTCTCTATTAGCTAGCGAGAAGTGGGAGCCGCTCTTTAACAATCGATCAGGTAATTCATGTGGGCGCTTGTCGAGGTGTCGGTGACCAGTCACCGAGACATCGAGGCAAGCGACTCGTCAAGGTTGGCCCCTCGGGGCGGACCTGTTGAGAAGTTTGGACCTTGAGCCGAGTTT
>NZ_FPBP01000030.1 GCF_900116705.1 Halomonas korlensis | reverse complement strand
TGCTGGCGACACGATGCGAGGGCCAAGTTGATGGGGCCAGTGTGCCTTGCGTCTGGCCTGGCAGCCGGAAAGCCCGGCTGTCAGGGAAAACAGGCCACCTGAAGTGATCAGATAATGACCGCTGAGGCGGTAAGAGGGCCAACTTGGCGCTTGCATTGCGCAGGATCGAATTGTTCAGCGTTTCCTTAAGTGCAGGCGCTGGAGTGTTGAAATCGGTTACTAAAGAAAGGTTAGCTAAAAAATTAGAATCGGGCAAGGGAGGGCGAGGCCTGTCACCCTTGAAGCGCTTGTTATATCTCGATTTTTGTAGAGGGATGGATTAACATAATAAATAACAGAAAACTGAATGCATAATATAAAGAGGAGATATTCAAAAAGCTATGGCATCTACTAGGCGTGGAAAGTGAATGTCGATATTCAGAGCAGAAAGCCCCTACTTTGCAGCTTCATTCAATAACCTCCTTGGCAAGTCCAGATAAAAAGTTTTTTCACCTATTAACGTATTGGGGGGAGAGTTTACAAAAACAATTGCTGCCGTTTTTTGCTCAGGATCAAACGATACCACAGAAGCTACTCCCGGATCACCTCCGGTATGAGATGGAAGGCGACGCATGAACAAATAATACATCCAGTCTTCGAATTCATTATAATTAAACGATATCGCCTGGTACTGGTGCACCGAAGGATATTGAATCGTGTGATATTGCTTAATAAGGTCTTCAGAAATGAATTGATTTCCGTTTATGCGCCCACCGTCGACAATGAGTTTTACAAATTTCAGATAGTCTTTCGTAGTTGTTCGCAGCTGTCCGTCTGGAAAACCCGGATAACCGTAATGAGGTAGCATTTTAGGTGTAATATCTTTGTCCTCTTCATCGGGCAACTGGTGAGGTCGCGCAATATTTTGGTGAGGGATATTGCTGAGAAACCAATATGAATTCATCATTCCCAGCGGTTCGAAGATTTCCTGGTTCATATATTCAGAAAAACTCAATCCTGAAATCTCTTCGACCGCATACCCAAGCAGTGCGTATCCCATATTGCTGTAGGACCAATATTGTCCGGGAGTTTCTTTGTAAAAGTTTTTCTTTGGATTATAATAGTCCCCCGATATAGTGAGATAATCCTGTACAAAATCCGAAAGTGCAAGCGGCGAATCACCACCTTCTTCAATGGTATAAAGAGGATCAAGCACCTCCCAGTTGTCTTGGATGGTGGAGGTGTGGGACAAAAGCATCCGAAAAGTTATGAAGTTACTAGGATTATGAGGATTGACAACGGAGAAGGGGATATAACGGTTGATGTCATCGTCTAAATTTAACTTGCCCTCATCATGTAGCTTTAAGATAGCCAATGCCGTTACAGGTTTGGCAGATGAGGCTATCATAAAGAGCGTACTATCATTGACGACTTCGCCTGTTTTATAATTTCTGAAGCCGTAACTGCCGTGCCACTCATTTCCATCTGGACCTACGTACCCCGCCTGTATCCCGATAATTCCGGCCTGATTTTTCTTATCTATTATGTACTGATCCAGAGGCGTTGAGTTGCACGAGATCATGGTTATGGTAACCAACAGCGATAGTAGAGCTATTGAGATCGCATTTCGCATAATTAATTTATTTTGAAGATTGCCTGTTTGGAGGAATTCATTGATATGTCAGGAAATTGGTATAACGCCCGGCTCACGCGCCGGTTTGGCGCCGCGAAGCGGCGGAAAAACGATCGCTGTACAGCCGATTGTTATATCATTGAATTTCCGAAACTTCCTCTCGCAGAAGGCTCGGGATCTGATTATCCATTAAATCTGACCACTTACGCTCATATTCTTGCCGTGTCTGGAACCGGAAAAATCGGTTCTTCGTCACTTCATGTGGATTTGGCGTGATCGAGCAGGCGGCCCACTGGGCTGCCAATCAGTTAGATCATCGCGATGAAGTTGGTCTCGTTCCGGTAGCCGCGTGTGCGTGACCGCGCCGCCTGGAACAAGCCGTTCATCCCTTCCCGTCGTGCATTCGTCAGTCCCGATATCCAGCGCCTGACCACCGCGTCGGCATGCCGCTCCAGCGTCGCCAAGGCCTTCGCCATCGGCTTCAGCAGGGGCTTCTCGGAGACCGCCGCCTGCATGACCTTGAGGTAGTTTGTGATGCGCCATCGAGCCGCTCGCAGCGTCGGCGCCTTCTGAATCCAGCGCAACTTCTTCTTGATCACCCAGGCATCGGCAGTGGCGCTCTGATCGGCCACCCGTTCCTGGAGCGCCGCCAGTTGCTTGGGCGTCAGGTTCTCGTTTTCCAGGCTCTTCAGCAGTGCCCAGCGCAGCGACTTGGGGTGCCCCTGCTCGCGGCGCTCCTTCTTGCGCATCTCGTCCAGCGCCTTGGTGAAGGTCTGCACGATAGGGAACCCGTCGACCGTCACCTCGGCGTTGGGGAGGTGCTCGGCCACGCCGCTCAGGAAGGCCTGAGATATGTCGCAGACCCCTTTTTCGGCACCTCGCTGTACTTACAACTGCAGTAGTTAGTCGGGCGTATGCCTGGCGGCTTCATGGGCAGCGTCCAGCCCATGGTGGACGGCCTGGCGAAAACCGCTGTCGAGCATGGCATTCAGGCCTTCGGTAGTCGTACCGCCGTAATCGAGGAATCGTTCGACCAGCTGCGCAGGTGACGTGTTTTCTTTATCGGGTCCCGGGGGATTAATCCCCCGGGACCCGACACCTAGTTTCAAGGACTCTTTCCTGTTGCCTGCCCACAAAACCATGAGCGACTCTACTGGGTTCCTGCCAGACTCCTTATGTGATCGATTGAGTCACGCTTGGTGTCAGGGGCGGCCTCCTGTAACCGACGAGACCAGCGCAAGGTAGACTCGGCATCACCGGCGGCATGCGCCGAGCGGGCGGCGCCTTCAAGGGTATTATAGCGTTGTGGCCAGGTGCGATTCGAATTCTCGTAATTAGCCAGCGCCTTGGCCGGGCGGTCAAGGGAAAGCAGCAAATCGCCAAGGGCTTCATAGGGCGGGTACAGGGCACCCGGGGTAACCGGATGCTTCTCAGCGGTAGCTT
>NZ_FPBP01000012.1 GCF_900116705.1 Halomonas korlensis | reverse complement strand
GGGCTTACTCGTTCTTCATGAACCGCCGTATACGGAACCGTACGTACGGTGGTGTGAGAGGACGGGGGAAGCAATTCCCCCTCCTACTCGATTCTTTTTTGCGTTTCTGCAGACGGGTCAGTCTTCAACGAGCCCTTGTTCTTTCTGGGCCAGGCTCCAGCCGCCGAGTTCGCGGTAGCGGTTGACCATGGCGCAGAACAACTCGGCGGTGCGCTCGGTGTCATAGCGCGCCGAGTGGGCGGCGTTGTTGTCGAAGTCGATGCCGGCGACGCGGCACGCCCGCGCCAGCACGGTCTGCCCATAGACCAGGCCGGCAAGCGAGGCGGTGTCGAAGCTCGAAAAGGGATGAAAGGGGTTGCGCTTGATGCCGCAGCGATTGACGGCGGCATTGAGAAAGCCATGATCGAAGGCGGCGTTGTGGCCGACCAGCACCGCACGCGTGCAGCCATGAGCCTTGATGGACTTGCGTACCGAACGGAAGATTTCGCCCAGCGCCTCGGCCTCGGACAGGGCGACCTGCTGGCGCAGCGGGTCATCGAGCCGAATACCGGTGAAGTCCAGTGCCGACTGCTCCACGTTGGCCCCTGCGAAGGGCTTGATGTGGTAGGCATAGGTGGCGTCGGGTTTCAGACTGCCGTCGGCCTCCATGGTCAGGGTCACGGCGGCGATCTCCAGCAGCGCATCGCGCTCGGGGTTGAAGCCGCCGGTTTCCAGGTCGACCACCACCGGCAGGTAACTGCGGAATCGCTGGGCCATCAGTTCGCGGGCGCTCGCCTCGCTCATTCGCCTCTCCTTAGTCTTCGCTCGCGCTTCTCGCGTCTTCGCTTGCCCGTGTTGTTATGGCCTTCGGTCTTGCCTCATCCTCTCGCGCACCGTCAGTGCGATTCGATCAAGGTCGCCGCTGGAGCGCGGCCAGTCTAGCAGTTTGGCCTCCTGGCGTCCTGCGGCCGGTATTCGCTGCCCCCTCACCGCGCTATAATGGCTGACACATGACGCGCGGTAACGTCACTGATTTCAACGCCAATGATTCCAACGAGGAGCCCTTAATGTCCGATGTCAAGAAGGTCGTGCTGGCCTATTCCGGTGGCCTGGACACATCCGTCATCGTCAAGTGGTTGCAGGAGACCTACGACTGCGAAGTCGTGACCTTCACTGCCGACATCGGCCAGGGCGAGGAAGTCGAGCCGGCGCGTACCAAGGCGCAGGCATTGGGCGTCAAGGAAATCCACATCGAGGACCTGCGCGAGGAGTTCGTGCGCGATTACGTCTATCCGATGTTTCGTGCCAATACCCTCTACGAAGGCGAATACCTGCTCGGTACCTCGATCGCTCGGCCATTGATCGCTCGTCGCCTGATCGAGATCGCCAACCAGACCGGCGCGGACGCCATCTCGCATGGTGCGACCGGCAAGGGCAACGATCAGGTGCGTTTCGAGCTGGGGGCCTACGCGCTCAAGCCCGGTGTCAAGGTGATCGCGCCGTGGCGCGAATGGAACCTGACCTCACGTGAAAAGCTGATGGCTTACTGCCAGCAGCACGATATCCCGGTGGACTTCTCCAGTGGCAAGAAGAAGTCGCCGTATTCCATGGACGCCAACCTGCTGCACATCTCCTACGAGGGCGGCATTCTCGAGGACCCCTGGGCCGAGGCCGAAGAAGACATGTGGCGCTGGAGCGTGTCGCCGGAAACCGCGCCCGACCAGCCCACCTATGTGGAGCTGACCTACGCCAAGGGCGACATCGTCGCCATCGATGACACGCCAATGCGCCCCCACGAGGTGCTCGAGACGCTCAACAAGCTGGGTGGCGATAACGGCATCGGTCGTCTCGATATCGTCGAGAACCGCTACGTGGGCATGAAATCGCGGGGCTGCTACGAAACGCCCGGCGGTACCATCATGCTGCGCGCCCATCGTGCCATCGAGTCTCTCACGCTCGACCGCGAGGAAGCGCATCTCAAGGACGAGTTGATGCCGAAGTACGCCGAGGTGATCTACAACGGCTACTGGTGGAGCCCTGAGCGGCGCATGCTGCAGGCGGCCATCGACGAGACCCAGAAGAACGTGTCCGGCGTGGTACGCATGAAGCTCTACAAGGGCGGTGCCACCGTGGCGGGTCGCAAGTCCGACCAGTCGCTGTTCGACGAGTCGATTGCGACGTTCGAGGATGATGCCGGCGCCTACGATCAGAAGGATGCCGAGGGCTTCATCAAGCTCAACGCCTTGCGCCTGCGGATCGCCGCCGGCAAGGGACGCCAGCAGGACTGATGCCATGTTGAAGAAGCTGCTCTCCGGCCTGTTCGGCGCGGGTGATGACAAGAGCCCGGCGCGCCGGGCCGCCGAGCCGGTGGAGTACAAGGGCTACCTGATCGTTTCGGAACCCGACGATCAGGGCGGCCAGTATCGAGTCAGCGGCTGGATCCGCAAGCCGCTTCCCGGCGATGACGATGAGGGAGCGCAGTTGCTCGAGCATCGCTTCGAGCGCTCCGACATGGTACCCGGTCGCGAAGCCTGCGATCAGTTGATGGTCAGCAAGGCGCAGCGGCTGATCGATGAAATCGGCGACGAGCTGTTCAAGACTCGCTGATTCGGAGCGCCCATGCGCCTCTTGTATCGCGCCTCGCCCTGGCGAACCCTCTTTACCGGCGATTTCCCGTCAGCGCTTGGCGCCTGGCCGTCGGTCCTCACTCCGCTACGCGATGCCCTGAACGCCCTCGGCCCTACCCCCAGTCTTGCCGAGGCGCACCGTTGGCAAGCCGAACTCGTCGAGGCGCTGGATCGTCTCGACCTTCCCGCCTGGCGCATCAGTCAGCTGATCAGCGACCACAACGACTGGCTCTACCGGCGTGCCGTCGAGCTATCCCTCAACGAGATGCAAGGGCAGGGCTGGGGGCCGCCTCCGGTGGCGTTCTGCGTGCTGACTCTGGGCTCGGTGGCCCGCCACGAGAGCCTGCTGGGGCCGGACCAGGACAATGCCATGATTATCGCCGACTACCCTGACGCACGGCACACCGAAATCGACGGCTATTTCCAGGCGCTTGGCGAGCGTTTCACCCAGCGCCTCGATACGGCCGGCATCCCGCTGTGTCAGGGACATGTGATGGCGCGCTTCCCGATGTGGCGCAAGCGTCTGTCGGAGTGGAGCGAGCAATTGGCGCTATGGACGGCAGACCGGCGCGTCAAGCGTGTCCAGCAGGCCAATATTCTGCTTGATTTTCACCCCGTGTACGGCGAGCCGGCCCTCGCTGAGGCGTTGGCGGACCGGGTAGCGAGACGGTTGCCCCACGCTCACCTGTTTCTCGACGAGATGGCCGCGCTGCTGCTCGAAACACCGGTCGCGCTGGACCGCTTCGGCCGTCTGGCCAGCGGCGGCGAGGGCGCACCTCACGAACGGGCGATCAATCTCAAGCACCGCGGCGTGCTGCCGTTGGTCAATGCCGTGCGCCTGATGTCGCTGCGCCATGGCGTCACGCCTCCCGATACGCGCTCGCGTCTGACGGCGCTGGTCATGCGTGACGTGCTGGACACCGAGCGCGCCCGTGCGTTGACGGTGGCACTGGCGCGCCTTCAGGGGCTGCTGCTCGCGGAACAGCGCATGGCACTGGCCGAGGGCCGCACGCCGGATGGATGGATAAACGGCGCGCGTCTCGCTGAAGACGAGCGCCTATTGCTGCGTCACGACCTTCAGCAGATCCAGGCGGTGATCAGGCAGGTGCGGGGCTAGCCGGCGCGGGTGGCGTGGCCGCTTCCGTATCTGGGGCGTCCGGGGCGTCGGGCAGCTCCATCACCAGGCAGGCGCCTCCCAGATGCGGCGCGCTCTCCACCCACAGGCGTCCCCCCAGGTGGGCCACGATGCCGCGGCTGATCGGCAGCCCCAGGCCGCTGCCACGCGGCCGGCCGCGGGTTTCGCCGCTGTCCTGGCGCTGGATCTGATGGAACTTCTCGAACACGCGCTCACGCTCGTCGTCGGCAATGCCGGGGCCGTTGTCCTCCACGCTGAGGCGGAAATGATCCTTGTAGCGCTCCAGGCGCAGCAGCACGCGCGGCGACTCGTCGGCGGCGAACTTGCCGGCATTGTCGAGCAGGTTGATGATCACCTGCTCGAGGCGGTCGGGGTCGCCGATCACCGGGGCCGCGCTGACCGCCATGTCCACTTCCAGATTGACGCCCCGCGTTTCCTGGAGACGATGGACGGCATCCACGCTGTGCTGCGCCAGCTCGACCAGGTCCAGCGGTCGTGGGTCGAGCGTCATGCGCCCACTCTCCAGACGCGCGAGGTCGAGTATCTCCTCGATCAGCCGGGACAGCCGCTGGCTCTCGCGAACCACCACGTCGAGAAAGTGCAGGCGTTTCTCCTCGGGCAGGTTCTTGCCATCGTGCAGTATCTCGGCGAAGGCGCGGATCGAGGTGAGGGGGGTGCGCAGCTCATGGCTGACCATGGCGATGAACTCGTCCTTGAGGCGGTCGAGCTCGCGCAAGCGCTCATTGGCGGCGCGCAATTCCTCGCTGGTACGCGCCAGCTCGCGGGACTTCTGCTCCAGGCGCCGGTTGACCTCCAAGGTCTCCGAGGTAGTGTCGAGAATGCTCAGGATGGCGTCCAGATCGAGGGCTTCGCCGCGTACCACCGAGTTGATCAATACTCGCGCCGAGGCACTGCCGAGCGCCCCGGCCAGCGCCTGCTCGGCGCGGGCGATCAATTCCGGCGGGGCGGGATGGTCATCCTCGGCGATCGCTATCCCGGAAAACACACGGCGGGTGGCAGCGCCTCCCAGGTAACGGTCGAGCAGGGCGCTGAGCTCGCCGCGCGTGGTCTGTCCCTGCCACAGCGAGGTCTGCATCAGCCGGGGGTGCATGGCCTCGGTGAACAGCGCCGCCTGGGTCTGTTCCAGCGGGCTCTGACGCGAGAACAGCGAGACGCCCACCAACAGGCCGACGTTGGCGGTGAGGCTCCACAGCAGCGAATGGGTATAGATGTCCCAACCCTCGAGCCCGAACAGTGCGTAAGGGCGCAGCCAGCCGATGCCCCAGGGGCCGTTTTCCAGAAAGCCTGCGCCGAGCCAGCCCGACTGCGCGAACCCCGGCAGCAGCAGCGTCCAGGCCCAGACCAGAAACCCCGCGATCAGCCCGAGCGCGGCGCCGTTGCGGTTGGCACCGCGCCAGTACATGCCGATCAGCATCGCCGGGGCAAACTGGGCGGCGGCGGCAAAGGACACCAGCCCGATGGTCACCAGGCTGTAGGAATCCCCGATCAGCGCGTGATAGAGATAGCCCAGCAGCAGGATCAGCACGATGGCGACCCGCCGGATGCCCAGCAGCCAGCCGGCGAGCTCCCCGCGGCTGCCCAGGTGCAGGTGGGGCGAGCGCAGCAGCAGCGGCATCACCAGTTGGTTGCTGACCATGGTCGAGAGCGCGATGGTCTCCACGATTACCATGCCGGTGGCCGCCGACAGGCCGCCGATGAACACCAGCAACGGCAGGCCCTCAAGCCCTGCCGACAGCGGCAACGTCAGCACGAAGCTGTCGGGGTCGCTGCCGGCATCGCCGAGCAGCAGCCCGGCCATGGCAATGGGTATGACGAACAGGTTGATCGCCAGCAGGTAAAGCGGAAACAGCCAGCTGGCGCGCGTCAGGTGACGCTCGTCGACGTTCTCGACCACCAGCACCTGGAACTGGCGCGGCAGGGTCAGAAACGCCAGGAACGCCAGCACCAGGGTGCCCACCCAGCCCACGGCGCCGCCCGGCACGGCATCGAGGCTCAGCGCGCCGCTCAGTTCGGGGGCTGCGGCCACCTGGGCGAAGAGGTCGCCGGGGCCGTTGAAGAGCACGAACACCGTGAACACGCCCACCGAGAGAAACGCCACCAGCTTGACCAGCGATTCGAAGGCGATCGCGGCCACCATGCCTTCGTGGCGTTCGCTGGCGTCGAGGTGGCGGGTGCCGAACAGGATGATGAACACCGCCAGCACCAGGGCCACCCAGAACGACTTGTCGTTCCAGAAACTTTCCTCGGCGAGCCGTAGCTCAGCGGCCTCGGGATAGTTGACCAGCACCGCATGGCTCAGGGTGATCGCCTTGAGCTGCAGGGCGATGTAGGGCGTGATACCGACCAGCGCAATCAGCGCCACCAGCGCCCCCAGGCTCGAACTCTTGCCGTAGCGGGCGCTGATGAAGTCGGCAATCGAGGTGATGCGCTGGGCGCTGGCGATGCGCACCATCTTGCGGATCACGAAGGGCGACATCAGCATCGCCAGCGTCGGACCCAGATAGATCAAGAGGAAGCTGGGCCCGGCACTGGCGGCGCGGCCGACGCTGCCGTAGAAGGTCCAAGCGGTGCAGTAGACGGCGATGGAGAGCGCATAGACGGTGGGCGAGCCGATCAGCGAGCGGCCCTGCTCGGCACGTCGATCGCCCCAGGCGGCGATCACGAACAGCAGGGCGAGGTAGCCAAAGGCCACCGCCAGCACCAGCATCTCTCCCCTCATGACGCGATCACTCCTCTTGGCGCCGTTCCATCAGCCAGGCGGCGAGGCCGATCACCGCGGCCCAGGCGATGAAGATATACAGCGGCAGACGAGACGGACCGGTCCGGGACGGGGTATCGAACAGCAGCAACAGTGGCGGCGAGAACAGCGCCACGGCCAGCACGATCAGGACCACCAGGCGCTCCTTCTGACGGGGAGCGTTCATGCGCTGGCATCCTCCTTGTCGAAGGCGCTGGCCTGCAGCAGCAGGACATCCTGCAGCGTATCGATGCCGCGCGCCTCGAGCCGTGGCAGCAGCGAGAGCCATAGTTCGGCGGTGACGCGGGCATCACCCAGTGCCGTATGACGAGCGCCGGGAGGCACGGTCAGGCCATAACGCTCGGCCAGGGTATCGAGGTCGTGGCCATCGATCGCCTCGTCGAGTGCCCGCGAGAGCAGAAGGGTGTCGAGCACCGGCATGTCGAACTCGATCCCGCCGCCCGGCGGCTGTATGGCCAACAGGTCGAAGGCGGCATTGTGAGCGAGTATCACCGCATCGCCGATGTAGTCGCGAAAGCGCGGCAAGGCCACCGCCAATGGCGGCGCACCGGCGACATCGGCATCGCGCAGGCCGTGGATCGCGGTGCTGGCCGGTGGAATCGGGCGCCCGGGATCGACACGGATATCGAAGGTGTCGCTGGCCAGCAAGCGCTGGTTGACCACGCGGCAGGCGCCGATGCTGATCACGGTGTCGCCGCGGCGCAGTTCCAGGCCGGTGGTCTCGGTGTCAAAGGCGACCACCTCAAGCGATCTGAGCGATCTTGCCGCCAGCTCAGCATCGGGCGGGGGTAACTCGGCGATGCCGAAATCGTGAAACTCGGGACGCGGTGGAAGCTTGGCACGCGGTGCGCCGACCCGGTCCATGGCCGGCAGTGGCAGGCGCAGCCGGGCATGCTCGCCGTCCGGGTCGGCCAGGCTCCAGGCGTCGCTAGCGTGCTGGCGCAACACGTCGGCGACCCGCGGGGCGAGTGGCAGGCTCTCGAGGCGCTGGTCCTGCCACTCGGCCAGGGCACGCTCCCCGAGCGGCTCACCCCGCCAGATGAGGTCCAGATAGACACGCTTGTTGCCCAGGCACACTTCACCTTCCAGCTCGGTCTGATCGACATGGCGCGCCAGATACTCCAGCAGTGAGGCAAGCAGCACCAGCAGCCCCGTGGCGTCTCCTTTCAGCCAGGCGGGCATGCCGATCGGGACGACGTGACGTCCCTCGCAGGCGTGATAGTCATTGAGGGCATTCCAGAGGTCATTGGACCACAGGGGCGCCAGGCGCTCGCCCTGGCGCTGCATCTCATCGATCAGCTTACTCAATCGCTCGATGCCTTCCCCCAGCGCCTGGCTTTCCTCGGCCACCACGCGCTCGAGGCGCTGTTGCAGCTCACCGGAGGCGCTGCCATGACGCAGCTGGGTCAGGGCGTCGGCACTGCTGGTAAGCCCCGCGCTGTGTCGGCGCAGCAGCGGCAGGGTGTCGACCAGCTCGGTACGCACCCCCATCTCGCTGGTCCATGAAGCCGTCGTGTCGGTCAGGGTCAGCAGGGTCTCGCCGTTGCTGCCCGGCACCCGGCGCAACACGGCCCGCAGCCAGCGCTCGTCACAGGGCACCAGCACCTCGCGGGGGGTGCCGTCGTCAGGAATCTGGGCCAGCGCATCATGAAGGCTGGCTACCGGCAGCAGGGCGTCGAGCCGCTTGCCGAGCCCCAGGCCATTATGGTCTTCGAACAGGGTTTCTGCGGCATGATTGAACAGCAGCAGCCGACGGTGATGATCGCAGAGCAGCAGCGGTGTCTCGAGCACCTGAAGCAGGGTCTCGAGCTCCTGGCGGATCCGCGCGGCGCTGCGCGCGCCATCGGCATGGGCGGTGGCCAGCAGACCGCGATCGGTTCGCCAGGCCTCGCGAATGCGCGTCAAGTCGGGGCCGAGGCTCTTCAGCCAGCCTTCGGGGGGATAGTCGTCGCGAGCATCGGGATTGGCCACCAGACGCGCCAGCTGCACCTGCAGGTGGCGCAGGGGGGTGAAGAGCTGACGCTCGAGCAGCAGGCCCACCAGGAAGATGGTGGCACCGCCGGAAAAGCAGCCAAGCCAAAGTACCCAGCGGGCGATGCCCTGTGGGGTGAACAGGCTATCCAGCCAGGTGGCGAACACTGCCCCGCCAAACAGGCTGATGCCGCTAAGCAGCAGCCATAGCCCGACCAGGCGCTGGCGTTTGGGCAACCCCTTGTAACGGCGGGCCATCATTGCGCCTCGGCGAGGAGGGTCTTGACCTTGTCGACCAGCGCCTGGGTCGAGAAGGGCTTGGTAATATAGTCGTCGGCGCCCAGCGCCATGCCTTTCTCGCGTTCCACTTCACGGCCGTGGGCGGTGAGCATGATGATCGGCAGGCGGGCGTGGTCGGGGTCATGGCGAAGCCGCTCGAGGACGTCGAAGCCGCTGATACCAGGCAGGCTGATATCCAGCAATACCAGGTCGGGGGCGCCCTCGGCGACACGCTCGAGGGCGCTTTCGCCATCTTCGGCGGTCACCACGTCCAGGCCGGCCTGCTGCATCAGGAATTCCAGCGATAGGACGATGTTGGGCTCATCGTCCACCACCAGCACCTTGGCCATGGCGTTCTCCTTGTTCTCGTGTGCTGTGTTTTCAACAATGCTTCATCTTGGCGATATTATGGGGTCTTGGTGTTGTTAAGCGTAGTTGTTATCAAGCGCCGTTATCGTGGTGTTCCGCATCACGTTGCGTTTCGTTATTCAGTCTAGTGGTCACCGCTTGGTGAGCAAAGACGACCTTGGCAGGAGTGCCAACGGCGTCAAGATGGTAGGGTTTCTCTCGTTGGCCTTCGTGGAGAAAACGCATGATCAAGGTGCATCATCTGGAAAACTCGCGCTCCCAGCGCGTGCTGTGGTGCCTGGAGGAGCTCGGGGCCGAGTACGAGGTCGTGACCTATCGACGCGACCCGGTGACGATGCGGGCCCCGGCGTCGCTTCGCGCGGTGCATCCCTTGGGCAAGTCGCCGGTGATCAGCGACGAGGCAAACGAAGGCCGCGTTATAGCCGAGTCCGGCGCTATCCTGGAATATCTGGTCGAGCGCTTCGATGGTGGGAATCACTTGATGCCGCCGGCAGGCAGCGACGAACGCCTGCGCTACCGTTTCTGGCTGCACCATGCCGAGGGGTCGGCGATGCCGCCGCTGGTCATGCGTCTCGTCTTCGCCCAGCTCGGCAAGCCGCCGGTGCCGGCCTTGGCGAGACCCCTGGGCAGACTGTTTGCCAGCGGGGTCGAGAAGCAGTTTCTCACGCCGCAGATCCGCGACCTGCTGGATTACTGGGAGAACGAGCTCGCGCATGCTACATGGTTTGCCGGCGAAACCTTCAGTGCGGCCGACATCCAGATGAGCTTTCCGGTGCTGGCGCTTGAAGGCGGGGGAGGGTTGGCGGGTTACCCGAAGCTCGGCGATTTCCTGTCCCGCTGCCGGGCGCGTGACGCCTATCAGCGCGCCGTGGCTCAGGGTGGCGAGTTCTCCCTTGGCTGAGCTTGGCTGTGACAGGCGCTAGCGAAGGCGGCAGACTATAGCGTCAGGGGTGTCAGTGTTCCTGCAATTCAACTCTTGTCGCGGGGAATGCCCGCTTCAGCCTGTCTCGATGGCCAAGCCAAAGGCCCTACGACTTTTGATGTAATTGACTCCTCGTGCGCCCCCTGAACATGGACTTATTGACGATTCCGTATAACGCTGGACAGGAGGAGGCAAGATCGTCCGAGTTCCCTAGAGCGCTTCACAACAACAAGGATGACTGCTGACCGTTTTAGCCAGGGAGTTCCACCATGAGTGCCATTATCATATTGGTTCTAGGTCTGGCCGCGATGGCGGCCGGGTACTTTCTGTACTCGAAGTTCATTGCCGAGAAGGTCTATCGGCTCGACCCCGATTACACGACGCCCGCACATGAATATGAGGATGGCGTCGACTTCGTGCCCACCAATCGCTACGTACTCTGGGGCCATCACTTTACTTCGGTGGCCGGGGCCGCCCCCATCGTGGGGCCGGCCATTGCCGTCATCTGGGGCTGGCTGCCGGCTTTTCTGTGGGTGATATTCGGGACCATTTTCTTCGCCGGAATTCACGATGCCGGAGCCATCTGGGCCAGTGTTCGCAACAAGGCCAGGTCCGTCGGGGCGCTGACCGGCGACGTGGTGGGCAAGCGCGCGCGCAGTATTTTCATGATCGTCATCTTCCTGGTACTGCTGATGGTCAACGCGGTGTTCGCGGTGGTCATCGCCAGCCTGATGATGGACTTCTCCAGTGCCGTGGTTCCGGTGTGGGGCGCTATCCTGGTGGCGCTGGTCATCGGCCAGATGATTTACCGACGCAAGATGAGCCTGCCGGTGGTATCGATCATCGGGGTGGTGGCGCTCTATGCGCTGATCTTTATCGGCCCCTCGGTCCCGATCCAGATGCCGGAAGAGGTGGGTGGCATGGCCGGCAACGCGGTATGGATACTCATCCTGTTCGGCTATGCGGCTATTGCCTCGCTGTTGCCGGTCTGGGTGCTGCTGCAGCCTCGTGACTACATCAATGGCCTGCAGCTCTTCATCGGCCTGATTGTGCTCTATGGCGCCATCCTGCTGCTCAATCCCGACCTGGTCGCCCCGATGATCAACAGCGATGTGCCGGCGGGCACGCCACCGATATTCCCGCTGTTGTTCGTCACCATCGCCTGCGGGGCCATCTCGGGCTTCCACGGCCTGGTCTCCTCGGGCACCACCTCCAAGCAGCTTGACAAGGAAACGGACGCGCGCTTCGTCGGCTACTTCGGGGCCGTGGGCGAGGGCATGCTGGCGCTGGCTGCCATCCTCGCCGCCACCGCTGGCTTCGCGACCTTCGCCGACTGGCAGGCGATGTACACCGACTTCGGTGCCGGGGGTGTCACCGCCTTTGTCGAAGGTGGCGCCTACATGATCCACCATGGTCTCGGCCTGCCGGAAGCCACGGCGGCGACGCTGCTCACGGTGATGGCGGCGCTGTTCGCCGGCACCACCATGGATACCGGGCTGCGCCTGCAGCGCTACATCTTCCAGGAATGGGGCGAAATCTATCACCAGCCGTGGATGAAGAAGCCCGCCACGGCGACGCTGCTGGCGGTGGGCAGCTGCCTGCTGCTGGCCTTTGGCGCCGGCGGCCCCGACGGGTCCGGTGGCATGATCATCTGGCCGCTGTTCGGCACCACCAACCAGCTGCTGGCAGGCCTCACCCTGCTGGTGGTCACCGTGATGCTGGTACGTCTGCGTCGTCCCATGTGGTTCACCCTGGTGCCGCTGTGCTTCCTGCTGGTGATGACCATAGGGGCGCTGCTGCTCCAGCTGCGCAGCTTCTACGATCAGGGCAACTACTTCCTGCTCATTGTGGATATCGTGGTACTGATCGCCGCCATCCTGGTGGCCATGGAGTGCGCCCAGGCGCTCAAGCGTGCACGCACCGAGATGGGCAAGCAGCTTTGATGATGCAAGGAGAGTGAGATGCATGACGACAATCATGATCGGGCGCATGACTCTCGTCGCGAGCGGCTGCGGGCCTGGCTCAGCCAGGCTCGCTTTTTTGCCGAGGAGGTCTACTCCGCCCGCTACCGTGGCACCATTGCCCGCTCACGGCGAGACGAGGACGACCTCTTCATGTTGCTGGTGTTCTCGGAAATGATGGGTGTGCCCAATCCGGCGGCTTACTACACCCTGGAGCTGCAACCCCTTTTGCTGGAGCGATTCCATGACTGGCACAGGCGCATGGGGATGGAGCACTCGCCGCTAGATCATTTCAGATGTTGCTAGCGCCTGGATGTTGCTAGCGCCTGTAGGTGAGACGCAAGCTGTTGATCACCATTCACGGGCCAAGAAGCTCAGCATGAAAGAACTACTGGAAAAACGCCTGCTCTGGGTAGGCGGCAAGGGCGGGGTGGGCAAGACCACCGTTGCCGCAGCGTTGGCCGTGCTGGCCGCCCGGCGTGGCAAGCGCGTGCTGGTGGTTTCCACCGACCCCGCCCACAGCCTGGGCGATGTATTCGATCGCGAGCTTGGCGACACGCCGCGTCGCCTGCTGCCCAACCTGGACGCCATGGAGATCGACCCTGATGTGGAGGTCGAGGCCCATCTGGCGCGGGTCACTGCCCAGATGCGCCGTTTTGCCGCCCCGCAGATGATGGCTGAGCTGGAGCGTCAGATGCGCCTGACCCGACAGTCGCCGGGAACACAGGAAGCCGCTCTGCTGGAGCGGCTATCGCGATTGATCATCGACGACGATGTCGACCACGACCTGGTCATTTTCGATACGGCGCCCACCGGGCATACCTTGCGTCTGCTGACCCTGCCCGAAACCATGGCGGCCTGGACCGACGGCTTGCTGGCTCACAATCGCAAGTCCAAGGAGCTCGGCAAGGTGCTCGCGCACCTGACGCCCAAGCGTGGGCGAGACGTCGCCACTCCCTTTGACGACCCTCAAGAGGATCCGTTGGCCGACCTCGACGAGCGCACCCAGGATGTGGCGCGGACCCTGATCGAACGGCGCCGCCTCTTCCACCGGGCACGGCGGCGGATCGAAAACGCCAAGGAAACGAGCTTCCTGTTCGTCATGACCCCGGAACGGCTTCCGATCCTCGAGACCACCCGTGCGGTGGCGGCGCTCGAGGCCGCCAACATTCCCGTGGCGGGCACCCTGGTCAACCGGGTGATTCCCGAGGAGGCCGACGGTGACTTCCTGCGCGCCCGGCGCGAGCAGGAAGCCGGCTATCTGGCGCGTATCGATGATGAACTGGGTCACCTGTCGCGGCCGCGTCTGCCTTGGCTGCCCTCCGATGTTCAGGGCCTCGCGACCCTGGAAAGACTCGCCGACCTGCTCGAAGCGCGGGGCTTTTGATGCGAGTGCTGCTGCTCTCGGCCTATACCGCGGTCAGCCATCGCCACTGGGTGCGTGGGCTGACCGAACGCCTGCATGAGGCTGAGTGGACGCTGCTTGAACTTCCGCCACGCCATTTCCGCTGGCGCATTCGCGGCAATCCGCTGACCTGGATGCTCAAGGAAGATGCGACCCTGGCGCAGGAATATGACGTGGTGCTCGCCACCTCGATGGTCGATCTGGCCACCCTGATCGGCCTGTATCCGCACCTGGCGCACGCCAGAAAGATCGTTTATTTCCATGAGAACCAGTTCGCCTATCCCGCTGCCAAGGAGCAGAAGCCCGGGGGCGAGGCGCTGATGGTCAATCTTTATGCAGCACTGGCTGCCGATGTCGTGGTGTTCAATAGTGCCTACAACCGCGACAGCTTCATCGATGGGGCGCGGGCCTTTCTCAAGCGACTGCCGGAAAACCTGCCCGCCGCCAAACCCCTCGAACGATTGCGCGAGCGTGCCCGGGTGTTGCCGGTGCCGCTCGATCCTGTCTCCGACACCCTTTCCGACACTTCTTCCGAAACGACTCTCGATCCTGGCGCTGCGCCGTTGGCATCGTCTGGCTCACGCGGGAACCCTAACGGAGGAGGGCGCATCGTCTGGAATCATCGCTGGGAGTACGACAAGAACCCCGAGGACTTCTTTGCCGCGCTCGTTGCGCTCAGCGAACGCGGCATCGGTTTCGAGCTGGCGGTGATGGGGCAGCGCTTTCGCGACCAGCCGGCTATCTTCGCTCAGGCCCGCGAGCGGCTCTCGAGGCATGTCGTGGCCTGGGGGCCGCAGCCCGCCGAGGCCTATCGGGCGCTGCTGGACGAGGCCGACATCGTGGTGTCGACCACCTGGCATGAGTTCCAGGGGCTCTCGATCATGGAGGCCGCGCAGCGGGGCGCCTTGCCGTTGGTACCGAATCGGCTGTGTTTTCCCGAACTTTACCCCTTGGCCTATCGCTATGACGGGAGCCGCGAGGGACTGATCGATCGGCTTGAGGACTGGCTGATCCGCCCCGAGAGCCGCCCGCCGCGTCTGGATATGTCGGCCTGGACCTGGCCGGCCCTGGCGTCACATTACCGGCGGCTTCTTATGCCGTAATTTATGCCGTGATCTCGACCTTGTGCGGATATTCGCAGAGATCCTCGATCACGCAACTGCCACAGCGAGGCTTGCGCGCCACGCAGGTGTAGCGCCCGTGCAGGATCAGCCAGTGGTGGGCATCCTGGCGGAATTCCCTGGGGACATGGCGCAGGAGCTTCTGCTCCACTTCGACCACATCCTTGCCCTTGGCCAGCCCGGTGCGATTGGCGACCCGGAAGATATGGGTGTCCACCGCGATGGTGGGTTCGCCGAAGGCCGTGTTGAGGATGACGTTGGCGGTCTTGCGCCCGACGCCGGGCAAGGCCTCGAGGGCCGCGCGCGTGCGAGGCACTTCACCGCCATGAGTCTCCTCGAGGATGCGACAGGTCTTCATCAGGTTCTCGGCCTTGGTGTTGTAAAGGCCGATGGTCTTGATGTGCGCCTTGAGCCCGTCGAGTCCCAGTTCGAGAATCGCCGCCGGGGTGTTGGCCACGGGGAAGAGCCGGGCCGTGGCCTTGTTCACGCCCACGTCGGTCGCCTGGGCGGATAACAGTACGGCGGCGAGCAGCTCGAAGGGGGTCGCCCAGTGAAGCTCGGTGGTGGGCTCGGGCGTGTGCTCGCGCAGGCGGGCGAAGATCGCTTGGCGTTTCTGGGCGTTCATGGACTGTCGCTTGGTGACCTGGTTGGTGACGATGAAAGGGCATCGAGCGCGGCACGCGCGTTATCGAGCATGTCACTTGCCTGTGTTAGCTGCCGGCGAGCGGCGGCCATCGCGTCTTCGTCATGCTGACGTTCGGCATGGGCCAGTTGCCGCCGGGCTCTCTTCTGCGCGTCTTCTGCGGCCTTGATGGCCATCCGGCGCTGACGCTGCTCGAACGGGTTGCCCGAGGCGCTGCGGTTGGCCCGCGAGCCTTGACGTATCAAGCGGCGTTGGCGCTCTAGGCGCTTCTCCCTTGCCTGCCGGGCCAGACGTCGGTTGCGAGCCTCGAAGCGCCGACGTCCGAGAGCCGCGCGTCTGGCGAGATAGGCTTGCCGCTCGGCCTTGCTTTGGGCGTCTTCCCAGCCGGGATGCGGCAGGATATCGATGCAGTCGACCGGGCAGGGCGCCACGCAGAGCTCGCAGCCGGTGCACTCGGCCTCGATGACCGTATGCATGCGCTTGGCGGCACCGAGTATGGCATCGACCGGGCAGGCCTGGATGCACTTGGTACAGCCGATACACTCGGCCTCGCGGATACGCGCCAGCAACGGCGATTGCGCCGGCTGCGCGAGCGGGACGACGTCTCGCCCGGTCACGGCGGCCAGGCGCGCCACGGTGGCCTCGCCACCGGGCGGGCATTCGTTGATCGGTCCGCCGGCGGCGATCGCCTCGGCGTAGGGGCGACAGCCCGGATGGCCGCACTGACCGCACTGGGTCTGCGGCAGTTCGGCATCGATGGCATCGATCAAGGATAGGTGGCGACTCACGGCTGCCTCTCGGCTACAGGATCACGTCACCCGCTGACCGGGTTCGGCGCCGGTGTGGGGCTCGAGCAGGTAGATGCCCGCCTCGTTGCCCGCGGCAAGTACCATGCCCTCCGAGACACCGAAACGCATCTTGCGTGGCGCCAGGTTGGCCACCATGACCGTCAAGTGGCCTTCGAGCGCCTCGGGGGCGTAGGCCGAGCGAATCCCCGCGAAGACCGTGCGATTCTCGCCGCCCAGGTCCAGCGTCAGCTTGAGCAGCTTGTCCGCTCCCTCGACATACTCGGCCTTGGCGATACGCACGATGCGCAGATCCACCTTGGCAAAATCGTCGAAGGTGATCTCGTCGGCGATGGGGTCGTCGGCGAGAGGGCCTTTCGGGGTTTCCTTGAGTTTCTGTTCTTCCACCAGATCCTCCTTCGACGCCTCGATCATGGCGTCGATCCTGTCGCGTTCGATGCGGGTCATCAACGGCTTGAACTTGGCAATCTCATGGCCGACCAGCAGGTCGTGGCGGCTGTGCCAGTCCAGCGAGCCGAGCTGAAGAAAATGCCGCGCCCCCTCTGCCATGGCAGGGACCACCGGGGCCAGGTAGACCATCAGCTGACGGAACAGGTTGATGCCCACCGAGCAGATGTCCAGGACCTCTTCGTCGCGACCGTCCTGCTTGGCGAGCACCCAGGGTTCTTTTTCGGCGATGTAGGTGTTGGCCTCGTCGGCCAGTTCCATCACCTTGCGCATGGCACGGCCGAACTCGCGGGCCTCGAAGTCCTCGGCGATCGTGTCGCCGGCGGCGATGAAGCGAGCGACCATTTCGGGTTCGGCGCAATGGCGGGAGAGCTGCCCGTCGCCCAGTTTCTTGACGAATCCGGCGCAGCGACTGGCGATGTTGACGACCTTGCCGACCAGGTCCGAGTTCACGCGTGCGGCGAAGTCTTCGAGGTTGAGGTCGAGATCGTCGACGCCCGAGGAGAGCTTGGCGGCAAAATAGTAGCGCAGGTACTCGGGGTTGAGATATTCGGCGTAGGTGGCGGCCTTGATGAAGGTGCCGCGCGACTTCGACATCTTGGCGCCGTTCACGGTGACGAAGCCGTGGCAATTGACCGCCGTGGGCGTGCGCAGGTCGGCCCCGTGCAGCATGGCCGGCCAGAACAGGGCGTGGAAGTAGACGATGTCCTTGCCGATGAAATGGTAGATCTCGGCGTCGGAGTCCTGCTGCCAGAAGCTGTCGAAGTCGATGCCTTCGCGGTCGCAGAGATTCTTGAAACTGGCGAGATAACCGATCGGCGCATCCAGCCAGACATAGAAAAACTTGCCGGGCGCATCGGGTATCTCGAAACCGAAGTAGGGTGCATCCCGCGAGATGTCCCACTCGTTGAAGCCGGACTCGAACCACTCCATGAGCTTGTTGCGAATCTGCGGCTGGACATGATCGTCATGGATCCAGCGCTTCAGGAAGTCGGCGAAGTCGGGCAGCTTGAAGAAGAAGTGTGTCGAACTTCTCACCTCGGGAGTGGCACCCGAGATCGCCGAAACGGGGTCGATCAGCTCCGCGGGGGTGTAGGTGGCGCCACAGGCTTCGCAGTTGTCGCCGTACTGGCCCTCGGCCTTGCACGTCGGGCAGGTACCCTTGATGAAGCGGTCGGCGAGAAACAGCCCCTTGACCGGATCGTACATCTGCTCGATGTCGCGGGTGGCGATATGGCCCTTGTCACGCAGACGCGTGTAGATCAGCTCGCTTAATTCGCGGTTCTCGCGGGAGTGGGTCGAATGGTAGTTGTCGAAGGCCACGCCGAACGTCGCGAAGTCATTCTGGTGTTCCCACGACACGCGCTCGATCAGGGCTTCGGAGCTGAGGCCTTCCTGCTCGGCGCGCAGCATGATGGCGGTGCCATGGGCATCGTCGGCACAGACGTAATAACACTCCTGGCCACGGCTCTTCTGGAAGCGGACCCAGATATCGGTCTGGATGTACTCCAGCAGATGGCCCAGGTGAATCGAGCCATTGGCGTAGGGCAGGGCGCTGGTGACCAGGATCTTGCGCGGGTGGCGTGTGGTATTCGACATGTCGGCGATGGAATTCCCAAGAAAATCAGACCAACAATTGTAGCTATCTTCGGCCTCGCCTGCATCCGCTGCCCGCGCGGGTCCTGGTGGGCGTCTGCCAGTTCTGTCAGTAGAGCGCCTGCTCCTCGTCGATCACCTCCTTGAGCACCTGGAGGAAAAGCTTGTCGGCCTCGGAATGCTCTGCCGGGTCTTCGGGGATGTGCACGCTGGTGGTGTCGGAGATCTCGTTGGCGATCCTCGCCATGGCGCCTTCTCGGCTGCCTTCCGATAAATGACGACGGGCGATGTCGAGCGACTGTTCGAGGATCTTCGGGTCCTGCAGCAACTTCCTGATGAAACCCTGCAACTCGTGAATGATCCGCGTTTTCTGGATTTCCGATGAGGACATGGCGGTCTCCTTGGCGTCGCGATGGTGTGTTTCGTCGTGAATAGACGATAGCACTTTTGCACGACGGACTGCTTTGCGAGACAGAAGGCGTGCTGGTGATGAATTCACGGCCCGGCGCTTCGAGCCAGCGTTGGCGTCGCAAGGGCTGGCCGCCCCCGGGGCTAGCTGGGTAACCGTCCCGCCTTGCTGCGCACCGGATTGGCATATTGGGCCAGCCACCAATCGCGAAGCTCGGTGGGTACTTCTTGAAGGCGCGCGCGAAAACGCGAGCGATCGGCAGCGGACACCTCGGAAAGATCGAGCAGCTCGGGGGCATCGCCCAGCGCCTCGAGCGCCAGGTAATGGCTGGGGAAAAGGTGATAGCCGCTCAATACCTGGCGGTCGATCTCCGCGGCAACCTCGTTGGTGCTGCTGAATTCGGCGCCAAGCGGCGTCCCGAAACGCAGCTTGACCCGCCCCTTGGCGCCGGTGATGCCGGTGACGATCGACTGGATGTCCTCGAACTGGCTCTTGGCATAGTTGCCGCTGGTGTGGAGGGCATGCAGCTCGCGGGCCTTCTGGATGTCGCAAGGGTCGTATTCGTAGCTGATCGACACCGGCACCAGACGCAGTTCATGGATCGCCTCGCCGATCGATACGTCGCGCTCCCGGCTGCGGCGCGCCATGGTCATCATCTTGAGAATGGCCGGGTCGGTACGGTCGATGCCATCCTTGGCACGGCCCTCGCGCTGGGCCATCCAGATCGAGTGATTGTCCTCGAGAATCGAGTGACGGATATAGCCGGAGAGCTGCTGGTAGGCGGCCAGCATGGCGCGCTTGCCCCGCGCGCTGCGCGGGACAATGAAGCTCTTGTTGAGCCGCATCAGATCGGTGACGTAGGGCTTCTTGAGCAGGTTGTCGCCGATGGCGATGCGCACCGTGTCGCGTCCGGCCTGGTAGAGCGCGAAGTTCACGAAGGCCGGGTCGAGCGAGATGTCGCGGTGATTGCCGATAAACAGGTAAGCGGTATCGGGGTCGAGTGCGTCGAGCCCCTCGACGCGGAACTCATCGGTGCTGGTGCGAATCATGCGTTGCATGTAATTGGCCAGGCGCATCTGAAAGTCATGCACGCTGGTGACGTCGCGGACTTCACGACGAATGGCGATACTGGCCAGCGTACGCGACAGGCCCGGCAGGTAGCGCGAGAGACGCGGCAGGCGAAAACGCGTCAGCGCCGTCAGAAGCTCAGTGTCATGCGAAAGCCGCGAAAGCACCTCGGCGACCTCATCGTCCTGGTAGGGACGAATGCCGGCCCACGGATCCACATCCTGCATCGCGGTATTGTCGTTATCGGTTTCGGTCATACCACTATTATCTTGTATATCGTCTTGAGTATCGTCTTGGGTATCGGTCAGCGCATGGGGGTCGTTTAGTTCGCTGCGGGAAGAGGTCATGCCGACAGGGCATCACGCTGCACACCCGCTTCGCCACCCAACCACTCGATGAGGCGCTCGATGCTCTCACCGAGCGCCTGCGCCATCAGCACGAAGTCGGTCTCCAGCCTGACCAGGGCGTCGTCGCCGTCATCGGAGGCATTGGCCTCGTCGATCAGCGCATCACCGAAGCGCAGCGACTTGATGGCGAGATCATCATGCATGACGAAGCTTAGCCGGCCCTCGATCTCCAGAGCCAGCTTGCTCGCCTGACGGCCGCTTGCCAGCAGCTGCTGGATCTCGTCGCTGTCCAGGTCCACCTGGCGGGCGCGCAGCACGCCATCATCGCCCTTGGCCTTGAGTTCCACCTGGTCGCCCAGTACCAGATCGGCGGGCCGCGAGGCCGGGTCGGTCAGCCAGGTGGTCATTGCGCGCATCGGCAGGGTCTGGCTGGACAAGGGGGTGACCTTGAGACTGCCCAGCGTTTCGCGCAGCAGATCCAGCACTTCCTCGGCGCGTTTGCGGGAGCTCGCGTTCACGCCGATCAGGTCGTGACGTGAATCCCACCACAAATCGACCTTCTGGCTGCGTATGAACGCCTGCGGCAGGAGTTCCTCGACGACCTGCTCCTTGATGGCGAGCTTTTCCTGGCGTCTTAGCTTGCGTCCTTCGCGGGTTTCCAGGTCGGCGGCGCGCTCCTCGACTTCCTCCTTGACCACCGCCGTTGGCAGCAGGCGTTCCTGGCGGAGTGCCGTCATCAACCGCTGGCCCTGCAGTTCGTGCAGTCGCTGGGTGCCGGCGCGGCCGGCCGGTACGCACCAGCCCAGGCGGCGCGGTTCGCTGCCGCCCAGCGGGCGTGCGGCCAGGGCGTCCAGCGCCTGTTCCAGGGTGTCGGCATCGAGCTGCGGGGCCTCGTGCAGGCGGTAAAGGTGCAAGTGCTTGAACCACATGGAGCATTTCTCGAGCGAAAAGGAGGCACATTATGGCCAAAGGAGCAGGCGGGTGCCAGTCGAGTCGGGTGTTTCCCGAGCTGCCTTTAGCGCCGCCAGATGGTATGATGTGCGGCTGTTGTGGCGCCTCCGGCGATGCCGGACGTTAGTGCCAACTCGTTGCAGTGCAAAGGATTCGACGACCCATGGGTGACATCGCCAGAGAGATTATGCCAGTCAACATCGAGGACGAACTCAAGCAGTCGTACCTCGATTACGCGATGAGTGTGATCATCGGCCGTGCGCTGCCGGATGTGCGCGACGGACTCAAGCCGGTGCATCGGCGCGTGCTGTTTGCCATGCACGAACTGAGCAACGACTGGAACAAACCGTACAAGAAGTCGGCCCGCGTGGTGGGCGATGTGATCGGTAAGTATCACCCCCATGGTGATAGCGCCGTCTATGACACCATCGTGCGCATGGCCCAGGATTTCTCCATGCGCCACGTGCTGGTCGACGGCCAGGGCAACTTCGGTTCCATCGACGGCGACAACGCCGCCGCCATGCGTTACACCGAGATTCGCATGTCGCGGCTGGCCCACGAGCTGCTCGCCGACCTCGAAAAGGACACCGTCGACTGGGTCGACAACTACGACGGCACCGAGCGGATTCCCGACGTGCTGCCGACCAAGGTGCCCAACCTGCTGATCAACGGCTCCTCGGGCATCGCCGTGGGCATGGCGACCAATATTCCGCCGCACAACATGGGCGAGATCATCAATGGCTGCCTGGCGCTGATCGACGACTACACCCTGACCGTCGACGACCTGATGGAGTACATCACCGGGCCGGACTTTCCCACCGGGGCGATCATCAACGGCCGCGCCGGCATCCTCGAGGCCTATCGCACCGGGCGTGGCCGCATTTATATCCGCTCGCGCCACACCATCGAGCATGATGACAAGACCGGTCGTGACCACATCATCATCTCCGAGCTGCCGTATCAGGTGAACAAGGCGCGCTTGATCGAGAAGATCGCCGAGCTGGTCAAGGAGAAGAAGATCGAGGGCATCGCCGAGCTGCGCGATGAATCCGACAAGGACGGCCTGCGCGTGGTGATCGAGGTCAAGCGCGGCGAAAGCGGCGACGTGGTGGTCAACAACCTCTTCGCCCAGACCCAGCTGCAGAACGTCTTCGGCATCAACATGGTGGCCCTGGCCGATGGCCAGCCGCGCACCATGAACATCAAGGAGATCCTCGAGGCCTTCATTCGCCACCGCCGCGAAGTCGTCACCCGCCGGACGCTCTTCGAGCTCAGGAAGGCGCGCGAGCGCGGCCACCTGCTCGAAGGTCTGGCCGTCGCGATCTCCAACATCGACGAGGTGATCGAGCTGATCAAGGCCTCGCCCTCGGCCGCCGAAGCCAAGGAAAAACTGCTGGCCAGAAGCTGGCAACCGGGCCAGGTCACCCAGATGCTCGAGCGCGCCGGCGCCACCTCCTGCAAGCCCGAGGATCTCGAGGAGGGCTTCGGCCTCGACACGGCCGGCCGCGAATACCGCCTCTCGCCGGCCCAGGCCCAGGCCATCCTCGAGCTGCGCCTGCACCGCCTGACCGGTCTCGAAACCGAGAAGCTGCTCAACGAATACCTGTCGATTCTGGAAAAGATCGCCGAGCTGAGCGAGATTCTGGCCTCCCCTGACCGCCTGCTGGAGGTGATCCGCGAGGAGCTCGAAGCGGTGCGCGACCAGTTCGCCAACCCGCGCAAGACCGAGATCCAGGCCAGCCACCTCGACCTCTCGATGGAAGACCTGATCGCCGAGGAAGACATGGTGGTCACGGTGTCGCGCTCCGGTTATGCCAAGACCCAGCCGCTCTCCGATTATCAGGCCCAGCGGCGTGGTGGACGCGGCAAGTCGGCGACGGCAATGAAGGACGAGGACGTCATCGAACACCTGCTGGTGGCCTCGACGCACGACACCATTCTGCTGTTCTCCAACCGCGGCAAGGTCTACTGGCTCAAGGTCTATGAAATGCCCAACGCCAGCCGCGGCTCGCGCGGCAAGCCGCTGGTCAACATGCTGCCGCTGGATGAAGGCGAGGACATCAATGCAATCCTGCCGGTGCGTGATTACGACCCGGAGTGCTACATCTTCTTCGCCACCGCCAGCGGCACCGTCAAGCGCACCAGCCTCGAGCAGTTCTCGCGGCCGCGCAGCGTGGGCCTGATCGCCATCGACCTCGACGAGGGCGACCGCCTGGTGGGCGCGGCGATCACCTCCGGCAGCGATCACGTCATGCTGCTGTCGTCCAACGGCAAGGCGATCCGCTTCGAGGAAGGCAATGTCCGCGCCATGGGCCGCACCGCGCGCGGCGTGCGCGGCATGCGCCTGTTGGGCAAGGCCGAGGTGATCAGCCTGATCATCCCGCAGAGCCAGCAGATCGATGCCGAGGCCGACGTCGATACCCGCAGCGAAGCGGGCGAAGGTCTGACGACGGCGGGAGAAAACGGCAACGGTGGCCAGATCTATATCCTTACCGCCAGCGAGAACGGCTACGGCAAGCGCACGCGTCTCGAGGAATTCCCGCTGCGTGGTCGCGGTGGCCAGGGCGTGATCGCCATGCAGACCAGCGAGCGCAACGGCGCATTGGTCGCCGCCATGCAGGTCTACTCCAACGACGAGATGATGCTGATCACCGACCGTGGCACGCTGGTGCGCACCCGCGTCGAGGAGGTCTCGATCACCTCGCGCAACACCCAGGGGGTGATGCTGATTCGTCTAGGCAAGGAAGAGAAACTGGTCAAGACCGTGCGGATCGATGAGCTGGAGGATGTCGCCGAGCTGGAGGAGTCCGTTGAGATGGAGGCCGGCGATGTGATCGGTGACGCGGACGCGCCAGAAAGCGCCGACGGCCACGACGACGATAACGACGCCTCCTGAATCGGAATGCCACGCTGATGACACGCCATTACAACTTCTGCGCCGGCCCAGCGGCGCTGCCCGCCGCGGTGCTGGAACGTGCACGCGACGAGATGCTCGATTATCGCGGCCACGGCCTGTCGGTCATGGAGATGAGCCACCGGGCGCCCGAGTATGTCGCCATCGCCCGGCAGGCCGAGGCGGACCTGCGCGAGCTGCTGGCCATTCCCGACCACTACCGGGTGCTGTTCACCCAGGGCGGCGCCACCCTGCAGTTTGCCGCGGTGCCCTACAACCTGCTGGGCCGCGGCGGTCGCGCCAACTTCCTGCATACCGGCATCTGGGGCAGCAAGGCCGTTGCCGAGGCGCGCCATCTGTTCGGCGACGCCCCGGTCGTCGCGAGCAGCGAGGCCAACGGCCATAGCGCCGTGCCGCGACCGGACGACATCGTGCTGACAGAAGACGCCGCCTACCTGCACTACACTGCCAACGAGACCATCGGCGGGCTCGAATTCGACTTTGTACCCGAGGCGGTTCGGCCCGATGGCGGCGAAGTGCCGCTGGTCTGCGACATGTCCTCGAGCATTCTGTCGGGGCCGTTGGACGTGTCGAAATTCGGGATCATCTACGCCGGCGCGCAGAAGAATATCGGCCCGGCGGGGCTGGTGGTGGTCATCGTACGCGAGGACCTGCTCGACCGTGCGCGCCCCGACATGCCGAGCCTGTTCGATTACCGGGCCCTGGCGGATGCCGGCTCGATGATTAACACGCCAGCTACCTACAGCTGGTACCTGGCCGGGCTGGTGTTCCAGTGGCTCAAGCACGACATCGGCGGCCTGGCGGCGATGAACGCCATCAACGACCGCAAGGCGGCCAAGCTCTATGCGGCCATCGACAGCAGCGAGCTCTACGCCAACCCCATCGCGCTGCGCAATCGCTCGCGCATGAACGTGCCGTTCGTGCTCGCCGATGAGCGACTTGACAAGCCGTTTCTGGCCGAAGCCGACGCGGCGGGGCTGCTCAACCTCAAGGGTCACCGCAGCGTCGGCGGCATGCGCGCCAGCCTCTACAATGCCGTGCCCGAGGCCGCCGTGGACGCCTTGATCGCCTTCATGGCCGATTTCGAACAACGCAGGGGATAACCCATGTCCGACACCCCCAGGGATCTCGAGGAATTGAGAAAGCGCATCGACGAGCTGGACCTCGACATCATGCGCCTGATCAGCGAGCGCGCCACCTGCGCCCAGCAGGTCGCCGAGATCAAGACCGAGCGTGACCCCGACGCGGCCTTCTACCGGCCCGAACGCGAGGCCCAGGTGCTGCGCCGAATCATGGCCCTCAACCAGGGACCGCTGGACAGCGAAGAAATGGCGCGGCTGTTTCGCGAGATCATGTCGGCCTGCCTGGCACTTGAGCAGCCGATCAAGGTCGCCTATCTGGGGCCCGAGGGCACCTTTACCCAGCAGGCAACGCTCAAGCACTTCGGCGAGAGCGCCGTGAGCCTGCCCATGGCGGCGATCGACGAGGTGTTTCGCGAGGTCGAGGCCGGCGCCGTCAACTATGGCGTAGTGCCGGTGGAAAACTCCACCGAGGGCGTGATCAACCACACGCTCGACTCCTTCATGGATTCGTCGCTGCGCATTTCCGGCGAGGTGGTGCTGCGTATCCATCATCACCTGCTGGTGGGTGAAACCACGCGTCGCGACAAGGTCTCGCGGATTTATTCGCATCCCCAGTCGTTTGCCCAGTGCCGCAAGTGGCTCGACGCGCATTTTCCCCACGCCGAGCGCGTGCCGGTCTCGTCCAACGCCGAGGCCGCGCGGCTGGTCAAGACCGAGTGGCACAGCGCCGCGATTGCCGGCGACATGGCCGCCAAGCTCTACGGCCTGACGCGGCTCGCCGAGAAGATCGAGGACCGGCCGGACAACTCCACACGCTTTCTGATCATCGGCAGTCACGAGGTGCCGATGTCCGGCGAGGACAAGACTTCCGTGGTGGTGGCGATGCGCAACCAGCCCGGCGCCCTGCACGACCTGCTCGAACCCTTCCACCGCCACCAGATCGACCTGACGCGTCTGGAAACCCGGCCGTCGCGCAGCGGCGTCTGGAATTACGTCTTCTTCATCGACTTCAAGGGCCACCGCGACGAGCCGCGGGTCACCGCCGTGCTCGACGAGGTCCGGCTGCGCGCCGCCGAGCTCAAGGTGCTGGGGTCCTATCCCATGGGCGTGCTCTAGGCATGGCGGTGATGGTGAACCGGCCGCTGAGCGAGACGCGCATCCTGATCGTCGGGCTGGGACTGATCGGCGGCTCGCTCGCCGCGGCCCTCAGAGCCGTCGGCTTCCGAGGTACCATCCTTTCTTGTGACCCCGACGCCACCGAGATCACCCGAGGCATCGAGATGGGGCTGATCGACGGCGGCGATACGCAGTTGGCGCCGCTGGTCGAGGGAGCGTCGATGATCGTGCTGGCGGTCCCGGTGCTGGCCATGCAGTCGGTCATGACCGAGCTGGCCGGCGTGCTGGATCGCGCCGCCAGCAACGTGGTGATCACCGACGTCGGCAGTACCAAGGCCGCCATTCGCGACTGTGCCGTTGCCGTGTTTGGCGGCCTGCCTGCCAACCTGGTGCTCGGTCATCCGATCGCCGGGTCCGAGAAGAGTGGCGTGGCGACGGCCAATCCGCGGCTCTATGCCCATCACAAGGTTATTCTCACGCCGGATGCCGATACCGACCCGGCGGCGCTGGCGCGGGTGCGCGCCCTCTGGGAAGCCTGCGACGCCGAGGTGCTGGAAATGGACGTGGCGCGCCACGACCAGGTGCTCGCGCGCACCAGCCACCTGCCGCACCTGCTGGCCTTCTCGCTGGTGGATACGCTGGCACGCCAGGACCAGCGCCTGGATATCTTTCGTTATGCCGCCGGCGGGTTTCGCGATTTCACGCGCATCGCCGGCAGCGACCCGGTGATGTGGCGCGACATCTTTATCGCCAATCGCGACGCCGTTCTCGCTTCGCTTGACGACTTCGAGGCCGGCGTGGCCAGGTTGCGACGTGCGATCGAGGCCGGAGACGGCGATGCCATGCTCGCGACTTTCGATCGTGCCAGCCACGCGCGACACTACTTCGACTCCCTGCTCAACCAGACCAGTTATCAGGCGGAATACCAGATGCAACAACACGGCAAACTGCGCTACCGGGTCGGTCCCGGCGGCGGCGTGACAGGGCGCATCCGCGTTCCCGGCGACAAGTCGATCTCCCATCGCTCGATCATGCTCGGCGCACTCGCCGAGGGCGTCACCGAGGTGAAAGGTTTTCTCGAGGGCGAGGATAGCCTCGCTACCCTGCAGGCCTTTCGCGAAATGGGCGTGGCCATCGAAGGGCCGCACCAGGGGCGGGTAACCGTCCATGGCGTCGGCATGCATGGCCTGAAGGCGCCCTCCGGGCCGCTTTATGTGGGCAACGCCGGCACCGCGATGCGCCTGTTCTCCGGGCTGCTGGCCGGGCAAGCCTTCGATACCGAGCTCACCGGCGACGCCTCGCTGACCAAGCGCCCGATGGGGCGGGTGGCCGATCCCCTGCGAGCGATGGGCGCCGAGATCGATACCGCCGAGGGCGGGCGTCCGCCGCTGAAGATCAAGGGCGGGCGCAAGCTCACCGGCCTCGACTACGACATGCCGATGGCCAGCGCCCAGGTGAAGTCCTGCCTGCTGCTTGCCGGCCTTTATGCCGAAGGCCAGACGCGGGTGCGCGAGCCGGCCCCGACCCGCGACCACACCGAGCGCATGCTCCAAGGCTTCGGCTATGAGGTGCACCGCGAGGGCGATACCTGCTGGCTCAAGGGTGGCGGCACGCTCACCGCCGGCCCGATCGACGTGCCCTCGGATATCTCCTCGGCCACCTTCTTTCTGGTCGCCGCCGCCATCACGCCGGGCTCGGATCTGCTGCTCGAGCATGTAGGCATCAACCCCACCCGCATCGGCGTGATCAATATCCTCAAGCTGATGGGTGCCGACCTGCGCCTGGAGAACGCGCACGAGGTCGGCGGTGAGCCCGTGGCCGATCTGCATATCCGCTACGCACCGCTCCACGGCATCGACATTCCCCTCGCTCAGGTGCCGCTGGCCATCGACGAGTTTCCGGCGCTGTTCATTGCCGCCGCCAATGCCGAAGGCATCACCCGTCTACGCGGCGCCGAGGAACTGCGCATCAAGGAGTCCGACCGGCTTCAGGCCATGGCCAACGGCCTGGCCACCCTCGGCGTCGAGCATGTGCTGCTAGAGGATGGCATCGATATCGTAGGGGGAGGCCGTCTCGAAGGTCACAACTACAGCGGCGGGCGTATCGACAGCCTGGGCGATCATCGTATCGCCATGTCGTTTGCCATTGCCGGGCTGCGCGCCGCCGAGGAAATCGTCATCGACGACTGCGCCAATGTGGCGACGTCCTTTCCGGGCTTCACCGAGCTTGCCCGTCAGGTCGGCCTTAATCTGGAAGAAGAGGCGGGCAGCGGGGAGGACGCATGAGCCAGTCAGCCACGCCGGCCGCTGCGCCGGTGCTCACCATCGACGGCCCTGGCGGAGCCGGCAAGGGCACCATCAGCCGCCTGGTCGCCGAGCGCCTGGGCTGGCACCTGCTGGACAGCGGCGCGCTCTACCGGCTGACGGCGCTGGCGGCGGCCCGGCACGCCACGCCACTCGATGACGAAGCGGGCCTTGCAGAGCGGGCGGCCAATCTCGATGTGGTATTCGTCGCCGAGAAACCGACCACCGCCGTGCTGCTGGAAGGGGATGATGTCTCCGCGGCGATTCGTACCGAGCAGGTGGGCGATGCCGCCTCACAAGTCGCCGCCTTGCCCGCGGTGCGCCAGGCGCTCCTGCAGCGCCAGCGCGACTTTCGACAACCGCCGGGGCTGGTCGCCGACGGCCGTGACATGGGTACCGTGGTGTTCACCGACGCGCCCCTCAAGATCTTCCTTACCGCCTCGGCCGAGGAGCGTGCCCACAGGCGCCACCTCCAGTTGCAGGAGGCGGGGGTCGATGCTAGTCTATCGAGTCTTTTAGAGGAGATTCAGGCGCGCGATGCACGCGACATGCAGCGCAGCGTGGCCCCGCTCAAGCCGGCACAAGATGCCATCACGCTTGACACCACGCGCCTGACGATACCGGAAGTGGTAGATCGGCTGACGGAGTTGCTGGCCCAACGAGGCCTGGTATCCGCCATTTGACACTCCCTTGCGGCGCCTTCGCAGGATGTAATGACGTGGTCCGGCACTTTACTGGGTTGAATATAAATCGCCGTGAGCCTGGCCAGGTCGAACCAGCGTTAACATCCCCGAAGGTTTGGTAAATAAGGCCCGCACTCGCTGGTGGTGCGGAGAAGGCGGCAACGCCGTACTCAACGTTGATCACGTAGGAACATCATGAGCGAAAGCTTTGCTGAACTGTTTGAACAGTCTCTCAATGACATCAACATGGAGCCGGGCGCCATCGTCCAGGCTCTGGTCGTCGATATCGATGGTGATTGGGTCACCGTCAACGCCGGCCTGAAGTCAGAAGGTCAGATCCCCGCATCGCAGTTCCGCGATGAGAACGGCGAGCTGAACATTGCCGTCGGCGATGAAGTGCATGTCGCCCTGGAAGCCGTCGAGGATGGCTTCGGTGAAACCCGTCTGTCCCGCGAGAAGGCCAAGCGCGCCGAAGCGTGGAAGATTCTGGAAGCCGCCTTCGAGAAGGAAGAGATCGTCAAGGGCGTGATCAACGGCAAGGTCAAGGGTGGCTTCACTGTCGATGTCGACTCCATCCGTGCCTTCCTGCCGGGTTCTCTGGTCGACGTCCGCCCCGTGCGCGACACGACCCACCTCGAGAACAAGGAACTCGACTTCAAGGTCATCAAGCTCGACGCCAAGCGCAACAACGTCGTGGTGTCGCGTCGTGCCGTGCTCGAAGCCGAGAACAGCGCCGAGCGTGAAGCGCTGCTCGCGACCCTGCAGGAAGGCCAGCAGATCCTGGGTATCGTCAAGAACCTCACCGATTACGGCGCCTTCGTCGATCTCGGTGGCGTCGACGGCCTGCTGCACATCACCGACATGGCCTGGAAGCGCATCAAGCATCCGAGCGAGATCGTCAATGTCGGCGACGAGATCAACGTCAAGGTGCTCAAGTACGACCGCGAGCGTAACCGCGTGTCGCTGGGTCTGAAGCAGCTGGGCGAAGATCCCTGGGTCAACATCAAGGATCGTTACCCGGAAGGCACCAAGGTGCACGCCGTGGTGACCAATCTTACCGACTACGGCTGTTTCGCCGAGCTGGAAGAGGGCGTCGAGGGTCTGGTTCACGTCTCCGAGATGGACTGGACCAACAAGAACATCCATCCGTCCAAGGTCGTTCAGGTCGGTGACGATGTCGACGTCATGGTGCTGGACATCGACGAAGAGCGTCGTCGTATCTCGCTGGGTATCAAGCAGTGCACCGCCAATCCGTGGGAAACCTTCAGCGGCCAGTACAACAAGGGCGACCGCGTCTCGGGCACCATCAAGTCGATCACCGACTTCGGTATCTTCATTGGCCTGGAAGGCGGCATCGACGGTCTGGTTCACCTGTCCGACATCTCCTGGACCGATACCGGCGAAGAGGCAGTGCGCCAGTACAAGAAGGGCGATGAAGTCGAGGCGGTCATCCTCTCCATCGACCCCGAGCGTGAACGCATCTCGCTGGGCATCAAGCAGCTCGATACCGATCCGGTGTCCGAGTTCCTGGCGGTCAACGACAAGGGCACCATCGTCACCGGCCGCGTGGTCGAAGTCGAGCCCAAGCAGGCTCAGGTCGAGCTGGCCACCGATGTCATCGCCGTGCTCAAGGCCTCCGAGATCAGCGCCGACCGCATTGAAGATGCCCGCAACGTGCTCAGCGAAGGCGACAGCGTCGAGGCACGCATCATCGGCGTCGATCGCAAGAACCGCCAGATCGCGCTGTCGGTCAAGGCCAAGGATCAGGACGACACTCGCCAGAACCTCAAGAAGATGCGTGAGGAGCCGGAAGCCGGCGGTGCCACCACCATCGGTGACCTGATCAAGCAGCAGCTGGGTCAAGACTGATAATGCGCCAGGAGTGATAACGCCCTAAGCAAGACGTTATCATCACAAAAGCGCCGCTCCGAGGAGCGGCGCTTTTTTCATGTTTCTCTTTCTACAGCTTTTTTTCGTTTTCCTTACTCCGCTATTTTAGCGTGGGACAGTCAATGTAAGAGTGACATTCATGCAAGTTGTGAAATTCTACATGCCGGCTATATACTGAGATTATCTACTCGATGCAAAGTATGTTCACAATCATCGTATTGTCACGACAACTTTAAGGGTTCATAATGCCCCCGCATCGATAAACTTTAAAAAAGGAAAGCACCCCATGTCATCCCTGCTTAGCGAATACATGCAGATGGAACAGCAGCTGAAGCAACTCCAGCAGAATCTGGATAAGCTGCAAAATGATGATCGTCTCAAGGCCGAACTCGAGTTCAAGGAAAAGCTCGAAGCCCTGATGCGTGATTTCGACAAGAGCGCGGCGGAAGTTATTGCCCTGCTCGACCCGAAATCGGGTTCCGGCGCGGCCTCCTCCAAGTCATCGGCCCCTTCGACCGGTCGTCGCAAGCGCAAGTTGAAGATCTACAAGAATCCTAATACCGGTGAGGTCGTCGAGACTCGCGGTGGCAATCAGAAGACGCTCAAGACCTGGAAAGATGAGCACGGTAACGACACCGTCGAATCCTGGCTGGTACGCGTCGAGGAGTGATGCCGGTTACGGGCATGGTCATGGTCGTCCCGAATTCTTGAACAACAGCGCCGCCCTCGAGGCGGCGCTGTTGTGTCCACGGATTTTAAGGATTTCGCCATGCACCTTCTGCCACGGTATACTGATGTCATCCACTCTCGTGCGCGACAGCCTCGCCACGCTTTCCCGCCTGTCGGAGATAACGGCTAAAGAATGAAACAGCAGACGTTTGCAAAACCGCTGGACGAGCGCGACAAGCTTCGTCGTTTCAAGGAACTCGATGATGCCTTTGCCGATGCCCTGCGCGAACTCGACAATCCCGATAGTCGGCTCGATATTCCGACCGGCCCTCCGGTGCGCTCACTCGAGGCTCAGGAGCAGGAACACGAGCAACAGCGACAGCAACAGGATGAAGACTCGCGTGAACTTGCCTTCGAGCGTCAATTGAATGCCTTGATGAAGGAGTATGCCCAGTCGGCGGAGAGTGTCAGAGAATTGCTGCAGACGCTATATACGCGCTAACAACGGCAAGCCATCCAGCAACAACCTTCATTTGGCTAACGCATTTGGCTGACTGTACTGACGGTAGTTGCATGGAGAACGCATTCATCCGAACAACGGCGCGGTAATCTCGCCAACCCCTGCCCTTGACGTTCAGCGATAACGAAAGACCCGCAGGCTCGGCAGGAAGGCCGCGCTTTCCAGTCGCTCGTCGCGGCGCCGGGCGCGTGTGCGGCTTTCGGGTGGGGTGGGTGAGGGCAGGTTGTGATCCGGCAGGCGGCCATCGGGAGACGGCACAAAGAGCGGCAGTGCCACGTTCATGGCGCGCCGCTTGCGGCCATCCTCCAGGGCTTCACGGAAGAACAGATTGGCACGCATCAACGGCGCCTGTTGTTGTACCTGGGCCAGCGGCTCGCCGTCGGGAATGCCCGCCAGCTTACGCAGCTGGATGCGCACATGGGGCGCCTCGCTATCGAGCTTGAGCAGTTTCTGTTCCGCCTCGCGCACGCTCAACCGCTTGATCGACCGCCCGCTCGAATACCACGCCAACCGCACCCTTGCCACCGGCGCGTCGGCCACCGGAATCGCCCGCCAGCACTGCTTGAGATGCAGGCGCGCCAAGCCCTGACCGCGCAGATGATCGTGCAGTACCGGATGGCGAAAGGGCAGCACCGCCTTGACTTCGGGAATCAGCGACGGCGCCTGGTCGCGAATGCGGCCCAGCAGGGCGGCGAACGCCTCCTTGGCATCGTTGATGCGGGCCACATGGTCGAGCAGCGCCTCGTCGGCGGCGACCAGGCCGATATGCGGGCGCGTCACGCGGCCATCCTGGCCGTCCAGGTACCAGATATCCAGCAGCGCCCGCCTGAGCCAGTCATGGCCATCCAGCTCCCGGGCCTCGCGGTCGCCCTCGAAGATCCAGCACGCCACCGGATGATCCCGATAGCGTGACAGCAGCGCCTCGGTGCGATGCAGCAGGGTATCGAACGCCGCCTCGAGTTCGGCGAGCAGGCGATACTGAGGCTCGTGGAAGGTTTGCGGGACGGCCGCGCGCAGCGAAGGCGTGCGAGCGGGCCCGGATGGCGGCGAGGCGTCGGTCATTGCGGTTCGCCGTCGCGGTCGGCGCGGGCGAGCAGGGCGTCGATATCGGTCTCGTCCATCGCCGGCTCGCCGGCGATGCGATGCGACTCGTCGGCCCAGGCGCCCAGGTCGAGCAATCGGCAGCGCTTGCTGCAGAAGGGGCGATAGGCGCTCTGCTCGCTCCATACGACTTTCTTGCCGCACTGCGGGCAGGCGACTTCCAGGGGGCGTTTCGAGGCTGGCGTATTCATAGTTCTCCTTGACGATACTGGTGGTCGAGCCTGGCGACTTGCTCAAGCATCGAGTCCTGATGACCGCTATTGTCGATCACATCGTCGGCGCGGGCCAGGCGTTCGGCGCGCGACATCTGGGCGGCGACGATGGCCTGGGCCTGGGTCGTATCGATGTCGTCGCGGGTCGCGGTACGGGCGATCTGCAGCGCCTCCGGCACGTCGATGACCAGGGTGCGGTCGACCAGGCGCCATTGATCCGACTCGAACAGCAGCGGCGACACCAGCAGCACATAGGGCGCGCCCTCGGCCTGCAGGCGTGCCAGATGGTCCTGAATGCGCGCCCGGATACGTGGATGGGTCACCGACTCGAGCCAGCGCCGCTCGTCCGGCTCGGCGAAGATGATCGCGCGCAGCGCGCGGCGGTCGAGATGGCCGTTGTCGCGCAACACCCGAGGCCCGAAGTGGGCGGCGATCTCCGCCAGCGCCGGCTGGCCGGGCTCGACGACTTCGCGCGCGACGTCGTCGGCATCCACGAACGGAATGCCCCTCGCCGCGAAGGCGTGGGCCACCGTCGACTTACCCGAGGCAATACCGCCAGTCAGGCCTATGATCAAGAAAGCGCCCAGCGCCCAGCGCCCAGCGCCCGGCTAAACCAGAGGCAGATGTCACAGGAGATGCTATGCTGTAATTTCATACAGTGTTGGGCCTCTTGAGATGAAATTCGAAGATCTGCAAGTTTGGAAGCGCTCTTCGCGCCTGTGTGCTGACATCTATAAGGCCTTCGGCCAGTGCCGTGATTTCGGCTTCAAGGATCAAATCACCCGATCGGCCTTGTCCATTGCTAGCAACATTGCAGAAGGCTATGAGCGTGACATGGACAAGGATCGTGTCAAGTTCCTTAGCTATGCCAAGGCTTCCTGTGCTGAACTTAGAACCCAGGCCTATATAGGTATCGAAATCGGCTATATTTCGGCGGGTCAAGGTAAGCGGTGGATCGAGGAAACCCGCGAGATTTCCAGAATGCTCTATGCCTTGATGCGCACCATACGAACGGCATAATTTGACCGCTAGGCGCTAGGCGCTAGGCGCTAGGCGCTAGGCGCTAGGCGCTATAGCAAACCCTGATAACCCATCATCAGCGGTTCGCCGGCCAGCAGCGCGATCCAGCCGGCCATTGCCAGATACGGCCCGAAGGGCATCGGCATGCCGCGCAGCCGGGGCACGGTCAGCTGCACCAGGATGCCGACCACTGCGCCGACCCCGGCGGACAGCAGCAACAGCATCGGCAGGTACTGCCAGCCCAGCCAGGCGCAGAGCGCCGCCAGCAGCTTGAAGTCGCCGTAGCCCATGCCTTCCTTGCCGGTGACCAGCTTGAACAGCCAGTACACGCTCCACAGCGACACATAGCCCGCCATGGCGCCTATCACCGCCGACGGCAACAGCAAGGGATTGAACAGCAGCTGGTAGAGCAGCCCGGCCCACAGCAGCGGCAGGGTCAGCGCATCGGGCAGCAATTGCGTGCGCAGGTCGATCACCGCCATTGCCAGCAGCGTCAGGCAGGCACCGAGCACGAACAGCCCCTGCAGGGTCGCCCCGAAAATCCCCACCACGGCCACCGCCAGCACCCCGCCGGCGAGTTCGACCAGCGGATACTGCGGGCTGATGCGCGCCTCGCAACTCGCACAGCGGCCACGACGCTTGAACCAGCCGACCAGCGGAATATTGTCGTGCCAGGCGATCGGCGCCTCGCAGGCCGGGCAGATCGAGCGCGGCGTGATCAGGTTGAACGCCGGCTGCACCTCCTCGGAAAGCTCCAGCGCCTCGCGGGCCTCGGCGCGCCAGCCCTGCATCAGCATCACCGGCAGGCGGGTGATCACCACATTGAGAAAGCTGCCCAGGCACAGGCCAATGAACGCCACCAGGGGCCACAACAGTTGAGGGGGAAGGTCAAGCAAGAGTCGTTCCTTAGCGTTGTCTTTGAAGGGGCGGGAAAGGTTAATCCGGGTTGTCTACAGCACGCTACCCAATTCGAAGATCGGCAGGTACATCGACACGACCAGGCCGCCGACCAGCACGCCGAGCACCACGATGATCAGCGGTTCGAGCAAGGACGTCAGCGCATCGACCTTATTGTCGACTTCTTCCTCGTAGTAGTCCGCCACGCGGTTGAGCATGGCGTCAAGCGAGCCCGCTTCCTCGCCGATGCCGACCATCTGCACCGCCAGCGCCGGGAAGCGCTCGGTCAGACGCATGGCGAAATTGAGCTGCTGGCCGCTCGACACGTCCTCGCCGATCTGCAAGATGGCGCGCTCGTAGACCTTGTTGCCCGAGGCGCCGGCGGCGGTCGTCAGCGCCTCGATCAACGGCACGCCGGCACCGAAGGTGGTCGCAAGCGTTCGGGCATAGCGCGCCACCGATGACTTGTCGAGGATATCGCCAAGCACCGGCACCTTCAGCGACAGCGCATGCATGCGGTAGGCGAAGGCCTCGGAGCGTTTCATGCCCTGGCGGATGAAGGTAATGAAGCCCATCACCCCCAGCACCCCCCACCACCAATAGGCCTGGGCGAATTCCGACAGCGCGATGGTCACGCGCGTCATCGCCGGCAGCTCCGCGCCGAAGCCCTGGAACAGGCTCTCGAACTGCGGCACCACCTTGATCAGCAGCAGCGCGGTCACCCCCATGCCCACCGAGATGACCGCGGCGGGATACCACAGCGCCTTCTTGACGCGCGCCTTGAGCGACTCGATCTTTTCCTTATAGGCGGCCACGCGCTCGAGCATGCTGTCCAGCGCACCCGACTGCTCGCCGGCGGCGATCAGGTTGGCGAAAAGCTTATCGAAGTGCTGGGGGTGCTGGCGAAGCGCCTCGGAAAAGCTCGCCCCGGCGGCTACCTCGTTCATCAGCTCCTGCACCAGCGCGCTCATCGCCGGATTCTTGAGGCTCTCGGCGACCACCTGGAAGGCCTGAAGCACCGGTATCCCGGCGCGGATCATGGTCGCCATCTGGCGGGCGAACAGCATGATGTCGCGTGACTTGATCTTGCCGCCGCCGCCGACCCCGCTCTTGCGGCGGATCGACGACACCACCACGTTCTGGCCGGCCAGCGTCTTCTCGACCTCGCCCTTCTTCGCCGCGACCAACTGGCCGCGCACCTTGCGCCCGCTGGGGCCCTTGCCGACCCAGTTCCAGCGGTAGAGCTTCAATTTTGCCGGTTTTTTTGCTGCCCGAGTGGCCATCGCTATTCCTGCGTTGTTTTTCTACGAGACATGTTTTCAATAAATGTTTCAGACGTTCTTTCGAGCCGCGTTTTCAAGGCAATTAGTCTTTAGTGACGCGATTGACTTCCGAAAGACTGGTCAACCCCTGCATCACCTTCAAAAGTCCGCTGCGGCGCAGGTCGGGGTGGCCTTCCTCGCGGGCGATGCGGTCGAAGTCCAGCGAGTTGCCCTGCTTCATGATCATCTGGCTCATGTTGGCGCTGATCGGCACCACCTCGTATACCCCCACCCGGCCCTTGTAGCCCTGGGTGCAATGCTTGCAGCCCACCGGTTCAAAGATCGTCGCCTGTTCGACCTCGGCCTCGCTGAAGCCCTGCTGCAGCAGCACCTCGCGGGGGATCTCCGCCGGCTGCTTGCAGCGCTTGCACAGTTTGCGCGCCAGGCGCTGGGCGATGATCAGGCTCACCGAACTGGCGATGTTGAACGGCGCCACGCCCATGTTGGCCAGGCGCGTCAGGGTTTCCGCCGCCGAGTTGGTATGCACCGTGGAGAGCACCAGGTGGCCGGTCTGCGAGGCCTTGACGGCGATCTCGGCGGTCTCTAGGTCGCGGATCTCGCCGACCATCACCACGTCCGGGTCCTGGCGCAGGAAGGCGCGCAGGGCGCTGGCGAAGTCCAGGCCGATCTTGGGGAGGATATTGACCTGGTTGACCCCCGGCACCTTGATCTCCACCGGGTCCTCGGCGGTACAGATGTTGCGCTCCACCTCGTTGAGCATGTTGATGCCGGTATACAGGGTCACCGTCTTGCCGCTGCCGGTGGGCCCGGTCACCAGGATCATGCCCTGCGGGTCGTCGAGCACCGCCTCGTACATGGTCTTCTGCTCGGCGGTGAAGCCCAGCTGCTCGATGCCCATCTGCGCCGAGGCCGGGTCGAGGATACGCAGCACGACCTTCTCGCCGTACACCGTGGGCAGCGAGTTGACGCGAAAGTCGATCGAGCGGTTGCTGGAGATGCGCAGCTTGATCGCGCCGTCCTGCGGCAGGCGCCGTTCGGAGATATCGAGCCGCGCCATGACCTTCATGCGCGCGGCGATGCGCGTGCGCATGGCGAACGGCGGGTGCGCCACGTCGTGCAGGATGCCGTCGATGCGAAAGCGCACCCGGTAGCTGGTCTCGTAGGGCTCGAAGTGGATGTCCGAGGCGCCGCGGCGAATGGCGTCGAGCAGGATCTTGTTGACGAACTTGATGATCGGCGCGTCGTCGCCCGAGGAGGCGCTGATCGCCGTGGCGTCGACCTCGCTGCCGGGTTGTTCCTCCCCATACCCCAGCTCGCCGATGGCGTCGTCCACGCCCTGCAGCTCGTCGAGCATGCTGTGCTCGGTCTGTGCTAAATAGCTTTCGAGCACCGGGCCGAGCTGGTCGACCGGGGCGAGTATGCCCTCCGGCGACAGGCCGGTGGCGAACTGCAGCTCGTCGAGCTTCGCCAGGGTGGACGGGTAGGGCACCGCCACGATCACGGTATGGCCGCGGCGCTTGAGCGGCAGCACGTTCAGGCGCCGCAGGATCTTTTCCGGAAACTCGCCGGGCGGCGGCAGGCCGTCGGCGCGCAGCGCGTCAAGGTCGATGATCGGCAGACCGTATTCCCACGCCGCGCTGAGCGTGGCCTGGCGCGCCGGCACCATCCCCGATTCGATCACATGCTCGATCAGCGACACCTCCGACTCGCGCGCCTCCTGCTCGGCCCGCTCCGCCGCTGCGGCGGTCATCAGGCCGTCATTGACCAGGCGCCTGGCGAGCCCGCGCAGGCCGTGGCCGGGGGGCTTCAGGTCGCTCTCGCCAGGGGGCATGCGATAGTCATTCATGGCGCCTCGCAAGGGGGAAGTGGACGGTGGCGACCGGCCGGACGGCGGCACCGGCCGCCAATTCTAGCCTTTTCGTACCAGGCTCGCACACCTTCGCGCAGCGGCTATTCAACCTTTTGGTCAATTATAGTATTAGTATACTGGTATCAAGTGGCATGGTTCTTCTAGAATGACCATGACGCCACGCAACCGCCGCGAGCCGGACCCGCGAAGGCGCCAGGCAGCTAAATCAGACGAAACTAATTAACAGCAGCAAACGTGGCAAACGAGAAAGACCAGTAAGGCGAGAAAAACGAGCAACGGTGGGGCATGGCCAAGGGCATCAGCCAACGGGGCACGCCACACCACCACGAAGCAACCCGCACGGGCCGACATGACAACGCCAAGCGGGTCAATGCAGGCAAAGCGCAAGGGGCAAGGGCATGAACCATCAGAAAGGGTACAACATGAAAAAAATGAATAGCATGAAAAACATCAAGGCCGGGCAGGGCGGTTTTACGCTGATCGAACTGCTGATCGTCGTGGCGATTATTGGTATCTTGGCGGCGATTTCGATTCCCGCTTATAACAGTTATGCGGAAAAAGCCCGCTTTTCTGAAGTGGTTTCGGTAGGTGCAGGTTATAAAACTTCCGTAGCGCAGTGTATTCAAACAACCGGTACGGCAACAGGCTGTAGTGCCGGCAGTGAAGGTATTCCTGCGATCCCCACTACTTTACCAGCTAACGTTGATTCTATGTCTGTGACCGACGGAGTAATCACAGTTACTGGTACCACTGCTGCAGGAGGGTATACATGGGTGGTTACTCCTACCGTGGACGGGGGAGCAACACGTTTCCCGCAATCTGGTACTTGTGAAGCCGCTGGCTATTGTAGTTAAGGGCTAATAGGGGACAGACCCCCATTTCCCACCTAACCTGAACCAACCAGAGGCCGGCAGAGATGCCGGCCGCTGGTGTTTGTATGATCGGCACTCGTCGGAGCGGCAGTGATGATTGAGGGAGTTATTCCTGGCAAGTGTTCTGCGTCTGGTGGGCGTCCGGTGCACTTGCTACCGCCATAAACCGGTTACATGCCATTGATAGCAAGAGCCAGAGCGCCAACCTTCGGGTCGCTAACAGGCGCGCTCTCCGTGACCGCGAAATCAAGCCGCTGTTCTGCGTATTGACACCCGTTACGCCTCAGGTTACACATCGAGGGATAATACGAAGCGCAACCACAAGGGTTTGGCTGAATTCTTCACGTCTGATAAGTCCCGCTCTCAGGCGCTCGTGCCGGAACTTGTTCGGTCACGATAAGCGGACACTGGCGCGTGACGTTCCGGTTTGAAGATGGCGATGCCGAGGTAGTGAACGACGAGGATTTCCACTGAGGTACTATCGATGTTGATGCACAACCCCCTCATCCGGGCGACGTTATCAGGGAGCTATGCTTGGAACCCCTAGGATTGTCGGTAACGGCGGCAGCAGAGGCGCTCGGCGTCAGTCGCAAAACGCTGAGCGCGGTGCTGAACGGAAAAGCCGGCATTAGCCCTGAAATGGCGATTAGGCTCTCTATCGCGTTCGATACGTCGGCGGAGGGCTGGCTGACTCAACAATCCCAGTACGAACTCTGGCATGCCGAACAGCACCGCCAGGATCTCAAAGTGAAGAAGCTTGTTGCGGCATAGACCGCGTTACTGAAGGCATGGCCTGCCCACCTTGAATTTGCGTCGACCCTTTGACCGTCGAGGTGAGCTTTGGGTGGGTGATTGGCATTGCAGGCAATAATCTGCATCTGATTGCCTTTATTTCATTTGAACATCAGGCGCTATATATCAAGCATATCGTGACGCACGCCGAGTATGACAAGCTGTGCCGAGAATATGCCAGAGGGACTAGCCAATGAATGCCCTGGCCAGTATTGAAGATGTCAAGAGTGTGTTCCGCACTGTGCCGTTTCTGACGCATATCCGCACGGAGCAAGAGTATCAGGACGCGCTCGCGCTCGTGGACGAACTCATCGAGGATGTTGACAGCAACGTGGCGCTTATCGAGCGGTTGAGTGATGTCATCGAGGAGTGGGAGAACACCGACCCCGATTTCGTCGAGTTCAATGCGGGTGTCGCTGCGCTGGATTCCGTAGATATGCTCAAGTTTCTGATGGAGCAGCGCGGGCTTGGTATCGCCGATTTGCCCGAGATCGGCAGCAAGTCGCTTGTGTCCAAGATTCTCAACCGTCGCGGACGCGAATTGACGCGTCGTCATATCGAGGCCTTGTCGAGGCGTTTTGGCGTTAGCCCTGCGCTTTTCTTCGGGACAGGCGGCTAATCGGGGATAGACCCCCGACCCCCATTACCCAAGCGGTTAAATGCCGGTGATAGCAAGGTCCAGAGCGCCAATAATTTGGTCTCGAATATGCGCGAGGGAGCCAATGGGGCGCTTGAGCTGCTTCTCGGGGACTGAGGAAATTTGCGGCGTTACCAGCAACAGTTCCTGATCAGCAAAGGTGATTTCGGGCGTGAGGCCTTGCATCGCGTCGCCGCCAAAGGCGGAACGTTTGCCCAATGGGATGACGATACGCGTTGCCAGGTCGGTCAGCAGGCGACTCTGAATGTCGACAAGATAGGGGTAGTGAGCGTTGCTGGTTTTGCTCGGGTTGGGGTATACATCGAACTGTGCCATCAAAACGCTCTGAATTCGTCGCCGAAGCATCCATGTTGTTCGACGAAATCATTGTAACCGTTGATCGCAGCGCGATTATCCTCGACCCATCGAGCGGCTTCGCGTTTCGCAAGCTCATCTCGCAGAGCCCTTTCCAGGGTGGCTGACAGGTTAATGTTGAGTTCCCGTGTTTTGCGCAGCAAGTCGCTGTTAACTGACAGGTTGGCGGCTTTTTTGGGTGCGGCTGGATTGTAGAGTTCGGCCATCGGAGCCTCCCAAGGGGCAGTGGAGCACACTGAGCCAGCTTATGCGCATGACAATGCGCAGGCAAATATTCCCTCAGTGGTGGTTGCCGGACCACCTTTGTCGTCAGCAATCGCAGGCCAGCCCTCGGTAAAAGACCCGCATCCTCGCGTGGACCCGCTTCACGTCGCGCTTGAATTGGCGGGACCGGACCGGCGTCAGCATTCAATCCCCAGGTGCTGATACAGTTCAACTGAACGCCATGTGTGTATGATCGCAGGACACTGCCGCAGGGTGCGGCGGGCAGCAGGAGGCTAAGGCGTGTTCAAGGAATTCAAGGAATTTGCCGTGCGCGGCAACGTGGTCGACATGGCGGTGGGCATCATCATCGGCGGGGCTTTCGGCACCATCGTCTCGAGCCTGGTCAACGACATCCTGATGCCGCCCATCGGCCTGCTGCTCGGCGGGGTGGATTTCTCGGACCTGTTCCTTGTGCTCAAGGGCGACGGCCCTTATGCCACCGTGGCTGATGCCGCCGCAGACGGCGCGGTGACCATCAACTACGGCCTGTTCGCCAATAACGTGATCAGCTTTTTGATCGTCGCCTTCGCGGTGTTCCTGCTGGTCAAGGTGATCAATCGCCTGCGCCGCCAGCAGGTTGATGCGCCTACGCCGCCCGCCGCGCCCCCGGAGGATATCCTGCTGCTGCGCGAGATACGCGACGCGTTGCGCAAGGAGCGTTGAAATTTGGGTTCACTGCTCTATCAAGGTTGCTCGTCTACTCTTGAAAGAGGTCAGCATGGCTGCCAGTTCGCGCCAGATGAAGTTCGTCGTCCACTACACAATACAGGAGTAACCAGTCTGGCTCGATGTGCGCATCCCGGTAGCCTTTCCAGTTACCCCGCAACGGATAGTCTTGGTAGTGCTCGGGTAGGGGGACCTCTTCAAGCAGTAGACCGAGCAAGGTCCGCAGCCTGGTCATATCCTTGCCACGCTTCTGGACCCGCTTTATGTCTCTCTTGAATTGGCTGGACCGGACCGGCGTCAGCATTAAATATCCAGGTCCTTATACAGCTCATCGGCGCTGCCGAACCTTTTACCCTTGCCGGCGTCCAGCTCGGCAAGTGCCTTGGCGGTGGTGGCGTTCGGCGCTTGGACAGCGAACGGCAGGCGCTTCTCGTCGGCAATCCTCATCATCAGCAGGCGGATTGCATCGGATACTGGCAGTCCCATGGTTTCTGTGTTTCTGGGGCGCCCCGCAATCGGAGAGAACAGACCCTGGCTTTCGATAGTTGTACGTTTTCAGAAAAAAGAACCATGCTGAGTTCGCGATGTGAGTGGTTGATGCTGGATCGACGATAGCTGAGGTCCGATATCCGCTGGCTGCCAGAAGGTCGCGAGCCTAACAAGCATGAGAGGTTTTCAGATGGAACAGTTAGCCAAACGCCTTGGGCTGCGTACTGACCCGACCATCTTCTTCGTGTCGGCGGGATTGATGATCGCGTTTCTGTTGGCGTTGATCGTGGCGCCGGAGGCGATCGGTGACGCCTTTGCTGGCGGTCGGGCGTGGATTGTCACCAACCTGGGCTGGATGTTCATCTTTGGCGTCAATATGTGGCTGCTGTTCCTGCTGTGGGTGGCGATAAGCCGTCACGGCAATATCCGTCTGGGTGGATCGGATGCCAAGCCGGAATACGGCAATCTTTCCTGGTTCACCATGTTATTCGCCGGCGGGATCGGCACGGTGCTGATGTTCTGGGGCGTGGCCGAACCCATCTTTCACTTTTCCAACCCGCCCTATGACGATGTCGAGCCCTATACGGTCGAGGCCGCCCGCGATGCGATGGGGTTTTCGATCTATCATCTGGGGCTGCATACCTGGACCATCTTCACGCTGCCCGGCCTGGCCTTCGCCTACTTCATCTACCGCTATAACCTGCCGGTGCGCGTCAGCTCGGTGTTCTATCCGCTTCTGCATGATCGGATCTACGGCCCGATCGGCAAGACCATCGACATATTCGCCGTTCTCGGCACGCTGTTCGGCGTCGCGGTGTCGATCGGACTGGGAACCTCGCAGATCAATGCCGGTTTGACGGAGTTGACCGGCGTCTCCGATTCCGTCACCACTAAAGTGATCATCATCATTACGCTCACGGCCATTGCCGTGACGTCGATCGTGGTGGGGCTGGACAAGGGGGTGAAGCTGTTGTCCAACGTCAACATCGGCATGGCCACCGGCCTGCTGTTCTTCGTGCTCTTCACCGGGTCGACGGTGTTTCTTCTCCGGGGCATCATCGAAACGTTAGGCATCTACATCGCCAATATCGTCCCGATGGCGTTCTGGAACGACGCCCTCGCTGAATTTACCACGGCGAATGGCAGCTGGGGGTGGCAGGGTAACTGGACGGTCTTCTACTGGGCGTGGACCGTGACATGGTCGCCGTTCATCGGCATCTTCGTTGCGCGTATTTCCAAGGGGCGCACGATCCGTCAGTTCGTGCTGGGCGTGCTGTTCGCGCCGTCGCTGTTCACCCTGGTGTGGTTTGCGATCTTCGGGTGGTCCGCCATGGAGATCGATGGTCTCGGCGCGGCTGCTCGCGAAGCCCTCGGCGCGGAAGCCGGCGCACTGTCGAGAGCAGTGGAAGAAAGTGTGCCGTTGGCGATGTTCGCTTTCTTCGAGAGTTTTCCCGCCACGACGTTGATTCAGGGCCTGGCGGTCGTGATCGTGGCGATCTTCTTCGCCACCTCGTCGGACTCCGCCTCGCTGGTCGTTGATATGCTATGTACCGGCGATGCCGATCCCGGCCCCGTGCGTCAGCGGGTATTCTGGGGCGTGTCGGAAGGCGCGGTGGCCGCCATGCTCATCGTGCTGGCAGGCGATGCCGGGCTGGTAGCGCTGCAACAGGTCATCACGGTCATCGGTCTGCCGATCTTCATACTGGTGTTCGCGATGGTCTTTGCGCTGCTTCGCGGTCTGGCGAGTGAGCATGTCAGCAAGGCCCGTGTGGGTGAGCCACCCAGCGTTGACCAACTGTAGGCATCAAACGAGCTGTGGCTGCGTCGTTGTCGAGAAACTCATTGTTGAGAAACAATGTCACCGCCTCATCACGCAGCACCTTTGCTTGGCGGATATCGGCTTGTTGTCGTTGCTAGCCTTGGTCGTAATGCCCTCCAATGGCAAAAATGTAAATGGACCTGTCGTCGAACCGGTAGATGAGCCTGTCCTTCTGTGAGATGCGCCTCGACCACAAGCCCGACAAGCTATGTTTAAGCGATTCAGGTTTGCCGATGCCAGTCGAGGGGTCATCAGAGCGGAGCATTTCTCTCAGCAATTTACAGAGAGCCTTGTGCAGCTTTTTGTCTTTTTCACGCATCTTTTCATAGGTTTCCCAGGTACCCCCCTCAAATACCAGTGATCTCATTCATCTGCTCATTATCAGGTGTGTATCCTAGGTCTTTGCCGTGGGTGTCGAGGGAGACCGCAATCTGTTGCATCAAATCGCGGTTTTGAAGAACATGCAGCGTTTCTTGCTCCCTTTCCCAGTCCTCAGCACTGACAATGACAAACGCCTCCCCGGCACGACGTGTCACCTTGAGGGGTTCGTGTCTGCTAATTACCTGTTCGACAAGGCTTTTCAGGTTGTCCCTGAATTTGTTGACACTGATAACGTCCATCTCTTCACCGCTCTCTTTACCGTTGCGTACGGAAACTCCGTACCACTTTATCGCAATGGTCATGATTAGGCCAAGCACAGCGACAGGTTTTGCGTTGCGGCGTCGTCGCTACGTCTTCTCTGCGTTTCGCTCGCCAGCCCCGGTGGGGGATATGGCAAACTAGCCATCTCCGACGACATCAAGGACCCGCATGGCGTATTTCATGGTAATGGGCGGCCTGTTGCTGTCCGTTAGTTTTACCTTTGGCTGGATATTATGGCGCAGCGGCCAGTGGGCGCTCGGGCGCCTGCCGGGCAGCAAGAGCGCGGCGCGTCGCAAGCAGCGGCCGAAGCGCCCGGCGACACCAAAGAAAGCCACGCCGAGAAAAGCCCCTGCCAGCAAGGCCGCGGCCAGCAAGGCAACATCTGCAAAAGCGAAGCCTAGAAAACCCGCCGCGACGCGTGCCCGCAAGCCCGCCAAACCGGCCGAGCCCTGGGGGCTGACGGTATGGCTGTCACACTGGCGCTTTGCGGTGCCGCTTTCGCTGCTGGCGTCATTGCTCTACGGCTTGACCCGCCTGGCGCAGTTCGGCATGACCCAGCGGCCGAGCGAGGTGCCCGCGGGCTACCACGCCCTGGTCAGCGTACTGGGCTGGGCCGCCGTCGGGCTGCTGGGGCTCGCGGCGATCAATTTGCTGGCGCGCTGGCGGTGCTACCGGGCCAGCAATCGCTAACCCTCATCGCGATAGGTCAGATTGGTCTCCCAACTTTTGCGGCTTTCCGCGATCGCCGCCTGCACGCCGCTGGCATCTCCCGCCTGGAAGGCGGCATAGATCGCTTGATGTCTGGCTAGCCGTTCGAGCACCATCGATAGTTCATCCTAATAACGACAAAAGGTCCTACTATGCATGAGGCTCCGATCTTCCTTCCGCTGCGCGAGCAGCACGCCAGGCTGCGCAATGGCTCCCTGAGTGCTGCGCAACTCGCCGAGGCGGCAGCTGACAATTTTGCGCGGCGTGGCGAGCATGACCACGCCTATCTGACCTGGAATGGCGAGGCGGCGGTGAAAGCAGCGACGGCGACCGACGCGGTGCTCGCCGGCGGCGGCGACAGCGGCCCGATGATGGGCATTCCGATCTCGATCAAGGACATCTACGCCGTGGCGGGCCTGCCGACCTATGCGGGGGCGTCGCGTCGTCTGCCCGAGCGCTGGGAGCGGCCCGGCCCGATGATATCGACCTTGATGCGCCAGTTGCCCAGCGTGATGGGCAAGACCCACACGGTGGAATTCGCCTTCGGCGGCCTGGGCACCAACGCGCACTGGGGTGCGCCGCGCAATCCCTGGGATCCGCGCGAGCATCGCGCACCGGGCGGTTCGAGTGCGGGGGCCGGGGTCTCGCTGGTCAGCGGCACCGCCGCGCTGGCGCTGGGGACCGACACCGCCGGCTCGGTGCGGGTTCCCGCTTCGATGACCGGAGTGGCGGGGCTCAAGACCACCGCGGGGCGCTGGTCGACGCAGCAGATCGTGCCGTTGTCGTCGACCCTGGATACGCCCGGCTTGCTGGCGCGCAGCGTCGATGACCTGGCCTTTGCCTTCGCGGCCCTCGACGGCGAGCTGACGTTACAACGCTCCAGCGTACCGGCAACGCCCTATCTGGCGGATCTGACCTTCGGGGTGCCCGAGGCCTTTTTCTGGGACGATTGCAGCCCGGGCATCGCCGAGGCGATTCAGACGGCGATCCGCCAGCTTGAGGCAGCCGGGGCGCGGATCGTCACGCTCGATCTGCCGCGCACCGACGAGACCTTCGCGCTGTTCCAGCAGGGTGGCCTGGCCGCGGTCGAGCTGGCGGCCTTCCTGCATACCGAGCTGCCCGAGATGATCGCCACGCTCGATCCCAATGTCGCGGCTCGGGTCAAGGCCGCCGATGACATGCCGGCCTGGGAGTACGTGCGCCGGCGAGGCGTGATCGAGTCGCTTTGCGCTAGCGCCGCGGCAAGCCTGGCGGGGGTCGATGCCCTGCTGACGCCGACCGTTGCCATCACGCCGCCGACGCTTGCGAGCCTAGAGCCGGAAGGGGCTTACCCGAAGGCCAACATGCACGCGCTGCGCAATACCGTGGTGGGCAACTTCATGGGGCTTTGCGCGCTGACCCTGCCGGTGGGCAAGGACGCGGCAGGCATGCCGGTGGGCTTGCAGATCATGGCCGCGCCTTGGCAGGACGCGCGCCTGCTGGCGATCGGGCAGGCCATCGAGAATCACCTCGGCAATAGTCTCGAGATCCTCGGGGCACCACCCTGGGAGCGCTGATCCTCCTGACCAGGCTCAGCCTGACGAGCAATGCGGCATCTTTACCATTCAGCGTGGCGTTACTTGAAGTTTTAGCGCTTGGCAGCTAGAAGTTGAAATTACTGGCAACGCCAGTTGCGTGGTTCCAGCCAGTAAAGGGATTTTCTTGATTAATGATATATTGTTAAGGAGATAGACCATGGCTGGTAAGAAGTCTAACTCAGGTAATTTCGCTGACGACCCCAAGAAGGCCTCGGAAGCCGGCAAGAAGGGCGGTCAACAAAGTGGTGGTAATTTCGCCAATGACCCCGACCGCGCTGCCAAGGCCGGAAAGAAAGGAGGGAAGAGTTAGTAGCGTTACCGTCAGTACGACCGGATGACAAATAAGGAGGTTTGTATGGCTAGCCCGATGAAGGATAAGGATTTCGATCTGGTCAGCACGCTTTATCATGCGTTACAGGGCGCTGATTTAAGCCGGCAGTATTCTTCGGATGCGGGCTCGGATCAGGAAGCCAAGGAGTTTTTCGACAACGTATCCAGGCAATACACCGATATTGCAGAACAGGCAAAAAGCCTGCTGAAGCAGAAGCTGTAAGGCATGTCGGCTGACCTGTCCAAAGGCATGTCGACTTGTGTATCGAAAGGCATGTTGACTTGATTACACCGCTGCCGGGGGGCGTCTGCTCTTCGGCAGTTTTGTCATGCGACTCATCCATCGAAAGCGCGTGAAGGATCACCAAGCTCGACCTACTGGGAGGTAGCCTCATGAAAGCGCTGTGTTGGCACGGCAAGAACGATATTCGCTACGACACTGTTCCTGACCCGGAAATCGAAGACCCTCGCGATGCCATCGTCAACGTCAGCAGTTGTGCGATCTGCGGCTCCGATTTGCATCTGCTTCATCACTTTATTCCCGCCATGGAATCCGGCGATGTCGTCGGCCACGAGTTCATGGGCGAGGTGGTGGAGGTCGGTAGCGCGACCGAGTCGTTGAAGGTGGGCGATCGTATCGTTGTCCCTTTTACCATCACCTGCGGCGAGTGCGAGCAGTGTCGGCGGGGCAATTTTTCGGTCTGCGAGCGCTCCAATCGCAACAAGGCGCTGGCCGACATGGTGTTTGGTCACGGTGGCGCGGGGCTTTTTGGCTACTCCCATCTCACCGGCGGCTATGCCGGCGGGCAGGCCGAGTATGTTCGCGTGCCATTCGCCGACCACACGCATATCAAGGTGCCGAATGGCCTGAGTGACGAGCAGGTGTTGTTCCTGGGCGATATCTTCCCCACCGGTTGGCAGGCGGCGGTGCAATGCGATATCGAGCCGACCGATACGGTGGCTATCTGGGGCGCCGGACCCGTCGGGCAGTTCTGCGTGCGCAGTGCGGTGCTGCTGGGCGCGCGGCAGGTCGTCGTCATCGACAATGTGCCCGAGCGGCTGTCGATGGCCGAAGCCGGCGGGGCGATTCCCATTAATTTCGACGAGGAGAGCGTGCTGGGTCGGTTACATGAGCTGACCGCCGGCAAGGGGCCGGAGAAATGCATCGATTCCGTCGGGCTTGAAGCGCATGTCACCCGCTCGCCGGACTCCGTTTACGACCGCGTCAAGCAGGCCGTCATGCTCGAGAGCGACCGCCCGCATGTGCTGCGCGAAATGATCTACGTCTGTCGGCCGGCCGGTGTGCTGTCGATCCCCGGGGTCTATGGTGGCCTGGTCGACAAGATTCCGATGGGAGCGCTGATGAACAAGGGGCTGACGGTGCGCACCGGCCAGACCCACGTCAAGCGCTGGAGCGATGATCTGCTGCGGCGTATCGAGGAAGGACAGATTGATCCGTCGTTCGTGATTACTCATTCGGTTTCACTGGCGGAAGGGCCGGAAATGTATAACACCTTTCGCAACAAGCAGGATGGCTGCGTGAAGGTGGTCCTCAAGCCCTGAGGTCAGTTATTGATGCGCTCCAGTACTTGTAACTTATAACGTTCTAGTCGGCTGACGTTTCCCCGGTCTGACGTGTTACAGGAACTGGCACTTGGCCTGATGAACGGTGAGCCAGTGTTGCTGACTCGCCGCTTGATAGTTATCGTAGGCAAGGAGGTTTTATTTAGAATTCAACACTAGTGCTAATAAAGGAATATGGCATGAATGATACTCAAGATCTCTTTCCCACTCGCTTGGAGCGAAAGCTGGGAATGTTCGAGCGTATTGATCCCGTCGTCTATGGCGATAAGTCACAACGCGCCGATGGGCCATTGAGCAACACGGACATCGAGGATTACGAGCGCAAGGGTTTTCTCTCCTTCGAAGGCTTTTATGACAGCGAGAAGATGGAAGCCTTCTTGCAGGAGTTGCGTGATTTCGAGGACGACCCAGACCTGAAGTTGTCGGAAGGCACGGTGCTCGAGCCGGGGCGGGAAGAAATTCGTACCATTTTCGGCATTCATGAAGTGTCCGAGCGCTTCAGCAAGCTCACCCGGGATCCGCGGCTTCTCGCCATCGTCAAGCAGTTGCTGGGCAGTGATGTGTATATTCATCAATCGCGCATCAACTACAAGCCCGGTTTCAAGGGCAAGGGGTTCGAATGGCACTCCGACTTCGAGACCTGGCACAGCGAGGATGGCATGCCCCGCATGCGTGCCCTGAGCTGTTCGATCGTGCTCACCGACAATGGCGAGTTCAACGGGCCGTTGATGCTGATTCCCGGTTCGCATCGCTATTTCGTGCCTTGCGTGGGCCGCACGCCTGAGAACAATTACAAGGAATCGCTGAAGAGCCAGGAAGTCGGCGTGCCGCCGCAGAGCAGCCTGCGCGAGTTGATGCTGAACAACGACATCGAGGCGCCCAAGGGCCCGTCCGGCTCGCTGGTGATATTCGAGTGCAATACCATGCACGGCTCGAACATGAACATGTCCTGCTGGCCGAGGAGCAACCTGTTCTTCGTCTATAACAGTGTCGAGAACACCCTCCAGGCCCCCTACTGTGGCAACCGGCCACGGCCGGAATTCTTGGCCAACCGCTCGGACTGGGACCCGCTCGAACCGCTCGATGAGGCGTTCTAGTTTGGTCCGCTAGCTGCTTAGCGTCCGCTCGAGTATTGATAGCCTGCCCGGCACCAGCGCATCTTCCACGGCGGTAATGCGCAGTACATGACCGAGCCCGGGGTGAGCGGGCCGGGCTATCAGCTTGCCGGCCTCCAGCAGTTCGGCGTGAATACGCTTGGCCAGGTCTGCATTGGCCATGCGGATGCCGATGAAGTTCGTGGCACTGGGCAGCACATCGGCGCCCAGTGAGCGAAAATGCTCGGCCAGGCGTTCGCGACGCTCGCATACCGCCTCGATGTGGGCGCGGGTTTCTTCCGGGTGGTCGAGTACCACTTCGGCGGCGGCCTGGGTGAGGGTCGACACGGCGTAATGAATGCGCACCTTCATCAGTACCGCGAGCGTCTCGGGTTCGGCGATGGCATAGCCGATGCGCATTCCCGCCATGCCGTGGGCCTTGGAGAGCGTCCTCAGCCGGACCACCCCGGGCAGTACCTCGCGGCTGAAGGGGGCCTCGGCGTCGGCGCGAAAATCGTGATAGGCCTCGTCGAGCAACAACCAGCAATCCTCGGGCAGGCCGGCACGCAGCTTGCGAATTGCCGCGTCGGAATGCAGATGGCCGGTGGGGTTATCCGGGTTGGCCAGGTAGACCAGCCGCGCCTTCCGTTCATGTGCCAGGCGCTGCAGGGCCGCCAGGTCCGGCGCCAGGTGCCCGGGGCCTTCGTCATAGTCGGCTTCCACCAGTTCACATCCCTGCCCCTGGGCGAAATAGCCGAAGGTGGGGTAGGTGCCGGCGCTGGCGATCACTGTGGTACCCATGGGGGCCAGCCCGCGCAGGGCCAAGGCGATCAGGCTGTCGGCGCCGGCATCGACGAGTAGCGCGTCGAGCGGGATTCCCTGCTGCGCCGACACCCGCCGACGCACCCCGAGCACCTCGGCATCGCCATAGCAGTAGGCGTGCTCGACCATGGCGTCGCCGAAGTGCGCGCGAAGGGCGCGGTGGGGCATGTCGAGTCCTTCATTGGAGCCCAGGCGGTGGGGAATCTCGCGCCCCAGGCGCCGCTCCAGCACCTTGATGCCGGGAAAAGGGTTGCTCGGGCCGTCGCCTTGCAGATGATCGGGATAGCGGGGCATGGGGCCTCCTGGAAAAAAGCGGTTAGCGGATGGTGTCGGCGTCGTCAATCAGACATCACATTGTCATCAGATGTCGGGCTGCTATCAGACGTCTAACTGATAGGTCAGCCAGTCGGTTCGCGTGGCGTGGCGGTCATAGACGCCCCTGGCACGGTAGTTCTGCTCCTTGGTGATCCAGCGCACGAACGGCCACCCCTGGCGGCGGGCTTCCTCGCGCAGGGCCTCGAGCATGGCGTCGACGGCACCGCGGCCGCGATGGGCCGGGTCGACATAGAGATCATCGAGAAAGCCGATTTTGGCGCCACGCAGCGGCGAGGGCATGGCGCGAAAGTGCATCAACCCGATCGCCGTGCCTTCGGCGTTGCGCGCCAGGCGGCCCTGCAGGGGCTCATCGGGCGCCTGAAGCCAGTCCCACACGGTAGTCAGGATGGTGTCGTTCATGGGCATGCCGTAATACTCGGCATAGCCGTGATAGAGCCGCATCCAGTCCGGCCGGTCGGCGGGGGTGGGCGTGGCGAGTCGAAGGGTCATGGCCGAGGCCTCTTGTTGAGCATGACGATGGCGATGGCGCCGAGAATCAGCAGCAGGGCCAGCAGGACCCTGAGTGTGAAAGGCTCACCGAGCAGCACGATGGCACTGCCGACGCCGATCACCGGAATGATCAGGGTGCTGACGGTCGATTGTGCCAGGGTCAGGCGATTGACGTTACGAAACCACAGCATCTGCGCCAGGCAGATCGAGAACACCAAGTGATAGCCGAGCGCCAGCCAGGTGCTGTCGCGCCAGTCGTTGAGCGGTGAGGGCGACTCCCGCCAGGCCATCAGCCAGAGCATCGGCAGCGCGCAGAGGGCGAATTGCCAGCCGGTGATGACCACCGGATGGCTCTCCCAGCGGCCGCGTCGCTTGATCAGCACGGTGCCCAGCGCCCAGGAAAGCGCCGCGCCGATGACGATCATGGGTCCGATAAGCTCCTCGATGCCCGCCTCGAGCGCGGTGGGCCCGAGCAGTACGATCAAACCCATCTGGCCGGTAGTGAGCCCCAGCCACTGACGGCGGCTGATGCGCTCGTCGAGCAGCGCCCACGCCATCAGCGCCGCCCAGCAGGGCATGGTGAAGGCGATGATCGCCGCCTGGGAAGTCGGCATGCGCAGTTGCGCGAAGGCGGTGCCCAGGTTGAAGCCGAGAATGGTGAACAGGCCCGTGACGATGAGCCAGGGCCATTCCTTGCGTGGAACGCGAAGTGGCAGGCCAGTGATTCGCGCCCAGCCCAGCAGCATGATCGCCCCGGCACTGAAGCCGATCGCGCGCAGGGTGAACGGAGGCAGGTCCATAAGGATGAAGCGCACCGCCGGCCAGTTGCCGCCCCAGAACAGGCCGATGGCACCGATCAGCATCAAGGAGCCGAGAAGTGGACGGTCGACCAGGACACCCTGGAGTCGCTGAGCGATGGGAAGTGACATGGAGCGATTCATCCAGAGTAATGGGCCAGCACCTTGTGGCGATTGAGCAGGTGGTGGGGGTCGAGGGCCTGCTTGAGCGTATGCATCAGGGCGATCTCTTCCGGGGTGCGCGACAGTGCCAGGTAATCGCGCTTCTCCAGGCCGATGCCGTGTTCGGCGGACACGGAGCCACCCAACGCCGCCAGGGGCGTGTAAACGCATTGCTCCACGGCGCGGCGAGTTTCGGGGTCGGCGCTGCCGACGCTGATGGAAAGATGCAGGTTGCCGTCGCCCAGATGGCCGAAGGTGACCAGACGTGCCGCGGGCCATTCGCGGATGAGCGCCGCTTCGAGCGCGACGATATAGTCGGCCATCTCATGGATCGGCAGGCTCACGTCGAAAGTGAGCAAGGGGGTGAGTGCGGCGATCAGCCCCTCGATGTCCTCGCGTATCGCCCAGATACCTTGTCGTTGGATAGCGGAATGGGCAATGACCGCATCACTGATCAGCTCGTCTTCCAGGGCCGCTTCAAGCGATTCCGAGAACAGCCGGGTATGGTGATGAGAATCCTGGCCCAGCGATTCCACAATGACGAAGAAGGGTGCCTCGGGGGCAATCGGTGGGGTATGCCGTCCGCTCTCGGTGGTCAGCAGCCGATAGTGGCTTTGCCACATCACCTCGAAGGCCGCCAGGCTGCCCCCCAGTGCATTGCCCATCCGGGCGAGCAGGCCGGTGAGTGCCTTGAACGAGTCGCAGGCCACCAGTGCAGTCTGTACGTCGGGCGTGGCCGGATGCAGCCGCAGCACCGCGCGGGTGACGATTCCCAGCGTGCCTTCGCTGCCGATGAAGAGTTGCTTGAGGTCGAAGCCGGCGTTGTTCTTGAGCATGCGGCTCATCGAGCTGACCACGCTGCCATCGGCGAGCACGGCTTCGAGCCCCAGCACCTGCTGGCGCATCATGCCGTAGCGGATCACCCGCACCCCGCCAGCGTTGGTGGCGATGTTGCCGCCGATGGTGCAGCTGCCGCGGGCGCCTAGGTCGAGCGCAAACTGCAGGCCCACCGCCTCGGCGGCTTCCTGAACAGCCTGCAGGGGCGCGCCGGCCTGCACGGTCAGGGTGGCGCCGATGGGGTCGATATGCTCGATGGCCGTCAGGCGCTCCAGCGATATGGCTAGCTCGTCGGGTTCGACGTCGGCGCCATGCACCAGGCCGGTAAGGCCGCCATGGGCGACCACGGGCTGGCGTGCGGCGTGGCACAGGCGCATCACCGCGGCGAGTTCCTCGGTCGAGGCGGGGCGCACGATGGCCCGCCCTCGACACGACGCGCCGCTGAGCCAGTCTACCGGCCGCCGGCTGACATCCTCGCCTGTCAGGACGTTGCCGGCGCCTACCAGGGCCTCGATGTCGGTCAGCAGGGCATCCATCGGTCTTCCTTTCGCAAAGTGAGACGGCGCGATCATCGAGCGCTGTCGATCGGGTTCAGGCGCTCGCCAGTGACGGTTCGCGCCCCGGAATGGCTGCCAGCAGCTCGCGCGTATAAGCCGCCTGGGGATTGAGGAAGACCTCGCGCGCACTGCCCTGCTCGACGATGCGGCCGTGCTGCATGACCAGGATCCGGTCGCAGATCTGCGCGGCGACCCGCAGGTCATGGGTGATAAACAGCAGCGACAGCGAGAGCCGGTGCTTGAGGTCTTCGAGAAGCTCGAGGATCTGCGCCTGGATCGACACGTCCAGCGCCGAGACTGCTTCATCGGCGACGATCAGCTCGGGGTCGAGCGCCAGCGCCCGGGCAATGCCGATACGCTGGCGCTGGCCGCCGGAAAATTCATGGGGAAAGCGATCGGCGACGCCGCCCAGGCCGACCAGCTCGAGCAGCTGGTCGGCCTGCTTCAGCGCCTTGTCGCGCGGGACACCATTGGCGATCGGACCCTGGGCGATGGCCATGCCCACCCGGGTGCGCGGGTTCAGTGAGGCGTAGGGGTCCTGGAAGATCATCTGCACGCGCCGGCGCTCGCGACGCAGGGCCTCGCCCTTGAGCGAGGATAAATCGATGCCGGAAAGCGCAAGGGTACCGCTATCGGGACGTTCCAGACGCACCACGCAGCGCCCCAGTGTCGACTTCCCCGACCCCGACTCGCCGACCACGCCGAGGGTCTCGCCCGGTGCGAGAATGAAGCTGACGTCGTCCAGGGCGTGGACTTCGCGTGACGACTTGAAGAGCCCACCGCGGGAGCGAAACACCTTGTGCAGATGGCTGACTTCCAGCAGCGGCGCGGGTGGGTCCAAGTAGCGACTCTCGGGAATGTGATTGCCGGGAATCGCCTCGATCAGCGCCCGGGTGTAGTCATGCTGGGGCCTTTCCAGCACGTCGCGGGCCGCACCAAGCTCGACAATGCGCCCCTCGCGCATCACGCAGACGCGGGTGGCGATCTCGGCGACCACGCCGAAGTCGTGGGTGATGAACATCATCGCCATGCCATGGCGTCGCTGCAGGTCAGCGATCAGCTCGAGGATCTGAGCCTGGGTGGTAACGTCGAGTGCGGTCGTCGGTTCATCGGCAATCAGCAGTTCGGGTTCCAGCGCCAGCGCCATGGCGATCATGACCCGCTGGCGCTGGCCGCCGGAGAGCTCGAAGGGATAGGCGCGGATGGCCTTCTCGGGCTGGGGAAGGCCGACTTCGATCAACAGCTCCAGGGCACGGCTCTGGCGCTCGGCCGGGGTGAGCCGGTTATGCGCCTCGAACACCTCGCCGATCTGGGCGCCCACGCGCATCAGGGGGTTCAACGCGGTCATGGGTTCCTGAAAGATCATGCCGATGCGCAGGCCTCGCAGCTTGCGATGTTGCTTCTCGTCGAGCCGCAGCAGGTCCTGACCGTCGAAGAGGATCTCGCCGGCGGTGGCCCGCACCCCCTTGGGCAGCAGGCCCATGACGGCGTTGGCGGCCATGGACTTGCCGGAGCCGGACTCCCCCACCACGCAGAGGATCTCGCTGCCGTGGACATCGTAACTGACATCCTCGACGGCATAGCGGCGATCGGCCCCCTTGGGCAGGGCCAGCGTCAGGCCGCGAATACTCAGTACCGGATCACTCATGGGATTCTCCTGGTCAGGCGACTACTGGCGCTCGCGGGCGAGTTTGGGGTTCAGGGCGTCATCGAGGCCTTCGCCCACCAGATTGAGCGACAACACGGTGAGCAGGATTGCCACCCCCGGAAAGAAGCTCAGCCACCAGGCCTGGCGAATCACGGTGCGTGCCGCACCGATCATATAGCCCCAGGACATCACATTGGGATCGCCCAGCCCCAGGAAGGACAAGGCCGACTCGAGAAGAATCGCGGTGGCAACCATCAACGAGGCCAGCACGATGATCGGCGACAGGGTGTTGGGCAGGATCTGACGCAGGATGATGGTCAGATCACCCTGGCCGACCAGCCTTGCGGCCTCGACGTATTCGCGGTGGCGCAGCGACATGAACTCGGCGCGCACCAGGCGAGCGACCGGGGGCCAGCTGACCAGGGCGATGGCCAGCACGATCGAGGTCACGCTGGGCTGCATGATCGCTACCAGCACGATGGCCAGGGCGAAATTGGGAATGGTCTGGAAGAACTCGGTGAAGCGCATCAGGGCGTCGTCGATCAGGCCACCGTAGTAGCCGGCGATGGCGCCCAGCGGTACGCCGATGGCCAGCGCGACCGTGGTCGAGACCAGGCCGATGAGCAGCGACACCCAGGCGCCGTGCATCAGGCCTGATGCCACGTTGCGACCCATGGTGTCGGTGCCGAGCAGGAAACCTTCCTGCTCGAGGGGAGGCAGGAAGGGTCGCTGGACCATGCGCCAGGGCGATTCGGGAAAGATCAGCGGGGCCAGTATCGCCATCAGGATGATCGACATCAGGATGATCAGCCCGATCAGGGCGCCGCGGTTCTGAGCAAAACGGGCGAGGAAATTCATGATCCCTCCTTGATGCGCGGGTCCGCCAGGCGATAGACGAGATCGGTGATGATGTTGAAGACAATCACCAGGGCCGCCGAGAAGAAGAAGATCCCGAGCAGCAGGTTGTAGTCACGCTGCTGCAGCGCCTCGAACATCAGCCGGCCGATACCCGGCCAGGCGAAAACGGTCTCGGTGAGGATGGCGCCGCCCACCATCTGCCCGGCCTGCAGGCCGGCGAGGGTGATGATCGGCAGCAAGGCATTGCGCAGGATATGGCGCCGCTGTATCACGCTGTTCTTCAGCCCCTTGGCCCGGGCGGTCTTGACGAAATCCTGCTGGCTGGCCTCAAGCATCGAGGCGCGGGTCATGCGCGTGTAGATCGCCATGAAGAACAGCGCCAGGGTGGTCGCAGGCAATATCAGATGCTTGCCGACATCAAGCACCAGGGCCAGGCCGGTATGTCCGGCGCCGACGGTATACAGGCCATAGGCGGGCAGCCAGTCAAGGTAGACCGAAAAGACCACCACCGACATCAGGGCGACCCAGAACAGCGGTGTGGCGTAGAACAGCAGCGCCAGCGCCATGATCAAGGAGCCGGAGGGTTTCTTGACGCGCGCCGCGGCCAGTGAGCCGGCGACGATGCCCAGCACCAGCGACAGCACGAAGGCGGTGCCGGTCAGCAACAGGGTGGCGGGAAGCCGCGCCAGGATCAGGTCGAGTACCGGCATCTGCTGGCGATAGGAATAGCCGAAATCGAGCGTGGCGACCCCCGAGACATAGCGCCAGAGCTGGACATAGAGTGGCTGGTCGAGCCCGAAGCGTTCGCGCAGCTGTCGCAGGAACGCTTCATCGGTGGCGCCCGCTTCACCGGCGAGAATGGCGGCCGGGTCGCCGGGAGCCAATTGAATTAGAAAGAAATTCAGGATGATGATCATGAACAGCACGATCACGGCCTTGAAGAGCCGTGAGGCGATCAAGCGGGCGTAGAGCATGGGGTTGCCTCTGACGACGTCGGGGCGAGCATTGGGGAGAAAGAGGGCGGTGAGTGCCGCCCTTCGTCACGTGGTGAGAGGATCATCAACGATCGAGCCACGTATCCTTGAAGCTGTCGTTGACGCCTACGCCGGAGGTCACCAGGTTCTTGACGTCGCAGCGGTAGATCGTCGGGAAGCCGAGCTCCAGCAACCAGCCCACCGGCACGTCTTCCTGAAGGATTTCCTGGACCTCGTGATACAGCGCCTCGCGCTCCTCTTCGGGATAGGCGGTCGCCGCCTCGTTGAAGAGCTCGTCGACCTTCTCGTTCTGGTAGCCTTCGACGTTGTTCCAGGGCGAGCCTTTCTCGATATTCGTAGAAAGATAGGTGCGCGAGATGCCGAGCGCCGGATCGCCGTACTGGTAGAGGTAAGTGAAAGCGAGATCGAAGTCCCAGTCGCCGAGTCGCTGGTTCCAGCCGCCCACATCAGTGGCCTCGGTGGTCACTTCGATGCCGACCTCCCGCAGGTTCTGCTGTACGGCTTCCGCCCAGCGCGTCCAGGTCTCGCCGTAGGGGAGCGGCAGCAGGCGAACCTCCTCGCCGTCATAGCCCATCTCGTCGAGCAGCTCACGGGCCTTTTCCGGGTCGTGATCGTAGGGCTCGAGGTCTTCTTTCTGGAACTTGGCATTGGAGCCGAAGGCGCCGAGCGGCACCTTGCCCAGGCCATTCCAGAGCACGTCACGGGCGAACTCGCGGTCCATGGCGTACATCACCGCCTGACGGAAGCGCTTGTCAGCGGTGGGTCCCTCGCGATTGTTCATCCACAGCATGGCGAAGGGGCTGAAGTATTCGTGGCCTTGCTCGGTCACGCAGGTGTTGTCCATCTCGGTGAGGCGCGGGATGTCGAAGTTTTCCACGGTGCCGTAGGGCAGGACATCCACCGTGCCATTCTCGTAGGCAATGGCTCGTGAGGCGCCATCGGGAATGATGTGCCAGTTGATGCCATCCAGGTAGGGCAGCCCTTCCTCGTAGTAATCCTCGTTCTTGACCAGCTTGATGACCGTGCCGCGATCCCATTCGTCGAACTTGAACGGCCCGGTGCCGATGGGGTGATTGTTGGCCTCGTTGTTGCGAAAGTCGGTACCGGCATAGATATGCTCGGGCACCATGGTGAACGTGCCGGCCTCGAAGGAAAGGGGGAAGGGGCCAAAGGGTTCGGCGAGCGTGAATTCGACGGTGTAGTCGTCGATAGCCTCGATGGATTCGATGTGCTGCAACACGGCACGGGCACTGGGATTGAGATCACGATGGAAGACGTCCGCCGAGAACACCACGTCCTCGGCATTGAATGCCTCACCATCGTGCCAGGTCACGTCTTCGCGCAGATGGAAGGTCCAGGTGCGGCCATCGTCGCTGACCTCCCACTCCTTGGCGAGCTGCGGCATGGGTTCCAGGTCGGTGGTGTAGCGCATCAGGCCTTCGTAGATATTCCCGGCTACCGTGCGGGTCGGGGCGTTCTGGATCATCCCCAACACCAGGCCAGGGGGTTCCGGCTGGATGATGGTATCGATCACCCCGCCGGATTTCGGCTCTTGGGCAAGGGCGGAGGTGACGTTCATGGCCGCAGCGGTGATGGCCAGGGCAAGGGGAGTCTTCATGAAGCATTCCTCGATTGTTTGTTGTAATCACACTGGAAGTTATAGCTCACCTTGTTTGAAGCTAGCAGGCGCAACCCAGGCTGTCGACAGTCGACAAGTTGTGGCTATCCGCCATACTGACTCCATGACAACATGCCCCATAACCCCTCGTTACATAGAAGGAACGCGCCGCAATGCCACGAACGACCGCGACCAATAGCGGCGCCTTCATTCAGCCGACCAACCTCGTCGAGCAGGTCGCCGACTATCTGACGCAGGCGATCATCGGGCAGCGTTTCGCCCCAGGAGAACGACTCTCCGAGGTACAGCTCGCTAGAGATCTGGGGGTCAGCCGCGCCCCGGTCCGCGAGGCGGCACGGTTGCTGGAAAGCCGCGGTCTGCTGGTGTCGAAGCCGCGCAAGGGCGTGTTCGTGCGCGCCCTTGATGCGAGTGAACTGAACGATATCTATGACCTGCGGTTGTGCCTGGAGCGACATGCCACGGAGCGTCTGACCGTTTCTTTCACCGATGAGATCGAGGTCTCGCTACGATCCCAGGTCGAGAGGCTATGCGAGGCGGCGAGCCATGGCGACGAGACGCAGCGCATCGAGGAGGACCTGGCCTTTCATCGCCTGATGATCGCCTGGACCGGCAATCGTCGCCTGCTCACGTCTTTCGATGCGCTTTCGCATGAACTGCGCCTCTGCATCACCCTGATCACCAAGACCCACGAGGACCCCGACAGCATCGCCGAGTGCCATCACCTGCTGCTCGACGCGCTGAAAAGCGGCGATACGGGGCGATGCCGAGAGGCCGTCGATTACCATATCGGGGTGGCGCGCGACTATGTGATCAAGGCCGTGGCGGAATCTCGAACCTGAGAGGAGTCGACGATAATGCAGGATAGAGAACGCCGGGTGCTGGCGCAGTGCGACGAGGTTCTCGACCAGACACTGGAGATGACGAGCGATCTGGTGCGCGAGTACAGCGTGCTTGGCCATGAGAGGGGGGCGCTGGAGGTGATGGAAGGGTGGTTCGAGCGCCTGGGGCTGCCAGTGGAGCGCATCCCCCTCGATGATCCTTCGCTGGCGCAGAATCCGCATCATGCCCCGGTGGATTGGCCCCTGGGGAACCGCTATAACCTGGTGGCAGCGCTGAATCCCGAGGCCAGCGGGCCTCACCTGGTGTTCAATGGCCATCTCGACGTGGTACCGGCGGAGCCCACCGATACCTGGACTCGGCCACCCTGGGAGCCGTGGCAACAGGAGGGCTGGCTTTACGGCCGCGGCGCCGGCGACATGAAAGCCGGGATTGCGGCGATGGTGATGGCAGTCCATGCGGTACGCCAGGCCGGCGTCGAGATCCGCCTGCCCCTTACCCTGCAGACGGTGATCGAGGAGGAGTGCAGCGGTAACGGCGCCCTGGCGTGCATACATCGTGGCCATGGTGGCGATTTCGTGTTGATTCCCGAGCCGTTTGGCGCGCGCATCTACTCGGGGCAGGCTGGGGTAGTGCGCTTTCGCGTCCGCGTCGACGGCGTGCCGGCCCACGTGCTGGATACCTCCGCCGGCAGCGACGCCATCGAGACCATGCAACGCTTGTTCCCCGCGCTCAAGAAACTGGAAGCGGAGCTCAATGCCGAACGCCTGCCGCCCTATGACGTTATGGCGCATCCCTTCAATCTCAATATTGGTCGCTTCGAGGGGGGCAACTGGGCTTCCAGCGTGCCCGCCCATGCGGTGATCGAGGGGCGTATCGGCTTCGCCCCGGAGGCCTCGCCGGCGAGCGTGATGCAGCGCCTGGTCGTTGCGGTGCAGGACGCTCATGTGGAGCTCGAACTTCCTGGCGAGCCGCCGCGGGTGGACTTTCATGGCTTCCGCTCGGAGGGCCATCTCGTCGATCTTGAGAGCCCCGGTGTCTGCCTGCTGGAGGCCTGTCACCGCGCACTTACCGGGCGCGACGCCGAGCACTACCTCTCCACCTGCACCACCGACCTGCGTGCCTTTCATGTCGCGGCGGGTGTCGCCGGGACCTGCTACGGCCCGGTGGCCGAGCGCATCCATGGCGTCGATGAGCGTGTGAATATCGAATCGATCCGTCACACGCTCAAGGCCTATGCGCTGTTTCTCTGTCGCTGGCAGCAACAAGTCGTTGCACCATGAGCGGCGGGGAGGAGATTTTATGTCCACTCTCGATCCCGACTATCTTCTCGACTGTCTGACCCAGATGCTGGAGATCCCTTCGCCTTCGCTGCACGGCGAGGCGATGGTGGCCTGGCTAACCCCACGGCTCGAGGCCGCCGGGCTGGCGGTGACGCACACGGTGCGAGGTGATCTGCTCGCGCAATGGCCCGGCGATTCGCCGCGTCGGGCGATCACTACACACCTGGACACGCTGGGGGCGATGGTGGTGCAGCTCAAGGCTAGCGGGCGCCTGGCGGTGCGCCCGATCGGCCACTGGAATGCCCGTTTCGCCGATGGCGCCAGGGTACGGGTGCACGGCGATGACCAGGGTGTCGCGGCGCTGGGCACGCTGTTGCCACTGAAGGCCTCTGGGCATGTCTACAACGAGGCGGTGGACGCGCAGCCCTCGGCATGGGATCACCTCGAGCTGCGTCTCGATCTGGTCGATACCACGCCAGCGGGGCTTGCCCGTCAGGGCATCGAGGTAGGCAGTCTGGTCAGCATCGAGAGCCAGACGCGCCTCACCGATACCGGCTTCATCAATGCCCGTCATCTCGACAACAAGGCGGCGATTGCCTGCGTGCTGGCGGCGCTGCGGGCCGGGGCGAGCGTAAAAGGCACGCGGTTGGTCTTCTCCTGTGCCGAGGAGCTGGGCATCGGCATGAGCCGTCCGATGCTCGAGGGTATCGAGGAGGTGCTGAATCTGGATATCGCCGCCCAGGGCGAAGGCCAGAACCTCTGCCACGATGGCGTCACTATCGCCATGATGGACTCATTGGGACCGCTGCATCCGCGGGCCACCCAGGCGCTGCTGCGACTCTGCGAGCAGCACGGTATCGCCCACCGCCGTGACTGCTTTCCGTACTACTTCTGTGATGGTGATTCGGCATCCCAAGCTGGCATGGATCTGCGTAATGCGCTGGCCTGCTTCGGCGCCGATGCCTCCCATGGCTGGGAGCGCGTGCACATCGATTCCTTGATGGCGCTGTCCCGGCTGGTGGAGGTGTGGCTGGCCACCTCCGACCGATGATGCGCTCACCCGGTGATCCGCCGAGTCGTCAGTCCCGCGACGCGTCGGGGTCATGTTCTGCCTCGCCGGAGCGATATGACAAGTCGGGACGATATGACAAGTTGCGCAGCGCCAGGTATTCGCGGCTGGGGCCTTGCGTTGATGCCTCGTCGGCCTTGAAGAATGCCTTGTCGAGCATCGCTTCGCGTGACTCCATCAACGCCTGGGCCGTGAGCATGTGGTCGGCCATGATGGTCCGTGCCTCGTCGATGTTTCCCTGGCGCAGGGCGCCAAGCAGCTGGCGCTGGTAATCGTGTCCGCGGCGGCGTAGCTCGGGGTAGGGTTGCTGGTAGATGCGCTGGCAGGTGGTCAGGCTCATCAGCAGGCGAATCGGGAAGCAATCGGGAAGCGGCACATTAGGGCAAGCAGCGGATTGGGACAGTAGTCAACGAGCAGCAGGTGAAACTCCAGCTCCTTGATGCGCTGCAGGCGCTCTTCTTACAGCGAGGCGGGCGGGTGGTCGTAGAAGGCCATGACCGCCTCGAGGCGCGCGAACGCGTCGTCGTCGAGAACGCCGCCGAGGCTTGCCACCAGTGTTGGCTCCAGCTGCTTTCTGACCTCGTAGATGTCGTGGATCGTCGGTGGGCGAAAGAAGAAGTAATTGCCGAGCAGCTCCATGGCGCGGTTGTCGCTTGCCTCGGCGATGAAGGCGCCGCCGCCCGGGCCGGTGCGCGTCTGCAGCAGCCCCTCGGATTCCAGGCCGCGCAACGCCTCGCGGATCGTGCCCTTGGCGGCGCCCAGCGCCTCGACCAGATGTGACTCCTGGGGCAGCCGGTCGCCCGGCCCGAGGCCATGCACGGCGATGTACTCCTTGATGGCCTCGCCGATCACTTCGGTACGCTTGCGACGCTGGGGCTGACGCGTGGGTCGGTTCATTCGCGGCCTTCCGCCACCGCCTGGATCGGCGGGCCGCCGGGAATCGGCGCGCTGCCGAGCAGCAGCCGGGTGTAGGGGTGGGCTGGCAAGTGGAACAGCTGGCGGGACGGGGACTGCTCGATGACACGATCGAAGTACATGACGGCGATGCGATCGCTGATGGTCTCGACCACCGCTCCCTGCGTCGCGGGATCGGTGATGCCGAGCGGCTTGATATACCGCACCCGGCGGCCGGCGTCGGTGGCGATGAGCTCGATGTCGCCGCGCCGACAGGCCGGCTCGACAAGCTCGCAGTGATCGGCGAAGGCGCAGCCTTCCGGCACCGGCGGAACCTCGACCATCATCATCTCGGCCACGCGGGTATTGGCATCGGTGATCGGCCGGAAGACCACGGCCTCGAGCGACGGCGGGCCATCCCAGTAATTCTCGTTGCGGCTGGCGACGACTCGGCTGTTGCTCTCCCACTCCTCGAACCGAAACGGGCCGGTGCCGGACGGGTTGCGCCCGAAATTCTCGCCGTGCTCCTCGACCGCCGCGGGCGAGACGATCAGGCCGGTGGGATAGGTGAGGTTGGAGAGGAAGGGCGCATAGGGTTTATCGAGGGTGAAGGTGACTTCATGTTCGCCGGTCGCCTCGACCTCCGCGATCGCATCGAAGAAGAAGGCGAGCGGGAAGGGGCCGGTATCGTGATAAGGATGGTCCTCATCGAGCATGCGCTCGAAGTTGAACACCACCGCCTCGGCATTGAAGTCGCTGCTATCGTGGAAGACCACGTCGTCACGCAGGGTGAAGGTATAGATAGAGGGTGCCGTCTTCGCTGATGGACCACTCGCGGGCCAGCGGAGGCTCGACATTCATGGTGCCGTCGGCGTAGCGCACCAGGCCGTCGTAGAGGTTCATCATGATGCGAAGGTCATCTTGTCTCTCCTGATGTCCTTGTTGTCGATCGGCAAGGCAGACGAGGGGTTCTTGTGAGCGGCGGTGTTCTTTGTCAGCGCGAGCGGCTAGGCTGAACATATCGCTTTATTTATCATGACAAATTTGCCTCTATACCTATGGCACAGCCTCGGTGACCCTGCAAGTTGCCCTCGGCGCTGTTCTGGAGCTCGCCATGACGTTCAGCCTGATCGCCATCGATCACGCTACCCAGGCGCTCGGTGTTGCCTGCGCGACGGGAGGGCCGGCACTCGGGGGGTTCGTCCCGCACTTGTTGCCCGGTGTGGGGGCATGCATCACGCAGGGCTACAGCACTAATGTACTGGCCGCCGAACGCGGGCTCGACTTGCTGGCCCAGGGTTGGTCGATCGAGGCCGTCATCGAGCAATTGCGAAGCGATGACCGCGGCCAGGCGTTTCGTCAATTGGCGTTGATGAACGTGGCGGGCGAGAGCAGTGGCTGGACCGGCGACAGCAACGAGCCGGCGATGGCGATGCACCTCGAGCCTGGCTTGGTGGTCGCCGGCAACATGCTCGGCAATGCGCGGGTAGTGCCGGCGATGGTGGCGGCGTTTCGCGAGGGCAACGCAAGAGGCGAGACATTGCCCGAGCGGTTGCTGGCCGCCCTGGCGGCCGGCGAGCTCGCCGGAGGCGACTATCGCGGCGTACGCTCGTCGGCGCTCAAGGTACGCGCGAAGGGTGGCATCCCGCTCGATCTGCGCATCGACGATGCGCACGACGCCGTCCCCGCCCTGGTTCGACTCTATCGGCGTATTCAGGACGATGCGGACTTCCAGGCCTTTCTGGCACGGCTACCTACCGCCGAAGCACCGCATCGCCACTGAAGCCCCGCTCGATACGCGCAGGAGACTGCTCATGAGCCCCACGCCTTCCAATGACTCTTTTGGCAAGCGTCTGATGGCGCGCCTCGACCAGGCCGCTGCGTTTCCCAGCCGGGGGCCGGGGTGAACGTCCTCGGGTGTGTTGAGTCTGAGGGGCGTGCATTGTCGGGAGTCATTCATGTCGGGAGAGGGTCATGATCGATAGAATTCAACGCTTCTTTCAGCAGTCGCTGGCGCAGCCAGGCAGTGAGTCCGGGACTGCGCCGAGTCTTGAGCTCGCGACGGCGGCGCTGCTGTGCGAGGTGGTGCGCGCCGATTACCATATCGATGACGCGGAGCTCGATGCCCTGCATCGGCTGCTCCAGTCGCATTTCGGGCTCTCCGATGCCCAGGTGGTCGAGCTGATGGAGATGGCCCAAGAAGAAGTGGACGATGCCGTCGATCATTACCAGTTTGTCAGCCTGATCAAGGACAATTACGACTACGCGCAGCGTTGTGAACTGATCGGGATGATGTGGTCGCTGGCGCTGGCCGATGGCGAGCACCACCATCTGGAAGAGCATCGGATCAGACGACTCGCCGATCTGCTGCACGTGGCGCATGCCGATTTCATTCGTGGCAAACTGCAGGCCCAGGGCAGCCAGGACTGACGGCACCCATAGACTCATGACAGGCCGATGGACACCCGCCGTTTTTTAAAAGGCATCCAGCGGCGAAGATGAACACCGGCATGCAGGAGAACATCATGTCTCGCGAAATCATCGTTGTTGGGGCCGGGATGGTCGGGGTATCGATTGCCTGGCATCTGGCTCGTCGTGGCCACTCGGTGGTCCTGGTGGACCGACGCGAGCCGGGGCGTGAAACCTCCTTCGGCAACGCCGGCATCATCCAGCGCGAGGCGGTCAAGCCATATCCGTTCCCGCGTGATCTGGGCACCCTGGCACGAGTGCTGCCGAATCGCGCCGTGGATATCCGTTACCGGATCGGCGGTGTCATGGGGTCGGCGCAGTCACTGCTGGGCTACTGGCTCAATTCTTCACCGCGCCGCTACGAGGAGATCGTGCCCGAGTACGCCTCCCTGATCATGCTGTCTCTCGAGACGCACGGTCCGATGATCGAGGCGGCGGGCGCCGAGTCGCTGATCAGCAAGCAAGGGTGGCTCGAGCTCTATCGCAGTGCCGAGAGGCTCGATAACAAGTTGCGCGATGTCGAGGAGGTCACCGAGCGATTCGGTGTGGGACATCGATTGCTCAATGCTGCCGAGCTGAAAACCCAGGAACCACATCTGTCGGGAGATCTGGCCGGCGCCATCCATTGGACCGATTCTTGGACGGTCAGCGATCCCGGTGCGCTGGTACACGCCTATGCGCAAGCCTTTCAGGCCGAAGGTGGTCGTCTGGTGCGTGCCGAGGTGCGTGACATGGCGCGCTCGGGGCAGGGCTGGCGAGTGACGACCGATGACGGCCCGCTCGAAGGCAGCGATCTGGTAATGGCCATGGGACCCTGGTCGGGTGACTGGCTGGCTCGCCAGGGCTTATCGCTGCCGCTTTTCGTCAAGCGTGGCTATCACATGCATTACGCGTCGCGCGAGGGTGCGCATCTCAATCATTGGATCATGGATGCCGAGATCGGCTACTTGCTGGCGCCGATGCATGCCGGGATTCGGTTGACCACGGGTGCTGAGCTGGCGCCCCGCGAGGCGCCCGCCCACTACGGCCAGCTCTCGGCGGCCGAGGCCGTTGCACGCAAGCTGTTTCCGCTGGCGGAGCGCCTTGATCCCGAGCCCTGGAAGGGCGCGCGTCCGTGCTTTCCGGACATGAAACCGGTGATCGGCCCTGCGCCGGGCATCGAAGGGCTCTGGCTCGCCTTTGGCCATGGGCATCAGGGGTTCACGCTGGGTCCGGCGACGGGACGCCTGCTGGCCGAGATGATCGACGGTGAGTCGACGGCGGTCGATATGACGCCATTCCGGGCCGATCGGTTCTAGTGGCCGGTTCTGCTGGAGAGCGTTTCAGGCAGGGCTCGGTTCAGGCTGAGTGCGTTTCAGACGCCGGCTTCTCGGCGTCGGTTGAGGCGGTGCATGATCCACTTGACCAGCAGGGTCAGCACGAAGACGCCCCATCCTGCGGTCGCCATGGCGTTGAACAGCAGCATCTTCTGCTCGCCATCAAGCGGCGTGAAGAGGATCTCGATGACGATGGCGATCAGGAAGGCCAGCGTCAGAGGCAGAGCGAGGATATGCATCCACATTTCGGTGCGGCGCTTACGCACGTGATAGCGGCGCAGCAGCACGCGAATGGGGCGATGCACGAAGCTGACCAGAATCATGCTCCCCAGCGCCAGCAGGGCGGCCAGGAAGGGTTCGATGCTGCCGAGGTGGGCGGAAATGCTGATGGACCAGAAGACCACCAGCCACATCAGCCCGGCCAGCGTGGCGACCAGATCAGCATATTGGCGCACCTTGGGCATGCAGTCTCCCTCGATTGATCTGGCGGCATGATACGGGAAAACCGCCACGGAGGAAGCCCTTGGCGGGCTTGGCAGGTCAACGCCGTCGCGTTGCTGCGGTATACTGACGCCATCTCGCTCACTGACTTCAGGAGTCGCCGTGACTTCGATCACCCTGACCCGCCCCGACGACTGGCATCTGCATCTGCGCGATGGCGAGGTGCTCGACGCCGTGCTGGGCGCCAGTGCCCGGCAAATGGGCCGCGCGATCATCATGCCCAACCTCACGCCGCCGGTCACCACGACCCAGCAGGCGCTTGCCTACCGTGAGCGAATCCTGGCGGCGTTACCGGACGGCAGTCGCTTCGAGCCGCTGATGACACTCTATCTCACCGACGATACGCCAGCGGCCGAGATCGAGCGGGCCAGCGCCAGCGGTCTGATCCATGCCGTCAAGCTCTACCCCGCGGGGGCGACCACCAATTCCGCCTCAGGGGTGACCGACCTTGCCCATTGCGATGGGGCAATCGCCGCGATGGCGCGGCTTGGCATGCCGCTGTTGATGCATGGAGAGGTGACCCATGCCGACATCGATATCTTCGATCGTGAAGCCGTGTTCATCGAGACGGTGCTGGTGCCGCTGCTCGAGCGTCACCCCGACCTGAAGGTGGTCTTCGAGCATATTACCACCCGCCAAGCCGCCGAATTCGTCGCCAAGGCACCTGCCAACGTGGCCGCGACCATCACCGCGCATCATCTACTGTTCAATCGCAACCACATGCTGGTCGGTGGCATCCGCCCGCATTATTACTGCTTGCCGATCCTCAAGCGTGAGCGCCATCGGCAGGCGCTGCTCGAGGCGGCGACGTCCGGTTCCGGCAAGTTTTTCCTGGGCACCGACAGTGCGCCTCATGCCCAGGGCGACAAGGAAAGCGCCTGCGGCTGTGCCGGCGCCTATACGGCGCCGGCTGCCATCGAGCTTTACGCGACGGCCTTCGAGCAGGTCGACGCCCTGGAACGGCTGGAAGGTTTTGCCAGTCACCATGGCCCCGATTTCTACGGCCTGCCGCGCAATGCGGATACGATCACCCTGGTGCGAGACGCCTGGCAATTGCCGACGTCGTTGCCCTATGCCGGTGGCAGGCGCATCGTCCCCTTGATGGCCGGCGAGTCACTGGCCTGGAAGTTCAGTACCCAGTGATCTGCCCCAGCAGTTAGTGACGCAACTGGCTAGCTGGGCATGGGGTCGGCACAGAGGGCATCTTCCAGGGCCAGGCGTTCGACCATGGCCACGACCATGCGCGCCGAGTGGTCAGCCGCCTTCTCGAGAAACTGCGCGAACGAGAGATGGTTGTCGACCCCGCCGGCGATATCCGACAGCGAGCGAATGACCACGAAGGGGCAGTGATAGAGATGGCATGTCTGGGCGATCGCCGCGGCTTCCATCTCGGCGGCCAGCATGGTGGGAAAGCGCGAGCGTGTCTTGGCGACCAGTTCGGGGCAGGCCATGAAGACGTCACCGGTGGCGATCAGCCCTTCGACGACCTTGACTTCCCCGAGTGACTCGACGCATTCCCGCGCGATCGTGATCAGCCTGCGGTCGGGTCGATAGGCGGCCGGCATGTCAGGTACCTGGCCGTGCTCGTAGCCGAACACCACGGCGTCGACGTCGTGGTGGCGAACCTCTGTCGACACCACGACATCACCGATGGCCAGCCCTTGGCCGAAGCCACCGGCAGACCCGGTGTTGATCACGACCTGGGGTCGATACATGTCCAGCAACAGCGTGGTGCCCACTGCGGCGTTGACCTTGCCGATGCCCGATTGAAGGATCACCACGTCGATGTCATGCAGGCGGCCGATATGAAAGGTCGAACCGACATGCGTCGTCGTCCGGCGATCTTCCAGCATGGCGGCCAGGCGATCCACTTCCTGGGCCATGGCGCCGATGATGCCAATTCGTTTCATGGATTCAGTGTGCTCCGCACGGTCGTGAGTGGATCAGGCAAAGACCTGTGTCCATTCATCGCGCTTGGCCAGAAAACCGCGGGCGATCTCCTTGGCGCCTTCGAGGCTGTGGCTAGCCGCCCAGCCACACTGCATCTCGTTGCAGGCAGGGACTTCCTCGGCGACAAGTACGTCCTCGAGGGTCTGCTGCAAGAGGCGCAGTACATCGTCGTAGTCGTCGTGGTTGATCATCGCGACATAGAAGCCCGTCTGGCAGCCCATTGGGCTGATGTCGACCACCTTGTCGGAATGATTGCGCGATAGCTCGGCCATCAGGTGTTCCAGGGAGTGCAGTGCGGGCATCTCCATGTGGGCCTGGTTGGGCTGGCAGATGCGCATGTCGTACTTGTGAATACAATCGCCGTTCTCGCCGGCCTTGATGTCGGCGAGGCGGATATAGGGTGCCTTCACCTTGGTGTGATCCAGGTTGAAGCTCTCCACGTTCATCTTTTCGCTCATCAATGACCTCTTGTCCGGTAATGAAATCAAGCGCCTATTCTAGCGGGAAGCCGATTCAAGCGCGATGGCAAGTCTGGTGCAATGGTAAGCCCAGCGCGATGGCAAGCGCCGAGCATCATCAGACGGGTTGTATGCCCGAGGCCATGGCATCGTGGCGCTCTGCGGCGATCAAGGTGTTTTCCAGCAACGAGGCGACGGTCATCGGACCAACTCCGCCCGGCACCGGGGTAATCCAGCTGGCGCGTTCTACTGCCGGTGCAAACTCGATGTCACCGATCAGCCGGCCATCATCCTCGCGGTTGATGCCGACATCGATGACGATGGCACCATCGCGAACCCATTCCCCCTTGACCAGCCCCGGCTTGCCAACCGCCACGACGAGAAGCTCGGCGCGCCTGACGTGCGATTCGAGATTACGGGTGAAGCGGTGGCAGACGGTGGTGGTGCAACCCGCCAGCATCAGCTCCAGGGCCATGGGGCGGCCGACGATGTTGGAGGCGCCGACGACGGTGGCGTCGAGCCCGCGGACATCCAGTCCACTTTCCTCCAGCAAGGTCATCACCCCCTTGGGCGTGCAGGGGCGAAGCATGGGCAGGCGCTGAGCCAGGCGGCCGAGATTGTAGGGGTGGAAGCCGTCCACGTCCTTGTGGGGCAGGATGCGCTCGAGGATCGGGCGTGAATCGAGATGCGCAGGCAACGGCAACTGGACCAGGATGCCGTCGATGCGGGCATCATCGTTGAGTTCGTCGACCAGCGCCTCCAGCTCCGCCTGGGAAGTGGCCACGGGGAGCTGGTACTTCAAGGATTTGATGCCGGCCTCTTCGCAAGCACGATGCTTGTTGCGTACGTAGACCGCCGAGGCGGCGTCCTCACCGACGAGTATCACCGCCAGGCCCGGCACCCGTGCGCCGGCTGCCCGTCGATCGCGGACCTGAAGGCCGACTTGCTGGCGAACTCGAGCGGCAATGGCCTTGCCATCGATCAATTGGGCGGTCATCTGGCGTCCCCTGGTGGTCTATGGTGATCGAAGTGGGGGCCGGCGAAACGGCCTCCCCAGGCTGGAAAGGTCGCTGATTTTCGCATGTCGGACCGTTCAGGCAAAGCGCCGTCCTATGTTAATGACGGCGTCTGGCTTGACCCACCGCTAAAGATGAGTAGAATACGCAACGCTCGACGAGGCCCCTGCGGCGCGTCTGGGCCGTTTGACGACCGGCGGGGTGTAGCGCAGCCTGGTAGCGCGCCTGCTTTGGGAGCAGGATGTCGGGGGTTCGAATCCCTCCACCCCGACCACAATATATTGATTGTAAAGAGAAATGCTCAATCGATAGTTGTGGTAGAGTGCCTTGGAAAGTAACATGCGCTCATAGCTCAACCGGATAGAGCAACGGCCTTCTAAGCCGTAGGTTGCAGGTTCGAGTCCTGCTGGGCGCGCCAGCGAGGCGTCAAGTGGTGTAAGGATTTGCAGCGGTCGAGTCAGTATCAAGTCCCGTATCGACGATGGTGGATGTAGCTCAGTGGTAGAGCCCCGGATTGTGGCTCCGGTGGTCGTGGGTTCGATCCCCATCATCCACCCCATTTCGATACCCGCATTACCCGTCAAGGCAGTGGTGGATGTAGCTCAGTGGTAGAGCCCCGGATTGTGGCTCCGGTGGTCGTGGGTTCGATCCCCATCATCCACCCCATTTGCCTGGTCTTTTCGTGATCTCCCTCTTGTTTTTTGCTCCCCGTTGTAATGAACGAACGTGCCCCTCGACAATCGAAGGAGCGCCGTTGCCTTGTTGTTTGCCATGTCGTTTTGGTCGAAGCCAACCTTTGCCCTGATTGAATCACAGCTTTACGGCATATTTTTGCGCCTCGGCGCCTTGTATTACTGCCTTGCGCCCCCATTTCACCGGCAAGGCGCTTGCCAGTGCCAGGAGGGATTCATAGAATCGCTCCTTTGACGTTTTTCACGCACCCAACAGAACGCCCCAGTCGGTAGAGGACATTTCATGCAAGTTTCCGTCGATACGACCTCCCAGATCGAGCGCCGCATCACCGTGCAGGTGCCGGCCAACGAGATCGATGAGGCCGTCGCTGCCCGTCTCAAGGATGCCGCCAAGAACGTGCGAATGGACGGGTTCCGCAAGGGCAAGGTGCCGATGTCGGTCATTCGTCAGCGCTACGGTAGTGACGTGCGCAACGAAGTGGTGGGCGAAGTGATGCGTGAGCGCTACGTGCGCGCGATCAGCGACGAGAATCTCAATCCGGCCGGCTACCCGAATATCGAAGCTACCGTCAATGAGGCGGGCAAGGATCTCGAGTTCACCGCGACGCTTGAGATCTATCCGGAAATCGAGCTTGCCTCCATCGCGGGCACCGAGGTCGAGCGTCCGGTGGTCGAGGTCACCGAGGCGGATGTCGACGAGATGATCGAGACGCTGCGCAAGCAGAACGCCTCCTGGGAAGCGGTCGAGCGGGCTGCCGAGGATGGCGATCAGGTAACGATCGACTTTCAGGGCTTTCTGGGCGACGAGCCATTCGAGGGCGGTAGCGCCGAAGGTCACCAATTGGTGATAGGGTCAGGCAATTTCATTCCTGGCTTCGAGGAGCAGCTCATCGGTGCCAAGGCCGGGGAAGAGAAGACACTCAAGGTGACTTTTCCGGAAGATTATCAGGCCGAGAATCTGGCAGGCCAGGAAGCGACTTTTCAGGTCAAGGTTCACACGGTCAGCGGTCAGGCGCTACCCGAAGTCGATGCCGAATTCGTCAAACGCTTCGGCGTCGAGGATGGCGATCTCGACAGGTTCCGCAAAGAAGTCAAGCAGAACATGACGCGCGAGGCCAGCCAGGCCGTTGATAATCGCGTCAAGCAGCAGGTGCTCGAGGCGCTCAAGAAGGCCAACGAGATTCCGGTACCGCAGAATCTCGTTCAGCAGGAAACCGACGGGCTCAAGCGTCAGGCCGCTCAGCAGTTCGGTCTCGGCGAGGACTTCGATGTCAGCCAGTTGCCTAATGAGCTATTTGCCGAGCAGGCCAAGGGCCGTGTTCAGGTGGGCCTGTTGCTTGCCGAAGTGATCAAGACCCATGACGTCGACGCCAGCGATGACGAGATCAAGGCCAAGGTCGAAGAGCTCGCCCAGCAGTACCAGGAGCCCGAACAGGTCGTCGAGTACTACATGGGTAACGAGCAGATGAAGACCCAGGTCAAGTCCGCCATCCTCGAGGAGAAGGCTGTCGATATCCTGCTGGAGCAGGCCTCTGTCAAGGATGTGGAAATGAGTTACCAGGAGGCCCTGGCGGCAGCACAGCAGCAAGCTGAAGTCGGCGATGACGCCGAGGATGACGCTGAAGAGCAAAGCGAAGAAGGCAGTGACCAGGCCAAGGCCTGATGGCTGCGACGCCTCGTGCACTTCAGGCGCGGGGTGCTGCCCTCAAAAACTTTTTCCTTCATCGGATGCAAGGACTTCACGCAAATGAGTAACGAGTTCGATATTCGCAACGCCGGCGGCCTGGTGCCGATGGTGGTCGAGCAGAGCGCGAGAGGCGAAAGGTCTTACGACATCTATTCTCGCCTGCTCAAGGAGCGTGTGATCTTCCTGGTGGGTCCGGTGGAAGACTACACGGCCAATCTGGTGGTCGCGCAGCTGCTGTTCCTTGAATCCGAGAATCCGGACAAGGACATTCATCTTTACATCAACTCGCCGGGCGGCGGCGTGACGGCCGGCATGTCGATCTACGATACGATGCAGTTCGTCAAGCCCGACGTGTCGACCGTCTGCATCGGCCAGGCTGCGAGCATGGGAGCTTTCCTATTGGCAGGGGGGGCCGCAGGCAAGCGCTTCTGTCTGCCCAACTCCCGCATGATGATTCACCAGCCGCTGGGTGGGTATCAGGGGCAGGCCTCGGATATCGAGATCCACACTCGCGAGATCCTGGGCATTCGTGACAAGCTCAACCGTATCCTCGCGCATCATACGGGCCAGGATATCGAGACGATCGCTCGGGATACCGACCGTGATAACTTCATGGACGGCAAGCAGGCCGCCGAGTATGGCCTGATCGATGCGGTGCTGGATAAGCGCCCCACATCCTGATAGCGTAATTCGTATTAGTGACGCCGTTCAGGCGCAGATAGTTTCCCGGCGGCATGCGCCGCCGTGACGAATCCGACGATCCAGGCGGTGACTGTCAGGATCGTCTTTGTTAAAGAGGTACGCGAATGGCCGACGGCAAAGGCAAGGACGAAGGTAGCAAACTGCTTTACTGCTCGTTCTGCGGCAAGAACCAGAACGAAGTGCGCAAGCTGATTGCCGGCCCGTCCGTCTATATCTGCGATGAATGTGTCGATCTGTGTAACGACATCATTCGCGAGGAAGTTCTCGATGCCGATGCCGAGAGCGATGAAGAGCGTCTGCCGGCTCCCCGCGAGATTCGTCACACCCTCGATGATTACGTGATCGGCCAGGACCGCGCCAAGATGGTGTTGTCTGTGGCGGTCTACAATCACTACAAGCGGCTTCGTTCTGGGGTGAAGGGCGAGGATGTCGAACTTGGCAAGTCGAACATCCTGTTGATCGGTCCCACCGGCAGCGGCAAGACCCTGCTGGCCGAGACGCTGGCGCGCCTTCTCAACGTGCCATTTACCATTGCTGACGCGACCACCTTGACCGAAGCCGGCTATGTCGGTGAAGACGTCGAGAACATCATTCAGAAGCTGCTGCAGAAATGCGACTACGATGTCGAGAAAGCGCAGCGGGGTATCGTCTATATCGATGAGATTGACAAGATCTCGCGCAAGTCGGATAACCCGTCGATCACCCGTGATGTCTCCGGCGAGGGTGTCCAGCAGGCCTTGCTCAAGTTGATCGAGGGCACCACGGCCTCGGTGCCGCCCCAAGGTGGGCGTAAGCATCCTCAGCAGGAGTTTCTGCAGGTCGATACCGGCAATATCCTGTTCATCGTTGGCGGCGCCTTCGCTGGCCTGGACAAGGTGGTTCGAGAGCGCACTGAAAAGGGCGGTATCGGGTTCAATGCCGAGATCAAGAGCAAGGACGAAGCCAAGGGTGTGGGTGACCTGCTGACCAACGTCGAGCCTGAAGATCTGGTCAAGTTCGGCTTGATCCCCGAGTTCGTGGGTCGTCTGCCGGTTATCGCCACCTTGACCGAACTGACCGAGGATGCATTGATCGAGATCCTCACCGAGCCCAAGAACTCGCTGGTCAAGCAGTACGCCAAGCTCTTCCAGATGGAAGATGTGGAGCTGGAGTTCCGCGAGGATGCGTTGCGCGCGGTGGCACACAAGGCGATGGCGCGCAAGACGGGTGCCCGTGGTCTGCGCTCTATTCTCGAATCGGTGTTGCTCGACACCATGTACGAGATCCCCTCGCTTGAAGGAGTGTCCAAGGTCGTTATCGATGCGTCAGTCATCACCGGTGAGAGTGAGCCGCTGATGATCTACTCGCAGCAGGAAGAGGCGCGAGTCGACGGTACCGACGGCTGAGATATGAGATAAAGGCGGAGACTGATTCTCCGCGTGTTGGGAGCGGGTTCATTGTGATGGCGTGCTAGTAGGGTGCGTGCAGCAATGGGATCGCTCCCATCATTTTTATAACCTCAAGGCGTTTTTATGCCTTCCCGCCTCTTGCCTTGCAATATGGCAGTGCCGCCCCCATTCCGTTGGTAATACGTCAGTCAGTATTCTTCCGATTCGTTTTTGAGGAACGTCTGCGATGCAGCAGCACGCCGAACAGACCCTGAGTCTGCCCCTTTTGCCGTTGCGGGATGTGGTTGTCTACCCGCAAATGGTCATTCCCTTGTTCGTCGGCCGCGAGAAATCGATCCAGGCTCTCGAGGCGGCCATGGAGGCGGACAAGCGCGTCCTGCTGGTGGCCCAGCGCGAAGCCAGCAAGGATGACCCCGATCATGGCGATCTCTTTTCGATCGGGACGGTTGCCGAGATCATGCAACTGCTCAAGCTGCCCGACGGTACCGTCAAGGTGCTCATCGAAGGCGTCTCGCGCGCCAATGTCGGCGAGATCCTCGTGGTCGATCAAGGGTATACCCGTGCCGAGGTGACGCTGCGCGAGAGCGAGCCGCTCACCGAGCGGGAGCAGGAGGCGCTGGTGCGTGTCTTGCTCAACCAGTTCGAGCAGTATGTGAAGATGTCGAAAAAGGTACCCAACGAGGTGCTCAATTCGCTCTCGGGTATCGAGGATCCCAGCCGTCTGGTCGATACTATCTGCGCGCATCTGTCGCTGAAGATCGACGACAAACAGCAATTGCTGGAGATGGATCGCGTGCGTGACCGCATCGAGCATCTCATGGCGTTGATCGAGTCCGAAATCGATCTCTTGCAGGTCGAGAAGCGTATCCGCTCTCGGGTCAAGGATCAGATGGAGAAGTCTCAGCGCGAGTACTATCTCAACGAGCAGATGAAGGCCATCCAGAAAGAGATGGGCGAGCTTGAGAACGTGCCCAACGAGGCCGAGAAGTACGAGCGGGCCATCAAGGACGCCGGAATGCCCAAGGAGGCGGCCGAGAAGGCGACCCAGGAACTCAACAAGCTGAAGATGATGTCACCGTCATCTGCGGAAGCCACGGTGGTGCGCTCCTACCTCGATTGGCTGGTGGCGGTACCCTGGAAGAAGCGCACGCGGGTGAAGCATGACCTGGTGCATGCTCAGAAAGTGCTCGACGAGGATCACTATGGCCTCGAAGAGGTCAAGGCGCGGATTCTCGAGTATCTGGCCGTTCACAAGCGAGTCAAGACGCTCAAGGGGCCGGTGCTCTGCCTGGTGGGCCCTCCCGGGGTGGGCAAGACCTCGCTGGGGCAGTCCATCGCCCGCGCCACTAATCGCAAGTATGTGCGTCTGGCGCTGGGTGGCGTGCGCGACGAGTCCGAGATTCGGGGGCATCGACGCACCTATATCGGCTCGCTACCGGGCAAGATGATCCAGCGTATGTCCCGGGCCGGCGTCAAGAATCCGCTGTTCCTGCTTGACGAAGTCGACAAGATCGGCATGGATCATCGCGGGGATCCGGCGTCTGCGCTCCTCGAGGTGCTGGATCCGGAGCAGAACAATACTTTCAGCGATCACTATCTCGAACTGGATTACGACCTCTCCGAGACGCTGTTCATCTGTACGGCCAATTCGATGAATATCCCTGGGCCGCTGCTCGATCGTATGGAAGTGATCCGTCTGCCCGGCTACACCGAGGACGAGAAGCTCGCGATCGCCAAGCGCTATCTGGTACCCAAGCAGCTCAAGGCCAATGGCTTCAAGGACGAGGAGCTGGGGTTCACGGATGAGGCATTACTGGAGCTGATACGCTATTTCACCCGCGAGGCCGGGGTGCGTGAACTCGAGCGTCAGATTGCCAAGGTATCGCGTAAGGTGCTGCGCGAGCAGCTCGCCAAGGAAGCCAAGGAGGGGGCCCAGGCGCCGGTAGTGTTGACAGGTACCGATATCGAGCAGTATGCAGGTGTTCGCCGCTACAGCTACGGCCTCGCTGATCAGGAGGACCAGGTGGGGCGCGTGACTGGCCTGGCCTGGACCTCCGTTGGTGGGGAGCTGTTGAGCATCGAGTCGGTAGTTACGCCTGGCAAGGGCCGTATCAACAAGACGGGCTCGCTGGGTGATGTCATGAAGGAGTCCGTGAGCGCTGCCCATACCGTGGTGCGTGCACGCGCCGTGTCACTGGGTATCGACCCTGAGCGCTTCGAGAAGGAAGACTTGCACATCCACGTGCCAGAGGGGGCAACGCCCAAGGATGGTCCCAGTGCCGGTGTCGCCATGGTGACAGCGATGGTGTCGGCCTATTCCGGTCGGGCTGTACGCTGCGACGTGGCCATGACCGGAGAAGTCAACCTGCGTGGCGAGGTAATGCCGATCGGTGGCCTGAAGGAGAAATTGCTGGCGGCCAGGCGCGGTGGTATAAAGACGGTGCTGGTGCCGGAGGAGAATCGGCGTGACCTCAAGGAGGTTCCCGATAACATCAAGGAAGCCCTCGACATCAGACCTGTCCGCTGGATAGATGATATTCTGGAAGTGGCGCTGGCTAAAATGCCGGAGGCCCCTAGCGAGGATTCTCGACCTGATGATCCAGCCGCCGCGCACACGATGATAAGCACGCATTAACGATAATTATCCTGCCATGCCGGTGTATGAATGCCGGTATGACGGGGTCTGGCGCTCAAGATTACTTGACAGTTGTTTGGCCGCATTGCTATAAATCACGTCAAGCTGTGATCGCGTCATTTAGTTTAAAGCTGCGCTGATTAAAGCTAATTTCCGTAAAAGTCAAGGGGTGAAGTGTGAACAAATCCGAGCTGATCGAAGCCATCGCCGCGTCTGCTGATATTCCCAAGGCGGCCGCTACCCGCGCCCTGGACGCCATGGTTGATACCGTAACCGACAGCCTGAAGAAGGGTGATAGCGTCTCGCTGGTAGGCTTTGGCACCTTCACCGTGAAGGAGCGGGCTGCGCGCACCGGCCGCAATCCTCAGACTGGCCAACCGATCGAAATCAGTGCTGCCAAGGTACCGAGTTTCAAGGCCGGCAAGGCTCTGAAGGACTCCGTCAACTGAGCGATCGGCTTATATAAATGCCGTGACGCTTGAGTTTCCTCCAGGCGCATCGCCCACCGGCGGTGCGCCTGTTTTCTTGTGATGCGCCGATTTAGCGTGGCCTGATGGTCGCGTGTCAGGAGTCGATGCGTATAATGTGGCGGGACTCTGCCAATACCACCTACCGAGGCCTGCATGCTGCAAAGTATTCGAGACCGCTCCAAGAGCTGGGGCGCCAAGATCATCATCGGTGCTGTCGTCGTGACCATGGCATTGTTCGGTGTCGAGTCGCTGATTGGACTGCTCGGTAACAGCGGTGACGATGTCGCCGAGGTCAACGGTGAGACGATCACGCGTCAGCAGCTCGAGATGGAGGTCCAGCGAGCCATCCGTAGCGGGCAGGTTCCCCCCGAGCAGGAGCGACAGCTACGCAATGAAATGCTCAATGAGCTTATTGCCGTTCGCCTGCTGACCCAATATACCGACGAAGGTGGAATGCACCTCTCCGAAAACCAGCTCGATGAGCTGATCGTTTCATTGTCGGAATTTCAGGATCAGGAGGGGCGTTTTTCTCAAGAGTTGTTCCGCAATCGGCTGGCCAGCGCCGGATATACGCCGCTTACCTTCCGTGAACAGCTGCGTACCGACATGAAGCGGCAGCAGCTCGAGCAGGGCATGGCGCTCAGTGAGTTCACGTTACCCTCCGAGCGCGAGACGCTGGGCGCTCTACAGCGGCAGACACGCGACTTTCGCTATCATGCATTGACCGTTGAGGATCTCGAGACTCTTCCCGAGGCCGACGAGCAGGACATCCAGCGTTATTACGAAGAAAATGCCGAAGCCTTCCGTCGTCCAGAGCAGGTACGTCTCGATTACGTCGTGCTCGACCGTCAGCAAATGGCGCAAGACGTGGAAGTGGAAGAGGACACCCTGCGCGAGCGCTGGAATGCCAACAGCGCCGATGCGGATCGTCGTATCTCGCACATCATGTTGACCTATGGTGATGAGCGAACACGTGAGGAAGCCGAAGCGGCCCTGCGGGACGTTCGTGAACGTCTCAACAACGGCGAGGCCTTCGAGGACCTGGCCGCGGAAGTATCCGAGGATAATGTCTCTGCCGAGCAGGGCGGTGATCTTGGCGTCGTCAGTCGGGGGTTCTTTGGTGAGGCCTTTGAAAATGCTGCCTTTTCCCTGGACGAAGGTCAGGTTTCAGAGATCGTCGAAACCGATAATGGCTTGCACCTGATCAAGGTGACCGAGTTGGAACGGCCTGCTTTCGAAGAGGTTCGCGATCAGCTTCAGCGCGAAATTGCCTTGTCTAGGGTATCGGATCAGTTCAACGAGCAGGCACAACAATTGATCGATAGAAGCTTTGCGGCGGATGACCTCCAAAGTGTCGCCGACGAGATTGGCCTCACACTTCAGACCAGCGACTGGGTGTCTCGTGACGAGGCCGAAGGGGTGCTATCCGAGCCTGGCGTCATGCAGCAGGCGTTCAGCGAAGACGTCATCGAGGAGGGCTACAACAGCGAAGTCATCGAGCTCGATGAGGATCGCCGGATGGTATTGCGTGTTGCCGAGCATCGTGACGCCAGCGTGCTTGAGCTCGACGAGGTGCGTGACGAGGTGCGCTCGAGGGTCGAGGCGAGGCTGCGTCGTGAGGCGTTGAGGGACTTTGCAGTCGAGCGGGTCGAGCAACTGCGCAGGGACAACTCTGCCGACATCGACTGGCAGACGGCTGAGGATATCGGGCGTCAGTCCTCTGGCGATATCAGCCAATCGGTGATCGATGAAGTGTTCCGCCTGCCGGCTCCCGAGGATGATGAAACAGTCTTTGGTCATGTCGCCGACGGAGATGAAGTGATCCTGATTGCGCTGGACAACGTCGAGGAAGGCGAGGTCAATGAGGAGGTGGAGCAGTTCGTGGCCCGCATGACCGAGCGGTTGCGCGTTCAGGCCGCTATCCAAGGGCTTCTCGCTACTCTTCGCGATCAGGCGGATATCGAGCGTTTGTAGAAACAGGCATATCATGGGGCGCTGAGGCGTCCCATTTTTTTAACCATTAATTTTATACCGTTACCTTAAGCGTATTAATATAATAAGTATTAACATGGTATGGTTACCATTTATGTTACAATATAACAATATGTTTCTCGATTTACGGAACGGAACGAGCCTTAATGCAGAACTCGTCAAACCCGATACCCGTGCACTTGATCACCGGCTTTCTCGGCAGCGGTAAGAGTACCCTGATCCGTCAACTGATCGAGCAAAAACCCCTCGATGAGCGTTGGGCGGTGGTGATCAATGAGTTCGGTCGGGTTGGAATCGATCAGTCAATGTTTGCCGAGCGAGACGACCTGATCATACAAGGGTTGCCGGGAGGATGCCTGTGCTGCCAGTTGGCGTTCGTGCTGCAGGCGTCGCTGGTCAAGCTGGTGCACCGGTATCGCCCGGACCGTTTGATCATCGAACCGTCGGGGGTGGGGCACCCGACGGGGTTGCTCGACGTCTTGCAAGGGGAGGGATTTGCGGGTGTGCTGGAGGTTCGTGACGTCATCGCCGCTCTGGATCCGCGTCGCCTGGAGGACCCACGCTCACGCGACAGCGCGACCTTCAAGGATCAGTTGGCCGTCGCTGACGGGGTCGCGCTAACAATGACTGACCTGTCGACGCCTGCCCAGATTCAAGCCTCGCTCGAATGGGCAGAAGGGCTCTGGCCGCCCCGCAAGTGGGTGGAGCAGGCGCCTCATGGCGCGCTTGCGATATCGTGGCTGCTTCAAGGTGGTCGTCACGATAGACCGAGCAGCGATGGTTCCTCCCCCGCGTCGCCTCATGAATACGCCAAGGCAGCACATGGCGTGCATGAAGAACCCGCGTGGCGCGAGCCCAAACCCGGCGAGCCGGAGCTCGACTGCGGCTCGTCGCTGGGATACGCGTCTCTGAGTTGGCGCTGGCATGTGCAGGATCGTTTCGACCTGGACCGCTTGATGGCTTACTTGGGGGGCCTGCCGAGTGAGCTGCGGGTGAAAGGCGTGTTTCACACCCCGGATGGCTGGAAGCTCTATAACCGCGCCGACGCCGCGGTGACCCTGACGTCTTCGGCCTGGCGTCACGATTCACGATTGGAGATTATCGGCGAACCCGACGCCATGCCGAAAGCAAAGGCAACTCAGGCAGCCTTGCAAGGCTGCAAGACTTGAGAAGGGGGTCGGTAACGGGGTCACGACAGGGTGAAATCGCGGAGCCTTGTTGATAGGCCCGCTTCCACGACGATTTCCCAGCCTTTGTCGGGGTGCCAGTCACCAAGTACGAAGCGTTTGGCTGGTTTACCGTCGACCTCGAACTCGTGTACCGCCGGCCGGTGGGTATGACCATGGATCAGGGTCGTCACGCCATGCTGGCGCAAGGTGTGGGTGACCTCTTCAGGCGTCACGTCCATGATATCTTCGGCCTTGTTGGAATTGGCCTCTCCCGATTGTTCGCGTAGCTGGCGGGCGAGCGCGATACGCTCGATAACCGGCATGGCGAGTATCTGGCGTTGCCACTCGGGATCACGAGCCTGCTCCCGGAAGGCCATGTAGTCGGTATCGCGAGTACACAAGGTATCACCGTGCATCAACAGCACCTTGCTGCCATTGAGTTCCACGACACACGGGTCACTCAGCAGGCGCGCGCCGGCCGCATCCGCAAAACGCTTGCCGAGCAGGAAATCGCGGTTGCCATGCATGATGTAAATCGCAGTCCCCTGAGTGGACAAGCGCTGCAAGGCATCGGCGACCCGCACCGCGAGGGCGGCGCTGCCGGTGGGGTCGCTGTCTACCAGGTCGAGCAGGTCGTCGCCGATCCAGGCGTCGAAGAAGTCACCCAGGATGTACAAGGTGTCAGTATCGCTGGCAAGCTGCTCGAGCCAGCGCAAGAATCCTTCCGTGACCTCGGGGGCGCCAGGATGCAGGTGCAGGTCCGAAATCAGTCGGGTCGTCATGCGATGTAGGCTCGCTGGATTACGACATCCTCGGCGGGCACATCGGCATGCATGCCGCGGCGAGTGGTGGCGACCGCCTTGATGCTCTCGACGACTTCCATTCCCTCGACCACTTCCCCGAACACACAGTAGCCCCAGCCTTGGATCGATTTGCCGCTGTGGTTGAGAAAGTCGTTATCCGCCACATTGATAAAGAACTGTGCGGTGGCCGAGTGCGGGTCCTGGGTGCGTGCCATGGCGAGGGTGCCGGTGGTGTTCTTTACGCCGTTGTCGGCTTCGTTCTCGATGGGATCACGGGTCGGCTTCTGGTTGAAGTCGGTGTCGAATCCGCCTCCCTGGACCATGAAGCCGGGGATGACTCGATGAAAAAGCGTGCCGTCATAGAAACCGTCGCGCACGTATTGCTCAAAATTGGCCGCCGTCTTGGGTGCCTTGTCCTGGTAAAGCTCGATGGTGATATCACCGTAATTGGTCTGCAGTACGATCATTGACGGATTCCTGTGCCGTGGTGTCTCGGTAATGTGTCGGGCGTATGGCGATAACCGGGATGCGCCTTGGCGCTACCCCTAGACGTGGCGCTATAATAGCCCTTTTGCATCGATGCGCGAAGTCGAGGGGCGTTCAAATCGTTCCCCTCCCATTGCCAGGCTCGCGATTCAACCAGAGGTTGCCTCTCCTACCATGACCACCGACACCACCAGTGCGCCGAATTTCATCCGCAACCAGATCCAGGAGGAGGTCGAGGCAGGGCAGACAGCCAGGATCATCACCCGTTTTCCCCCGGAACCCAATGGCTTCCTGCATATTGGCCATGCCAAGTCCATTTGTCTGAATTTCGGGCTGGCGGAACAGTTTGGTGGCGACTGCCATTTGCGCTTCGACGATACCAATCCAGCGAAGGAAGAGCAGGCCTACATCGATGCCATCAAGGCCGACGTCAGCTGGTTGGGTTTCCAGTGGGCCGGCGGCGTGCGCTTCGCCTCCGACTACTTCGACCAGCTCTACGCCTGGGCCCAGCACCTGGTGCGCGAAGGCAAGGCCTATGTCGACGACCTCTCGCCGGACGAGATCCGCGAGTATCGCGGCACCCTGACCGAAGCGGGCAAGCCGAGCCCTTACCGCGAGCGCACTCCGGACGAGAACCTCGACCTGCTCGAGCGCATGCGTACCGGCGAGTTCGCCGAGGGCGAGAAGGTGCTGCGCGCGAAGATCGACATGGCCGCACCCAACATCAACCTGCGCGACCCGATCCTCTACCGCATCCGGCACGCCAGCCATCACCAGACCGGCGAGAAATGGAAGATCTATCCTTCCTACGACTATGCCCACGGCCAGTCGGATGCGATTGAGGGCGTCACGCATTCCATCTGTACGCTGGAGTTCGAGGATCACCGCCCGCTGTATGAGTGGTTCCTGGATAATCTACCGGTCCCCACCAAGCCTCGCCAGATCGAGTTCGCGCGCCTCAACCTCAACTACACGCTGACCTCCAAGCGCAAGCTCAAGTTGCTGGTGGACGAAGGCATCGTCGACGGCTGGGACGACCCACGCCTGCCGACCATCTCCGGCATGCGGCGTCGCGGCTATACGCCGGCCTCGATCCGCAAATTCTGCGACATGATCGGCGTGACCCGCGCCGATGGCGGTCTGGTCGACATCGCCATGTTGACCCATGCAATCCGCTCGGATCTCGAAGACAGCGCGCCGCGTGCCATGGTCGTGCTGAAGCCGCTCAAGGTCGTGTTGACCAACGTGCCGGAAGACCATGAAGAGAGCTATGCAGTCCCCGGTCATCCCGCGCGCGAGGACATGGCGGTGCGCAAGGTGCCGTTCACACGGGAGCTCTACATCGACCAGGATGACTTCATGGAGGAGCCGCCTAAGAAGTACTTCCGCCTGGCACCGGGCAAGGAGGTGCGCCTGCGCAACAGCTACGTGATCCGCTGCGATGAAGTGATCAAGGATGCCTCCGGCGAGATCAGCGAATTGCGCTGCTCCGTAGATTTCGACACCCTCGGCAAGAACCCCGAGGGCCGCAAGGTCAAGGGCGTGATCCACTGGGTCAGCGCCACGCATGGTTTACCCCTCGAAGTGCGCCTCTACGACAACCTCTTCCAGGTCGAGCAGCCGGACAAGGACCGGGACGCCGATTTCCTCGAGCATCTCAATCCCGAGTCGCTGGTCACCGTCGAAGGCATAGGCGAGCCGAGCCTGGCCACCGCTACCCCCGAGAGTCGCTTCCAGTTCGAGCGGGTAGGCTACTTCTGTGCCGACCGTCATGACAGCCGCGATGGCCGCTTGGTGTTCAACCGCACCGTTGGGCTGAAAGACAGCTGGGCCAAGATCAAGAAGAAGGGGTGACATGCAGATCTACAACACGCTGACGCGGCGCAAGGAACCCTTCACGCCCATCGAGCCGGGCAAGGTACGCATGTATGTCTGCGGCATGACCGTCTACGATTTCTGTCATCTGGGTCATGCGCGGGTGATGGTGGCCTTCGACGTGATCACCCGCTACCTGCGCGCCCGTGGCTATGACGTCACCTATGTACGCAACGTGACCGATATCGACGACAAGATCCTCAAGCGTGCCGATGAGAATGGCGAGTCGATCGCGTCGCTGACCGAGCGCATGATCGAGGCCATGCACGAGGACGAGGCGCGCCTCTGGGTGCTGCCACCGGATCATGAGCCGCGTGCCACGCGTCATGTCGATGACATCCTGCGCATGATCGAGACGCTGATCGACAAGTCCTACGCTTATCCTGCCGATAACGGCGATGTCTATTTCCGGGTACGCCGCTTTGAGAACTATGGCCGGCTGAGCAACCGTGATCCCGACGACATGCGTGCCGGTGCGCGCATCGACGTCGACGAGCACAAGGAAGATCCGCTGGACTTCGTGTTGTGGAAAGCCGCCAAGCCAGGCGAGGCCAGCTGGCCTTCCCCTTGGGGCGAGGGGCGACCAGGGTGGCACATCGAGTGCTCGGCGATGTCGACCTGTTGTCTCGGTGAGACCTTCGATATTCACGGTGGCGGCCCCGACCTGCTGTTTCCTCATCACGAGAACGAGATCGCCCAGAGTGAAGCGGCCACCGGGCATCACTACGTCAACACCTGGATGCATGCCGGGGCGGTGCGTGTGAATCAGGAGAAGATGTCGAAGTCGCTGGGCAATTACTTCACCATCCGTGAGGTCCTCGAGCATCACGATCCCGAGGTGGTGCGCTATCTGCTGGTGGCAAGCCACTACCGCAGCCCCATCAATTACGCGCCGGATTCGCTCGCCGAGGCGCGCAAGTCGCTGGAGCGCTTCTACAACGCGCTTGAGGGTCTGGCGCTGGAGAGCGCCGGCTCCGTTGAAGGTAACGTGGACGACCGCTTCCATGAGCGCTTTACCGCGGCCATGGACGACGACTTCAATACCCCCGAGGCGCTCTCGGTGCTTTTCGACCTGGCCCGCGAGTTGAACCGCGCCAAGAAGGAGGCTCCCGAGCAGGCCCCGGCGCTGGCTCACGAGCTTCGCCGGCTAGGCGACGTGCTGGGACTTCTGCAGCAGGACGCGGCAACCTTCCTGCAGGGCGGCGGTACAGACGTGTCTCTTGATGAGGCCGAGATTCAGGCGCGTATCGAGGCGCGTGCCGCGGCCAAGAAGGCCAAGGATTTCGCCGCGGCCGATGCTATCCGCGACGAGCTGGCGGCGAAGGGCATCGTGCTCAAGGATTCCCGCGAAGGCACCCGCTGGGTCTTCGAAAAACCCGAAGGGTAAGGGCCAGTCGCTCATTCCCGTCTCGTCCTCGGCGCTTCGCAAGGTGCCTCGGGTGTCTGGAAAGTTGTCTCAGGCGTCGGTGGACATGGGCGGCAGAGGAATCTGCCGCGGCCAGTCGTCGGCCACCAGGAACAACCGTTGCCGCTGGCCGTCGGGGGTCAGCACGACGAGTTGCAACGGCGAGGCGAAAAGCTGGAAGTGTCGAGTAAGGCCGCTGCCAAGCGCCTGCATCGACCACAGCTGCTCATCGCGGGGCTCGGCGAACCAATGCGGCCTGCTGAGCCAGGCGCCGCGGGTGCCGGCCGGTTGTGATGCACGCCAACGTTGCCAGTCCCTCCAGAACAGCCACTGCCCCGAGAGATGCTCGGGGCCAGCCTCCCTGGGGGCTGGCAGGTGTGCGTGCCAAGGATAGAAGAGGACGCCGGGCATGGCGAGTCGGCGTTCGACGAGCATCGGCCCGTTGGCTGCGTATGCCGTTTCGCCAACCGCGGAACGGATCGCCTCCCTCGCTTCTGCCATGCCGCTTAACGGCAACTGGTGCCGATGCAGGCGTTCACGCTTGATCGCCAGGCTATCGGCGCCACTCGGGCCGATCCAGCGGGCCTGGTCGGTGGCAGCCCCTGGGCCGTCCGGCACCCCCAGGTAGAACTTGATGGCCACTTCGAGGTGAACGGGGGTGGGATCGTCCTTGCGGCGATACAGCAGGTCAAGTTCGCCCAGCGTCAGCTTGCCTCGGAGGATCCGTTGATTGTGGGCCAACAGGCGTATGGCAGGCGCGTGTTCGAGCAGGAATTGCCAGAGCCGCTCATGGTAGAGCCCCATACGGCCGGCCAGCGTCTCGCCGAGGTAACGTTGCAGCTCTTGCGGGGATTGCTCAAGATGACTTAGCCAGGCCTGTAGCGTCGCGTCGTCGCCCAGGCCCAATTCGCTGGCCGATGGCCGCCCCGGGTAGGGAGTGACGATCAGGTCGGGCGCCAGTATCACCCAGGCGAGGTCGCGTACCAGGGGATGATGCAGGCGCGAGAGCAGCGCAAGATGCGATGGTGGCATTACGTTGAGGATTCGCGTTGAGGAAGTTAATGAGCGATTGGCTGATACAGGTTTTATAGTCAGCTTACCTTCACAAGGAATCGGGTGATAATCATGTTTCGACCTTTGTCTCGAGGCGCGGCAGTGGCCGCCGGTACCCTGCTGACGTTTTCCCTGGCGCAGGCCCAGGACCCCGTGGTGGTGTCCTCGAAGATCGACACCGAAGGCTCGGTGCTCGGGCAACTGATCCTGCAGCGGCTGGAGAGTGGTGGCATCGACGTTGAAGATCGTCTCCAGTTGGGTGCCACCAGCATTGTGCGTGAGGCGCTTATTGCCGGTGAGATCGACTTGTATCCGGAGTATACCGGTAACGGTGCTTTCTTCTTCGATATGGCCGATAGCCCGGTATGGAACGATCCCAGCGAGGCATACGAAACGGTTCGCGAGCGTGACCAGGAGGCCAATGATCTGGTCTGGCTGACGCCTGCCGACGCCAACAATACTTGGGCCATCAGCGTACGTGAGGATCTCGCCAGCGAGGAGGGGCTCGAGAGTCTCGAAGACCTGGCAACGTATCTTGAGCAAGGAGGCGAGTTCAAGTTGGCCGCGAGTGCCGAATTCGTCGAATCTGAACAGGCGCTGCCGGCGTTCCAGCAGGCCTATGGGTTCGAGCTCTCTGAAGACCAACTGCTGGTGTTGTCCGGCGGCAATACGGCGGCCACCATGCGCGCCGCCGCCCAGCAGACCAGTGGCGTCAACGCCGCCATGACCTACGGGACCGATGGGGGTATCGGTGCGCTGGGGCTGATCGTGCTCGAAGATACAAAAGGGGTGCAGCCGGTCTATCAGCCAGCGCCAGTGGTTCGCCAGAGTGTTCTCGACACCTACCCGCAAATCGAAACACTGCTGGGGCCGCTCTTCGAGGCGCTCGACCTGGAGACGCTGCAGACGCTCAACGGCGAGGTGGCGGTCAATGGGCGTCCACCCCGCGAGGTGGCATCCGAGTTTCTCGATACGCTGGCCGAGTGATCCGATCAGCGAATGGAAGCTCCACGCCATAACCGCGTTCTGCCAGCCCTGATACTCGCCGCACTGGTGGCCTGGCTTGGCGCCGACCTGGTCAGCGTGGCCGCCAATCGCATCGTGCCCGGCGAGGGCATAGCGACCCTCGACGCCATCGGTTGGGGGGGCATGCTGGCCGGAACCCTGGCGATGCTCTCAGTGGCGGTGTTGGGGTTTCGCCCCAACCCACGCAAGTATCGCATTGCCATGGCCGTGACGGTGGCCACGCTGATGGCGCTGCCGGCCGTGCTCGCTCTTGCCGCCGCCAGGCAGGCCGATTCCGACATGCCCCAGGCGCGCCTGGGTATCGGGCCGGGCTTCTGGGTCGTGCTGTTCGTTATGTTGCTCGCCATGATCGAGTTGCGTACTCGGCTGGGGGGCTCGCGGCTCAACGGCTGGGCGCTGATGTTTCCCGTGCTGCTCAGCTGGTGGCTGTGTCTGAGTTGGTGGCTGGAACCCTTGGCGCTGCTCCAGGAGTTCCGGGGACGCAGTGACCAGTTCGTGGCGGCCGTGCTTTACCATCTGGCACTGGTCGGAGCCGCCGTCGGCACGAGCCTGTTGCTCGGCGTGGCCCTGGCACTCGCCATGCGGCGTTTCCCGGCGCTGCAACGCGCCGGTTTCGGCGTGCTCAATTTTCTGCAGACCATTCCCAGCCTGGCCCTGTTCGGTCTGCTGCTGGCACCGCTCGCCTGGCTAGCGGCTAATGTTGAGTGGCTGTCGGCGATCGGGGTGCGGGGTATCGGCTGGGCGCCGGCGTTGATCGCCCTGGTGGGGTATAGCCTGCTACCGATGGTGCGCAACACCTTCGTGGCGCTCTCGGAAGTCGACCCGGGCGTGATCGATTCGGCGCGGGGCATGGGGATGAGTCGCGGGCAGGTCTTTCTGCAGGTCCGCCTGCCGTTGGCCCTACCGGTCATGCTCGAAGGTGTGCGTATCACCACCGTGCAGGCGATCGGTCTCGCCGCCGTGGCGGCCTTGATCGGCGCCGGAGGGCTGGGTGGTTTCATCTTCCAGGGGCTGGGACAGGCGGCGATGGACTTGGTGCTGTTGGGCGCACTGCCGATTCTGGGCATGGCATTGGTAGCGGATGCCTTGCTCGGCGCCCTGAGCGAGCGACTGCGCCCGGGAGGGGCGAAATGATCGAACTCTTTGACGTCACCAAACGCTTCGGTGAGGAAACTGCCGTCGATGGCATTTCGCTGCGAGTCGAGAGCGGCGAGCTCTGCGCGCTGGTCGGCACCTCTGGATGCGGCAAGTCGACGACGCTGCGCATGATCAATCGCCTGATAGAGCATAGCGAGGGCGAGATTCATATCGACGGCCAGCCGATTCGTCGCTTCGAGGAGGATACGCTCAGGCGACGCATCGGCTATGTGATCCAGAGTACCGGGCTGTTTCCTCACTGGACGGTGGCCCGCAACATCGGCCTGGTGCCGCGGCTTCTCAAGTGGTCGCCCGAGCGAATCGAATCGCGGGTAGATGAACTGATGGCGCTACTGGGGCTGCCGCGCGAGACGTTCGCCGACAAGTATCCCGACCAGCTGTCGGGAGGGCAGGCGCAGCGAGTCGGCGTGGCCCGCGCGCTGGCGGCTGATCCCGACATCTTGCTGATGGACGAGCCGTTCGGTGCCCTCGACCCGATCACCCGCGAGGCGCTTCAGGACGAGCTGCGCGAGTTGCAGGCGCGGCTGCACAAGACCATCGTCTTCGTGACCCACGATATGGACGAAGCACTGCGTCTCGCCGACAAGCTGGTGGTGATGGACGCCGGGCGAATCGTCCAGCAGGGCACACCCTTGGAACTGCTCCACGAACCGGCAACCCCCTTCGTCGAATCGATGCTGGGCGGGGACGATCGTGGCCTCAAGGAGGCCAGTCTGGTAACTGTCGGCGAACGTATGCTAGCGCTCGGGCCACGGTTGAATGCCACGGCCCGCGTGCACCGTGACGCCACCCTGCGCCAGGCGCTCGCGGTGATGTTTCGCGAGCACGCCGATCGGCTGACGGTGATCGATGACGAGGATATACCCGTGGGCGAGCTCTCGTTGCAGCGCCTGGTCGGAAATACCCGCCATGAATGAACGAGGCGTTCCACGGCGGGCAAATCGCGCTGTGCATCGCTGGCGTTTGCCACTGACCTGGCTGGCACTGCTGTTGGTCCTGACCGTTGGCATGGCCGAGCTGGAGGGCGTCTTTCGCTGGATCGAGACCGACAGCCGACAGGTCATCTACGATCGCGCCGACTTCGTCACCTTGCTGGGGCGTCATCTGCTGGTCGTGATGGTGGCCTCGTTGCTCGCCACGTTGGTCGGGGTGAGTGCGGCCATTGCGGTGACGCGCCGAGCCGGTCGGGACTTTCTGCCACTGGTCGCGCAGATTGCCTCCATGGGCCAGACCTTTCCGCCTGTCGCGGTGCTGGCACTGGCCGTGCCGGTGCTGGGCTTCGGCACCTTGCCGATCATCGTCGCCTTGCTGCTTTACGGGCTACTGCCCATCGTGCGCAATACCCTGGCGGGGCTGCAGGGCATCGACTCGTCGATACTCGAAGCGGCGCGTGGCATGGGCATGAGTCGTGGGCAGGTGCTTCGCCAGGTCGAATTGCCCTTGGCCGCGCCGGTGATTGTGGCGGGCATCCGCACCTCGGTGACGGTCAACATCGCTACCGCCGCACTGGGCGCGACGGTCGGCGCCAGCAACCTCGGCGATCCGATCATCTCCGGCATCGTCAACGGCAATACCGCCTATATTTTGCAAGGTGCGCTGATGATCGGATTGCTGGCACTCACCGTGGACAGTACTTTCGAGCGACTGGCGCTGCGGCGCGCCAGACGTTGAGCCGAGTCCACTCCGATAATCTCGCTTGCGACCCGAGACTGCCCACAGAGCCCAGGCAACACTCAGTTAGAAAAAATCTTTCCCCTATATGCCGTTTACGTTAACGTCAAATTTGACTGCGTTGACGGCCGGCGGGGCCGATCCCCTGGCGGCGAGACCCATTAGCGACAACACTGCCCTCAAAAGGGGCTCAGGATCATGGTGATGACAACGACAACGGATATCCACTCGCCGGACTTTCTCGCTGGCGATGAATTCAGTATTCCTACCTTCCGCCTGCTTCAGCAGGACGGCACGCTCTTCGACGGCGCGGTGGCACCCGAGCTTGGCCGCGACGCGGCGCGGCGCATCTACCACGCCATGGTGGCGACCCGGGTGCTCGACGAGCGCATGATGGCGGCGCAGCGTCAGGGCCGGCTGAGCTTCTATATGCAGTGCACCGGCGAGGAAGCGGCGGTCATTGGAGCGACGGCGGCACTCGACGACGCCGATATGATCATGGCCCAGTACCGAGAACAGGGCGCCCTGATGTATCGGGGCTTCAGCTTCGACGAGTTCATGAACCAGCTGTTCGGCAACGAGCTCGACTACGGCAAGGGTCGCCAGATGCCGATCCATTACGGATCGCGCAAGCTTCACTACTTGACCATCTCCTCACCGCTGGCCACGCAGATTCCCCAGGCCACGGGCTTCGCCTACGGGCAGAAGCTGGCCGGGGAAGGGCAGTGCACCACGGTATTCTTCGGCGAGGGCGCCGCCTCGGAAGGCGACTTTCATGCCGCGTTGAACATGGCGGCAGTGCATCAGGTGCCGGTAATCTTCTTCTGTCGCAATAATGGCTACGCGATCTCCACGCCCTCCATCGAGCAGTTCGCCGCGGACGGTGTGGCGCCGCGCGCCTTTGGCTACCGCATGCATGTGATCCGCGTCGATGGCAACGACATCCTGGCCGTCTACGCCGCCACTCAGGCGGCGCGACGCCTGGCCGTCGAGCACAACCAGCCGGTGTTGATCGAGGCGATGACCTACCGTTTGGCGGCCCATTCCTCGTCTGACGACCCCTCGGGGTATCGCTCGAAGAAGGAAGAAGAAGCCTGGCGTGAGAAGGACCCGCTGCTGCGCATGCGTCGCTGGCTGAACGACAGGGGTTGGTGGAGCGACGAGGAAGAGAGGGAGTGCCAGGAGCGCCTGCGTCGCGAGGTGCTCGAGACCATGAAGCGAGCCCAGAAGCGTCCGCCGCCGCCGCTCGATAGCCTGGTCACCGATGTCTATGCCGACGTGACGCCGGCCCTGCAGCGCCAGCTGGATACCCTCAAGACGCACATTCGCCGCTACCCCGAGGCCTATCCGAAAGGCGCCATGTCGCTGGACCCTGATGTCTCGCCGCGTGACGACGCCGACGACAAGGGAGGGGCCTAGGATGCCGACCATGAACATGCTGCAGGCCATCAATAACGCGCTGGATATCGCCATGGCTGAGGACGACAAGGTGCTGTGCTTCGGCGAGGACGTGGGCAGCTTCGGCGGCGTCTTCCGTGCCACCAGCCATTTGCAGGAAAAGTATGGCAGGTCGCGCTGCTTCAATACACCGCTGGTCGAACAGGGAATCATCGGCTTTGCCAACGGCCTGGCCGCCCAGGGCTCGGTCCCGGTCGCGGAAATCCAGTTCGCCGATTACATCTATCCGGCCTTCGACCAGATCGTCAACGAGACGGCCAAGTTCCGTTACCGCTCGGGCGATCTTTTCAATGTCGGCGGGCTGACCATTCGCGCGCCCTACGGGGGCGGCATCGCGGGGGGCCACTACCATTCCCAATCCCCCGAGGCCTATTTTGCGCACACACCAGGGCTCAAGGTGGTGGTGCCGCGCGATCCCTACCAGGCCAAGGGGCTGCTGCTGGCGTCGATCCGTGACGCCGACCCGGTGATCTTCTTCGAGCCCAAGCGTCTCTATCGGGCCTCCACCGGCGAGGTGCCCGAGGAGGATTACCAGCTGCCCATCGGCGAGGCTGAGGTCACCCGCGAGGGCGCCGACATCACCCTGGTGGGATGGGGGGCGCAGATGGAAGTCATCGAGCGCGCCGTCGAGCTTGCCGAGAAGGAGGGCGTTTCCTGCGAGGTCATCGACCTGCGCACCATCGTGCCCTGGGACGAGGACAGCGTGGTTGAGTCGGTGCTCAAGACCGGGCGACTCCTGATCACCCACGAGGCGCCATTGACCGGAGGCTTCGCCGCTGAGATCGCGGCCACCGTCCAGGAGCGTTGTTTCCTGTACCTGGAATCGCCGATCGCCCGGGTGACCGGCCTGGATACGCCTTTTCCGCTTACGCTGGAAAAGGAGTATCTGCCGGACCATCTGAAGATCTTCGAGGCGATCAAGGCCAGCCTGGCCTTCTGACGATTCGGTATCAGGGCTTATGCGAGCCAGGACAGGAGACGCATCATGAGCGAGTTCAAGCTGCCCGATATCGGTGAAGGTATCGTGGAGTGCGAGATAGTCGAATGGCGGGTCGCCGAGGGCGATCTCATCGAGGAGGACCAGCCGGTGGTCGAGGTCATGACCGACAAGGCACTGGTCGAGATCACCGCCCCCGAGGCGGGAAGGGTGACGCGGCTATTCGTCCCCAAGGGCGAGATTGCCAAGGTACATTCGCCGTTGTTTTCCTATGAGGTCCAGGGTGAGGGTCAAGGGCAAGACGACGATCAAGAAGGTGACGTACCGGTCGAGTCGCAGAAAAATGCTCCGGTAAAAGACAGAAATATCAGCGACGATATTGATACGGGGGTCGATGATGCCTCAACCGCCGCTACACGACCTTCTATGGCTGCGGGCGAGCGGGTAGGGAGGGTGGGAGACGCCCCGAGGGGCCAGGGCCCTTATGGACGCATTCCCGCGAGCCCGGCGGTGCGTCGATTACTGCGCGAACATGACCTGGCGCTCGAGGATGTGCCCGGTTCCGGCAAGGACGGCCGAGTGCTCAAGGACGATGTGTTGCATATGCTCGAGCAGGGGGTCGAACAAGACAGCGAGCCGGCGGCCCGAGCCGATGCCGCGGCCGAGACTCGCGTGGAGCCCCTGCGCGGTATGCGGGCGGTCATGGCGCGGCGCATGGTCGAGGCGGCGACCACGATCCCTCACTTCCACTATGGCGAGCAGATCGACGTCACCGACCTGCTCGCCCTGCGCGAACGGCTCAAGCCGCGTGCCGAGGCGCAGGACACACGCCTGACGCTGATGCCCTTCTTCATGAAGGCCCTGGCGCTGGCGGTGCAGGAATTTCCGATTCTCAATGCGCGCCTGAACGACGCTGTTGATGAGATCCATTATCTGCCGTCGGTGAATATCGGCATGGCCGTGGATGGCAAGGCAGGACTGATGGTTCCCAACGTCAAGGGCGTGGAGCGGTTGAGTCTGCTCGCGCTTGCCAGGGAGACGCAGCGCCTGACCGCTGAGGCGCGCGAGGGGCGAGTCGTCCAGCAGGACCTCAAGGGCGGTACCATCAGCATCTCCAATATTGGCGCGCTGGGCGGGACCTACGCCGCGCCGATCATCAACGCCCCGGAAGTGGCGATCGTCGCCATTGGCAAGACGCAGTGGCTGCCGCGCTTCGATGACCACGACAATGTCGTCAAGCGGGCCATTCTGACCGTCACCTGGGCGGGCGATCATCGCCTCATTGATGGCGGCACCATCGCCCGTTTCTGCAACGCCTGGAAAGCCTACCTCGAAGCCCCGGAAACGATGTTGTTGTACCTGAGCTAAGCCCATGAGCCATGGTCCCCTGCAGCAATTCTATATACCCGAAGAGCAATCGGTGTATCTGCTCAGTCATGGCGATGCACGCAAACTCAAGGCGTGGGTAGCGTTGTGCCAGACACAGCTCGAGCAACTGGGTTATCGCCATATCGAGCTGATCGGCAAGGGGGCCTACGGCTTCGTATTCGCCGGGCTCACGGGGCTCGGTGACGAATACGTGTTCAAGTTCACCCGGGTGAACCTGCCCCAGCATCTCCAGGACCGGCTCGAGGAAGAGGCCTTCATGCTGGAGCAGGTCGATCATCCCCGCGTGCCCAAGCTGATCGTCTTCCAGCGCGTGCGTCGCCAGTCGATCCTGGTGATGCAGCGCGCGCCGGGGCTCAACCTGGAAGAAGTCTCGCTTCGCGAGGGGCGGCTTTCGCCGCGGCTGGTGGTCCGTATTGCCGATCAGCTCGCCGATATCCTGCGCACCTTGCGTCGAGAAGCGACAAGCAAGCCGGGCGGTGGGCTCAATGACAGGCCCATCGTGCATGGCGACATCAAGCCCTCCAATCTGGTGTTCGACGCCAGCACCGAGCGAGTGGCGCTGATCGACTGGGGTTCCTCGGTCTTCGCGCAACTCGACGCTAGCCTGCAGTTCGTGGCGGCCAACGTCATGGAGCTGATGTCGGACAACCTGCAGCAGACCAATGCCCGGCTGGGGGATGTCTACTTCATCGGCGAAGAGCAGCTCAACGGGGCGTTGTCATCGCCCCGCTTCGACGAGCAGGGCGCCGCGGCCACCCTCTATGCGCTGGCCTCGGCCCAGTCCTGCCGTTTCGGTCACCGCGCCATCCCCGCGACTTCATTGGGCCTGCCGGTCGAGTTTGCCCGCATGCTCGACGCGATGCTCGACCCCGATCCGCGTACGCGGATGAAGGCAGGCGATCATTTCATCCGCGAGATGCCGCGGCTCGCCAGGCTGGTCATGCTCGACATCCCTCAGAAATCCGCCTCGCCGCTGGTGCCGGTATGGGCGCGGCCGGCGTCCCGTGAGATCGACACCGTGGTCTACAGCTCGCGTAAGGCCTTTCTGCGCGAGGAGGGCGGGCCGGAAACCCTCAACGATGTCAACGACGTGCAGCTCGATCGCTACTACAAGAACTTCATGCAGGGCATGGGTGAAACCGAGAAAGCCTTTCTCGCCGCCGTGAGTCGGCTGGGCAAGTACCCGGTGGTCGGCGGGCTGGCTGTGCGCTGGGAGGCCGAGGGGGTCTACATCGATACCTCGCTCAACCTGCACGATGCCGCACTCAAGCCGGCCTTCGTCGCGGCCGTGAACAACATGGTGACGCTCGCCCGGGCGATTCATCGCCGTGGCATCTTCAAGAGCTGTCTATTCAACGCCCGCGATACCCTGCACCTGGATCGTGAGGGTCCCGATCGCCCCTTCGCGCTCGAACCCGGCATGCGCCTGGCCTTCGAGGTAAGCGCGATGCCGGAGCTGGAGGATCATACTCGCCTGCACAGCTACTTCGAGGATGGTCCCGACCCCGAAGAGTTTCTGGTGTTGCCCCAGGCGATCATCGCCTCGCTTGAAGCGCTCAACGAGATCCATCATACCGGGATGATCATCTTCGAGGCGCTGCCAGAGAATCTCAAGATCCACAGCTACTACCGCTTGCTCGACCCCTCGCGCGAGGCGGAATTTCGCCAGCGGCTGGATGACATCCTCGCGGCGGTGGGGCTGATCGAGGGGCTCGGGGTCTCGGGCTTCATGAAGATGCCCTACAAGGACACCCGCCTGTTCGCGCACGTGGCACGCCAGCCGGAACGGTTCTATCCGCGCAATCCTCGTCAGGTTGCCGAGCTGTCGGCGACCCGGGAGAGCGGGTAGACTCCCGGGCCGGAGTCCGCTTTTGTCCGACAGGGAGGTCAATCGTCGTCCATGCTCCAGCTGATGCTGATCAAGCTGCTGGCGACTGCCGGCATCGTGATTCTCGTGGCGCTCTCGGTAGGCCGCCTTGGGCCAAGGCTAGGCGGAATACTCGCTGGTACGCCAGTGATCCTCGGTCCTGGCTACTTCTTCATGCTACGCGAGCAAGCGGCGGGCTTCGTGCAGGACGCCGTGCTTTTCACCCTGCACGCGCTGGTGGCGACCCTGCTGTTCACAGTGTGCTTCGTGATGACCGCCACACGGCTGTCGGCTCTGCGCAGCCTGGCGCTGGCCAGCCTGCTCTGGGTGCCCGGCGCGTTGTTGTTCACGCAGATACCGGGAGGCCTGCTCGCTGCCATTGCCGCTTACCTGGTGGTGCTGTTGGTTGCAGAGGGAGTCAATCGCTGGCAGCAACTGGGGCAGCCGGTGGTGGTGGCAAGCTCGGGCTGGCTCGACCTGCTGCTGCGCGGGCTGCTGGCGGGGGCGGTGGTGAGCCTGGCGACTACCCTGGCGGCGAGATCAGGCCCCGAGCTGTCCGGTGTCATTCTGGGGTTTCCGGTCGGTATCCTGACCATCGCCTGGGCACTGCACGAGCGCTACGGGGCCGAGGTGGCACGCATGACCGTCAGCATGACCCAGCGCGGCATGCTGAGCCTGCTTGCCTTCTGCGCCGTGAGCTATCTCGGCGTGGGCCACCTGCCGGGCATGCTGGTCTTCACCCTGTCCCTGGCAGCGTCGATGACGACGAGCTTTTTGCTGTTCATGTTCAGCCTGTGGCGGGCCCGCCGGCTCTACCCGCGCTCCTCTGCCTAGCCCAGCAGCCGCATTCGGCTAGAGCGACGCGGCGGAGCGGGCGGCCTGGTCATAGAGCCCGGACATGGCCCGCAGCAGTCCCGCCAGGCGACTCATCTCCTCGCGCTCGATGCCCATCGAGGCGAGCGAATCGACCAGGCAGGCCTCGCGAATCTCGGCATAGCGGCCACAGGCCTCCCGCCCCAGCTCGGTGGTGCGAAAGAAGGTCTCCTTGCCCTGTTTCCCGCCGGTCACCAACTGCAGGCGGGCAAGCTTCTTCAGGGCATAAGTCACCGTATGGGTGTCCTCGACGTTGAGCACCAGGCAGATATCAGCCTGGCGCTTGGCGCGTTCGCGATGGTTGACGCTGTGCAGTACCAGCACGTCCAGGGCACCGAGTTCCGGGTAGCCGCTGGCGGTCATGCAGCGCACCATCCAGCGGTCGAAGGCATGCCCGGCGATAATCAGGCCGAACTCGAACTCCGAGAGCTCCTGGCTGCTGCGCGACAGGTGCTCCGAGGAGACGATGGGGCCGCGAGGTGTCCGTACGGGTGTCACGTGCTGCTCCTTTTCCATGTGTTCCCTGCTCAGTTGCTCATGGCCTGTGGCAGCCAGGTGGCGATGCCGGGGAAGAGGCTGATCAGCACCACCCCGAGCATCATTAAGAAGAAGAACGGCATGGCCGCCCAGGCGATCGACAGGATATTGCGCCCCGTCATGCCCTGCAGCACGAAGAGGTTGAAGCCGACCGGGGGGGTGATCTGCGACATCTCCACCACGATCACCAGGTAGATGCCGAACCAGATCAGGTCGATGCCGGCGGCCTCGACCATGGGCAGCATGATGGAGGTGGTCAGCACCACTACCGAGATGCCGTCCAGGAAACAGCCCAGCAGGATGAACAGGACCGTCAGCGCGGCGAGCAACATGACGGGAGACAGTCCCAGGGTGCCGATCCAGGCGGCGAGTTCCCGGGGCAGGCCGGTGAAGCCCATGGCAGCGGTGAGGAAGGCGGCGCCTGCCAGGATGAAGGCGATCATGGTCGAGGTGCGTACCGCCCCGAGCAGGGCGTCGCGGAACACTGTGCGGTCCATGGTGCCCTGGGTACTGGCCAGCAGCAGCGAGAGCACCACCCCCACGGCGGCGGCCTCGGTGGGGGAGGCCAGACCCGCATAGATCGACCCGATGACCCCGACGATCAGGCCCAGCAGGGGAATCAGGCGGCGTGCCCGGCGCAGCTTCTCGCCCAGTGGCAGGCCGGTCTCGGCGGGGGGAATCTTGCTCGGGAAGCGCCAGGACCAGAGCATCAGGTAGGCGGCGAACAGCGAGATCAGCAGCAGGCCGGGGAAGATGCCGGCCATGAAGAGGCGGGCAATGGACTGGTCGGTGGCCACGCCGTAGACGATCAGGATGATCGAGGGCGGGATCAGCAGGCCGAGGGTCGCCGAACCGGCCAGCGTGCCGATGACCAGCTGTTCGTCATAGCCACGGCGGGTGAGCTCGGGAATGGTCATCCTGCCCATGGTGGCACAGGTCGCCGCCGAGGAGCCGGAAACGGCGGCGAACAGGCCACAACCGATCACGTTGGTATGCAGCAGGCGCCCCGGAATGCGCTGCATCCAGGGCGCCAGGCCGGTGAACATGTCGTCGGCGAGCCGCGAGCGGAAGAGGATCTCGCCCATCCAGATGAACATCGGCAGGGCGGTGAGCTCCCAGCTGTAGCTCTCGCCCCAGACGTTGGAGGCGAGCACGTCGCCGGTGGGCACCGAGGTGAACTGCGAGAGCCCCAGCCAGCCCAGTCCCAGCAGGGAGAAGGCCACCCAGACGCCGCTGCCGAGCAGCAGCAGGAGGACCCCGAAGAGGACCGTCATCATTACGAGCATGGTGTGTCTCCCGGGCTCATTCCTGGCCGCTGTCGTCGATGGTGAAGCTGGAGGGCCGGGTCGCGGCGGTCACCAGGGTGGAAAGCCAGGCTTCGGCCAGTGCCAGGCAGAACAGCACCACGCCGCTGAGCATGGCCGACTGGGGGATCCACAGCGGGATGCTCAGCAGACCATAGGAGGTCTCGTTGAAGGCGATGCTGTCATCCAGCAGCCAGTAGAGGTACCAGCCCAGATAGAGGCAGAGCACCAGGGCGATGCTCAGGCAGAAGAGCTCGACGAAGGCGCGTGGCGCGGCGGGGAGCCGCCCGATCAGCAGTGTCACGCGGATATGGCCCCCATGCACGAAGGTGTAGGCGAGCCCCAGGAAGCTGGCGCCGACCAGCAGGAAGCCTGAGATTTCCGAGAGGCCGGGAATCGCCAGGCCGATGCGGTCGCCGCCGATCCCGGTGGCAATGCGATCGATGATGCGCCCGAGGATCTGGGCGGTGATCAGCGCGCAGATCAGGCAGAGGCAGAGGGCGGCCAGGTAGCCGCCCAGGTTATAGAGTGGTCGTAGACGATAGGTCATGGCGGGAACCGTGAAGCAGGGCCGGGACGAGAGGTCCCGGCGGGTGGCGGGTTCAGTCGCGAGCGGCCTCGTAGGCCTCGAGGATCTCGGCCCCCTGATCACCGGCGCGGCCGGCCCACTCCTCGGTCATGGTCTTGCCGACCTCCTGGAGCCGTTCGGCGAACTCCGGGGTCGGCTCGCTGACCTCGATGCCGTTCTCCTCGAGCACGGCGAGGGCGTCATCGGTCTCCTGACGGCTCATCTCCCAGCCGCGCGTCTCGGCCTCGGCGGCCGCGTCCAGGACCGCCTCTTGGGTGGCCTCGTCGAGGCGCGAGAAGGCCTTCTCGCTGACGATCACCATGTTCTTCGGCAGCCACAGCTGGGCGTGGTTGAAGTGGCTCAGGTAGTCCCAGGCCTTGGTGTCGGCGCCGGTGGCCGGTGAGGTGATCATGGCGTCGACGCGGCCGGTGCTGAAGGCGGTGGGGATATCCGGCACCTCGACCTGGGTCGGGACGGCGCCGAACAGCTGGGCGATCCGTTCGCTGGCAGTGTTGTAGGCACGCATGCTGAGGTTCTTGAGGTCGTCGCCGGACTCGATGGCCTGGTTGGTGTAGATGCCCTGGGGCGGCCAGGGGACGGCGAAGAGCAGGCGCAGCTGCTGTTCGGCGAGTTCCTCGGCGATGACCTCCCGGGAGGCCTCCCACAGGGTCTGGGCATCCTCGTAGCTGGAGGCCAGGTAGGGCACCGAATCGACCTCGAAGATCGGGTTCTCGTTGGCCAGGCGGGACATGATCAGCTCGCCGATGGGTACGATGCCGCGTCGCACCGAGTTCTTGATCTCGGCATGGCCGATCAGCGAGCCATTGGAGTGCACGGTGATGTCCAGTTCGCCATCGGTGGCCTCGCGCACATCGTCGGCGAACTCGCGGATGTTGACGGTGTGGAAGGTCATGTCGCCGTAGGGCGTGGGCATGTCCCATTCGGTCGCGGCCTGGGCGGTGCTGCCCAGGGTGGCTAGGCTGATACCGATGGCGGCAGCCGAGGTCAGATGGAGGAGGGAGTTACGGGCGGTCATGTGCGTTACCTCGTGTCGGGTTCTTGTTGTCGCTGCAGGTCGTCGGACAGCGGGCCGTCCAGAAGGAGTCTAGCGAGTGTTCGCGAAGAAGGTTAAGCGGGCAGTCGACGCCTGGTCAACGATGTGTAGACTAAAGGGCGATGTCTTATCGATAAAACGTTGATAAATTCTCTTTGATGCGCCATCCGGAGGAGGTGAATGATGAAGACCCTGCTGCTCAATGCCGATATGGGCGAGAGCTTCGGTCCCTGGGTCATGGGCCTGGACCACGAGGTGATGCCCCATGTGGACCTGGCCAACGTGGCCTGCGGTTTCCACGCCTCCGACCCGGACGTGATCCGCATGACCGTGCGGCTGGCCAAGCGCCATGGCGTCACCGTCGGCGCGCACCCCGCCTATCCCGACATGGTCGGCTTCGGGCGCCGTTCGATGGCCTGCTCGGCCGAGGAGGTCGAGAACCTGATGCTCTACCAGGTCGGTGCCCTGGCCGGGCTCTGCCGGGCCGAGGGCCTCGAGGTCGGCTACGTCAAGCCCCACGGGGCCCTCTACAACGACATGATGCGCGATCCGGAGATCCTCGACGCCGTGATGCGCGCGCTGGTGGCCTATGATGCCCGCCTGCCGCTGATGGTGATGGCTACCCGGGATACCGCCGCAACGCGGGCACTGGCCGAGCGGCATGGCGCGACCCTGTGGTTCGAGGCCTTCGCCGATCGCGCCTACGATGCCGAGGGACGGCTGGTCTCCCGGCGAGAGCGGGGGGCCGTACACCACGACCCCGAGGTGATCGTCGACCAGGCGCAGCGCATCGCCCGTGGCGAGCCGCTCACGGCCAGCGACGGCAGCGAGCTCGTGCTGGCCGCCGATACCCTCTGCGTGCATGGCGACAATCCCGAGTCGATCGCCGCGGTGAAGGCGATTCGCCAGGCGCTGCGTGAGCTGGAGACCGGTGCATGAGTCAGGCAGAGAGTCTCCCACGGATTGAATCGGCCGGCCTCGACGGTTGGATGGTGCGGCTGTTCGATGACATCGACGAGGCCAATATGGCGTGGCTCACCGCCCTGGTGAGAGACTGCGAGAGGGCGTTCGGCGACGTCTTGGTCGATTTGGTACCGTCCTATACCACCCTGCTGGTGATCTTCGACCCGCTGCGACTCTCGCCGGGCGAGGCTAGAACACGGCTGGTTGACCTCTTGCAGCGGCTGCAACCCGACGAGGCGGCGGCGGACGCGCCGATCATGGAACTGCCGGTCTGGTATGACGCCTCGGTGGGACCCGAATTGTCGCACCTGGCCGAGTTGGCGGGCATGAGCGTCGAGGAGGTGGTGGCCTGCCACAGTGAGCGCAGCTACCGGGTCTTCGCCCTGGGCTTCGCACCGGGTTTCGCCTTCATGGGCAGCGTCGACCCCAGGATTGAAGCGCCCCGTCTGGATACCCCACGGCGTAAGGTGCCGGCTGGGAGCGTGGCGGTGGCAGGTAAACAGACCGCGGCCTATCCCGCGATCACGCCGGGTGGCTGGAACCTGATCGGCCGGACCCCGGCGGTGCTCTTCGACCGCAACCGGGAAGGGTTCAGCCTGCTCCAGGTGGGTGACCGGGTACGCTTCGTGCCCATCGATCGCGCCGAGTTCGAGCGCCAGGGTGGTGATACCCGTGCGATGGAGGAGGGGAGATGACGGAGGCGATAGACGGCCTGAGCGTGACGCGCGCCGGTCCGCTGGCACTGCTCCAGGATGCCGGGCGCTTCGGGGTACGCCGGCTGGGAGTGACCCAGGGCGGGCCGGTAGACCTGCATGGCTGGGCCTGGGCCAACCATCTCGTGGGCAACGCCTGGGGGACGCCGGCCCTGGAGGTGACCTTCGGCGGCCTCGAGCTTGTCGCCGAGCGTGATCTCGCGATTGCGGTTGCCGGAGCCGATCTTGGCGCCACCGTGGAGGGAAAGCCACTGGCTATTTGGCAGCCCGTTACGCTTCGCGAGGGGCAGGTGCTGGCCTTCGCCTCACCCGTCAACGGTCTGCGGGCGTATCTGGCCGTCGCAGGGGGCTTTCGGGCCGTGCCGGTGCTTAACAGCGTGGCGTGCGTTATGCGCGAAGGGTTGGGAGGACATGACGGTGAAGGCCATAAGCTTGCCGAGGGCAATCGCCTTCGCGTGTCTGCCGCGGCCAGCCGAGAGGTGCCTGTCGGCGCTGCCCAGCCCCCTTCGCCGCCCGACTATCAGCAGCCCGGGCCACTCGGTTTGCTCGTCGGTGCGCAAATCGCCGAGTTCTCGGGCACCAGTCTATTTCGCGCCTTCAATACGGCCTGGCGAGTAGATGACCGCGCCGATCGCATGGGTGTTCGACTGACCGGACCGCGGCTGCAATGCCGGCTGTCGACGATGATCTCCGAGGGGATCGGCCTGGGCGCCGTGCAGGTACCACCCGACGGGCAGCCGATCGTGCTGCTCAATGATCGTCAGACCATCGGTGGCTACCCCCGGCTCGGAGCGTTCACGCCGCTGGCCTGTTCGCGGCTGGCCCAGTGCCTGCCGGGTCAGGAGGTGGAAATCAAGGCCGTCACGCACGAGCGAGCGCTGGCCGACCATCGCCGGTTTCGTGGCGTCTTCGGCTGAGCCGTCTTCATGCGCCCAGACCACTCTCGCGCAATAACTGATCGATGGGGCGCTCGACGCGATTGAGAACTGGGGTCTCCAGCAGCAGCTGGTTTTCCAGGCCGTTGAGGCCATCATCCAGACAGCGTTCGATCAGCACGGCTTTGCTGAGCCCGGTCTGACGGCTGAGTCTCTCGAGGCGTCCTTCGATATCACGGGGAAATCGCAGCAGGTGTGGCATGGGGTCTCTCCATCAGCTGGCGCCTCGTGTCGCAAGCGCCCATGGTCTAACGTCAGTTTACCATTGCCGATCGGGTGGCATTGGCTGATATCGAGTCTGGTGACTTCCCATGACGCGCTCATGACATTGAGCCGTATCTCGGCCTGATAGTGCGAAAAAACCCTGACACTTGTTTCATGCCAAGCGACCCATCATGCCAGGCCGTGCCGGTGCATCACTTCGGTAATGACAGGTACGGGAGTCATCAGGTGGTCGTGGATCAATGCCGTGGCGCGCTCGGCGTCGCGCGCCAGGCTGACCTCGACCAGTTCGGCATGTTCCTCACGCTTGCGTGCCAGGGCCGCATCGGAAAAGACGGTCTCGCGCAGCCACAAGTGACGATAGCGTTCGACCTGGTCGAAAAGATTGTTGCGCACCTGTAGCAAGTGAGGCGAGCGACAGCCCTTCACCATGGCTGTGTGAAACGCTTTGTGCCGCGCGTCCCAGATGTCGAGCAGTTCATCGGGGCTCTTGACTTCCATGACCTTGGCCAAGGTATGGGCGCAGGCCAGGATGTCGGCTTCCCAAGCGTCGTCGCCACGCTCGATGGCCAGTCGCAGCATCATGGCTTCCAGCTGGGCGCGGGCGTCGTAAAGGTCGGCAAGCTCGGCCAACGACATCGGCGCCACGCGGTAGCCGCGCTGACTGATCGCCACGACCAGCCGATCGGCAACCAGTTGCGACAACGCCTCGCGCAGCGGCCCGACCCCCAGGTCGTAGCGGGCCTTGAGCCCAGTCATCAGCAGTTTCTCGCCTGGCCGGAACACGCCGCGAATGATGTCGCGCTTGAGCCATTGATAGGCGCTGATACCGAGGTTCTGTCGAGGAATCTGCTCCATGGTGCCGCCGTTTGCCAAATATCACCATGGTAACCGATCGTCGAGATTTTCGTTACTTACAGCCACCGGTGTGCAACCGACGCCATTCGCTGTGATGGAGGCTATTTCTTGCATGGCGTGCAGGAATTTATATCAGCTTGGCATTCTAGCGGGCTCGAACTCCCGCCGGATCCGCTCGGCGACTTCGACCAGACGCGGACCGAGATTTTCCACCAATACCTCGTGCGTCAGCCTCAACCCGGATCCCCCGCAGTTGATCGCCATGACCTCGGCCCCTCCCTCGAGCACCAGCGGCAGGGCCACGGCACTGACCTCTTTCTGCCAGTCTCCCTCGGAAAGACAGAAACCGTGGTGCTCGTACTCGGTCAGGCTCTTGTTGATATTAGCTTCGATGAGTGGCCAGTCATCACCATGGAGTTTTTTCAACTCATCCAATACCTGCTGGCGACGTTCGACCGAGATGCCGCATAACCAGGCGCGGCCGATGGCAGTCGTCGCCATGGGCAGTCGCGAGCCGACCTCGAGGCGCATGATCAGCGGACCGCTGCCATGGCAGGTTTCCAGATACATCATCGAGGTGCGATCGGCGTTGCCCAGGCTGACATTACAGTCGGTAGCGTCAGCAAACCGCTGTAGGTGAGGGCGGGCGATATCGCGGATACCCATGTTGGCTAGATAGCGATAACCCAAGGCGAGTACGCCAGCCCCCAGCCGGTATTTCTCGAGATGCTGGTCGTGCTGCAGATAGCCCAGCAGCGTCAGGGTGTAAGTCAGACGCGAGACCGTTGGGCGTGGGATACCGGTACGCCGGGAGAGTTCGGCATTACCGAGGTACTCCTCGCCGGCGCCGAAAACACGTAACAACTCCAGGCCACGGCCCAGGGCCGTGACGAAGTTACGATCCTTGTCTAGGGTACCTACCCCATCATCGATGATTGTGGACTGCTTCATACAGGGTGTCCTGAGCCGAGTCACAAATTGCGGAATCTAGTATCGCATAACAGAATGAATTTGCCTGCATGTCGCTCTAAGGCCGTCAATCAACGGATCGTAGTCAGCATCAGCGCTCCAGTCGCTCAATGATGGCAGCAATGCCCTGGCCAACGCCGATACACATGGTCACCAGCGCATACCGGCCATCGCTGGCCTCCAACTGGCGCAGGGCAGTGAGCGCCAGGCGTGCTCCCGAGGCTCCCAAGGGATGGCCGATGGCGATGGCGCCGCCGTTGACATTCAGCCGTGAGTCGTCGGGCGACAGGCCAAGGCCCTTGAGGCAGCCCAGTACCTGAACCGCGAAAGCCTCGTTGATCTCGATCACATCCATCTGGTCGAGGGTCATGCCTGCGCGCTCGAGCGCCTTGCGGGAGGCAGGGACTGGCCCCAGCCCCATCACTCGTGGCTCAACCCCGGCCACGGATCCGGCCACGACACGTGCTCGAGGCCTGATGCCGGCCTTCTCACCAGCCGCCCTGCTGCCGACAATCAGCGCGGCGGCACCGTCGTTGAGACCCGAGGCATTGCCGGCGGTGACCACGCCGCCCTCGAACAGCGGCGACAGCCGGCCGAGCTTGTCTACGTCGCTGCCGGGGCGCGGGTGTTCGTCGCGGTCGATAACCAGCGGAGGTAGCTTGCGCCCCTGAGACACCTCAATGGGCAGCAATTCTTCATCATAGAAACCACGGGCCAGGGCCGTGGCATAGCGCGCCTGGGAGCGGGCTGCAAAGGCGTCGCTCGCGTCGCGTCCCAGTCCCAGGTCGTGGGCGACGTTGTCGGCGGTTTCGGGCATGCTGTGGCTGCCGTACTCCTTGCCGATCCAAGGGTTGGGGAAGCGTGAGCCGATCACGGTATCGTACAACGGCTGGTTGCGGGCATAGGGGCTTTCGGCCTTGCCGAGTACATAGGGTGCACGGGACATCGATTCCACCCCACCGGCCAGGAACAGCTCGCCCTCGCCGAGGCGGGTGGCGCGAGCGGCGTCGATAATGGCGGCCAGGCCGCTGCCACACAAGCGATTGACGGTCTGCCCGGCGACCTCGACGGGCAGACCGGCCAGCAAAGCACCGTGGCGGGCCACGTTGCGCGAGTCCTCGCCGGCCTGGTTGGTGCAGCCGGCCAGTACCTCCTCGTAGTCCTCGGGGACGAAACCGTTGCGCTCGACCAGTGCTCTCAAGGTCCTGCCCAGCAGATCATCGGGACGCACGGTGGCCAGGCTGCCGCCATGGCGGCCGAAGGGGGTACGGATTCCGTCATAGATAAAGGCGTCGTGCATGAGAGGCTCCTTTCAGTTCTGTTCAGTTCAGTTCGGTTGTCGCCAGCGGCAGGCCCAGGACGGCGCGTCGGCGCAGCCAGGGGCTGGGGCGGTAGCGAGGGTCGCGGGTGGCGGTGAAGAGGTGATTGAGGATCGTAAGGATGCGCCGGCCACCGTAGTGGTCACCCATGGCCAGCGGTCCCCGTGGATAGCCCAGCCCAAGCTCCACGGCGCGGTCGAGGGTTTCGGGGTCGGCCACGCCCTGTTGAGCAATATCGGCACCAACATTGACGATGCAGGCCACCACGCGCTGGAGCACGAAGCCGTTGCTGTCGCGAAGCGGGCTCACCGGCGTACCGTCATCGCCGAGCAGGGCCCAGGCGGCATCCCGATAGCGCGCCTCGGTGGCCGGGGTCGTCATCAGGCTACGGCGCCTGTCGAGGCCAGCCAGCATATCGATAGCAACGCAGCGACAGGGGTCGAGCCCATGACGGAGTGCACACTCGGTCGTGTCCTCGCCCAGTGGGGTGAGCAGGCACAGCGACTCGTCGCTGGGCATGTCGCTAGAGTCCAGCGGCCAGCCGGCGGCGGAGACGAGCGCCGAAAGCGCCTGGTGGGTTTCGGGGTCTTCGTGGCTGATCCACACCGGCAGGGGGACAGTCGTCGGCGGTGCGGATTCTTCTGCCATCATCGCCTTGCCATCCTCATAGCGATAGAAGCCTTCGCCACTCTTGCGACCCAGCAGCCCGGCGGCGAGGCGTGACCGCGTCAGGGGCGATGGCCGGAAACGCGGCTCTTCATAGTACTGGTGATAGATCGACTCCATCACGGCGTGGGAGACATCGAGACCGGTCAGGTCCAACAGGGTGAAAGGGCCCATGCGAAACCCGCCCTGGTCGACCAGAATGCGGTCGATGGTGATGTGGTCGGCGACGCGCTCGCCGAGAATGCGCAGAGCCTCGGTGCCGAAGGCGCGACCGGCATGGTTGACCAAAAAGCCCGGGGTATCGGTGGCGCGTGCGGTGAAGTGTCCCATGGCCTGGCCCAATGCAACCACTCGGTCGACGATCTCGGGTGCGGTCCGCAGGCCGGGAATCACTTCGACGATCTTCATTAGCGGGACGGGGTTGAAGAAGTGGAAGCCGATCACCCGCTGCGGCACTCGGCAGGCGGCAGCGATGGCTGTCACCGATAATGACGAGGTGTTGGTAGCGAATACGGCGTCGTCGTCCAGGATCGCTTCCAGACGCGTGAACAGGCCCTGCTTGGCCTCGAGGTTCTCGACGATGGCCTCCACCACGACATCGCAGCCCGCCAGATCCGCCAGATCGGACGCTTCGTGCAGTCGGGATCGGTAATGCGCCAGGTCGTCCTCGCTCAGGCGTCCCTTCGCCACTCCACGTGACCAGACGCCGGTAATGAACTCCCTGGCCTCGTCCACCGCGCCCGTACGGGCATCATGAAGCATGACCTCGAGGCCGGCCTGGGCGGCCAGCTGGGCAATGCCACGACCCATGGCGCCGGTGCCGACGAGGCCGAGGCGACGGAAGGGGGTAGCCAAAGTGGCCTCCGGGAGGGCATCGGTCGGCATGGCAAGCTTCTCCTTATGGTTGGGATATCCAGACGCAGGGTGCTTATGTTTCGCAAGGCAAAATCATGTTCCGTTTATTGACTGCTATCCTAGGCTATGCAAAAGTGCCTGGCAATAGATGCGAACGTCAATTCCGTGATGCAGAACCTGTGCCCGTGACGTTGCCGATTCCCTTGAGCCCGCCTGCCACTTCACCTATGAGGACATACCATGATTCGCGATCCCGAACTCCTGAATCAGCTTCTCGATACTCTTTCCCGTTTCGTGCGCGAACGGCTGATTCCCAATGAGGCACGCCTTGCCGAGGAGGATGCCGTACCCATCGAATTGCTCGAGGAGATGAAGGAGATGGGGTTGTTCGGCCTGTCGATCCCTGAAGAATACGGCGGCCTCGGCTTGACCATGGAAGAGGAGGCACTGGTCGCCATGGAGATCGGCCAGACCTCGCCGGCGTTCCGCTCGGTCTTCGGCACCAACAATGGTATCGGCGCCCAGGGCATTCTCATCGACGGCACGCCGGAGCAGAAAACGCGGTACGTGCCGCGGTTGGCCACGGGGGAAATCCTCAGCTCGTTCTGCCTGACCGAGCCCGACGTCGGTTCCGACGCCGCCAGTCTGCGCACCACGGCCGTACGCGATGGTGATCACTATATTCTCAACGGCACCAAGCGCTACATCACCAATGGCCCCGAGGCGGATCTGTTTACCGTGATGGCACGAACCGATCCGGCCAACAAGGGGGCGGGGGGGATCACGGCCTTTATCGTCGAAGGTGATACCCCAGGGCTCGAGCGCGGACCCGCCGACAACAAGATGGGACAGAAGGGCGCCCATACCTGCGACATCATCTTCAACGACTGCCGGGTACCGGCAGAGAACATCATCGGAGGGCGCGAGGGGCAGGGCTTCAAGACTGCCATGAAGGTGCTCGACCGCGGCCGCCTGCACATTTCCGCGGTCTGCGTCGGGGTCGCCGAGCGGCTGGTGGAGGAGTCTCTCAACTATGCCATGGAGCGCCAGCAGTTCGGCGTGCCGCTCTCCAGCCATCAACTGATCCAGGCGATGCTTGCCGACAGCAAGACAGAGGCCTACGCCGGACGCACCATGGTGCTCGACGCCGCACGCCGCAAGGATGCCGGCGAGGATGTCTCGACCTTGGCCTCGTGTGCCAAGCTGTTCTGTGCCGAGATGGTCGGGCGTGTTGCCGATCGTGCGGTTCAAATCCACGGCGGAGCGGGCTATATGGCGGAGTATGCCGTCGAGCGTTTCTATCGTGACGTGCGGCTGTTCCGCATTTATGAAGGTACCACCCAGATCCAGCAACTGGTGATCGCCCGCAACATGGTGCGGGAGGCATCCTGATGGCCCTTTCCGTAACGCGGCAAGCACCCGATGAGTGCATCTTCGGGCGCCTGGCCAGCGATCTGGTGGCCGAGCTGCCCGAGCGCTTGAGCACCCGGGTGCTCGACAATGCCCGGTGCTTTCCCGACCAGGCGGCCCTGGTCGATGGCGAGGTTCGCTGGAGCTATGCCGACCTGGGCCGCGAGATCCTCGAGGCACGGGCGTGGCTGGCCTCACTGGGGGTGCGCCCGGGCGACCGGTTGATGACCGTCGGTGAGAACAGCCGTGCCTTGGTAGTCGTGCTGCTGGCGGCCAGCGAACTCGATGCCTGGGTGGCCATCGTCAACTCGCGGCTGTCGGCCCGGGAGATCGACCTGATCCGCGACGACTGCCAGCCGCGGCAGGTCTTCTATACCAGCGAGGCGTCGCCCGACGCGGAAGCGCACGGCCAACGCCATAGTGCCGAACGCCTGGTGCATCCCGCTTTAGGGGCGTTGCGGGTGGGGACACTGGTCGATAGCGAACCCGAACCGGTCGCAGCCAGTGGCGCCGAACAGGTCGCGGCAATGATCTATACCTCGGGAACGACTGGTACACCCAAGGGCGTCATGCTCACGCACCGCGGCATCCTCTACATTGCCTCGATCTCCGGCGGCATGCGACACTTGGGTAAGGGGCAGCGTGTCTACGGCGTGTTACCGATGTCTCATGTCTTCGGGCTTTCTTCGGTGTGCATGGGATCACTCTACAACGGTGCCTGTCTTTATACGGTGCCGCGCTTCGATGCGGCGATGATGCTCGATGCCCTGAAGCGGGAACGCATCACCGTCCTGCAGGGGGTGCCCGCCATGTACGCGCGAACCCTGGAGTTTCTGCGCCAGCGGGGCCAGACCTTGGAGGCGCCAGCGCTGATCTATATTTCCGCGGGGGGCTCGCCGCTGGATGCCGACATCAAGAGGAGGGTCGAGGCGGCCTTCGGCCTGACGCTGCATAATGGCTACGGCCTGACCGAGGCCAGCCCGACCATCAGCCAGACCCGCATCGACGATCGCCATGCCAGCAATACCGTGGGACGCGTGCTGCCGCTGCTGGAGTATCGCCTCGAGCCGTTAGGCGCGAATGGCGATGCCCCCGATGACGCTGACGAGGTGGGCGAGCTCTGGGTGCGCGGGCCCAACGTGATGAAGGGCTACTTCCGTCAGCCCGAAGCCACGCAGGCCTGTCTTACCGAGGACGGCTGGCTTAATACCGGCGATATCGCGCGTTTCGACGAGGACGATCAGCTCTATATTGTCGGGCGCAGCAAGGAGCTGATCATTCGCTCCGGGTTCAATATCTATCCGCCCGACGTGGAGGCGGTGATCAACGAGCATCCCGGCGTAACGCTGTCGGCCGTGGTGGGGCGTCAGGTACCGGGCAATGAAGAGGTGGTGGCCTTCGTACAGTGCGAACCGGGGGCGGATCTGGATGAGACGGCGCTCCGGGCATTCATTGCCGAGCGATTGGCGCCCTACAAGCGGCCTACCCGGATCGTGCTGGTGGATAGCCTGCCCGCGACGGCCAGTGGCAAGATCCTCAAGGGACGACTTCGTGACCTGGCACAAGGGAAGGATGCGACATGAGTGATGCCTTGCCGTTGTCGTGGCGGATGGTGGGTTTTCAGGATTTCCTGGGAATTCGTGTCGTCGACTGGCAGCCGGATCAGGTGACGCTCGAGCTGGCGGTCGAGCCGCACCACCTCAACCGCAGTGGTATCGTGCATGGCGGGGTCCTCAGCACCTTGCTGGATGTGGCCATGAGCTTTTCAGGATTGCACTGCGAGGCTCCGGATCAGCTGCGCAAGGCGATGACGTTGTCACTCACCACTACCTTCGTCGGGCCGGCGCGCCAGGGTAGGCTCCGTGCCACGGGAACGTTGCGAGGGGGAGGTCGCAAGACCTTCATGGCCAGCGGCGAAGTCGTCGATAGTGTAGGCCGGTTGGTTGCCCTGGGCGAAGGCTCGTTTCGTCGCCGCAGCGGCAGCGAGTCGCCGGAGGACGTGGCCGAGTGACGACCGACCGGCTGCGGGCATCGCTGCTGTTGACGGTGACGCTGGCCACGCTGGTGCATCTAATCGTGGGCAATCCCTTGGCGCAAGGCCTGGGTATTGCGGCCTTGGGGGTTTACCTGCTTACCCTCAGAGGCCAGTTGTCGGGCATGTCAAAGGGACTGCTCTGGGTTGCCGCCGGAGCGACGCTGATCGCCATCGGGTATGCGCAGGAGCCAGACCGGCTGCTGTTCGAGGCGGCAGGGCGCTTCGCCTTCTTCGCCACCTTCGTCGTAGCGCTGGGAATGTTGCGACTGCCCGCTTACCGCTCGCGACTGGTGCGCCGCTGCGGGCAGAGTATGCTGTTGCAGCCGCCGGGTCGGCGCTATCCGATCCTGTCGCTGGGCTCGGCGCTGTTCGGCATCATTCTCAATATCGGCGTGCTGAACCTCTTTGCCGCCATGATCGAGAAGAGCAACACCCTCGGCGCCGCCCAGGGGCGTGTCTGGGTGCAGCGTGCTCGCCGCCGGCGGATGATGCTGGCGCTGTTGCGGGGCTTTTCCCTGGCACCGCTGATCTCGCCCATGGGCATCGGCGTAGCCGTGGTGCTCTCCAGCATGCCTGAGGTGGCGTGGCGCGAGCTGGCGCCTTATGCGCTGGGCGCGGCAGTGCTGATCTTCCTGATTGGTTGGCTGGCCGACCAGCTTGCCGGCCCCCATCCCCTTGCGGTCGACTCCCGTCGAGCACCTTCCTTGTTGCCGCTGGGCCGGTTCGCGCTGTTGTTGGCGGGCATCGTGACGCTGGTGTTCTGCCTTGCCTGGTGGCTCAAGGTGCGCTTGCCGATCGCTGCCCTGCTTGGGGCACCCTTGGGTGCCTTCGTGTGGCTGGCCTGGCAGCGTCGTCGCCTCGGCGGTCTGGGGCTGGTCGCCGCGGGGCGCAGCCTGCATCGCCAGTTGCCTTGGCTACTAGCGCCTACCCGCAACGAGATCGTGGTGCTGGGAGCGGCGGGCTACCTGGGACATCTCTGCGTGGGCCTGGTGGACACAGCGACCCTGGTTACGGCATTGACCGTCCTGGATACTCTGGGTGCCTGGAATGCGGTGCTGGCCATGCTGCTGGTCATGGTGCTGGCGCAGATCGGCATCAATCCCATCGTCACCGTCACCCTGCTGGCGGGGATCCTGCCCACCCTGGCTATCGAGGGATTGGCACCACCGCTGATCGGCGCCTCGCTGATGGTCGGCTGGGCGCTGGCGCTGATGTCCTCACCGATGACGGCCTCGATGTTAATCCTGTCACGCTTCACCGGCGTGCCCTCGACTCGGATCGGCTATCGCTGGAACGGCGCCTTTCTGTGCATGTCCATCCCGCTGTTGGCCAGCTGGTTTCTGCTGGCACGCTTCGGTAGCTGAGGGATCGGGCTTGACGCCGGTGGTAGGGCTTCGTATCGTTTATGGAATGTGGTGAAACTAAATTTCGACACGCGGAATAGCATGAATCCAACCATGGGAGAGCAACCATGAAGATCCTCGTCGCGGTCAAACGCGTCATCGACTACAACGTCAAGATTCGGGTCAAGCCCGACCACAGCGACGTCGACCTCACCAACGTCAAGATGGCCATGAACCCTTTCTGCGAGATCGCCGTGGAAGAAGCGGTACGCCTGAAGGAGCAGGGCGTGGCCACGGAAGTGGTCGCCGTCAGCGTCGGCCCCAAGGCTGCCCAGGAGCAGCTGCGCACCGCCTTGGCCTTGGGCGCCGACCGGGCGATTCACGTCGAGACCGACGACAAGGTCGAGTCGCTGGCCGTCGCCAAGCTGCTGGCCAAGGTCGTCGAACAGGAGCAGCCGGGGCTGGTGATTCTCGGCAAGCAGGCCATCGACACCGACAACAACCAGACCGGTCAGATGCTCGCCGCGCTGGCCGGGCTGCCCCAGGGCACCTTCGCCTCCGAAATCAGTGTCGAGGGCGAAGGGGATGAAAAGCGGCTGCAGGTCACCCGTGAGATCGACGGCGGGCTGCAGACCGTCGAACTCACCCTGCCGGCTATCGTCACCACCGACCTGCGCTTGAACGAGCCGCGTTACGCCAAGCTGCCCGACATCATGAAGGCCAAGAAGAAGCCGCTCGATGTCACCACCCCGGCGGAGCTT
>NZ_FPBP01000027.1 GCF_900116705.1 Halomonas korlensis | reverse complement strand
CGAGATCGAGAGCGATATCCACGAGACGCGCGAACGCCTGGACAGCACCCTGCACGAGATCGAGGAGCGCATCTCGCCGCAGAAGCTGTGGAACTCCTCCTACGAGTACCTGCGCCAGGGGGGCGCCAACGAGTTCCTGTCCAACCTGGGCAACAGCGTCAAGCAGCACCCGCTGCCGTTTCTGATGACCAGCGTGGGGCTGGGCTGGCTGATGATGGCCCAGCGCCAACCGTCGCGGCCGGCCCACGCCACGCCGACACAGCCGATCCCCGAGAGCGCGTTCTCCTCGACGCCCAGCGCGAGCCCCTCCCCCGCGGGCGCGTCCAGCGCGAGCGGGTACACGACCAGCCCCTCCCCCGAGAGTCGCGTCACCGCCGGCCGGCCCTACGGCAGCAGTACCAGCACTGCCAGCACTGCTAGCACCGGCACGCACGGCGACACGGCCTCGATCAGCGCCTCGTCCGCCGGCACCCCGTCGTCGCCCGGGGCTTCCTCGAGCGCCATGGGCACCGGGATGACGTCATCCGCCCGTGGCGCGAGCAGTGACAGCACCGACCACGACAGTGGCCAGCACCGCGGCGGCAGCCACCTGAAAGGCCGACTGCAGGAGACGACCGCCAACGTCAAGGAGAGGACACAACACATGAGCGAGAAGATGACGGAGCGCGCCCAGCACCTGCGCGAGAGCCTGCACGACCGGACCTCCCACGCGCAGCAGGGCTACCAGGCGCGCCGGCAGGACATGACCCAGCGCGCCCGGCACCTTGGCCACCAGTCGACGGGCTTTATCCAGGAGCACCCGCTGGTCGCCGGGGCGCTGGGCTTTGCGATCGGCGCGGCGCTGGGCAGCATGCTGCCCGCCTCGCGGATGGAAGACGAATACCTGGGCGAGTACCGCGACCGGGCGCTGGACAAGGCCGGCGAGCGCGGCCAGGAGCAACTGGAAAGGGCCCAGCAGACCGTGCACGAGAAGGCCGAGCAGACCCGCGACGAGGCCGAGACGGGCGGCAAGAGCGGCAGCGCGAGCTCCCCTGGCACGAGCTCAACCTCGAGTTCCAGTACCGGTACCTCGCGCCCTGGCGGCGGGACGACCTCGTCGACGACCGGCAGCGCGTCCGGGACCACCACCCGCACCTCGGACCGCCCCGCAGCGGGCAGCACGCCCCCGGCTTCCGGTGCCTTGTCCACGCCTGGCGCCACCTCCACGCCGGGTGGCGCGGCGTCTACCCCAGGCGGTACCACCAATACCTCAGACCGCCCCGCAGCGGGCAGCACGCCCCCGGCTTCCGGTGCCTTGTCCACGCCTGGCGCCACCTCCACGCCGGGTGGCGCGGCGTCTACCCCAGCCGGTACCGCCAGCGCGACGGGCCAGGGTCAGGGCGGTAGTGGCCACACTCCGTCACCGCGCAAGTCCTGAGCGCGGCAGAGAGAGGATAAAGGAAAAGGAGCGATGCTCGAGCCAGGCCTCAATGTCTATGTCCGGCTCGAGTATTGCCTACAGGACGAATGGCAATAGGGGGATATCAGGATGCCCGCGAAATCTAAATCTCAGCAAATGGCCGCCGGAGCGGCCCTTGCCGCCAAGCGTGGCGAAACAAAGGTCAGTGACCTGGAGGGGGCCGCCAAGTCGATGTACGACTCGATGAGTGAAGAAGAATTGGAAGAAATGGCATCGTCGAATCGCAAAGGTAAACCGAACCATAAGTCTGACTCGTGAAGCGCTATTGCGGCGACCAGTTCAGCAATGAGTGCCCCTACATCACTATGGAGCGCAAGGCACCACTATTTGCACGTCTTAATATATACCTGTCTTTACAGAGCGGTGAAGCGTTGCCCGTTAAAAAGGGAGAAATCGGGTGAGCACTGCTGGCCAAGTTTCGCAGAAAAACACGCGCTCCACGGCGCGCTTGCAGACTCTGCATATCATGACAATAAACGTGCATAAGGGCTTCAGTTTTTTCAATCGGCGTCATGTGTTGCCAGAGTTGCGTGACGCCGTCAATACGCTTTCTACCGACATGGTCTTTCTTCAGGAAGTGATCGGCGTAAACAGAAAGCATGCCATCCGTTTTTATGACTGGCCGGATGTTCCGCAATATGAATACTTGGCCGACACGATGTGGCCAGACTTTGCATATGGCCGTAATGCCGTCTATCCCGATGGCGACCACGGAAATGCCTTGCTCTCCCGATTTCCGATTCTGAGCTATGAAAATAGGGACATTTCCATTACAGGCACCGAGGAGCGCGGGCTGCTCCATTGTCTACTCGACGTACCGGGCCATTCGAGGGTGCATGCCATCTGCGTTCACCTTGGTTTGCGTCAAGCGCATCGCCTGGAGCAGTTAATGCTCTTGTGTGAGCTACTGGAGTCGATACCGAAAAGCGAACCCATTATCATCGCGGGTGACTTCAACGACTGGCGGTTACAGGCCAACAAGATACTCGCTGAATGCGATGTTCATGAGGTCTTTGTTTCTCACTACGGCCGTCCTGCAAAAAGCTTTCCAGCACGCTGGCCCTTTTTGCGACTCGACCGGATTTACATCAGAAATGCCTGCGTTCGCAATCCTGAAGCCCTTTACCACCGACCTTGGTCACACCTCTCTGATCATGTGCCACTCATCGCAGAGGTATGTTTGTGAACTTTGAATGGCGAGAAGGTAATCAAGTCGAACTACTGATAAATGGGTGCCAGTTCTTTCCGAGCGTCTTCGACTCCATACGTTCTGCTCGCCACGAAATCCTCCTCGAGACTTTTATCATCTTTGACGACGAAGTGGGGAGGGAACTGAAAGATGCCCTGCTGGAAGCTGCAGCGAAGCAGGTGAAAATTGATATAACGGTGGATGGGTATGGTACGGCGGATCTGAACAGCGATTATATTGCTGACTTAAAAGCCGCGGGCATCAACATGCATATATACGATCCGCGGCCGCGTCGACTTGGTATGCGTACGAACCTGTTTCGTCGCTTGCATCGCAAGATTGTCGTGGTAGATGGTGAGGTGGCTTATATTGGCGGCATCAATTTTGGCGCCGACCACTTGCCAGAAAAAGACCCTATGGGCAAACAAGATTATGCTGTGCGGGTACATGGCCCGATAGTGGACGATATTCGCGCTGCCGCCACATCTTTCCTTCTGGAGCACCAGGCTATCCAAGAGCTGCCCGAGCTCACGTCGGCTGCGCCTGAGGCTGGGAAAGCCGACATATTAATGGCTATCCGTGACAATAACAGTCACCCCACCGATATTGAGGATCAATATCTCCTGGCGATTCAATCGGCTTCTTCTCGGCTAATTATTGCTAACGCCTATTTTTTTCCCAGCTATCGTATCTGGCATGAATTAGCGAATGCGTCACGTCGGGGAGTGAAAGTGACATTGATATTACAGGGTCAGCCCGACAGACCCTGGACAAGAAGCCTTTCTAGCTTCCTCTACAGTCGATTGCTAAACGTTGGCGTACGAATATATGAATATAAAGAGCGTCCTCTGCATGGCAAGATCGCTATCGTCGATCATGAATGGGTAACGGTGGGCTCCAGCAATCTTGATCCGCTCAGTCTATCCTTGAACCTGGAGGCTAACCTTTTTATTCGAGATGCCAGGCTAAATAAAAATGTATACGAGCACCTTGTTGATATAGTTAACAACAGCTCCCAAGAAGTGACCCGCGAAATAGCAACTAAAGGACATTGGTGGCGGGCACCCTTCACGGTGGCTAGCTTCCATTTTTTGCGCCACTTTCCCAACATTGTGGGATGGCGTCCCGCCCATTCTCCGAAGATCAAGCCATTGACAGTGAAGACGTCAAAAAAGAAGCGAGTGCTGCGCTGAGGCTGTCATGGAAGTAGATAAAAAGGCGAGCATAAGAAAGGAACCCAAGCGTAAACCCTGGCGGCGCTGGCTCAAGCGTGGTGTTACGCTCTTTTTCTTCATTCTGGTTCCGGTTCTACTGTTTTCGCTGCTCCGCAATGTGGATTGGTCTGAAGTTGTTACCACGCTGCAAGATTACGGTCCTCTTACCCTGCTGGCTGGACTGGGCATCGCCGCTGCCAGCCATGCAGTATTCAGTGGCTATGACCTGTTGGGCAAGGCCTATACGAACCATAAACTACCGGTGCGATACGTCATGCCACTGGCTTTCGTGTGTTATGCCTTTAATCTGAATTTTGGAGCCTGGGTTGGAGGCATTGCATTGCGCTACCGCCTTTATACCCGTTTTGGCTTGAGTGTAGGAAATATAACTCGTGTTCTGAGCCTAAGCCTCATCACAAACTGGCTGGGTTACATGATGCTGGCCGGTACAATATTTACTCTACGCCTGGTCACGCTTCCGGAAAGGTGGCAGGTTGGCGTGGCGGGCTTACAATTGATCGGTGTCGGGCTGTTAGCCGTGTCATTCCTGTATCTGGCGGCTTGTCGCTTTTCCAAACGGCGTACTTGGCGGTGGCGAAACCATGAAATCACCTTGCCCTCGCTGCGGATGGCACTGCTTCAGGCAGGCCTGGGAGCCGCAAACTGGTCCCTGATGGCCGCTCTGGTCTATCTTCTTCTGCCGGAAGGTATCTTCTATCCTACTATACTTGGCATTCTTCTCGTCAGCAGCATCGCCGGGGTGGTAACGCATATTCCCGCTGGTCTGGGCGTGCTTGAAGCCGTCTTCATCGCTTTACTTCAGCATCAGGTAGCCACCAGTGAGATACTCGCTGCGCTGATTGGCTATCGTGCCATTTACTTTCTCTTTCCTTTAGCGGTAGCCAGCATTATTTACCTAATCTTGGAAAGAGGGTCCAGGAAAGATAAAAAGCTACACGCAGGCTGCAGTGACAGATACGGTAAATTGTAACGCCGGTAGGCTGCTTTTATGGCTGTTCGGATGCCTGCTTCGATCTGGCTAGGCCTTGTCGTATTTTCAGGTAGAGCTGAACGCTTGTTCAGCATCGGCCTCTCCCTGAGCCAGCAAGTACTCAATGCGTTCCGGCGACCAGTCGAGCAGGTAGGCGGAGTCCTCTTCATGGGGATGCGGGTTACGTTGGATGCGAGTCACCCGTAGCCCCTTTTGCAAGCCGACAATATTATCGATGTCCTCGTCACTGCGGGCCCCCATGAACATTCGCCGGAAGTGATCGAGATAGCTTCCCGCACCGATAGCCAGTTTCTGCTGGGTTGTGCGCTTGAAAAGCTCCACCGTCACCACGTGATAGCGTTCCGTCTCCCCTTCTTGCCCTTGGGTTATACGGCCCAGCCCCGGGGTGGCGATGCCTTGGTGCCAGATATCACCGTCCCAGTAGGCGCGACCATCATGCCAAGCGGGCTTGAACAACAAGGGGATGGCACTGCTGGCGCCAATCATGGACGGCACGATGGTTTCCTGAGCGCTGTCGAACCAGACCGGGGCAGCTTCGGCAATATCGATGGCACGTATCATTAGGCGCGGCCCTGAAGCGTCATTGCCGCCGTACTCCCTGGCGAAGTCGCCGACCATCCTTACCAGCGGGGTATTGGTATAGCTTGCCGCATGAGGGTAGGAATATAGCCCACCGATCAAACCGCCAGGAATACCAGGCAAGATGACAGGATTACCGAAAGCCATTCCCGTCAAGACAGCATTCAAACGCCGGGAGCGTGGGTCCGGCATCGGCAGGAATGGAGCAGAGGGGAGAGACACATTGCGCCAGAAATGCTTCAGGGCGCTGACGCCTGAATCCGGGTCCTGCATGCGTGATGCAATGAGAAACCCGTTCACTGCACCGATTGAGGCTCCTACGATCACCATGGTACGCAAGGCATCGCTATCCATGTGTCTCACCATGGCGCGATAAACGCCGCACTGATAAGCGCCCAGGGCGCCGCCTCCACTCAGGACTAGTACCGTACGTTCAGTCATCTCTCAGCCTTGCAGCGTACGTCATGCGTACCGTCAGCCATCGAGCCATGGCCCGATGGCCGGCACGATCGCTGACGTTTTACCTCATATTGATGCTAGGACTTACGCGGGGGCGGGGTGCTGCCACTACCGCCCTGGCTCGGGCCCTTGCTCTGGGTGCTGCTGGTGCCGGTGCTACCACCGGATGTGGGGGCGTTGTCGGGGGTCGGGGGCGTGCTGCCCGCTGCGGGGCGGTCCGAGGTGCTGGTGGTGGTCCCCGACGCGCTGCCGGTCGACGACGAGGTCGTCCCGCCGCCAGGGCGCGAGGGGCTGGCACTCGAGGTTGAGCTCGTGCCAGGGGAGCTCGCACTGCCGCTCTTGCCGCCCGTCTCGGCCTCGTCGCGGGTCTGCTCGGCCTTCTCGTGCACGGTCTGCTGGGCCCTTTCCAGCTGCTCCTGGCCGCGCTCGCCGGCCTTGTCCAGCGCCCGGTCGCGGTACTCGCCCAGGTACTCGTCTTCCACCCGCGTGGCGGGTAGCATGCTGCCCAGCGCCGCGCCGATCGCAAAGCCCAGCGCCCCGGCGACCAGCGGGTGCTCCTGGATGAAGCCCGTCGACTGGTGGCCAAGGTGCCGGGCGCGCTGCGTCATGTCCTGCCGGCGCGCCTGGTAGCCCTGCTGCGCGTGGGCGGTCCGGTCGTGCAGGCTCTCGCGTAGGTGCTGGGCGCGCTCCGTCATCTTCTCGCTCATGTGCTGTGTCCTCTCCTTGACGTTGGCGGTCGTCTCCCGCACCCGGTCCTTCATATTGCTGCCGCTGCGGTGCTGACCACTGTCGTGGTCGGCGCCGCCGCTGCTCGCGCCACGGGGGGATGACGTCATCCCGGTGCCCATGGCGCTCGAGGAAGCCCCGGGCGACGACGGGGTGCCGGCGGACGAGGCGCTGATCGAGGCCGTATCGCCATGCGTGCCGGTGCTGCCGCTGCCAGTACTGCTGCCGTAGGGCCGACCGGCGGTGACGCGACTCTCGGGGGAGGGGCTGGTCGTGTACCCGCTCGCGCTGGACGCGCTGGTCGACGCGCCCGCGGGGGAGGGGCTCGCGCTGGGCGTCGAGGAGAACGCGCTCTCGGGGATCGGCTGTGTCGGCGTGGCGTGGGCCGGCCGCGACGG
>NZ_FPBP01000028.1 GCF_900116705.1 Halomonas korlensis | reverse complement strand
AACCGGGAACGACGTGTGGATCAGGTCGTGGTCAACTTCGGCACCTTGCCGATGGAAGACCTCTACGAGGAACTCAAGCCGCTATCCAGCAATCAGGGCGCGGTCGATTATGACGACTTGATTGTCGGTAATCCGCAAACGCTCGCGACCAATCCGGACGGGAAGTTTCAGCTGTTCAGGGTGGGAGATGCCATCTCGCACAGAAATACGCATGCGGCGATCTATGATGCCCTTAGATTGGTCAAGGATATTTGATACGCAAAGCCGTTAGAGCCGCTAAACATTAACCAGTCGAGCCACCTGGGAAACGTTTCAAAATTGTCTGGACGGCTTGGATAGATATTTAAAGGGTGTAGAAATGTCATTTAAAAGAACAATCCATGCGATAGATACCCATGCCGGCGAACCCATGCGCGTCATCACGGGCGGTGTACCTTACATTCCCGGAAAGACGGTGTATGAAAAAATGGTCTGGCTGCAAGAGAATGACGATCAGTTGCGTAAGCTGATGTTACGTGAACCGCGCGGCTATCCCCCTCTCTGTTGTAATGTCATCGTTCCACCCTGCCATCCCGACGCCGACGCCGGCTATGTCATCATGGAGCAGGTCGAATATCCCGTCATGTCGGGCGGTAACACCATATCCGTGGCAACCGTACTGCTCGAGATGGGTATGTTGCCGATGAAGGAACCTATCACGGAGCTTGTCCTGGAAGCACCGGCTGGGCTGATCCGCATCAGAGCCGAGTGCGAGAACGGTAAGGTTAAAAGCGTCACTTTCAAGAACATTCCGGCATTTGCGGCCTATCTTGATGCGGAAATAGACGTTCCGCATCTTGGCAAGGTGACGGTGGATGTTGGTTGGGGAGGCATGTTCTATGTCATTGCCGACGTTCGACAGTTCCCCGGTGTCGAGCTCATACCCGAACATGGGGCGGAAATCGTACGGATCTCAGCCATGATCAGGCAGGCCGCTATCGAGCAGTTGCCGGTCGAACACCCTGATTACCCGAGTATCGGGATCACAATATCGCAACTTTCCGGCCCGGCAAGTGGCGCCGAAGCTGATTGGAGGAATGCGGTCACCGTTGCCTCCGGCGATCTCGATTGGGAGAAACCCAGTACTTGGACAGGCGCTATCGACCGGTGCCCATGCGGCACGGGGACGTGCGCAAAAATGGCCGTCCTTCATGCCAAGGGTGAGCTACCGCTGAATCAAGATTTCCGTCATCAGGGCATCCTGGGTAACGTGTTTACAGGAAGACTGGTCGAGGAGACGAGAATTGGTGATAGAAAAGCGGTAATACCGACCATAAATGGAACCAGTTGGATCTATGGGATAAATACCTACGTATTGGATAATGACGACCCCTTCACGGAAGGGTTCAGCGTACAGGACATCTGGGCCTGAGGCGGTTTTATAATTTTGAAACGTTCTGATCTTGGTAAGCGCTCAACTATTCAAGAAGCAATAGAATCAAGAACATCGGAGGTATCTTTTCTTGGACCAGCAAACACTTTCACTTTCCGCTCATGAGGCACAGAAACTGGCCGAACAGGCCTGCCTCGCCGCAGGAGCTAACGAGGCCACTGCGCGCTCCTTGGCAAAGGCGACAGTTTCGGCTGCGCTTTTCGGTCATCCGGGTGTTGGGTTCCCGCATCTACTGGATTACCTCTCCGGTTTCCGCGCGGGACGCATCAATGGCGACGCCGAGCCTAAAATCGCTTTGCCCCTGTCCGCCATCATCCACTCGGACGCGGGTGGTGGCATCGCACAGCTCGGCTTTGATCTGGCGGAATCAACGCTCGTCGAAAGAACCCGGGAGCTCGGCGTTACGATCTTCACTCAAGACAATAGCTATACGACCGGTGAGCTGGGCTATTACGTTCGCCGTCTTGCCTTGGAAGGACTGATCGCCTTTGCTGTATCCAACAGTCCGGCAGTGGTCGCAGGCTCACCCGGTGGCAAGATCGTATTCGGCACCAATCCAATGGCGTTTGCCGCTCCTCTGGCCGATACGACAGCACCTCTGGTCATCGATCAGGCATCCAGTGCCACGGCCTTCGTCAACCTTGCCAAGGCAGCGGAAGAAGGTCGCGAGATACCCGCAGGCTGGGCCATCGACGAGACAGGCAGTGTGACCACCGACGCTGCGGCCGGTCTGCGCGGTGCACTTTTGGCATTCGGTGGTGCGAAAGGCGCAAATGTGGCGTTGATGATCGAGTGCCTCGCTGCCGGATTGTCCGGCGCCTCATGGTCGCTCGATATGCCGGACTTCCAAAATGGAAATCGGGTGGTAGATGCCGGGGTGACGATCATTGCGATCCAACCCACAGTCATCGACGCAGACTTTTCCACCCGCTTGAGCCAACAGCTTGATCGAATCGCCGAGCGTGGTGCTTATGTACCCGGCCGCCGTCCGGTGCGAAACAATGTTTCGGAAGAAGATCAGGTTAAGATTGATGCTGCGGTACTCGAAGCTATCCGCCGCTCCTTGTGAGCGGTGAGAGGAGGTTAATAAAAATCCCTAACTGACTAGGGATAGGCGAAGTTAAATATTAACTATTGCTGAGCCTTTAAGAACTTTCTCTCATCATTTTCCTTTATCAAGACTCGCGAGAGTTCACGGGCAATACCCTAGTAGGTGATCTATGAGAAGCACTAAGACTATTCATGTCGTTTCATGTCACGCCGAGGGCGAAGTGGGGGATGTAATTGTCGGAGGAGTAGCGCCTCCTCCGGGTGATACCCTCTGGGAACAACGCAATTGGATCGACAAGGATCAGACGTTGCGTAACTTTGTTCTCAACGAGCCACGAGGCGGAGTCTTTCGTCACGTCAATCTTTTGGTTCCACCGAAGCACCCTGACGCTCAGATGGGTTGGATCATTATGGAGCCGGAGGATACCCCGCCCATGTCGGGTTCGAACTCCATCTGCGTGTCCACGGTATTGCTGGATAACGGCATTATCCCTATGCAGGAGCCGGTTACCGAGATGGTTTTGGAGGCGCCTGGCGGACTGGTCAAGGTTACAGCAGAGTGTCATAACGGTAAGGCGCAACGGATCACAGTGGAGAATGTCCCTTCCTTTGTCTGTGAACTAGACCAAACATTGCATGTGCCAGGTGTCGGCAAGATCCGAGTCGATACGGCTTACGGTGGAGATAGCTTTGTTGTAGTAGATGCAGACGAGCTTGGATTCAGCCTTGAAGAACACGAAGCCCGTCACCTTGCGGAGCTTGGCGTGCGCATCACTAATGCTGCCAATGAACAGCTGACGTTCCGTCACCCGGATAACCCGGAATGGACGCATTTTTCTTTTTGCTTATTCGCAGGTCCTCTAGAGAGGGACGGAAACCGTCTCTCGGCACGCTCAGCAGTGTCGATTCAGCCGGGTAAAATCGACCGCTCTCCCACTGGGACTGCAGTTTCTGCCCGTATGGCCCTGCTGCATGCTCGAGGCGAGATGACTGTGGGGGATTACTTCAAGGGACGCTCGCTTATCGGCTCGGAATTCCAGGGCTATCTCAAGAGCGAAACGACGGTCGGTGGTCAGAAGGCCATTGTTCCAGAAATATCAGGTCGCGGCTGGATCACGGGCATTCATCAGCACATGTTGGATCCCGAGGATCCCTGGCCCGAGGGCTATCGCCTGACCGACACCTGGCCATCATTTAAAAATTAATAGCACTCATAACCTCAAAGTGGCTTGAGCGTTTCGACTCAGTTACCCGCGAAAAAGCTGCCCGATGGGCAGCTTTCTTTTTTCCGGAATCTCCCTATTTAGCTTTTAACTTACATATCCAAGCAGCCTGGGCAAATAAAGAGACAAGGCCGGCCAGTAGGTCGTGACCAGCATCACAGGTAGAGCAGCGAATAGCATAAAGCTGAAGGCGGGGCGTATGACCTGTGACATCCCGACCTGGCCGATTCGGCAACTCATGAACAGGATGGGTGCCATCGGTGGGCTATTGCAACCGATGACGACGCTGGTGCCCACGATGGCGGCAAAGTGCACTGGATGGACGCCGATGCTTTCCATGACCGGCAGCAGCAGCGGGCTGAGGATGGCCACAACACTGACATCATCCATGATCATGCCCATCAGGATCAGAAAGACGTTGACCATTAACAGGATCAGCAGCTTATTCTCGAACATCTCGAGCAAGAACGTGGTGAGTTCCTGAGGCACACGCTCGAAGGTAAAGATGCGACTGGCCACAAAAGAGAAGAGCAGGATGATCATGATCACCCCTGTGGTCGTGGCGGCCTGGATGAAGCAGTGTGCCAGCGACTTCAGATCGAGGTCTCGATAAACGAAAAGGCCAACAGGAATGGCGTAGACGACGGCCACCGCGGCTGCCTCCGTCGGGGTGAATATACCTCCGTAGATCCCTCCCAAGATGATGACGGGAAGCATCAAGGCGGGAAATGCCTTCCAGCCAGTGTTACCGATGTTCCTGAATCGCGTTCCCAGGGCAATCGGCTCGGGCTTGTAGCCCTCAATGGCGCGTGTCTTGATGGCATTGATGACGCAAAGGAAGATCATCAGCAGGATACCGGGGCCAACCGTCGCCAGGAATACGGCTGCCACCGACTGACGGGTCACTACGGCATATAGGATCATGGTGATGCTTGGCGGGATCAGCAGGCCAAGCAGGGAAGAGATCCCGACCAGCGCCGTGGAATACGGGCGGCTGTAGCCATGCTTTTCCATTGGGCCGATCATAATGGTACCAATGGATGCCACCGCTGCTGAGGCGGTCCCCGAAATCGCACCGAACACCCCACAGGACACAACCATGGTGGTGCCCATGCCGCTGCGGGACTTTCCGACAATGGCCTCGGCGAAGTTAATCAGCCTGGCGGCGATACCTCCCGACTGCATTAAGTAACCCGTCATGATGAACAGCGGAAGCGCCAGCAATATGATGGAATTGATGGACCAGAATCCAGTCGTCATGAGCGACGATATATCGACATCATAGGCGAACGAGAGTACGAGCGTCATGGCGGCAAACGAGAAGACGACCGGCACGCCGATAATCATGAGAATGATGACGACACCTATTGCTAACACAGCACCCATAGCTGCCTCCTGTTATTGTCAGCGAGCATCTTGTAGAAAGTCGTTTTCATTTCGCTCACCTTTTATTAAAAAGCTTGCCGGCATCATGAATGAGATCGCGAAGCGCATAGAGCAATAGCAGGATGCTCGCGACGAAGAGACTGCCCTGAGAGATGTATTGCGGAATACTGAAAACAGGTGTGACCTGTCCTTTCTCGACCCCCCAGGCGAACAAGCTGTAGCTCCAGGTCACGAAAAACACCGCTAGCACTACCGACAGGCCGGTAGCAATCAGTCTCGTCACATGGGGCAGGGTCTTGTTCTTGGAGAAGGCCTCAATGAAATCGGCACTCAGATGAGAGCGTTCCCGCGAGGCCAGGGCTGCCCCGAGCATATACAGCCACATGGCGGCCGTCAGCACCAGTTCCTCGAGTCCGAAGACTTGTATGCCCAGCAGTGCCCTGGCCACTATGCCGATCACCATGGCGAACGCCACGAATATACCCATCACCGTGACAGCAAACTTCATGAACGAGGCAATTACGTTATCAATTGAGGCGAACAAATCGACAATGGCTTTCATGTTATTACCCCTTGCGGGATTGATCATGGAGCGGCCCTTTGTCATTCGCAGGGCCGCTCCAAATCAACCGGCAGGTGTTTATTCGGGCTCGGATGCATTCTTGCGGACGGCGTCCATGACATCCTTTCCTAGGGAATCTTCCGCCTCAACCCATACTGTCTCGCGGACGCGTTTGACCCAGTCTTTCATTTCTTCATCGGACGGCACGATATATTCCATGCCATCTTCCTGAGCCTTCTGGATCCACTTTTCATCCTCGGCCTGGGCATTCTCAAACTGCTCCTCGACCACGATATCCACGGCATTCGTGATGATTTCGCGATCTTCTTCGTCGAGAGCGTTCCAGGAGTCCTGGTTCATCAGGAATGTATAGAAGGAGAAGTTGTGCTTGGAATGGACAAAATAGTCGAGCAGGTCGTTGAAATAGGTGTAGTCCCAGAAAATCACATTACTTGAATCGCCATCGACGACCCCGGTTTGAATCGACGTGTAGACTTCTGACCAGTCGATTGGGACAGCCTGAAAGCCCATGGCCTGTATCGTTTGAGGCAGCGGGAAGATGGGCTGTGACCGGAGCTTGATTCCCTGCGCATCTTCATAGTTGGTAGCATAGGTATCCGCTGTGGCTATACCGCCAAAGCCCTCCGGAAAGGGTCCTAGATATTCCAGACCATTATCCGCAAGGATGGGCCCGACGACTTCCGAGACCCAACCATCTTTGCCATAGGCATCTAGCGCTTCATCCCAACCCAAGGTCATATAGGGGAGTTGTAGTACGCCAAGCCGCTCATCGTAGGAAGTTTGTGGCCAGCCGAGGAAGAGATCGATATTGCCCCTGAGCAATTGATCAAAGAGCTCCTGAGGTCCGCCGATTTCCCCCTGATAGAAGACATTGATGGTGATTCTTCCATCACTTTCTTCTTCGACAATATCAGAGATTTTTTTAACCGCCAGGCCATGAGGCGATTCTCGGTCACCTGATTCCGTCGCCATGGTAAGCGTTAACTCATCATCGCTTGCCCAAGAGGCACCTGAGAAACTAATAGCAGCGATAACGGATGCTGCGGCCATGCTAGGGAAACGCTGAACAATTCGATCCTGCGCGATGCAAGCGCCAAGTTGGCCCTCTTACCGCCTCAGCGGTCATTGTCTGATCACTTCAGGTGGC